>NZ_JAKILD010000004.1 GCF_023283825.1 Shewanella olleyana | reverse complement strand
TTTATAACTCGTGTCAACGATAAGGACGATATGTGCGAAGTTCATCAAGGCTCGAAACCCAAGCGTTTCAATTATGAAGCCGGATATACGAACGCAAACCTATCACTGTCACAACGCTATTTTTTATATTGCAATATTGGAGGAGACCATATACACGCCCTAATGATTCACCAGCAATTAAAACAAAAAGTCAGCATATGCTGGCTTTTGTTTTTTGGAAGTGACTTTTGGTTTTTGAGAGTGAGTTTAAATGTTTAAATTGCCATTTAATAAGGCGTAGATTAAAAATCCCACCCAGCTCGCTGCCAGTAATATCCAAGGGAATTTAGGCGATGAGGTCGGCACTTCAGCGTTAAATTCTATTTCACTCGTTTCTTGGCGTGACTTGGTTTTTAAGTCTTGCTTGCGCTGCTTATCTCGGCCACGGGCTTTTGCCTTTTGCTGCTTTTTATACTCGGCAATGCCTTTTTCAATACCTTGAGCAATCAGCTTAGTTTGCTCTTTGGTTTGCGATGGTTTTTGAGTGGCTTTGGCCACTTTCATTGCTTCGTTTTGGGTTTCTTGAGAAATCTGCTTCGCCATTATGCCTACAATTACGCTGTTGAAATTTTAAAGACACTATACCGAATCTTGAGTGGGAACTTAAATTGTAGATTAATTATTGTTAAACCATGAGCTACCGCACTAAGTGGTGGCGGTGCTTTAACGTAAAATAGTGTTTTAAATATAAGGAATGGTTAAATGTCTGACTCAATTCACGGTCGTAATGTTATTAAGTTGATGAAAGCGCAAAACACGCCTCAGCCTCACCAGCAATGGCTTGCCCTTATGGCGCAAGAGTTTGGCGAAAATGCAGAGTTTCATACCTGCCGTGCTAGTGATATGACAGGAGCGCAGCTGGTTGACTTGTTTATCAGCAATGGCCGTTTAACTGAAACCGAAGCTGGTTTTGAAATTAATCAATGTGGTCACTGTGCAGGAAAAGAGCACGGTGAAGAAGGCCATTCTCACGATTAATCACGAAAGCAAAAAATGGTATTTGTATGAAAGTACGTACTAATACAGCAATAAAAAATGCCAGTCGATGACTGGCATTTTTGTAGCTGTTATTAACCGTAATTGTGAAGAAAGGCGTTAACCCATCACTCCCAAATAGCCTTGCAGAATAATGGCATTGACGATATCAATAAAGAATGCGCCAACTATTGGTACCACCATAAAGGCTTGTGGAGACGGACCTGTTCTTGATACTAACGCACCCATGTTCATAACCGCAGTCGGAGTTGCGCCCATACCGAAACCACAATGACCGCCAGCCATTACAGCTGCGTCATAATTACTGCCCATCAACCTGAAGGTGACAAAATAAGCAAAAAATGCAAGCACAATACCTTGAGTCAATAAGATAATTAATAGCGGTATTGCTAGGTCAAAAATTTCCCACAGCTTTAAGTTCATTAGCGCCATCGATAAAAACAAGGCTAATGACACAGTGCCAAGAATATCGACACACTCACTGTTTATTTTAAATCCACGCGTTAATTCTGTAGCATTGGTAATCACCACACCGAAAAATAATGCATAAACAAATTCAGGCATTTTAAGCCAACCAATATCCATTACAGACACCAATTTACCGAACCATTTAGCACCTGCAACACAAAGTAATAGCACAAACAAAACTTCTAAAATCTTCTTAGCGGTGACTCTATCTTCTTCTAATTGATCGTAAGTGATGAGATCGGGATGGTCTTTATGGTGATTGCCACCAACACCATATGAGGAAACTAGGTTATTTTTATTAATTAAACGCTGTGCAACAGGCCCACCAATAATACCGCCCATGACTAGGCCGAAAGTAGCCGCTGCCATAGCAAATTCAAGGGTATTAATGCCATAATTTTCTTGGAAGGTTTGTGCCCATGCTGCACCTGTACCGTGCCCACCAGATAAAGTAATGGATCCTGCAATTAAGCCCATAATCGGCTCTAGCCCAAGTGCAGTCGCTAAACTTACCCCTACAGCATTTTGGATAATGATATATACCGAAGCGATACCCAAAAATAAGAAAACCTTGCTGCCTCCTTTGAGTAAGAGTTTATAACTGGCGGCTAAGCCCACAGTGCTGAAAAACATCAACATCAAGGTGTTTTGCATTGATAGTGAGAACTCAATACTGATGTTGTTGAAGTGCAAAATGGTAATAAAGCCAGCGACAATAAGTCCACCGACTATGGGTTCAGGGATATTATATTTTCTGAAAGCGGCTAAGTGACGATTGACCGAATGACCGATAAATAAAACTAAAATCGCGATGAGAAACGATTCGAGTTCTCCAATAGAGTAGACTGTATTCATGAAACTCCTCAGGGGTAGCAATGAAAATGTTACGCAATGCTATGGCGCATCACCATATGGTATGCCTTTTATATATGACTTAATTTTTTAGTTAATAAGCTGATTATAGATTAAGGAGAAGCTAAATATAATGGCAAGGAAGCTAAATGAAGGATTATCAAGCTTAAACAGGCTCTAATTAACATCACATTAAAGTCATAAAGGCGGATGTTAAAGGCACAGGCGCAGATGTAGGCTGCTTGGTTTTGGTTTGTTAAAGTTTTGAGAGGGAACTTTACTCTAAAATAGAAGAATTAATCAGGTTCCGGCTTGTTTTTACAGCTAAACGTTTGCTTTATAGGTAAACATCAAAGTGGAATAAGATTTTCATCCACTTTCCACTTTGTGTGTACTAATCTTTAATGCAGCAAAGTTATGAAAGGTAACTTTTTGCTGATTACGAATTGTAAAATAGAGTCGTATAATTAGTCTACAGCGACCATAACATTACTTGCTTTGATAATTGCATAAGCACTACCACCAACAACTAAACCTAGTTGCTCACAAGATTTTTTAGTCACAACAGAAGTGATTTCTACACCAGGAGCAAGTTGAATAACAACTTCGTTGTTTACAGAGCCTTGTTCAATTGAAATTATTTTTCCAACAAGTGAATTACGTGCACTGATTTTCATAATTGTCTTTCTCCAGTTAATAAATGAATATATAAGATTATGTAATAGGGTAATTTATATATTAAACAATTATTTGCAATAATAATTAGTCTAAAGTGATATAAATTCGTGTTTAATAAAGGAACTGAGAGTCATATCGCAGTTTTACTCACAAAAGGATAGTTTATCTTACTCATTTATATTCATTCTTAAGTAGTAATTTTAAGCTTTAACCGGCTATTACTCTTTGGCTTTTATTATTAACCCTTTATTTTCAGTTTTTTATATGTAATTCGAGGTGTTAATAAATTGACTTATTACAATCCTGAAACAGGTGTTATAACTCTTTGATTGTTAAACAATGGATGCTCTAACGGTAAGCTCATTGCAATCTCTTTGCAAGGTGAGGGCGCAAAGTGACAGCACAGAGCTATAAAGCTGTCTGGTCTGTGGGGCTGCATTACTGATTGCTCAGTAGTCAATTTATGTGGGCTAAGTTCCCTTCGAAGTCGTCTATTCATAATGTTTTTACGGAAAAATATTAAGGTAATAGAAAACATCAAGCTTGATCACAATAAGCAATAATAACTTTATAGTAAACCTATATGTGAGATTGCGTATATGTGACTTTTCACATATAGTTTCGTCATCTTCATTCAGAGTTGCCTATTGAGAGGAACTTATTAATAGTGATTTGTTAATAGGGACTTGTTGAGAATTACTCGTTTATAGATTTATGTTGATAAATGCATGAAACGACAGTTTTCTCTTTTGATATAAGCTTAACGAATCTGTGGATGAAGATGGCTGATGCATTCATACACAAGTATTGTAAACGTTTAATGAGTCAGCAAAGTTAAGGGCATTTGGGTTGTAGTGGAAATAACAAACTGACTCAATGGATAACTTTGCGGCAAAATACCAATTTAAAACAATCAATGGCTTAGGTAATAGGCGATTGAGTATAAAGAATTTATATATAACCCGGTGATTAACACCATCCTATCAAGCATATTGATTAAACAAGGTTGAGTTATGACAATTAAAGTAGGAATTAACGGTTTTGGCCGTATGGGACGTTTATCATTTCGTGCTGCATTCGATTGGGCTGACGTTGAATTTGTTCAAATTAACGACCCTGCCGGTGACGCAGCAACGCTGGCGCATTTAGTTAACTTCGATTCAGTTCATGGCCGCTGGCAACATGAAGCGGTAGCTACAGATAATGTAATTGAAGTAAACGGTCATAAAATCACTTGTACAGCCAATAAAGCCATTGCTGATACTGATTGGTCAAACTGCGATGTCGTCATTGAAGCATCTGGTCAAATGAAGACCAAAGCAAAACTACAAGCTTATTTAGAGCAAGGCGTAAAACGTGTTGTAGTGACAGCCCCTGTTAAAGAAGACGGCGTATTGAATATCGTCATGGGTGTAAATCATCAAGATTATGATAAAGACATCCACCCTATTGTCACAGCTGCCTCATGTACCACAAACTGCCTAGCGCCTGTGGTTAAAGTCATTCATGAATCATTAGGAATTGTTCATGGTTCAATGACCACAATTCACGACATTACTAATACTCAAACTATTCTAGATGCTCCCCACAAAGATTTACGCCGTGCAAGAGCATGTGGCATGAGCCTTATTCCTACTACCACAGGATCTGCTACGGCAATTACTCATATATTCCCAGAACTGAAAGGCCGTTTAAATGGTCATGCGATTCGTGTGCCTTTAGCAAATGCCTCTATTACTGATTGCGTGTTTGAAGTCAGTCGTGAGACCACAGAAGGGGAAGTTAACGGTTTATTAAGTGATGCAGCATCTGGCGAGCTTGCTGGGGTACTTGGCTATGAAACCAGACCATTAGTATCAATCGATTATAAGACAGACCCGCGTTCAGGCGTGATTGATGCACCTTCGACCATGGTGGTTAATGGCACTCAAGTTAAGCTTTATGTGTGGTATGACAATGAGTGGGGTTATGCGAATCGTACTGCTGAGCTGATGCGCCTGGTTGGCTTACAAGATTTAGTTGGCTTACAAGATAAAGCTGACGCGTAAACTTTTGACATTTTTAAGCATCAATATTTGCAGCATGAAATAGGATTTAGGCAATGTCTTTTGTGGCTAAGCTGGCTAATTTACCCAATGAGATAAAACAGTACTTAATTGTCACTGGTAATTACTGGGCTTTTACCTTAACAGATGGTGCATTACGCATGCTGGTGGTACTGTATTTTCACGGGTTAGGTTTTAGCCCGATTGAAATTGCCATGCTGTTCTTATTTTATGAAATCTTTGGTGTTGTCACTAACTTAGTGGGTGGCTGGCTTGGTGCAAGAGTAGGGCTAAATCGCACTATGAATATTGGTCTTGCGATGCAAGTCATCGCATTATCCATGTTGCTGGTGCCCACAGAATGGCTAACCGTCGTCTGGGTTATGGCGGCGCAGGCTTTGTCTGGTATAGCTAAAGACCTCAATAAAATGAGTGCCAAAAGTGCGATTAAAACCCTAGTGCCAGCGGGTGCTGAAGGTAAGTTATATCAATGGGTCGCAATCTTAACTGGCTCTAAAAATGCGTTAAAAGGGGTCGGCTTCTTCTTAGGTGGTGCACTGCTCTCTGTATTTGGTTTTCAAACTGCGATTTTAATCATGGCTGTGGCATTACTTGTGGTGTGGGTATTCAGTGTATTAACACTGAAAAGCCAGCTTGGAAAAGCCAGCGCTAAACCTAAGTTTAAGGAGATATTCTCTAAAAGCAGCACCATTAATTATTTATCCGCAGCGAGATTATTTTTGTTTGCTGCAAGAGACGTGTGGTTTGTGGTTGCGTTACCAGTGTACTTGGCAAGTCAATTTAATTGGGACCATTGGTATGTAGGTGGCTTTTTAGCCCTGTGGGTGATTGGCTATGGCGCTGTGCAGTCATTTGCACCTTACTTCACAGGAAAAAAGCAAGGTAAGGTACCAGATGGTAAAAGTGCTTTGGCTTGGGCGGCAATGCTTGCGATTGTGCCAGCCATTATTGCGCTAGCACTGAGTTTTGATTGGCATAGCCAAGCTATTTTGATCGGCGGTTTACTTATATTTGGTGGCTTGTTTGCAGTTAACTCATCAATGCACAGTTATTTAATTGTCAGTTATGCAGGAAAAGATGGCGTCTCGTTAGATGTTGGCTTCTACTATATGGCAAACGCCATGGGCAGACTCATCGGTACTTTATTGTCTGGTTGGGTATTTCAGCAATACGGTCTCGAGGCTTGTTTGTGGATTTCGAGCGGTTTAATTGCACTGGCTGCCATTATTTCAATCAAACTACCACAGCATGATACAGCAAAGACTTAATCGTTGGAAAAGCTTGAGAATGGTATACGGCGCGTTGAGCGCCGTATTGACTGATGCTTCACTTAATACTCTGAATTTTAAGCTCTACACTCTTAATTCTAAATGCTTGATTATAAATGCTTAATTCAGCACTGGTCATTCTAGATTCAATGAAGTTAACAGTGTTTATGCCGATTGAAGCTCTGTAAAGTAGTCTGCATCAATACCAAATAAACATAAGTAGTTGTCGGTATTGTAACTTGGATTGTTATTATCGGAGATGACGCTAATTCCTTCGGCATCAAATTGATTGAGCTTTCTTAGCAACATTTGCTGAGTCTTACGCTCCATCATTAACTCAATATCAAGCATTTGCTGATATTCACCAGGTTGTAAATGGGATTTAGCGAGTCGACGTAATTTACGATAAGGCGAGACAACTTTAGTGTCCCAATCTTCAATAGTGGCCGCTAATGTTTCCCATTGAGCTAGCGCTAAAGGGTGGTTTTGCTGATCTAGGTACTGTGCTAGCAAAAGCAGATTAACATTCACTTGGTAATCATCTTGAACACTAATATAGCTTAAACGGTGGGTAGCGTAACGGTTATCGCAATCACGCCAAATTAACGAATTAAACTGTTGCACTGTGCATTTCTCCTGAAAATATTAGTGTCTGATTAATCGGCTTTAAGCCTGTGATTATCGATGACTTGATGCCCTCGATAATGACGGTGTTTCATTCCTTTTATACCCAAACAACTTGAAGATACGTGTTTCAGAGCTTCACCGTGTTCTCAATACTAGGCGCGTTAATGCGGTAATGTAGGTACCTTATAAATTAGCGCAACAACGTAGTGGGAACACGGTGAAACTCCCTGAGGGCAAGTTTTACACGCGTTTATGCTGCGTTATTGTTTTTGAAAAGGGAATAACCATTACCCGCAATCAATGCCTTGCCTAAACGCGTGTAAATTCTTGCTGAAATCGAGCATCTTCAGGTTGTTTGGGTATATAGCGCAGTGCAATTCAGATATTGCTTAACGTTAAATAACTAAAGTTAAATAACTAAAATAGTTTAGCTAAGAGTAAACTCTTGTTCGATTAGTTCAATTTGTTCTTGGATTTCTAACCAAGTCATTTCACTTTCGTCCATCGCTTGAGTGAGCTCAGTTCGCTCATTAAGCACCTTGGTCATTTTAGCTTTGTTTTCTGCTTCATACAGTGAGCCATCAGCTAAGTCGATTTCCAGTTCAGCTAACCGAGTGGTTATTTTTTGTTGCTGGGCTTCTAATTTTATTTGCTGTTTACGTAGTGGCGACACTTTTTGTCTTAATTCAGCTTCAAAGCGTTTTTGCTGCTTTTTATCTACAGCAGGTTTTGCTTCAGAATCTTTGGCTGAAAGGGACTGCGCAGCTTTTGTCGCATCTAATAACCACTGATGATAATCATCTAAATCACCTTGGAATGGCTTTACTGCACCTTGGTCTACAAGGTAATAGTCGCTACAGCTTAATCGTAAAAGATGTCGATCATGTGACACGATAACCATTGCACCTTCAAAAGTTTGCAATGCCATGGTGAGTGCGTGACGCATTTCTAAATCTAAATGGTTGGTAGGTTCATCCAACAGTAGAACATTAGGCTTTTGCCACACTAACAGAGCCAAAACTAGGCGCGCTTTTTCACCACCAGAAAAAGGGCCTACAGCAGATAATGCCATATCGCCATTAAAGCCAAATCCACCGAGAAAGTTTCTCAGTTCTAGTTCTTTAGCATTGGGTGCTAAGCGCACCATATGTTGCAGCGGGCTGTCATCTAAACTTAAAAACTCGATTTGATGCTGAGCAAAGTAACCGATATTTAACCCTGGATTAGGCTGGTATTTACCAGTCTTAGGTTCTAAGTCGCCGGTAAGCAATTTAATTAGAGTCGATTTACCCGCACCGTTGCGGCCAAGTAGGCCGATGCGAGCACCTGGTACTAAGTTAAGTTTTACTTCACTTAAAATGGTTTTATCGCCGTAGCCAATAGAGACATTTTCCATGGTCACTAGCGGATTTGGTAGCGCGTCTGGTTCACGAAACGCCATATGAAATTGGCTATCAACTTGAGAAGGCAACAGGTTAGCCATTTTCTCCAAAGCTTTTAAGCGACTTTGAGCTTGCTTAGCTTTACTGGCTTTATATCTGAAACGGTCGACAAAAGACTGCATATGAGCACGTTCTTTTTGCTGACGTTCAAATGCGGCTTGTTGCTGCGATAGGCGCTCAGCACGAATACGCTCGAATGAGCTGTAGTTACCTTTGTAGTAATTAAGCTTGGCATGTTCTACATGAACAATTTCATCGACAATGCCATCGATAAAGTCACGGTCATGACTGATTAGAATCAAGGTGCCTTGGTATGCTTTAATCCAACCCTCAAGCCAATACATGGTATCTAAGTCTAAGTGGTTGGTCGGTTCATCGAGTAATAAAAGATCAGAGCGACATAATAAGGCCTGCGCTAAGTTAAGGCGCATACGCCAGCCACCTGAGAAACTTTTTACTGGATTGCTTTGTTCTGTTTCACTAAAACCTAAACCTGCTAATAATGAGCCGGCTCGTGATCGGATTGCATAGCCACCAATAGCGTCAATTTTGCCATGGATAAGTGCAATGTTATGGCCATTATCTTCTTCTTGAGCGACAGCTAATTGCGCTTCAAGTTGTCTAAATTCAATATCACCATCAAGAACATATTCGAGCGCCGATACTTCTAGAGCAGGTGTTTCTTGAGCTACCGTGGCTATTTGCCAACCTGCAGGTAAACTGAAATCACCCTTATCGAGTTGTAAGTGTCCAAGGATCAGCGCCAATAGCGACGACTTACCTGTACCGTTTGCACCAACAAGGCCGACTTTATGGCCTGGATATACGGTTAAATCGGCTTCATCGAGTAAGGTCTTAGTTCCGCGAATGAGTTGGGCTTGGCTGATGTTGATCATGAATGGCAACTTGATTGGTGATATGACAAAAAGTGCAGCGATAATAGCGTAATTGATACTTTTTTAACACTAGAGCGAGACTGGATTAACCAATTCATGGCAAAATACTGCTATTGATATCGCAAATATGTAGAAGAACAATAATAAGATTATGGCTAAAATTAAGAAACGCTTTGTAGCAGGGGCTAAATGCCCTAAATGTCATGCGCAAGATAGTATTCAGTTATTTAAAGAAAACGGGATTGAAACCGTTGAATGTACTGATTGTGATTATCGAGAGCAGCAAACAGAAGCAAAAGTCGCCGAGAAAGCCAGTGGAAATGTTATTGGGGTATTTAAGCCAGATTAAGATTTGTAGATGCTTTATAGCATTGAACTTGAGTTTGGACTTGAATATGAAGCAGAAATTGAAAAAATGGTTAAAGGATTTATTGCTATTTCAAGGTCATTAGCCTTCTTCTTTGGCAATAGCGCCATCATTGGCGCTTTCCGCAAGAATTTTATTTTTGTGTTCAATCAATACAATAATCACATGACGATTGTTCTTCATTAGTTCATCGAAACGATGATTGATTTCACCTAAGTCTTCTACGTAATCAGGATCGTCTTTTTCTTTTTTATGCCAATAACGATTACGATCAAGCTTCTGTATCTCACTGGCACGTAAGATCTCAAAATAGCTGTTTTCTTGCTTGAGACGATACACTTCACTGTCGAGCAATTGAATCAGCTTTTCTTTAGAAATGGTTTGTTTTTTCAGTAGGGCTTTTAGAGGGTCTTCTTTCAAGACAATCTTATCTGAATCAACTTCAGTGGTTATCCCAAGTTGATATTCAATTTTGTGCTGACGAAACTCTTTCGGACAGACAGTTTGACTGAAGGCAATCTTATTATCCTTCATACATTTATAAATAGTATTAGCTGAGGCAAAAGATGGCCCCATAAAAAATACAATTATCAATGTCAGTAATAGTCTAATTGGCATGCGGCCACAGATCCTTTTGTATATCCAATATCGCTTCAGCACCAGTGTTGAAGGCATATCAGATGGTTACCGCTAGTTCCCCAATATCCATTGGCACTAGTTGGTTGTGAATCATTATAGTCGCTTGTAACTATAATGTTTAAATATACTTATTTACTATGGCTTAATTTTAACGATAAAACCAGTTTTTTGACAGTAGATTTTTTATTGTCACTTGAGAACTTTGCGTTAAATTTGTAAGACTTAGTGGGAAATGTA
Organism: Shewanella olleyana; assembly: GCF_023283825.1. Taxonomy (GTDB): domain Bacteria; phylum Pseudomonadota; class Gammaproteobacteria; order Enterobacterales; family Shewanellaceae; genus Shewanella; species Shewanella olleyana. The sequence continues at coordinate 231,267 of NZ_JAKILD010000004.1, read as the reverse complement.
CTAAGTCTTACAAAGTCAGTGGCGAATAGATTAACGGGTGAAGGTTAGATTATCTATGAGGCGGGTGTTACCTAAATATGCAGCGACTAAGATCACTAGGTTGTTATCTTCGCTAGTTACTGGGGCTAGATTAGTGGCATTTCTAACGGATAAATAATCCATTTTAAAGCCTGCAGCAACTAACTGTTTAGCTGCTAGGGCTTCACTTAGTTCAATACCTTTACCTGCTGCAACTTGGCTAGCGAGTTTGTCCATGGATTTTTTAATCGCGGCAGCTTGTTGTTTTTGCTCAGGGGTTAAATAGCCATTTCTTGAGCTCATCGCAAGGCCTGATGACTCTCTGATAGTGTCAATACCAACAATTTCAATCGGTAATGATAAATCTTCTGCCATGGCGTTGATTACCATCAGTTGTTGGTAATCTTTACGACCAAATACTGCTACATCTGCTTGAACAATATTAAATAACTTACAAACAACTGTGGCTACACCACGAAAATGCCCAGGACGGCTGGCACCACAAAACTCATCTCCAATCTGTGGCACTTCAACAAAAGTTTGTTGATCTAACCCTTTTGGATAAATAATATCTGGCGTTGGTGTAAACAGTAATTCAGCACCAGCGTTAACTAGGGCTTCGCTATCGGCAGTTAAGGTTCTAGGGTAGGCATCAAGATCTTCGTTTTGGCCAAATTGCATTGGATTGACAAAAATAGACACGACAACATGATCTGCCCGTTTTAAGGCTTCTGTAACCAAAGTGATATGGCCATTATGTAAATTGCCCATGGTTGGTACGAATGCAACGGTCTCACCTTGCATGTGCCACTGTTTCACTTGTGCTCTGATTTCAGCAATATTCGCTGTGGTAATCATCAATAAATACCTGGTTGTGCAATACGATTAAACCTTTAACCATTCTTTTAAATAGTTAGAGGCTGATTGATATAAATGCTTAGTTAAATGAATGCTCATCTGCTGGGAAAGACCCATCAGCGACTTCTTCAATATAGGCTTTCACTGCAGCGCGAATTTCGCCAGTTTGCTGTAGGTAGTTTTTAGAGAACTTAGGAATATAACCGCTAGAAATACCTAATACATCATGCATCACTAGGATTTGTCCGTCAGTGTCGCGGCCAGCGCCAATACCGATAACTGGAATGGTTAACGCTTCAGAAATACGTTTGGCTAAAGCGCTTGGAATACACTCAACAACCAGTAATTGTGCGCCTGCATTTTGCATTGCTAAGGCATCATCAATCATGCGTTGGGCTTTATCTTCTTCACGACCTTGGACTTTAAAACCGCCAAAAACGTGAACTGACTGTGGAGTGAGTCCAAGGTGAGCACAAACGGGGATGCCGCGCTCTGTTAGCATTTTAACGCTATCAAGTAACCACTCTCCACCTTCAAGTTTTACCATTGTGGCGCCAGCTTGCATAAGAATAGCGGCATTGGCCATTGTTTGTTCTGGAGTGGCATAACTCATGAAAGGCATATCGGCGATAAGCAGTGCGCGTTTACAGCCTCTGCTAACGCTGGCGGTGTGGTAAGCAATATCGTTAACAGTAACAGGCAAGGTGTCGCTGTGACCTTGAAGCACCATACCTAAAGAATCACCGACCAGTAAGACATCGACGCCTTCACTATCAAATGCACCGGCAAAGCTGGCATCGTAGGCCGTAAGCGCGGTAAATTTCTTACCTTCTTGTTTGAATTTAATGAGGGTTGAGCTAGTGACTTTTGACATAATAAACTCTTAGAAGCAATTCATATTCAAGTAATGGATATGCGATGCAAACTGCACAAAAGCTGATTAAATTTGAATTAATTCAGCTCGCATTTCACGGGTAATTAAGCTTTTTAATTCGGTTTTACATGGCAGTATTAATTGCGGATTAATATCTGCAAGTGGAATGAGAACAAAGCTGCGTTGTTTCATACCATAATGGGGAATTGTTAATCGAGGCTCCTCGATGACTTGCTGCTCGTATAATAAGATGTCTAGATCTAATGTACGAGGTCCCCAGCGTACCTCTCTGACACGGCCTTGGGCATTTTCAATTTCTTGCAGTGCATTGAGTAAAGCAAGAGGTTCAAGGTCAGTGTTAAATTGTGCCACACCATTGACGAAATCAGGTTGTTCTACATCGCCCATTGGGACAGAACGATAGAGTGGTGACACAGTAATAATTGAATCTATAGCAAGGCTTTTTAAAGCCAGTACAGCATGTTGAATTTGCTGTACTGGTTCATTTAGGTTTGCACCTAATGCCACATAAGCCATGGTGCTCATGATTAGCCTTGATTATCAGGTTTAGGTGCTGGCTTTGGACCTGTTGCACCAGTAGCATCTGATTTGGGCTTACTAGTGCGACGACGTTTACGCTGATGGGCGTTACGGTTTCGACTAGGGCCTTTTTTACTGCTCTTAGCAATTTCAGAACGTTCTTGTTCATCAGCTTCAACAAATGACTTCCACCAAGCGGCAATTTTACCAATGTTGCCAGCTTCTGCTTCACCGCGAAGTAGTAATAAATCATAGGCGGCGCGGAACTTTGGATGTTCTAGCAATTTAAATGCTCGAGTGCCTTGGCTGCGTTCAAGACGTAATTGTAGCTGCCAAATATCTTTTGCTGGTGTGCTAAAGCGACGTGGAATACTGATGGTGCGACATTGCTGCTCCATCACATCACCCATTGCTGCAACATGGGCATCGTAATGGGTTAAACCACTTTCTAGCGCTATGTCATCAGCACGTTGCTTTAATGGATACCATAGCAAAGCAGCATAAAAAAATGCAGGTGTAACAGGCTTGTCTTGGCTTACGCGCAAGTCAGTATTGCTCATTACTGCGTTTAGCATTTTAGCGGTATAACCGTTTGGCTGTTCTGTAATTTGTGCTGAAATTTGCGGGAATAGTGGCTGAAATAAGCCTAAATCACGCATCATTTCATAGTTTGCTTGGGCTTTACCTGCAAAAAATAGCTTTAGTACTTCTTCGTACATTCTTGCAGCAGGAATATCTTTCAGCAGTGGTGCTAACTCTTTAATTGGCGCCGCTGTTTTTGGCTCGATTTGCATATCGAGTTTAGTCGCGAAACGTACCGCGCGAAGCATACGCACTGGATCTTCACGGTAACGAGTTTCAGGATCGCCAATCAAACGAATGGTTCTAGCGTCTAAATCACTAATACCACCGCCATAGCTGCGTATAGAGTAGTCGCTGATATCGTAATAAAGCGCATTAATCGTAAAATCACGACGTTCTGCATCTTCATCAATTTCGCCATATACGTTGTCACGCAGCAAGCGACCTTCAGCATTTGACTTAGAAATCTTGTCATCGGTTTCGCCGTGATGACCACGGAAGGTGGCAACTTCAATGACGTCGCGGCCAAATACAATGTGAGCCAATCTAAATCTGCGGCCAACAAGGCGGCTATTACGGAATAATTTTTTGATTTCTTCTGGGGTAGCATTGGTCACTACATCGAAATCTTTAGGCTCCATGCCTAATAAGATATCGCGAACACCACCACCAACAAGGTAGGCTTTGTAGCCAGATTTGCTGAGTCGATAAAGAACTTTTAGTGCATTTTCACTGATTTGACGCCTAGAAATTGTATGGGCATCTCTGGTGACAATGTCCAGGCGCAGTCCGTCATCTTGAGCTTCTGGCTCAATGACTGGAGTGGATTTATTGTCTTCAAACAGCTGTTTGCAGAATTGGCTAATACGGCGAAAAATAATACACCTCGAACGATACGATTAATGGTTAAAATAAAATGGTTAAAAATCTGGCGGCTATGATATACCAATTGTAAGCCAATGAGTATATCACTGCGCTATCAGAATCTCAGATACTTGAGGAATATCTGCAATACTAAATTGCTCGCAAGCTTGTTTTAGCATGACATCCACATCGTCTGTGTCTACTTTTGCTTGACCTAAAAACGTCAAGGCCGCATTAATACTGGCTTGTGGCCGTTTTATATCAATGGCATTAGCATAATTTTGTTTAGATAATTTAAAGCCGGGTTTTGTGCACGCAAGGGGTAAATGCAGCCAGTTTGGAGAACAAAAACCAAGAATTTTATTCATACTTAATTGTCTGCAACTGGTTTCGAGCAAATCACAGCCTCGAACAATTTCAGTGATGCCCTGAAAAGCATCATCGATAACGACAGCAAGTTGATAAGCATATAATCCATCACTGCGCTTGATAATAAAATCTTCGCCCGAAAAGCCTTTATCTACAGTCACTTTTCCTATCAACAAATCTTCAAATTGATTTACCTTAGCGGTATTTCTAATTCGAATCGCACCTTGGGTGAGTGATGTTGATAATTGTCCGCAGCGGCTATCGTAAACACCGCCCATTTGGCCAATTTGTTTACGGGTGCACTGACAGTAATAGGCCAAACCTTGTTTCAATAAGGTATCAATTTGCTGCTGATAAATATCGGTTCGCTGACTTTGGTAGAGCTCTTGGTCATCCCAACATAAACCATAGGCTTCTAGCGTCGCTAAAATGTCAGAGCTTGCACCTGGTACTTCACGAGGAGGATCAATATCTTCTATACGAACTAACCATTTTCCATTTTGTTGTTTCGCGCGAAGGTAGCTTCCGAGTGCGGCAATAAGAGAGCCAAAATGAAGAGGGCCAGAAGGAGATGGAGCAAAGCGACCAATATAATGAGGTGAGTTCACCGATATACCTTTTGCTTAAGTCAGTTTAGCGATGGGAAAATACAAAAACAAAGGGCGAGAATAATCTCGCCCAATATACTGATTATCGGAAAATGTGTGTGAACCGATTGTCAGTGGTTGCTGAATTAGCCAGCCATTTGCTTTTCTTTAATTTCAGCAAGTGTCTTACAGTCGATACATTGATCTGCTGTTGGACGTGCTTCAAGACGGCGGATACCGATTTCAACACCACAAGAATCACAGAAGCCAAAATCGTCTTCTTCAATTTTTTGTAATGTCTTTTCAATCTTTTTAATTAGTTTACGTTCTCTATCACGAGCACGTAATTCTAAACTAAATTCTTCTTCCTGGGCTGCGCGATCAACTGGATCTGGGAAGTTAGCAGCTTCGTCTTGCATATGGTTCAAAGTGCGATCAACTTCTTCACGTAACTGGTTACGCCAAGCTTCTAAAATCATTTTAAAATGACCACGTTGCTCTTCACCCATATACTCCTCACCAGCTTTTTCCTGGTAAGGTTCTACACCTGCGATAGCGAGTACGCCGAGTTTTTTGGTGCCTTCAGGCATAACGCATCTCCTGTAATAATTAGCGATTTTATGTGCGTCGTAAATTTATGGCCGCTATCTATAGCAGAAACTCTATAGCGTGGCAAATTATTTAATTAGTATTTTTGTCTTTTTGAACTAAACAATAACTTTGCATGAACGGGTCAGGGTACTTGAGATAGCCGATAATTCAGTTTGATAAGCTAAAACTTCTACGCCGCTATTTACCGCTTGTTTTAGTAAAAGTGCATATTGCGGATCGATATGTTCTGCAGCCTGCACAATATTGATACCAGTATGCTGTACAACAAACAGCAATACTGCTCTATGGCCTAGACTAACCATATGCATTAGCTCGCGCAAATGCTTTTGACCCCTTGTTGTGACTGAATCGGGGAAATAGCCTACTGTTTGCTCTAATAATGTACAGCTTTTGATTTCCACATAGCATAAAGGACGATTGTCGTCGCTTAATAGGATATCTATGCGACTATTTTCATCCCCGTATTTAACTTCTCGCTTAAGGCTTGAGTAACCCGATAACTCCGTTATGACGCCAGCATTAATCGCTTCTTCAGCCAAAGCGTTAGCTCTGCCTGTATTGATGCCAATAAGGTGTTGTTCGGTGGTTTGAGCCAGTTCCCAAGTGTTCGGGTACTTTCTTTTTGGATTGTCAGAGGTCGAAAACCATACTTTTTCACCTGGGAATAGGCAGTTTTTCATTGACCCGGTATTCGGGCAATGAATGGTTATTTCTGTTCCGTCATCTAACCTGACATCAGCTAAAAAACGTTTATAGCGTTTAATCAAGGTTCCCTGTTGCAGCGCTGGGGTAAAGTCCATGAAAAAATTTTCTCCGTAAAAATAGTGTTTACAATTTTTATTGATAACTATATGGGTTTTTGTCACGTTTCATTATCGAATTACAGTACACTTAGCCCATTGGAAACAAAAGTTACATTGCAAGAACAACAAGGAAATCATAATGGAAATAATGACCGTTACCCTAACACAAGAAGCGCCACAGAGCCTTTGGGGTAAAGCCGATGTTACTTATCAAGGCAACCAAGCTTTTATTCATTTATCTGGTACAGACGAATTGCGTCAAGTGCAAATGGCCGCAAGAAAAATTCGCGGTCAAGGAGTGAATAAGGTTCAGTTAGATGGCGTTCTTTGGAGTATTGATTCTCAATGGGCGTTCTCACAAGGTTTCACCACAGCTAAAGGTGAGTTTGAAGTGCTTTGGTGTGGTGACAATGATAGCCAAAACACGCTAACCCATCGTTTTGAAGCGGCAAGCTTTGCTCGCATGCTAGTGAATGAAACACCTGAAGAGTTATCGCCGGTTGTTTTAGCAAACCATGCAGCAAAGTGGTTAAAAGCCATTGGTGGTGACAAGGTTAGTTATGAGATTGTTGAAGGCCAAGAACTGTTAGAAGCTCAGTGGATTGGTTTACATGCAGTAGGTCGCGGTAGTGAACGTCCGCCGGCAATGTTGGTGCTCGACTTTAATCCTCTCAATGATGATGCTGAAGTATCAACCGCATTAGTCGGTAAAGGTATTACATTCGACTCAGGTGGCTACAGCATTAAGCCGTCTGAAGGCATGCTTGATATGAAGTGTGACATGGGTGGCGCTGCAACAGTTACTGCAGCGTTAGGTTTAGCAATAAAATCTGGTCTTAATAAGCGCGTTAAACTGTTCTTGTGCTGTGCAGAAAACCTCATTAGTGGCCACGCATATAAACTAGGCGACATTTTAACTTATAAAAATGGTGTGACTGTTGAAGTGGTTAATACCGATGCAGAAGGCCGCTTAGTGCTTGCTGATGGCTTACAAGCAGCCTCAGACACTGGTGCAGAGCTTATTATTGATGCAGCCACATTAACGGGTGCTGCAGTGATGGCTGTTGGGACAAACTATAATGCCATTTTCTCTCCACAAATGGAGACCTTGCAATTAGCTCAGCAACAAGCGGCAACTGTTGCTGAAAACGTCTGGCCTTTGCCGTTAGATGCATGGCATAAAGACATGTGTCCATCTCCTTTTGCTGACACTGCGAATAGCCGTGCTATGAAAGGTGGTGGAGCGGGTGGCGCATCAAATGCTGCTGGTTTCTTATGGCGCTTTGTTCGCCCAGATGTCAACTGGTTACACATGGACTTGGCAGGAGCTTATGCATCATCAGCGAACTCTTTATGGAGTGCTGGTGCCACAGGTCATGGCGTACTGACTATTGCAGCGATGCTAAATAAATAAGCTGAGATCTGCACATTGGTTAGTTAATAATCGATATAAATTCAAAAAGCCGCTATATGCGGCTTTTTTGTTTTAATTTTCTGAGTTTAGGTTATCCGTTATTAGCTTAGTGGCCAGCTTTTAAGCGCTAAATATTCAACTCCCATGGATGTCGATTTTGATTCAAATAAAGTCAGCTCAGTGATATCGACTTTAATAGGGACACGTTTTATCATCTCAGTCGTTTTAATAGCTGCCTCGTCTATTATAGTTTGATTTAGAGACGGCTTTTTTACATGACGGAATAGACTGACATGAGGTCGGTAATCATGTTGGCTTTGATGCAGGTTAAGTTGATTTGCTAACTGCGCGAGTTGCTCAACAATTTTGTTCAATTCAATCTTGGTTATTCCTTCAATACACAGCACTTCTGCCTTCGGCCAAAAAGCAATATGTTCAAGTTCTTGAGTAAAGCATTTTAAAGTCATTAACGATATCGCCGCATCAATTTTTTGGATATCTGCTTCACTGGTCTGTCCTAAAAAAGCGGCAGTTATGTGTAAGTTAGTGCTATGTACTACCGTGGCAGTAGCATTTAGCTGTGGCGCTAACTGCTGCTGTATATCAATTAATCGTTGCTGGTGATTCGCTGATAATGAAAAGCCGATAAAAGTGCGTTTGTTATCATTTTTAGACATTAATTTGCCTTATATATTGTTATGTATTGAATTGTATCGCACATGGATAATTTCTAGGTTAATTTGGCGGTTGCTATAGGGTCTGTTGAACTTTCGCGGTTGCTTTTGCAGCGAATTGTTGGCCTCTTATACAAGGCAGAGGCTTTGTGGTGTAGTTATTCTACACAAAAAGCCGATAACGTAGTAAAAATGGCCAACAAACGCTGCCCGAAGGGTTCGACTAAAAGCGCTTTACTCTTTGTTGGATGAATTTTGCTTAGATGACTAGGCATCAATTAATCCGCCTCGATTAAAACGCTTTTATTTCGAACAAAACTTAACCGGAAAAGATCAACAGACCCTAGTTGAAGATAATCAAGTAAGTTGTCGTTTTTAATCTAATATTACTTGTATGGGCTAAAAATGTGGTCAACTTTACGGAAAAAGGTTCATCACAGTAATGTTAGAATGAAGCGCGTTAATAAGAGAGTTAAATTGCAATTACATAAAGAGTCACTAAATGATTGATAGCGAATTGGAATCGATATGGGTCAGTAAACAGTCTTCTGAGCTAAATAGCTTGCTATCATCAGAGCAAGTTACAGCGGAAGTTGATGTGTTACTCCAACAGCTTGGCTGTGATGGTGTGGTAGCTATTTTATCGCAAGTATCCGAGCATATTACGAGTGGTTTTGTTGTTCAAGCTAATGCATTAAAAGTGTTTGAATCCAATAGCCAAAATGCCGAAATGCTCGGTTTATCTTTAGTGTCTTTTCCAGTGCTGTGTGAGCAACTATTGGTTAATCAACATTCAGGCTTTTTCCCTAGCAGAAGTTCTTCTGAGTCAGATGAATTTGAGCAATCTCCATTGTCTGAATTGTTAACTAATGAACTATCTCAATTTTGTAGTACGTTAACGACGCCAATTCAATTACAAATTAATCACTGCGTTGTTATCGGTAGTAGCCGTTTAAGTTTAATACCTTACTTTCATCAAGCTAATGGTCTTATTAGTGAAAATAATAAGAAATCCAAAGTATTCTATAAAGGTAATGAAAGCTCGCTGAAGTTGTGTTCTTATGCTGAACTTACTCGGGTATCAGAGTTATTAAATAATAAAGAAATTCAGTATTTAGAGTTATTCCAACAACTGCCCGTGGCTTGTGCGCTAATTGATATCGATGACAATGTTAGCAAGCAAAACCAAGTTGCCAGCCATAATCTACCGCTACGTTTAAATGAAAGCCTTTTTTCGGTGATTAACTCAGATGATCACCTACTCCTTGAAGATTGCTTGCATATTGTACGAGAAGGCGCACTACACCAATCTTGGTGTGAAATTCCTTTGATCATTGCCGGAGTAAAACATTGGTATAAAATGAGTTTTTGCCGTGCACTTGATATAGAAAACCATCTATTAATGATGGTTGAAGATATATCTGAGCGTTATCGCCTCGCGGATGAACTGTCTTTTCAGTCAAATTATGACCCGTTAACAGGCTTACCTAATCGGGTTCAATTTGAAGCCATGCTTGAAGAAGCCATTGATGCAAAAGAGCGCTTACCTGCCTGTGTCGCATTCCTCGATTTAGATCAGTTTCAGGTGATTAATGATGTTAGCGGCCACAAAGCAGGTGATGAATTACTTTGCCAAGTGTCTAAACGCTTAAGTTTGCTGTTACGTACAGGCGATATTGTTGCAAGGCTCGGGGGAGATGAGTTTGGTATTTTGATGTTCCATGCAGATAAAGAATCTGCAGAACAAGTTGCTAATCGAATCTGTCAGCAGTTATCTGAGCATGAATTTATCTGGGGTGAAATCACCCATAATGTCAGTATCAGTATGGGCTTATCAGAGTTTGATGCTCGTAGTTCAGATATCTATAGCGTGATGAGTCAGGCTGATGCGGCTTGTCGTATCGCTAAAGAAGATGGCCGAAATCGTTGGCACTTTTACAGTAAAAACGATCCGCAAATGCACCAACTTTATAATCAAATGTTGGCGTCAGTGGATATTATCTCAGCCCTTGCACTGAATCAGTTTGAGTTGTTTTTTCAACTTATCGAACCATTATCATCCGATGAATCAGGCATTCATATGGAGATCTTGCTGCGAATGGTGCAAGAAGATGGCCGGTATGTGTCGCCTGGCGTGTTTCTACCTGCTGCAGAGCGTTATAACCTCGCTTCGCGTATCGATCGCTGGGTTATTGATAATTTATTGAAGTGGGGCGCCCGCCACATGGATATATGGGAGCAGCTATCTATGGTGTCGGTGAATCTATCTGCACTGTCATTATCAGATAGCAAATTTATGAGCTGGCTTGAAATGCGTTTGATGGTCGAGCCGGACTTAGTGTCTAAGCTGTGTTTTGAAATCACTGAAACCGCAGCCGTCAGTCAGCTTGAGCAAGCGACAGCGCTGATTGATCTGCTTCAGCCATTAGGTTGTAAGTTAGCGTTAGATGATTTTGGCTCAGGCTTTTCAAGCTTTGCTTACCTTAAATGCCTTGATGTTGATTACGTTAAAATTGATGGCCAGTTCGTGGTCAATGTGTGTGACGATCGCAGTGATAAAGCGATTGTGTCTGCGATATGCCAGCTAGGTAAAGACATGGATTTTGAGGTGATTGGTGAGTTTGTTGAAAGTGAAGCCATTGGCCGATTATTACAAGAGCTAGGGGTGGATTATGGACAAGGTTATGCTATTGGCAAACCTACACGTTTAATTGAGTTAGCCTCTGGGGTTCGCATACCATGGGTATTACATTAACCTAATAGCTTTTATTGATGAGACACCCAAATAGATGCTAGATGAGCAGCTCCATTGATGGTCGATTAGATGGCCGGTGAGTTAGCAGATGAGATGGCATCAAGATCCGAATATGCGTAAACTGACCGGTATCATTCGTTGTTTAAGTTATCCTTTTGAGCTCACTACCGATCCAAGCCTTGTTTGCTCCGTTACAGCAAGCATTGTCAGACCATTGCCAAATCATTCTTGAAGCGCCAACAGGTGCGGGTAAATCAACAGCATTACCTATGGCGATGCTGCAATGGCCGCAAGTCGACGGCAAAATTCTCATGCTTGAACCTCGGCGCGTTGCTGCTCGCAGTGTCGCGCATTTTATTGCTCATTCACTGGGTGAAAAAGTGGGTGAGAGTGTGGGATATCGAGTCCGTGGTGAAACAAAGGTTAGTGCTAATACACGATTAGAAATTGTCACTGAAGGTATTCTCACCAGAATGATCCAACAAGATCCTGAGCTCACAGGAATTGAAGTGATCATTTTTGATGAAATCCATGAGCGCCACCTTCCCACTGATTTAGGCTTAGCCCTTGCGCTAGAAGTGCAAGAATCTCTGCGCGACGATTTAAAGCTAATTGCCATGTCAGCGACCTTATCTGGCTTGCCATTACAACAATTGATGCCTGATGCAGCTGTACTTGTCAGTGAGGGAAGAAGTTTTGAGGTAGAAAAGGTTTATCGACCTGTGCCTGGGCAACAAGCATGGTTAGAGTACTTAGCCAATGTCATTACTGATTGCGTCAAAGCTGACTCATCAATTGTGCCAGTCCAATACCAGCAAGGGTCAGTGTTAACTTTTTTGCCTGGCAAAGGCGAAATTAATAAACTTCAGCGACTTCTGAGTCAAAAACTCGATACTCAAGCATTTATGCTATGTCCTCTTTATGGCGATTTAACTCCAGCAGAGCAAGATAAAGCGATAGCTGCTGCGCCAGCTGGGAAACGTAAAATCGTTATTGCAACCAATGTGGCCGAATCGAGTTTAACCATTGATGGCATCACTATCGTGGTTGATAGCGGATATAAGCGTGAAGCCAGCTTTAATCCGCGTACAGGAGTGAGCCGTTTATCCCTTAAACGCATTAGCCAAGCCTCATCTATTCAACGTGCAGGTCGAGCCGGGCGCTTAGCCCCGGGTTGCTGCGTGCGCTTATGGGGCCAAGAAGAACAAAGCCGTTTAGCTAAAACCGAACAACCTGAAATCAGTTTGAGTGAACTCACCTCGATGGCACTGGATTGTGCTTATTGGGGCGTGGCTGACATTGAAAGCTTACCGCTATTAACTGCGCCACCTGCAATTCATCAGCAAGTCGCTTGGCAGTTATTATCTCAACTTGCTTTAGTTGATGCTCAGCACAAAATCACACAGCAAGGAAAAGCGGCCTATGAACTCGGATGTCATCCACGCTTAGCGCATATGTTATTGCAATCAAAGGTAATGGCAAACGCTCAGCAGCAACCAGATTTAGTGACTTTAGCTTGCATGTTGGCTGCGGTACTAGAAGCGAGAGGCTTACCTAAAAAAGGTGCCGATATTAGCCAATATATTGCTTTATCAACGCAAGGGTTAATGGCGAGTCAGGTGAGAAAGTGGCAAAAAATCCTATCAGTTACGGGCGATGTAAAACACATTGCACGTGACGCCGCGAGTCGAGATATCAGTAGTTTATTGGCTTTGGCATTTCCTGACCGGATTGCCAAAGCGCGTGGGAAGCACGGATTTCAGCTCAGCAATGGTACGGGCGTGACCATAGATATTGAAGATAACATGTCAACCCATGATTGGCTGGTTGTGGCCGACTTTCAAGAATCCCAAGGGCGCAATGCTGGTCGAGTTTATTTGGCTGCACCAATCAACCCAGATCATATCCGCCATGATTTAGATTTTTTAATTTCCGAGCATAAAGTTTGCGAGTGGGATGAAGTTAAAGGGCGATTTTTTGCTGAAAAACAGCAAAAAATTGGTGACATAGTTGTGAGTAAATCGCTGGAAACCAATGTCGACTCAGCTTTGATCGTTCAAGCCTTAATACATCACATTCAGCAAAAAGGGTTAAGTATTCTTAACCTAGACGAACGGTTTGTTCAGTTACAATATCGATTAAAATTAGCGCAAGTATATGCACCTGAACATGATTGGCCTGTCATCGATTCAGCGCATTTGTTGGCCACGCTATCACAATGGTTAGCGCCTTATTTAGTTGAGGTTAATTCGATTGCTAAACTGCAGAAAATGGATATATTAAGTCACATAAAGAACCTGTTAACTTGGTCACAACAACAAACGTTAAATGAGTTGTTACCAACACATTGGAAAATGGCTACAGGAACGTCTGCACCCATCACCTATAAACTTGATGAAGTTGTTGATAGCAATACCGATAAAGATGCCAATAACACAAGCAATAACACAAGCAATAACGATGACTTAGCATCCGATATTCAATGTCGAGCTTTATTAAGTGTTCGACTACAAGAGGCTTTAGGTTTATCACAAAGCCCATTATTACTTAATGGTAAGCTGGTGGTCACAATGGAGCTATTATCTCCGGCGCAGCGCCCGATAGCGGTGACTGCAGATTTAGCCAGCTTCTGGCAAGGGCCATATGTTGAAGTTAAAAAAGAAATGCGTGGCCGCTATCCACGTCATTTATGGCCTGATGACCCAGCTAACACGACAGCAACTAAATTTACTAAAAAGAAAACCCCAGGGCTTAAGTAGCGTTGGGGGACAATAAAGAATTGATTTGAATTATGACAGACAGTATTAAAAAAGCTGCGCCAAGTAGCAATCCGCCAAGTAGCAATCCGCCAAGTAACAATGCGCGAAGTAATAATCCGCCAAGTAAAAATGCGCCTGTAAAAGGGGCTGCAGAGAGAAAAGCGCCAGCTAAAAAAGCAACTACAAAAAAAACGCCCACAAAAAAAGCGCCAGCTAAAAAGACAACAGCCAAAAAACCGGGTGTTAGACGTGTGAGTGCTAAAACCAAAGCGCCTTCGAAGTGGAAAAAGCTATGGTCATTCACTTGGAAAATTGGCCTAATCGGTTTGGTGGTCGTGTGCTCCTACGGCATATATCTAGATCAAATCATTGCGCGTAAATTTGAAGGACAAAAGTGGCACTTACCTGCACAAGTATTCAGCCGTTCAATGGCTATATATCCAGGAGCTGCCATTAACCACCCACAGTTGATGTCTGAGCTTAAATTGCTTGGCTATCGAAAAGTCGCTAATCCAAGACAAGTGGGTGAGTTTTCGGCATCCAGCACTAAAATTGAATTATGGCGTCGACCATTTTTACACCCAGAAGGCGATCAAGCTGCTCAAAGAGTGATGATTACCTTCGACAGTCAAGGTGTGTCATCAGTACAAAGAATGTCTGATAAACGTCAAATGGCAGTGTTTCATTTAGAGCCAGTATTGTTAGATCGGATCTTAGCGTCAGGCGGCGAAGATCGCTTATTTGTCCCAACTGAAGAAATGCCTCAAGCGATTGTTGATGCATTGATTTTGGTCGAAGATCGTAGCTTCTACGAGCATCACGGAGTAAATCCTTTTGCCATTGCCCGTGCGGCGATCGTTAATATAACCGCAGGTCGCACGGTTCAAGGTGGCTCGACTTTGACTCAACAACTGGCTAAAAACTTCTTTTTAACCAGTGAGCGCTCAATTGTACGTAAAATTCGTGAAGCGTTAATGGCGATTATTATTGATTTCCGCTATAGCAAAGATGAAATTCTTGAAGCTTATTTAAATGAAGTTTACATGGGCCAAGATAAGTCTCGTGGCGTCCATGGAATGGGGCTGGCATCGCAGTTCTATTTTGGTCGTCCGATTGCTGAATTAACCGTATCTCAACAGGCATTTTTGATCGCTGCCATTAAAGGGCCATCATATTACAATCCTTGGCGTTCACCTGAGCGAGCTCAAAACCGTAGAGACTTAGTGCTACGTTTATTAATGGAAGATGACAAGCTAACGGTTGAGCAATATAAAGCAGCTGTTGAATCGCCGATTGGATTACGTGACTTTAATAAGTCAGTGCACCAAAAGCTGCCGGCTTTCTTTGCTGTGGTAAAAAATGAATTACGTCGTCGTTATGGTGACAGTTTATTGCAACAATCTGGGGTGAAGGTCTACACCACGCTAGATCCTATGGCACAAGATGCTGCTGAAAAAGCGGTCGTGTCGACGATGAAGTCCTTAGATGAGCGTACTAAAAATGTTCAAGTCGGCATGGTGGTGACCGATAAGTACACCGACGGTATTGCGGCAATGGTAGGTGACAGAGTGCCAAGCTTTGACGGCTTTAATCGCGCGGTAGAAATCCGTCGTCCGATCGGCTCATTGGTGAAGCCATTTGTCTACGCCACAGCACTGCAACAAGGCAGCAAGTATAACTTGGCCTCACCAGTCGCTGATAAGCCTATAACACTACAAAATGGTCAGGGTAAAACGTGGTCGCCACAAAACGTGGATAAAGTCTTCAGAGATGAAGTGCCACTTTTAACCGCCTTTAAGAACTCAATGAATGTACCGACCGTGAATGTGGGGATTGAGATTGGGGTCGATAATGTGGCTAAGACCATGACGAGTGCAGGGTGGAGCGAGGCCATTCCACGTTACCCTTCAATGTTACTAGGGGCCATCAATGGCTCGCCGTATATGGTTGCGCAAGCTTATCAAACCATCGCGAATAATGGCCGTTATCGACCGCTAACTTCAATTACTGCCGTGCTAGATACCAATAATCAGCCACTAAAAGTAAGTCGTGAAAGAGCCACACAAGGCATGGAGCCAGCTACTGATTATTTGGTTCAGTACGCAATGAATCAAGTGGTTAAAAACGGCACCGCTAAACGACTCGGACAAACATTTCCAAATGTCGATTTAGCCGGTAAAACAGGAACCAGTAATGATAGTCGTGACTCGTGGTTTGCAGGCTTTGATGAACGTAATGTGGCTGCGATTTGGGTGGGGCAAGACGATAACTCTAAAACCGGTTTATATGGTTCAAGTGGCGCGATGGCAGTTTATCAAGCCTTCTTGAAGCAACGTCCTCCGTTAGGTTTGCGCATGACACCAGCTGATGGGATTACCCAAGGTTATTTTGACCGAACAACAGGCGTCGCCAAACAGTCTGATTGCGATAATGTGGTCGCAATACCAGCAAGAATTGATAGCTATCAGCCGATTGATAATTGTGGTGAAGAGCGTTCTTGGTGGCAAAAGATTATTAATTAGATTTAGTTAATTGTTTCAGAAACAAAAAGCTCATCATTGATGAGCTTTTTAATGTTCAAAACTCATTCCTAATGCTGGTTGGTATTAAGCCCTAAAAATAGGCTGAAGCATTTTTCTTAAGATGGGGAAATTAAATACCTTGAGACATAGAAAAGCCAGCTAAATTGCTGGCTTTTACACGGTATAACTAACGACAAATTTAGAACTTGTAGTTATAACCTAATGTGGCAGTTTGTGGCTTACCTGAGAAGATAGAGCCATGGATGCGCGTTGTCATGTAGGTTTCATCGAATAGGTTATCAACAGTTAAGTAGACTTCAGAAGCATCGTTAATGAAGTAACGCGCCGATAAATCAACAATGGTTTTATCTGCAATTAACTCAGCTGAAGGGATCGCATCTTGACCTGCTGTGGTGCGCATGTCTGAAGTGTAACGACCTGCAATGGTCAGCTGCCAAGATTCAGCTTGAACACCTGCTGAGATAAATAACTGGTTGTCAGGAAGATAAGGAAGTTCGTCACCTTTTTCTACATCACCCCAAGATTCAAAATCTGAACTAAAGCTGTTTTGGAATTCAGCACTGGTGTAGGTGTAAGCCATTTTTACTGGGAATGTTAATTCACCTGTTTGGTTAAATTCATAACCTAAGCTTAGTTCTAAACCTGTCACTTCTACTTCACCAGCGTTGTACTGATTGCCGATATTGTCATCGTCACAACCTTGAGCCGCAGTACAGTTACCGTGCATGTTGCTGTAGTCACTGTAGAATACAATGGCTTCTGAACTTAATGCGCCAGCGTTGTATCGAAGGCCTGCTTCGTAGTTCCAGCTTTCTTCTTCTTCGCCATCGTCATTACCAGGCGCTGAAGGTGCAAAACCTTTTTGAACACCGGCTAATACAATAAGATCATCAGTGATGTGGTATGTCGCGGCAACAGAAGGCAATAACACATCAAAGCTGTTGCTGATATCTTTATCTGGAGCACCTTCACGGCCAGGGTTTGCTTTACCCCAGTCACGGCGTTGAGTGGTTACATCTTCATAGCGAAGACCAGCAGTAATCGCTAAGTCACCTAATGTAATTTGGTCTTGAACATATAGGGCTAACGCTTCAGCACTGTCGATACGGTTTGAATCAGTACCCGGTGTTCCGCTGTCAGTCAGTGACATCACCTGGTTGTTGTTTAGCTCATAAGTATCAACCCATTGGTAACGATCCATCTCGTCTTCGTGGTAACGGGCACCAAACGAAAGCTCATGATCGCCTAATAACCAATTTAACTCAGTTTGAATACCTTGAGACAAGTATTCACGGTTGTTAGCTTTTACTTCAACATCAATTGGAGTCGCTGAAGTCGGATCGCGATCGAAATCCGCCGCTGCTTCAATTCCGCCACTGCTTAGGCTTTGACCATCAACTTTAGAGGTTTTGTACCAGTTACGAGCAAAATTATTGTAATAAGCCGTCGTGGCTAAGCTTACAGTGTCATTGAAATCAATAATGTGGTTCAACTGTATTTGTTTATGATCGGTTGTCATCACATCTTTTTGTGAAGCAGAGTAACGAGTGAAAGGACTATTATTGTAATCTTCTTCAGTTAATCCCATATAAGTTTCATTTGAAACTTCATCAGAATACTTCAGTTTAAGTTCAACACGTTGTTGGTATTTTGCATCATCACTACTGTTGATACTGATTTTTGCTAGAGCATCATTTTTAGTAAAGCCTGTGTCACCGCCCACACCGTTAATGTCACGGAAACCATCAGCTTGGTAACGGTAAACTTCCGCTACCGCACCTACGCGTTCACCCTGTCCACCAGCATGAGCATGTAATTTAGCAAATCCGTCTTGTCCAGCTGCAACATCAATCCCACCAGCTAATTCTTCTTGTGGAATTTGGCGTGAAATCATATTAACGATACCGCCAGTGGTGCGAGGACCGTATTTAAGGGTAGAACCACCTTTCATCACTTCTACAGTCTGCATTCTGCCGGAAGTCGGGAAATAATAAGCAGCAGGTGATGCATAAGGTGCTGGAGCGGCAAGTACGCCATCCTCCATGATCGTAATCTTTTCAGAACGATTTTGACCTGTACCGCGCATGCCAATGTTAGGGCGTAAACCGTAACCATCTTCTTCTTGAATATACACGCCAGGAACTGATGCTAACGTACGCATAATATCAGTGTACTTAAAATTCTCTATTTCAACGTCGTTAATAACGTGGGCACTACCTGGCACATTATTAACTGGGTTCGAACTACCAAAAATAGAGATTTGCTCCATAGTTGCGTTTGATTCATTTTCATCAGCGGTTGCTGCGAAAGTGGCTAGAAGTGCACTGGCTAGAATACTAATACGAAGGCTATTGCGCTGAGTCATGCTGTTCTCCAAAGACGACTTGTAAATAAAATGCAAATGGTAATTGTTTTTATTTGTATCTTGATTGTCGTGGATTTTACCGAAGTAAACCTTAAAATCAACATTTACTTGGTTATCATTAACAATTGCGCCGCTTTTGTGGTTTGAATTAACATAGGTGAGCTCTAGATCACACCTTGTATATGTGTTCATGATTAGAGTTTCGTTTTTTAAATGAGTCATCGGCTGAGTGTTTTAGGTTTTTTCTAGTACACTCGGTACAAATAAAAAAGCCCAGCTCGATGAGAGAGGGATTTCTTTCACGAAAATAAGAATGGATGTATATGTTTTTGTCACCGTATTATGCCAAGCAAGATCAAAGCGTGTTTATTTCAGCCCAGCAAGCAAGTGATTTTGCAAAGCTTGTCGCAGAAGACTTCAACCCTATCCATAATGTCGGCGCTAAACGTTTTTGTGTTCCAGGTGATTTGTTATTTGCCTTAGTGTTAACTGAGTTCGGTTTGAGTCAAAACATGCAGTTTAAATTTGCTGGCATGGTGGGCGATGGTATTGAGTTAAACCTTGATAACCAAGCGGGTGAGAACTTCAGTATTTGTGATACCAAAGGTAAAGAGTATTTACATATCGAGCGTCAAGGTGAAGTATGCCAGTGCGATATACAAACCGCCGCATTTATTAAAAGTTATGTGGCTTTTTCAGGGCTTAACTTTATTCACGTATTAGTGCCAATGATGAAGCAATACAACGTGATGATTAACCCAATGAGACCATTGGTTATCTATGAAAGTATGTCGTTTCATCTTGATAGTTTTGACTTCACTGAAATGAGTTTAGATCTCGTTGAACAGCATATGGACATTAACGGTAAGCGCGGTGATGTAACGCTGCAGTTCGAGTTAAAGAGTGAGGGTAAGGTTATTGGTACTGGGGTTAAAACATTAGTATTAAGTGGTTTGCGTGAATACAACGAAGAACAAGCCCAGCAAATGTGTCATACATACGAAAGCAGTAAATTAAGCTAATTCATTTGCTTTTAAAGTCTGTACTTGTAAGTTTTTGCTAAAATCTATAAAGAAAGCAGCGTATATCGCTGCTTTTTTGTGCCTAATCGATAGCATTATTCCATCGGTGAATAACGATATTCCATTTTTACACTAAGCTTTTGCTAGGATATGTTTGTTAATTGCATTAAGAGGCTGTAATAAGCGAAATCTTAAATAAGCGAAATAATGCAGATAAGTTTTCTCAAGTTTAAGGCACGCACATGAAAAAATTATTACTGATTTCACTGACTTTTTTAACTTTCTCAGCTAGCGCAAATATCATTTATGATAAAACTGGCGTTAATGATAAAGATTTTGTTTATGACGAACATCAGTGCATAGAAATGTCGCACCAAGTGCAGAAAAACAATAGCTCACGTGGTGTTTTGAGTAGTGCAGCTAAAGGCGCAGCTGTTGGCGCAGCTGGTACCGCTATCGCTGGTGGTTCAGGATCTGACGGCGCTAAGGTTGGTGCTGGTGTTGGCGTGGTATCGGGGTTGTTAGGTGGCGCGCGTGATAGAAGAGCTAATGAAGCTAATTATGAAGCCGAAAAAGAAACCGTTGTTCGTAATTGCATGGCTCACCGTGGCTATACCATTTTAAACTAAGTATGTTTTAAACAAGTTAGGTTTGAACCGATTAAAACCATGTCTTAAGGGCATGGTTTTTTTGTTTAAAGCTAGGCTTAAATTAAGGCTTAATTTATTGTGTTTGGCAATTTAAATCAGCTTGTTCGAATTGGCTAAAAGTAGCCTCACCTTGATGAGTCCAAAAACTGAAGTTTTGTCCTTGGTATTTAGCACCTGATGCAGAGCGGGTTAATAGCGCTAAGTTAGTGGCTTTAATGTAATTTGAGGTCGGCGTTATGGTCAGCATAGCTGCTGGTATGGCTGTTTCATTGTAAAAGTAAGCGGTAATTTTAGTCAGGGTACCGTTAGCATCTGAACCACATTTATATTGAATCGGCTCAGGAACTTCAAATTCACCAGCGGCAATTTGTAATTCAGTCAAACGTGTTTCATAAGAAGACTGCACACACTGTTTGATACCTGCAGCTTTCCAACAATCATCTCGCCCTTTAATCCAACCTCTTTGAAATGCTTTAAACGTCGGAATTTCGTCGCTACCTATTTGATTCAGGGCTTTCGTGTAAGTGTCAGACAATTGCACATCAAGCTTAGCCAATTGGCTGTCTTCACAAATCAATAATTCGACTTGTCCTTGGGCTTTGTTGCAATCGTAAGCCGGAGGCACGGTGTTAGTGGCAGGAGTGGTGGCAAAAGATGAAACTGCAAAAAACGCACTAGAAATAGTGAGTGTGGTGAATAGCGAAGCCTGAATACGCATAATTATCAACATCCTGTTCTAAATCTCTTATAGAACAAATCATAGCGTATTCAGATTTACTTAGTACAGTTTTTAAACGCTAACTTTCGATATTAAATCTAGGCTTTAGTACTTATGATATGACCTGCATTTCCAACAGGTTGCGGTTGAGGCTGAGCGGCTTCAATTAGCTGCATTGCCATTTGACCTTCCACCTTCTGCTGATTTTTAGCCATAACAGCGACTTTTAAACTACTGCCTGAATCGATATTAGTTGGCATTGATGAAGGAGAGTTAATAGATAAAGACATGAGTGCTCACTTATTAAATTATGGCTATTCAATACGACATGTAGATAGCTTAGACCTTTATCGGCTTGAGTATAAAATTCTTAAGCAAAAAACTCTTAAGCAAAACCCCTTAATCAAAAATAGTCATTAACTGCTTAAACGTAATAGCTTGTGCGCAATCAAAATATGCTAAGATGAGTGAACGCTTTTTAAAGCCTTTAATACTTTTTAAGTCCGCAAAAACTTTAAAATTAAGGAGTGATCATGAGTCAGGGTTTTGATCCCTTAGCACTAGAGAACCAAGTTTGTTTTGCCATGTATAGTGCCACTAATGCGCTTATTCGCGCTTATCGTCCTCTCTTGGATGAGCTGTCGTTAACCTATCCACAGTATTTAGTCATGATGGTACTTTGGAAAGAGTCGGGTATTAGCGTCAAAATCTTGGGTGAAAAATTGCATTTAGATTCTGGTACATTAACCCCGTTACTCAAGCGCCTAGAAACCAAAGGCTTAGTGATACGCGATCGCAATAAAGATGACGAGCGCGTGAGAGTATTGCATCTCACTGATGAAGGTAAGGCGTTACATGAACAAGCTAAGAAAGTGCCTGAATTAATACGTTGTAAGGTTGGTGGTGACAGTGAAGAGCTACGCCAATTAAAGCTGTTAAGTGAAAATGCCTTAAAGCATCTACAAGGATAAGCTAATTTACAACTTGTCATAAAAGTTAAATTAATTTGTCATATACTCAAAAGCTAACATAGCCCATCAATCTCAGCATTGGTTCGAGCATTGGTTCGAGCATTGGTTCGAGCATTGGTTCGAGCATTGGTTTGAGCATTGAATTGAGCGCTATAGTTTTGAGTACTGCCCTTTTGTAAAAGGAATTGGAAATAGGTTGATTATGTGGCAAATTTTTACCCGCTTTTTAGCATTAGGCTTTATCAGTTTTGGTGGCCCAGCTGCCCATATTGGTTACTTTAGACAGACTTTTGTCAATGAGCTGAATTGGCTTGATGACAAGCGTTACGGCAGTTTAGTGGCTTTAAGCCAATTTATGCCTGGCCCAGGTTCAAGCCAAGTGGGGTTTGCCATTGGTTATCACCGTGGAGGCTTATTAGGCGCAATTGCTGCATTTGTTGGCTTTACCTTACCTTCCTTTGTATTGCTGTTTCTTTTAGCCGTGACCAGCGCACACTGGCTTGAAACTTCTGCCGTCGGTGGCGTCATTCATGGGCTCAAATTATTAGCTGTAGTGGTGGTTGCTGATGCGACCCTAGGTATGTTTAGCCAATTCTGCCAACGAAAAACTGCGCGGACATTAATGGTGGCAACAGCAGCCAGTATCATGTTATTCCCTTCACTATTAACCCAAATTGTGGTGTTACTAATTGCTGCTATTATCGGCTTTGTTGTGCTCACTAAAGGGGAAAATATTACCCCTGAAAATACTCCGATTAAGCTTAATTTTGGTTGGCTTGCGGTGTTTATTCTTGGGCTACTCAGCAGTTTTTATTTGATTAATCAAACCGGCACATTAGGTCAAGTTTTTGCTCAGTTCTATCAAGTGGGCAGTTTGGTCTTTGGTGGCGGCCATGTGGTCCTGCCGTTACTTGAGGCTAATGTTGGCGAGTTAGTGGATTCTGATCGCTTCTTAACGGGTTATGCGTTAGCCCAAGCTGTGCCCGGTCCTATGTTCACCCTAGCAACATTCTTAGGGGCTGACTTGTGGTTAGAACAACCGATTCTAGGCGCTATAGTTGCAACACTTGCTATCTTCATTCCTGGTTTTTTATTGATGCTGGTGGGACTTAAAAGCTGGCATGCAATTAGTGAAAGACCGGCGATTTCAGGTGCGATAGCTGGCGTGAATGCCGCTGTAGTTGGCTTACTGTTAGCTGCACTTTATAGCCCAGTATTTACCTCAGCAGTGGTTGAACCCATTGATATGGCGTTAGTGTTAATCGGCTTTGCTGTGCTTAAAATTGCTAAACCTAATATTGTGTTATTAGTATTAGGTTTTGCGTTAACAGGTGCGCTGATTAGCTTGTTCTAGACGCTCGA
Organism: Shewanella olleyana; assembly: GCF_023283825.1. Classification (GTDB taxonomy): domain Bacteria; phylum Pseudomonadota; class Gammaproteobacteria; order Enterobacterales; family Shewanellaceae; genus Shewanella; species Shewanella olleyana. Next base: position 207,927 of record NZ_JAKILD010000004.1, on the reverse strand, counting down.
TTTTATTTCACAGTGACATTAAAAAGGCAGCTAATAGCTGCCTTTTTTGTGCTGATTAAGCCAACACCTCTTATGGTTAAGCTAATGCATGCTCATTAATATCCACTTCTTTAGGGCTGTTCAAGTGAGTGACTAACTCAGCTTTCACAGCACACACTTTAAATTCAGGGATTTTCGCCACAGGATCAATGGCGTTATTAGTGAGCTTATTGGCTGCAGCTTCAGCAAAATGGAATGGTAAAAACAACACCCCAGCTTGAGCGCGCTTAGTGACAAAGGCTGCGATTTCAATTTCGCCGCGACGAGTGGCAAGCTTAACCTTATCGCCATTGTTCACCCCTAGCTGCTCAGCATCAAATACCGACATCATCACTCTTGGTGTGCCTAACGTATCTAAACCTTGAGTTTTACGACTCAAGGTGCCGGTATGGAATTGCTCTAATAAGCGCCCCGTTGATAATACCAGTGGGTACTCTTCATCGGTGGTTTCTGCTGGACTGCGATGCTCAACGGCGGTAAATAAGCCTTTCCCTTTTATTGGACCAGCTTGATGTAATACTGAAGTTCCCGCATCTTGCTCACTTCTACATGGCCATTGAATGCCTTTGCTAGGTTTTCCGTGCTCATCATTATTGAGTCTATCCCAAGTGATACCTTGGTATTGCGGGGTGACTTGGTTTATCTCATTCGTGATGGCCTGCTCGTCAGCATAGTGCCAATTAGCACCCATTTTATTGGCGATAGCGTGAATGATTTTCCAGTCTTGCTCGGCTTCACCAGGCGGATTAAGCACAGGTTGCAGGCGCTGCACACGGCGTTCAGTATTGGTGAAGTGACCACGTTTTTCTGCAAATGAAGCTGCAGGTAGCACAATATCAGCCATTTGAGCGGTTTCAGTTAAGAAGATATCTTGCACCACTAAAAATGGAATTTTCTCTAATGCTTCGAGCACGTGGGCTTGGTCTGGATCGCTAAGAACCGGATTTTCTCCCATGACATACAAGGCATCCACTTCATCGTGTGTGATGGCATGCATCACTTCGGTGGCGGTTAAGCCAATGTTTGGCGACAGTGTGGTATTCCAGTGCTTTTCAAACTTAGCTTGCACCTCTGGGTTATCGACTTTTTGATAGCCAGTGTAGTACTGAGGCAACGCCCCCATATCACAAGCGCCTTGCACATTACTTTGACCGCGAAGTGGGTTAATACCCGCGCCAGATTGTCCTAAGTTACCACACAGCATTTGCAAGTTAGAAATGGCAGTAACATTGTCATGACCAGAAGTATGCTGGGTTATCCCCATGGCATAGTAAATCGCTGTTTTGTCTGCGGTGCCGATTAACTTAGCCATTTGGGCAATGTTGTCAGCGCTGATACCACAGACTTTGGCGGCATTTTCTAACGAATATTTAGGCTGCATTAACGTATAGATAACTGCATCAAAGCCTTCGGTGTGCTTGGCAATGTAATCTGTGTCGTGCCAGTTATTGCGGATGATTTCTGCCATTATCGCATTGATAAGTGCCACATCTGAGCCAGGCTTTTGCGCCACATATAATTCAGCTTCATCAGCAATTGAGACTCGTTTAGGATCGGCAACCATCAAACGTGCCCCATGATGACGAATGGCTTGCTTGATTTTAGAGGCAATAATTGGATGCGCGTTACAGGTGTCAGAGCCTAAAATGAAGATCAAATCAGAATCTTTAATGCCCGGAATATCCCCTGTCATCGCGCCACTACCTAAACTTTGCTGCAATGCTGATACTGTGCTGGCGTGACATAAACGGGCACAGTGATCGACGTTATTTGTGCCAAGTACAGTACGGACAAACTTTTGAATTAAAAAGTTATCTTCGTTGGTTGCCTTTGCCGACGCTAAGGTGGCAATGGCATCGCCGCCTTTATTGGCTTTTACCTGAGCGAATTTATCTGCAATGGTGTCGATGGCTTCATCCCAGGTACATGGAATAAGCTCGCCATTTTTGCGAATCAGCGGCGTGGTAAGGCGCTGCTCACTTTGAATAAAGTCATAACCAAATCGACCTTTAACGCACAACATGCCTTCGTTGACATCAGAATCGTTACTGCCTTCTACATGGCAAATTTTACCTGTCGATGGCGATACACTGACGTTAATTCGACAACCCACGCCGCAATAAGTACAGATGGTCGACGTGGTTTCAAGTTGTTCCTTGCTGCCTTGGCGTTTATCGCGGGCATCCACTAATGCACCAGTGGGGCACACTTGCACGCAGTTACCACACTGCACACAGTCGCTGTCTGCCATGGTGGCATTAAAGCCTACTCTTGGTGCTTGGCGCTCTTGTTGGCCGCAATTGTTGGATGTAGGCAGTGCTTGAAAGCTGTCTTTCTCAAAGCTAATCGCATTATGGCCACTTTGCTGGCCACAAATATCGACACACTTGCCACAACTGATGCAGCGGTTAGCATCAAATTGAATAAAGGGACTGGTCTTGTCCACCGCAAATTGTTGCATGCTGGTGGTATCGAGCGCTTTAGCATCCACATGATATTCAGTGGCGTAGTCTCGCAGTTTACAATCGGTATTGGCCTGACAGGCACACTCTAAACAGCGAGCGGCTTCTTTCATTGCCTCACTATGTTCAAAACCTTGTTCCACTTCATTAAAGTTAAGTTGGCGCTCAATGGCAGTGAGTTCAGCCATTTTGTAGCGAGCTTCAGGCTTGGTACTTGGGTAAAGCTCTGTACTTAGTGAAGCTGTTTTCGGGGCTTTAGTGGCATTAAACTGATGTGGTGTTAGCTCACAGCTCAAACCTTGATTGAGTAGTTTATCAATGGCAACCGCCGCTTTACGACCGTCACCAATGGCGGCAACTGCAGTGGCAGGGCCAGTGCGCGAATCACCAATCACAAATAGTTTATCAACCCCAGCTGACATGGTGTGTTCACAACCAATAAAGGTATTCCAACGGCTTAAGGCAATCTCACCACTGGTTAAGTAACTGTCTGGGTGTTCTAAAAAGCTCATATCTGGGGTTTGTGATACTGCGGCAATGACAGTATCAAAGGCTTCGATAAAGGTTTCGCCAGTCGCTTTAGGGGATCGTCTACCTGATGAGTCAGGCTCGCCTAATGCCATTTTAGCTAAGTTAATTGCTGTGACTTGACCATTTTCATCGCTGATGTTTTCAACTGGGTTAGTCAGAAAGTGAAACTTAACCCCTTCAACTTCAGCCTCGTGGATTTCATAAGGCTCAGCTGGCATGGCATCACGAGTACGGCGATAGATTAAGGTGACATCATGGCCAGCGCGTACTGCAGTGCGGGCACAATCGATCGCAGTATTACCGCCACCAATCACCGCCACTTTTTTACCTATAGTGAAGGTCTGCTCAGTGCGGTAATCACGTAAGTAATCAACGCCTAAGTAACAGCCTGTTAAGTCGCTACCTGGATAATTCATGGCCACGGCTTTTTGTGCGCCAATGGCTAAACAAACAGCATCATACTCATCGGTTAGCTGCTTTAAATGCACATCCTCACCAAGGCGGGTTTGAGTTTGGATCTCAAGACCATTTTCAGTCAGTAAGGCGATTTCTTTATCAAGGATTGCTTTAGGTAAACGGTATTCAGGAATGCCATAACGCAGCCAGCCACCAGCTTGGGGCATGGATTCAATAATGCGTACTTCATGGCCTTGATTTGATAAGAAATAACCTGCACTTAACCCCGCTGGGCCACTGCCGATGATGGCGACTTTTTTGCCTGTATCGGGTTTGCGTTCAATTTGGTAGCTGTGCTTATCAGCTAAATCAAGATCTGCTGCATGGCGCTTTAACTGACGGATAGCGACAGGCTCATCCACTAAACCTCGGCGACACTCCGCTTCACAAAAAGCAGGGCATACACGGCCAATAGATAAAGGCAGTGGCAAGGTTTGCTTGATAATTTTGACTGCTTCTGTGTGATTACCTTGGGCGATATGAAACAGGTAACTTTGAATATCAACACCAGCAGGGCAGGCTTGCTGACAGGGCGCTTCACAGTCAGCAAAATGATCAGACAAGATTTGGGTCAACGCTTCGCGGCGCAGCTCGCTCAGCTCAGCGGTTTGCGTGGTGACTTGCATGTTTTCAGCAACGGGCGTTTTACAAGCTTTTGCTTTACGGCAACTGCCATCGTTATTATTAATATCGACAACACAGAGGTTGCAGTCCTGTTTATGAGGCGTTTCTGCTGAGTTTGAATCGCATAAACTAGGGATAATGATGCCTGCTTCCTGTGCAGCTTGGAGAAGATTCCTTTCACTATCAACCGACACTAATTTGCCGTCTATTTGGAGTGTAATCATCTTGTAGGCCCTGATGGAGTTATTGTTGGCATTTAAAAAAGCCTTTATTAGTTCTACAAAATATACTGAATCAGATGGGAACAGAATGAAGTGGGGCGGCTGAAGGTTATTTTTGCAAACAGGTTCACGCTCAGTAATATTTTTGTGCACTAAACCGTTTTGTTGAACTGTTGAAGTTTGATCTTGATCGTTTTTGGCAAATACATGTTGAGCTGCATATTGAATGTCATTGGATTGCACGCTAGATGAATTATTAGGGCTCTATTGTTAAGCATTTTCTAATCTGTATCACATTAGCGCAATGTTTGTGATCAACTTGCGCTTAACGTTGTATTTTTGTAATAATTTTTAAGATCACATATATACTTTAAGAGTTTCCAACTTTATAGGTAAGTTATATGCTGCGTTTATCCCTTCGAAATAAGCTTCTCGCACTTTCTCTTATTCCTCTTTTTGTCATTCTCACCACAGTGTTAGTACTGTTTTATATTAGTGCGCAAGATTCGCTCAATAATGACATCAATGACTTTCGTCACGAGTTAGTGCTAGAACGCAAAAATCAGCTCAAAGAAGCTGTCGAAATTGCTCAAGGTGTTGTTGAGTATCAAATTAATTTAGGTCCCCAAGGTAACGTTAATCAAGCTTTAAGAGATCTGCGTTTTGGTAGTGCGGGTTACTTTTTTATCTATGATGATGCAGGCGTGAACGTGTTTCATGCGATGCTGCCCGAGCTTGAAGGGCAAAACAAAATTGATATGACCGACCCAAATGGTACAAAAATCATTGTGGGTTTATTGAATGCCGCTAAATCAGGCCAAGGTAATTTTTCATATTTCTATCAAAAGCCCAATACTCAAGGGTTAACTGAGAAACTCGGTTATGCAGTCATGATCCCAAATACTAATTGGATGCTGGGTTCGGGTGCTTATATTGATGACATTGAAGTTGTCATCGCCAAATTCGAAACCATGAAACAAGATGAAATGAGTAACAGTTTGATGTTCTTTTTACTGGTGACTTCAGTGTTGGGTGCGCTCACTGCTGCGGCGTTAGTGGTGGTGGCACATCGTATGGTACATCCGATACAAACCATGGCTAACTCGCTAAACGATATCGCTAATGGTGAAGGGGATTTAACTCAAAGGCTGGTGGTCGAAGGTCATGATGAAATTGCCCAATTAGGTTTAGCATTTAATTTATTTGTTGAAAAACTCCAAGCTATTATCACTGAAGTTTCAGGTGCGACCGACGAAGTGAAAGGCGCAGCTAAAACGATCAACGATCAAACTGTGACGATCTCAAATCAGCTTTATAGTCATAACAGCGAAGTTGATCAAATCGTTACTGCAATTACTGAAATGTCAGCCACTGCTAATGATGTGGCGCAAAACACTAATAGTGTGGCTGAAGCTACAGACGATGCAGCTGATTTTGTCTTAAAAGCGCAAGAATGTGTGGATGTGTCATTGAATGAAGTGTCGCAGTTAATGACTCAAATCGATAGCGCCGCTGACAACATTGAATCACTAAGTGAGCAGTCTAAGAAGATTAATTCCGTGTTATCTGTGATTGGTGGTATTGCGGAGCAAACTAATTTGCTGGCGTTAAATGCAGCCATTGAAGCAGCAAGAGCAGGCGAGCAAGGGCGCGGCTTTGCGGTCGTTGCTGATGAAGTGCGTAGCCTTGCTAGTCGAACCCAAGCCAGTACGGTTGAGATTAATGAAATGCTATCTGAGCTACATAAGTTAGTCAGTCAGGCGGTTGAAGCGATGGAGCAAAGCCAGAAAAGCGGCGTTCGTTCAGTGGATTCATCCAAAGCGATATCAGAAAGCTTGGGCGCGGTGACATCCTCTGTCACCAGCATTAATGATATGAGTACCCAAATTGCAACAGCGGCAACTGAGCAAAGCTCTGTGACCGAAGAGATCAATCGTAATATCAGTTCGGTGCAAGAAATCGTTAATGAACTGCTGTCATCTAGCCAGCAAGCGGCTGAAGTCAGTACTTCTGTTGCAAGCTCGGGAGATTACTTATCCACTTTGGTCAGCCAATTTAAGGTGTAAGTCCATTATTGAATTTGAAAGTCTTACAGTGAGTTAACTTCATTGTATTCACCGCGATAAAGAGCCATTCCAACGTTTGTTGATTGGCTCTTTTTTATGTCTGATGAACTCATAAAAGGTCAGTTAATGTGTTCATCAAACTTATTCAACCTACTTGATTGTTATCATGGCCAACTAAAGTGACAAAAAGTCACTAAAACGAGCCCTCTTGGCTCTAGGTTTAGCGCTAGCGATAGGTTAGAATACCCGGTTTGCAGCAATCTAAATTTCCATAAAGTAGAAATCATCATGTTTGAAGTAAATCCAGTTAAATTCAAGATCAAGGAACTCGCTGACCGCACCGAACTTCTTCGGGGGTACCTTTGACTACGCTGCTAAGCAAGAGCGATTAGAAGAAGTCACACGTGAGTTAGAAAGTGCCGAAGTATGGAACGATCCAGATAATGCCCAAGCACTGGGTAAAGAACGTTCATCATTAGAAGCCGTTGTAAAAACGATTGATGATATGGACAGTGGTCTTGAAGATATTGAAGGATTACTCGAACTTGCCATTGAAGAGGACGATGAAGAAACCTTCAATGATGCCAGTACTGAGCTTGACGGTCTTGAGAAACGCTTAGAGGAACTTGAGTTCCGCCGTATGTTCTCAGGTCCACATGATGCAGCAAATTGCTATTTAGATATTCAATCAGGTTCAGGCGGAACGGAAGCTCAAGATTGGGCTAACATGATTTTGCGTATGTATTTACGTTGGGGTGAAGCCCACGATTACAAACCTGAGTTGATGGAAGTGACCGATGGTGATGTCGCCGGTATTAAAGGCGCAACTATCAAGTTTAATGGCGAATATGCCTTTGGTTCATTACGTACAGAAACCGGTGTTCACCGTTTAGTGCGTAAGTCACCATTTGATTCGTCAGGTAAGCGTCACACCTCATTCTGTTCGGTATTCGTTTACCCAGAAATAGATGACTCGATTGAAATCGATATCAATCCATCTGATTTACGTGTCGATACTTACCGCGCATCTGGCGCTGGTGGACAGCACGTCAACAAAACAGAATCTGCAATACGTATTACCCATTTACCGACAAATACTGTCGTGCAGTGTCAAAATGACCGTTCGCAACATAAGAACCGTGACGCTGCAATGAAACAATTAAAAGCTAAACTGTTTGAGTTAGAAATGCTGAAACAGAATGCTGATAAGCAAGCAGCGGAAGACGCCAAATCAGATATTGGTTGGGGCAGCCAAATCCGCTCGTACGTGCTTGATGATGCCCGTATTAAAGATTTACGTACCGGTGTTGAAAACCGAAATACCCAAAGCGTCTTAGATGGCGACTTGGACAAGTTTATTGAAGCTAGCCTTAAATCTGGCCTTTAACGAGAGAAGAAGATGACTGAACAAACTCAAGACGAAAACAAGTTAATTGCAGAGCGCCGCGCGAAGTTAGACCACATCCGCGAAAACTGCCCAGCAAATGGTCACCCAAATAACTTCGATCGAAAACACAAGGCTGCCGATATTCAAGCTGAATACGGACATCACACAAAAGAAGAATTGGAAGGCATGGACATCCAGCGTTCAATCGCTGGTCGTGTTATGGCTAAACGTGGCCCGTTCTTGGTTATCCAAGACGTATCTGGTCGCATCCAAGCATACGCTGGTAAAGATGTTCAAAAAGATTTAAAAGCGACGTTCCAAGGTTTAGACATCGGCGACATCATCGGTGTGACTGGTAAGCTTCACCTTTCAGGCAAAGGCGACTTATACGTGAACATGGAGCAGTACCAATTGCTCACTAAAGCATTGCGTCCGCTACCTGAAAAATTCCACGGCCTAACTGACCAAGAAACCCGTTATCGTCAGCGTTACGTTGACTTAATCGTTAACGAAGAGTCACGTGAAGCTTTCATCATGCGTTCAAAAGTGGTTTCGGCTATCCGTAACTTCATGGTGAAAAAAGAATTCATGGAAGTTGAAACCCCAATGATGCACAGCATCCCTGGTGGCGCTTCAGCTCGTCCATTCGAAACGCATCACAATGCATTAGACATCGCAATGTACTTACGTATTGCGCCAGAGCTATATCTTAAGCGTTTAGTTGTTGGTGGTTTTGAGCGCGTATTCGAAATCAACCGTAACTTCCGTAACGAAGGTTTATCGCCACGTCATAACCCAGAATTCACTATGATGGAATTCTATATGGCTTACGCTGATTTCAACGACCTAATGGACTTAACAGAAGAAATGCTAAGTTCAATCGCCACTGAACTTTGTGGTTCTCCACAACTGCCATACGGCGAGCACACTGTTGACTTTGGTGGCCCTTACGCGCGTTTAAGCATGTTAGATGCGATTAAGAAATACAACCCAGACAACGAAACGATCCAGTCTATGACTTACGAAGAAGTTAAAGACGTTGAGTTTATGCGTAACCTTGCGAAAAGCATTGGCATGACCATCGAGAAGTTCTGGACTTGCGGTCAACTACTTGAAGAGATCTTTGGTGAAACTGCAGAGCCACAGTTAATGCAACCTACGTTCATTACTGGTTACCCAGCTGACATCTCACCACTTGCACGTCGTAACGATGAAAACCACTTCATCACAGACCGTTTTGAGTTCTTCATCGGCGGCCGTGAAGTTGCTAATGGTTTCTCTGAGCTTAACGATGCAGAAGATCAAGACAACCGCTTTAAAGCGCAAGTTGATGCAAAAGATGCAGGTGATGACGAAGCAATGTTCTACGATGCTGACTACATCACAGCACTAGAGCACGGTTTACCACCAACAGCAGGTCAAGGTATTGGTATCGATCGTTTAGTGATGTTATTCACTAACACTCACACAATCCGTGACGTGATCTTGTTCCCAGCAATGCGCCCACAAGGGTAATTGTTGGATTAAGCCTGATGTTTAATTAAGAACAGGGCTTAATTTGCTTTAGAGTAAGAAACTAAAAACCAGCCGAGTGGCTGGTTTTTTTGTGGGTGAAATCTACTACCCTTGAGCGTTTTCTACCAATGATTTTGCTTGAGTAATAACATCTTGGTTGAATTTTGCGTTTAGCCTTTCTCCTGATGGACAGGCTATTTTTTTCTTGTTATCGCGAAGGCTAATATTTTCGCACCATGTGACAATATCAAACTCTTTTTTACCTGTTAAAACTATTTCTTTTTTCTCAAACCACTGCCGAACAGTCATGATAAATTTACTGTCAGTTCCTTGAAGTTCAAGTTTTTCGATACGTTCTTGGGCATTGTTTATATCACCTTTAACATAGCTTACTTCTTGCTCCAACCTGTCTTGGCGAATAATGGTATCTGCCAGCACTCTTGAGTTTTGCGCCACAATTTCAGCCATTTGTGAAAGTGCTGATCCTTGTGGTGTAATTGGAGGTGGATAAGAACCAAATTTCGTCAGAGAGGGGACGACTTCGTGATATAACCAACGTTGGAATTTTCTTCCTGCTGCAGAGTCATCATTTCCCATTACCCGGTTTAACCCAGGTTGCGTAACGAAAGTTTCAGTTTCTAATCCCGGAGTTGGTTTGGAATGGGGAAACTGAGTAAATTCATCTTCATCTAAAGTTGTTATAAGTGTTTTTATTAGATTTGGGATGTTTCTTGTTGGGTTACGTTCACCCATACTTTTATTCTCTTTGTTCAAAACTACAAAAACATCCGTTAATGAAAAATGAAGAATATCGTCGATATACATTGTTCTTATATCTGTTTGTCCAGACGTTCCTTCATAACAGACATTTACTAAATTATTACCCATTCAAGATAAACTCCAATTCATTAGAACTATTAGTGACTTTGCTAAGTCAATTTCAGGTTGATTGTAAAATGCACAAATGAAGGTATTAGTCAGAGGAAAATTAGATGAAATTTTCTATTCAATTTACATGATTTATACCGTTAATTTATTAAGTTACTACACTTTATTAATTGATGCTATTGAGTTTTTAGGTTGAAATACCATCTATCTAAATTGATACAGCAAGTGGCATTAAAGTCGTGGCGCTTCGCCCACACCCGACGAAAGGGAAACAACAGCATTTCCCTTTTCGATATCCCTTGCCGCCCCTACGAAATTGCTCTTAAAAGCGAGCAAGCCTCATGCTTATTCGAAAATAGCTAACGCTTTAGACAGGCCATCCATGGCCTACTAAAGCTAGCCTGACGTCCTGTCAGGCTTACGCTATTTTCTTCAACGCATTTCAGCAATTTCAATGGGGAATTGTTGTGCCCGCAGGTTTATTATTCTTAGCTAGATAAACTTAAAATCTTGTATAGATTTGAATGTTCAATTTGAATTGAGGTAAGCAAGAAAATTGCGTGAGTCTGGCCAAGGATGGCCAGCTAGCTTTCGAGGGGAAGGGACGCCCCATCGTAAGCGTTAGTGATTTTCGTAGCTTGCTGAAGCAGACTAAATTTAAAGGCTAAAGCTGGATGATTCTCCGTTGGAAATTTTGTTGTTTAAATTTCGCCGGAGCTGCGGGGTGTTCTAAGAGGGAGTCGCAGTTCACTCCCTTTTAGTCTGGTGTGGGCGAAGCGCCACGACTTTGAACTTAATCCAAACGAAGTTTGGAAATACAACTAGGATGCCCCATTGTAAGCGTTAGTGATTTTCGTAGCTTGCTGAAGCAGACTAAATTTAAAGGCAAAAGCTGGATGTTTCTCCGTTGGAAATTTTGCTGTTCAAATTTCGCCGGAGCTGCGGGGCATAGCTCTTAGCAAAAAGTAAGAGGGAGTCGAAGTTCACTCCCTTTTGGTCGGGTGTGGGTGGAAAACCCACGGTGTTAATCCAAACGAAGTTTGGAAATATCATCACCGTCAACTTGATGTACATTAATCGTGTAATACGCACTGCTGTATTCAATATTTAATGAAAAATACAGGCTTTGTTTCAGATGACGTTTAATCGCTGATTCAATCCAAACGAAATTTGGAAATAAAACTAAGTGCGAAACCTGCAGCGTTACGGATTAGCCTTCTATTCTCTCAACTTTCTTTTTACCACTGTAAATGCACATTGCTGCATTATAATCGCTATAGGCGACAGCATAGTTAAAATCACAGAAATAGGATGGGTATTTTGTTGCAATTGCGTCACCAGCTTTGCATTGGTCACCGAGTCCCTCTACAAGTGTGTAATTGTCTTCACCTAAACAAGCCTTGCCTGTTTGGCCATCCGAACATGCTGTTAGTGACAGTAAAGTGATTGATAATAGGATTGATCTTTTCACAGGAAACGTCCTTATAAAATGAAATTTAGTCACAATTTACGACTGATAAATTGGGTTGTATTAATAGCGTAATAGAGGACGTGCTAATTTAAGTTATTGAATAAACGATAAATTGTATTTGGTTTTGAATCTTTGAAATTTGCGTTTATTCACAACTTTTCGATGTAAGTGTATGAAATTGTCACTGATAAATTTTAAGTTGATTGTGATGCGCCATAAAGTTATTCCAAACGAATTAGCTACCTAAAGTTTCGCCATCTACTTGATGCACATTGGTTGTGTAATAGGCACTGCTGTATTCAATATTTAATGAAAAATACAGGTTTTGTTTAAGGTGAGGTTTAATCGCAGACTCTATCTCAGCACTTAATTCTAATGTGAATTGTTCATCTCGATGGGGCTTAGTGAGCAAGGATATGGTAACCAGAATATGGGTATGCTTATATTCAGAGCAAGGGTAAGCTCTTGATTTACAAACGCCAGCACTGGCGTCTTTTTGATTAATGATAATTTCGACATCATCAAAAATAGCTTGTGTGTTGATGTTGAGATTATCAGAGTATTTAATTTCTACGTGGGGCATCAACCAATTCCTGGAAAATAGTGATAATTAACTTTGAAAGCGATTTAACGTTTTTATTAAAAACTCAAAGTGGTTAAACAACCACTTTAGAATACGTTTCTCGGTCAATATCCACAACCTCAACCGACAAAGAGCAATCCACTTTAATCAAGGTTTGTAACTGCGTTAATACCAGCTGGGTTAACATGGTTTTTTGTTCGTCACTTCTGCCCGATAAAATCCTCATGGTTACATGGACAAAGCTGATATCAACCCTGCCAGTTTTAAATTCTGAGTAAGGAATGGCTCTGACTTTTATGTCGCTGCCTTGCGCTTGAAATAACTCAGATGCCAGTGCACCTTGATGTACTAAATCGACCAAAGTTTGACCGTTAAGGTTAGCTGAATGTTCGACGATACAATGGGGCATTTAACCCTCCAATACTGAATGCGGTTTTTATATGTTACGTAAGGTGATGACAAAACATCTGAACATAATTCAAGGGGAATCTAATAATGCTCCCCTTGGATGATTTACTCTATAACCACTTAGGTTAGTCGTTATTTTGATAGTGAATACGATAAATTGCATCGGCGGCATCATCTGACACCAGCAGCGATCCATCTGGCATGGTGAGTACTGCTACTGGGCGTCCCCAACTTTGTTCGCCTTGAAGCCAACCTGTGGCAAAGGGTTGATAATCTGTGACTTTGTTGCCATCGAGTGTGATTTGCATGACACGATAACCAACTTTACTACTGCGATTCCAAGAGCCGTGTTGGGCGATAAAAATACTGCCTTGATACTCAGCAGGGAACTGCTCTCCAAGGTAGAACTCCATACCCAATGCGGCTACATGCGCGCCAAGATTAAGCTCTGGCGGTGTATTGAGCTTGGCTTTTTCTGCATTATAAAATTCAGGGTCTTTAATGTCAGCGTTATGTACATATGGGAAACCAAAATGCTGACCTTCTTTACTAACACGGTTTAGCTCATCATCAGGTAAATCGTCCCCCATCATGTCGCGGCCATTGTCGGTAAACCACAACTCACCTGTTTGAGGATGAAAGTCAAAACCGACACTATTACGCACGCCTTGGGCAACAGTGGTGATTTGCTTGGTATCGACATCGAGTTTTAAGATTGACGAGTATGGCAGGGGATCATCACAGACATTACAAGGCGCGCCAATGGGAATATACAACTTACCATCTGGGCCAAATTTTATGTTCTTCCAACCGTGATGTGCTTTATTGGGCAGTTTGTCATACACCAATTCAGGTTCGGGAATGGTAGGTAGGCTAGCTTCAATTTGGTTATAACGCCAAATCTTATCCACCTCAGCGACATATAAATCGCCATTATGGAAGGCAAGGCCAGAAGGTAAGAACAAGTCTTTGGCAAGGATGATTTGCTTATCGGCTTTATTGTCTTGGTTGGTATCAATTAACGCGTAGACATTCCCAGCGCGGCGACTGCCCACAAATAAAGTGCCGTTATCACCTAAGGCCATTTGGCGCGCATTCTTAACATTTTCGGCATACAGTTCAATATTAAAGCCAGCAGGGAGTTGGATTTTTTCTAACGGCAATGCGTTAACACTGATAGGTAAGAATAGCGCTACTCCAAGCCCTTGGCGGAATATAGAAGAGGTATTAGATAGTATTTTCATTATATTTACCTTTATTTGTTATTGTTATTGTTAAGGTTTTGCTGAATGAAGCTTACTAAAGTTTATTGATATTTACTAAGGGCTGACAGTATATCAATCGGCAGTGGCGTCATTTTAGGTTAACAGAGCAACATCAGCGCTTACTTTGGTGAATAACACAAAAAGCCATAGGGGAATGCCCCTATGGCTGATACATTGATTAAGCTTGCTATATGCAGTTACTTCTACAAAACGTCACGAGGGCGTGTTGATCTTTGCTGGTTAAATTTTGTTCGAGATAAAAGTGTTTTAATTGAGGCGGATGGATTGATGCCTAGTCATCTAAGCACTTCTTTTTAAAAATACGCATCCAACAAAGAGTAAAACACTTTTAGTCGAACCCTTTGGGCAGCGTTTGTTGGCGATTTTTACTGCGTTATCGACTTTTTATGTAGAATAACTACACCACAAAGTCTCTGCCTTGTATAAATGGCCAACAATTCGCTGCAAAAACAACCTTGAAAGATCAACACGCCCTAGTGGATACTGTGATTAGTGCATACCGTTATGGGTGCATAGCTTCATTAGTACAAAAGGGTTAAAATCCGGTACCAATATTGACATACCATGCGGTATCTTCTGGCCCTTTAGCAACATCAATTCCCATATATAGTCCGTAGCGTCTAGCAATAGTGTAACGAAAACCTGCGCCATAGCTATTTTGATTGTCGGCATCCCACATCTCACTGGCGCTGCTTCCCGCAAGGCCTGAGCCTGTAAATCCAAGGAGCATCCATCTAGGAGTGACTTTCCATAACAACTCGATTTCAGCTGTTGAAACATTCTCTCCCTGATAGCGATTACTTGGGATACCGCGCAAATCAATATAAGGGTAGGAAAAAATAGGAATTGAAGAGCTACTTTCAACTGACTGGTAACTGAGTTTTAGCCCGAAAGAGAGATTGTCTAAAATTGGCCAGTAATTAATCCCTGTAGCACTTAAAGATTGATAGTTATAATCTCCTCCAAAAGCCTTGTCATACCAATCATATGTTAGGGTATAGTCATAACCTTTTGAGGGCATGAAGAAATTATCTAAGCTATCGTATTCCAAAATAGCGCCAAGCGAAGATACTGTCGGAGACAGATTAAATAAGCCCAGTAAACGATCAGATAACTCTGGTGGAATAAATGAAAGGTCATTATTGGCGGATAAATCAAGACTTAAATATTTTTGACTGAGACCTAAAAATACCGGGCTATCAGCAATTCTAAATTGTACTGTCTGTAAGACACCATAACCTTCCATATTTAAATCTAATGCCAAGTCTAATCCCAAATTAAGTTGGCTGTAGTAATTCATATTTATATCACCATAAGCTCCCCCAACAAGATAACGAATACCATCTTGTTTCCAAGTATGCCTATGGCCTGCGAATGCAAATTTTGTTTTGTTGTCGGTTGCACCTAAACCTATTACTGAAATGCCTGGAGTGAGTAAGTTTGCGCCACCATCAGTGGATTCTCGGGCAACCTTTTGTCTTTGTAATGATTGCTCTTCGTCTTCATGTAAAAAGAGCCCCATAACCATTAGACCTGTACCTAATGACGGTTCAGTAATAATGCTTGGCACTGGCAGGAAGCCATACGCATTTTCAGCAAGGTATTCACCCACATCAAATTGACCGTCAATGGGGTCGAAAAAATCAACCGCAGTTGCTGATGAACTAAAAAATAGGCTACTGAGTACGACACTGGTAATAATATTCAATTTCATAAATTATTCATCCCTAAACAGCTAAGAAATATTGTG
Source organism: Shewanella olleyana (assembly GCF_023283825.1). Lineage (GTDB taxonomy): Bacteria > Pseudomonadota > Gammaproteobacteria > Enterobacterales > Shewanellaceae > Shewanella > Shewanella olleyana. The sequence goes on along the minus strand of NZ_JAKILD010000004.1, from coordinate 192,240 downwards.
GTAACTCAATGGTTGTTGGTTATTTGTTTGAATTGTAGCAGATGTGTGTGGCAATTGAGTGAAAGGCAGGCTGATTTTAAGAATTATTAAGGGTTTAAAGGGGCTGTTGTTTGTTAATGCTTAATTTGGGTGGCTGCATTTAATTGTAAGGAGCAGCGTATTAATTCAGCGGCTAGGTGATGGACTCACTGTTCAACGCGACTCAATTGAAATTCAATCTGCACAGCGCAATCTACAAAGTGCAATCTGCAAAGTGCAACTGACCCAAGGTTGAACGGTCGATTTACAATATTCAAAATCTATGTTCAGACATTGGATCTATTAAGAAAAGGGCTTTTCAGGCACAATAGCGCCCAATTATCGGTAATCGACTTTTTAGGGGATCTAAATGACGCAAATCACTATTACTACGCCGGACGATTGGCACCTTCATTTCCGTGATGGAGACATGCTAAAAGAAACCGTACCAGCAACAGCTCGTTTATTTAAACGTGCGATTGTGATGCCAAATTTAGTGCCTCCAGTCACAGATGCTGCAATGACATCAGCCTACCGCGAGCGTATTTTAGCGGCGCGTCCTGCAGGCAGTTCATTTGAGCCATTAATGACATTGTTCTTAACCAATAACACTACTGCGAAAGACATTATTGATGCCAAAGCGGCGGGTGTGGTTGCAGCAAAGCTATATCCAGCGGGCGCTACAACTAACTCTGATGCAGCAGTTAAAGCATTAGATGCGTTATTCCCAATTTTTGAAGTCATGGCTGAGCAAGGTATGTTGTTGCTGGTTCATGGTGAGGTGACTGAGTCGCACATTGATATCTTCGATCGCGAAAAGGTGTTCATCGATCGCTACATGGCGCGCATTGTTGCGGCGATGCCAAACCTTAAGATTGTATTCGAGCACATCACCACTAAAGATGCGGCTGAGTTTGTTGCTGATGCCCCAAGCAACATCGCTGCGACGATTACTCCGCAGCATTTACTGTTAAACCGTAATGACTTATTAGTGGGTGGTGTACGCCCACATAACTTCTGTTTACCTGTGCTTAAGCGCAATATTCACCAGCAAGCATTGCAAGCTGCAGTGGCAACGGGTTCAAGCAAGTTCTTCTTAGGTACAGATTCTGCGCCACACGAAAAACACCGTAAAGAATCAGCTTGTGGTTGTGCAGGTTGTTACAGCGCATGGAGTGCACTAGAGCTATATGCACAAGTATTTGATGACTTAGGCGCGCTGGATAAATTAGAAGGTTTTGCAAGCTTCCATGGTGCCGATTTCTATGGTCTACCGCGTAACACGGGTACAGTCACACTAGTGAAAGAAAGCTGGACTGTGCCAGAGCAAATCATCTTGCCAAACGAGAACCCAATCGTGCCATTCTTTGCGGGCGAAACGGTTAACTGGAAAGTGAAAACAGTTTAATCGGTTTCGATTTTTTTGATTTAATATAAGAAAAGCCAGCTAATTGCTGGCTTTTTTGTAATCGGATTTTGGGTATTAAGTTAACGATTACTTATTGTCTGATCGCAATACCAGCTCGACGCGGCGGTTTTGTGTTTTACCTGCATCATTCATGTTGCTGGCTACTGGGGCATATTCCCCAAGCCCAGTTGATTCAACTTGAGTTGGCTTAATATTAAAGTCATTTATTAATGCACTTCTCACCGCTTTTGCGCGTTTATCTGACAGCACCTTATTATAACTTTGCCCGCCTTGATCGTCTGTGTGGCCCACAACATAGAATTGTTGTTTTGGGTGGCTTTTAAGATACTCAGCAACCACTTTTACTACATCCATTGCCTCAGGCATCAGTTTATCGCTGTCGAATTCAAATAATAAACCGTCAAGCGCGACGTGGCCTGTTTGGGCTATTTTGTCCGTTAGCCCATCTAAGTCGATGGTTAAACGGTCTGTGTTTAAGGTGTTTTCTTCAACGATTCTTAATTCACTCGAAAGTCCATTAATGTAACCAATCACGTATGTCATCGCATATACATTACCTGTTGGTTTTTGCAGTGAATAGAAACGATAGAATTGGCTTTCTGTGGTGCCATTGGTGGCGAGAGCATTGAAGTTTCTTTGGAATTTAGTGTGGGTTCCACATTCTTTTGCTATACAGCTAAAATTCTCGATAAACCCTAGCTTTTTTAGTGCTGCTTGATAGTTTGCATCGACTTCGTATTCTGAATAGCTGCGAGGTAAATTATATGCAATATCGGTAATTTTTCCTTCAATGACTTCTGTGGTGAATTTCTTACCGACTTTGCCTGAAGCTACAGTGGTTTGGCCAAATTGAAAGCTCTTATAGTCTTGAATATAAGCGCCTGGAATACGGGTTAGCATAGGGTGATCACTAGCGCCTCTTTCATCCTTGTTACTGTTATCTTTTACGGTAATCTCACTTACCTCAGCTTGTAGATAGTCTTTATCAATAGCAATAATATCTAAAGGCTCCTCAATCACTTCAATCGTATCCAGTTGGATATTTGTCGCCTTTTTCCAGCTGGAAATATAAATAGAGGCGAATAATTTACGGTTTTCAAGATTGATTCTCGCGGTAACAAGGGCTGGGTTGTCTTTACCGCTGTTATCAATCGGCTTTAATAGGCTTTCTAGTTTAGAGGCTTTGCCACAGGCATTATCTCGACAACTAAAAATGACTTCACCGCCTAACGAATTTATTTGAGTTAAATAGTTATTGATTAAGTTGTGCGATGTGAATTTGGGGTCTAAGCGATAGTTAATTCGAGTCAATCGACCTTCAATTGGTATCGACTTTATTGATTTTTCAGTTTGATTAATCAGCGAATATGGACTGTAGTTTCGCACCAATGTAGAGGTCTTTTTTATCTCAGCTGGTGGGGTAAATAAAGGTGCTTTGGTTTTGGCCAATACGGGGGATGAGATCGTAAACATGAGCGTTAAGAAACAAATAGCTGAGTTTTTTAAAGCTAGTTTTGTGACTATATTCTTAGTGGGTAAAGAAGGTAAATACATGTTTATCGTCCATTGATAATAATGCCCGCATGAAGCGGGCATTTGGTTCTTAGAAGATTAAGGTTGTGTGGTCATTAACCCTAACAGGTGCTGATATAAAGTGTCGGTAAATTCACTCGCTTCCTCATCATAAGTGACGATTAACGGAGCATTTAAAGACTCTTCAGAAGTTGTAGGATAAAAACTAACTTCAACAGCAAGTTGTTCTTCAGCGCTATTTTCTAATAGGTAATAAGTACTTTCCATAATTGCCGGAGCGCCCACTGCAAGGGGGACTTTAACCACTTCAATCATATCTTTATCATTTGGACTAGTGATAACCTTCCATTGATAAGATGCAGTTAACTCGCCTTGGTAATCTTTAATCGTAAAGGTGTTATTTTCATCATCTATATCTGTTAATTCAGGGTAATCAGAACTGAAGAAAGTCATTACGATATCGGTAGTACTGATATCCTCAGCAGAACTATATTCAGGAATAACAAAACTTTGATTATTCCCGTCAGCGCGGCGACAAATAACATCTTCAGTCTGTTCCATCTTTAATCTGTATAAGGTTTCTGGCCAAGACAGTTGATTTAGTGTCAATGCATTTGCTGTGGTCGCTAGAACATTGTCCCATTCACTATCAGCAGTAAAATATTTACTAAAGTGAAAGTTGATTGGCGTAGTCGTCCCAGAATAATGTTGAACATATCGATTGCCGTCGGCATAAGGAGTCGGTTGTACATACCCTTCAGGTATTTCATCAGGCTCAAGCCAAGTGTTAACTTCTTTATTCCAACATTTAGTGGTTATTTCATTACTCGAGTCGGATGAGATGGAAAACTCAAAGCCTGTTACTTGGTCATTCATTACAAACCCAGCGAGCCCTTTATCAAGGCTTTTATTGAGCAAGCTGAAACTTGAAAAATCAACATTAGATTGAAGCGAGAGTGTATGTTTTAAACCAGATTCGTTCTGCAGATTATCTAGCACAATATCCCAGTCGACTTGGCCCATAATGCGCTTATCAATAGGGGTGTCAGTGTAACCTAGGTATATCGCGGCATTACTAATAATAATTCTTGCTGCAAGCGGATCTAACGCAATGAATTCTTCTAAAGTTAAGTCGCTCTCTTGAAGCATTAATTGAAGATCTGAATAACTAATTCCTAAAATATTTTCAAGTGCTAATAACTCAGGCACTTGCCCAGCAATCACTTCATCCAAGTAACGATGAAATGCATCAGCAGCTAAAAAATCATCAGAAAGAGAATTAGCTGCCGTCACTTGATATGGGTTTAATGCATTTTGTTTATATACCGCAGCTAGTAAAACACTTAGCTCACTCATAAGGGAAGTGATTTTGTTTTCAGCTAAGCCTAATTCTTTCATTTCAAGCATTCTAGAGAATTGGATATTTGTTAATGAATTAATGGCACCGTTGTGTTGAGGCAGAGCAATTAATTGACCTTGACCCTCTGGAGAAATAACACGATTGATATTTTGTACTTCTATAGCATTCTTAAAATTAAGTTTAATCGCTTGTGCAGGGTTACTGCTATTTGGAACGGCATTCCAATCAGCTAGTAGGTAATATTCAGGGGTTTCCGTTTCACTTGTCCAATCGATCTGGTAATTGCCATCTACATCCGTTGTGGTGGCTGGATCATTACTATCACATGCTAGATTCAAATTTAAATCTACACAGATATTAGCGCCAGCCAATGCCCCCTGAAATACCGCTAAACCAGTAACTTGATGATCATATTCAGTTACTACTGGAGGAGTTGTAGTATCAGGAGGAGTTGTAGTATCAGGTGGGGTTGAAGTGTCTGGTGGCGTTACTTCAGGTGTAATGGGTTCAGGGCTATCAGAATCTGATGAGCCACAGCCCAATAATAATGAAGCAGTAACTAAAACAGAAATAAAACTTTTTGAATGCATTTTGTGTCCTTACAAAGCATTGAGGTTAACTGAGAGGGCATTTAAACATAATTATCAATCAATAAACTAGCCTAAAAAAGGATAAAAGTATCACTGTAAAGTTTTAATAGATTTTATGTGGAACAACATAGCTATAAAGAATGTATTAATTTGTAAATACATCCTAAATGATAATTGTTTTTATTTCTCGGTGTGAAATCATATGCCAGTTTGAAATATGATTATTTATTAAATGGAGGTTTTTAATGTTTAAGGTAAAACAAAAAGGTCAGGGTATGACTGAATATATTATTATTGTCGCGCTCATTGCAGTTTCTGCAATTGGTGTATACAGCTTTTTTGGTCAAACAATTCGTAACCAAGTTGCCGGTTTGTCATCTGAAATGTCTGGTCAAGATTCTCAGGCGCAAATTACAGCGGCTCAAGCTTCAGCTGGAGAAGCAACTTCAGTTGCTGCTGACGATTATAATCTAGGTAACTACAATGAAGCTGCCAATAAAAGTGCTTCAGGAAACTAAATTATTCAAAACGCAGTCTGAGCTAGACTGCGTTTTTTATATTTTGTTATTTATCAAAAGGAGTTTGATATGAAAAAATACTCACGCGGCCAAGGTATGACTGAATATATTATTATTGTCGCGCTCATTGCAGTTTCTGCGATTGGTGTTTATAGCTTTTTTGGCCAAACAATTCGAAATCAAATGGCCGGCCTAGCGGCAGAAATGTCAGGGCAAGATTCGCAAACTCAAATAGCCGCCGCTCAAGCATCTTCAGCTAGTGCAACTCAAACTGCAAGTAAAGAGTACAATTTAGGTAATTACAATGAAGGAGCAAATGGGGCTGCTGGGGGCGGAGGAAACGGATCTGGTGGTGGCAGTACAGTAGATTAAAATCTAATAAAAATAACTCACGGACGAGGTTACATGTTTAGTACAATTATGCCCCTAAAGCAGAGAGGGCAATCTTTAGTTCTTTCTCTCATTCTTATGTCTTTTGCTGCAATGACAGTGTTATATAGTTATAACACTTCAAAGCTCAATGTCGAATCAACTAAGTTACAGCATACCGCTGACAATACCGCCTATAGTGTTGCGACAATTGCTGCCCGAGATTTTAATTTCAAAGCTTATACTAATCGTGCATCTGTGGCTAACCAAGTAGCAATCGCTCAAATGGTTGGCTTGTCTTCATGGTTTAATATGACGGAAAAGTTTGCCCAAAATGCTTGTACTGCGCTGTGCTGGGTCCCTTACTTAGGGCAAGTCTTATCAGGTATCGAAAGTGTCGTAGGCGGAATTAACACCGTTGCACAACCTATTTTTGAAGTGTTAATTTTTGCAGAAAATGCGATTTTACTCGCGCTAGACCTTGCGCAAGAAGCGGTACATTATGCAGGTGCAATTGGCTCTGTTGCAACAGCGCAAGAAGTTGTGGCAGCTAATGATGATCATGCTGATTTGGACTTAATGCAAAATCCGTTGCTAATTAATAGTGTACATGACGTATGGATGACTTTTCAGGAGAGTCATTCTAGAAATGACGACGAAAGTAATAAAACTCAATTTAATGATTTTAAAGCCGTTATTTTAGAATCACGAGACCCTTTCAGTACTAAACGTTCTTATAAACTTGGGTTTCCTTGGTCTTTAAGTTTTTTCCCTATTCGCTGGAGAACTCAAAAGGCAGGTGGAAGTGAATTGGTATCAGGAGGTTCCGGGAGGGCTGAAACCTGGAGCTCTATGGATACGATCAGCTTCCACCTTTCAAGGTTTAAGTGTAGTTGGTCAGGGTGTCGCTGGAGAGGATTTAGAGAAACCGAGCTTGGTTGGGGTTCTACTCGTTCTGATTCTAGAGCTAGTTCTTCTAGCTTCAATAATGATAATTACTGGGGTGACAGTAGAGATAAAAACTCTGGTGCATCGAATTATGCAGATGATGAAGAAGAGACACGAGGTTTTTACAGCGGCGTTCAGTCATTTTATGGGTTATCTAATAGCGCATTTCAAAAAAATCACACAGACAATATCGCAGTTGTAGTATCTAAAAGTCAGAATGAACTTAGAACTACTTCTAGCGTACCGATAGTATCCTCAAACTTAAACCCAGCTGTAGATGAAGAGCTATCCGGTGATAGGTTAACTGCGTTATCAACTGCCCAAGCATACTATTCACGTCCTAGAGATTTAATGGAACAGTATTCAGGTTGGGCTAGAGCTGATAGTCAGCATGAATACGGCAATCTTTATAATCCTTTTTGGCAATCTCGCTTATCAGAATCAACAACCACGGAACGTTCAGTCGTATTGTTGTTAACTGAGGCATTGTGATGAAAAAAATATCAAAAAATAAAGGGCAAGCCCTAGTTGAAAGTGTTATTGGTTTTTCTTTTGTTATCGTGCCAATTATGTTGCTATTTCCATTTCTATCGAAAATGACAGGTGTGCAGCATAGAGTGCAAGAAGCCTCGCACTATACCGCTTGGGAGAGGACTGTGTGGAAAGAAAGTGATCCTAGTCGATTGCCATCAAGCGGTGGAGTGTATTTAGCAAAACAAACTGAGTCAGAGTTGGCTAAGCAGCTACCTTGGCGTTTTTATCAAAAGAATGGCCAGCAGCTTAACAGTGAAATTGATGATAATTGGGATTGGGAAGATAAAGTACACCCATTATTGAAGCATCAAATCGGAGTGAATAACGCTAAAAAAACATTAGTCGCCTCCACTCAAGAAACACCTGAGAATAATGAAGAATTTGACCGTTTCTCACGTGACGTGACAGGTGATGAGGTGCCGGGGACATTAGCAGGTCTAGTGGGTAATGCTGTTGGCTTACTTTCTGTTACCGATTTTTCATTAGAGCGAAATCAATTCTATCAAGCCAAGGTAACCACTAAACTAGAAAATCATTACATAAAACCGTTTGATGAACTTGAGTTGGAATTCAGTCATAACAGTGCATTGCTCGCATCAGGATGGAATGCGGCTGGCGCATCTCATATGAAAAATAGAGTTGAAAGGTTAGTGCTAACTAACTTTATGGATAACAGCATTATTCGCACCGCACAAGATTTTGTAAGCTTAGTACCCTTTGCAAAGGAGCTTAACTCTAATTCCTTAAAGCTTGGACATGTTGACCCAAATGTATTGCCTGATAACCGTTTATGTACTTACGGTACAGAAAATTGTGGTGGGTAACTGATGAATAAAATAATCTGTTTAATTTTATTATTTTGGCCAATGTTTACCTATGCGGATAATTGGCCTGATATTCAATTTCCTGATTCTGCATTAGTTGAAATCGTTGCTGATGATATGACAATGCACGGTTTTCCGATGCGAACATGGGCTGTTAAAGATAAGACAAGCCAGATGATGATGGCTAACTTTTTCACAAAACAATGGCAAAATAACAGTGATAAATTTGATGCTCAAATGTTTAATGGCGACTATGTCATTAATAGTTTGCAATCATCTTTTTTATTAACTGCTCGTATACATCGAGAATATGATGGCGTTACTGCTTATGTCGGTATAACTCAAAATATTGACGAAGATAAAGCCAGAGTTAACAAAGGCAAATTTCCAACGCCAAACAAATCTATCATCCTATCCGATATTCAATCTAAAGATATATATAAGCGGGGGCATACCTTGGTTATTCAAAGTGGCCAAAGCCTGTCTGCAAGTTATCACTTTTATCGCCGCTATTATCAACGTCGAGGTTGGGCCGAAAGTACAGCTAAGTTATCTCCTCAAGTAGGCAAAGCAGTGCTTCAAATGAGTAAGGGCACCGATATTGTTGATATTAGTTTCAACACTAAAAAATCTAAAGTTTATATAGTCGCTAACCAAGTCAAGGAAGGACGTTAAAAATGGTTTTTTCTCACCACCAAAAAATTAAACAACAACATGGGCAAGCAAGTATCGAATACATAATTGTATGCGGTGCACTTGTTGCTGCGTTGTTGACCCCAATTAGCAACGATAAAAATATCATGGAGATTTGTTCTGAGGCATTGCAAGAATGGTATGCCGCTTTTGCATATAGCAAATCTCTTTCAGTATTACCCATTTAAATTTAGGCAAAAAAATGCAACTTAAATCTTTCGACTTTAACTGGGTTTTATTGGTTATCGCACTCGTACTTGGTGGTATCTCTGCCTGGGCAACAAAAAATTATTTTATAACTAAAGAAGAGCAAATAAGGGCTGAATTATCCAAAGACAATATTGTAATGGCTGATGTAGTTGTATCGACTCAAGAGTTAAGAAAAGGCGATATTATTTCTGAGCAAAACATGTCTGTAAGACGAATTAAAGCCGATACGCTTCCGTTAGACGCTATTCATCCTTCGCAGTTTAATGAGGTAGTAGGCCAAATGTTACTCGCGCCTATTGCCCCTGGGAGACCTTTAATAGGTTCATATCTACCAGGAATGAAAGCTCAGCAATTTTCAGATTTATTACAAGAAGGCCAGCGTGCAATTACCATCAATATTGATGAAATTAACTCAACTGCAGGGATGCTTGTTCCTGCAGACCATATTGATTTGATGCTTGCATATAACGAAGAAAGTGGCTCTGAAACTAGACAAAAATTACAGCTGTTACTTGAAGACGTCACTGTATTGGCAACTGGTAGAAGGAGTATTGAGGTCAATGCTGAGTTGGTTGACACAATTTATGATAATCCAAATGCCTACAACACTGTCACGCTAGCATTATCTGTTGAAGATGCGGCACGTGTCTCCCTTGCTCGCGATAAAGGTAAGTTTATTACCTTTATGAGACATCAACAAGAGTCAGAGTCTCTGGAGTTTATATCACTACATGAAGGTCAAATTTTCGATATTACCGACGATCGAATTGAAAATAGTGTTGAGATGATAATTGGGGGCGGGGGAATAGAAACAAGTACTCAATCTTACCCACTTCCTAAAGAAATGTTAGAGCAGTTAAGTCAATTGAAGAATAATACAACACTATGAAAATAATAAAAACTATACTTGTCGCGGCATTTTTGTTGATGTCTGTTAATGGCTTTGCTCACAATAATAAGCCACTTAAATTATATGTGGGAGCTGTAGAACTTTACAAAGCCGAAGATGTTGAAAGAATTGTTGTCGGTAATGGATCTGTAGTTAGTGCCAAAGTGGTAGACAATAAAGGCGTAATTTTAATTGGTGAGTCTGCGGGCGAAACGGATTTACAATTATGGCAAAAATCGGGGAAACTCATAAAAATGAGCATCACGGTTACCCGTGATAATACTTTAAAAACAACAGCAACAGTTAAGAAAATGCTCAGTGCATTTCCATCTCTAACCGTCACTGAAAATGATGGACTTATCATAGTACAGGGTGAGGCTGATATTGCTCAGCAAGATCAGTTGGAAAAAATCTTAGATGCAGGTCCTAATGTGGTTTCTTTAGTGAAATACCTAAAATTTGCTAAAGTCATGGCCCCAATGGTTCGGATGCAAGTCAAAATTGTTGAATTTAATAAATCAACGTTAAATAACATTGGTATTAAATGGGATACAGCAATGGCTGGTCCAGCTTATGGTGCAGCAAAAGCATTTTCTTCAAACCCTATTTTTAGTGTTGCCTCTCCTGGTCAGTTTACAGATACCATTGCCGATGCTGTAACAAGTAGTATTGGTGTATTAGATAGCCGTGGTTGGAGTTACTTCGGCATTGTCACAGGTATTGGTTCACAAATTCAATTGCTAGCTGAAAAGGGTGATGCTCGTATGTTAGCTGAGCCAAACTTAACGACGCGTAGTGGTGAATCAGCTTCATTTTTAGCGGGTGGTGAATTCCCCGTTCAAAGTATTAGTGGACTTGGTGCAGTTGATGTTGAATTTAAAGAATACGGTATCAAACTTGATATTGAGCCTGTTGTTGATGGGGACCTGAATATAGTAAGTCGTGTTATGGCTGAGGTTAGCTCTATTGACCCTTCTACCAGTTATGAAGGCGTACCAGGTATGCTTACTAGGCGAACAGAGTCTGTTATTAACGTAAAAAATAATGAAACTATCGTTATCTCAGGGTTAGTTAATAGCCAAATGTCTAAAGTTGTTCATAAGTTTCCCTTCTTAGGTGATATCCCCGTTTTAGGTGAGCTTTTTAAGTCACGTGATTTTAAAGATGATAAAAGTGAACTGGTTATTTTTGTCACTCCTACAGTGGTTTATCCGGGTGAAAGTAGTCACGATGCACAACTTGCTCGCGGGTTAGAAATGGCTGAAGAAACCAATAAACTAGAAGCGTTTTATATCTTAGATTAAAAGGAGTTAAAGATGTTTAACGTATTGGTAAGCACTACAAAAGGCACAAAAGTAGGTGAGTTTCAATGTATACATTCGGAATGTCATGTAGGTAAAGATGCTGCGCAATTAATTCAATTGCGAGGATTCAAAGTCTCTAAGCATCATGCGACTTTGCATCAGGATGATGCAGGTATTTTTGTTACTGACAACGACAGCCGAACCGGTTTGAAAGTGAATGATACCAAAGAGACGACATTCGGGCCTTTGTCATTAACCGATAAAGTGCAAATAGGTGATTATGTCATAAGAGTACAAAGCTCTGATCCCATCAGAACTGCTGCGGTGATTGAAACGTCACAACTAGAGCAATCTTCGTCTTATTTACCTGAAACGACAGAGCAAGTCGTTGAGGCTTCATCTACTCCAGATACTAAAGCGGTCATGTCGCCTGAAGTGCTCAAAAATATTCAGGTGCGTAATGAGTGGCGCCGAAAAGTACACAGTGAACTTCTAAAGTTAATGGATTTACGTCGTGTAAATGTGAATGACATGAGCGATGAGGTCTTGAGGGTACAGAGCCAAAAACTTATTCAACAAATTGTCTCGAGCATGAATATCCCTGTCGAAATGGATGTTGAAGGCCTAACTCAAGAGGTACTTGATGAAACCATTGGCTTAGGTCCACTTGAAGGCTTAATTGCCGATCCTGAAGTCACTGAAATCATGGTAAACAGCCATGATCAAATTTTCTATGAAAAAGCCGGTAACTTATTTTTATCTGATATCGCCTTTTCAGATGATCAAGCCGTATTAGGCGCAATAGAAAGAATTGTAACGCCTATTGGTCGACGCATCGATGAAAGTTCACCTATGGTCGATGCAAGGCTTAAAGATGGTTCTCGGGTTAATGCTGTTATTCCGCCATTAGCCCTGAAAGGCCCTTGTATCACCATTCGTAAATTTATGCAGAATCGACTGAGCTGCAATGATTTAGTCAAATTTGGTTCTATGAATCAAGCAATGGCGCTATTTTTAGAAATGGCTGTGAACCAAAAAAGAAACATCGTTATTTCTGGAGGTACTGGTTCAGGTAAAACAACACTTCTCAACGTACTCTCAAATTTTATTCCTGATAACGAAAGAATTGTCACTGTTGAAGATGCAGCGGAATTACAGTTGTACCAGCCCAATCTCGTTTCTCTTGAAGCTCGCCCGCCTAACCAAGAGGGAAAAGGTGCTGTAGAAATCAGAGATTTAGTTAAAAACTGTCTCCGTATGAGACCAGATAGAGTCGTTATTGGTGAGTGTCGTGGTGGAGAGGCGCTAGATATGCTGCAAGCGATGAATACAGGTCATGACGGCTCACTAACAACAGCCCATTCAAATTCACCAAGGGATTGTATTTCAAGGTTAGAAGTCATGGTCATGATGGCTGGTATGGATTTACCTGTACTGGCAATTCGAGAGCAAATAACTTCAGCAGTGAACATTATCGTACAGCAATCGCGCTTTTCTGATGGTTCAAGACGAGTCACGAGTATTTGTGAAGTGACAGGTCTCGAAGGTAGTGTCGTGCAGCTTTCTGAAATATTTAAGTTTCAACAAACTGGGTTTGATTCGGCTGGCAAGGTGGTTGGTGATTATATGGCAACTGGCACAGTACCAGAGTTTTATGAACAATTACAAAAGCGTGGCGTGAAAATCAAACTTGATATATTTGATAATGGGAGAGCTCAATGACCACCATTATGATTGTGGTAATTATGGCTTTTATATCAATATCGCTTTTTGTTTGGTCAATCAAACATTTATCAGCCAAGTTTGCCCTAAGGTATCACGACACGTTTACTTCATCGGCAAGAACTAATCTTTCAGATATGTTTTTGTTTATAGAGCCTCGACAACTCTTTGTATTAAACATGCTGACGCTATTTTCAATGCCGATTGTATTTCGAATATTTTTCGGTACCTGGGCGTTAGGGATCTTGATTAGTCTATTTTTGGCATTGATCCCACGATTTGCATATAAATTTTTACATAAAAGACGAAGAAGAAAGTTTGTTCACCAACTTCCAGACGGCTTAAACATGGTTGCAACCTCAATGCAGTCTGGTGCCAATGTGACCAGCGCAATTGAGTTTATGGCTGAAGAAATGGAATCGCCGATGAAGCAGGAGTTTCAGTTGTTTCTTCGAGAGCAGCGCCTAGGCGTCGAATTTAATAAAGCATTAGATAATATGCTAGTTAGAATCCCTGAAGATGAGTTTCAACTTGTTACTGCCGGGATGCAAATATCCCGTGAGGTTGGCGGTAATTTAGCGGAGGTACTTTTACGACTATCTGACACATTACGCCGCAAAATTGAAATGGAAGGAAAAATTGATGCGCTAACTTCGCAAGGAAAAATGCAGGGGGTAGTGATGACCTTACTGCCAATCTTTATTGGGGTTGTGCTATATCACATGGAGCCTTCATCAATGGGTCGCATTCTAACAGAGCCAATGGGATGGGCGTTGATGGTACTCATTGCCATCATGCTAACTTGTGGTTACATGTCGATTAGAAAGATCGTTGCGATAGACGTATAGGGATATTTATGGTCAATCTAATTGTTGCTTGTTATACCGTTGCCGTTATTTTTCTTGTTTATAGTTGTATCAAGATATATAGGAAGGTACCCGCAGATAGTCGAGAATTCATGGACCCTTTATCGCCAGGCTTAAAAGTCATTTGGCCTTGGGTACGAATTTTAGCTTTTTATGTAAGTGAAAACTTAAGTGTTGATTACTTAGAGCGCATCTCTAAGAAGCTGCAAATTTCAGGTTTATCTTACATTATGACGGCAGAACAGTACTTTGCTATACGAATAATCAGCACTATTTTCTCACTTGGCATTGCAATTATTTGTGGTGTATTACTTGAAAACCTAGTGATTAACTACCTAATTATTGCAGCAATATTGGGTTATTTCTTACCAGTACTTACCTTGAATGATTTACGTAAAAAACGTCAGGGTCTAATTGTAAAGTCACTGCCGGTTTATTTAGATTACCTCACCATGTCAATTGAAGCAGGCTTGAATATGACGGGTGCGTTGTCGCAAGCGGTAGAGCGTGGTCCTGCAGGACCACTACGTATTGAACTTGAAAAAGTCATCCGTGATATGCGTGCGGGTATGTCGCGAGCGCAGTCGTTTAGGAATATGGCACAAAGAGTACAAGTCACTGAGGTAAATAGTTTAGTTAGTGCGCTTGCACAAGCCGAAAAGACAGGGGCAAGTCTAGGTCAAACATTAAGAATCCAATCAGATCAGCGTCGGGTAGAGCGTTTTCAACGTGCCGAGAAAAAGGCGCTTGAAGCACCCGTTAAGTTAGTGTTTCCTTTGATTCTATTTATATTCCCAGTGACTTTTATGATATTGGCATTCCCAATAGCCATGAAGTTTATGTATGAGCTGTAAAGTGAATATCATTAAAGTAACAAACCAACAAACAGGCGAAGTATTAACAGACGTGCAGCTTGCCAATACAGCACCATTAAGAATGCGAGGGCTTTTAGGCAGTAAGCCTTTAACAATGCAACAAGGGTTATTAATTATTCCTTGTAACTCAGTACATACCTTTGGAATGAGTTATAGCATTGACGTAGTTTATTTAAATAAAAAAAATCAAGTTGTAAAAATAATTGAAGCATTAAAACCGACTAGGATATCAGGCTGTTTAACGGCTTCAAAAGTATTAGAAATTGCAGCAGGAAGTGCTGAAAAAAATAAGATTCGAAAGGGAGATATATTGTCATGGTAAGACAAAGTGTAGTGTTGGTATTAATAAGTATTAGCTTATTCATTTCTGGTTGTGCAGGTGCAAGCAAGCCTAAAGAGCCAGAAGGGAATCAGCAAATCATGGTACTACAATCTGAGGCCGAAACTGCTTATAAAATGGCAATGTTAGATAAAGCAGAAAGTTTATACATTGAAGTGCTAACCAGTGTGCCTAATTATGCACCTGCATGGTTTCGTTTAGGGAATATCTACACCAGAACGGGCCGCCAAGAAGCTGCTATTTCTGCCTATAGTAAGTGTTTAGAATTAGAGCCAGATAATCAAAAGGCTTGGTATAACATTAGTTTAGTAAGAATAAAACAGTCTACCCAAGTGCTGTCTACCGCCTCGAGACAAGGTAATTTAGACTCGCCAGTGGGACGACAAATCAAAGGCTTACTAGATGCATTGAATAACCTCCAAAAAGAACCAGTGAAATCGAATAATCAGATAAAAGCTGCATTATGAGCATTAAATTAATTCATCAAAAAGGTCAAAGCATGGTTGAGTTTAACCTCGCTTTGCCTTTTTTAATGCCCATTATGCTCGTTGCCATCATGCTTATTGTGCAGTGGAGCTTTATATACACCGCCAAAAGTACCTTAGATGCAGCAACAATTACTGCCGTGAGAGCGGGTACATTACATCACGGTAAAGCTGGCGAGATTAACAAGGGGTTAGCTGCAGGGATGATGCCGTTGTTTGCTCATGGAACCGATATATCAGACACCGTAGAAGCGGTGGCAAAATCACGTTTAGCAGTGGCCTTACAAAGTAAGCTGACCATCTTGAACCCAGACCAAGCGACATTTGATCAGTTTAAAGTGAGAAGTCGCTATACAAGTGGGTTTATAAATGAAATTCCTAACAATACGCTGATGTATCGTAACCCAGCGTTAAAAGACGTTGGATCAGGAAGAAGGCTCAATATACAGGACGCCAATTTACTGCAAATAGAAGTGCGTTGGTGCCAAAAGTTAATTGTGCCCTTTGCAAACTATGTATTAAAAGAAATTGTAACCTCAGCTTGGTACGCACCGAGTACAGACCAATTGGCTTGTAATGTGTTAGGCCAAGCTACGGGAGATATTTATTTATCAATGGTTTCTCAAGGATTAATGAGAATGCAAACACCATTCAGAATGTAATAAAAATAGCTTTAAAGATTAAGTTAAATATTGAAATAAATGGATTTTATAGGGATATATTCAATGAAACAAAAAACACTCTGGTTAGCAATGTTACTTGCCGCTAGTGTCGGAATGACAGGATGTAATGGAGAGCTAGAAGAAGGTGATCCAGGATATCAAGGGGGAGCGCCAGTCGAACCTACAGATCCAGTTACGCCAACAAACCCGACAGATCCAACAGATCCAACAGATCCTGACGAGTATGTTGGCACCTGGGAAAATAAAGATGAAGATGGTGATGGTGTACCTGATGAACAGGATGATTATCCGTTTGATGCGAGTAAGAGTAATTATCCTGTATTTTTTGAAGTAGAACCTAATGATAATCCTTCGGTAGCAACACCAATAGTCGTAGATGTTGGAGTTAAAGTTAAGGGGGTTATTGATTCAGAATTTGACAAAGGAGACCTATTTAAATTTGTTGTCGATGATCGCCAATCAATGACTGCATATTTTAAATCATCTTCACCACGTTTTCAGCCTCAGGTATATGTTTCGAACGAAGATGGTCTCGTGATTAATGCAATATTTTTATATAAATACAGCGAACCGAATGTTTATGTTGTTAATTTCCCTATTTATGATCCTGGAACTTATCAACTAAGTGTTATTGATGAAAACTTTGCTGGCGGCTCAGATCTTTCTTATGAGATGATATTTTTCTATGATGAAGATGTAGATTCATTTGACGATATGAAGGAGCGAGCATTCGGATCTGATTTAATTGAAAATGATATGGACAATGATGAAATTCTCGACGGTCTTGAACATATCTTTGGGACTGAAAATGGCAGCATTGATTTAGATAATGATACGGTTCCAAATTGGTTGGATGAAGACTCTGATGGGGATAATTTTACCGACAGATTAGAAGGTAGTAAGGACATAGATAATGACTCTTTTCTCAACTTTTTAGATAGTGACGCTGATGGCAATGGAATTGAAGACAATATAGAGAGTGGTACAAGTTCGCAGCCAAATGACTTCGATAACGATGGTATTATAGACCACCTTGATTTGGACGATGATAATGACAATATTTTCGACGTAAATGATATTAATAGATTAGAGGCCGCAGAAACTGTAATTTGGTCAAAAAGAGGTGATTTATCTATTCGCTACGTATCAACAATTTATGAAAATAGTAAAATTAATTTTTTCCTGCGAGCTGGTGATACATTTGAATTAGACATCGAGGGTTATCCTGCTACGCCAGTAAGTCCAGTTCTCATTGTTAATACGCAAGGCAAGATTTATAACATTTTGCCGAGGAGCACTATTCGTGATGGCGAAATGTCTTATTTGCAATTCGATTTACCAATGGATTCTGGTGAAAGTGAAGTCACAATCGTAACTGGTGATTATAAATCTGAACCATATTATATTGATATAGGAAATGAAAATTTACCATTATTAAGCCAAGTGAATCCTAAAGAACTAAGTGCTGGTAGTGTTGTGCGCTTATATGGTGATAACTTTGATGATGACACAACCGTTTTTTTCAATGAGAAGCCTGCACCAACACAGCTAATTAGTGTCAATGAGGTAACGGTTACAGTACCACAAGAAGTTACTGGTGGTAGCTATTCAGTTAATAATGCTTATGGAAAAAGTAACTATATTAGCTTTTTGCTACAGCAAGATATTCAGATAAATGTCACTCAAGAAAATGCATTACCTATAGAAACAATTGGTGGTATATATTCTGAAATGTCTACTGAGTTGTCAGGTAATACTTTTAAAATCGATAAGTTTGGTAGTAATGCTGAAGTATTATTCACTTATACACGCAATGAAACTGGAGAGCTAGCTTCATATTTAAGTGCTATTCAATACGTTAATGATACAGAAGTGGAGTTTAATTATAAAACGACAGCTTTAGCTAGTTTAGTTCTACATTTAAGTTGGAGTTATAAAGAGAAAGGTTACGATACCAAAGATGTTGTTGAGTTAATTAGTTCAACTGATGCATTTAGTCAATATATGGTTGACGCAGAGACCTTATTACATGAGAACTATTCATTTTTTGACTTTAAACAAAAATCAGAAGTAAGGAATGAATTATTCAATAAGTATGAATCTCTGATTAATACAGAACTTTTTTCTAGCGGTAAGCTTAATTCAATATCCACTAAAAGTATTCATGATGAATATGCTGCCCTAGTAAATCAATTATCCAGTAATGAAAACTTATCAATTTTGGAACCTAGTATTGTTTCTTATCCTGAAACAATAGGCTCTTGGGATGCATTTGATATGACAATGGATGCGACAACTTTTTTTGAAAATCAGGGATTGATTGGAAATAACTGTGGTGAAGGTGTTGATCCTGCTTGGCATGAGGTTTTTAATTATGATGGATGTGTAGAGTTAAGGAATCGTAGTCAACTTTATTTAAGTGCAAGAGTATACCCAATTAATAGTGCAACAGGGGAGATTAACTATGATGAACAATCATTAAATAATCCTCTATCTGAGCATATTCAACAACCTTATTCTTTAGGGATGCTCGGGCCACAAACGGGCACCTTCTTGGGTCTATCAGTGTGGTCAGCTGATTCAATGATAGATAAATGTGTTTATAAAGACTGCTTATATCAAATTATTACACCTGCATTAGGCGGAGTTTTTGGACCAAGCCCTTACGCTCGTTATGCTCCCGAGTCATATAATGTCAAAGCAACAAAAGCACAGAGTTCGCTCGTAGCAAGAACTATTATCGATAATATTGTGTTGCGTTTCTTTTCAATTTTATTTGATGCAGTAGGCATAGATTTAGCAGCACCGGAGCATAGGACCAAACAAAAAGTAACGTTAATAGTAAAAGCGGTTATGGAAAACCTGCCAACTATTGGCACTGAAATTGATGTGTTATTACAAAAGCCGAATGCAACACAAGATGATTGGAATAACCTCGCTGCCAACATAGGTGTAAAAATCTATCAGAAAGAAATTCTACCAATATTAACAAATCCACTGGATAAAGACTCCTATGGCGAAATAACTAAAGCATTGTTGATACTCGTTAATTTCGACCTTGAGACATTTGTCGAAAAAATGGTAACTAAAGTCGCTGAAAAGTTTATTCCAGGCTGGGGGCAAATCGCTGCGGCGTATGAAACAAGTAAATTAGCCACAGCGATGATTGATATGGCAGCGACTCTTGGTGACTTAATGGGGGTACCCAACAAATTAGACTTTATCATTACGTGGGGTTTGTCTGCGGTAGATATTACACCTAGGATGATAGAAAAAGACAATCTCCGTAAAGTATTTACTATATACGGCAGTGGCATGGCTAAGGTGCCAGGTTATTTAAGTGAAACTTTACCAGAAGTTAAAGTGAAAGATCTGGGAGCAAATAATCGTGCCCTTGATGCGTTTTATAGTAGTGTTAACGAGCAAGGTACAGAACTTGAATTTTCAATCAATAGTGTTACTCAGTTAAATAATGCTGTAGGCCCGCTTCGGGTTGAAGTTCATCATCTTAATAAAGTCGCTATTGTGCCATATGATGTGTTAATTGGTCAGGGGCTGACTATTTCAAGTATTACGCCCAATAAAGCTTCACCTGGTGACGAAGTTAAAATTAGTGGTATCGGTTTTAGCAGAACGATTTCAGATAATGAAGTGACCTTTAGCGGTGCTAATGGTCAAAGATTGAAAGCCGCAGTGAAGTCCGCGGCGACGGATGAATTAGTTGTGGTAGTGCCTGATGGTGCAATATCTGGTTTTATTACAGTCGAAGTGGCTGAACAATTGAGTAATGAGTTTCCATTTTCTGGGCCTGGGCAGGTTTCAATAACCTTCGGTGATAATGGTAATTTTAATGACGATGTATTTAAACTATTAGTTAATAACAGAGTGATATATGACAATAATCAACCTGAACGTAAAGTTGGCCCTATAGATATTTCGTTAGAAGACGGAGTTCATAATGTTAAATTAACCGGTATAAGGGCGGATGATGGTATCGCAACTTATTATATCGAATTTAGCGGTGATATAACCTCAGTTAGTGGTGATGAATTATCAGGTCGTGATTTATGTCCTAATACGCACAAAAATTATCAAATAACAGTAAGCAATGGTGCTAGTGCAGGTAATTCTAATAATCAAAAGCAAGCTTTGAGAATACCTATGATATTACAAGATGAGATTGCTGAAGAAGAGACTGAATGTCCAGTCAATTCTAATTAGCAAACTGGCACCCTTCGGGGTGCTTTTGTGTATAATAATGTTAAATTTGTTTGCGAGTAGCAAAAAAAGGGAAGGTTTATGTTAGGAAGAATGTTTTTAGCCGCTTTGGTCGTTGCAACACCTTGTCAAGCGTGGGACTTAGATAAGTACCCGCCTCTACCCGATACCGTCGATGTGTCGATTCCTAAAGAAAACTGCATAAAAGCTGCTGAAGTGATTATTAATCAAGATGTTGAGTTGTTTAAAGCTTTATTTTTCCCTAATCCAGCGACTGATGCACAAGTAGTACAACATCTGAAAGCGAGACATGACGAGTATTTTAAAAAGAGATATTTGGGAATTAATAATTTTAGATTAAACAATGCCTTTGATAGCTACTATGTGGATGCAAAAAACTCAAAGGTTCACGATGTTAGTTCAAGTGCTAAATCTAAGGGCTATGACGAAGAAGTGTGGATTGGCTATACTTTCGACTCTACTCACCCCGAGGGTAATACCGATGCAGAAGCCGCTGGCTATTGCCGTTTTGCTAAAGTAGATGAACATTGGTATATGCTTAATTTATTATAAATAAGTCTTTATTTATAATAATCCACCACAAAATTAATAAAGCAGCACCTAATTATGGTGCTGCTTTTTAGGGTTCTATATGCAAGAAAAGCTTACAGTCGATGATGATACTTGGTTTGGTTCAACTTACTTTAAAGGCATAAAACAACTTAACTCAGCGAGTAATATCACGCTCAAAATGATCTCATTTTTTTATCCATTAAAAGTGAGGACACAGTTAGTATTATCTGGTGGCTTACTGTTGATGGGGTTACTGCCTTTTATAACACCTAGTGCGATATCGCTATATCCAAAATTTCCACAGGTTCCATTAATCATTGTCATTATTAATGTTTGTTTAGTGCCTGGAAGTTTACTATTACGTTCTTTTTTAATTAAACGTCAATATAAGATAAAGATTCCTTTATGTTGTCATATAAGTGCCACAAGAGTGTCATTACCAGTAAACAGCTTGGTTAATGAATCTGATGGACAATTAGAATTATCCAAAAGTGATATAAAACAGGTTGAAGTGATCTACAACGTTCAAACTAATGGTGGTAACTCTATTCGCACTGTCTACCAGCTTGATATTCAATTGTTTTCTGGCAAACAATTGAATCTAGATGTATTGCATTACCCGCTAAAGAATATTTTTTACTTATTAGTTTATTTTAATTACCCAGTGAAATTGGTTCAACGAAGTTGGACGATGAAATATCAATTGCATATGGTACTGTTAATTTTCCCAGTGTTAGCTCACTTAGCGTTAACGTGTTTAATGGTGTTATTAGTGTCTCCGTTCAATTTATAAAATAGAATTTATCATTAGTCAGGATGACTGTTAATGAAAACAAGGAAGTCATGCATGCAGTATTCGCAGTTGCCAAAAATAGCCCGCCGTTTTATTCAATCTGATGGGTTGCCGGATCAATTACGTTTTTCCACAAAGCAGCATTATATTTGTCGGGGTTTTGCTGTTTTGGGTTTGCTGCCGTTATCGGCATCATTAGTTATGGCTGTTACGCTTGACGGCGTTGAGCAAACTTTCTACCAGATTGTTGTCGGGTTATTACTTGTTATAGTGATCTTACTTGGGTCGCTCAAACATCATTTTGTTTTAGATAATTCGAATAAGCATTGTTTCTGTCAATTACAGCTGTTGGGTGTTTTCTTTAAAAAGAAAACCATCACTTCACTTAAATCAACACAACTTCTGTATAGGCATAATCGTCATGACCGAAGCCTGTTCGAACTTAAAATTGGTCGCGACTCTTATAATACTGGCAGCCTTACTGACACGATGAATACAGCCTTATTTATCGCGCAAAGGTTTGATATTCAGGTGAATGAGCAAGTCAGTGATTACCCGAATATTCACCCAATTGATATTTCAAGCCTCGCATCATCGTCAACTGAGTCAATAACATCAGCTAATGTAAATACTCAAGACGCTCAGATTGACCTTGTGAGCCAAAAGCTCGCAACTGCAGAGAATATCAAAGTGTCTAATCAAGTTTCAGTAGACTTCATTGAACCACTTTTTTGTCCCAAAAAGTTAGTCAAGATATTATATCCTTTGCCCTTTCTTATGTTATTTGCTGTGATGATGAAGTTTGTAGGAGGCTATTTAAATGTATTTTAAACAACTGACTCAGACTAAAGCTATTATGGCTAAAGCGCGTTCAGCAGTGATTACTCGTGGAATCGTTATCAGTTTTTTTGCGTTAATGTCGTTGTTTCTTGCTTTTGGGTTAGAGCATTGGAATTATGGTGAATTGCTTAATTGGGCATTAGCGAATTTGCTAATTTGGCATTTAATGTTTGCTAAACGACAAGTCACATTTGATCTAGAAACCAAGCAAATAATCACTAAGATAACCTCTTTGTATACGCTCGCTGAGCAAGTTATTCTTATCAATCAAATTGCCGCAATAGAATTCAGGCAGACGATTGCGCGGGGTAATGGTTATGGGCTGAGCTATGACTTAATCTTCGTGCTGAAAGGGCTGGTGACTCCTATAAAGTTTGAAAATGGTAATTTGCAGCCGATGACACTTTTAGGTGAACAGATATCAAAATTTTGTAATGTGCCAATGATTAAGCATGATTGAGTTTTGTTAGTTTAATTGGATGCATGAGAAAATAATATGGCATACTATTTTTTACTATTTTTTACTATTTTTTACTATTTTTTACTATTTTTTACTATTTTTTACTATTTTTTTATAAAAAAATTTAATCAATAAAGTAAGGGTTGTGCAAAATGGTTAATAAAATAATTATTTCAATAACAACGTTGTTATTTTTAATGTGTGGGTCTGCCTCAGCTAATGACCTTGAAAATGACCCCTTAGCTAAACGTTGCTTAGGGATATTCTAAATATAAAAATAATGATTTAAGTGCTTATGTTGATGGTTTCCCTGAAGAGGTCGTTGCTATTTTAGGAGAGGAATATCTAAAGATGCAGCTGAATAATAAGCATAATAAATTTGATAAAGATTATAACAGTGCACCTAAAGAAATAAGGGTAAAGAGGATAGAAAATATACCTCCCCATCCAACTGCAGTGAAAATAATAGGCGTTGAAGAGTCTAGAAAAGTTTTTATTTATATGAAGGGTTTAAATAGCAGTCTAGTAGGTTCATGTAGTTTTAATCGTATTAAAACGAAATGGTATTTCAGAGACACACCTTTATAGGTGTAACATAAAAAAACAAAGTGAGCTTTCTGATGGTGCAGGTTCACTTTTTTATTTATAGGTAATAATAACTTTATTTTCTTAGATTATTATGGAGTTGAAAATGGAACTTTTATTTTGAATAACTTACAACACCTACTGAAAGATAATCGTTGGTTTTATAGCAGCATTAGCAGAAAGTATCGCAATATTAGCCCTGATAAAGTCGTCATCTTGCCGATCACTTGGGGGCTTATGCGCCAGCCCTTTAACAATGAAGTTAAGTTGGCTTTGCTATTGGCGTTCATGTTACTCGTTGGCTTTGGATTATTGAATTTTACAGCAACTGAGTTAGTGAATGATTTTAAAGTGTTTACAGAAAGGGATATTAAGGCTCTTTACAGTGTCAGCGTCCCCTTAATCACATTATTGTGCCTCGCTATTTAATATCAACGTAGAGTAAAAACATCGCTACGAAGTATGGGAGTCAAACCCGCAGAGCTTAAGTTTAATAAGCAAATAGACATTGCTGAAAACCATATTAGTTTCCCTCCCTTTGTAGCTCAATTACGTAGCGATAAATCAATTGCCAATAAAGTTTCAAGTACTAATCCAATGCTTTTATCTAAGGATAAAATTTTACGAATAAATGTTAAATGGTATTCGTTTTATGCTTCAGATAATGGTGGTTCGATGAAGAAAAACCAGATTTATTCGTTTGAAATTATATTACATAACGGTCAGTGTTTTGAACTGAACAGTTGGGCGTTCCCGTATTCGAGTTTATTGTATTTACTGATTAAGTTTAATTATCCTGTAGAATTGAAACAGATTAACAAGGACTAAAACTTATTGAAGGGTCACCCTTGTTACAGTAGTTAATTTGTCATTGTTGACTCTACTGTGCATCGGAATCTATTTCTTTCCTTTTAATACGATTAATATTAAATAAAAGTAGAGCTGCAATTTTAAAAAACTACAAAGTCAGTATGTGATTGTATATACTCTGTATTAGATTTTTTTATGTAAATTTAAGAGTTACTTGGATTGTGGCTCAGGCATAACTATCAGGGAAGAGTTAGTGATTATTCGTTCATTATTCGAGGTCGTCAAGTGGCCTCTTTTTGTGTTTTCCTTTGTACATTCCGTACTTTTAATCGTATCAATGAGTAGTGATGCTTTAGACATTGCGAAGCTCGTGCTGAGTATAATTTCAGTGTTGGTTTTGTTGAGCTTTCAGCATCGTATTCACTTTGTTGAGGGTGAAAAATCTTTAAGGTATTTCATCGGTTTTAAACTTTTCAACACCACCATATTTGCCTTTGAATCGAAAACGATTACCTATACGAATATCGATAAAGTTGAGCTGCAAGTGATTCATCAAACCCCTAAGATTAAGGTCTACTGCACTGACGAGCCAAAGCATAAGCAATCTCAGCCTAACCCATTAACGACTAGATTATGGCTACCTAAAGCAAAGCGAAGTGTGTATTCACATAAACTCAAAACGGCACTTGTTAGTCAGGGGCTTAATTGCGTGGGAAGCTTTGATGCGTTTAACGATAAAAACTGGGCGTCATTTAGCAGTGTTAAGTTGGATAATGATACTGTAAACCTGTTTAGGCGCCCGTTAATTAATCATCCTATTGTCACGACTTTTCCTGTCTTTATGGCAGCCATGCCATTGCCCGCTAAGTTGTTTCATCAAATAAGGCTGCCATTTTATCTTGCTTGTGCACTTGGCTTATTGTTTATGTGGTCGAGTCAAAACTGGCAAGCTGCTTTAGTCACAATTGTTTTGGTATTTTAGGGGCAGTTGCCATGCATATGATTAAAGCGAATCGTTACTTTCACTGTCCTGGTCAGGGGCCGAGTGAGCTGGTAGTTGAGCAAGATGCGTTATCCGTTCCAGCTTTGTTTTTTTTAGATAGAAAAACTCACAGCTTTGCGAAAGGTGAGATTAAAAAAATCGACATTACTTGGAATTGGTATAGTTACAAAAACTCAAACAGCTATTCCTATAGCACCGCAGAAAAACAGAAGTATCCTTATATTTTTGAGGTGATATTTACGCTTGGTAATGGCGAACAGCACCGCCTTCCTGGGCATGTTTTTCAGAGTAATGACTATGTAGTTGCACTTTATGATAAGGGCTACAGTGTTGAATTCACTCAAATTGATCAATTACCAATGAAGTGGCGGCTGTATATTTTGCTCCCTATGGCTGTGGGGTTATCAATCATGTTGTGCTACGGCCTTTATCGGTTGTTTATGGTGCTGCAAACATAAGATTAATCTATCAAGAACTGAAAACTAAAAAGGATTTTAAAATGAAATATATAACACACTCATTATTTTGGGCTGCGCTAACCACAACAAGTTTTGCATCCCTAGCAGGGAATCAAGCCGCCATTGCCTCGTTTGATGCTAAAACATTACCGATAACGGAACGTAGCCAAGTCATCACCGATAAACAGCTTGCGTTGATGGAAGGGTTTAATCGAATGACAGAGGCGCAGACCAGCGCCATTGGCATGTTTAAAAGCGGCAAAGTGCAAGAGTTACAACAACTCGGTGAGCAAACATTGGTTGAGGCTAATAAATTTGTTGATGAATATCAGATTTTTTTAAGCCAATTACCCGAAACATCTACCTGTTATGTACCTGAAAATGTCACCGAATATCAACGCATGATAGTTGAGATTACCGAGGCAAATTCAGCCTTAAGTACAGTTGCATCATCCGTTGGCGATAATGATGAAATGGGCGCGACTATGGCTATGTTAAACGTGCAAATGCATGCAGGCCGAATTAGCTCGTTAGTGCAAATGTTTCAGATGGTTAAAATGTGCTACATGACAGATGCAATGGGAATGACTAAAGCAGATGTGGAGCGCAGAAGAGCGCAGCAAAACAACTAATAAACCTCACTTTCTCGATATAGATAATTGGATTTTCAAAGACAAAACTAAAGGAATAGTAATGAAAGTAAGATGTGTGTTTTTGAGCTTGATGTTAAGTCTAGGCTTGAGTTTTTCAGCAAGTGCCCTAGAGCGCTTTGCTGGAGTTGAAGACGGCTCTGATGAAAATTTAAAAGCTGTTTGCCAAGATTATATGGTGAATAGTTTTTTAAAGAATGATCCTGAACTGTTTTTTCACTTACTACCAAAATCTATGAAAAAGCTAGAAACCATTTTAGAAAATGACTGGCCACAAGGACATTTAAAGCGCTTTGGCAGTGATCCTTTGACTGAGTATGAAGTTTTCGAAATGGAAGAGCAGTTAATAGAGAAAACATATAAAGGTCAAGAAATTAAGCGTATAAAAATAAAATATAAAGCAGGAATAATGGATAGGGTAAGAGGAAGCTCCTGTTCTTTTAAACTGTATGATGATAACCGTTGGTATTTTCAAAAAAAACCATAATGAATGCCCTATTGCGAAAGCAATAGGGCATTGTTTTTAAATGACTAAAAATATTAAAGGGATGTAATGGGTTATAAAATTTGTAAGCAGACGGAAGAGCGGGTAGTTCTACAAGACACTGGCGGTATCATTGATTTTCTTTTCAGTGCAGTCATGGCAATGATTGGCGTTGGTGTAATGTATTTGAGCTGGTTTAATTACCAAGACACAGGTGAAATAGTAATGTCTTTTGTATTTTTATTGCTAGGGAGTTGTTTTTTCTTCCCTATGTTTAAAATCAATCGATTGACTATTGATGCTGTAAATCAAGAAGTGATTAAAACCAAGTCTTGGTTTGGAATTACTACCGATAAAGACGTTGTCACGAATAGCAGTTTATCTTTACTGGAAATGTCTGGTTTCACCAGCGGTGAAGTTGAGGCGTTTTTTGATACTAATGAGCGGGCTAATCATCATTACAGTCTTAAATTCTACAGCTACCCAGAGTGGAATCTTTCGATGAGAAGTTTTCCAACTATGCTCGATATTGCGCTGTTTATTGAACGGCATTTTGATACTGATTTAGCCTTGGTCGTGCAGCATAAAAGGCATAAGTTTACTGCCAAAGGGCTATTGAAAAATCATCAAATAACGCCATTACCTAATGACTCAACCGTTAAAGAAGTTGGCTTTCAAGCAATCAGAGTTGCCTCTACACGAGGTGGAATCATTAGGCAGTGGGCTGTGCCTGTTAGCCTTAGTATGTGGGCCATTATGACTAGCGGTTTTTTATTATATTTATCTGCGTTAGAAGGTTTTACATATATCCCTGTTGCATTGCAGTACTTATTAGCTTTCATTTTTTCAATCGGCATTAGCTTACTTATCATTAAAAAATGTGTACCAAACCGCTTAAAAATCGACCATGGTAATTTGATTGTGAAAACAAGCCTATTTGGAGCGAGGAAATACCCATTATCTGAAGTGATTGGCGTGGTTAATGTGGCTAAAATAACTTATTTGATAACACGTAAAGGCTCTGAACAACTCGCTTATAAAATACCGACTAAATACAGTTATGCGATTCATAGTTGGTTACTGTCATTTTTAAACAAGTAGCAAACTGAAAGTCGGCAATATCATTATTGTGCCAACTCTTTCATATACTATTTGGATGATTTCTACAGTCCTTTTTTAAACATGGTGATAAAGGCAATTACTGATTCGTAACCGAGCTTTTCTGATACATTTTGCACTGATTGCTGTTGAGAAAATGCCTTCAGTGCGACTATTTATATGTAAATAGTCGCACCTCATACTAAAGCAAATCCTCGCCTCCTTATTTACCTAACTCGCTAATATGGGTTTAATCATTGCATATTGTTTTAGTCATTGGCCGAATGTTGGCAAGTTATGCATTTTCGTTATTAGGTAATTGTACGACCGCATTATGGCTTTGTGCATGGGGATGTATCATCGGTGCTATGTTCGGCTTAGGCAGTGGTCGAAACAAGACTCTGCGAACTAACACGACACTTCAAACTAGCACGACAATGTAAACTAGCACGAGATTGCAAACTAGCTTAAAGAATAACTCATTTAGCTAGTGTTATTTTTTAATTGAATTAGTGTATTTTTATATTTGTTATGGGTAATTAATCGTGTTGTAAGGGAAAACAATATGACTTTTAAGCTAAACAATAATAATGGTTCTAGGTCTTTTATTAAGGTGACGATGCCTCTGTTAGTGACTGTGATGTTATCGTTTTTTTCATCCAGTGCAGCGGCAGCCAATATCGACTCTAATACTGGTGCAAATACTGGCGCAGCTCCTGAGTCTTCACAAGCGTCATTACCTGTTGTCAGCCAAGGGAAATTGCAACACCTTGATGAAACAGCTATCGATTTTACACTGATAAAACCACGTCCTATTGATGTGTGGCTACCAGAAGATTACCCCGCTAAAGCGCCTTATGCCGTGGTGTATATGCATGATGGCAAGGTGTTATATGATGCGAATCAATCATGGAACGGCACCGCTTGGGAAGTCGATGAAACCGCCGCAAGTCTTAATAAGAGTCATGATATTAAGCCGTTTATTGTGGTGGGGGTTCATAATGCCGAGCTGTCTCGCCATAGTGAATACTTTCCTCAAAAACCTTTTGAATCCTTAACGGCTGATACGCAAACCAGTTTGTATCAAACCCAGCGCAATGAAACCGAAAAGCTATTAGCTCAAGCTGTGTATTCTGATAAGTATGCTGAGTTTATCGTTACTGAGCTAAAACCCTATATTGATGAACATTTTAAGGTGGCAACGGATAAGCAAAATACCTTTATTATGGGCTCAAGTATGGGAGGGTTAATCTCTTGGTATACAGCGTTAGAATATCCACAGGTCTTTGGCGGTGCGGCGTGCTTATCGACCCATTGGCCAGGCTCTTTCGCTGAACAAGATAACCCAATCCCACAAGTATTTAACCAGTATTTGGCTAAACAGATCGCCACTAATCCCCAAGTGAAATTGTATTTTGATTATGGCGATCAAACGTTAGATGCCATGTATCCGCCTTTGCAGGCTGAGGTCGATAAACTGTTTGAGGCTGCGGGCTATGATAAAGCGTTATGGCAAACCCACTTCTTTAAAGGCAAAGCTCATAATGAAAGTGACTGGGCTGAGCGTTTGAATATTCCGATGACGTTTTTATTAGGCAAGTAATTCTGTAATAACTTATTAAAAAACAGGGCGTCAGTATTGCTACTGACGCCCTATCTATATCTGCTTTAAATCGTATTTAACGAGCACGATTTGGCTTGCGACCACCACTTGGTTTACCTTTGCCGCCTTTACCCGTTCCCTTAGCTTGACCTTTGGTTTGGCCTTTGCCGCCACCTTTTGCTTGGCCTTTATGTTTGGTGCTGCGGTTATGCTGCATAAAGTGCTCTGGCCCTTCAATCTTTCCACGCTCTGATGCTGTTTTTGGCTTAGGCTTAGGTTTTTTCTTTGGCGCGGCGTTTTTATCTTCAGATGAAGAGTCTTTGATCATGTCAAACAACACATCTAACTCTTGTTTGTCTAAATCACGCCACTCACCAATGGGTAAGCCTTTAAGGCTGACGTTCATAATCTGTTGGCGTTCAAGCTTAGTGACTTCAAAGTTAAAGTATTCACACATACGACGAATTTGACGGTTAAGTCCTTGGACTAGCACAATTTTAAATGCATAAGGTGAGACTTGTTCAACCTTACATTTCTTCGTTACCACACCTAAAATCGGTACGCCTGCGCCCATGCCTTTGATGAAATCATCTGTAATGGGCTTATTAACCGTGACCACGTATTCTTTGTCGTGATTGTTGCCTGCACGCAAAATCTTATTAACCAGATCGCCATTGTTGGTCAAAAAGATCAAACCTTGAGAATCTTTATCTAAACGGCCAATGGGGAAAATGCGGGTCGAGTGATTAACAAAATCGACAATGTTGTCACGCTCAGTGCCTTCGGTAGTACTGACAATACCAACCGGTTTATTGAGGGCGATAAACACTAAGTCTTCAGCATCACGGGGCTCAATGTCTTGGCCATTTACTTTTACTTTATCGCCAAAAGAAACTTGGTCACCCACTTGCGCACGTTTACCATTAATAAACACATTGCCTTGCTCAATAAAACGGTCGGCATCACGGCGTGAACATATGCCACTTTCACTGATGTATTTATTAAGACGCATGGCAGAATCAGTCACTTTGGGTTTCCTTGAAAGCTAAAATTGTCGATATTCGATAAGCGCGTAGTTTACCATAAGCGGCTGCAGGCATTAAATTGATATATCCACTTTTCTCTTTGGTACAGCGATTAAACCGATTGTTTATATGCTTCAAGCAGCCACTGCTTAACTTCTGCATTAACGTCGCTGACTTCGCTTAGCTGTATTCGATGACTACACATGGCACCGAAAGGACCAGAAGCTTCAAGGCAGCCTTCGGGGGCGGTATCTTTAAGCTTTAAACCAAGATCAATTCGGCTTTTAGTAGCAGGTTTAATTAGAGCGAACTGCTTTTTACGAATAATACTCACGCTAGCTTTCTTAGGTGTGATCACCACATCATCACCAAAGCCTTTTACTGTTGATATGAGTAGATCATAAATAGGCTGTAATTGTTCTTTGCCTTGATATTGCAGAGAAACTAAATCATCAGCGGATTCATCTTTTTGCTTTGATAAAGTGACAATGGTATTGGCAAAGCCATGGGTGACACCGTGTTGCTCTTTAAGATATTTAACCGCTTGGCCGTGTTTTTCGATGTTTTGCTCAATTAAAATCTCTAACCACTGCGCTAGTGACTTACCTGTTTTTTCAGGCATGTTATCAATCATTGTTTGAAGTGCTTTATCCATTTTGCTCTCCCAAAAGTTCAACCTTGAAGTTTATATACAAAGATAGCCTTAAGCGTGAACAAAATACCAGTAATTCAATTCGCTTAATTGATTGGCATCGATTTTTAAGAGAGGTTTAATGGTGAGATTTAATAGTAAGGTAACGTTTAAATTATATCTATAATATGGCACTCATCCAGTATGCTAATCACTTAAAGGAGTTAAATGATTAATGAGTACAGTTCAACGTAATAGCTTAAGTTTGCTACCCATCACAGACGCCGACTTACAGGTACTATTTGAGTTTCAAAATGATCCCCTTGCTAATGAAATGGCAGACTTTCCTGCACGGGATGAGACGGCTTTCTTTGAGCATTGGCGCAATAATATTCTGGCGAATGCTGATGTTGTTGCCCAAGGTATTTGGGTAGATGACACTTTAGTTGGCAGTATCTGTTTATGGTCTATGATGAGTGAAGATGACACTCACTCAGATTGGTTTATTGGTTATTGGATCGGACGAGATTATTGGGGACAAGGTTACGCCAGTCAAGGGGTTAACTTGTTTGTAAATCAGCAGTCCCAACGGCCTATTTTAGCTCATGTGGTAGAGCGCAATAAGGGCTCGATTCGTATCCTTGAAAAAGCGGGATTTGAGCATTGTGGTGTTTCTGCAGAAAGCGAAAATAGTGCAAATTCATTACTTGAAATGAGATTAAGCTGAAGTATTCGAGCTCATATCAAACGTTCTACTTAGATCATTTATAAGCGCTTAAAGTGCAGGAATTGCCAATCGCTAACTCTAGCTAACTTTTGCGCTAATCTTTTGAGAAATTGCCGTACATGGTAAACTTCGCCTTGATATCATTTTGGAGTTTTTATGTCCGCCTCGGCTTTGTCTTTTTCAACCTTAGGGTTAGATCCTACACTCACTCAACGACTAGATGAACTTGAATATCAGCAGCCAACTGATATACAAGCTGCAGCTATCCCTTTGATGCTAGCTGGCGAAGATGTCATGGCGGGAGCGCAAACAGGTACAGGCAAAACCGCAGCGTTTGTATTACCGATTTTACAGCGGTTGATAGCAGCAAAAAATGAGTCGTTAACTCATTCTGATAATACCAAAACGCCGGGATCAGACAGTCAAATAAACGCGACATCAAGTGGGGTTAAAGCACTCATATTAGTGCCTACCAGAGAGCTTGCTCAGCAGGTGCATCAAAGCGTAGTCCAATATGCCGAGCATACTGATATTAGCGCGGTGATGGTGTATGGCGGGGTGAGTATTAAAGCCCAAGTGACCTCTATTCAAGCTGGGGTTGATATCATTATTGCCACACCTGGACGCTTATTAGATCATCTGCGCAATAAAGTCATGAGCTTATCCTCTTTACAATATTTGGTGCTCGATGAAGCCGATCGCATGTTGGATATGGGTTTTAAAGAGGAAATTGTCGAGGTATTAAAGCGACTGCCAAAACAGCGCCAAACCGCTTTATTTTCTGCCACCTTAGATGATCAAATTTTCAGATTCAGTCAGCGATTATTACGCAGCCCTAAAATTGTAGAAACCGCCAAACGAAACAGTACCGCAGCCAAAATTATTGAGAAGGTTTATAACCTTGATAGCGAGCGAAAGTCTGCTTTACTCGGTCATATTGTTAACAAAGAGCCTTGGTCGCAGACGCTAGTATTCAGTCGCACTAAGCAAGGTGCTGACAAGATTGCTGCGCAATTAACTGCTAATAAGATCAGTGCAGCGCCTTTTCATGCTGACTTATCCCAATTTGTGCGTGAATCGACCTTAGCTGATTTCAAAGCTGGCAAGGTAAAAGTATTGGTGGCGACTGATGTCGCTGCTCGCGGGCTCGATATTGAGCAACTTGATGCCGTGGTTAATTTTGAACTGCCTTTTAAAGCGGAAGATTATGTGCACCGTATTGGCAGAACAGGGCGTGCGGGTAAAGATGGTGTTGCGGTCACGTTTCTCAGCCCTGATGATGAAGCACTGCTGGTGGCATTAGAGCGAAAGCTTGATAGGCGTTTACCTCAGCAATGGTATCAAGGCTTTGAGCCTGATTTGACTAAAGAGCCAGCTTTACAGCCACGTAAAGCCAAAAAAGGCTCTCTTAAGCAAAGAGCACGGCAAAAGGCGATAGCGGATTCTGCCCGAAAGCGTAAGTAGTGATTAGCTAAGTTATTTATTTAAATCATATATGCAGTGAACTCATTATTTGCTGCGTTATTTGTATTTACATTTGTATTGATTAATCTGGGTGTGGTCATACAGTTGTTTTATTTTTGTAACCTCCTTTACGTTTGTTTGTCATATTAAATTCTTACTCTGATCGAAAATTACAACAATGTTTGGCAACTTTTGATCCCAAGGATAATTTATGAGCAAGGCTACGTTTAATCCAACTCGTTTTAATAAAAGTAACAACACACCGTTTAACGAAGTATTAGATAAACACCTTTCAAGACGTAACTTTGTAAAAAGTGGTCTTGGGTTAAGTGCTATGACCGCGTTCAGTGGTTTTGGTATTGCTGGTTGTAGTTCTGATTCAGATTCTAATAACGATTCAACACCAGTCGATGATACGCCTACCACGCCAGATACACCGAATGTGAGTCAGGCAACGCTAGGCTTTGAATCTATTCCTGGTTCTAAAACTGATGCGGTAACCGTTGCTGCTGGTTACTCTGCTTATGTACTTGCGCCTTGGGGCGAGCCTTTAAACGATAAAGCGAATGCGTTTAAAGAGGACGGTTCTAATACCGCTGAAGATCAAGCTAACTCTATGGGGATGCATCATGATGGCATGCATTTTTTCCCATTAACGCAGGCGGGTGATGACGGCTTATTATGTGTGAATCACGAATACATTGACCAAACTGCCTTGCATCCAATGGGACCAACAGTTGATGCTGATGGTAACCGCACTGTACTTGATGAAATCCGTAAAGAAATTAATGCTCATGGCGTATCAGTTGTACGTATCAAGCTTAACAATGGCATGTGGGAAACGGTTAAAAATGACGATCATAACCGCCGCTTTACGGGCGCTACAGTCATGGATATCGCTGGTCCGCTTGCGTACAGCTCATACCTTGAAACGCGTTACTCTCCAGATGGTAGCCAAGCGCGTGGCACACTGAATAACTGTGGTAACGGTTACACGCCTTGGGGCACTTACTTAACGTGTGAAGAAAACTGGCCTGGTTACTTTGTTAATCGTGGTGAGTTAACGCAAGAGCAACAGCGTATCGGTTTATCAACTTCTGGTACGCGTTATGGCTGGGATCACCTTGCTGGCAATGATGATGAGCGCTTAGATGAATTTGCTCGTTTTGATGTAACACCTTCAGGTTCAAGTGCTGCTAATGATTACCGAAATGAAGCGAATGGCCATGGTTACATTGTTGAAATCGACCCTTATAACCCAAATTCTCGTGCTGTAAAACGTACTGCACTGGGACGTTTTCGTCATGAAGGTTGTACCTTTGGTAAGCTTGAAGAAGGTAAGCCAGTGGTATTTTATTCAGGTCATGATTCTCGCTTTGAATACCTTTATAAGTATGAATCTACTGCTATGTGGGATGAAGCGGATGCTGATTCAACTAACCGCATCATCACAGGTGATAAGTACATGAATGACGGTACTTTATATGTCGCTAAGTTCAGTGAAGATGGCGTTGGCGAGTGGTTACCTTTAACTCTAGATAGCGCAACGACAGACGGTAAAACCTTAGCTGACAGTTTTGATTCAGTGGCTTCAATCATTTTAAATACTGCTGGCGCAGCTGACTTAGTGGGTGCAACGCCAATGGATCGTCCTGAATGGGCAAGTGTTGATCCATTTACTGGCACAGTTTACCTAACCCTAACCAATAACACTAAGCGTGTTGATAGCACAAACCCTGCTAACCCGCGTTTAAACAACAGTTTTGGTCATATTATCCGTTGGGATGAAGGCAGTAATGCCACTGAATTCACATGGGATATTTTTGTATTTGGTTCTCCGGCTGACGGTGATGAAACCACTAACCGTTCAGGTTTAACTGACTTAAACCAGTTTGCAAGTCCTGATGGTTTAGCGTTCGATAAGCGCGGTATTTTATGGGTGCAAACCGATAATGGCGCTGATGAAGTGGAAGAATACACTAACGATCAAATGCTAGCGATCGTGCCTTCACCGATGACTGACGACAATGGTCAGCAACAGGTTGTTAGTGCAGATAACCAAGCCGAATTAAAGCGCTTCTTTGTTGGTCCAAATGGTTGTGAAGTGACTGGTTTTGCAATTACCCCAGATTACACTACGGTATTTGCAAACATTCAGCATCCTCGTAACTGGCCTTACTCTGCTGTTGCTACAGAAGAAACGCCAGATGGCACTTCAGTACGTGCACGTGCTGCGACTGTGGTTATCCGTAAAGATGACGGTGCTGAAATCGGTATCTAATTTTCTGCGTAAAGTCTTTATAGTGTGGTCTAAAGTAAACCCTGATAGAGTTATCTATCAGGGTTTTTTATTAGAGCTTTTTATCAGAGTTGATCAAGGGAGCGATATGTTTAACGGGATCCATCACGTGGCGATCATTTGCAACGACTATGCTCAGTCCAAACATTTTTATACTGAGATTTTAGGCTTTAAGGTGATTGCAGAAAATTACCGTGAAGCCAGAGACTCCTATAAGCTCGATTTAGCCTTAGCTGATGGCAGTCAAATTGAGTTGTTCTCAATTCCTCATTCCCCTAAACGTCCGAGTTACCCTGAAGCACAGGGGTTGCGCCATTTAGCGTTTAAGGTCGACGATATTGATGCTGTGGTTGAATACCTCGCTAACCATGACATTGAAGTGGAACCTGTGCGGGTGGATGAATACACAGGTAAACGATTTACGTTTTTTAGTGATCCTGATGATTTACCATTAGAGGTCTATGAAGTTGAGGCGTAATGCCCGAATGGGCACTTATTAAGATAATTTCCCTACTAATACTCGTAATTGTTCCACTTGCTTAGCCGTTAGATATTGCATGGTGTTGTCACTGAAATTTTGGCTTGTCACCAAAGCGTTCTGATAAACCTCATTTCCAGTTGTTGTTAACTTAACTAAGCTAACCCTAGCATCTCTGTTGTTCTTCTCTTTTTCGACCAAATGAACCTTTTCCATAGGCAGTAATAATCGAGTGATCCCAGAAGCAGTCAGGTTCGTGGCTTCCGCTAACTCAATGCGACTCATGACTTGATTTGGTGATTGAGCCAATTGTTCTAATACTTGAAAATCGGTAAAGCTAATACCATGAACACTTAACACACGATCCATTTTCTTATTAAAGCGCCCCAATGCACTTGAAATAGCCATTAAAGCTGATAAAGGTTCAGACATGAGACCCTCGTAAAATTATAACTCATCAAAATTGTTAAATTGATCAAAGCTTGATTATTCAAGTTTTGATCAATCATCAACTAAATCACAGCCTGCTTATTGTCAGCTTTGTAAATCATATAAAACATAAAGAACTAATATATGCTCTAATTATTAATGTAAATCTTAATGATAATGATTTACATTAATGTTGTTGTCTTGTTAAGATCTGCCTGATTCTAGGTATTTGTTAACAAGGAAACGATCAAAACATGAAACCAGCACATCAAAAGCATTTGTCATTAGGCGCACAAGCTGTTGCCGCCGCATTGGTATTTGGCGCACCTGCAACAATAGCTGAGACCAAATCTGCAGAAATGAATCAAGCTAAGGTTAATGAAACCTGTAATGCTGAAGTTAGCGGTATTGGATGCGATAAAAATCAATCAGCAGAAGCGATTGAGCGTATTAAAGTTCATGGCGTTAAAAACTCTATTTATCTGTCTGAGTCATCAGGTGACCTTCGCCGTGTAGCGGACTTGGTTGATACTCCACAAGTGATTACTGTATTAACACAAGATCAAATTCAAGAGTCAGGCAAAACCGATTTAAAAGACATTTTATCCGCCCAAGCGGGTGTTACATTAGGCACCGGTGAAAACGGTAATGCCTTTGGTGATCGTTATATTATCCGTGGTCATGAAGCGCGCAGTGACGTGTTTGTTGATGGTTTACGTGACCCAGGTATGACGACGCGTGAAAGTTTTGCCACAGAAGTTGTTGAAATCACCAAAGGTCCTAGCTCAACTTTCGCTGGTCGTGGCTCTTCAGGTGGTGCGATTAACAGCGTCACTAAAAAAGCCTCAACATCATATAACTTAGGCCGCGTTGATTTAGGTGTAGGTACTGATGATCACCGCCGTTTAACTGTGGATTATAACCATGCCATTTCAGATACAGTTGGTGTGAGAGTTAATGGCTTATTGTCTGATGAAGATAAACCTGGCCGTGAAGGCATTAGCCGCGAGCGTAATGGTGTGCAACTATCGGCTGTTTTTGAGCCAAGCAGCGATTTATCATTTATCGCCGATGGTTACTATTTAGATGCTAAAGATGTAGCGGATTTAGGTAGCTACTTTGATCAAACTACCCGTGAGCCTATTTCAGATATTCCTGTTTATGCCCAAGAGTCTGACTTTTTAGATTCTGAAGTCATGACATTTACTCTACGTACTGAATATGACATCAATGATAACCTGACGTTTTACAACGCGACTCGTGTTGGTAAAACCGAAAATGGATATATCACCACAGGTGTGCGTGGAACTACTCGCAGCGATACGGATCTAGAAGCACCTGGTGCTGATACCCTGACGTTAAGTACCCACCAAGGTAATCAAGAGGTTGACTACATTAGTACTCAGTTCAACCTGTTTTGGAATACTCAAATATTAGGTGCTGAAAACAAGTTTGTATTTGGGATCGAGTATACCGATCAGCAAGTGGATAACGGCGTTTACGACATTGCATACACCAATGAAACTAACTGTATAACGGCTGGGCGAGGTGGTGATTCTGGCGCTTACTGTATTTTAGACGGCGACGGTAACACTGTAGATAACATTGATAAGCTAATGGGACGTACTTATACCAAAGGCAATAATGATGCAGAGTACCAAATCGAGACCGTTTCAGCTTACTTTATGGATACGGTTGCGC
Source organism: Shewanella olleyana (assembly GCF_023283825.1). Classification (GTDB taxonomy): domain Bacteria; phylum Pseudomonadota; class Gammaproteobacteria; order Enterobacterales; family Shewanellaceae; genus Shewanella; species Shewanella olleyana. The sequence continues at coordinate 153,721 of NZ_JAKILD010000004.1, read as the reverse complement.
TAACTGAAGATTTAGAACTCTTCTTTGGTGTAAGACAAGATAGCTTTGATTATCAGAATGATACTTCAAGCTCTCGCAATGGCGACATCTTATATGAATATGACGACACCATGTACAACGGTCATATTGGCTTAGTTTATAGCATTACAGATGAAGGTAATATTTACGCTAATTACAGCACGGCGACCAATATTAATGGTGGTGAGTCTGATTTAGGTGCTAGCTGTGGTTATGGTGGTGTGTGTGGTGATGTTGATCAAGCCCGCGCTGCGGATCCTGAATTAGTAGAAAACATTGAACTAGGTACTAAGTGGATGATGTTTGAAGACAAAGTTATGTTTTCAGCATCGGTATTCCAGATCACTAAAAGTGATGTAATGGAAAGTGTAGGTGACAGTTACTCAACACTCGGTACATTGAATACTGGTAAAAACCGCGTTCAAGGTGTTGAATTCGGTATGGTCGGTAACATCACTGAAGCTTTCAGTGTGCAGTTTTCTGCAGCGATTATGGACTCAGAAGTACTTGAGTCATTTAACGAAGAAAACGTTGGCCTTGCATTAAGTAACTTTGCTGATGAAAGTGCCTACTTGCAACTACGTTATCAAATTAATGATGCATTTGTGATTGGCGGGGGTTACACCTACCAAAGCGAAATGTACGGCGGACAACCTGATACTGCTGCAGGTTACGATGCCGAAAACGGTCGTTATAGTATCGTCGTACCAAACTATCAAGTCGTTGATTTATTTGCTAACTATAACGCGACTGAATCATTAACTTTCCGTTTGAATGTCGGTAATGTGCTAGATGAAGAGTACTTCACTGCCGCTTATCGTTCAGGATCGTTTATGTATCTAGGTGATGCAAGAAATGCCAAGTTATCTGCGACTTATGAGTTTTAAGCTGTTGCTTAAATGAGAACTGTGAATTGAAAGATTGAGTTAAATTATGATTGTGATTGAGCAAATACTGTCAAAAGAAGAAGTGGCTTTATATCGAAAGCAACTGAACACAGTGACATGGAATGACGGTAAAAATACTGCGATGGGAATGGCTGCAGCGGTAAAGCAAAACAGCCAGGCATTAGCAAGCGATCCTACTGTGCAGCAACTGGCAAACCAGTTGCTTGCAAAAATCGGTGAAACACCGAAAGTGGTATCGGCTGCCTTGCCCCATCAAATTTTTCCGCCATGCTTTAATCGTTACTCTGAGTCTGAAGAGTACGGTTTTCATGTTGATGCAGCAGTGATGCGAGTCCCTAATACTCAAGTCGTGCTTCGCAGCGATGTGTCGATGACAGTGTTTCTCTCTGATCCAGAAGAATACGATGGTGGTGAGTTAATCATTGCCACAGAATTTGGCGAACAATCAATTAAACTTCCAGCAGGTTATGCGGTGGTGTACCCATCAAGTAGCTTGCATAAAGTTACGGCAGTAACCCGTGGTGAACGGGTTGCTGCAATTACTTGGATGCAAAGCATGGTGGCGGAATCATCTCTGCGGCAAAACTTGTATCAACTTGACCAATCTATTCAAGCATTGATTGCAGCGGGTAATACTGAACGGCAAGAATTAGATAAACTCCACAATGTTTATCACAACTTAATCCGCCAGTTTGCACAGTTGTAGTTAATGCAATTGTAGTTAGTGCCTGTTGTTCTTGTTGTCTTTTTAAGACAACAAATACAGCCTAAAGGGGTGAGTAAAAGCGCTTATATTTATAAAACACTTAATAGGCAAAAACACACTGGTGCTAACAAACGAGTATTTAGTTAACCGTTCTGGATATGTTTTCTCGCCCTCCTAAAGGCCCATAAATTCTATTTATGGGCCTTTTTACTATGCCTTTATTCAACCATCAGTGGATCAATTTCATTTTCTAATGACAAGGGCGCAACTTAAATTCGACCCGTGCATTACCTGTTATTAACTTCGGGTTATCTAAGAAATCACAAGCCCTGCGCTATACGCCAATGGTTTGACTTTTTGCGCCAAAACTAAGAAACAAGAATGGAATCAGGTAAATCACTGCAGAAACTATTTATTATCTCATCACTTTAAATCAGTGAGCTTAATGTCATTAAGAAATCAAAGAGTTCGAGTATTAATTTCTTACTGAGAATGAATGGCAATAGAAAAATATCACCGACTTAAAGATCTATATGAAATCGTTAAACCCGAATGTATAGAGTTATTTGAAGAAGATTTTGCAGGCGGGTAATTAACACCACATAACTAAGAGAATAACAATGAATTATAAATTTTTAGCGACAAGTGCTGCATCATTACTCGTTTTATCTTCGCCGGTCATTGCAGAAGATATTGATCCTTCAGATCTGACTAAAACATTCTCACAATTATCAATCGGTGGCTCAAATACCGGTAATGCAAAAATTATCGGTTCATTATCACATGTACTAGAAAGTGGTACTGCATTAATGGGGACGTTAGAGGCAACGATGAATAATGAAGGCGATTATTCTGACAGCCGCTTTCAGTATTATCACGTGCTGAATGTTGATAACAAGTTGACTCCACGGTGGGCTGCTTCACTAGATTTAATCGACAACAGTATGTTCACTACAGCCAACATTGGTGCTGCCACTGTATTTAAAACGGGTATTGAAGGCTTTGATATATATGCCCGTGCAGGTTACGTACAAGGTGTTTATTCAGAAGATTTTCAAAACATGATGGAAATTACTGATGATGCTAACAACGGTTATATGGGGGGAGTGTATTTTTCATATGTTGCATCAAACGGTATGTATGTTCAGTACTTCCCCGAGTATATGTCGTTGAGTGGCGATGCTGACTTTACCAATCTAAAAAACTCTATTCAGTTCGGCGCTCCCATCAATGATGCAAAATCAATTTGGATGACCTTCAAGTACGAAAATATTAAAAACACGATGGAAACAGCATCAACTAAGTATGAAACAGATGACAACGCTGTTTGGGGTTTTGTGAAATTTTATTTCTAAATCAAGGATACAAAAATGAAAATTAAAACACTTGCTGCATCAATTTTTTCTACAACATTATTAGTATCAGCTGCCGTAGACGCTTGTACTGGTATTCGTTTGGTCGCTGATAACGGCGATGTCGTTGCCGCTCGCACAATGGAGTTCAGTGACGAAATGATCGATTGGTCTTGGAAAATCTACCCACGCGGTCATGAATTCCAAGGCTACACTCCAGATGGCGCTAACGGTAAAACCTGGCAGGCTAAATACGGCATGGTAACAACAGTGGCTTTGGGTGATGACTCAGATATCGTCACTGAAGGTCTGAATGAGCATGGTTTGCAGACGGGCGTATTTTTCTTCCTTCCGTATGGCCCTGCAAAGTGGAGTGAATATAATGCAGCTGAATCTGCTGAATCTATTGCAGGCTGGCAGATAGCAACGTATGTACTATCACAAGCAAAAAACGTTGAGGAAGCGGTTGAGCTACTGAAAAATACTAATATTGTTGATGCGATAGTGGTGCCGAAAGCAGACGATTGGAATTTCTCGCCAACGGTTCACTTTAATATCAATGATGCTGATGGTAATTCGGTTGTGATTGAATACATCAATGGCGAATTGAAAGTTCACGATAACCCACTAGGTACGATCACAAATAACCCGCGTTTTGAATGGCACCAAGAAAACTTAAAGCGTTATACACACCTGCCACAAGATCAAGCACCGCTACAGAACAGTGAGAAAGTAAAGGCTGGTGGTCTTGATGTTGGCGGTTTGCAATCTCTTGATGGTGAACCAACTGCTGCTAACCGATTTGTTCGTGCTGCACGTTTTAGCCAAGAAATGCCTCGTTTCGATAGCGCTAAAGAGGGGGTTCATGCTGCCATTAGCATTATGAATACGTTTGAAATCCCGAACGGGTACAAAAAGTATCGTCATACTGATGGAAAGGATTACTCACAAACTGTGGCTTGGACAGTAGCAAGTGATTTAGAAAATAAGGTTATGTACATTAAATCATACCAGAGCCCTGAGTATGTGAAGGTAGAATTAGATAATATCGATTTTACCACCGGTAAAGTATCATTCTTTGATATTCCAACAGAATTTAAAGCAGAATCTGTTGAAATTAAGTAGTTAGCAGTAAAACGCATGGATAGGTCGCTGTAGTTATACACCCTAGTGACTTATCCATGAATACAGAAGACATTCGGCTTCTGTATATCGCATAAGAGGATCAGCTTTCTGATGAGGGTTTGGTCCTCTCCTGTGCAGTTCACCCTATTAATCTTTTGCACTTAATATCAAGTCTTACCAACATGCAGATAGGAATAAATAATGAAAATTAAAGCACTTACGCTCGCTGTATTACTTGGAACTTCACTTGCTGGCGTTGCTGATGCTTGTACTTCAGTCGCTTGGAATACGCATTTAGGCACATTAACAACACGTACGATGGATTGGATTGAATCGACTCATCCAGTATTAGGTAATATTAATAAAGGTGATATGCGTGCTATTCAAGGGAATGGCATTGGCGATAAGTACCAAGTTAAATATGATGTTGTTGCTGTTTTTGCTTATGGTGAACTTGTTGGTGATGGCGTAAATAGCCAAGGTCTGCAAGTAAACACCTTATTTTACCCTAAGATGTCGATGGAACCCGTCACAAACACGTCTCAAATTACTCAATTTTCGTTTGGTGAGTATCTGTTAACTAATTATGCTTCTGTAGACGAAGTCGTTAAAGCCCTACCAACACTTGATTTCGGGCGCCTAACGCTTGAAGGAATGCCAATGGAGATGAACTTGCATTGGTCTGTTACAGATAAGAGTGGCGATCGCTTGGTCGTGGAGATGGACGAAGGAAAGATCAGCACTTATCGCGGTGAAGATGCGATGGTAATGACCAATGACCCATCACAAAAAGAACAAATCGCGAAACGAAAACAACTTGCGCCTTCATGGGAAAATGCCGATCGTGATACTAACTATGGCTCTATCGGTAATGGTAATGCGCAAAGTCGTTACCTACATGCCAGTTATTTTAGTAGCAAATTGAGCAAGCCAACGAGCGTAAATAACGCAATGATGAAGCTTTCTACCGTGCCTTTTCGAGTGCCGGCTGACGCTCCGTACCTTGATTTTGGTAACGGTAGTGGCATGAGTGGTTATGCAACAGAATGGACACTGACACAAAGTTTAGAAACCGGTGATAGTGTGTTTGAGTACAACTTTGAAGATAATTGGAATACTGTCAGCTTTAATGTTTATGACATGATGGGAAAACAGTTCCGAATTCCACTGGATAAATCTGTTATTGCTCAATTTTAAATCTATGGTTTTCCCACCCCTTGGCGTTGTAAGCAAACTGTTTCCAACCGCCAAGGCTATTGTTAGTTCTAGTGCTAGCTTTAGTGGATTAACATGATCTAATTAAGGTCCTCAAGCAAGCTTGGGGACTTGTTCTATCAATAGAAAATAACGATAAATAATACAGGGCTTTTAGTGATTCATTAGCGGCGATGTGGGTCTTTCTAAGTTGGCCTTTCTATGTTGGTCATTCTATGTCGGTATATCAAGGTTAACTCAGCAGCCTATTATTATTTAATCTATGGTTGCAGATTAGCGTGTTTTGATGGTTATCAATAAAGAACCTTCAAGTCACACAAGGGCGATTAAAATATAAATTTAACTGGATTATTGAATCTACAATATGTGATTATTGCTTCCAAATAGCCTACAGCTTACCGTTAAAGATAGTTTGTTATCCTCATGCTTATCAGCTGTCGGAAGCGATGCTTTAAGTAATACTCATAGAGGAACAAATTGATGAGTAATAACCTTTTCATTCCAACCACATCGATGTCTATTCATAAAGGCTGGATGAAACTCATTAACCAGACCGCCGATCGTTATGCATTACCTAAAGACAAGTATTTTAATGAGTTTACCAACGTCAACGCTCAGCTAGATGTTCGTGATATTAGAACAATACTCTATCAAATGACTCAAGATAGTGGCGATCCTTTTTATCCTTTCCAAGCGTCAGAGCAAGTCAATCCACTCACTTTCGGTTGTTATTCTTTGACATTGTGGACCGCACCCACGCTTTTACAATTATTAAAAGATGCCTGTAAATACTGTGTTGCGATAGGGTCTCCAATCCGTCTACGCTTTCATGAAACACCACAAGGGAATATAGAGTTATGGGTTGTTAACCATGAGCCACTTAATAAAGAATCCCATGTGACTTATGCGGGCGTGACTTTATATATGTCGACCATTTTACAAATTATCCATCAAACGACAGAGTTTCGTCTGGATGATATTGGACTTAAGCTGATTCAGTGGCCCTATGAAGCAAGGCTTCAAGCAGAATTTGAACAAAAAATGCAATGTAATATCTCAGTCGGTTCTCCCATTCGAAAGATTTGTATTCGACGTCAGCACCTTTTTACTCCTTTAGCCACAAGCGACGCAGCGGTCTATCCTTTAGCACAAAAGTTATTGAGGCAACATGCAACCAAAATTGAAGTGAATGATATTGTGTTACAGGTTTATAAAGTACTCGACTCTATGACATCTTTAACGGATATATCATGCTATGTTATTGCTCAAAAAATGCTGTTTAGCACTCGAACGCTTAACCGAAGGTTGCAAGAGGTAGGAACAAGTTATCGTGGAGTGGTAGAAAAATATAAGCTTGAAAAAGCCCTTCAATTACTCAATCAGCCTAATACAAATATGACTGAAATAGCATTTCAACTGGGTTTTTCGGATTTGAGTACTTTCTCCCGTGCTTTTAAGCGTTGGACAGGAAGTAGTCCATCTCATCTGGATTCATTGGCCGAAATAAAGCCCATCGTTTAGAAGACCTTAGTTTAGAAGCTTTAGTTTAGAAGCTTTAGTTTAGAAAACCCTAGTTTAGAAGCTTTAGTTTAAAAGGCTTAGTTTAGAAGCTTAGTTTAGAGTTGTTTAAGGTGTTTTCTTCAAGTTATTGTCAATAAAGTAAAATGACTATTTTGTGTGTGATAGCTTCAAATAATAAGGCTGCCTAACCACGGGCAGCCTTTGACGTAAAGAGCGTTAAACTATTGAGCTATAACGAGCGACCTACCTCGTATCCATCCCATATTGCGGTCATGATGGTACGTGCTTCTTGGCTATCACCGATATTAAAGATATCGTCCACATCTATTTGCTGAGATAAATGATCAAATAATTGGTGATCTGCTTGATAACCCATGGCAAGTATCACATGTTCGGCATGAATTTCAGTTACAGCCGTATTATCATCGGCTGAGAAAACTTCAATACCGTTATCAGTTATAGACTTTAAAAATGTGGATGTTCTGACTTCAATCTCTTCTTTCACCAATAGCTCTTTCAGCATTTGGTAATTGGCAAAACAGGTACCATGTGGGCCACCAATAATGTCATCAGCAGCTTCAATCAATGTTACTTTTTTACCTTTTTGAGCCAACCATAACGCCGTTTCTGAACCGACCAACCCGCCGCCGATAACCACAACACTTTCGCCTGTAATTTGCTCTGGGTTCATCAATATATCTTCTGCAACAGCGACATGGGCTTTATCTTGTCCTGCTAACCAAGAAAGTTTAGCCGGTCGAGATCCTGTCGCAAAAATGACACTATCAGGTTTTTCTGCCTCAATTGAATCTTTCGTTGCTGCTTGGTTCATGCGTACGTCTACACTCTGACGTTTCATTTCGCCCTCAAACCAAGAAATAAGTAACTTATCGTCATGTTTAAAGGGAGCTTGTGAGCCGGGAATAACATTGCCACCTAATTGACTCGATTTTTCAAACAGCACAACCTTATGGCCTCTCACCGCCGCAATACGCGCAGCTTCCATTCCAGCCACACCACCACCAACCACGACCACTTTCTTAGTTTTATATGCTGCAGTAAGCTTATATTCTTCTTCTCGGCCACAACTTGGGTTAACTGCGCAGGATAAGTTCCCCACTTCGGCCATACGACCCATGCATCCTAAGTGGCAGGATAAACATGGGCGGACTTCATTGAATCGACCTCGGCGGATTTTGTTCACTACATCAGGGTCGGCGAGTAAAGGTCGACCCATTGAAATCCCGTCAGCAATACCATTATTGATAGCGCGAGTTGCCAGATCTGGGTCTTCCATTCGTCCGGCCATCAATACCGGTATATCGACGACTTCAGATACAGCTTGGCAGTAGGGTTGGTACATGCCTGGTTTGAAATAATTCGGTGGATGATTCCAATACCAAGAGTCATAAGTGCCCGCATCGACATTAAGCGCATCGTAGCCAGCATCTTGGAGGAACTTAGCCGCTTTGAGGCCTTCTTCCATATCACGACCCACTTCAGTCGCTTGTTCCTCTGGCAAAATACCTTGGCCAAAAGCTTTCATATTGCTTTTTACAGAATATCGAAGTGAAACAGGAAAATCTTGCCCACAAATGGCTTTGATTCCTTTAACAATTTCAACCGCGAAACGATAACGGTTCTCGAAGCTTCCACCATACTGATCAGTTCGTTGATTGAAAAAGCTCATGGTGAATTGATCAAGCAGATAACCTTCATGTACTGCGTGAATTTCTACACCGTCATAACCCGCTTTCTGTGCGATAACGGCAGATTCGATAAACTTATTGATGAAATATTTAACTTCATCCGTAGTCAGCTCGCGATGTTTTAAAGAAGGATCAAAGCGATTAACAGCTTCAGACGGTGCGACCAGTTTATCCTCGGGAGAAAAACCTGGAATACATGATCGTCCCCAACCAGCTGTCAACTGAGCAAAAATTTTGGTTCCATACGCATGAACACGCTCAGTCATCTCTTTGGCACTTCGAAGGTAAGCTGTAGGATGATTGGTTGGACAAGGAAGAGATGGCATGGGAAATTGCTCAATCTCATTCTCTACCATTTGTACCCCAGTGATGATAAGCCCCACGCCGCCTTTGGCTCGTGCGACATAATATTCAACACCACGTTGATTATATGCGCCATCATTGTCGACACAACCCAAGGTCCCCATAGGAGCCATTGAATAGCGGTTTTTCAGGACTAACGCCCCAATGTTCATTGGCTTAAAAAGTACTCTATGTGATTCTTTTAACATAAATTTGCACTCCAGTATTTTTTACCGCAACAGGAAATTTTTCTACCTAGATTAATAACAATTAGACCAAAATGGCCGGCGGAGTTGTTGTCATGTCGAGCCAAATAGATGGCAGTTTAAGTCATGTTTATTAGTTTTGATTTTGATCATAATTTGCCAAAAAATCAGCGATGAAGCGTTTAATGGTTAAATGAAAAGGGAGCGTCAGCTTAAGTGTGAAGCTATTTTAGTTATGTAACTGGTTGGTTTTTATTCTGAAACAGCTTTCTTCTATAACGGTGATTGTCTATAACGGTAATTGTCTGTAACGGCTTTCATCGGTAGCCACTCCTCAACAGCTAATGCGAGATGGCGATTTTTCTAAAGCGTACTTAATACCAATCAGCATAAGAATGTGATCATTGTTACTGGTAAAAATCGTTTATCACTTCGTTAGAAACTTTGTAGGTAGAGCAACTAGCTACAAAGTTTCAGCCTTGTTCTAAGGGATTTTTCCTACGCAATATCTGATCAGTTATTTATCCCGATTGGTATTATTCAACTGAAGTTTCATTAAATTAAAAAGCCCTACCAGTGAACTGATAGGGCTTTGACTAAATCTTATAGGGTATGAAGATGGGTATTAAACTGATATCTACACACTTGTGTTCATAACAGAATAAAAGGAACTTAACTGCCGTCACAATGACTCGACATCAACTGGCCCTAATGTTCTATTCTCTCAATAATCGTTGCAATCCCTTGTCCCATTCCAATACACATAGTCGCCAAACCGTAACGTCCTTGGCGTTGTTCCATGATATTAATAAGTGAACCAACAATTCGTGCGCCTGAACAACCTAAAGGGTGACCAAGTGAAATCGCACCACCGTGGAGGTTGACTTTAGTTTCACGATCTTCCCAAAGACCCAGCTCACGTAAACAAGGAATAGCTTGTGCTGCAAAAGCTTCATTCACTTCAGCAAAATCAATGTCGTTAATGGTGAGATTTGCTTTTTTCAATGCTTTTTGACTGGCAGGAATAGGACCGATACCCATAATCGCACTCGGTACACCCGCTGCTGTTGCTGCAACAATACGTGCACGAGGAATAACTCCTAACTCTTTTGCTTTCTCTTCGCTCATCACCAGCAGACAAGATGCACCGTCTGATAACGCAGAAGATGTTCCTGCGGTAACGGTACCGTTGACAGGGTCAAACACTGGGCGAAGTTTGCCTAGCGATTCAACCGTTGTTTCTGGGCGAATCACTTCATCATGCTTGACCAGAATAGGGCGGCCTGTTTCATCATGGCCCATCATAGGTACGATTTCATTGTTAAAACGTCCCTCAATCGTGGCTTGATGCGCTAATTGGTGAGAACGTGCAGCTAATGTATCTTGCTCTTCACGTGAGATGTGATGAATTTTAGCAAGACCTTCAGCTGTAATGCCCATAGCAGCTGATGCTTGAGCCATATTTTTATCTAGCGAAGGGTTAAAATTCAGCCCTTTTGTCATAGGCACATGCCCCATGTGCTCAACGCCACCCACCAGAATAATGTCTGCATCGTCAGCTTTAATTGCACGAGCGGCCATATGAAGTGCGTCCATTGATGAACCGCATAAGCGGTTAACCGTTGTCGCTGGAACTTCTACAGGTAAACCTGCAAGTAAAGCGGCATTACGTGCAAGGTTAACACCTTGCTCTTCTGTTTGTTGTACACAGCCCCAGATAACATCATCAACCAGTTTAGGGTCAACGTTTGGCTGACGCTCAAACATGGCTTTCATCAAGTTTGCAGATAGGTCATCGGCACGTGTATGACGGAAAACACCATTTTTAGAACGTCCCATCGGGGTACGAATCGCATCAATAATTACTACATTTTTCATCATTATTTCCCCGGATTAAACGTAAAATTTCTGGTTGTTATTAGCGCGCTCAATGAGGCCTTTAGGTGCTTGATAAAGCTCACCTAGGTGGCTGAATTGATCCGCTGCAGCCATGAGCTTATCTAAGCCCAATTTATCCATGTAATAGAATAAACCACCACGGAAAGGTGGGAAGCCCGTACCATAAATCATGGCGATATCAGCTTCTTCTGCAGATGCAATAACCCCTTCATCAAGGCATCGAATCGCCTCAAACATCATCGGAAGCATCATGCGCAATGTAATGGTTTCAGCATCAAAATCTTCATTGTTGCTTGAACATAATGAGTTGATCAGTGCGTTAGATTCTTCTGATGCACTTGGCTTGATACGTCCGCGACGGTCTGGCGTATGTGCATAGAAACCTTGAGCATTTTTTTGCCCCAAGAACTTGTTATCAACAAAACGCTGAATAACATTGATTTCAGGCTTAGACATACGTCCTGGAAATGCTTCGTCCATGACGTCAATACAATGTGCTGCTGTATCTAAACCAATCACATCAAGAAGGTGTGCAGGCCCCATAGGCCATCCAAAACCTTTACTCATGACTTTATCAATCGCAGGGATATTGCCACCATCAACAATTAACTTGTTAAAGGCGAGAAAGTAAGGCGTCAGGCAGCGATTGACAAGAAAACCTGCACAATCGTTAACGACAATCGGTGTTTTACCCAGTTGCTCGACATATTTTACGGCTTTAGTGATTGTTTCTTCACTGGTATTTTCACCACGAATGACTTCAACCAGTGGCATGTTTGGCACTGGGTTGAAGAAATGAATGCCACAGAAATTTTCAGGCTTTTGCATGGCCTTGGCTAATCCTGTAATCATTAATGTTGAAGTGTTTGATGCAATCACGGCATTAGGAGCCACACTTTCAAGTTCAGACAGTACTTTTTGTTTGATGACTGGGTTTTCAACCACAGCTTCAATAATCAAATCGCAGCTTTCAAGTGCATTGTTGTGAAGGGTCGGTTGAATACGATTCAACGTTTCACCCATCGCAAGTGGTGTTTTTCGGCCTTTGGCAACTTGTTTAACCAGTAATTTATTGGCTTCTGATAAACCAAGATTGATACCGGCTTTATTGATGTCTTTCATTACAACATCCATGCCTTTATCTGCAGTGACATATGCAATACCACCACCCATAATGCCTGCGCCAATAACCCCAAGTTCTTTTGTTGCTTCAGCTGCTTTAGCTAACTTCTTGGTTTTCGCTTTTACAGTCATGTCACTGATAAACACTGACACAAGAGCATCAGCCACACCGCTTTGGACACACTTAACAATACCAGCACGCTCAATGCTCAACGCGTCTTCACGGCAGCAATATGCTGCTTTCTCAATCGTATCTAGCATAATGCTAGGCGCTGGATAATGCTTACCTGCCACTTTCGCTACCATGCCACGTGCGACATTGATAGACATACTCAGTTCGAACTGACTCAGTCCAAGTGCAGATTTTTTCTCTGTTTGACGTGCAGCCCAGTCAAAGTCTCCTTCGATACAAGAGACAAGTACAGCTTCTGCTTCAGCAATTGGATCCGCTTTTGCATCAATGACGCCATCGACAAAATGGTGTTCAAGTGCTTTGTCTGCACGAAAATTTTTACCTGTCGTGAGCCACTGTAGAGACGTGTCTAAACCAATAATTCTTGGAAGGCGGGTCATTCCGCCCCAACCTGGCATGATGCCTAGTTTGACTTCTGGTAGACTTATTTTTACGTCAGCCGTTGCTATACGGTACTCAGCAAGCATAGACAGCTCAACCCCACCACCTGCCGCGACACCATTTATGATAGCGACTTTTGGCATAGCCAGATCTTCAAGGCTGTTATAAACCGAATGAACCCACTCAAGGTACCCACTAATAGCAACCTCACCGTCAGCGAATAATGCTCGAAATGCTTTTACATCTGCGCCTGCGCTGAATAAGCCTTTACCTGAGCGAATGATTAAACCTTTAGCATCAGACTGGCTTAATACCGCAATAGCGGCTTGTAAGTCTTCTACTGCAGACTTACGGAGTGTGTTTACTGCATCATTTTGGTCATCGAAAATCAGTTCAGCAAACTGACCGCGTGAGACAACTTGAAAACTTTGTCCTTGGTACATAAAATTATCCTCGTTAAATCGGTCAGGTTACTTGCAAAGGCCAGCAGAAAACGCTTCGTCACGCAGTGCATCACGAAAGTCTGGATGGGCGATTTCAATTAACGCTTCAACGCGTTGTGGAACTGAAAGGCCACGAAGATCTGCGCTACCAAATTCTGTTGCAATAATCTGAACATCATTACGAGGTGTGGTAACGGGGGTCCCAGCAGGCAGTGCAACGCGGATAGTTGACTCAATACCGTCTTTACCTTTATGTGTTGAGGCAAGACAAAGAATACTGATACCGCCGTTTGACATTTGAGCTCCGCGGATAAAGTCGACTTGTCCACCTGAACCAGAAATTTGATTAAAGCCAACACCTTCAGAAGCCACTTGACCGGTTAAATCGGTCATGATGCAGGTATTGAGTGAAACAAAGTTATCGTTTTTAGCAATCTCGTATGGATTGACAACGGTCGATACATTTCCCATTTCAATTTCAGGATTGCCATTAACGTAATCGATTAACTCTTGTGAACCTGCAGTAAACGCAGTCACAATTCGATTGGGTTTATAATTTTTCTTATTGCCGCTAACTGCGCCAGCTTTACACAACTCCATCATAGATTCGGTAAACATCTCAGTGTGAATGCCAAGGTCTTGGTGACCTTTTAATGCCATTCCCATTGCGTTAGAAATTGTGCCAATGCCTATTTGAATCGTCATGCCATCTTTTACATATGGGACAACGTGCGATGCGATGGTTTTTTCTAATTCTGATGGCTCGCTACCTTTAGGGCCAGCTACAGGATGATGACCTTCAGTTATGTGAGTCACTTGGTCTATGTGCACTAAGTTCTCATCACCACCAATAAAGGGTTGTTGCTTATTAATCACAGCGATAATGGTGTCTGCATATTTCATTGCTTCTGCATTACCGACACCACCACATGCGCCCATACTCATAAAACCATCTTCGTTAGGAGGTGTCATTTCAACGGCCATGACATTGGGTTTGATCTTGTTAAATAGTTGAGGGAAGTGAGAAAAGTGGAAATTGATCGTTTCAACGTTACCTGTTTTTTGTATTTTTCGTTCAAGTGGCCCCATAAAAAGGCTCATATGCTTGAAACTACTGCGGAATTCAGGTTTTAAAAAGCCATATGGGTGAGTAAGCAGGCCGGTATATAATGTGCAGTTTTCAATTTCTGCTGCACGTTTTTCTAATTCAAGTAAAAATAAAATTGGAGAGCCTAATAAACCGCCAGCCCATACAATATCTTCGGACTTGATTAGCTTTGTTGAATCGGCCAGTGAAATTAACTTACTTTCGTAGTTCTGTTGCCAAAGTGCCATAAAAACCTCTATGAATAAATATAAATTTATTTTGAATTCCTTTGTACAAATGTACATCCTAAAAATATGGACAAGTAGAGGATGCAGATTCAGAAGTAGCTCCTTTTCTGGCCTATTAATGTATGCCAAAGAGGTCAGCGTTATTTGGCATTTCATGCCAAATACATAACACCTCAAGTCAAATGTCTTTTATATGATGTAATTAACAATTCTTCCCCTCAACGAAAGGAGGGGGGCTGTTGAAACTTGTTGATTTGAGTGCAGGGGTTAATGGTTGTAGGCGCAGAGATTGAGGCCGAGAATATACAAACAAGTCAAACTACTCTCTGAGAAATGATTTTAGGGCCTGGTGAAACGGCGATTTCAAGCGCGAGTATAACTTCAAGCACGAGTATCTAATACAAGCACGAGTATCTAATACAAGCACTAGCGTAGCGAGTATGAATAACTCAAATGACCGTGTTGATTCTTCTGTATTTAGTTAACTTACAAGACTTTTTAAAAGATAAATCACAAAGGCAGGAGCAAGAGCCTCATATTGGTATCGATCTTGATTCTTCAACTTGTATAAGACAGGGAATGATGGTGGTTGGCTGAACGGAAAAGTATAGGTTAAATGGTGTTTTTAGCTGGTCATTTGATGTGAACTTTTAAAGTATTGTCAGGTGGCTTGTTAATTTATTTTAGTAACATCATTAGCAACAAGGCACCGATATATCATATTGAATGAAAACTTTAATTTTAGTTAATTAGCCTAAACAATAACGAACTTGTATATTAGCGCCTTTTAAATTGAATGTGATATAAGCTAAGGCTTTTGAATCATATTTAAGACTATTTTAATCTTGGTTAAGTAGTCTCGTCCATCCTCAAAATTGAGGGGTATTTTTAGGAGCCCAAAAGCCAGTATGCAAGCCTCAGCCGTTCTCAATACACTTAAAAAAGTTGACCAAAGTAAAACATTCCAAGGGTTTGTTATCTTTGTGATTATCGTATCGGCCTTGTCGATTGGTGCGCACACTTATCAATTACCCCCACTGCTTGAAAACAGCTTATATGTATTGGATATCGCCATTACAGCTTTCTTCCTGATAGAGCTCATCATTCGCTATATGGCCAGTGATAACACTAAATCGTTTTTCTCTAAAGGTTGGAATATTTTCGATACCATTATCGTGATTGGCAGCTTAGTGCCGCTGGGTGGCTCGACCATTTTGCTGGCAAGACTATTACGTATTTTCCGCGTACTCAGATTAGTGTCTATGGTACCTGAGCTAAGAATGCTGATTAACGCATTGCTTAAAGCTATCCCAAGAATGGGTTATATTGCCCTGTTAATGTTCGTTATTTTCTATATATACGGCGCCATCGGCAGCATGTTCTTTGCTAATGTGAATGACTTTTTATGGGGCGATGTATCCATCGCAATGCTGACACTGTTCCGTATCTCTACGTTCGAATCTTGGACGTCTATCATGTACGAAACGATGGAAGTGTATCCATTAAGCTGGCTGTATTATTTAAGTTTTATCTTCTTAACCACCTTTGTATTTCTCAACATGATGGTCGGTGCCGTGCTTGATGTGATGGGCGAAGAAACCAAAATAATGCGTGAAGAGCAAAGTGAAGATGATGGTGAAACTCATCCTCAAGTAGCCACAGCTGAAGATATTAAACAGCTTAATGCTAAGATAGATCAATTGACTGAGATGCTGGCAAAGAAAGCCTAATATTGATGTAAATATTTATGTGACACTTGAAAGGTAATGCTAACCTGCTAAAGCATCAAATAGATGCTTTGCGGTATTAGTTTAATCTTCTTGTTGATGATTTGGACAACAAGGATGGAATTTTCACGAAAACTTGCCACCTCTCTTTCAAGGAAGCGCTGAAAAATGCTTGAAAATAACATAGTGGACCAGCGCACATCTAGGCTTAAAAGCCGCTCTTTTCTGAAAGGACTATTAGCTGTGATGCCATTAACCATAGCAGTTATTCCTTGGGGAATATTAGCGGGGTCATTGGCTTTAGAAGCAGGACTGACAGCGGTGCAAAGCCAAGCTATGTCAGCGATCATTTTTGCAGGTAGTGCGCAATTAGTCGCACTTGGGATGATTAAAGCCGGAGTAGGTCTTGGCAGCATTTTAATCACCACCTTATTAATCACTTCACGTCATTTACTGTATGCCATGGCGATGCGTAGTCATATTAGCCCCTTGCCACTTAAATGGCGTTTAGGGTTAGGCTTTTTACTGACTGATGAGTTATTTGCTATTGCTAATCACAGCCACAATAACAGTAACAATAACGCAGCTAAGCAAAAGCAGCATAAGTTTGACCGCTGGTATGCGCTCGGCGGTGGGCTGACATTTTATCTTGGCTGGAATATGGCAACCTTTATGGGCATTATAGCAGGGCAATCAATCGACAATCTCAATGAGCTTGGATTAGATTTTGCCATTGCCGCAACTTTTATTGCATTGGTCGTGCCTACGGTAAAAAAGCCGTCGATTTTGGTGTGTGTATTAGTGTCGCTAACCCTAGCTGTCATCTGCGCCATATTTTCTATTCAGGCAGGGCTGTTAATTGCTTCCATATCAGGCATGGTTGCAGGGGTGGTTTATGCCAGATTAACAGGTGAAGGTCGCCAGCTTGCTCGAGAGTTACCTTCGGAGGATAACTCATGACTTGGATAATTATCTTGTCGATGGCGACGCTGGTGTTTGTCAGCCGATATCTTTTATTAGAGCCTAAGTTGCCGCTTAAACTTAGCGATAAAACCCTGACATTTTTAAGTTATTCAGCGCCAGCAGTATTAACCGCTATTTTGGCACCAATTGTATTCGCTCCCGAAGGTCATTTAGATATTAGCTTTAATAATAGCTATTTAGTGTGCGGCGTTGTCGCCACTTTATTAGCGTATTTTACCCGCAATACCTTACTCGCTACTGTGCTCAGTATTGGGCTGTTTTTTATTATCTTTTAGCGCTAAATAGCCGCACTATTTTTTATAGAGTGAAATTGTCCTGAGTATAATCACTGATGGACTGATAAATTGAAATTAACCAAGCATGTTGATGCCTGTTTAATTACATCGACTAATTTCCCCCTCAATGGTAAACATTAAAGCTTGTTATTGTGACCTGACAATCTTTGCCCCAATGCTTTAGAATAAGCCACAAATCATTCTCAATAGAGCAATTGCATGCACGTACATATTCTTGGGATCTGTGGCACTTTTATGGGCGGCCTCGCATTATTAGCCCGTGCGATGGGACACAAAGTCACTGGCAGTGACGCCAATGTTTACCCGCCAATGAGCACTCAGCTTGAAGAGCAAGGTATTGAACTTATCCAAGGGTTTGATCCAAGCCAATTAGGTAAAGAAGATGAGAACCAGCCTGATATCGTGGTGATTGGCAATGCAATGAGCCGAGGTAACCCTTGTGTTGAGGCGGTGCTTAATCGCGGTATTAAATACACTTCAGGCCCGCAGTTTTTATCAGAATATATCTTGCCTGAACGTTGGGTGCTTGCCGTTTCTGGTACCCATGGAAAAACCTCGACTTCAAGCATGTTGGCTTGGGTATTAGAAGATTGTGGTTACGAGCCTGGTTTTTTAATTGGCGGCGTGCCACAAAACTTTGGTGTATCAGCTCGATTAGGTAACTCGCCTTTTTTCGTGGTTGAAGCCGATGAATATGACAGTGCCTTTTTCGATAAACGTTCTAAGTTTGTCCATTACCGCCCACGCACCTTAGTCATTAATAATCTTGAGTTTGACCATGCCGATATCTTTGCCGATTTAGCGGCAATTCAAAAGCAATTTAACCATGTCATTCGCACTGTGCCGGGTGAAGGAAAAGTGATTTGGCCTGCTGAAAATAACGCAGTAAAAGAAGTGATTGAGCTTGGATGTTGGAGCGAGCAAGAGCTGTTCCACGCGACTGCTAGTAGTCAAAATAGTAGTCAAAATAGCAGCCAAGAAGGTTGGTACGCGAACTCTATAGCGGCTGACGGCCATGAATTTGAAGTGATGTTTAATGGCGAGTCTCAAGGCATTTTAAATTGGGACTTAATTGGTCAGCATAATATCGAAAATGCGGTTATGGCAATAGCTGCAGCGCGTCATGTGGGTGTTGCGCCAGCACTGGCTATTGAAGCGTTAACTAAATTTGCTCCGCCCAAGCGCCGTTTAGAACTGCTGGGCACTGTGAATGACATTGCGGTTTATGATGATTTTGCTCACCACCCAACAGCGATTGAAACCACCTTGCAAGGCTTACGTGCAAAAGTGGGCGCAGGCGAACAAGCGACAGGTAAATTGATTGTGGTGTTAGAGCCACGCTCAAACACCATGAAAAGTGGTGTCCATAAAGATACGCTTGCAGCATCAATGACATTAGCGGATTGCGCATTTTTGTACCAAGCTGACAATATCGGTTGGGATATTAAAACCAATATGGCGAGTGCGAGCTTACCGGTGACAGTATCGACTGACATTAATGAGATTATCGCTTTAGTCAGTGCCGAGGCGAGCGCGGGTGATACCATCGTCATTATGAGTAATGGTGGCTTTAATGGTATTCATCCAAAGCTAATGAGTGCACTAAAATAGTCATGCTATTTTTGTTAAAATTGCACCGACAACAGTATTTTGAACGTATTAAGGTTAACTAAAACCGTTAGCTGTATTTAGAGAGTTTATGAGTAACACAACCCAGTACAACAAAAGAGCTAAAGCGATCAGTCTTGCATGGACTGGCGCTTCAGGTGCGCCTTATGGATTAACACTATTAAAGTGTTTATTAGCCGCTGATTATCAGGTGTTTTTGATGATATCGAGTGCGGCGCGAGTCGTGCTGGCCACCGAAGAAGGCTTACAGCTTAGTGCCAATCCAGAAAAAGCCCATGAGCAGTTATTGAACCATTTTGAGATGACTGATTCTTCTGTCGGTGAGTTAGTGGTTTTAGGAAAAGACGAATGGTTCTCGCCACCTGCATCAGGTAGCGCTGCGCCAAAGCAAATGGTCATTTGTCCTTGCTCAACGGGTACTTTAGCTGCTGTGGCGACCGGAATGAGTAATAATTTGTTAGAAAGAGCGGCGGATGTGGTAATAAAAGAGCGCGGCCAATTAATCTTAGTTCCGCGAGAAACTCCTTTTAGTGCCATACACTTAGAGCATATGTTGAGCCTGACACGTAACGGCGCAACCATCATGCCAGCAGCTCCAGGCTTTTATCACCATCCCCAATCGATAGAAGATCTGGTAAACTTCATGGTTTCCCGAATTCTAGATCATTTGGGTATTGAACATGGGCTGACAAATCGCTGGGGTTATGCTGCACAAAAGTCTCGCGACGACACCGCTATTTAATTTAAGTTAAGCCCGAAAATCACGACAACTGAGAGTAATATGAAACACACAACCGAAGTGATGATTTCTGCAGAAGAAATCAACGAAAAACTGGATATATTAGCTGAAAGGATTAATGCCCATTACGCAGACAGCGAGCGTTTGTTAATGGTCGGCTTATTGAAAGGGTCTGTGGTTTTTATGGCTGACTTATGTCGCCGTATTAAAGGCCATGTTGAAATCGACTTTATGTCAGTTTCAAGCTATGGCAATGCAATGACAAGCACACGTGATGTGAAGATTTTAAAAGATGTTTCATCTGAGATCGCCGATCGTGACGTATTGATCGTTGAAGATTTAATTGATTCTGGCAACACCTTAAATAAAGTCCGCGATATGCTATTACTGCGTGAGCCAAAAAGCTTAGCGCTGTGTACTTTATTAGATAAGCCTGAACGCCGTGAAGTTGATGTACCTGTCGACTTTATTGGTTTTACCATTCCTGACGAATTCATCGTAGGTTATGGTATCGACTATGCTGAGCAGTACCGTAACCTGCCTTACATCGCTAAAGTTGTACCATTAGATTAATCTTGGCTTTAGTTTGTAAACTCCCGCTATAGGCGGGAGTTTTGTTTTGTGCTGACCCAAAAAGTTATAGATGATATAACGATGCATCTGACACTTATAAATCATGGATTCGAGGTATTATAATGAGCAAAACCACCAACGCTTTGGTGATCGAAAACCTGCAAAAAACTTATAAAAGTGGCGTAAAAGCTGTTAAAGGAATTAGTTTAACCGTTGAACAAGGTGATTTTTTTGCTTTGTTAGGTCCCAATGGTGCGGGTAAATCGACAACCATCGGGGTGATCAGCTCGTTAGTGCAAAAGTCTTCAGGCAGCGTAAAGGTCTTTGATTACGATATCGATAAGTCATTAGAGCGCGCCAAAATGTGTATTGGCCTCGTACCACAAGAATTCAATTTTAATCAGTTTGAAACAGTACTACAGATTGTGGTCAATCAAGCTGGCTACTACGGGGTTACCCGTGATGTTGCTCTTGTTCGAGCTGAAAAATACTTAGGTCAGCTGGATTTATGGGAAAAACGCAATAGCCAAGCTAGAGCTTTGTCGGGCGGAATGAAGCGCCGACTGATGATAGCCCGTGCGTTAATGCATGAACCAAAACTATTAATACTTGATGAGCCAACAGCGGGTGTTGATATTGAACTTCGCCGCTCTATGTGGGAATTTCTTAAAGATATTAATAGCCAAGGTGTGACGATTATTTTAACGACTCACTACCTTGAAGAAGCTGAAATGCTTTGCCGCAATATCGGTATTATTGACCAAGGGATGCTGGTGGAATGCACCACGATGAAGTCTTTGCTCAGTAAGCTCAACATGGAAACCTACATCCTCGACTTACGTCATAATATCGACACTGCACCAGACTTAGGCAGTATAAAATGCCGTTTAATTGATGGGCATACGCTGGAGATTGATATTGTAAAAGAGAACAATATCAATGATGTATTTACCTCGCTTACCCAAGCCAACATTGAAGTGATATCGATGCGTAATAAAGCCAACCGTCTAGAAGAGCTATTTGTTGAGTTAGTGAAAAAAGCCAAGGAGGCAAAATAATGAATAAGCTTTATTGGATTGCCTTTAAAAGTATTCTTACCAAAGAAGTAAACCGCTTTACTCGTATTTGGGTACAAACACTTGTTCCCCCAGCAATTACCATGACCTTATACTTTTTGATTTTCGGTAATTTAATTGGTAATCGAATTGGTGAAATGGGTGGAGTGTCATATATGGCATTTATAGCACCTGGTTTGATTATGATGTCAGTGATCACTAACTCGTATTCGAATGTGGCCTCATCATTTTTTAGTGCCAAGATGCACGGCAGCATTGAAGAGTTGATGGTTGCCCCCGTGCCGCATTATGTCATGATTGCTGGCTTTGTTGGCGGAGGTGTTGCACGCGGCTTGTCTGTGGGCTTAATCGTAACCTTGGTGGCTATGTTCTTCGTTAATATCTCATTGCACCATGTTGGATTAGTTATTATGACCGTTTTTTTAACCTCAGTGCTGTTTGCATTAGGCGGGTTAATCAATGCGGTGTTTGCTAAAAGCTTTGACGATATCAGTATTATCCCTACGTTCATCCTAACGCCATTAACGTATTTAGGCGGGGTGTTTTACTCACTGTCGCTGCTCCCCGATTTTTGGCAAGGTGTATCGGCGTTAAACCCTGTGGTGTATATGATTAACGTATTCCGTTATGGCTTCTTAGGATTTGCGGACATCAGTGTGCCGTTATCTATCGCGATTATGGTTGGTTTCTGCGCCACGCTCTGGTTTGTGGCTTATTACTTAATTTCACGCGGTATTGGCCTACGTAGCTAGCTTTTATTAAAGCTGTAGCTAGCTTTTATGGAAGGCGTAGCTAGCCTTTACTAAAGATGTAGCTAGCTTTTATTGATAGGCTGCAAATATAAGCTAAAAAAGGACTCAATTGAGTCCTTTTTTATTGAAAAATTCTAGTCACGAATACCTATTGATTCTATTAAATCGAACTATATCTGCTGTTAATTGCAATATTCATTCTACTATTTGGTGGGTAAAGTGAACTTATTAACAGTTTACAGAGATGCTAATGATGAAGGTTTTAAGCAAATTTACCGCAAGACCTGCAATGGACGGTGATGGAGTTAATATTAAGCGAGTGGCTGACTTTTTGAATACCCGCTTCGATCCTTACCTGATGATTGATGAGTTAAAATCTAATGATCAGCAAGATTTTATTGGCGGATTCCCAGCCCACCCTCACCGTGGCATCGAAACCTTTACTTATATTTTAAAAGGCGGCTTTGAGCATCGAGATCAGCTGAGTAATGTTAAAGCAATCCGCTCAGGTGATGTGCAGTGGATGAGTACTGGCAGCGGCGTAGTTCATTCGGAAATGCCACTGGCAGATGCTAATGACGGCTTACATGGGTTTCAAATTTGGCTGAATATGCCAGCCAAAGATAAAATGCGTCCAGCTATTTACCAAGACACGACAGAAAATCCAAACCCAATAGTGAGTAATGCAAGTGGCGCTACACTAAAAGCACTAGCAGGAAATTGGCAGTTTGCAGAAGCTTCTGAAGTTATCGAAGCAAGCATTCAGGGATTAGCAGGCAAAGGCGCCATTGCAGATGTGACAGTAACTGCTAAAGGTGAGGCCAGAGTTGATTTGTCGGCGCATCAAAGCGTGAGTGCTTATATCTATCAAGGCGAACTTGAATATATGGATGCCAAGGGCGAGCAACTCATTGCCAAAGAAGGGCAATTATTGATGATAGAACCTGATGCGAACACTCATATTAAAGCGGGCAATAAAGCGGCTGGAATATTGTTGCTAGCAGGCAGCCCAATCAAGGAAGAAATTGTCCATATGGGGCCATTTGTCATGAACACTCAGGCTGAAATTAATCAGGCCATTGATGATTATCAACAAGGGCGTTTCGGTGAGATTGTTTAATGATGGTTTTAAGTTAATTGCAGCAGCATTATTCAAATAAATGTCAGCGACTAGCGGATAAAATTGCTACAATAGACATTCAAACAATTGGCCAAGGTATTTTATCCTTGGCCGAGTTGTTTCTACTATCCAACTTTGCTTTGATATCAGAGGATATTCACCTTGAGTCAGTCTACTGAAAAGGCCGCTAATACGGCTTTCGCATCACTTAATCTTAAACCAGGTTTGTTTGATAATCTTAAAACAATGGGATACGAGTCTATGACTCAAATCCAAGCTGAAAGCTTACCAGCTATTCTGGCGGGTGATGACGTGATTGGCCAAGGAAAAACCGGTTCAGGTAAAACTGCTGCATTTGGTTTAGGGCTGTTAAACAAGTTAGATGTGAAACGTTTTCGCATTCAAACTATGGTGCTATGTCCAACCCGTGAACTTGCCGATCAAGTAGCAAAGGATATTCGAACCCTAGCACGCGGTATCCATAACGTTAAAGTACTGACCCTTTGTGGTGGCGTTCCTATGGGGCCGCAAATTGGCTCACTTGAGCATGGCGCGCATATTATTGTCGGCACACCGGGTCGTATTGTCGATCACTTAGATCGTAACCGTTTAGATTTAAGCAACGTTAACATGTTGGTATTAGATGAAGCGGATCGCATGCTAGAAATGGGTTTCCAAGATCATATTGATCAAATCATTGCTGAAACGCCACACGAGCGTCAAACGCTACTATTTAGCGCAACTTTCCCTGAGCAAATTCAACAGATTGTTGAACAAATCATGTATAAGCCGTTAATGGTTAAAGTGGAAGCAACTCACGATAATCACACCATTGAACAGCATTTTTATCATACTGAAGATAATGAAGCCCGCTTAGAAGCATTGCGTTTATTGTTACTGGAAAAGCAGCCAGAAAGTGCAGTGGTATTTTGTAATACCAAGCGTGAAACTCAAAAAGTTGCTGACACATTAGCGGAGCAAGGTTTTAGTGTACTGGCGCTGCATGGTGACCTTGAACAGCGCGATCGCGATCAGATGTTACTGCGTTTTGCTAACCGTAGTGCTCGTATTTTGGTGGCAACCGATGTCGCCTCTCGCGGTTTAGATATCGAAGACTTAGAAGCGGTATTTAACTACCATATTGCTTACGATACTGAAGTCCATATTCACCGTATTGGCCGTACAGGCCGTGCTGGCAGTAAAGGCGCAGCTTATACCTTCTTTAGTCATTCAGATGGCCACAGAATGGTAGAAATTGAAGAGTTGATTGGAAAAGAAATTGATGGCGAAACATTGCCTTCAATGAACGTGCTAAACAAGCAGCCGCAAGAAGCGGAAATGATCACGATTCAAATTGATGCGGGTAAGAAGCACAAAATCCGCCCTGGTGATATTGTGGGTGGTTTAACGGGTGAGAACGGCATTAACGGCGCTGATATTGGTAAAATTAAAGTCACCGATATTCGCTCATTTGTTGCTGTTAAACGTGATGCATCGAAAAAGGCATTGAACAAAATTACCAAAGGCCGCTTGAAAGGTAAGACTTATCGCGCTTGGTTTTTGTAATATCTGAAAAGTAACTTTTGATAATTAAATGAAAGCGAGCTTAGTGCAAACTAAGCTCGCTTTTTTGTATGTCAGATTTAGGTTTGTTATTTAAATGGGCGCAGTCAGGATAAATGCGAGCTTAATCAGGCTCATCATTGCCACATAGCTGCAGACTATGATTGTTCGTCGTCGCCTTTGAGGAAGTAGCTCTTTAATAATGGACACGCTTGTATTGTGAGGTTGGACTATTTCAACAATGCTTGATTGCCATAAAATCACCCAACTTGCTCTTAGTTGGTATTGCTTGTCACTTAAACAAAAGGATCGAGAGGAAAAAGGAGACAGAAACATATTCTTACTTGCTAACACAGTCTTATTACTCAACGTCTCATTACTCACAGAAGACAGTGTGAGTCTGCCAGTAAACCTATCGTAACTTGTAAGTAATGAGATGCCATTAATTTGATGGGTTTGGCTTTCAATCCGTTTGAACTTCATCTAGGGCAATATCCATTTCAGCCTGAGTTTGTTGTTCAAATATAAAGACATTTGATGTCATCACAAGTTTTATGAACCAAATTTAATCAACCTAAAGTATTAAGCTCTGCTGAACTTGGCTGTTTGTATTTTGTTCGATTGAAAACAAAATTATCAATATTGAGGGTGATTATTGTTCAAAAATCACTAGGTGGAATGTCAAATAATAAAATTATAAATTTTTTCTAAAACATCTTTTATTCAGCTTTATTTAATAAATCCTTGTTAGGTGTGTGTATAAGTAGTTGTTAATATTAACTTTATTATTATTTTTAGTTGTTTTTATGTGATCTTCTTTACAATGTAAATTTTTGTTTTTTCATATGATCAACTCAGGTACTCAAAAAGAAGTACTTAAACCAAATATTGGGAGTTGTGATGAAAATGATGAACCGCACTAAAATTGCATTTATTGTCGCTGCCACTATGGGCATTTCAGCCTGTGGCAGTGATGGCAAAGATGGTCAACCAGGAGCACCAGGCCAACCAGGTGAACCGTGGGAGCCGCCAGTGGTAACCACCTCTGCGGTAGCCAAGGTATTAAATTGGCAATATGACTCTGGTGTTGTAAACGTTGAATTCTCTGTAGAGAATCAAGATGGCGTTGCTGTACAAGACCTTGATAAAGTGCAGCTAATGTCAACGATTAAAAATGAAGCAGGCTTATTGGCCGACACTGTCGATGTGACTTGGGTAGCGGGTGATGATAACGCCGCAGGCACTTTAACCCATGCTGGTGAGGGCATCTACAACTTAACTATGCCACATGAAGCGGCTACGCCAGAGTCGATTGGTACTGGCTATATTCGTCCAGGTAATGGCGAAAATGGCATGCCACGCACTAAACGTGTGATGTTTACTAAAACAGACCAATATGCACAAGTTAGTACCACAGACGATGCTAAATGTGTCGCATGTCACGGTGAATTTGAAGATGCAACGGGTAATGCAACTTGGGGTTGGCACCAACATCACCATGCTATAGATAATGACCAAGAGGTTGTTATTGTTGAAGCCTGTTTGGTTTGTCATACACAAACTGAAAAACAAGATGGTGGTTGGGCTCAAAACACCATGGCAATGCTTGGGCATGGTCTATTAGCTGATGGCGAAGGAGGACGCATTGCTTCTGGTCATGCTTCATTAGGTACTAGTTATTCAATGGATAAGTACCGCTGTTCAACTTGTCACGTTGATGATGTGGTATTTACTGCCTCGCTCAATGCTTGTGCGACTTGTCATGCTGATTTGCAAGATGCTGATAAAGATTTGGCTGTTAATCACAGTAACTTTACCGACCTTGATTGTGCAACTTGTCACACCTCGTTCCAGCACGAACATGAAAATGGCGCTAATCGTGATGAAGCATTAAACCGTTATAACTTTGAAGTTATTTCAGTTGTTCGTAGCGAAGATCAAGCATCTATTGAAGTCACTGTAACTGCAACAGATGTTGAGGGTAAACCAGTTGATATCGCCTCTTTGACCGATGCAAGCCCACGCGGTTGGGCAACGATGATGAAACATGGTGAAGCCATTTTACCGGGCCGCGATGAAGGCCATGTAGCACGATCAACAGATGGCTTCACTGGCGAAAATGGTCAGTACACTTATATCATTGAACATGCTTTGCCATTTGAGGAAGGTGAGGTGTTAGTCGGTGGTGTAGATGGTCGTATTAGCTACACTCACCGTTGGGGGTATCCAGCCAATGCGCCGATCTCTGTATCAAACATTAAAGATGTACGTCGTACTAGCTCTGATGGCATGAAGTGTTTATCTTGTCATACTGAAGGGTTAGATGGACATGGCTCTGCTCGTGGAGGGTTTGATTTAGGTGGCGATGCGTGTACTCAGTGTCATTCAGCCTATAACTGGGCACCTGGCAAACAAGGTGAAGATTACGCGATGGCATGGGGTCCACTGGTTCATAACATGCACTTTGGAGCATACAAGCAAGACCGTGGTCTAAATGATATGCCAACAACCGACAGAAACATGCCAGTTGACTGTCAAGCGTGTCATACAGGTGATATTGACCTTGAAAATGTAGCGCCTGCTGTCGTGTTAAACGGTATGGATGAAGCGAGTGTTTACGGTATAACTGCCATTACCGCTAACTGTTCAACTTGTCACACTGGTGATGCAGCTAAGAACCATATGATGCAACAAGGTGGTGATTTTGATGTTGTTGTTACTCCTGATGGTGTTCATCAAGGTGAAAACGGTGATGGCTTTGCTATCTTCGACCCTGCGCCAATTACTGAATCTTGTTCAGTCTGTCACACGCCAGCAAGAATGGCTGATGCGCATCAGTACTAAAACCAGTACTAAAATAGTGCGTTAATAATTCATCATATCCCCGTAAGTCAAAAGGCCTGAAGTGTTTCAGGCCTTTTTATTTGGACTTTCTGCTTGATTAGTTATCTTTATTCGTGGTTTCAATCCTTGTCCCACCGACTTCAGACAACATATAAATCAAGGTATCGCCATTTTCATTTCCTGCAAGATATGACCAAGTACTGACATTTTTGCCAAGACTTCCGCCTTGAACTTGCTGACTGACTTCCATCCACGAATTGGGCGCTAACTCAAAACCGCGAATTTCACAGGTTGTGGTCTTACAGGTGATTGACTCAATATTGACGTCGTTAGAAAACTCACTAATGGCTATGGCATCTCTTAATTCTTGCTCGCGATTAGCGGCCCAATCAGTGCTGATTTCAGCTTGATGATGGCGTTTAAAAAGTTCAATCATGTCACCTTGTTGATTGGCGATGACACTCGCGAATGCTTCAGGTACCCATTGACGAGCTTGCTCTGGAGTAATGCTGGCAGGTTCTGGATGAAAAGGAGAACTGGTATTTTGATCTGCTGCTTCATCTATTTCGGTATAGGCAATTTCAACTTGCTGCTCGAGTAGTCCCATAGACGAATTCATCGCATCAATAAGGGTATTCTTTTCAGCTAGCTCTTGTTTGAGCTGTTTGACTTCTTTTTTCAGTTCAGTAATAAGCTGCGTCGATTCGTTCTTTAATTCTGACGACAGGTTTTTAGCACTGTTATTGATTTCAGTACTTGGCTGGCTTACTTCAACTTGAGTCACTTCAAATTGATTGAGTTGCTTCTTACCCATTTGTAACCCTAAAAACAGGCAGCCGAGTGCCAGTAATAACCCCAGCGCAATTAATCCAGAATGTTTCATAAATCTTCCATGAAAAATGTAGTAATAATCGATTATTTATCATGAACCAAAGGCGGCAATCTGGCAACTTGCTCTTTAATATGACCTGTTAAAGGATGATGTAAGTGATTGTTTATTAGCTTGAGTGTGTATTTTTGTGGTAGATGCGAGTGTAGTGGCTTCCAATAAAAAAGGCATGAAAGCTGGGCTTTCATGCCTTAAACACAAGCGTGTTAGCAGTAGGATTAACGTCTTGCGTTAGCGTAAGGATCTACTTTGCCTGAAGAGTTTTGAGCACTAGCATTGTCATTGCGGCCTTGGCGACGACGTTGAGGCTTTTTAGCGCCATCAGACTGAGCATTCTCAGCTTCAGCACGGGCGCGAGCACGTTGACGCTGACTTGGTTTGTCTGAATTACCTTTAGGCGCAGGGCGTCCATTTTGCTTTTGGCCTTGTTTCTGACTATCAGCTTCATTGGCATGCTTACGGCGATTCGGGTTTGGCTTTTTATGATTAGCCGCGCGATGTCCTCCTTTTAAGCTTGCTTCAGGTAAATCATGACAAGCTTCATAGCCTTCAATCACTTTACGTTCAATGGTGCGCTTAATCAGTCTTTCGATGTCATGCAATAGCTTAACTTCTTCATCGCTGACTAAAGAAACCGCTAGCCCAGTTGCACCAGCGCGGCCAGTACGGCCAATACGATGAACGTAATCTTCTGGTACGTTTGGTAAATCAAAGTTAACCACAAATGGCAGTTGATCGATATCAATACCGCGGGCGGCAATATCAGTTGCTACCATGACTTGTGCTTTGCCAGCTTTAAAGTCTGCAAGGGCTTTAGTGCGTGCGCCTTGGCTTTTATTACCATGAATGGCCACGGCATTGATGCCATCAGCATCTAAGTTTTTAGCTAAACGGTTTGCACCATGTTTGGTACGTGAAAACACTAACACTTGGTGCCAGTTATTTTCTTTAATTAACTTGGTTAAGATGCGCGCTTTACGGCTTTTATCCACGGCATAAACGCTTTGCTCAACTGTGTTGGCAGTTGCGTTACGTGGGGTAACTGAAATCTCAACAGGGTTGTTCACTAAGCCTTTTGCTAAATCGCGAATTTCATCTGAAAAGGTCGCTGAGAACATGAGGTTCTGACGCTGTTTTGGCAGCATGGCCAATACTTTTTTGATGTCGCGGATAAAGCCCATGTCTAGCATGCGGTCGGCTTCATCTAAAACAAGCACTTCAAGTTGGCTAAAGCTTAACGCTTTTTGCTGACATAAATCTAATAAGCGGCCTGGGGTCGCCACTAGAATATCAACACCATTTCTTAGGGTTGTGATTTGTGGGTTTATTGATACGCCACCAAACACAACAGCAGATTTCAGCGGTAAGTTAGTGCCATAAGTCGAGACACTTTCAGCGACTTGGGCTGCAAGTTCACGGGTAGGGGTCAGTACTAATGCACGAACTTGGCCACGCTTAGCGCGCTGACCTTTTGAGAGTAATTCTAATAATGGCAGAGTAAAGCCAGCTGTTTTGCCTGTACCCGTTTGGGCAGCGGCCATTACGTCTTTGCCTTCTAGGACGGCAGGAATAGCTTGTTCTTGGATTGCAGAAGGGGTGTCATACCCTTGTTTTTCAACAGCTTTTAAAATTGCTGCGCTTAAGCCTAGTGAGGCAAAACTCATAGAATGATCTCTTTGGGCAACGTATACGTTGCTATGACTGAATAGGGGGCCACGAAATGGCGGCCGTGAAGCTTACCTGAAACACTGCTAGAGCGCCATCTAATCGCTTAAATATTCCTCTTTATGGCTAGTTTGCGGCTTATTATTCGGTTGGTGAAATCTGGGTGTTTGAACCTTTGGGATGAAATAGCTTGCTTATTTAAAAATGAATAATGCCAGTTGATGAATTAGTTTTAATCTTAAGTGCCAAAGTGGTTTATTTTACATACAATGAAATACAAGCACTTAGCGGTTTTAATTGGACTAACACATGCAAAGGGAGGGCAGGTTATGGGCGTAAAATCAGCAGCGCAATTACATATTGAGCATTCCCTTGCGTGTTTGCGTGAACATTCTAGCTCCGTGATTAAAAACGTGCTGTTAATGTCTAATATTCCCACCTTTGATGTCCAACAAGCCATGCAAGCATTACATCAGCATGGTCGTGTTGCTTTGCATTTTCATCCAGATCGTATTGATAGTCGTGGTTTATCGGTGGCAGCGGGATTACTCAAAGATGGCGTGTATAAAAGCCAGTTTGAAACTCATATCTCCAATGGCCAGTTATCACCTGAATTAGGTGGGCCAAGAGATCATTGGGAGAACCAGCTGTTTGGTAATAGTTATTCTGGTGTCAAACTGCGGCCGAAATATGGTGCGTTAGATATTGGTTTGTGTCCGATGGGACCTGCACCAAGGTTTGGTAGTTGTTACTTTCTCACCCACGCTCAAGTGCTTTCACGTTGCACTTTTAGTTATATGGATTCATATCGACTCCCGAAAGAAAAGGGCACATTAAGCTGCTTTGAAGTGATTTTGGCGGCGCTACTGAGCGAGTGCTTTGAGCGTCAATATGCTTTAGGGGTTAAGAATATTAAGCCTGCAGGGATTGTTAACCATTTAAAGCAACAGTTACCTAAAGGCGTCGCTGAACGTTTTGAACGTCAACCGCTTGCCAATCTTGATCATTATATTGAGGCTCAGATCCATGGAGAGGTTTCGTTAGATAATGATATTGGGTACTTAATCGCTGATCCAAGCTTTAAAGATACTGATATTGGTGAAGTGATGAACGCGCTATGCAGCGAATATGACATTGAGTTGTTATGGCATCAAGGTTATCAGCTTAATGTTGAAAGTGTGCCAACAGATTTTCGCGGCGCGACTATGCCTGAGCTGGCTAAAGTTATCGCAAGGGACAATATCATTAATGCTCAGATTATTGGCAGAGCAGCGCAAGTACTGGCAGAGTCACCCGTGTCTTGGAGTCAGCGTGGCAAGCAAGCGCAACAAATTCAGCAACTCAAGCTGATGTGGCATGTATTAGTGAAGTTCGGCGCTTAGAATTAAAGCTTAACGGTAGTGCTGAATATCAAATGCTTATTGTCTAAATCCCATTGCCTATTGCCTATTGCCTATTGCCTATTGCTTATAACTTATAACAAACAGCAAGCTGCAGACCGCTAGTTGCAGTTACTACTTGATTCAACCAAATCGATAGGTTGCGCCACCTTGGCGTTTTGATTTATACATAGCAAAATCAGCGGCCTTGATTAAAGTATCAAAATTATCACCGGACTCTGGAAAAGTGGCAATACCAATGCTGCAGTTAAGCAGTACATTTTGCTCAGCCACAGTAAATGGTTTATCTAGTGCGCCAATCAAAATATCAGCCATATGGGATATGTCATTATTGTCAGTGATATCTTCAAGCAATAATACAAACTCATCGCCGCCAATTCTGGCCAAGGTATCAGAGTCTCTTATCGCTTTTCTCAGCCTAGCAACCGCCTCAATCAGTACAGCGTCACCATGGCAATGACCATATGTATCGTTGATTTTTTTAAACTCATCTAAATCCATATAGAACAAACTGAACTTAGTGTTCATTCGTTTACAACGCTCGATAGCCTGTTTGACTCTGTCCATCAATAAATAGCGGTTCGGAATTTGAGTCAGTTGATCGTAACAAGCAAGATTCAACATTCGCTGAGCATCTTCAATCCGCTCAGTGATATCACGGTTAATGCCTAAGGCGCCGATAAACTCTTGGTTATCATCAAACAATGGAACGCACATAGACTCAACCCAACCGATAGAGCCGTCTTTGTGTAAAAAGCGGATTTCTCCAGTCCATTTACCGTGTTGCTCTACAGAGGATATGACGAGTTCAGTGATTGATGCGCTGTCTTCAGGGACGTGAAGCAGACTGACGGGCTGGCCGACAATCTCCTGTTTGCTATAACCGTAAAGTTGTTGAGAGCCGCTGTTCCAGTCGATAACGATACCTGCAGCATCGGTTACAACCACTGCATCAAATAAGTAGTTAAAGGCTTGTGCTCGAAGAGCTGAAAGATCAACGTCCATTTAATATTACCTTCTTCACTCTGTTCCAAAGTGCTGCACTTAGATACACCCTAGTATTTTTGTTTCAGCACAAGGTTTTTTTTTAAGCATTAGGTTTTTTGCTTTAAGCACATGGTTTTTGCTTTAAGCATTAGTCACTTTAATCAAAAATAATCCATACTTCTGTACTTAAAATAACTTACCAGCAGAATAAACAGTAAAGGATGAACAAAAATTTACCTTTCTTATACTGCTCTAGCAATGACTACCGCGTAGAATTATAGTTCATCATTAACACAGTGTTTATTAGCAATGTGTGAATCAGTTAACACTTCTCTATAAGCGGCTGTTATCTAACTCGTTAGCTTGCGATACTGCGGCAATTTTCCTCATTTAGTGCTGTCATTTTCAGGAATGTAATGGATAAAACCTTAGAAAAATCTCTCGGCCAATGGCTTAAGCAACAAAAGTCTTCCTGCGGCATATTCTTGAAACTCACCATTTTCACAGGTGCACTGAACGGTGTTGCTATTGTGATTCAAGCTTACTTATTGGCGCATATATTACATGACGTGATCATGCTTGAATCACCTATGGCCAGTTTTACCTATCAGTTTATCGCGCTTATTGCCTTAATCGTGGTGCGGGCTGGCTTAGCCTATGCCCGTGAACGTTTAAGCTTTGAGGCTGGTAAACGACTTCGAAGCGATATCCGTGAAGCGGTATTAAATAAGCTTGCCGACTTAGGGCCTGCGTTTATTAAAGGTAAACCCGCCGGAGCTTGGGCGAGCATAGTGCTTGAGCAAGTTGAAGATTTACATGACTTTTATGCCAAATATTTACCGCAAATGATGTTAGCGGGCTTTATTCCGTTGATTATCTTGGTGTCAGTATTTCCATTAAATTGGGCCGCTGGACTGATTTTATTGGCCACAGCGCCGCTTATTCCTATGTTTATGATTTTAGTGGGTATGGGCGCAGCTGATGCTAACCGCAAGAACTTCAGCGCGTTATCCCGTTTAAGTGGTCACTTTATGGATCGCTTAAAAGGCTTAAGTACGCTAAAGCTGTTTCATCGCGGCGAAACCGAAGTGAATAAAATCGAGAACGCATCAGAAGACTTCAGGCAACGTACCATGTCAGTGCTACGTATGGCGTTTTTAAGCTCGGCGGTACTAGAGTTTTTTGCAGCATTATCCATAGCGGTTTTGGCGGTATATTTTGGCTTTAGCTATTTAGACCACCTTAACTTTGGCCATTATGGCGCAGGAATTACTTTATTTACTGGCTTGTTTATTCTTATTCTCGCGCCAGAGTTCTTCCAGCCGCTACGTGACTTAGGCACCCATTACCACGCTAAAGCCCAAGCCATTGGCGCCGCAGAAGCATTAGTTGAACTGCTTGAGCACCCTAACCCGCTCAAACAAGTCGATGGCAATTTTAGTGAGCAAACAGATCAGCACGCTGATGTGTCATTGGATAACATTGCTATTACGGCTGTTGATTTAGAAGTACTGACATTAGAAGGTACATCACTGTTAGGCCCGATATCATTTGAGGTGGCAGCGGGTCAAAAGGTGGCTATTGTTGGCCCAAGTGGCGCCGGTAAAACTAGCCTACTTAATGCTTTGCTAGGGTTCCTTCCTTATAAAGGTTCACTTAAAGTGAATGGCGTCGAGCTAAGTGTATTGGATAAGCAGCAATGGCGAGCTCATCTAGCTTGGCTTGGCCAAGACCCACAGTTATTCCATGGTAGCATTCGTGAAAATGTTTGCTTAGCCAATCCTGATTTAACCGATGACCAAGTGATGGCTTTACTTGAAAAAGCCAGTATTGCTGAATTTGTGACTCAACATCCTCAAGGGTTAGATGCTGTGATCAGCGATCAAGCTGCAGGCGTATCTGTCGGCCAAGCTCAACGTATTGCCCTTGCAAGGGCGTTAGCACAACCAGCGAGTTTATTCTTACTTGATGAACCCACAGCCAGCCTTGATAGCCACAGTGAAAAACTGGTATCAGACTCTCTTCAACAAGCGATGCAGCAACAAACTTGTGTGATGGTGACTCATCGACTTGATCAGTTACAAAACATGGATAACATTTTAGTGGTTGATCATGGTCAGATTGTGCAGCAAGGCGATTATGCTTTGCTGAACTCTCAAGCGGGTTTGTTTAAAAGTATGCAGCAGCAAGATGATGACGGTTTATCACTGTATGTTGATGAGCAAGAGCCAACGCAGACCGATGAACAAACTAACAGGGAGGATGTGTAATGAAGCTATTACTGCCTTTCATTAAGTTATTTAAACGTCAGTGGTTAATGATGTCGGTTGGCTTATTGCTGACTTGCACCACGATTATTGCTGGTATTGGTTTATTGTCGCTGTCGGGCTGGTTTTTATCCGCCACTGCTATTGCAGGATTAACAGCAGCAACTGCGCTAGCTTTTAACTTTTTCACCCCTGCTGGTGGGGTGCGTTTTTTATCAATCGCCCGCACCGCCAGTCGATACGGTGAGCGCTTAGCAACCCACGAAGCCACGTTTAAACTGCTCACTGAGCTTCGCGTTTGGTCGTGGAAAAAGCTACTGCCACTAAGTGCCAGTAACCTACAAGGGTTAAGACAAGGTGACATGCTAAATCGGTTAGTTGCCGATATTGATACCCTAGATCACCTCTATCTACGTCTACTGGTACCTATGACGGCATCCTTGCTGACTGTAGTTGCACTGTATGCATTCTTATCTTGGTTTGATGCCTATTTAGCCCTTAGTTTGTGTGCATTATTGATAACAGCGTGGGCCGTACTTCCTTTGGTATTTTACCGATTAGGTCGTGAGCCAGGCGAAGCCGTTGTTGATAGTAAACGCAGTTTCAGAGTATTGATTTTAGATGTCATTCAAGGGCAAGCCGAGCTAACCCTATTCTCTGCAAACGATCGTTATCGTCAAAAGTTACGTGATGCTGAGCTGTCTTTGTTTACCAGCCAAACGGCAATGGCGCATATTACTGGCTTAAGCCAAGCACTATTGATTATGGTTAATGGCGCAGCGGTCGTCATGATGATGTACCTTGCCGGCCAAGGTGTCGGTGACAGCGTGCCGCCAGGTCCATTAATGGCGATGATGGTCTTTGCCACTATGGCTACCATTGAAATGATGATGCCAATCTCTGGTGCGTTTCAGCATTTATCAGGCTGTGTGTTAGCGGCTAAACGCATTTCAGAAGTCACCGAGCAAACGCCTGACGTTGCCTTTGGCACTGAAACTCATTTAGCCAATGCCGACATTAACCTCAGTAATATCCATTTTGGCTATCAAGCTGACACTAAGGTGTTATCGGGGTTGAACTTGCATCTTCCACAGGGCAGTAAAGTGGCATTGCTAGGTGCAACGGGCTGCGGCAAGTCGAGCTTACTCAGCTTAATCACCCGCGAGTGGCAACCACAGCAAGGTCAAATCAGCATAGGTGGTCGTGATATTAGTGAGTTTGATGAAGCAACATTACGTAGCTCAATGACGGTTGTTAGCCAGCGTATTCATTTATTCGCAGGTACAGTACGAGACAACTTAGCCATCGCCTTACCTTATGTTGAAGGTCAAAAAAGACGAGCCAATGACGAGCGATTAACCGCAGTGTTAAAGCAAGTCGGGCTAGAGGCGTTACTTAGTTCAAAAACCACCACAGATCGCGGTGAAGAAGTCGGTCTAGACAGCTGGATAGGTGAAGGTGGACGTCAACTATCAGGTGGCGAGCAACGCCGAATCGGCGTTGCCAGAGCCTTATTACGTGACGCGCCAATTCTATTATTAGATGAGCCAACAGAAGGATTAGATAAGCGAACAGAACGTGAAATCTTACGTTTGTTATTTAGCTTAGCCAAAGGCAAAACCATGTTGATGATAAGCCATCGTTTAACCGCAATGGCGGAAATGGATTGTATTCATATGATTCAAAATGGACAAATCACCGACAGTGGTAACCATCAACAATTAATTGCAACCAGTGCTGATTACCAAAGTTTGTATAAGCATTTAGGCAAAGAAGCTTAATAAGTTATTTATTGTTTTAAAAGTGTCGGAAGCACTTTTGAAACGATAAAAACAACAAAAAAACGCTAATCGACTTGGGATTAAACCCAACGGTTAGCGTTTTTAGTTTTAGTTCAAGTTTGAGCAGGTTATTAGGTTGGTAATAAGGTTTACTCTGATTCTACTTTTCTTGGCTATAATTTGTGAGGAACGAACACAAGCCAAGTGTTTTGCGTCCTTTCTTAATTGCCTTGTTAGGTATTTTTTGCCAAGAACTTTAGCAGAATGCTCTGAGTATAAGAAAGCATCTCCATACGCTGTGCACTAGTAGTACTCTTTGCTTCAGCCCAACGTCCATGCCTAACGGGACTAGCAAAATTTGTGACCTTGCTATCGACATCGTAACGATTAGTGCCAAGGTCTTTGTGCAAGTCCAACCAACCTTGAGCTCCTTGCCCTGCATTGTATGATTTGGTTATTGCTTCAAGTGCTCTATAGCAATAAAAGGCACAATCCATATTGTCCGTGATAGCTCGCATGTAATCCCTGAGTGCCATCCTAAAATACACATTGTTACTAGAAAACAATAATGCGTCGTTAAATACTTTAGGTTGCTCAAACTCATTTTTAGTATCCGCTTTAACACCAAATACTAAAGCCTTATCTTCTTCGTCAGAACTAAATACATTGATAATTTCAACAGAGTAACCGCAGTTTAAAGAGAATCCTAGTGCACTTACTATCATTTGGGCGTTATGTTCGACAGTTAATTTAGCACCTACTATGTCATTATGTGGTGTATCAAATATTGCATTTAATTGGCCTGCATCACATGTAATCCTCATGTAGCCATTTTCTTCCATGTCCATTGCTATTTCTGGGAATTGAACAGCGGCTCTTTCTGGAAGAACTTTGCCGGAAATAAAATACTTCATCCTGAATACCTAACAGTATATTAGGCTGAGTTCCGAATAAGAACGGTCTTAATATGAACAAGCAGCCAGTTGTTTAATCGTTCAAGACTAACAGTAAAATATAGTCTCAACAATGAGTTATATAATAGGATGAATTCAATTCTAGTTTCTGTGCTTGAGTGAAACAAAGAGTCTTCACCATTGCAGAAATTACACTCTTTCATTCATTTCCAAACTTCGTTTGGATTAAGGTCAACGTCGTGGCGCTTCGCCCACACCCGACGAAAGGGAAACAACAGCATTTCCCTTTTCGATATCCCTTGCCGCCCCAACGAAATTACTCTTTCAAAGCGAGTAAGCTTCATGCTTATTCGAAAATAGCTAACGCTTTAGAAAGGCCATCCATGGCCAACTAAAGCTAGCCTGACGTCCTGTCAGGCTTACGCTATTTTCTTCAAAGCATTTCAGCAATTTCAATGGGGAATATTGAGCCCGCAAGTTCGCTTGTAGTTCCTAATTTTTGAAGCTAATTTTGTTTTTATGATGCTTTTGATCTTCTTTGAATGTTCAATCTGAATTGAGGTAAGCAAGAAAATCGCGTGAGTCCAGACATGGCCTTTCTCGCACATCCATGTGCTTCAAGGCATTTAGTGCATCCTGCACTTAAGATTCTGGATAGTTTCGAGGGGAAGGGACGCCCCATCGTAAGCGTTAGTGATTTTTGCAGCTTGCCGAAGCGGACTCAAAATGAAGTTTAAAGCTGGATGATTCTCCGTTGGAAATTTTGCTTTTTAAATTTCGCCGGAGCTGCGGGGCGTAGCTCTTAGCAAAAAGTAAGAGGGAGTCGCAGTTCACTCCCTTTTAGTCTGGTGTGGGCGAAGCGCCACGACGTTAACTCTTTTCAAAATAGTAACGTCAAAATGGTAACTAAAACTTGAGGCAAAACTCAGCCTATTGAGCATAACGAGCTCAGTTAACCAGTCGATGCATCTGCTTATTATCAATAATCTTTACTGCTTTGGTCTCTAACGATGGATCACCTACCAACTCAGTATTTGCTTTAACAGCAACAGCCAACATATTGTCTGCCACAAGTTTCCCTGTAATGGGTTTGTATTTAGCTAAAGGCCCAATAAATATCCCTGAGGCAATACCAAAAAATTTCTGGCCTATATCTTCTAAGGTGCGCTGATGTGTACGCTGTCCTAATAACAAGCTTGGCTGAAATATGAAAAGTTTAGCCAAGGGAAGTTGGCTTAAATCCCGCTGCACTTGGCCTTTTACTCGATTGTAAAACACCGTTGATTTTTCATTGGCATCTAAGGCTGTAACCACAAATAAGTTAACTTGAGTTTGGCTTTGATGGGCAATCATCAGTTTGGCAAAGTCGATGACGGCGGTGTGGTCGACTTTGATAAAGTTTTCCTGGCTGCCCGCTTGTTTAATCGTGGTGCCAAGGCAGCAAAAAGCCTGGTCAATAGTCACAGGCAGGCTTAACTCGGTTAGCTGATTTAACTGAGTTTCGATAAAGGTAAGCTTTTCAATTCCTGCTGTTTCTGTTGTTGTTACTGTAGCAAGTTCAGGTGCTCTTCTACCTAGGGCTACCACGGTTTTATATCGAGCATCTGCCAATAAATTTAATAATAAATAATGGCCGATTAAGCCGGTGGCTCCAATGATAGCTGCGTTCATAATGCGCCTTGGTGATCTGGTTTACAGTGTCGGAAGAATACTTTAACAGCTTTTTGCTTGTTTATTATCGGCAGATACCGCAGTATTTTATTCACATTTTGACTCAAGAGTTATAAAGCCATATTTAAGGAGAAAATAATGGGACTTTTTGATGCGATTTTAGGTAATTCATCTGAAATGGATTTAGGTGAGTTACAACAAGAATTATCGCCAATTATGGCTGACAATGAGTCAGTGCAAATGGGCTATAAACTTATCCGCGATATGTTTGTGTTTACCGATAAACGCCTTATTTTGATTGATAAGCAAGGCATGACTGGAAAAAAGGTCAGCTACCATTCGATTGCCTACAAATCGATGACTCATTTTATCGTTGAAACTGCAGGCACATTTGATATGGATGCAGAGCTTAAAATCTATATCTCAGGTACTGAGCAACCTATCGTGAAAGAGTTAAAGAAAGGTACCGATGTGGTCGGTATTCAAAAAGCGATTGCAAACTTCTCGCTTTAATATCAACTATCAAAAGCTTGTATTAGATGCTTTATATTATAAAAAACATTATTGGATTACGTCGTAGATGAGCAAAGAAAACCAGCCTAAATCATTAACTGATGCACCTAAATCTGTCCAACTAGCGGTCGATTTAATCCAGCTGCTGGAAGAAAATAATATCGATACTGAAACCGCGATAGCTGCATTGCAAATCACCTTAGAAGATTTTAAGAGAAAGCAGCAAACAACGGACTAACAAAGCGCAATTGGATGACTAAAAAGCCAATGACAA
Source organism: Shewanella olleyana (assembly GCF_023283825.1). Taxonomy (GTDB): domain Bacteria; phylum Pseudomonadota; class Gammaproteobacteria; order Enterobacterales; family Shewanellaceae; genus Shewanella; species Shewanella olleyana. Next base: position 113,582 of record NZ_JAKILD010000004.1, on the reverse strand, counting down.
TAATAAGGAAAAGGCATGACTGAAGCACACTTACCATTAACTGATTTTATTGAATATCCTCAAGCTGAAATGCTTGAACGTGCCAAGCAAAATTATCAGGATGTGAAACGACGTCATTCTATCCGTAAGTTCTCAGATAGAGCGGTGCCGCAAGAAATTATCGAGCAATGTATTCTTGCAGCTGGTACGGCGCCAAACGGGGCTAATCATCAGCCTTGGCATTTCGTTGCGATAAGTGATGCTGATGTAAAAGCGCAAATACGGGAGCAAGCTGAAGCCATTGAACAAGCTTTTTATGCCGGTCGTGGTGGTGAAGAATGGCTAGATAATCTAAAACCACTGGGCACCAATGCCAGTAAACCCTATCTTGAAACTGCCCCATGGTTAATTGCTGTATTTACTAAAAAACGCAGTGAAGATAATGGCGAGCAAAAACAGAATTACTATGTGCATGAGTCGGTCGGGATTGCCACGGGATTTTTATTGCAAGCACTGCATAATGCAGGCCTTGGCACCTTAACTCATACGCCAAAACCTATGTCTTTTTTAAGTAAGGTTTGTGGCCGGGACAGTGATAATGAACGACCTTACATGTTGATTATTGCTGGTTACCCTGATGACAAAGCAACGGTTCCAGAACATGCGCTACAGAAAAAGTCATTAGCTGAAATCAGTGACTTTATCTAGCCAGATACTGATTGAGATACTGCAATAAACTGAATGTGATTTAGCAACAGACAGAAGGTGATATAGCATGAGTTTGAATGGGTTACTGAATAGAGCAGCCCGTTCATTACGATAACAAGGGAGTAATAATGGGCTTTCAACGAATAATGGCTTTGCATGTTCATGATGAAGCTGAGTATCAAGCTTATCGAGAAGCTATGCTGCCAATCTTGCATTTTTATGGTGGTGATTTTGGTTATGATTTTATGGTGTCGAAAGTATTAAAATCTAAAACTAACACGCAGATTAACCGAGTATTTACTATCGACTTTCCATCAGAAGAAGTAATGAATACCTTTTTCAATGATGAGGCATATTTATCGGTAAAGCAGTGTCATTTTACAGCTTCAGTCACCAGTGCAACAATCATTGGTTTACATGAAACCGAGTAATTTTTGCAAATTTATCGTACTGTTAAGCGGATTGGGAATACTAATTTTTGATTTTAAATAGATTTTAAATAGATTTTAAATAGATTTTAAATAGATTTTAAATAGATTTTTAAATAGATTTTAAATAGATTTTAAATAGATTTTAAATAGATTTTTAAATAGATTGTATGACTTAAAAAGAGTCTAGTGGGTTATTTCCAGCCCTGAAGCCACAATTGAGAATCCTTTAAATCTCGCCAATTAATATCAAACTCTTGTGCATTCATTTCTGCGCGAATAATGCATTCAATGACATTGCTGTCCTCATCATAAGTGACTTTTACCACCGAAAAGTGTTTCAATTTTTGGGTGATATTCACCTTAGTCCATTTACTGTGTAATAGCTTTTTTGGGTGTAATGGATTCATATCTCTCCAGTTTTTATCGCTAAATTTATACAAACCAGTACGGTGTGTTGAGCAAACTAGTTCATTAAAAGGTGGAGGAAATTTAAAGCATAGCGATGCTAGCTATATCTTATTTAAAGACTTATAGCGTTAATCAGCGTATCTGATTTATGTCTGCTGTTGGGTAGCTAATGCGATTTGTAGCTCTTTTAAGTCGCTGACAATAAAGTCAGCTTGATCTTGGTATTCAGTGTGTTGGTGATGATTAATGAACACCGACATCATACCTGCATTTTTAGCTGCTTGAATATCGTAGAGGTAATCACCCACATAGATAAGTTCAGCTGCTGGAATATTCCACTTATTTGCTATAGCCAGCAAGGCATCTGGTGCGGGTTTAGCGGGATAGCATTCTCGAGTTAACACCAGTTCCATGGCGATATTATTTTGAGATAGTTTAGTCGCAGTCGCCGCTTTGCTATTTCGAGTGACTATGGCTGTAGGTAATGAAAATTGCTGCAAGCTCGCCAATAACGCATGCATATGCGGTAACGCCTTGGCATTCATTGCATCTGATGTTTCGTGTTCAATGATGATTTGGTGGGCACGGTCTTGCTGCTCTTTTGAAGCCATATCTTCGATAAAATCGAGAACATCAGTTTCAAAAGGGCAGTTTAATTGCTGCTTTATTTCGCCGAAATTAAGCTGTGACTCAACTAATGTGCCATCTAGGTCGAATATGACGCCTTTAATATTGCTCAGCTTGTTCATTGTGTTCCCATTAGCTTTAGTGGCAGTGACGTTTATTATTATTATGTTTTAAAAGCATGACTATATTCAATCTGAATTCAATCCAAATTCAATCGATAAAAGTCATGCTGTCGAGCATTAATGAGAATTCTCCCGCTTGCTTATCAGCAATCAGTAACCCGACTCTATCGATATCTGCAAATGATAAATCAGGCGCATTGACTGAGCGTCCGCGAAACTGTGGCTTAAAATCATTGGGAGTAAATATGTGCTGGGTTTGCTGGCCTGCAATGGTTGTAAAGCTGGCGACATAAGCTTCACCAAAAGACAATTTAGGGGTTTTAAAGCGTAATTGGTATCGCTTCCCATCGCCCATGACGGTGAGCTTTACCGAGTTTGATGCAGGAATAGGCGTATTAATTCGATATTCCATTGAAGCAAAACCACCATTATTGGCTAATGACACATTACCGCTAAAAATAGGCTGGTCTTGCGCTGCATCATTTTCTATTTCACTGGATGAAATACCGCCCATGACAGTGTCATTGCTGATTTTGGCTGAGCTTAATTGCTGCTGGGAGCTGAATTGAATTTCCATAGCACTCACTGAAGTTTGAAATAATATAGTCGCTAACAAGCTGGTGGATAGAAACAGACCTTTTAATAGTACGCCGATTTCTGCTGAAGTATACCTGCGGCATAACTGTTTGATAAAAATAAGTATGTTTGTCATTTTTACCTCATTACTTGTTGGTATCTGTGCTGTATAAAAGACTTCTTCAATACATAAATGGGGTACAGCTCAAACTTAACCACACAGATGACAACAAAATAAAAAAGCGACTTATCTCGGGTGGAGGATAAGCCGCGAAAGGGTCGGACGGAGATAAATGTTAAAACTGTTTAGGTATCACTGGTGCTGGGTGGTTACTCTTCAGCGACAAAGTCATCCATTAAAATGACTGAGAACATCGATGTGTCATTTTCAGCATCGACTGCGGCTACGCTATAAATACCATTAGCGGCGAGTGATACGGCTAGTGGGCCAATGGCGACGGTTTTAGTGCCAGTAACTGTTACGCTAACGGTGTAATCACCTGGTGCGATACTTAAGCTGCCTGATGCCGCTTTAAATGGCACGTCTGTTAATGCAGGTGAAGCATCACTAATATCAGCGGTTGGAGTTAGGTACACATCAACATTGCCAGCTGAATATGAAGCATGGAATACGTTTAATCTGGCTTCAGTTGCAATGCGACGTGTGTGTTCAGCGAATGCCCAAGGTGAGATGTCACCGTCGCTCAATGAACCTACAGCAAGTATCGAGTAGCTATAACCTAGCATTAAGTCCACTTCTGCATCGGTAATGACTTCTACTGAATTGTCGGCATCTGCTGCAACAGTAATTGTGTGCATGCCTTCTGGAATATTGACGTATCCAGCGATTTCACCAAATGACAGCATATCGATGGCTGGAGTCATGCTTCCATCAAGGAAAATATCGACAGCTGGCGCGTCTGCTACTGCATGCACTGCACGAATATCGCTACCACTATTGATATCATTTAATAAAACTTGTCCATCTGGTAATGCCACCAGTAGTGCTACTGGAGAGCTGCCTGTCCATTCATTTGGAATGGCTGAGATTAAGTAATCCATACCATCTGCAAGATTAACAGTGCCAGAGTCAAAAACGACATCTTTGCTGCCTGATGCGGTAATTCTGATTTGGTAATCAGCAGTCGGAACTTCTAATTGATCGCTATTATCCATGTAATCTGCTGATAGAGTTGGTTCCATCATTGAGATGTCTGCCATAGGCTCAGTGACATAAATATCGACTAAACCAACCGCTGGAGTGGCATGTAAAACCTGTACTCGTGCATTACCGCTGGTGACTGCGCTTTCTTCGTTGGCAATCAGTTTAAGCATTAAGGTTTCATCCCTAACGTTACCTAATGCAATAGCGGTATATTCCATATATTCAGCTGTGGCGAGTTCAGCTTCAAGGACGGTGAGAGTACTGCCATCGGGCAGTATGGCATCCACATCAATATCATAAGTAGCAGTAGGGACTTCAAGTAAACCGCTAGACATAGCGTAGTCAACATCGGTGAGTAAGTTTGCGCCATTTGCAGTAACATTGACCATTGGTGCATCACTACCTGCATGTATGACACGAACGTCAGCGTAGGTTACTGCAGGTGCTTCGTCTTCTGCGATAGTGGATGTGTTGTCGTCGTCATCTGAACAAGCGGTTAAACCTATTACTGAAAAACACAGTGCAAGAGAGTAGATCCTTTTCATCGTTCTTTCCTCGAATTCATTTCGTTAAAATACGGATTTATCTATCCATTTGATATTGTGATTTCAGGCGCTGATTTCGTGAGGTAATACGGCAGTTGCTAATTTAGGATCATTTTTTGTCGCTGATTTATGACAAAAAAGATCTCTGCGATCATTTTTCAATAGAGTGTAATTAACATCGACAGCTGCTCCATTTGGATTTAATCTGTGGCTAGAATAGAGCTTTCAAGGCAGTTTCAGTGACTCAGACTAGCAGTAACAATGAGCAAAAAAAGCAACAGATTTTTAAAATCGTTTCGTTTAATTTATTTAATTTTATCGAACCGCCAGCGGCTTATTATGACTTCGAAAATATTTATTCTCGCCAGCAATGGCAAAAAAAATGTACTTGGTTAACTGAGTATCTGAATGAACACCAACCTGACATTATTGGCTTTCAAGAAGTGTTTAGCCCGGACGCATTACAAGCATTATTAGCCCCGTTGGGTTATGAGCATTTCGCCGCGTTAGATGAGCCAACACTGATCAGCGACTATGTTTATCAAAGCCCTGTGGTTGCTATCGCCTCTAAATTTCCTATCACAGAATCAGCACTCGTCACTGCTGATGAAAATTTGTTTCCACTTATGGGAATAGCAAATGATTTCAGCTTTAGCCGTCAGCCTTTACGAGTAAAAATTGCTTTGGCGGAATTTGGTGAATGCGAGTGTTATGTGGTGCATTTAAAGTCAAAACGCAGTGGCATGGGCGTGGAGACATTGGCTGATTCTGGCATGACAGGCGGCGCTGATATTATGGCAAGACAAGCCTTAGGTAGCTGGGCATCTAACATGCAGCGAGGCAGTGAAGCTGCGCTTTTGTTTAATGAAATTGCTAAACAACGAACCAAAACCCAATTGCCTGTGTTGTTAATGGGCGACTTTAACGACACTTTGCAAAGCACTGCACTAGAAGCGTTTCGTGCCAATGGTAAACGGGTTTTTAGAAACGATATTATCGACCCAAAACTTAAACTGATGAACGATAAAAGCTTAGCGGATGAATTTGCTCAGTTCAGTTTGTTTGATACTTACGAGTTGTATCAAACAGGGCAAAAGCTCAATGCGACATTGGCTCAAGATGAATATGAGTCAGGCTTGCATGATGAAGATTCTGATATTGCTGAAGATGTCCTTCCTCCTGTTGATCCACTTAAATATGCTCGTCAGTCGACTCATTATTTTGGCAATACCGGCTCGGTGTTAGATTATATTTTAGGGTCCTGCGAGTTCGATGCATCCCACCCAAGAAACTTAGCGGAAGTCAGTGATTACCAAACCCATGACAGGCACCTTGTGCGTCCTGAGTATGAGCGAGACAGTGATAGTACCGATCATGCGCCTGTAATGATGACGTTTACTTTACGCAGTTAAGCCCCAGACTACACAAAAAGTCCAAATAGAAAGCTCAAATAAAGAATCCAAATAAAAATGCCACCTATCAAGGTGGCATGGTGACTTTAGAGCTTAACTATCAACTTACTTTTCAATAAAACTGTTAGTCAATTCGCTCAGCTACCTTTACTTTGCATACCGTATTTTCTACTCATTAAGCATTTCGCTAATTTTCACGCAGCCTTGTTCTTTTTGGCGAGTCTCTAATAGTGCTCTACGTGTCATTTGCGATAAGCCGGTTTCAGTATTTAATACCTCATTGATAGCTTCAACACTGGCATTGGTACAAGCCGTGGGTATTAACCTGCGATTATAAGCGCGCATAAACACAGGACCTTTGGTGTCTGTCTCTGCAATATTGGCTAAGCGCTGTTCTGCTGTTGCGGCGTTTAGCAGCTTTTGCTCACTTGGGTATAAGTAATTCATCGCTACCCGCAGTTTTGAAAATGGCAGGTTAGTGTCGTGTTCAATAGTATGTAGCCATTGGCGTTTAAGCTGCGCTTGCGGGCGAATCACTTCAGCAGCAATCGCCGACTTTTGGCCACTGTCTGATGCATCGCGTTGTTTTTCAGTTGCGAGTAATTTAGCGCTATTAGGGTAATCATAACGGTTTAACTGAATGATGATTTTCCAGCGTAAGTCTTGATTGATGTTAAGCCCTCTAATGCTGCTAGTACCATTGAGAATATCGGCTAAATGATCCAGTGCATGTTTGCTGTTAGCCATCGTGATATAGGCATCAAACCAGCGGCGCTGAAAGTCTGCATTATCGTGATGCTGCATTGCCATACGTAAGCTCATTTGTGTGAGCGCCTTACTGACTTTACTAGCATAAGCTTGATGGTTAGGCGCCATGCTATTTAAATATTGCTGAGCTTGTTTAAGGTTCTGTATTACTTGACCTAAAATCGTATAGTCTTCTTCTAGTGGGGCATTGACTAAAGCGACATTAATATACTGTTTTAGCGAACTCTTTCCATCAGTGACACTGTCCCACATGCTTTGCCATAGCATTGAGCGCAATAACGGATCGTCGATTCTACTTAACTGCTGTTTTGCGGTTTCAAATGAGCGATCGTCTAGTTCGACTTTAACATAGCCCCAATCCTCAAAGTTTGGATAAACCAAGTTAGGGCAATGTCTTCCAACTAGCTCTGGTACTTCGGTTCTTTTGCCTTTGTAAGTGACTGCGACTTTAGGTCCAGCATGGATTGAATAGCGGGTGGCATCAAATAATGCTACCTGCACTCGTTGCTCTCTAAGCGTGGGTAAATCAGCACTTGGAGCGGTTTGTATCAGTGAAAATTCAGTGATTCTGTCATTGTCGCAACTGTACTCAGCTTTTAAGGTATTCACGCCAGCTTGATACAACCAGTCTTGCGTCCACTGGGATAAATCTCGATTGCTCGCTTGTGCGAGGCTGCCGATAAAATCATCTAGCTCAGCATTTTGATAGCTGTATTTAGTCAGGTATTGCTGCACGCCGAGTTGGAAGGTTTCTTCACCTAATAAGTGTCTGAGTTGTTTTAAGGTTGAAGCGCCTTTTGAGTAGGTAATCGCATCGATATTATCGAAGGCATTCATGCTGGTCGGCACTGGGACTTCAATTGGATGAGTGGTGACTAAGCTGTCTTGACGATAAGCGCTTTGTTTACCTGTGGCGTAAAATGTGCGCCATGCGTGGGTGAATTCAGTCGCTTCGCTGGTGGCTAAGGTTCCCATGAAAGAAGCAAAACTTTCGTTAAGCCATAAACCATTCCACCATTTCATTGTGACTAAATCACCAAACCATTGATGTGCCATTTCGTGCATGATGACGCTAGCTAAACGTTGTCTTTGAGCTGCTGTCATGGTGTCTTGGTACATAAAGCGATTTTCAGCAAAGGTCACCGCACCTGCGTTTTCCATCGCACCGTATAAAAAGTCAGGTACTAATAGCTGATCATACTTTTTAAATGGATAGTCGATTCCAAAGTACTCATCAAAAAAGGTTAACCCTTGTTTGGTAAAGGTAAACCAATCTTCAGCGGTCACTTGCTCAGCCACAGACTGGCGGGCAAATAAGCGCATAGGGTATTTGCCGCTATCGTCTTGCCACATATGGTAGGGACCAGCATGCATTGAAAAGTTATATGGGCTCAATTTAGGCGTAACGGGAAAGGTCCACACATTGGCTGTTGCTTGTTCATCAATGCTGGTTTCGCGCATGGTGCTGATAACAGTCCACTCTTTTGGCGCAGAAACCGTGATTTGATAAGTGGCTTTTAAATCGGGCTGGTCAAAAACAGCAAACATTTGCTGGGCTGCAGCGGGTTCAAAATGTGAATACAAATAGACTTTATCATCTACTGGGTCGACAAAGCGGTGCAACCCTTCGCCGTTGGTGCTGTGCTCACGACTGTATTCAATTTCGATGGTGTTTTTACCGCTGTTGAGTAACTGCGGGTTTACTGTGATGTAAGCATCGTTGTAATTGGGGTAAATGCTTTTGCCGTTAATGACAAATTGACTAATAAGAGCTTGGTTTAAATCAAGTGTTAGTGGCTCTGTGGTGCTGCTAAGATTAAATTCGACTTTAGTTGTGGCATTAAAGCGACTTTCGCCAGTGAGGTTAAAGCTGAGCTGGTAATTAACCTCTGAAACGACATTCGATCGCGCCATGGCTTGCTGCTCACTAATATTCGCACTGCCATCTCTTTGTGCGGGCGTGGAAATTGGCGTGCTGTTACAAGCAACTAAGCTTGCACAGGCGAGTACGACTAAAGACGACTTAAACAGGTTCACTATTTCTTCCCTAAAATGGTTGTAGTTATTGTTATTAAATGTTTATTTGATAGCGTTAAACCTAGCTATAAAAAAGCCGACTCGAAGTCGGCTAATTAAAGTTTATCAGAGGCTTATAGGCCTAAGAAAGACTTAGATTTAACTTTACGGATTTCTTTTTCATCAGACCATTCGATTAGGCCAGTTTCTAAATCCATAAGACGCATGGTCATTTTGTAGTATACATCTTTGGTGCTGCCATCTTGTTTTACGATGCTCGATAAGTTGCCGTAAAGCATGTACTGCGCGCCAACCTGGCGACCAAACTTGATTGCCGTTGATGGGTCAACCATACCAGCATTGTTTTGGTAATCCAGTTGTTTACGCACTGAATCGACTTTAGTCATATCGATAAAGCGGAACTTACCAGAACGTAATAATTTGTTGCTGATAGTGTCTGTGACTGACTCTGTATCAATATGCTCAGAGGTTTTGTTCTTGATTTTATCAACGAAGATAATAGGGCGATCGTTCTGTGTCATCACAATCACAGGTGGGAACGTCAACATGCTATCAACCATTTTAGCGGCAATGGCTTGTAAGTCAGTTGAACCAAAGTTTTCGTTAACGGTTTCTACTTCAGTTGCATCGCCATATTCAACCTTAGATTGACAAGCTGATAGCCCGATAACAGCGGCTAAAACAAAAATCAGTTTAAAATGTTTCATAGTAAGTTCCATGTTGGATATGACTTATAAATAGTCGAGTTTAATAAATAGTCGAGTTAAATAATTATTGAATAAAAACGGGTTTGATTTCCAGTCTCTATCACCCAAATTAATGTTGCACGGTTAGGTTTTACATCAATTTTGGCAGCAGGACTGTTGCCTAAACGGATTTGATACTCGCCCGGTTCGATATATTGGCGGGCAATTTGTGCCTGTCTTGGTAATGTCAGCCAGCTACGCCTGTCAGCTTGCTCAGTCACTACATTAAATATTTGCATTAAAATAGCTGCGGCATCAGCTTCGTTGTTTCGGCGCTTACTTCCGCTTTCTACACTGCGGGTCATTTCAGATTTAGTATAGACCCGAGCTGCTTGGCGTACCAAAGCGGCTGGCAAATCTTCTTTAAGTGCATTAATTGCTAAGGCGTCAATATTTGCAATGGGTTCCGCTTTTAATACTGTTCCTAACCCCTGAATCGTCGAAGGTTGAATAGCTTGTCTGTGGGGTTGGTAAGTCGCAAGCGATACGGTTTGCCAGTTACCATTAATAGTAAATGGGACGGTTAAACTTTGCTTTTCAGGCACAAAGCCTTTTTCAACCACCATGACCACTTGGCCTTGACCGTTTTTCGGTAATACTGCATCACCCCAGCGGCGTTTAAATTCATCGTATTGCGGCATGGATAATTGCTTGGCAAGTCTGACTAAGTCTTGCTGCAGATATTGATTGTTTGGGGTGATTTGCGCAGCTTTACGGTAATCGATGTAGGCATCATTGGGCTCGCCCAGCAGCTCATGCAATAAGCCTGTCGTGTAATAACTATAGGCATTTAAAAATGAGCTAGTGACGCTACCCGTTGCTTGATCAAGTTTATTCATTTCTGCATCAATCGTGCCGTTTGCCATGGCGCGCACTGATTTTTGAGATTTTTGATAGCGAGCTTGTTCACTTGCTTGCAGTTGATTACTGCGGCGTACTTCGACCAAAGCGCCTTGTGCGTCACCAGAAAATAGGTAATTAAATGCTTGGTATTGGTGCACCATAATGCGCTCGTAACCTGGGCCGCGATAAGGTATCGCATTGTCATTTAACACTAAGCTACTGGCGGTAGCGGTTAAATCTGATGCACTGATAGTGGCGCGATCGTCAAATGCTTTATAAGCTTTAATAGCCGCTTGGTAATAGGTTTTACTGGATTCAAAATCACCTGATACTTGAGCCACTCTGCCTGCTTCTTGGGCGTAGAGTAAACCGTCATTGGTATCAATTTCACCTGCCAGCTCTGTTAATTTGGCGCTGGGAGTCGGACTCGCGAGTTGCTGTTTAATTGGGGCAATTTGCGAGGGGTAATTGATTAACACGCTATTGTAAGCGCAGCCCGATAGGGTGAAGCAGATGAGACCAAGGCTGAGCAATTTAGTCATTGTTAGAAACCTGAGCGTCACGCTGCCAAAAACGCGGGAAATGACGTTGAGGTGCACTGGCTTTAAGCGGTACTTGATCGTCCATGTTTATCCTTTCAAGTAAGGTAATCCCTTGTAAATGATCATATTCATGCTGAAAAATTCGAGCTACAAAGTCGCTTAACTCTTTTTCAACGCTAGCACCACTGAGTGTTTGATAGCGTACGGTAATTTTTTTATGACGTAAAACCTGTACACGTTTACCTGCAATGGAAAGGCAGCCTTCTGTGGCTAATTCCATTTCGTCTGAGCGACTGACAATTTGTGGGTTGACAACAATTGTTGCTCCCATATCGGGTGCATCAGGATAGCGTTCATTCGGTCTTGAATGCATGATAAACATGGCTATGTCTCTGAACACTTGTGGAGCGGCTATTCCCACTCCATTCGCTGCAAACATGGTGGCCATCATATTATCAGCAAGCTGAACCAGAGCTTGATCAAAGTGAACTACTGCTTGTGTTCGACAAGTTAAAATAGCGTCGCCAGTTTGGGCTATTGTCAGTGTGTCACTTGTTGGCATATATGTCCTTAATGCGAATCAAGTTTCTTAGGTTGAAACTAATGGTTTTGTTATTGATTCTAGCAAACAATCATTCACCGAACATTTAATAATGTGGCGGTGGCGTTTCTTCTGATTGCGTTGCCATATTGCTTGGCTCAATCGCTTGTAGCTTATTCACTATTAATGACATTTGGTGTTGCTGAAAAGCCACTAAGTCATTTAATTTAATCACTTCTTGGTTAAGATCTTCAAGTGTACTTTCTTGAAAAGCCACTTTCATTTCTAAATCATCAATCTTTTGTTGCATGTCTTGCATTACTTCCTCTCACTGTCACGGGATGATTTATTACGTTTAAGGTAATCGGCCCCATGACTCAACTAAACCTTGATTACTGATACTCACAATCTGTTGTTGAGCATCACTTGCAATAGAGTATACAACGGCACCTCTATTTTGACTGTTTTTAGTTAACTGAATTTGTCTATTTGCCAGTTTTTTGCCTGTTTCGGTTTGCCATAAAATAATTTCTTTCGATGGTGAGCCAGTAATCAGGATTTTATCTTGTTGAATAAAGCGGGCACTACTAAATGTCATTTGACGGCGATTAATCGCTAGGGTCGATAATGTTTCACCTGTATCACTGTAATAGATGGCGCCGTTACCGGTAATGTCACTGGCAAAACTTAACTTGCCATTTTGACTTAGGTTAACTTTACTAATGCGCGACTCGAGTTGCCATTGATGCACTGGCTGGCCTGTTTGTGCTTGCCACAAAATCACTGAACCATCGTTTGAACCACTGAGCGCAAGTTGACCATCTGCCGATATCGACACACTGGAAACTCGTTCTTGATGACCGAGAAATTTGATTAAACTTTTTTTAGGTGCAAATGACATCACTGAACCATCCACTAACCCCACTAATGTTTGCGCGTTATTGGCGATAGCAACGGACTGTGCAGAAGCCGGTAGCGACCACCAACCAATTGATTTACCTGTATCGACATCCCAAATCGCCAAGGAGTCAGTGGTTAATGTTGCTGCGTATTGGGCATTTGCAGAAAGGGCGGTATCAAACACATTATTGTCAGTGGCATTTGAATCGCTGCCATGTTGCCAACGGTATTTCAGCGCTTCTTGGTTGAGATCCCATAAAAGAACCCCATTACTTGCTGTACTGACAATGGCGAGCTGGCCATCTTCAGATAAGCTCGCACTGTAGCTAGAATCATTGGTGACACTGAACACTTCTTTAGCCGCAGGCTGACAAGCTGCAAGGGAGCATAAGCACAATATCAGCATAATTATTCTTAACATGAACTTGCTCCTGTAAAAGTTGTCTGAGAGCCAGAGTTATTAAGTCCTGTTGAACATTTCGTTGAAAAAACAAGCTTGAAAGGTCAACAGGCCTTAATCAGGCCATTGCAAGCAGCACTTTAATTAGTATAAAGTGGCCAAATATATACAAATTTTTTACCTACAGGTTATTGTAACCGCTATAGGACGCTGAGGAAGCTTTAATGAAATCTATTTACAAACTATCGTTAGTTGCATTGGCTGTTGTTGGTCTATCTGCATGTAACCAAGAACAAGAAGTCGTGGCACAGAAAGTTGAAATAACAACTGACGCGCAAAAAGAAGCTTACAGTGTTGGTGGCTCTATCGGTCGTTACATGGCTGGTCATATTACTGAACAAGAAGACTTAGGTTTCGCTGTTGACCGCGCTTTAGTCATCCAAGGATTCAGCGATGGCTTAGCTGATACTTTAGAGTTAACCGAAGAAGAAATGCAAACTGTTCTTCAAGGTTTAGACGTTAAATTAAGTGAAAAACGTGCAGAGCAAGCTGAGTTATTAGCAAGCCAAGCTGTTGAAGAAGGTAAGAAATTCCTTGAAACCAACAAGGCTAAAGAAGGCGTGGTAACAACTGAGTCTGGTTTACAGTACGAAGTATTAGAAGCGGGTGAAGGTGATACTCCAGTTGCTGAAGACACTGTTGAAGTGCACTACAAAGGTACTCTAATTGACGGTACTGAGTTTGATAGCTCATACAGCCGTGGCGAGCCAGCTAAGTTCCCACTAAACCGTGTTATTCCAGGTTGGACTGAAGGTGTTCAATTAATGCCTATCGGCGCTAAGTATAAGTTCGTTATCCCGTCTGAATTAGCTTACGGCGAACGTGACACTGGTACTATCCCAGCTAATTCAACTTTAGTATTTGAAGTTGAATTACTGTCTATTGAGAAAGCACAAGTTGAAGAAGTACCTGCTGCTCAGTAATTTATAAGCTTCCCTTTTGCTAGGGAAACTGACTACAAAGGACGCAATATGCGTCCTTTTTTGTGCTCGAATGCTGAGTATTAATAAAAATTAATAAAAAATATAACCAGTGAGTTTATTGCTAACTAAAGCCATTTTAAGCGATAAAATAGCCACATTTGAATCGCCACTAATATAATTAATCCACCACTGAATATTGCAAACGCCCACGTATTATCTGTACCTGGAATACCGCCAATATTGACCCCAAGTAAACCGGTTAAAAAACCCAACGGCAAGAAAATAGCGGATATGAGTGATAAGAAATATAACCGCTTATTTAACTGCTCAGATTGCTGGGACTGAAGTTGCTCTTGGGTGACGCTAGCGCGATCTCTAACGGCATCCAAGTCCTCAATGACTCTCACTAAGGTTTCGTTTATTTCGCGGATCCGCAATTTATGTTCAGTATTAAATAATGCATGTCCATCATTGAGCAGCCGGGATAACGCATCCCGTTGTGGCGAAAAGTAGCGCCTTAACGTGACGGTTTGTTTTCTGAGTTCGGCAATATCCAAACGCAGTGAAGAACTGATTGGCGCGGTAATTTGATCGTCCAAATCATCTAACTGATCTTCTAGGTTGTGGATTAGCTCCATTTTTCTATGAGTAAGACGCTCGCATAATGACACTAAAAAGTCAGCACTTGAGTCAATGCTATTTGGCTTGGAGATGATTTGATCTGCAATGTCTTTAACCGACTGAAGTTGACGCTCGCAAGTTGAGATAATCCTATTTTGCTGAGCAAAAATACGCATGGACACCATGTCTTCTGGCGCCGAATTAGGGTTTAAGTTAATTCCACGTAATGTCATTAATACCCCGTCTTGCGAAGCTAATGTACGTGGACGAGTATGTTCAGCGAGTAAGGTATCTGTCTCCGTTTGTGGCAATTGTGCATTAATGACCCATTGTCTTGCTGCATTATCACTGTATCGCAAGTGAACCCATAACAGGCCATCTTCAGGGTGCCAATGTTCAAGCTCTGAGGGCGCAATACTTTTGCCTGCATTAGGTCCTGATAATAATAAGCAATATATAAAACCTGTATCCATATAAGTCCTGACTTGCGATTGATGTGTGATAAATACTGGTTCCAATATTCAGTATTAAATGCCAATGAATCTTATAACATTTGACTCAAACTATATTGAAACTATTTAACTTGAACTCGGGATAATAAGTTAGTTAAACTGTTGAATTAAAACATGTTTGCTTTCATTCTTATTCTAGAGAGATATTTTTTGCTCAGAACAAGGCAAATTTGTGCGTCAATAGCTGGCCTATTGCAAACAAATTTAACGCCGTTATCAGTAAAAATAACCTCTAGAAAGCAAGTTGTTATCCCGAACTCAGGTTATTTATTACCAGTTTAACGGTTATTCTCGACATAGTGTTGAAGATAAAATGACGTTTATTGTCTTCTTGTGCAACATTTTCATTATTTATACCCTGTAACTGCGCAGTTTTAGCCAACTTCGGTTAAAATAAGCTAAAGCCTAATGTTGAGTTTTATCATGGAATACGAGTTTCGCCGTAACAGCTTAGACGGCACCTTATTTGCTGAGTTCAGTATGGAACATGCTATTTTAGGTCGCTTTTTTGCTGAGCGACTGGGTAATGATATTGAGCAGTGCCATCATATTATTAAGCAAATTGAAGTCATTAGAGCTAACAAACAAAATGATTGGCTAATGCAAAGTCACGACTTGGCACTAGCGATTGATAGTGAACAAGTACGAGTATTCGCCATTGCTATCGATTTTGATGAAGATTTTGACTTAGAGGATTCGATGAATATGTACGACGCTGAGTCAGAAGCTTTTTGTGGCTTAGAGGATTTCGAAACAGCGCTTAAGAGTTGGATGGAGTTTATTACTAAGCGTTAAACTGAATCTTACTACTGATGATTTTGAGTAAACATTTTCAAATAATCCGCCCATAAAAATTAAAAAGGCGTCTCACAATGAGGCGCCTTTTTTAATGCTAGTTTGACTCGAGCTGCTTTACTTGTCAGTTGAACTTCTAGTTGTCAGTCGAACTGTTGCTCGTCGGCCGAGCTTTAATGGTTTAAGTACCTAACCGCCATTTCAGTACGAGATTTAGCGTTGGCTTTACGGAGTAAGTTTTTCACGTGAACTTTTACCGTTCCTTCACTAATATGGAGTTCTTCAGCAACAACGCGATTACTCTTACCTTCAGCTAACTCTTTTAAGATCTGCAACTCACGTGGCGTTAATGACGCAATCCAAGTTTCATCATTATCGGCATTTTTCAGCTCATAGATGTATTCTTCAACTTCATCACTGATCACCCGGTGGCCTAGCATGGCCTTTTTAAGTTGTTCTAGTAATAAATCTGGCTCAGTGTCTTTTAGCAAGTAACCATCAGCACCAGCACGTAATAAGCGAATTACGTCTTGTTTGGCATCAGATACGGTTAAAATAACGATACGAGCTGTGACACCTTCTTGGCGCATGGCATTCAAGGTGTCTAAACCAGACATTCCCTTCATGTTTAAATCAAGCAAGATAATATCTGGTTCATCTTCGCCAATGGCTGTTAGCGCATCTAAACCGGTTCCTGCTTCACCAAATAGTCTAAAATCGCCATCAGAGGTTATTAACTGACAAATACCACGACGAAGTAGCGGGTGGTCATCTACTACTAATACTGAATAAGGTTTACCCATTTAACGGCTCCTGCTGGGGTGGAAATACGAGGGAGACAGTTGTGCCTCCCTGCGGATTATTATCAAACTTGACGGTACCATTTAGTTTAGTTGCTCGCTCGTACATAATCCCGAGACCAAAATGCTGATCTCGTTCTTTTAAATGTGACACGCCAATACCATCGTCCTTGATATTGATATGTATCATATCAGAATCTGCCAAAAAACAATCTATTTCTATTCGTGAAGGTTTTGCATGTTTAATGGCATTGATGGTGGCCTCACGTGTTAACTGTAAAACATGGATATGCTGCTTAGCAGCGAGTAAGTGAGCTGAAAGTTGGTAGTTTAATTCAATGTTGATCCCTGATTGTTTACGTAGTTGCGTTAACATCACTTCAATTGCTTGGCCTAAGTTAGGGTCTTTAATGGTTAACCTAAAGGTGGAGAGTAGTTCACGTAACTGACCATAAGCGGTGCTCACGCCATCATTAATATCAATTAATTGAGTTTCTACATCTTGGGTCATGCAACTGGGTTCAATTTTCTTGCGTAATAAACTGACTTGGATTTTTAAATACGAGAGCAATTGGCCTAAAGAGTCATGCAACTCACGGGCTATTACTGCACGCTCTTCCATTAGTGCTAATTGTTGCCTTTCTTCCGTGGCGTTATGGATAACAATAGAGCGGGTCAGCATCATCGCAAAATTTACAAACAACATGTTGTTTAATGGCTTCAGTGATATGACCTCAAGATACCCCAAGTTTTTGTCTTCAAGCTGTAGGTTAAACTTAACGGGAGTCACTGCTGCTTGTTCATAGTTGGCTGCACTTGAATCGAACCAACCGTTATCGGCTTCAATACTATCTATGGTTTCATCGTCATGCTCGATGACCAAGCGAACATAATCTAAATCTTCAAATTGCTGAATTTGGGTTAATGCTGCGCTAAGGGCTTTATAGTCTAGAGTATCGGCATGTAATCGAATCAGGTTTTCATATAAAAAGCTCAACTCATTATTAGCACGAGTAAGTGCAATGGTTTTTTCATTCACTTGGCCTTCTAAATCTTGATATAACCTATCAAGCTCCGAAGCGGTTTTTTTGAAGGCTTCACCTAAAGCTTGTAGCTCAATAAATTCTGACTGTGGTACGTCAACTTTAAATTTTCCTTTTGAAATTGAGTTGGCGACATCCATTAATTGGAGAATAGGCTCAACCATTCTTTTACGGGTATAGCGGGTTGCTGCAGTTGCAACAATTAACATTAAGAACAAGCCGATGATTTGACCTATCACTAATGCTCTTAATTTTAGGGAAGCAAAACGCTCCATCTCAAGCACTAATATGTCGATGGTATCGACAAAATCTTTTAAAGAATCTGAATATGCTCGCCCCTGTTCTGTTTCTATGAAGGTTCGCATTTGTCCCCATTTTTCGATTACAAGGAGATATTGTTGAGTTAAATCTTGTGGGCTATACCAAGTTAACGAGCGCTTTAAAGCGTCAGAATGTAAGGTTGTTTCAAATTGGTTTATCTTTTCTTTAAGCAGTTGCTCATCACTATCTAAATACAGCTTTAACCGATAACTTTGCATGCGCAACGAGCCTGAAGCATTGATTGCTCTGGCATCCCCGATGCTAAATGTAAGGTTGATAATTGAATACACAGCTAAGCTGGAAGAAATGAAAATTAGGACTAACATTAGTCTAAGAATAGTGGAACTCAGGCTGCCTTTTTTAGTCATTGGGGGTCCAATTTTAGTCTGATTAAACTGATGATTTCAGCAATATTTTACATTAGTGAACCCTGTATTATGTTAACAGTTGTTCAAAAGTGTGATGTACAACATGTTAACATATTGATCTAGCGCAAGCTTATTGTGTAATACCCATAAATGGGTATTCTTAAATAAACCTTAAATGGATAAGTTTGTTCATGGAGATGTCGTGAATATTTAAAATAAAATGTAACACGGAGATGAACGGTGATGAAAATGAAAGCAAAGGTTGTTGCGCTTAGCGCGTTGATGGCAACGAGTTTTATGATGACTAGTGCGATGGCTAGTGATAAAACTGAGCCACGCAATGAAGTATATAAAGATAAGTATAAACTCCAATATGAAACTTGGCATGCGACATCAGAAAGCGACGAAATCGTTGATGTGTTAGCAGAAGATCCAAACCTAGTTGTGTTATGGGCAGGTTACGGTTTTGCTAAGGATTACAATAAAGCACGTGGTCACCACTATACAGTGACTGACTTACGTAACACTTTACGTACAGGTGCACCGACAGGTCCTGATGATGGCCCTATGCCAATGGCATGTTGGAGCTGTAAAAGCCCTGACGTACCTCGTATGATTGAAGAGCAAGGCGAAGACGGTTACTTTAAAGGTAAATGGTCTAAAGGCGGAGCTGAAATCGTGAACTCTTTAGGCTGTAGTGATTGTCATGAAAAAGGTTCACCAAAACTACGTATTTCTCGTCCATATGTTGACCGTGCTCTAGAAGCAATTGATAAGCCATTTGATAAAGCGTCTCGTAAAGACAAGCAGTCAATGGTTTGTGGTCAATGTCACGTTGAGTACTACTTCGAGAAAACTGAAGATCGTAAAGGCTACGTTAAATTCCCATGGGACAACGGTACAACTGTTGAAGAAATGGAAGTTTACTATGATGCGATTAACTTCTCAGATTGGACTCACGCAATTTCTAAAACTCCTATGCTAAAAGCACAGCACCCTGGTTATGAAACTTGGATGTTAGGTATGCACGGTAAAAACAACGTAAGTTGTACTGACTGTCATATGCCTCGCGTTGCTAAAGCAAATGGTAAAGGTAAGTTCACTGACCATAAAGTGGGTAACCCTTTCGATCGCTTCGACGAAACTTGTGCAACTTGTCATGAAGGCAAAACGAAAGAATTCATGATGGAAGTGACTCACGAGAATCAAAAGAATGTAACTGAAATCAAGCTTCGAGCTGAAACTCAACTTGTACATGCTCACTTCGAAGCTGGCGCAGCTTGGGAAGCAGGTGCAACTGAAGCTGAAATGAAGCCAATCCTATTAGATATCCGTCACAGTCAGTGGCGTTGGGATTACGCTACAGCATCTCACGGTGTTGCAGCACATGCTCCAGCTGAAGCATTACGTATCTTAGGTGGCGCAGTTGATAAAGCAGCTAATGCACGTATTCAACTTGCACAACTTCTTGCAGCTAAAGGCGTGAAAATGCCAATCGCTATCCCTGATATTTCTACTAAAGAGAAAGCACAGGAAGCATTAGGTATGGACATGGATAAGATGAATGCTGATAAGCAAAGATTCTTGAAAGAACTTGCTCCTAAATGGGATGCAGAAGCTGAAAAACGTGAAGCGACTTACTAAATAACCTTGTTAACTCAGTAAGTACACTCCATATAAAAGCCCTCAATTGAGGGTTTTTTTTTGCCTGTTTGTAGCTTCGTTTTGACATTAATTTCGACCGAGGTAATGATAGAAGAAAATAATTAGAGAATAAGGAGTCGCTGATGACAACCGATAACCATAAGGCGAGTAAACCCGCAGCTTTAATGCTTCAAGGTGGTTGCTTGTGTGGCGCAGTGAGGTATCAGGTATCTGCTAAACCATTTGATGCCGATTACTGTCATTGTAAGCAATGTCAGAAATCATCAGGTGCAGTCTTTCAAGCTTGGATGGATTTCAAAATTGAGCAAGTGACTTGGCTTAATGGTGAGGTCACTGAGTATTTCTCCTCAGAACATGTTCGTCGAGGCTTTTGCCAACAATGTGGCTGCAGTTTAAGTTTTCGTGATACCCGTTATCCTGATTATTTCACCCTTACCATCGGGTCTTTAGACGACCCCAGTACTGTAAAACCCAATTACCATATTTATACTGATAACCAAGTAAAGTGGTTAACGATTACTGACACCTGTAGCCGATATAAACAGGAAAGAACCAGCTAAAGACATTTGGGTTTTATCCCCCCCTGTTTAAACCTGTGATAGGTCAAGTCATATTCGCACTCACTACGCGACTATGATGAGACTATGACGAGACTTTGGTTAATTCGCTGAGATAGGTTTTATTTGCCAGTTAGGGAGTTTGTCTCGAATATCTTGAGTCATTTTGTCGGCATCACCGCGTAATACAATCGTAGGCTGGCTAGAAAATGTCTCGATAGAGAGTTGTAATAATTGTTCTGGTGTTAATTGACTAATCGCATTAATTTGCTCTTGTGCTTGCTTAGCTGTTTTACCGGCTAAAACATGACGAATGTAATCACTCTCATGGCCAAATGTGGTATCTAAGCTGAGTAAGCGTCGGCCAATTAAGTAGGTTGCTACCGAATCAATTTCAGCCTGACTCACTTTTTGCTCTGTAAGTAGCTTGGTATGATCTAATATCCCTTGTAAAAAAGCGCCTGAATTTTCTAACGCCGTACTGCCATAGAAAAATAAATACTGGCTTAAAGGTGCGTCAATGCAGCGGCCGTAAACCCCATAGGTCAGTCCACGAACTTCTCGTAAATCATAAAACAACCTTCCGGAGTAACCCCGACCGAGTAAGGGGGAAATTGTCTTACAGCCTATTGTGTTATTGTTTGTCACAAACCCGATACGCACTTGTGTTTGCACAGTATCGGGTGCGTCAATAATGTAGATAGTTGGTGTGGTTTCCACAGATGAGGCGGGATTGTTAGCAGCCGTTAAATCTTGATTAGGCTCACTAGAAACATTTGCTGAATCTTGTATTAACCAAAGAGGCCAGTCATTTTTATTTTCTGTAAAGCTATCATTGTTCTCCTTGGAGGTACGAGTAAACAAGTGCCATTGCAACTTGTCTCTTGTCGCTATATGAAGCTGTTGTAATCGATTGGTTTTTACGAGTTCATTGATTAGTTCTTGGTTATTGATATTCAGGTTGTAAGGGTGGTCAGCACCAAGCAATTGCTGACGAAATACCTGGTCAATTTCAGAGCCAGTAAATGCACCGATATGTTTATTGAGCTTTAGATTTCTTTGGACAGTTTCAAGATTGATATTGTTGAATGATTCATTCTGCCAAAAATCCATTATCACTTTCTGCATTTGGCTAAGGTTAGCTGAACATTGCATCGTGATAGCCATGCTATGTAAGCTGGCTCTAAATCTGATGCTGTCGTAGCAGGCTATAAGCTCAGCTGATTGCTGCTGGTTGGCAAGTTGAGCTCTTCGCTGAGAAAACGCTTCTATCAGTACGTCAGGGCTTTCAAGTGCAGAGTGTGGCGATACGCCAATAAAGTAAATGCTGTTTAGGCTTTGATCATTTGTTGTTTCTTGGTCTGTTTCCCTTTTGTTTACAGCTGATTGATTTACTGTCGATTTGTTTACTGTCGATTGATTAGTAGTCCAATGATGGCTTGTAAATCGACTACTGAGTCTAATGCTAGTGAGTTTTTGACTAGGTGTTTCGTTTACAGAGCTAGATAACGGCTGTAATACTGGCGCGTTGGCTAACTGAGTGAGTTTAGGCGTATTGGGTGGTTGGGATTCAGTAAAATTTATCGGAGAGTGTTGGCAGCCCATCAAAATTAGACTGAAAATACATATTGTACGCGTTAGATATTGTCTCATTTGTTTTCTTTTCTCATCAGACTTTAACCCCTTCATTTTCTAATCTCTAGCCTCTAGCCTTATCAGAGTGCCCATTGCTCTAATGTTTCAGCAAAGCCTTTTGGCAATACTTCTAACAGGTTTTTTCCCCAACGAATGTACCAAGGCGGTAGTAAGTCCACTCTCACCGATTTATCAATAAAGTATTGCTGGGTGACTCGCTGAATATCAGTGGAAGAAACTTGTTGGGTTCTCTGCCAAGGTTGGGTTATAGGAAAGTGTTTATCCCTAATTGAGGTGTTTGATAGGTATTTAGCCATGTTTGGGCTGCTAGCTAGCTTCTGCTGGAGATCGTTAAGCGCAACGGATTTTAAGCCGCACAAGTCATTCTCATCAATACCATTTTCGAGTATTTCGTTGAGCATTGAGTCAACCAATTGATGAAGTTCATCAAGCGAAGCATTGGCTCTTGGTACTAAAACGAGGTTAGTAACACCGTGATCTTCCATGGTTAATGGAATCGAGTAACTGAGCATTTGCGGCGGATTATCTAAAGTGTTTTCTGCGAGTACATTTTTAAGGTTTTGAAACAGGTGACTTTGTAACAAGGTAATGGCTTCGAAATCAGGGTGCTGCCTGCCAACGGTATGCCATGCCAATAGCAGTGCTGGCCATGGTCCGCGTTCATCGACAATTTCCGTTTTGACTGCTTTTGGATTAACCGTGATGGGGGCGAATTTATCATGGGGCTGATCAGGTGCTTGCCAAGCTGCAAAATAATGTTCAATCGTTTGCAGAGTATTAGTATCAAGTTTTCCCACTAAAGATAACTGCATGGCGTCGGGGCGATAGTAACGCTGATGAAACTGTATTAGCTCCTCTGCAGTCGCTCTGGTGACATCAGCTTTACTGCCTATGATGGCATGGGCGTACTGACTTCCTGCTACTTGAGAAAGTAAAAATTCCATAGCAGGGCGAAGGTAAGGTTGATTATCAATGGTGGTAGCCATTTCTTCTAACACTGCGCCTTGCTGATTTTTGACCGTGGTTGCAGATAATACGGGGCGGATAAATCTATCGGATTCAAGAAATAAACTGAGTGCTAAAGCTTGTGCAGGTAAGGTGACAAAGTAATTGGTGTAGTCAAAGTGAGTGCTGGCATTAAAGCGGGCACCAATAGCGCTCATTTGTTGAGGGTAGCTATCATCTGGTGCATTTTGACTGCCTTTAAACAGTAAGTGTTCGAATAAGTGTGCGTAGCCTGTTTGACCTGTAGGTTCGTTACGGGAGCCTACATTAAATTGGCTAGCAATAGACACAGTGGCTTGATGAGGGCGATTAACTTGCCTGACAATTAAACCGTTATCGAGTTCACTTAGACTGATTTGTTGTTCAAGGAAAGTAAGCTGTTTTACTTGCGGCGTTAGCTCACATTGAAATGCAGCCAGTTTAAATGGCAGCAGAACGAAGATTAATCCGCTGGTGATTATCAAAAATAATGTAAAAGATGATGATTTATATTTATCACTCGTTAATACGTGAGTGGGGGCTTTGTTCATAACCATTTGCAATCAATCACCACGAGTAAAGCAATAATGGTTTTAGACTACTGATTTAGCGAGCATTACTCAAGCTGGAAAGTAACAGGTATTTGAGGTGGTAATGGATAAAAAACATGCTAAGTCGAAAATTAATAGACTTAGCATGTTTGTAATCAAGCGTGTTTTTTGAAAATAAACTATTCAGATTCGGCTGGTGTCGCTTCTTCATCTAACTGCGCGTGTTGAATGCTATTGATGCGGGTTGGGATACCCGTTCGTTGCTCTAACAAACGTTTCAGCGTGAAAGAATCAGTTTCAGCGTGAGCGACAATCGAAGTGATATTTTTGTCTAAGCTCAAAGGGAGCTGCTCAGATGATTCAAACTGTTCAACTGTTTCAGATAAAGGCTGATGCACCTCTAAATAACGATTACCATCAGGTTCAACAGTGGCTTTAATTGGCTGGTTAATAAATTCAACCCTAGTACCTACAGGAACAGAATTGAATAAATGTTCGATATCTTCATCACGTAATCGAACGCAGCCTTGGCTTACTCGAAGGCCAATACCAAAAGATGCATTAGTACCATGAACGGCAAAATAATTACCTACATATAGTGCGAACAACCCCATAGGGTTATCAGGGCCTGCTGGCCATACATCAGGTAATTCAATGCCTTTAGCGGCATAAATTTTACGGGTGTTTTGTGTTGGCGTCCAAGTTGGGTTTGCACGTTTACGGTACACTTGAGTCACCCAGTTTTCCGGCGTATCTCGACCGACTTGGCCGATACCTATTGGTAACACTTCTACGGTATTTTTTCCCTTTGGATAGTAATACAGGCGCATTTCCGCGCTGTTAATCACAATACCTTTACGCGGGGTGTCAGGCAAAATGAGCTGGTGTGGAATCACTAGCGTGCTACCTGGTTTTGGTAAATATGGGTCAACACCAGGATTGGCTTCCATCATGTTGCTTAAACCTAATTGGAACTCAGCTGCGATAGCTTCTAAGGTGAGCTTCCCTTCAGGTACAACATAATATTGGTTTTCACCAATGAGTCGGCTGTCTTTAGCTGGCAAACGATATTCTACTGCTGCAGCATTTAAGCTGGCAAAAAGGGTAGAAACCGCAATCAATGTAGCGTAAAACGACTTTAACATAAGGGCGACATGTTCCTAATTATTGGCTGGCCTAGTTTACATTGTAAGCTGGGTTTAAAATAGGGTATTAGCAAAAGTGATTATATCATCGAGCTAAAACTACAGTGCTAGCATCTCTAAAATGTCAAATCTAATACTTAGTAATTAGCTTATTCACATTGAGCTTGGCATCGTTGATCATTTTTTATCTGATTTCAAGCTGAGAGATTAGTTTATTAGCGTTTTCTCAATTGAGTGTAAAAGGTCACCCTAAACAGTCACCTTTCGCTACAGCTCTCAACTATACTGAGAATGTAAAATGTTCATACTAAAATCAGTATCATTTATAAAGAGACGGAGTTTCCTTTGTGGGACGAGTTTTAAATCGTCTATGGAGCCACATATATTGGTTTCTATTCCTATCAATGATGTTTTCAATAATTTTATTACCGCGGATAGCATCTGCTAATTCATCCTCACCAGGGAAGTTATCCAGTGGTGGCATTATCTCCATATGGTAACCACTGTCTTTGCTATTACGTTCGACAAAGAAAGGTAACACTTTCGCTCGTCCTAGTTTCGCCAACGTTGTTGCGCCTGTAATCGTTGCGGCATCTGGTACGGCATACAGAGGAATAAATACCGCGCTAGAGCGACCAAAATCTTGATCTGCTGTATACCAAATAACATCCGGATTTCTAAGGCTTCTTACCATATTTCGGATATCACGTTTTGGCACTAAACCTTTATTAGAACGCAGGCGACCATTGACTTGTAGGTATTCCATGACAGGGTTATTGTGTGGACGATATACTCCTATCCCTGGTTGAAATTGGCCAAACATTCTCGCGCCCATTTCAAGTGGCAGACAGTGCACTGCAAATAAAATAACTCCATGACCACTATTTAGCGTATCAGTGACGTGTTGATCGCCTTTCATCGTCATGTGACGTTGCACTTTATCGTTTGACCACCACCAAGCGTTGATAGTATCGAATATCGCTTTGCCAGTTTCTTCAAAGTTACGCTTTAGCAGCGCTTCTCTTTCTTGAACAGGCATTTCAGGGAAGCATAACGCTAGATTTCGATTTGCTGTATGTTTTCGACTTTTAGCAAACTTAAGGACTAAACGTCCAAGCCCAGCCCCCATTATCATCTGCCAACGTAATGGTAATAATTGGGTAAGTCTCATCAAACCAACGCCTAGCCATAATGGCCAATGTTTTGGATGTAATAAATGAGAACTAAATTGCGCTTTTTCTACCACGTGTCACTCACCCTAAATTAAAAATTAGTTGCTATTCTAACTTAATTTTATAACAAAATTAGGTACAATCACGGTTTAATGTCAGCAAAAAGAAAAAGTTTACTATGAAGGTCTCTCTCCCTGCATTCGAAAAAGCTCGTGTCCTGGTTGTTGGCGATGTCATGCTTGACCGTTATTGGGTTGGCCCAACGGGTCGTATTTCGCCTGAAGCACCAGTGCCTGTAGTGAATATTAATGAAATAGAAGATCGCCCTGGTGGTGCGGCTAACGTTGCATTAAACATCGCAGCTTTAGGTGGTCAAGCCCAACTCGCAGGTATTGTAGGCGCTGATGAAACTGCACAGGCATTAACCCTAGGGGTTCAAGCCCAGAACGTTGAACCTTGTTGGTTAACCGTTAATGAAAAGCCAACGATTACTAAGTTACGGGTATTTTCCCGCAATCAGCAATTAATCCGTTTAGATTTTGAAGAGAAATACGAGAAAGTTGATAGTGAGAACCTTTTTACTATTAGTGAACCCTTATTAAATGATGTCGATGTATTGGTATTGTCTGATTATGCTAAAGGCGCTATTCATTCTCCAATTGAATTTATTACTAAAGCCCGTGCTAAAGGTGTGACGGTATTAGTTGATCCGAAAGGGACTGATTTTGCCAAGTACCGTGGTGCATCTTTATTGACGCCAAATATGAGTGAATTTGAAACAGTTGTGGGAACTGTGGCCGATGAAGCGGATCTAATCAAAAAAGCTAAGCTGCTTATTGAAGAACATGGTTTTGAAGCTATATTAGTCACTCGCTCAGAAAAGGGCATGACATTAATTAGCCGAGATGAAGAGCTACTTCATATTCCAACTATGGCTCGTGAGGTTTACGACGTAACGGGTGCAGGTGATACTGTGATTTCAGCAATTGCGACTTCAATTGCTGCGGGCAGCTCGATGGCACAAGCATGTTCAATCGCGAATATAGCAGCGGGAGTCGCAGTGGCTAAGTTAGGTACTGCAACGGTTAGCCGTATAGAATTAATTGAAGCATTAGCCTTGAATCAAGGAGAGTCTGGATTTGGCGTTGTGAGTGAAGATCAACTTGCTTACGCATTAGAGCAAGCTCGTTTACGCGGCGAGAAAGTGGTCATGACGAATGGCTGTTTCGATATTTTACATGCAGGCCATGTGAGCTATTTACAACAAGCTAAAGCCTTAGGCGACCGTTTAATTGTTGCTGTAAATGATGATGCCTCTGTAAAACGTTTGAAAGGTGAAGGTAGACCAGTAAATCAAGAAGACCGCCGTATGGCAGTTTTAGCGGGTCTAGCCTCTGTTGATTGGGTGATTCCTTTTAGCGAAGATACGCCGCAACGTGTGATTAGTCGCTTATTGCCTGACTCGCTTGTTAAAGGTGGCGATTATAAAGCTGAAGAAGTTGCAGGTGGCGCTGAAGTGATTGCTGCTGGTGGCACCGTAGAAATCCTTGGTTTCGAAGACGGTGTTTCAACCACGGCGATAATTGAAAATATTATGGCTAAAAAGTAGTGCAAATACTGGCACTGTTACTCTTTATCAGTGCCGTTAGCGTTAGCTCACTAGTCGTGGCTAACGCTGACCTTATTTCAATTGACTCTGCTAATACTAGCGATTCAGCTAACTTAAATTCTAAACGCTCAAATTCTAATCACTCAAACTCTAACAGCTTAAGTGCTAAAAACAGCCTCAATGAGGCATTAGCATCTCATTACTTACCAAGTGTAGCTTCCTCTATTGTAGACCCCTCTAGTTTAGTGCAGTCTTTAGAACCTTCAATAAGTGCATTTATTCTACAGCCAGTTGCGAGTAAAAGTGCGGTGATTTGCTCAATCAGTGACTATGAACAATGTCTATTGCACTTACCTAATGAAGTCGCAATTCAGCTCCCAAATTATGTATTAATTAATAGTGGTCTAGGTTTAAAAAGCGCAGTCGTTCTACCAGTTAAAGACGAATATATTGCGGGCATGATTATTGTGAATAATAGCTTGCCATTGACGCATCAAATCGTCGCTATTAATGGGCAAACTTATCAATTAGACCTCTCACAGCAATCAAATCTGACTTTATGGCATGAAATCGGTCATTTAGAAAACATCGCTCAACAAGGTATTGGCTTACCTAAAAATTTAAGTCCTTATGAGCATGAGTGGCTTGCTGATATCTATCTTGCTTGGCGATTAGCTCACCAACACAATGATTTAGTATTAGCTTGGCAGCAACTGCATCGGCGGAATATGGCGATAATAAATCATAATGACAATATCAGCCACTGGAGCTCGCCACAACTACTGTGGCTACTGACTCATTATCAAGTTGAGGATATGGTTGAATTTGAGCAATACAGTGACTTTGTCGTTGAAGTTTATCCGCAGATCCCATCGATATACGCTGAGGAAATGATGGAAATATCCAGCCTTATAAAGCGCACATTTAACCATAGCGCTATGCAACCTTTACCGCGTTATATGTTTTGGCGTCAGTCTCGTTTAATTGAAATATTACGGCCTACATTAACCATATTGATGGGAGAGGAGGTTGCTGAGCAATGGCTTACTCAGCAATTTTCAGAGGCGGTTACGAAGATTAATGCTGAATGACCGCTTTGTTTAGGGGGGTAATTTAAGAGCTTAAATTAGAGCGACTTAAATTATGACGGCCTATAAAATAGCTTAATAAGAGAAAGCAATATCGCTAAAAGTGCCATTGCACATAAACTGTATTGTAGTTACTGCCACCTTTAATACGTCCAAAAGCCGAACTTTTTTCAAAAATACCTGAACGATGATGAATACTGTATCCCAGCCATGCATTACTAAGTGGGGCATAATTAAATACATCGCCAATGTTCACATCAAATGAAAAGTCTAAATAGTTGAGTAACTTTGATGGGCGGTAATCTTTTTCATCTAATTCACTTCCTTCAATATAAGTGATATCGGAAACATAAGATAATCCTTCAGCGACACCAATTCGAAAACGCCAGCCAAGATCAAGTGTGTAAAAAGCTTTTACGCCAATGACGCCTTCAGCTAAATTATCCTGAACCTCAGAGTCATGGTGCCAAATACCACCGGCAGTAAAGTACAAATCAATAGGCAGTGTAAATAGGCTATCGGCTAATGGAATACCATAAAACAGTGAAGTGAGTTGATTGTTATAGCGATCCCCTTTGGCATTACCAGTTAAAATATCATTCAGATTTGAAGGGGTTGCCCAGCCATGAGCGACCCTTAAAAACTCACCACTTTCTTTCGGTATAGGGTTAGTGTTAGGACGCTTAGCATCTGGATAGAAGCCAAAACCAAAGAAAGATTCAAATTGGTATTGGTTTTCTATGGTGGGTAAATCGTAAATATCATCCTCAAGACGAGTTACGCCGAAGTTGGCTAATAGGTATAAGTTACTGGCTAGGTGGTAGCGGGTATTGAGTCCTGCAGAAAAGGCGAGCCCTGCCCCAGGATCGATTTGGTCTAACCCATAATAATGCTCATTAAAACCATCGCTTTTCCACTGAAATTCAGCAAAAGGGTTAAGTTGCCAATCGCCTGCAGTATAATGATATTGAGTTCGGGTATAACCGTAATAGCGTTTATTACCATCGCTCATAAAAGCGGCATCGGCTTCTAAACCATCTTTCTGAAATCGATATTGCACACCAAAATCAAATGCATCAGATTGAGTTTCATTTTGATATTCTTGTGGTATGTCCACAAATCGAAATCGACTGTAAATATTCACTTGGTGCTCATCATTTTTCCATAAATGAATACCACCTTCTAAACCATCTAAAAAGAAGTAATTATTTTCAAATTCAATCAATGGAATAACATCAGATACCACATCATCTTCTGTTGCATAGGGAATATCTGCACGTCGGGTGCCAATGCCGACTCCCCATTTAGTTGGGAAGTATTCAACTGTTTCGCTACTTTGTTGTTCAGCTTCTGGTTTGCTAACAGCCAAAGGTTCTACCTCGATATTTTCACTAGCGCTAACGGTTAACGGACTAAAGCACAAGAAAAAGGGAATGCAGCGTGAATATCGAGACATAGTATTAATGACCAGTAATGAATAGGGTTAATACCAATCGGGATAAATAAGTGATCAGATATTGCGTAGGAAAAATCGCTTAGAACAAGGCAGAAATTGTAGCTAGCTAGTTGCTCTACCTACAAAATTTCTAACGAAGTTATAAACGATTTTAACCAGTAAGAATGATCACATTCTTATGCTGATTGGTATAAATTAACAAATGTTTGTTAAGTTAAACCACAGAAGTTTAAGGGGGTATAATTGCTTTGAAGGGATTATAGCATGGCATTTTTTGATTGAAGTCAAAGCTGATGATTTTTAAAGCAGCTTGTTAACTTTTTATGCAAAAACAGAATACTTAACCAGTGATTTGAGAAATGGATTTAGGTTGTTGCCAGAAAGAGTAGTTATGTTTTCCTGCTTGTTTGATGGCATACATCGCATTATCTGCCTGCTCACATATTTTTAAGAAATGATCATGACGATTGAAGTTGCGGATCCCAATACTTAGTCCTATAGATACAATTTTGTCTTCGATAGTGTGTTGTTTTTTAAAGTGATCAACTAAGTTTTCTGCTAAAGCACAGATAACTTGGTTATCAGCGGAATTGGTTAATATAATAAATTCGTCCCCGCCAATTCTTGCGATGCTAACCTGTTGATTATTTAGTATGGCAGTAGAATATTTTTGTAATGTTTTGCTAATATCAATTAAAGCTAGATCACCAAAACGATGCCCATAGCGATCATTAATTAATTTAAAGTCATCAATATCGATAAATAGTAATGTGCCCGAACTGAAATCTGGGTCTTTAAGTAAATCTTCAAAAGCTAATTTGATTGCTTTTCGATTTAACAAATCGGTCAAGGGATCGCTATGAGCTAGTCGAGCTAAATCTAATTGGTAACGTTTCTCTTGGGTAATATCAATATGAGTCCCCATAATTCTTAATGGTGATCCATCTTCAGAATATTCTACAATCCTACCTCGATCAGATACCCAGCTAGTTGTGCCATCTTTATGGATCATTCTGTGTACGGCTTGATAAACTTCTTCTTTACCGTTGATGTGATCTTCAAATGCTTTAATCACCCAGTCTTTATCTTCTGGATGAAGGTTACCTTTCCAGCTTTCGATATTGGCGGCTAATTCTTCACGAGTATAGCCTAGTAGGGTTCCCCACTCTTGATTGTAAATTGTGAGATCTCCACTGGGGATATGTTGCTCCCATACACATAACCCTGTGCCATCTAAGGCTGCTGATAGTTGTTGTTGAACAAAAATATTTTTCTGTTTTAACGCTTCATTTTGTCTTTTTAGCTGCTCAACTTGGGCTGTGAGCGCTTCAATTTGTGAAGCGAAGGTATTCATGTTAGCTATTCATCCGTGGGTGAGGTGAATTAGTATTTGTACGGTTTTTAGACTAATTAGTCAATTGTCAAAACACTTAACTCTAATCGTATTAAGCTCAATATTTTATTTATTCTATAAAGCTAATGAAAACTTTCAAGTATCTTGATTATGCCGTTTGAGTTTATAAACTAACAAATTCTCAGCTTGTTATTGAATTACAAACAATAAAAAAGCCAAGTCATCGACTTGGCTTTTTTAATTTCCGCCTAGGTGAAATTAGTCTTCTAAGTTACCGCAAAAACGATAGCCTTCACCGTGAATAGTCGCGATGATTTCTGGCGTATCAGGTAAGCTTTCGAAATGCTTACGGATGCGACGAATCGTTACGTCAACAGTACGGTCATGTGGCTTAAGCTCACGACCCGTCATCTTCATTAACAAGTCTGCACGAGTTAAGATTTTACCTGGGTTTTCTACAAAGTGAAGCATTGCACGGAATTCACTACGTGGAAGCTTGTAAGACTCACCTTGTGGGCTTACTAAAGAACGGCTATTGATTTCTAAACTCCAACCGTTGAAACGGTAGAACTCTACAGAACCTTTTTCTTCAATTTCTGCACCAGTGCTGTTCACACGAGTTAACAGGTTACGAGCACGAATAGTTAATTCACGTGGATTGAATGGCTTAGTGATGTAGTCATCAGCACCAATTTCAAGGCCAAGAATTTTGTCAACTTCGTTATCACGACCAGTTAAGAAGATAAGGCCGATGTTGTTAATTTCGCGAAGCTCACGAGCTAACAGTAAACCGTTTTTACCAGGAAGATTGATATCCATAACAACAAGATTAATCTTATTATCCTGCATGGCTTTGTGCATTTCAGCGCCATCGTTTGCTTCAGTTACTACATACCCTTCTGCTTCAAAAATACTACGCAGCGTATTACGGGTTACAGCTTCATCTTCAACAATAAGAATGTGTGGGTTTTGCATGTTATTTACCTAAATTAAAAACAATTCGATTCTAGTCATGTTGCACTAGGGCTGTGGCGCTGTTTATTAATGAAACGCCGATAATTATATATTTCACGATAGGTGTTTATCTATGTCTGCCCTGAACAAAACACGCTTCATGACTAGCTACATTATATGCACTCAGCTTATTACATTACTAAATGAGATATTCGTGACATTAATGTGGTCATAAAAAATCAATCTTCTCATTGTATGTTGAGTATTAACTCATTAACAATCAGTCGAAAGATCTATTAAAACAAAGATTCATTACACTATGAGATTAAATTGCTCATAAAAGTTCCTTGGCAATTTAATATTGTTCTATATTTATATCATCTTAAATGTAGAACAAAATATTCAAGCTTGAATTATTAATGGCTCAAAATTGTACCGATTAATGTAGTAGCTTGTATCATAGCTTATAGTTATGTAGCAAAATCTAGCTAGTGTTGATTATTGTACTCGTTTTAGGCATTTGTTAACAAATGAAATGTTAACAAATTTACTTGCTAGAATTGTTACAAAATTGATTTGTGATGTAAGATGTTGATTTTGTTTGTTAATATAATTATTGTTCTTGTGACTTAAGTCACATGGGCTATTGTCGTTCCCAAGGGTTTGATAGACTTAACTGGGTTTTATAGAGAATATTAAAGAATGGATAATTTAATTGATAGCCTTTGGCACAAGTATCAAGGGACACAATTTTTACTGACGCAGCGGTTATCTAATGATATTCCTTTCGCCATTGTCACCGCACACAACCCTCTCGGGAATGTACTAACACCTTGTCAAAATCGATTGCTTGATCGAAGGTTACAGCGAAAAATCGAACAATATAACAGTCCTTATCGTTCTTTAATCGGTGCAGCTCCTGATTTATCCCATATGGAAAAAAGCTGGGCAATATTTATTGATAAGCAACAAGCACTAGAATTAGGACGTGAATTTAAACAGCATGCCATTTATTACGTCAATGAAGGTTTATTGTCTTTAGTCGCTTGTGGAGATGCGCCAGATCCTGAAGTGATGATTGGTGACTTTGTCGCGAGAACACAAGTGGTTAATGAGCTGCCAGACCTGCACGATTAACCCAAGGTTAATTCTTAGTTAGGATAAGTAAAAAGTATCGCTCAACCCTGCTGTTAGTTTACGAGTTTTAAAGAGTATTAGAGTTTTATTCTAATCTTAGACTTGCTGTTTATTCAAATACTGAATTGATATGAAACAGGCGGTAGGGAAGTGAGCTTTTATTCTGACTAGCTATCTGACTGGCATGTTATCTGATTAGACTGACTCTTGATATTGTTTGCCATTCAACCTTTCATTGAACGTTTACGTATAATGAGGTTTTCTTAAACGTAATCAGTATTACTGAGTGTTTTATATTTCTAATTTTGCATTACTCATGCACTTATTGCTTTAAAATTGTTTTTTACTCCTGCCTTTGTTACTGAAATTAATCAGTTTATTCTTAATTTTCGATTAAATATAAGCTTAAGTATCGATTACCTTTTAAGTGTCTTATTCTACACATTCTGTTATTTGGTAAATTTATTACACTTCTAAATTGACTTAGGTAGGTATTTATTGGTATTTTTCAATTTCTTCTCTAGGGAGGAAACAGAAGAGGAGCGTTAGCTAGGTAGTAAGTTTCAGGAAAACCAATTCCGTTGATGACTTATGAGGGAGATTAGCGCCGAGATATTCGAAGTGATTGGTTTTACTTCATATCGGTCGATTAGGCTGAATCCTAACGATTGTCACCTATTAATTGGTGGAGAGCTTCTGGTGAAAGATTGCTGTTTCCCTTCTTTAAGGGTGCGTTATCACTGCACCAGGCTCTTCGAACGAAGTAAGTTCGGAGTGTAATCATGTTTTTAAATCTTGTTATTCAATGTGTTTTTTCTGATCAGCCTGTCGTTGAGGTGTTGTCATGAGTTTAGTTGTAGCTAAATTTGGTGGTACATCTGTGGCTGACTTTGCGGCGATGAATCGCTGCGCAGATATCATTCTTGCTAATCCAAATACCCGTGTTGTTGTCGTGAGTGCTTCAAGTGGTGTGACTAACCTGTTAGTTGAACTGACTCAAGCTAATGTGAACGATCAACGTCGCATGGCTTTATTGACTCAAATTGCCCAAGTGCAATACGACATCGTAGATAAGCTCGAACGTCCGCAAGATGTCGCTGCCACAATCGATAAACTGTTAAGTCGCATGTCAGTATTAAGTGATGCGTTAGTTCTTGATAGAGGTAAAGCTATCATCGATGAGCTGTTATCCATGGGCGAGCAATGCTCTTCGTTATTATTCTCTGCAGTTATTCGTCAAAAAGGTACACCTTCAAGTGCATTTGATGTTAGACAAGTTCTAAGAACAGATAGCCACTTTGGTCGCGCAGAACCTCAAATTGAGCTAATTGCAACCTTGGGAGCCGAGCACTTAGCGCCATTGCTTAGTTCGCAAGTTATCGTGACTCAAGGTTTTATAGGTGCTGACAGTGAAGGCAATACTACAACCCTAGGACGTGGTGGTAGTGATTACTCTGCAGCGTTATTAGCTGAAGCATTAAAAGCGGATGCAGTTGAAATTTGGACAGATGTTGCTGGGATCTATACCACCGATCCGCGTTTAGCTCCTAACGCGAGACCTATCCCTGAAATTAGCTTTAATGAAGCGGCTGAAATGGCGACATTCGGCGCTAAAGTCTTGCACCCTGCAACCATTTTACCTGCTGTTCGTCAAAAAATTCAGGTGTTTGTTGGCTCTAGTAAAGCACCAGAGCAAGGTGGAACTTGGATCCGTCATCAAGTTGAACAAGTTCCGGTTTTTCGCGCCGTGGCACTAAGACGAGATCAAACCTTACTGAATTTACATAGTCTGCAGATGTTACATGCTCAAGGTTTTTTAGCTGAAACTTTCGCGACATTAGCTAAACACAAAATCTCAGTAGATTTAATCACCACTTCAGAAGTAAACGTATCGCTTACACTGGATAAAACGGGTTCAGACTCAAGCGGTCAGGGTTTATTAAGTGAATCACTATTACAAGAGTTATCCCAACACTGCCGTGTAAGAGTGGAAGATAAACTTGCCTTGGTTGCTATTATTGGTAATAAAATTGCCTCAACTGCAGGTATTTGTAGCCGCGTCTTTTCTGTATTGGAAAATCATAACGTACGTATGATTTGTCAGGGCGCGAGTCCACACAATTTATGTGTTTTGGTGGCAGAATCTGAAGCTGCTGATGTGGTAAATTCATTACATCAAAACCTGTTTGAATAAATTTAACCCAGTTGATTTAAAGCATTAAGGCTAATAAATGACAGCAGCAAGCCCTACTTCTAAAGCGTTAGTGTCAAGAGTAACCTTAGGTGAGTTAGCAACAGGTCAGGCATTAACTGCGCCTGTGTATACTTTTAAAGGGTGCGATGCTGATAATGGCACTGATAAAAAGGCTGGAAGTCATAGCGGGGCTAATCGTGGAGATAATTGCGGAAATAGTCGCGCAGCTGCCTCTGTTTATATTCAAGCCAATGTTCATGGAGCTGAAGTGCAGGGCAATGCTGTCATTTATCAGTTGATGACCTTATTAGAAGATTATACTGTGCTAGGTGATATTCACTGTGTTCCTTTAGCGAATCCATTAGGTATCAATCAGAAAAGTGGTGAGTTCACTTTAGGTCGATTTGATCCTATTACAGGGGTTAATTGGAACCGTGAATACTATGAACATGCTGCTATCGTGGCTGATATTCCCAAGTGGTTTGAATCTAATAAGCAGCTTTCTGATGCTGAGCTTTTTAGCGCCTTTCGACAACGGTTACTGACTAGTTGCCAAGAAAGATTGAATAATTCTTGGGGAATAAGCACTGGCCACCAGTTAGCAGTAACTCTTCAATCAATGGCTCATGAGGCTGACATTGTGTTGGACTTACACACAGGGCCAAAGTCAGCGAAACATCTTTACTGCCCAGAATATGATATTGAATCAGCTCGCTTCTTCTCAATACCATTTTCATTGATTATCCCAAATGAATTTGGCGGCGCGATGGATGAAGCAGCTTTTTATCCTTGGTGGCAACTGCAGCAATATTGTGCTGCGCAAGGTCGTGAATTCAGTGTGCCTGTTGCTGCATTTACATTGGAACTTGCTAGCCAAGAACGCATTGATATGGCGGATGCAAAAGAAGATGCGCTAGGAATTCTAGCGTATTTGAGTCACCGTGGAGTGATAAAAGAGAAAGTTCAACCTGCTGAAATGCCTCGTTGGGGCTGCTTTTTAGCCAATTACAAGAAGTTTCATGCGACCAAAGCTGGCTTAGTTGAATATTGCGCTGAAGTGGGTAAACCCTTGGCTGCAGGTGAGCCACTGGTTACGCTGTTAAGGCTTGATCAATATGGATCTAAACAAGCTTTGGAGCCGGTAAGCCTACCTTGTGACTGTGTGCCTGTTTTACACTTTGCATCAGCATCGGTACACCAGGGAACAGAGCTTTATAAAGTGATGACAGAAGTGTTTGAGCTTTAACAAATATAGAGCTTTATTTAATCAGTTAAAACTCAAAACACTAATATGGTCTTTCTTACTTAAGCATTAATTAGCTTTTAAGGATCTCTAGTGGCATGGCTAGCATGTCATCGCCAGAGCCTGCAAAGTACCAGATTATACCAATCAAAATAGCGACGGTTAAAAAGTACCAAATGGTTGAGAAAATCTGACCGTATCTATCTAAAGGTAATAGGTGGCTTTGATGACGAGTTTTCCACTCGAACACTATCTCAAGACTACCGATTAACAGTAAAAAGCCCAATAAAGCTAATCCCAAACTGTAACTGATAAATACTCCAACAGCAGCTCCTGCAATACAGGCAATAAGCCCGACCATGCTGTTCATTGAGAAAGTGATACTTTTAAGGATGTGTCCGCCATCTAAGGGGAGTATTGGGAGTAGGTTAAACAGGTTTAATAAGGCGTTAAAGCTGGCGAGACCTGCAAAAAAGATATTACCAGTTATCCAATACGCCACCATACAGCCAATGGACATAAACAATCCAAATGTTGGCCCCATGATGGAGATGACGACATTTTGCCAGCGGGTATTTATTCTTTCATCACTGACTGCTAATCCCCCCATAAAAGGTATGAGGTATATGCCTTTGGTTTTCATTCCAAAGTGTTTCATCGCTTTGATATGGCCATATTCATGAATAACCAAGCAAGCAATCAACGCCAATGCAAATTCTATAGAAAACAACCATGAATAGGCAGCAACACTGGCAGCAGCCAACATCGCTTTAATCACCTTGGCACTTTTAAGTAATTTAAAGCCCAATGAGGCTAGGCCTATCATGCTGAATTTTTGCGTTTTGACAGGGGCAACTTCAGGGACTTGTTGTTCGATATCTTTAGTATTTCGTTGCCCTTCAGCAACTGTCTCATTATCAACGAGTGCCACGTAATTGATTAAAAATGGTTGCCACTGAACATCGGCCTCTAAGCGCACTTTAATCACTTTCCTACTCGCTTCTGTTATAACCGCGTCAGTAGTTGAGGGCTCCAACGAGGCTGGTCGTGATAATTCAAATTCGTGGATATTAAAGGCTTGGTTATCCACAGAAGCAGACTTTTGTGAAACTAATTGGTTGTCCCAATATAGTTGCTGCCAACCCGCCATAGAGCCTTCTAATCGTAAACGTTTGCCAAGGCATTCTATATTCAGCAGTTCCATATATTTAGCTGTTCCATTGTTGGTTTTGGAGGATTAATTTTGCGATAGCAATCAGGTGGTAAAACATTTGGCATTTTGCCTGATAGCCAAAGGTGACTCAAGCTAATTAGACTCAAGATATTCGACTGTTTCGATCCCTTGCTTGATATTACTAAAGACTAATTTTGTACTGCAGCAATGTCCGTTCAACACGGCATGTTCTCGTACATAATGAATAAAGCTGACTAAGTCGATAGGTTGTAGACTTTCTTTAAGCTGAGGTAAGTCAGCTGTCGCTTGGTCCGATTGTGTTGAGGTTGATGGCGCTTGAGTTGACGGTACTTGTGTTGATTGAACAGAGGCTGATGGCTCAGAGGCTGATGGCTCAGAGGCTGGTTGCGATGACCGAACCGACAGGGGCTGCGGCTCGATAACAATATCAAATGTTGCCCCAGCGCTGTCTAATAATTTGTCGAGAGAGTTAGCAATGTGCGGCTGTAAGCAACAATACTCTAGCCAGTCTCTATCACTGGCTAAGTAAATCAGTTCTTCACTGTGTTGTTGCTTTATAATTACTGGCCAACAAATTGTCTGCATGGAAACCATCACTTCTAAATTTAATATACGAGTATCAAATCGCTTGAGTTAAGTCACTTGAATGTAAAACATCACCAGTTAACTTTTGCTGCTAGGGTCTGTTGATCTTTGCTGGTTAAGTTTTGTTCGAAATAAAAGCGTTTTAATTGAGGCGGATGGGTTGATGCCTAGTCATCTAAGCAAAATTCATCCAACAAAGAGTAAAATGCTTTTAGTCGAACCCTTTGGGCAGCGTTTGTTGGCCAGTTTTACTGCGTTATCGACTTTTTATGTAGAATAACTACACTACAAGGTCTCTGTCTTGTATAAATGGCCAACAATTCGCTGTAAAAACAACCTTGAAAGATCAACAGGCCCTAGTGACTACCGTAATCAAAACTGATTTCATTGTGAAGGTTTTTAATATGGCAGGGGCCATGTTCTCTTTGTGTGCGATTTTGAGCCGGGCCGATATGAATTTCAACATTGGCAAAAATATGCTTTTCAGCTTGGATAAAGTTCTTGATGTAATAACCTTCGGCTTCTTGTTGCAGTTGCTTACACTCGGACTCTGCTTTAGCGCGATTGTTAGCTACTTCTTTCTTCTCATCAAGCATCATTTTAACTTGTTCTATCATCCCTGCATCAGTTTGCCACTCTGTTTTAGGAGGCAGCTTTCTTAACCTTGCTTCGATGTCGAGACCTGCCACCACTAATTGTTTTGCTTTTGCATCACAAGTTTTCACTTCTGCTCTCAACTCTGCTTGGTGCATAGCACAATAGAGCTCAGTTTTAGTGCCTGCTGTTGCGCCAAAAGCGACAGCTTTGATGCCTTTTCTAGCCGTTGCTCGTCCTCCAACAAGATCGCCTCGTTTAGCATTGGGATCGCTGACAGTAATGACATTATCGGATTGAGAGTGACTATGGAGAAGCTGTTTGGTGACTAAAATATCACTATGGGCTGTTAGGTTTGAGTACTGTACAAACTGAGCACAAATTTGCCCTTTAGCAGTGATGTGATTACTGAGTTCATGCTCTTTTATTTGTCTGCCGATAATGCCTCTGCTGACAATGACATCACCTTCTGCTTCAAGGGTAGCTGATTCAACAAACCCCATGACGGTAATATCGCCACTGCTTTTAACTTGCATGCCTTCATGGACATCACCTGTGATTAAAATACTGCCCTCAAAATCAACATGACCATATTTAACATCAACATCTTTGATTTGTAAGACATCAT
This sequence comes from Shewanella olleyana, assembly GCF_023283825.1. Lineage (GTDB taxonomy): Bacteria > Pseudomonadota > Gammaproteobacteria > Enterobacterales > Shewanellaceae > Shewanella > Shewanella olleyana. The sequence continues at coordinate 73,622 of NZ_JAKILD010000004.1, read as the reverse complement.
CGACCTGCATGCCTTTGCTATTTTCGACTGGTTGGCCGGCAACTGTGGCGATGAGCTGATAAGGGTCGTCTGCAGAGAGTTCTGTGCCATTACCTGCCTGCATAGACAGATCTTTTCCTTCAACCTGCAAAATGGCATCGCCGTGAACATTATAACCGGCGGTACCAGAGGTTGCAGGAGTTTTAACCATCAGTACGTCGCCAGGTTTCACCATGATCATCGCGCCTAGGTTGCGCATATCTACAGAGCCATCTTCACGCTCTTGTGGTTGCAATAAGCGCTCGCGTGCAAGAGGCACTTTGCGGCTTAAGGTCGCATTAATACCGTTAATCGGCAATTTACCTATAGCGATGGGGCTTTGGCAGCTTTCACCAGGAGGTAACGTTGCTAATTGCTGAATCAAGGATTGGATTTTGGGTTTGCTTAAGCCCATTTTTACTTTATGGGATTTAAGGGCATTGAGGATCATGGGAAGTGAAGGATCTTTGCCACCCCAAGCAGATTCTAATGTCATGGAGGCTGACATTTTATCTTCACTTATTTCAACGGTGACTTTGCCGTCAGCTCGCTCAGCGATGATAAAATACAGCTCATGCTTACCATTATCTTGGCCACTGAGTGCGTTAATTTCTGCGACGGCTTTATGAATGTTGTGCTGTAAGGGGCGCAGCATTGCAAATTCGGGTTGTGTAAGCAGTTTGCTGACATCATCTTCCGATACCGGTCCATGAGTATTTGGAATAACACGAAACTCAACTTGAGTTTGATTTTCGTTAAAAACTGCTAAACCCCAATCCAACATAAAATCCCTTATTATCATGGCCATTATTTAGTTTGACCAATGCGCCTTATTGGCGATTCTTATTATTAACCAACAAAATGTAGCGGTTTTTTATGATAAAAACTAGTCAATTTTTGTTGTTTCAGATCTAATCGACTGATTGCGTGATGAAGCTCATCAAGTATTAATACTTTGTTAGTTATGGAAAAAGTATAACTTGTACTTATTGTTTTCAGCTGGAACGTTCACCTGACCAAATTCTGCGGCGATTGTGTCAGCATAAGGCAGGTTTCTATTGGCGACGATTTGCCATACCCCATTATTTGTCAGGCTGTTAGCACTAGATTTTACAAAGTCTTTGGCTATTTGAGTGGTGGTCGCTAAACCGTCATGAAATGGTGGATTTGAAATAATGCCATCAAATTTACCTGATATTTGTTTAAATCCATCAGAAGCATAAACGTTAGCTGCCATATTATTCGCGGCAAGAGTTAGCTCGCAGGCTTTTAATGCCATTGCATTTATATCAATACAATCAATATTCAAGCTTGGGTTAGCTTTAAGCATTGCTGCGCTGATAACACCCGCTCCACAACCAAAATCAAGCACTCTGCCAGTTAGCTCTGGTAGGTGGGATAGTAATAACTCAGTACCTTGATCAAGTTTCTTCTCGCTGAAAACACCGACAAGATTACAAATCGTAATATCACCTTGAGGTGTGCTTAACTGATACTGACTTACCCAGTCCTTAATGTTGAACTCAGGCGCGGTTTGAATTAATTCGGCAACAAAAAGCAAGCAATGACGGGCATTGTCACGCTTTAAAGCTGTTGAGTAATAGTTTGGTAATAATTTAGCTAATGACTTAACTCCACCTTTATTTTCACCAATAACGATTAAGGTGCCCCCAACAGATAAATGCTTTGCGGCAAGCTGAAACAGGTAAGGTGCTAGGGCTTTTGCTTTTGGGAAGTAAATTACAGCGGTGTCGAAAGCTTGCCTGTTAGCATCACTTGGCAAATCATGGCCAAAGTAGCTTTGCAGATTAGGCTTGGATTGTTTTGCTAATAACTGATGGTGATTCAAGTCTAGGGCTAATGCGGTCACAGATGATGCAGCATCTAACAGTTCAACGGCTAATGTATCTGCTTCATGGTTTAGAATCAGTACATGCTGGTTTTCGACAAATTGAATGTTACGTTGCAGAACTTGAGATGCATTGGTGAGCACAGAATCGACCTTAGAGAGTTTAGCTATTAGTATCGGCGGATTATAGCAAATAACTGCTGAGCAGTTCATCTTGTTGCTAAAACAATGGTACAGGCCAATAAAAAAGAGCAACTCAAATCAGCTTGAGTTGCTCTTTTGTTAGTATATTTTTTAAGTCTAGGTTCATACTCAGATAAACCTAATTGAGAATACTTAATTTAAAGCTTTAGGTAATAAGCTCATCATTTTAGTTGCGATTTCTGTATTGTCTTGATGACCACTGAATAAGCGTGACCCTGGACCTGCAGCAAATACTTGTACATCCGATGCCGTGTGTCCGACAGATGTCCAGCCGGTATTAGTGCGAATATCAATAATATGCAGAATAGATTTATAAAGCTGCTTTTGTCCCTGCATTCTGGCGGCATCTAAACTGGCAAGCTCTTCTGTAGTGGCTTCAAAGCCAATAAGCTGATTGAAGCGCTCTTGCCAATTATCCACAGCAACAAGCTCTTCTGAAATAGTTTGCGGTGATGCTTTGATGTTATGCAGCATCGTTGGGTTCCAGACATATTCGCCATGTGCACCAATAGATAGTCCGCCAGTGTTGTGATCGGCAGTCACTACCATCAGGGTATCGTTACGCTCGCGAACAAATTGCTCTACCACTTCAATCGCATTGGCAAACTCGTCCATTTCGCCCATCGCTGTGGCAATATCATTTGAATGGCCAGCCCAGTCAATAAGGCTACCTTCAACCATTAAAATAAAGCCTTGTTCATTTTGCGATAACAACTCAAGCGACTTTTTGGTTAGGGTACTGAGTTTATAGCCGTCTTGATCGTCTAATACCCAAGGAAGTTGAACGTCAGCAAATAAACCTAATACTTTAGGTTCGGTGATGCCGTCTAACTGCTCAAACTCGGTGATATGTTGATAGCCTTTGGCGGTAAACTCACTAAGAAGGGCATCAGAAAAGTATTTTTGTCCGCCGCCTAAAATCACGTCCGCATCAGACGCTAAATAACCTTCCGCAATTTGCACGTAATTTCTACGATGTTCATTATGTGCCAGAAATGCCGCAGGCGTTGCATGGTTAACTTGGCAACTCACAGCAACACCAGTAGCAAGACCTACTTTTTTAGCCAATTCCATAATGGTAGTTAACGGACGTTTATCTAAATCGACAGAAATAGCACCGTTATAGGACTTAAAACCTGTCGCGAGTGCAGTCGCTGACGCTGCTGAATCCGTGACATAACCACTTGCTGGAGCGGGATAAGTACTTGCCATGCCAACTAATAAACGGTCAAAAACAGTTTGTTCGATTTCTTCCGTGTCAGGGTTATCTTTAAAGTAACGATATGCGGTGGTATAAGCGGGGCCCATTCCATCACCAATCATGATAATCATGTTTTTGGGTTTGGATGGCGCAGAGGAAACCTTAACTTTCTTACTGGCAACATTCGTTATAGGCGCAACAATATTGGCTGGCAATCTTGCTGGGTCGTCCTCAATATTTGCAGACTTAGCTGCTTGGTTTGATGCTTCGATGATAGAAGTGTCTGAGACACTTGAGACATGTACTTGGATTTGTTGAGTCGTTTGATCTGCTTGTGGCGCTTCATTTCCTACCAATGCATTATTGGCAAAACTGCTATTCGAAAAGCACAGTGTTATCCCGAGTATTAGGCTCAGTGTTATTTTTATTTGCATGGTAAATCCTGAAAGTACAAAAGGGTCAAGGTTTAATCATTCAGCCTATCAAATCATGATAGGCTGAATTAAAGATTAAGCTTGTTTGTTAATTCTTACTTCAATGGCATCCATTAGCATGCCTGTAATATCCACATCGTACGCGGCTTCAATTTCTTTAATACAGGTTGGGCTAGTTACGTTAATTTCTGTGAGCTTGTCACCGATAACATCTAAACCGACAAAAATCAGTCCACGCTTTTTAAGCTCAGGGCCTAATGTACGGGCAATATGCATGTCACTTTCTGATAATGGCTGTGGAACTCCACTACCGCCAGCAGCCAAGTTACCGCGTGTTTCACCTTTCATTGGAATACGTGCCAATGAATAAGGAACGGGTTCACCATCAACTACTAAAATGCGTTTATCACCCTGTTTTATTTCAGGGATAAAGCCTTGCGCCATTGCGTAACGAGTACCGTGTTCGGTGAGAGTTTCTAAAATGACGCCAATATTTGGATCATCTTGTTTCACTCGGAAGATAGAGGCGCCGCCCATACCATCAAGTGGTTTAAGAATGATATCGCCCTTATCTGCTAAGAAAGTACGAATACGTTTAGCATCACGGGTCACAACTGCATCTGGAGTGAACTCTGGGAACCAGGCAGTAAAGAGTTTCTCGTTTGCATCACGTAAGCTTTGCGGCTTATTGACGATTAATACGCCTTCTTCTTCAGCTCGCTCAAGCATGTAAGTTGCATAAATAAATTCAGTATCAAATGGCGGATCTTTTCGCATTAATATCACATCTAAATCAGCGAGTGGGGTATCAATGCTTTCGCCTAACTCGAACCATTTACTCGCATTATCTTCAACGGTTAACGAGCGCATGTTTGCCATCGGCTTACCATTAACCATGGCAAGATCTTGCATTTCCATATAATACAGTTCATAACCGCGTGATTGAGCTGCCATTAACATTGCAAAGCTAGAGTCTTTTTTAATGTTAATGTCGCTGATTGGATCCATTACTATGCCGAGCTTGATCATACTTTTATCCTTATTTTCTCAATGCTTTTATCATTGATTAACCGATATCACCGAATCGCAATTGCAATGCCGTTATCGCGGTTAGTGAAGCTGTTTCTGTACGTAGTACTCGTGGCCCAAGTAATACGTCGGTGAAGAGATGCGTTTCTGTCATGGCTATCTCTTCTTCTGATAGACCGCCTTCGGGGCCAATTAATAACCGTACTTTGTTATTTTCTAGCGATAAGCCATTAATGCCGTGTGCAGCCCGAGGATGCAGGTTTAACTTTAACGCCTCTGTTTGCTCTGCGCACCACTGGCTTAAGTTCATTGCTGGCCTAACGGTTGGCACAAAACTTCGACCAGATTGCTCACAAGCACTGATGACAATTTTTTGCCATTGGCTAATTTTCTTTTCTAAACGTTCGCCACTGAGTTTAACGCCACAACGGTCAGAAAATAATGGAGTAATTGTTGTTACACCTAATTCGACTGACTTTTGAATGGTGAAATCCATTCTGTCACCACGTGAGATGACTTGGCCTAAATGCAAGTCTAGCGGTGATTCAGATAGCTTTTCTGTCTTTTCGATTATCTCAACCGAGACATTTTTTTTATTGGCACTGATGATTGATGCGAGATAATCAAAACCATCGCCGTTGAATAGGGTGATGTTTTCACCTTCATTCATACGTAAAACTCGGCCAATATGTGCCGCGCCGTCTTCATCTAATTTTACTTGCTGATTAACAGTAAGTTCATTGATTGGTTGGTAAATTCTTGGAACGCGCATTTTAGGTCCTTAATCAATGAGGCCGAGATTCTGACATTGTTTTAAGACAACATTATTATGGTTGCCTTGATTTTCGGAAATTAATTTATCTCTTAAACATTCATTCTTATCAACTGGATAGGTTTTATCCCATGCCTCAAATAAACGTCGTTGGCTAGAAGAAATAGATAATCCATATGTTTGCTGCATGTAAAAGTAGGTTCGAGCAATCGCCCCGCGACTTTGTTTCGGCGGCTGGGCTTTACGGCCTTTAAAGTCGACTACCATAGCACATTGACCATATTGAGTAGCCGTGCCATTCCATTCACTGAAACGATAGTTACTTCTGTCACCGTTAACTTCACCAACAGTAGGGGTGAGATTATGTAAGTCTGCTTCCATCTTTTTAAATTCTGGGCTGGTTCTGCCGCAATTTTTACGACCACCTTCTTGCCAACACTGCAATTGATGACCAAACTCCCAAGCGGGTACCACATGTTCCCACTCAATTCTGTTAGCGCGTGGGATTTGTTTGCGAACTTGATAACCGCAGCTTTCTAAATCTGGCTTCCATTGTTTACCAATGACATTGATATCACAACCGCAATAAAAGCTGCTCATGGGTAAGGAAGTACTATATATCTTTTGCGCTATCTTCTTCGCACTTCTAAAACTTGATGGATGCTGAGCTGCTTGAACACTCACAGCTGTCAATACAATCACTATTGCTAGTAAAAATAGCACAATGACATGATAACGATTGCTAACTTTTTGGCTCGACACTTTAAACCCTAACTTCATTCAATACGGCACAGACTATACGGGTTGGTATCGCCTGATATTTGTGAAGGATGGTAAGGGATTGAAACTAGGGATGCAATGGCAAGCTTACATCGAGAAAGCGATTTATTATGCTTTGACGGCTAGCACTTGAGCGCAGTTTTTACAGCGATACTGGGTTTGATTCCTCAATACCTTATTATGCCGACGAATCGATAGCATCACTGGACCACAATCACAGAAATATTCAAATTGCTTACCTGTTACTGACTGAGTATTAAGTTGATGTGTGGTATCTGCGGGCACATTGAAAACATCTTGCATAATACGTTGCCATTCAAGCCCATGTGGCTTCACTCGACCATATAATTGAAAGCTCAGTAAGTGACTAATTTCGTGCGGGACGACTTGATCAATAAATTCTGCGGCATTTTCTTCAAGCAGTATCGGGTTAAAACGAAGTTTATTCACTTGTAAGTGAGCTGTTCCCGCGCTCTTTCCTCGTAAGGTAAATTGCACAATAGGGCGAGAAAATTGACGTTTTAATAATACTTCAGCTTGTTGATAATCAGCTTCAATCTTTTGCAAAACTTGTTGTTGTGCTTCTGTTTTAGGCAAGCAGCTCGTAACAAGTTTGCCCATTTTTGATGGACGTGCAATAGAGCTCGGCTCAAAAGCAGCTTTAGCTTTTGGTTGATTTTGGCGACTGAAAAGAGATTTGAACATAGAAGGTGACTTGCACGTTTGTTAACTGACAATAATGGATGAGAACTCAAGTTTAGTAGATTGAAGTATAGCTTCGCGAATGGGGTTACCGCAATCAAGTTCAGTGATTGCGGCAAGTCTTTAAGAGGATTTATCTGTCAGCTGCTGCCAGTTTCACCATATCGACAATTTGCTCAACCATAGCCCATTCTGTATCGGCATCATAACCACTGACTCTTGGGGTATGGATATGACCCACAGGGATATCACGGTTGAATTGCTGTTTAAGCAAAATACTACGATAAGAAATCTCATTTGAGAGGTAGCCACCACCAGAACCCTCCACTGAGGTTTCATTGGCTAACTCATAAATTGATTTAGCATCAAATTGGCCTCGACTAACGGTCGTCACTTGATGGTTATCATTGACTTTCCATTGACCTTCTACTTTTTGCATAGCACTTACAGGAAGTGAGAACTCGACGAATTCTGGCCCATTTAAGGTGCCGCCATTAAATAACGGTGCTTTAGGCGCTGTTTTACTCGCGCCAGTGTAAACATTTAAGTTATCTGGTGCTGCGGCGCTTCGACCACGTGCAGGGAAACGTTCGATGTCAAAGTCATCACGGCCCATGCTGACAGTGAAAATCATATCGATGCTGTTATCTCGATACATTGGAGTGAGTAAAGATTCAATCATGCCGTCATCAAAGTCGGCAAATCGAACCGGGATCATCACAGTTTCGATTTGTGCTTGCTTGCCATTAACATCAAATGTCATTCCATCGAGTGCTAAAGCGGTTAATCCAGATGGGTTACTTTGGGTAATGTCTCTATCTAAAAAGAATGGGTCAAAACCTGTTAGCAAAATCTTGATTCGAGATTCTGGTTTGAAATGAATGTCACTTAATCCACGAGATGACTTTTCGAATGCTTTTACTAGGATGTCGCGTTGCCAAGGGACGATGTTATAGCCTGCATCAGCGGTTTTTAAGGTTTTACGCATTGCTAATCGACTCCAGTATAGAGCGCGATCATCATAGTTTCCTGCTTTTACATCGGCGACGGCTTGTTGCCAAAGCTTTGTTCCCTGAGATGCCACCATTTGAGTAATGGCGAGTTCGTCGGTTGATGCGCTCAGTTGACTGTCTAATTGACTATTGAGGTTATCGAAACGGTTAGCCACATCTGCCATGACATCCATCACTTGAGGTAAACGCAATTCTTCTACATCTAAATTATTAGATTCATTTTGCGCATAAGCAGAGCTGCTAACGAGTAATACTGCAGCAACTAAACTGCTGGTCATTAAGGGCTTGAACATGGCTATTCCTTTAGAATGTCTTTGTTATTGATTTAATTTACCACGGCTTTGATGCTAATTCATTATTGATTGCAGAGACTCTTGGCTGCTGTAGCGTTTCGCAAAGAAGTCGAGGAATGCACTGATATTATTAGCTAGCTGTTTACGGCTTGAATAGACCCCATAAACTTTAAATGACTCCATTGGCCATTCTTGTAATATTGGGACCAAACTGCCTGCGGCAAGTTCTTGTTTACAACTGTTATTAGATAACATCGCAATACCAAAATCATCTTGTGCTAGCCTTTTCACCATACTGGCGCTGTTAACCCTGACTTTACGCTTAAAGCTCGCCATGGTTTTACGACTTCCTTTACCGACTGGCCATATCGGCGCCGATAAACTGGTGCCTAATAAAATACCGCTATGGTCAGCTAATTCTTGGGGAGTAGCAGGAGTACCTGACTTTTTGAGATATCCTGGACTTGCGACTAAAATAGGTTGGCGCTCGAATAGCAGTTTGGCTACTAAGTCTGAAGATTCCAGTGGCCCATATTTAATCGCGATGTCATATCCTTCACCCACAAGGCCAACATTGCTGTCGGTAAATTGCACATCCAGTTCGATATTAGGATAAAGGCGCATGAAGCTGCTACATAAGTTAGCGATCACTTCTTGGGAGAATGAGACTGGTATGGCCACTCGTAGTGAACCTGAAATATCGCTATGGGTATTTTCAATAATGGCTTTGGCCGCATCGATTTCTTGACTGATAGAGTCACAATGCTGAAAGAATAACGAGCCAACTTGAGTCAGGCTTAAATTACGGGTGTCACGTTGCAGTAATCGCACGCCTAGCTGTTCTTCTAGCTGAGCAACCTTACGACTAATGGTTGATTTTGGTTGTCCGATGTCTCGGGCTGCTTGGGAAAAACCTTTTGCTCTAACTACTGCTGCAAACAGCATCATACCGTTTAAATCAGGCACCTTAGCCTCACTGTCTCAAAAATGGAACAAAGCGTCTCCGATAGTTTAATGGCAATTTGACAGGGAACAAAGTTATATTTACCGTCTAAAAAATTTTAGAGGCTATATAAGCAGAGGATCTTTTGATGACTAGCAAAAAGCAGCCCGTAAACAAGACAACAGCTCAAGCGGCTGATCCGCTATTTTTACAAGCGGAACATTTAGCTAAAGATTTTTCATTATTTCCTGCTCATAGCAAGCAATCTTTAGCTGAAGAAATTAAGGGATTGTTATCTGAAGATGCAATCCAATCAAACTTAAAAGAGTTAGCGACACTCGATGTCGATACCTACGTAAGCCAAGTCATTCAACCGACTCAAGACAAAAACCGCCCAAGTGCAAAACGAGTTATTGCTGATTTAAAAGGTAAGTTAATTGCCGAGAATCATCTAGGCTCGTTTTACAGTGCTGAAATCGAATTAAACTTTGGCTCTCGTACTCGCCGTGTTGGTTTTATTGCCCAAGAAAGAACGACAGGCAATGGCGCATGGATGCCTGAGCATCACTTAGCTGCATGCAAAGCTATCCGTCATTTCTCAGAACTATCAATGCCAATCGTTTACTTAATTGATACTCCTGGTGCCGATGCGGGTGAAGTGGCTAACAGCCAAAATCAAGCGCATACCATTTCTAAAGCGATTGCTGAAAGTGCCAATGTTGACGTACCGACTGTGGGTATCGTTATCGGTGCTGGTTACTCTGGCGGCGCGATTCCATTAGCTGCGGCGAACATTTTATTGTCACTGCGTGATGGTATTTTCAATACGATTCAGCCACAAGGTCTACAATCTATTGCACGTAAGTACAACTTATCTTGGCAGGAATGTGCTAAGTCAGTGGGTGTTTCTCCTGAAGAGTTACTGACTGCAGGTTGTATCGACGGTATCGTTGATTTCTCTCCATATGATAAAGATGAGCGTCAGCATAACTTACGCCGCGCAATCATTAGTAGTATCGAGGCAGTAGAAACAGCTGCAATTAACTTTGTACGTGAATCAAAGGATTTACGTGAGCATTACGACCGCAGTTTGACACGTTACTTAGACCCATCTAAGAACCTCGTTGCGCTTGAAAATAACCAAGGTTTGGCCGTTGCTAGCAGCCCAACCATGCACCACAACTTATTTGGTAGTGCATACCGTTATTTACGCTACCTAACGCTGCGTAGCCGTATTCATTCAATTTCGGTTGAGCAGTACGGCCGTTTATCTAAAGTGAGTGTGCCAGAAGGTGACTTACTTGAGCGTATCCAGCAAGAGCAAGACAGTGTCTTCCAAGCTTGGTTATCAACACCTGATAAACTCGTTTATGATGAAGAGCTGAATAAGCTTTGGGGCACGTTCGATAGCAAACGTAATGAGATCTCTACTGAGCGTAACGTGATTACACGTTTCATTTTAGGTGAGCCAAAAGAGAACTATAAGAAAGCCCGTAAGGCACTATTGTTCAACATTGGTTGGTCTTTATACCATCGCTGGAAGAGTAACGCTGCTAACAACTTCAAAGGCTTAATCAAGCACCTTGAATCACTGCCTGCATCTAAAACCCAAGCGCCTTGGCCTGAGTTAAACCAGCTAACTGTACTTGATATTGTGGTAAATGATGAGCTTCGTGAAGACTTCATTTGGCAATGTCACAACGTCCTTATCTTTAATGCGTTATACGACAATGTAGTACAGAACTTAGCATCGATTTCGAAAGAAGCGATGATGTCTAAGAGTCTGTCTCGTGAGTCAGTAGACAAGTTACTTCATACGTCTATCGACATCGCTTTATCGAAAAATGATGATGCTAACGATAAGAACAAGTTCTACAAATGGCTTAAGTTCTTCATGGACCAGTCTAACCGTGCTGAATTGCTAACACGTGTAGAGCAATGGAAGAGTGTAGGTAACCCGCAACTGAATGACAGCTTATTCGTTATCTTGACCTACTTCTTTGAGCGTTTATTGCCTGAATACTTCGACAGTGAAGAAGACCAAAGCAAATACACAGGTGCAATTAACCCTGTACGTATTGGTCGTCGTAAAGATTTCTGGAACCGTTTAACCATGGGTTACCAAGATTTGCTTATCCAAAAAGTACTTCGCGACGAAAAACGCCAAGGAAAAATGGGTTGGGAGAATGTGATTGGTAAGTTCTTCAGCGAATTTGAAGAGTTAAATGGCGACAAAATGTCAGCTAACTTACTTAACTTCCCTGGTTTCCGTTTATCAATTGAAGATGCATTAGATAAAGGTATTCGCCCTTGTGGTTTGATTACTGGTGTTGCTGATTTTGAACATGGTGACAGTAAGCATCGCGTTGGTGTTGCCGTATCTAACATCGCTTTCCAAGCAGGTGCGTTCGATATGGCAAGTGCTGAAAAATTCAGTGCGCTATTGATTGAATGTGCTAAACGTAAATTACCAGTGGTATGTTTCATCAGTTCTGGTGGTATGCAAACCAAAGAAGGTGCTGCAGCACTATTCTCAATGGCTGTGGTAAACGACCGTATTACGCGTTTTGTCCGTGATAACGAATTACCTGTATTGATGTTTGGTTTTGGTGACTGTACTGGTGGCGCACAAGCAAGCTTCGTGACGCATCCATTAGTGCAAACTTACTACCTATCTGGGACTAACATGCCGTTTGCTGGTCAAATGGTTGTTCCTGCATACTTACCATCAACTGCGACGCTATCGAACTACTTGTCGAAAGTTCCTGGTGCAATGACAGGCTTAGTACACAACCCGTTCAGCGATACATTAGATAGTCATTTATCAAGTATTGATCCATTAATGCCGCTACCAACGCTGCATGCTAATGAGATTATTGCTAAAGCATTATCAAGCCTAGTGCCTGAAGTTAAAGCGATAGAAGAGAAGATTGTTCAGGACGATCCTCGCGAGCTTATGAAGCCTATCGATAAAGTGTTAGTGCATGCTCGTGGTTGTACGGCAGTTAAGTTGATCCGTAAGGCTCACGATAACAAGATTAACGTTGTGTTAGTGGCATCTGATCCTGATATGACTTCTGTACCTGCAGACATGCTTAAGGTGAACGATAAGCTTGTTTGTATTGGTGGTAATACATCAGATGAAAGTTACTTGAATGCATACTCTGTACTGAAAGTTGCTGATTACGAAAACGTTGATGCGCTTCACCCAGGTATTGGTTTCTTATCTGAAAGCCCACAGTTTGCAGCATTATGTGTTAACAATGGCGTTAACTTTGTCGGCCCAAGCGTGCATTCAATGACGACTATGGGTAACAAGTCGAACGCGATTAAGACTTCACAAGATCAAAATGTACCGGTTGTGCCAGGTTCACATGGTATTTTGACTAACGCCGAACAAGCGGTGAATGTTGCACTTGAAATTGGTTACCCAGTATTGCTTAAAGCGGTACAAGGTGGTGGCGGTAAAGGTATTCAAGTTGTGACTAAGCCAGAAGATATGATTGGTTTATTCCAAAAAACATCTACTGAAGCGGCTGCAGCATTTGGTAATGGCGATTTATACTTAGAGAAGTATGTAACATCTCTACGTCACATCGAAGTACAGTTACTACGTGATAAATTTGGTAACACCAAAGTATTGGGTATTCGTGACTGTTCAGTGCAACGTAACAATCAGAAAGTGATTGAAGAGTCTGGTTCTACTATGTTGCCTGAAGAGCTTAAGCAACGTGTACTTGAATATACTCGTGCCTTAGGTGATGCGACTGACTACATGGGTGCTGGTACGGTTGAATTTATTTACAACCTCGATGCAAATGAAGTCTACTTCATGGAAATGAATACTCGTCTTCAAGTAGAGCATCCAGTTACTGAAGCAACTTCAGGTATTGATATTGTTAGCGCGCAGTTTGATATTGCTGCTGGTCGTTCAATTGAAGACCTAGAGCCAGTTGATCAAGGTTACGCGATGGAAGTTCGTGTGACTGCTGAAAAAGCGGCACTTGATAGTGACGGTATTCTTCAGTTATTACCAAACCCTGGAATGATCACTGAGTGCATCATGCCAGAAGGTGAAGGTATTGAAATCATCTCTATTGCCGAGACTGGTAAAGAAGTATCGCCTTACTACGATAGCTTGATTGCACAAATCATTATTCGCGGTGAATCACGTGAAGATGTTGTGACTAAGATGTCAGCTTACCTTGATAACGTAGTGATTAAAGGTATCGCAACTAACATTCCATTATTGAAGCTTATCCTCAAGGATGCGACGTTCAATGAAGGCGTTTACGATACTAACTACTTACCACGCTTAATGGCTGAGTTAGACGTGCCTGCGCTTGTTGCTGAAATGGAAGCCGCAGCTGAAACAGTAGGTTTAGACACTGAATCACTGCGTGTTGCTGAAAGTAATGAGCTTAAAGTATTGGCACAAGGTGCTGGTATCTTCTATACCTCACCAGCCCCAGGTGAGCCAGACTTCGTTAAAGAAGGTGACATTGTTACTGTGGATCAGAATTTAGCGCTTACAGAAGCGATGAAGATGTTCTCGCAAGTAACTCTAGCTGGATTTAACCGTCAAAACGCTGTGCTTTACCCTGAAAATCAGAAATACCGTATTGAACGTATTCTGAATGGTAATGGCCAACAGGTTTCTCAAGGCGATTTACTGTTTGTTATTTTACCTATTGATGGTGAGTAATAATCAATTAGCGTGATAGCAAGGCTATTATGCTAACTAAATTGCTTGAATAAATCCTCAGTTGAAAAACTGGGGATTTTTTATCGCTATGCAAGATTGAACTCGTCACAAATTAACGTAATTCAAATTGAATGAATTGATACAAATTCGCTTTTTTGTTGCCGATTGCAGAAAAAATGTCTTACTCAGCCTATTCGTCATAAAAAATACACGATTTGGGTCTGAAAAACTAAGTTGTTTGAAAAATAAACAATAACTTTTATTTTATTGTTTTATTTAGGAATAATGAAATTAAAGGCAATTTTTTTTTGCAAAATGTGATAAATTTTGCAAGTCCTATTTGCGCATTTGAAGGTTCCCACTTACAATATGCGCCTTAAATAACCAGATGTGCGGTGTGTTAAGCTTTTTTCATACTCCGTTTACCTCTTAACTAATCATTAAAGTTGAATCATGACCGAATTATCCAAATACAGAAACATTGGTATCTTCGCTCACGTTGACGCGGGTAAAACCACGACCACCGAGCGTATCCTTAAGCTAACCGGTAAGATCCACAAGATCGGTGAAGTACATGATGGTGAATCTACTACTGACTTCATGGAACAGGAAGCTGAGCGCGGTATTACTATTCAGTCGGCAGCAGTAAGCTGTTTCTGGAATGACCACCGTTTTAACGTTATCGACACTCCAGGCCACGTTGACTTCACTGTTGAAGTATATCGTTCGCTTAAAGTTCTTGATGGCGGTGTAGGTGTATTCTGTGGTTCTGGTGGTGTTGAGCCTCAGTCAGAAACTAACTGGCGTTATGCTAACGAATCAGAAGTTGCTCGTATCATCTTCGTAAACAAATTAGACCGTATGGGTGCTGATTTCTTACGCGTTGTTAAGCAAACTCAAGACGTTCTAGCTGCTAACCCATTGGTTATGGTTTTACCGATTGGTATCGAAGACGAATTCTCTGGTGTAGTTGATCTACTTACTCGTAAAGCATGGGTATGGGATGAAACTGGACAAGCAGAAAACTACAAGATCGAAGACGTTCCAGCTGATATGGTTGACATGGTAGAAGAATACCGTGAAATGCTAATCGAAACTGCTGTTGAGCAAGACGACGATCTAATGGAAGCTTACATGGAAGGCGAAGAGCCATCTATGGAAGACATTAAGCGTTGTATCCGTAAGGGTACTCGTACAATGGACTTCTTCCCTACATACTGTGGTTCTGCGTTTAAGAACAAAGGTATGCAGCTTCTTCTTGATGCTGTTGTTGACTACCTACCTGATCCAGTTGAAGTTGATCCTCAGCCTCTTACTGATGAAGAAGGTAACGAAACAGGCGAGCACGCTTTAGTTTCAGTTGATGAGCCATTCAAAGCTTTAGCATTCAAAATCATGGATGACCGCTTTGGTGCACTAACTTTCGTACGTATCTACTCAGGTAAGATCAAGAAAGGTGACACCATCCTTAACTCTGCTACAGGTAAAACTGAGCGTGTTGGTCGTATGGTTGAGATGCAAGCTGATGAGCGTAACGAATTAGATTCAGCTCAAGCTGGTGACATTATCGCTATCGTTGGTATGAAGAATGTTCAAACTGGTCACACTTTATGTGATGTTAAACATCCTTGTACTCTTGAAGCAATGGTATTCCCAGAGCCAGTTATCTCTATCGCTGTAGCACCTAAAGATAAAGGTGGTTCAGAGAAAATGGGTATCGCTATCGGTAAAATGATTGCAGAAGATCCATCTTTCCGCGTAGAAACTGACGAAGATTCAGGCGAAACCATCCTTAAAGGTATGGGTGAGCTTCACTTAGACATTAAAGTAGACATCCTTAAGCGTACTTACGGTGTAGACTTAATTGTTGGTGAGCCTCAAGTAGCTTACCGTGAAACTATCACTAAAGTTACTGAAGATAGCTACACGCATAAGAAACAGTCTGGTGGTTCTGGTCAGTTTGGTAAGATTGACTACATCATCAAGCCAGGTGAGCAAAACTCTGGTTTCACTTTCAGCTCTTCAGTTGTTGGTGGTAACGTACCTAAAGAATTCTGGCCTGCAGTTGAGAAAGGTTTCGCTAGCATGATGAACACCGGTACTGTTGCTGGTTTCCCTGTGTTAGACGTTGAACTAGAACTTACTGATGGTGCTTTCCACGCAGTTGATTCGTCAGCTATCGCGTTCGAAATCGCTGCTAAAGGCGCATTCCGTCAGTCTATGCCTAAAGCCGGTGCACAACTTCTTGAGCCTATCATGAACGTTGACGTATTCAGCCCAGAAGACAACGTAGGTGACGTAATTGGTGACCTTAACCGTCGTCGTGGTATGATCAAAGACCAAATGGCTGGTGTTACTGGTGTTCGTATTAAAGCTGACGTACCGTTATCAGAAATGTTCGGTTACATCGGTTCACTACGTACTATGACATCGGGTCGTGGCCAATTCTCTATGGAATTCGCTCACTACGCACCATGTCCAAACAGTGTTGCTGAAAAAGTAATTGCTGAAGTTAAAGAGCGTGAAGCTAAGAAGTAATTCTTAACTAAACCCTTTAATAAAAAACCGCTGCCTTTGCAGCGGTTTTTTTATGGTTATTTAGTCAGAAGGTGTGGTTGATTTTTGAATAAATAAAAAGCTATGAGCACCAAAGGTATTCATAGCTATTTTTAGCTTACATGATGATTAACCCGTATTCACAGTTCTTACTATGCAGGTACATCAGTACTATGCAGGTACATCAGTACTATGCAGGTACATCAGTACTATGCAGGCATATCTGCATTCATTACTTTGGCCCATGCAGTGATAAAGTCGTGTACAAACTTCTCTTTGCTGTCGTCTTGTGCATAAACTTCTGCGTAAGCACGTAGGATAGAGTTTGAACCAAAAACTAAATCAGCACGTGTCGCGGTCCATTTAATGTTACCCGTTGCACGTTCAACAATCTCGTAAGAGTTACAACCAGTGGGTTCCCAGCTGTAGTTCATGTCTGTTAAGTTTACAAAGAAATCGTTAGTTAGTGCACCTAGGTTGTCGGTAAACTGACCAAATGCTTCACCAGCATAGTTAGTGCCTAATACACGAAGACCACCAACTAATACTGTCATTTCACAAGCAGTTAAACCAAGTAATTGAGCACGATCTAACATCATCTCTTCAGGAGTTACTGTATAGTGTTGCTTCTGCCAGTTACGGAAACCATCTGCTAAAGGCTCAAGCACAGAGAATGAATCTTCATCTGTCATCTCAGCGGTTGCATCACCACGGCCGGTTATAAATGGAACGCTTGCTTCAACACCAGCGGCTTTTGCTGCTTGCTCGATACCCACATTACCCGCAAGTACTATAATGTCTGCTACACTCACACCCGCATCGGCTGCAATTGGCTCAAGCACAGATAATACTTTATTTAAACGAGTTGGCTCGTTACCTGCCCAGCTGTTTTGTGGCGCAAGTCGAATGCGTGCTCCATTTGCACCACCACGCTTGTCTGAACCACGGTAAGTACGCGCACTATCCCATGCAGTTGTTACCATTTCACTGATGGATAAGCCGCTGCCAGCAATACGTGCTTTAACTGCTTCAACATCGTAACCCACTGGACCTGCAGGGATTGGATCTTGCCAAATGAGGTCTTCTGCCGGTACGTCTGGGCCAAAGTAGCCTGCTTTAGGTCCCATATCTCGGTGAGTTAATTTGAACCATGCACGTGCGAACACTTCTTCAAAGTAAGCTGGATCTTGGTAGAACCGTTTAGAAATTTTACGGTACTCAGGATCGACTTTTAATGCCATATCAGCATCGGTCATCATTGGGTTATGACGAATGCGGTCATCTTCAACATCAACGGGCTTGTCTTCTTCAGCAATCTCAATGGGCTCCCATTGTGTTGCACCAGCTGGACTTTGCGTTAAAGTCCATTCGTGGTTTAACAGCATATCGAAGTAACCACCTTTTGCTGTATTCCATTTCATTGGGAAGGTTGTCCAAGCACCTTCAATACCACTTGTTACAGTATCACGACCGATACCACGAGATTTATGGTTGTTCCAACCTAAACCTTGTTCTTCGATTTCAGCACCTTCAGGTGCTTCACCTAGATTAGCTGCATCACCGTTACCGTGTGCTTTACCAACTGTGTGCCCGCCAGCTGTTAATGCTACTGTTTCTTCATCATTCATACTCATACGCGCAAAAGTCACGCGCATATCTTCAGCTGTTTTCTGAGGGTTAGAAACACCGTCTACACCTTCAGGGTTAACATAGATAAGCCCCATCATTACTGCTGCAAGTGGGTTTTCTAAATCACGCTCACCTGAGTAACGACTACCTTCACCACCACTTGGTGCTAACCATTCTTTCTCAGAACCCCAGTAAGTATCTTTCTCTGGCTGCCAGATATCTTTACGACCAAAACTAAAACCAAAAGTTTTAAAGCCCATTGATTCATAAGCCATGGTGCCCGCTAAAATCATTAAGTCAGCCCAGCTAACTTTATTGCCATATTTCTTTTTAAGCGGCCAAAGAAGACGACGTGCTTTATCTAAGTTACCGTTATCAGGCCATGAGTTTAGTGGTGCAAAACGCATGTTACCTGTACCTGCGCCCCCACGACCGTCAGCGTTACGGTAGCTACCAGCTGAGTGCCATGCCAAGCGAATCATTAAACCGCCATAGTGTCCCCAGTCTGCAGGCCACCAATCTTGGCTGTCGGTCAACAAAGCTTTCATGTCAGATTTTAGTGTTTCAACATCTAGGCTTTGTAGTGCTTCGCGATAATTAAACGAATCACCTAACGGGTTAGTCTTACTATCATGTTGGTGCAGAATATCGAGGTTAAGTGCTTTAGGCCACCATTCCATGTTAGACGTGCTGCTTTGTGTTGCTCCACCGTGCATGACTGGACATTTACCTGTAGACATCGATTGATCTCCTTTAAATTTAAAATTTCATTTGCTAATAATTAGTAAATTTTGCTTTAACAGTATTGAGTATGTAAGCTTATTTTTAAAATGGATTAAACCAATTACTATAATCGGTTTAATTGGTTTTTGCTTAATTAGGGTGTTATGAATTACTTTGTTGGCTTTTTGTTGGTTTTTGCTGGCGAGCATTTGGAGGTGGCCAACCTAAATGTTTGATATTTCTCCTTGGGTAGCTGAACGCTACATTAATATTTTTTGTTATTTTTATTTAAGTGAATTGTAAATTAGTGATTATTTAGTAAGGGTGACTTGGCACTCTTGTTAATTAGCTTTTTCTAATGTGAATATCATTTTTTGATATTACTTCACTTTTAAAGTTGGTCTTGCGAGATATATCTCACTTTTGTGCCTGATTTTATGAACAATTTTTTCGAGTTAAGGAGTGTAAATTTAATATCTTTTTGTTGAAATTACAGGTAGGGGAGTGAAGCCGATATGGTTTTAAAAGCAATAGATAGATTAAAATTCGCTATTCAATATGATACGCAGTTGATATTGCTGTTGCTCAACAATTAGTTTTAAATTGTTATCTTAAAATTTACAATTCACTTACTATAAAAACTGTGAGTTTACAGAGATGATTAACATCAGAAGGTTTAACACCGAAGATATAAAACCATTGTGGGAGCTTAAACAGCGAACTATCCATCAGGTGAACCGTAATGACTATTCGTTAGCAGAAGTTACCGCATGGGCGCCGTATGAATACAATGAATCGGCATGGATAGGACGAGTGACAAAAATTGAGCCATTTGTGGCTGAGGTTGATCATGTCATTGCTGGGTTTGCGGATGTTCAAGATGATGGTTATATTGATCATTTCTATTGCAGTGCTGACTTTCAGAGGCAAGGTGTAGGAAAAGCATTAATGCAAGCCATCCTTAATAAAGCTGTAGTTTTGAATCTAACGAGTCTATATGCTGAAGTCAGTATCACGGCAAAACCCTTTTTTAGTCATTATGGCTTTGTGGAAGAGCAAGCTCAAACTGTGCCGGTAAGAGGGCAGAAAATTAATAATTTTGTGATGCGTAAGTTACTTGGCTGAATGAACACGTAAAAAAAAATGCCACTGTCCTAGGACGGTGGCATTTTAATTTCTAAAAAAAGAAATTCAATAAAGCTTAGTTAGTGTGAGTATTACCGACAATTGCTTCTTTGTTGTCAGCTTGGGCAACGTGACACTGCACACAGAAGTAGTACTTATCGTCAAACTCACCGTTAGCGTCTACGTGAGACTTATCAATCGGTGTCGCTTTCATACGTGCCGCTTTTTCAGTGCTGTGACAGGTTAAGCAACCATTTTTCTTCATGGTAATACTGTAAGAGTCTTTGTGCGGAATGAGTGGTGGCATGTGCACAAATGTTCTTTCTAATGATGTGCCGCGGCTTGGGTAAGTCGCTTTAGCATCTGCAGGCATTGTAGCGGTAATCGCCACATCGCCAGCGAGTGATTTAACAGTTACTGGAGCTGCTTTTTCTGGTGTTTGTTGACCTGAGCATGCGCTAAGACTGAGCACTATCGCAGCAAGGCTGAGTATTTTCTTCATGGTTTACACTCCGTCATATCCACTATTTCTGTTTATAAATGGATAGAGAAAATTAGTGATTTAGTGATGCCTTTTTCTTTTGATAAGGCATCACATTTCAGTCAAATTAGGCTTTAACAATCTTCACTGGACACTTCTTGAAGTCCGTTTCTTTCGATAACGGATCCGTTGCATCAAGTAATAGTTTGTTTACCAACTGTCTAGCATCAAAGAATGGCATAAATACCACACCGACAGGTGGCTTGTTACGGCCTTTGGTTTCAACACGCGTTTTAACTTCACCGCGCGGAGAAATCACTTTCACTTCATCACCATTTTTAAGACCACGACTCGTCGCATCTTTAGGGTGCATGAATACTTGTGCATCAGGGTAAGACTTATGCAGTTCTGGTACTCGCGCTGTCATACTTGCTGTATGCCAATGCTCAAGTACGCGACCTGTTGACATCCATAGGTCAAACTCTTCATTTGGCTCTTCTGCTGCTGGCTCAAATGGCAATGCAAAAATCACAGCGCGTCCATCAGGCTTGCCGTAGAAGTTGAAGCCTTCACCAGCTTTTACATATGGGTCGCTACCTTCAACGAAGCGGCGAACAGTTTCTTTGCCGTTTACTACAGGCCAACGCTTACCGCGGTTTTCATGGTAGTTTTCAAATGCATCTAAATCGTGACCATGGCCACGACCAAACTGCGCATATTCTTCGAATAGACCTTTTTGCAGGTAGAATCCGAATGCATCGTTCTCGTCATTGTAGTCACCTTTACATTCAGAAGTAGGGAATTTATCCACAACACCGTTTGCAAACAAGATGTCATATAAGGTTTTTTCAGCGTATTCAGGCTTTTTAGCAATTAACTCTGCAGGCCATACTTCTGAAACTTTAAAGCGCTTCGAAAACTCAACAAGCTGCCATAAGTCAGACTTAGCGCCTTCAGGTGCTTTAACTTGCTGATGCCACATATGCGTACGACGTTCTGCGTTACCGTATGCACCTTCTTTCTCAACCCACATCGCAGTAGGAAGAATCAAGTCAGCAGCTGTTGCGGTTACTGTTGGGTATGGATCTGATACCACAATGAAGTTTTCTGGGTTACGGAAACCAGGGTAAATTTCATCGTTAATGTTTGGACCGGCTTGCATGTTATTGGTACACATAGTCCAGTAACAGTTTAGTTTGCCATCTTTAAGCATACGGCTTTGAATAACAGCATGGTAACCTGGTTTTGGCGGGATAGTGCCTTCAGGTAATTGCCATAAATCTTCAGTCATCGCACGATGCTTAGGATTAGCAACGACCATATCTGCTGGTAGACGGTGAGCGAATGTACCCACTTCACGAGCTGTACCACACGCTGACGGCTGACCCGTTAACGAGAATGGGCTGTTACCAGGAGTCGCAATTTTGCCAGTTAACAAGTGAATGTTATAAAGCATGTTGTTTGCCCAAACACCACGAGTATGTTGGTTAATCCCCATGGTCCATAAGCTCATGATCTTGATGTTAGGATCAGC
Organism: Shewanella olleyana; assembly: GCF_023283825.1. GTDB lineage: Bacteria > Pseudomonadota > Gammaproteobacteria > Enterobacterales > Shewanellaceae > Shewanella > Shewanella olleyana. The sequence continues at coordinate 51,631 of NZ_JAKILD010000004.1, read as the reverse complement.
ATACGCTTTAGCCATTTCTTCAAGGTTCTCAACTGGCACACCACTCATTTCAGATGCGTATTCAACAGTATAAGTACTGACGAATTTGGCGTATTCTTCGAAACTGATTGGTTTAGCACCACCATTACCTGGGTTCTTTGCTTTCTGTTCAAGCGGATGCTCAGGGCGAAGACCGTAACCGATATCAGTGACACCTTCAGCAAAGTTAGTATGCTTGCTAACGAAGTCTTTGTTAACTGCATCGTTTTGAATGATGTAGTTAGCAATGTAGTTCAAGATAACTAAGTCAGATTGCGGCTTAAATACCATTGCGTTGTCAGCAAGCTCGAAACTGCGGTTTTCAAACGTCGATAAAACGTGAACCTTGCTGCCTTCGTGGCTTAAGCGACGGTCAGTTAAGCGTGACCATAGAATCGGATGCATTTCTGCCATGTTCGCGCCCCAAAGCACGAAGTGATCTGCAGCTTCAAAGTCATCATAGCTACCCATTGGCTCATCAATACCAAAGGTACGCATGAAACCACCCACCGCAGATGCCATACAATGACGAGCGTTAGGGTCGATGTTATTGGTGAGGAAACCTGCTTTATGCAATTTAGATGCTGCGTAACCTTCCCAAATAGTCCATTGACCAGAGCCAAACATACCTACAGAAGTCGGTCCTTTTTTAGCAATGCTTTCTTTCCACTTATCAGCCATAGTGTCTAGAGCAACATCCCAACTAACAGGAGTGAAGTCACCTTCTTTGTCATACTTGCCATCTTTCATTCTTAATAATGGCGAAGTTAGACGGTCTTTACCGTACATGATTTTAGACAGGAAGTAGCCTTTAACACAGTTAAGACCTTTGTTAACTGGACTTTCAGGATCACCTTGAGTCGCAACAACTTTACCGCCTTTTGTTCCGACTAAAACGCTACAACCTACACCACAGAAACGGCATGGGGCTTTGTCCCATTTAATTTCTGCAGACTTCTCTTCTGCTTGAACCATTTTGATTGGTAAGGCAAGCCCAACAGCCGACGCGGCTGCAGTAGCGGCATTGGCTTTTAGAAACTCGCGACGGCTTATGCTCATGGTGTTTCCTCACTCTTTGCTGTTAGTTGTTAGCCTTAAATAGGCTAATCATCGTTTTTTATGCCAAATAATGGCTTTCTTCATCTCTATGTAATCGAGTTTAAACCTCACATTTTTCGTGGGTATACCTCGCAATGAGTATACTGAGAGTTTATTGTCGTAGATCACATTTTATGATGTGATCCACGACACATTTTAGAAGTTAGTCAGTCACTTATTTAGCTGGTGTTAATTTAATCGATACATTGATTCTAGGCGAAGATGATAGAAATGTAGGTAAAATTAGAGGATAAAAACCAATTTTTTAATTGTTTTTATTTTGCGCAGCAATTGGTTTAAATATAATCACTGGTTCGCTATTTATCTGCTGGCACCAATTAATTGTAGAAATATAATCAACAAGCGTTATTACATAGTGAGTCGTTATTCCTAGTAGCCTGTTAACTCCATATATCCATCGCCGCTGTGACTACCTATAACGCTTATTGGTCCTTCCCAATAAGGAATAGATAATGGCATATTGCTGTTTGGGTTTAATGCAGAAATAGTGATATCAATTTGTTCACTGGCGATCGCTAATTGCCAGCTAGTAGGGTATTTACCATTATCAGTTTGTTGCCAACTGAGTGGTGTCATAGAAATATCATCAAGGGATTGTGCGCTGGTAATATTTCGCCCAGAACCAGCGGAAAACATTCTTCTTGCGCTATAAAACGCTGGCGTTTTCTCATCAGCACCGCGCAGCTGAAACACCATTAATGCAGAGTCATCATCTAACCTAATTGAAAACCAATCCCAGCCTTGTTGGGCTTTCGTGAGAAATTGCGAGCTCCACTCTCTATCTAGCCAAGCTTTACCTGTTACTGATTCCTGTATTCCATTTCTTGTAATAGTGCCGCTTAACTCAATAAAAGGCTGGCTGTAATAATAAGATGCGACTGCGGCATCAGCACTTTTAATACTAAACCCTTCGTCTCCCTGCAACTGCATAGGAGCATCGCTCGTTAAGGATAATTGGTAACTAAATTCGTCGGTAGCGACTGATAATTTAGCAGGGAAAAGTCCAGTGGTTTCGCTCACCCACTGCCAATCATCTAACTTAACAGTGAATGGCTCAGCGCTAACATCAGCAAGATTCGGATGGCCTCTAGACCATTTTTCTGCTGCTTGATGATGATTCTGTGAGGTTATGGCTGCATGGGACATGTACATTTGAGATGTTGCCCAATCTGTATTGTGTTCAGTATTTTTCTGAGCGTTATCGGCAGCCAATGCAATTCTAAATTGAGTCCATTGGATACCCAGTTTCTCGCCCGACTGCGTTTGCATATTGGCGGTTAAATACCACCACTCTTGGCGAAAGTTATCATGGCTTAAGTGATCATCAGGAAAAGAAAATTGGTAGCCCGAAGTGACGCTATCATAGTCATCCATTTGAGATGATGGCTCACCTAGTAGTCCGCCCATACTCAGAGAGGAGCTTGATTCAGGCTGCTGGCAAGCTGAAAGTGTTAAAAGAGCTAACAACACAAGCCATAGATGATTAACTGCTTGCTTAACTTTAAAAGACGGATCCATTTTAGAAGAATGCTTCACTTTCGGTGCAGCCAAAAACCAATGACGAAATTGTGGCTTCATATTGCCTCCTGCTGCAAACTTTTAATTAATGGTTTTCTGGTCTGCCAGTATAGTGGGATAGCGATTGCGATCGCACTGGTTGATAAAGCAATCACCACAACACGAATATAGGCAGGCCAATCCCATAACATGGCAATACTCCAACCAAATGCCTGTAAGGTCACTTTGTTGATCAAAAGATAGCCCAAGACGGCGCCAGTAGGTAAAGCCACTAAACAAGTCAGTAGTACTATCAATTGCATCTGCACAAATGTCATTAATCTTAACTGGCCTTTAGTTATACCTAATGCATAAAGCCTTGCTAGCGGCGCTTGTCTTGCTTGGGTAAGCATTAAACATGCACTAAATAACCCTATGGCAGCAACGATTAAGGTTAGGCTATTTAGTACCATGGTGATTGAAAATGTTTGTTTAAACATGGTGATAGCTTGCTGTTTTATCTTGGCCTGATTGTACATTTGCGCATTGGATATCAACTTACTGTCGACTAACATTTGCTCCAGCTCGCTTATATCACCTTGATAACTAGCAGCAATGCTTTTAGGCATTTCGGGTAAGCCGACTTGTTGCCATAACGTCTGGTCGATGACGACTTGCCCTTTGGGATTACCATAATCAAAAAATATACCGCCAATAGTTATTGGTGCTGAAGCTTGCTGTCCTTCGTTTACTGCTGATTTTTCAAAAGCTGCAATGCTAAAAGTATCTCCAATATTTAAGTTGTACTTAATGGCGATTGGTTCACTGATGAGAATTTGATTACCAGCTTGAAACTCAGACCATAAGTTGTTGGTTTGAGATTTTAATGAACTGGTGACTTGGGTTGAATATAGGTCTCTGGTGACTAGCTCAATTGGCATGTTTTGATATTTTGACTGCACCGTCCATTGAGTATATACGCCACTTACTTTGTCTTTATCATTCAAGAAATCTTGTATTTGAAGGATTTTATCACCCGATGGACGCATATATAAATCAGCGTGCAAACGGCTCTCAAGCCAGGTTTTTAGCGTTACTTCAAAACTCCCCACTAAAGTATTCATGGATATATTGGCCGTTAATGCTAGTAGCATAGCCATCATGGCTAATGACAAAGGGCCTATTAGCTCTTTGGTCTCAGCAATCATGTAATGCCATATTCCAGCTGGAAACAACCTAGCGAGCCATTGGCTTATTTTATAGATGGTCAAGGGCAGTAAAAGTGGAATAGCAATGATAACAATGCCCATCAGGCCTAAACTGACTTGATACTGCTTTGCAAACGGAAATGCCAACGCGCAGCCAATCAGGCAAATTACTGCAATAGTAAATTGAATGCGATGGATACGAATAAGTTGTCCCACTTGACTGACTTTAGTGCTTATTCTCGCTAGAGGTTGATTGGTGAGCTGCCTATATAAAGGCAAGCATGCAAGTAAACCTGCAAATAATGTTAGTCCCATCGCCTGAGTAAGCCACTGCCATTGCCATGAACCTGGCATGAGTCTGGCGCCATATAGCTGTTCTAATGTCATGGCAACCATAGGTTGTAACCACAAACTGAGTTGTAGCCCTAATATAAACCCTAGGATTGAACCGACGATAACCAGTAATGCTAACTCGCTGATTAATGACAGTATTAAGTGATTTTTTTGAATGCCAAGTTGCAGTAATTGAACCAATAACTTTTGGCGCTTCATTAAGCTATAGCGGACGCCGTTATAGGCAATAAATAGCCCTACTACAAAGGCCAGCATGCTCATGGCGTTAAGATTAAGATGAAAACTACGGGTTAACTCTTGCAGTGCTTGGCCTTGATCTTGTTCAGTAATGCCAGCTTGTTGCTGTAATAAGTCAGCGTGATTTATACGGCTAATTAATTGCTCAGGTTTATCAAATAGCGCGATATAAGAAAGTTGATTGGGCTGGTTCAATAATTTTTGCGCTAAGGAAATATCAGCGACAATGGCGTTACCAAGTCCAAAGTCATCATCTAGACCGATGACTTCAAGTTTGATGCCGGGTGCTTGTTCGTTACTGGGGTTTTGTAAAAAGAACTCGCCATTAGGTGCGACTTTATCAGCTAATGATTGGCTCATTAATAATATATTTTCAGCAGCCAGCAGTTTAGCAATCGGAATATTGGGATTGACCAAGTTGCCGTGGCTATTGCCACTATCAGCCTTATTATCACTGGAAGATGTTTGAGTGGTTTGTAGATTAATCGCTGCAAATAAATCACTACCCTGAATTTGCCAGCGCCTGCCTTGAGGGTCAACGACCAAGCCATTGACAATCGCTAGGGCATTGCTAATGCCTGATTGACGTAAGCGAAAATAAACCTCTTCATCAAGATGACGCTCTCCAGCGTTTGGAGTAATTAATAAGCTTGCTCGTTGGCTGAGTAATTCTGTGGCTTCACTGTAACTTCTAACTGCATTTTCGTTGGTTGATTTAACGCCTATTAGTAAAGTAACAGCTAATATTATACCTAATAAAATAGCGCCAGCTTGCAAAGGAGCGTGCCGGTAATGAGCGAAGAAAACGCGTAAGCTCAAACCCACTTCAGCTAATGTAGTTATCCTTGAGTGGTTATTGTAACTAAGAGCGTTATCAGTAGCGTCATTGGCTTGAGACGATTGGCTACTCATGAATCTTACCTTGCTCTAAATGCCAACGCCTTTGCATATAATTTGCGCAGGAGTCGCTATGGGTCACCATTAACACCGTGGTATTAGCGGCTTTGGCTAGCTCGCAAAGTAATTGCATAACTTGTTGGCCCGCTTTTTCATCGAGGTTACCAGTAGGCTCGTCTGCAAGCAGTAACGCGGGTTTATGGACCAGTGCTCTTGCAATGGCAACGCGTTGTTGTTGGCCGCCAGATAGAGTTTCTACAGGGCGAGTTAACACATCATTTAGTTCAAGCATATTAATCAGCTCGTCACACCATAAGGTCCATTTAAGCTTATTCAACTGCAGAGGGAAACGGATATTGTCGATGACATTGAGGGGCGTTAATAAGTTAAATTGCTGGAAAACAATGCCTAGTTGCTGACGACGAAAGTGGCTCCAATGACTGTCTTGCCATTCTTTGGCTGGCTGATTTAGAAGTCGCAGTTCACCAGAATCGATTTTTTCAAACCCAGCAATGATATTGAGTAAGGTGCTTTTACCTGTCCCACTTGGTCCTGTTAATGCAATGGTATCACCAGTATTTAATACTAAATCGACACAATCCAGTACTTGATGATATTGATCGCCATCGGTAAAGCCCTTTGAGACTTGTGATAATTGGCTAACAACATGGCGAACATCTGATTGCATAACAAGTTCCAGTAAGTCTATTAATTACATCATCATACGATAGTTTTTAACTTATAGATCGATCTAAAAATGTAATTATATTTTTATGGTTGGGGCTGATGATTAACTTCGAGGTTTAAATTGCAACTTTAGTTGTGACTGACTCGAACTCTGACTAGGCTTTAAAACAGTTGGAATTTAGGGTTAAGTCTATTGTTTAACTATATTTGTAATTGCAATCATAGGCTTAAGAGTTATAGTGGTGAGAGTGTTTTTTGAGCAGTTTAATCTTTCTTGTGATCTATTGGTCAATGTCAGTCAATAACCTTGCGTGAATATATGTATTAGTTAGCCAAGTTATGGATAACAGGCGAGGCAGCGAGGCAAATAGACATCAACCAATTTTTGACTTGTTAATGAGACTTGTATTTATGGACAAAAATAAGCAAACGTTACACAGCTTTAGAAGTCGAATTTTGGCTTATATAGCATTGCCACTTATCTTAATTATGGCATTGGTGTATGGATTTAATGGTTGGATTAATTACCAAGAACATGAAAAAGATGTATATCAACGGTTAGAACAGCAAGCTGTTCTTTCTGCTAATCATCTTAGTTTTGTTTTGGACTCTGTTCAAAATACTACCCGCGGTTTGTCTGATTATTTAACTTATGTCGATAGCGACAACTTATACGATGACATTGATAAAATTGAACATTTATTAATTAATCGTCTTGAACGTAATCCCAGTATTTTTGGAAGCGCAATTGCTTACCGTCCCAATTTTTTAACTCAAAAACTTCGTTATGCTCCTTACGCTTACCGTGAAGGTAATAACATCAATATCCTCGATATTGGTTCAGAAGCCTATGATTATACTGATGGTAGCTGGAGCTGGTGGACCGATGCGATAGCAAGTCCAACAGGCGTGTGGTCAGAACCTTATTTTGATGAAGGCGCGGGCAACATTCTGATGATGACGTACTCAAAAGCATTTGGTGATGTTGGCGAGCGTTACGGAGTGGTTACAGCTGATTTAGCATTAAACAAAATACCTCAGATGATGAAAATTCCTAGTAAAAACTTGGTTGTACTCAATCAAAATGACAAGGTGATATTTTATGACTCTGCAAATAGTCAATTAAAAGGCAGTAATGAAAAATGGCTGTCTGATAATCCATTAAATGATCAATTGAGATCGCTTTTGGAGAATAACTTAGCAGGCCAAACTGAGGCTGAAACAGTTTCAGGAGATCGATTCCTAGTCAGTGTTGCTAATGTCTCATCGTTAAATTGGCAAGTGGTGATCGCGACAAGTCATAACGAGCTTAATCAATATTTCTTATCTAACTTTTCAAGATTAGCTTTCATTCTCTTACTGTTATCTATTGCACTGCTATTAACCAGTATTCTGGCTTCGAAACGGTTAAGTCGACCATTAGAAAACCTAGAAATTGGTATTATGGATTTCGGAGAAGGAAAAATTGATCGATTAGATTCTGATAACACCAATATTTCAGAAGTGTCGACTTTAACCAATAAGTTTAATCAGTTTGCTGATTTACTCGCAGAAAGAGAGTTGGCATTAAAGGACTCTACTGGTAGTCGCTTTGCAAGCTTGATTGACGGTATGAGCGATAAGTCATTTTATTGCTCGTTAGATCCTCATGGCCAATTAGCCCAAGTCAGTGATGGCGTGTTAAAAGTACTTGGAGTGGATGCCGATACACTCAAGCGTAAATATCAGCGGATGTTCACTAGTGACCCCATTAATGAGCTGAATTGGAATTATATGGAGCAAGCACTTGAGGGGAGCACGGTCCCAGCTCATCAGGTTGAAATGCTTGCTGCCGATGGTGCCATTAGGCGACTTGACGTATTTATGCAGCCTTTGGTGACGAATTCTGGTGAATTAATTTCTGTCGAAATGTTATTTACTGATGTCACTGAGCAATTTTCAGCTGCGCTTTGGTCGAATGCAGTTATTGAATCATCACCTCAAGCCATGCTGATTGTGGATGAGCATGGTGGCATTATTTTTACCAATACCCGTTGCCAAGAGTTGGTTGGCTATCAAGCTGATGAGCTTTTAAAACTCAATGTTGACTCTCTCATTCCTGAGCGCTTTAGGAAAGTACATGATGAGGCTAGAGCAGTATTTTTAGAACAAGGATTAACACGATTTACAACACCTAAAGAAGGTTGGGTGTTATTAAAATCAGATGCGACTGAAATACTGGTGGAAATTAATTTCGCTTTATTACCTTTAGCCCATGATGGCAGAAAACAGATTGCAGCCAGCATTCGTGACTTAACAAACCAGATAGCAATTGAGCAAAAAATTAAAGATAGCGAAAGTCGCTTCAGAGGGTTAGTTGCCAATATTCCAGGTGCGATATATCGAACCCGAATTGCTGACCATTGGATTATGGAATATGTCAGTAACAATATTGCTGATATTACGGGTTATCCTGCAAGCGATTTGATTGAAAGCCAAAAACTGAGATTCAATACTATTATTCATCCTGACGACGATGCAGCATGCTTTAATGCTATTTCTGAAGCTATTAAAACCCAACAAAACTTTAATGTTGAATACCGAATCTTTCATCGTGATGGCAGCATAAAATGGATTCAAGAGAAGGGCAAAGCTAGCTATGACGAGCAAGGTACGCCTTTGTGGTTTGACGGTAGTATCAACGATGTCACTGAAAGTAAAAAAGCGTTAGAAGCGATTAAAAACTCTCAAAAACAGTTAGAAAGTATCACCGAATCAATCCCCAATTTAGTGTATCAAATGATATGGCGTTCAGAAACGGAGCGAGAGTTCAGCTTTTTATCTGAAGCCTGTATTAGCATCATTGGCTTTCCACGTGACATGTTGATGCAGGACTTTGACTTACTGATTGGCAGAATTATTGATTCAGAAAGGCAGACGATAATTGATGACTTATCTGGCAAAAGTAAACAAGGTTTACATTGGGTTACTGAGTTTAGGTATCAGCATCCCTCAGGTGAAATTATTTGGTTGCAAGCGGGTGCCAAAGGCAAAGCCCTAGCAAATGATGCGGTGCTCTGGAATGGGTACCTAATGGATATTACCGACCGTAAAAATGCCGAGAAACGATTAGCCGATAGAGAAAGGCATTTACGGACGCTGCTTAACACCGCAGAAATGGGTATTGTGAATATTGATAATCACGGGGTGATCATTAACTGTAATGAACACTTTGGGCGAAATATTGGCATAAATTCTAACGATTTAGAAGGAAAGCTTTTTTTCGAGTTTATGGTTGTAGACGATAGAGTGCTAGCCAGAGAGCAATTTGAATTACTGATTCATAGCGCATTTGAAAACTTTAATATAGAACCCAGAATGCAGAACCAAAATGGTGAGATGATCTGGATGGATATGACCTTCGCCGCCATTAAAAATGATCAAGGTGAAGTGACCTCTAGCGTAATTTCAATGGCAGATATTACTACATTAATGACGGTCTCGAATGAGCTTAAGCTAGCCAAAGATGAAGCGGATGCTGCAAGCAAAGCTAAAAGTGATTTCTTAGCGAATATGTCCCATGAAATCAGAACGCCAATGAATGCGATTATTGGTATGTCTCACCTTTGTTTACAAACCGACTTGAATAAAAAACAGCATAACTTTGTTGAAAAAATTGAGCGGGCATCTAAATCCTTACTCGGCATTATTAACGATATTTTAGATTTTTCAAAAATTGAAGCGGGCAAAATGGAAATTGAGATAGTGCCGTTTCAACTCGACACCATGCTGGAAGATCTAAGTGACATGTTTGCTGTGAAAGCTGCAGATAAACAACTCGAATTGCTGTTTTCTGTCGCCCCTAATATTCCTAGCCATTTATTGGGCGATCCCTTAAGACTGAGCCAAGTGCTGATTAATTTGATGAATAATGCCATTAAGTTTACTGAGCGTGGGGAAATTATTCTATCGATTGATTCTATTGCGCAGCAAGGCGATGAACTTGAACTTAAGTTTAGCGTACGAGACAGCGGTATTGGTTTGACACCTGAGCAATGTAATAAGCTGTTTAAATCATTTAGCCAAGCTGATAGCTCGACGACTCGAAAATATGGGGGCACAGGGTTAGGGTTAGCGATTTGTAAGCAGTTAGTAGAGCTAATGGGCGGTGATATTGGGGTCGAAAGTAAGCGTGGTATTGGTAGTACGTTTTATTTTACCACTAATGTGACTAAGGCTGATGACTTACAACTTAAAGTGACCCAAGAGCTAGAGGGAATGGAGATCTTAGTTGTCGATGATAACCAAACCGCACGAGATATTTTACAAACAATGCTGAAGAGCATGGGCTTTAATGTCGCATTAGCAAAAGATGGCACCGAAGCTATATCTATGTGCCATTCTCATGATTATCAACTAGCCTTAATAGACTGGAAAATGCCCGGATTAGATGGATTACAAACCGCAGATACCATTCTCAATCAAAGTTCAAATCCTCCTTTGACTATTATGGTATCAGCCCATGCAACGACCGAGTTTACTGACTCTATTAATGTAAAAGGAATTAATGGTTACATCACTAAACCGGTAAGCGCATCTCGTTTACTGGATGCCATTATGTCTGCATTAGGCAAACAAGGCCATATGCCCGTTAGAGCAAAAGCAAGTGAGCTTAATGAAGACTTGTTAACACAATTAAATGGTAAAAAAATCTTGTTAGTCGAAGACAATGACATGAACCAAGAAGTCGCGTCAGAATTTTTAGAACAAGTGGGTATCGAATTAACCATTGCTGATAATGGTCAAATAGCATTAGATAAACTCAGCCAACAAGATTTTGATTTAGTATTAATGGATTGTCAGATGCCCGTGATGGATGGCTACAAGGCAACTGAACAGATCCGCAAAAATAATGTTTATGAAACACTGCCCATTGTTGCGATGACCGCAAATGCGATGGCAGGTGATAAGGAAAAATGTTTGAGTGTAGGGATGAACGATCATGTTGCTAAGCCAATAGAAGTTTCTTTGTTATATCAAACCTTGCTTAAATACTTAGGTGAAAATAATACCAACATTGAATTACCGAGCGTTAAAAACTCAACGACCAATAAAGTAGAAGCTTGGCCGCAACACCCTGATATAGATGTCGATCGTGGTTTACAGCTAGTACAAAACTCAGCAAGACTATATCGGAAAATATTAACTCGTTTTGTTGAGGGGAAACGTAATATTACCGCTCAAATATCAGCGGCAGTGGATGCTAACAATCAAGAAGAAGCGATTCGTTATGCTCATACTCTTAAAGGTTTATCTGGGAATTTAGCCAGTGACAAACTCTCAGAACTCGCAAAAGAACTTGAAAAGAACTTGATTGACGATGTGGGATTTTCAGTTGAACTTAATGCCACAAGTGAATTGGTTCAGTCAATATGTGAAGCAATAGATTTATGGTTAAACAACAATCAACAGGTTATGAAAACCGAGAGACTTGAGCTGATAAGTAATACTGAGTTTCAGATATTGTTAGATAAGCTTTTAATGTTACTCGATGACGGTGATGCAAGTTCAACTGAAGTAATGGATGATATCCAGCAGCAAGTGAACCAACAAACTTGGGAACTGCTTAAGCCTGTAGGGCAAATGATTAAAGGCTATCAATTTGAAGAGGCTATCGCGTTTATTCAAAAAATGCGCAAAAAGTTTGAGTCATCGACAGATTAATATTAAACAGGAAATAGGTAATTAACATGGAAAAAGCAACCGTGCTGATAGTTGATGACACTCCTGAGAATATCGATATATTAGTGGGTATTCTCGGAGGTGACTATAAGGTTAAAGTGGCTATTGATGGACCTAAAGCGCTCGCATTAGCTCAAAAATCTTCACCTGATTTAATATTGCTTGATGTGATGATGCCTGGCATGAGCGGCCATGAAGTTTGCCAAAAATTAAAAAGTGAACCGCTTACCTGCCACATTCCAGTTATTTTTGTCACAGCACTTTCTGATACAGAAGATGAAACTCAAGGCTTTGCCCTCGGCGCTGTTGATTATATTACTAAGCCAGTAAGCCCTGCAGTGGTTAAAGCAAGAGTGAAAACCCATTTAAGCCTATATGATCAAAAGCGGTTGCTGGAGTCAGAGGTTGAACTGCGAACCAAAGAGCTTAAAGAAACACGATTTGAAATTATTAGAAGGCTAGGGAGAGCTGCCGAGTACAAGGATAATGAAACAGGGTTACATGTTATTCGTATGAGTCATTACGCGAGGTTACTGGCAAGTGCAGCCGGACACTCTTCTCGCTTTTGTGAGTTGTTATATAACGCAGCACCTATGCATGACATCGGAAAAATCGGTACACCAGATGCGATTTTAAAAAAACCAGGAAAGCTCGATGCTGATGAGTGGAAAGAGATGCAAGCGCATGCTGCCATTGGTGCTGCCATTATTGGTGAACACGATGATCCTCTATTGCAGATGGCAAAACGTATTGCGTTAAGTCATCATGAAAAATGGGATGGTAGCGGTTACCCTGATGGTCTTTCTGGAGATAAAATACCCATTGAAGGGCGAATAATCGCCATTGCTGATGTGTTTGATGCGTTAACTTCCGCAAGGCCTTATAAAAAAGCATGGACTGTAGAAGACGCCATAGGTCTTATTGAAAAAGAGTCAGGAAAACACTTTGATCCTGAGTTGGTAGAGAAGTTTAAATCTGTGTTAGATGATGTGAAATTAATTAAAGCAGAGCATGGAGAGACGTTTTAGTTATCACTAAATAAGCCAGTCTTTAGGGCCTGTTGATCTTTGTAGGTTAATTTTTGTTCGAAATAAAAGCGTTTTAATTGAGGCGGATGGATTGATGCCTAGTCATCTAAGCAAAATTCATCCAACAAAGAGTAAAACGCTTTTAGTCGAACCCTTTGGGCAGCGTTTGTTGGCGATTTTTACTGCGTTATCGACTTTTTATGTAGAATAACTACACTACAAAGTCTCTGCCTTGTATAAATGGCCAACAATTCGCTGCAAAAACAACCTTGAAAGATCAACAGGCCCTAATTAAAAAAGGATAAATACATAATGTATTTATCCTTTTTTTTAGCGTATCTGAGCTTAACTGACTTGAACTTAAATTATTAGAGACAATAACTGACTCAAATCATTGTCTAATCTTCTAAAGAATAGGGCAGTGGTATGACGCTAAGCTCACTGGCTTCATCTTCTTTAATGCGTAATTTGGCATCATTCTCAGTGTCGTTAGCAAGCACTGCAGTGAGTAAGACTTTACCTTCATGCTGTACTGACTCAATCACTTTACCCGCACGGCGAAAACCATCTTCATCAGCTATTTCAATTTGAGTTTCGCTAGTAACCGTTTCAGAAGTCGTGCCAGTAAGAATGTATAAAGCTCGCTTATTGCCGCCACGATATTTCATTCTTGCGATAGTTTCTTGGCCCATGTAGCAGCCTTTTTCAAAACTGATACCATTAACAGCTTGCAGGTTGCACATCTGTGGGACAAACTCCCCACTGTGGTTCGCATCAATATTGGCGTAACCAGATTTGATTTCAAGCGCTTGCCAAGTGCTAGCTACTTGTAATGATTTTGTTGAAGCGCTAACTAACTGAGTTGCTTTTTCAGTGTTGGTGATGACGATATAACGTGCACCATCTTTCAAAATAACCGTATCATCTAACGTGGTTAATTCAGCCGAAATTTCGCCAAATTGCTCGCCAAGAAATGTTGTGGCATTCGCGCCTGCAAACCCAAGAATAGCTTTATTGGCTGTAATATCAGTTAATTCAGCTTTACTGAATACGGCATACTTTTGCCATTGAGCCAAGCTCAGCGGCAGTACTGATGCAGGTAATAAGGCAAAAAGTTGTTCATCAATGGTAAAGGTTCTAAAGCTTGAGATCATTTTGCCTTTAGCATCACAGTGTGCGCCCCAGCGCCATTGGTCGTCTTTTAAAGACACAATGTCAGTGGTCACTTGGCCGTGTATAAAGGTTTTACCTTGTTCACCAGTAATTTCAATTAAGCCTAAATGAGTCAGATTGGCGACCAATAAGTCTGGGGAAGTGTTTAAGAAATCCCAATCAGGCTGAGCAGTTGCAAGTGTCATATACTAATTCCTAAGGTGACCAACAAAGATATCGCTTGAGTGTAACGGAATTCAGTAACGCTCAAAAGAAAAAGCTACCTTCAATTGAATGAAGGTAGCTTTATTTCACTGTTTCAGCGCACGGAAAAGTCCGCATTATCAGTGGTTAGGATTAAAATAAAACTCGTGTACGAATAGTACCTTCAATTGCTTTTAATTCGCCTAATGCTTGTTCCGCTTGGTTTGAATCAACCTCCATCACAACATAACCAATCTCTGCAGTTGTTTGCAGGTATTGTGCAGCAATGTTAATGCCTTTTTCTGAAAAGGCTTGGTTAATTTTAATCAGTACACCAGGGCGGTTATGGTGAATATGCAGTAAACGCGAAGTGCCTTTATGCTGCGGCAGTGTAACTTCAGGGAAGTTAACAGCAGACACAGTTGAGCCGTTATCTGAATATTTAGCGAGTTTCCCAGCAACTTCAATACCAATGTTTTCTTGGGCTTCAGCAGTACTACCACCAATATGCGGTGTAATAATGACATTATCTTGACCACGCAATGGGCTAATGAATTCATCATCATTTGACTTAGGCTCAACGGGGAATACATCAATCGCTGCACCAGCAAGATGACCTGATTTTAATGCGTTTGAAAGTGCATCAATATCGACAACCGTGCCACGAGAAGCATTGATGAAAATGCTTTTTTTACGCATTTGCGCAAACTCTTTCTCACCAAACATATCTTTGGTTTGAGGCGTTTCTGGGACATGTAAGCTAATCACGTCAGACTCACTCAATAAGGTTTCTAATGAATGAATTTGGCTAGCATTACCTAATGGAAGCTTGTCTTCGATGTCGTAAAACACCACTCGCATACCTAAGGTTTCAGCTAAAATACCTAGTTGAGTACCTATGTGCCCATAGCCAATAACGCCGAGAGTTTTGCCACGTACTTCATAACTACCACTTGCACTTTTTAACCAGCCGCCTCGATGAGCATGAGCATTACGTTGAGGGATCCCACGCATTAGCATGATGATCTCGCCTAAGACTAATTCAGCAACAGAACGTGTGTTAGAAAATGGGGCGTTAAATACAGGCACGCCAAGCTTTTCAGCTGCGGCAATATCGACTTGGTTGGTACCAATACAGAAACAACCGATAGCGACTAATTTCTCAGCATGATTTAACACGTCTGCAGTTAATTGAGTTCGGGAGCGTAAACCGACAAAGTGCGCATCCTTAATGGATTGCAGCAGCTCATCTTCTGGTAAAGATGCTTTATGGTATTCAATGTTTGTGTAACCTGCACGCTCTAGTACATCGACCGCAGTTTGGTGGACGCCCTCCAACAGCAGGATTTTAATCTTATCCTTGTCAAGCGAGTGTTTCGCCATGATATGGGTACCCTCTTATCAATAGTTATGCTTATGTTATG
Organism: Shewanella olleyana; assembly: GCF_023283825.1. Taxonomy (GTDB): domain Bacteria; phylum Pseudomonadota; class Gammaproteobacteria; order Enterobacterales; family Shewanellaceae; genus Shewanella; species Shewanella olleyana. Next base: position 36,085 of record NZ_JAKILD010000004.1, on the reverse strand, counting down.
CTGACTTTAAACGCTCGACCAAAATAGCACTTTTTTAAACATTTGTAGAGGGCTAGATGGCTAAAGTTAATATTCTAATTCTAGAACAATATCATCTAAGAGGGATTTAGTTTGAATAAGTTAGTTATATGGGTTGTGATTTATTGTGCGGTAGTCGTGTGGTCAGTTATTTCACCGAAAGATATGTTCACTTGGTGGTTGGAGGCTTTACCTGCTTTATTGGCTATCCCTATATTACTTTTTACCCGCAAGCGCTTTCCGTTAACCCAGCTTTCCTATGTATTATACCCAAACAACCTGAATATGCTCGATTTCAGCAAGAATTTACACGCGTTTAGGCAAGGCATTGATTGCGGGTAATGGTTATTCCCTTTTCAAAATCAATAACGCAGCATAAACGCGTGTAAAACTTGCCCTCAGGGAGTTTCACCGTGTTCCCACTACGTTGTTGCGCTAATTTATAAGGTACCTACATTACCGCATTAACGCGCCTAGTATTGAAAACACGGTGAAGCTCTGAAACACGTATCTTCAAGTAGTTTGGGTATAATACTTATACATTGTTGTGTTTTACTCGTTGGCGCTAAATATACCTACGCAGAAGTCCCATTATTTGACTGGATTGCACAGTGGATGGGGAGTGATAGAAACAATTACGACAAAATAGGACATGTAGCTCAAGGTTTTATCCCTGCAATTTTAGCCCGTGAAGTCTTTTTGAGAAACCGAGTTTTACAACCTGGGTACTGGTGTCAGTTTTTATCTGTGTGTTTTGTATTGGCATTATCAGCTTTCTACGAATTAATAGAATGGTGGGTTGCGATTTGGACGGGTGAAGACGCCGAAGCTTTTCTAGGGACCCAAGGATATATCTGGGATACACAATCAGATATGTTTATGGCCTTATTAGGAGGTATTAGTGCATTAGTCGTGCTTACTCATTGGCATAATAAGCAGTTAGCATCACTTATTAAAAAATAATTAGTAGTGAATTATGCTAATTTAGCTAAGAAGATAAAGTTTATTTATGCTACTAATAGGTACTTTAGAAGGACTTAGATATTTATTTAATGCGTTAGTATGATAAAAATACCTTATGGACTAGTTAAAATATACTATCATTGAGTATTGTTATTACTTTGTTATCAAAATTCAGGAAGAAACTCGTTAAGTCGAGATGATAGGGATGCTTTTCAGGGAGAAAAGTGATGAGCTCAAATATTGATGAATTAGTTTTCTTACACCAAGTTGCGGCGCCATGTAATTTAGCCATTCTTGCGGAATCAATAGGTCTTAAAACAAGAATTGTTAAGCATGCAAGTGACTTGGAAGTCGACAAAAATACCAACAGTTTTTATTTAGTCGCACAAAAAGGTGCAGCTTTAGACAGTAAAGGGATACCTTTGCTCGTTTCTCGATTAGTTAACCATGTACCTGTAGCACTTTATCAAGTTGAGCGTGGCTCTTTAGATCAGGAGTCAGCTTTATTGCTTGGAGTGAGAGGGTTACTCTACTCAGATCAACGAATGGATTTAATGTTGACTGGACTACGTAAAATGGTTGCCGATGAATTGTGGTACGACAGGCCGTTAATCAGTAAGATTTTCCGTAGGTTAGTACAAAAACTCGATGCCAATACTGAAATTCCGCCAGATACTGTCGCTATGCTTCAAATGCTGACTAGTCGTGAAAGAACCATTATTCAGTTGGTTTCAAGTGGTGCGAGAAATAAAGAGATTGCGCATCGCTTATGTATTAGTGAACATACTGTAAAAGCGCATATATCTTCTATTTTTCGTAAAACGCAATCTAGAAATCGAGTCGAGTTATTACGCTGGGCACAGACTTATCAAGCTCATTTTGAATTTGCCTAGTTTAAAATGAATACTGAATTAAACAACAATAAAAAAGGGAGCCTGATGGCTCCCTTTTTAACTTATATTAAAGGATTAATTTTGGTAAACAGTCGCTGTATTAAAGTCACCTGTTTGAGAAACATTAATCATACCATTGTTGCCAATCTGCGAACCTATCACTAAGTTATCGTTACCCATTTGCGAGATGGTTAAGTTATTGCTGTAACCATCGACTAAGAAGTAACCGTCATCGCCACCAACCCAGTTTCCATCACCCTCTTGCGCAATATCAATGACATGCTCATCACCAAAAACCACCACGTCAGTGAGGTTAAACTCACCATCTTGTGCAATATCGATCACTTGGGCAGTCCCCCAATTCGTGAGCGAAGCTTCATTATCATCACCAACTTGCTCGACAGTGACTTCATTTTCAAACCCAAAGGTATCAACATAAGCAAAGTTAGTGTTACCCGATTGGTCAACAGTGACGGCATTTTCATCAAGTTCGACGAATACAGCCACTTCATTATTGATGCCCTCTGAACTAATGCTGACTTCATTATCAAAACCATATGTTCCAGAGGCAACATAATTAGTTTCACCATCTTGCATGACTGTAATCGTGTTTCCGTCACCTATGGTTTCAAATTCAGTTAAGTTAGCCGTACCAGATTGATCAATATCGATCATATTGTCGTTACCAGAGATGACAGCAACGTTATTATCACCGACTTGGTTACCTGTACCGTCTTGGAAAATAAACACCTCATTGTCATTGCCGTTAGCAAACTCAATAACGGCACCATTCAAATCACCGCTTTGATCAATTACTATGTCGTTGCTTGAACCTGTTAGGCTTGCTACGACACCAGTATTACTAAAACCTGATTGGTTAATTTCGAAACTATTATCATTGCCGTATACACCAATCACAGCACCAAAGTTTTCGTCACCTGACTGGTCAACAAATAAACTATTGCCATCACCTACATTAGGTGTTCCACCTGGAGCGACAAGTCCAGCTTGGTTATTGTTACCATCTTGAGTGATAGTGCCATCATTACCATTACCTTCAACACGGAATACTGCTAAGTTAGTCGCGCCATATTGTGTGGTTTGAGTCAGGTTATCGTCACCAATATGCTGAATAATACTATTATTCTGATCGCCACTTTGCAGGGTATCAGCGATATTATCGTTACCTACAGCAGTGGTTTCACTGGTATTCCAAAATCCTGACTGATCAACAGTCACTTGGTTGTCATTACCATTCACTCCCACATTTGCAATGTGCCAATCATCGACCTGATTTGTTGTAATAACGTTTCCGTCACCTTCAGAAGTGATATAAGACTCTTGCCAATCACCTGATTGAGTGACTTCGGCAATTTGGTCATTACCAATCTGAGCTATTTCAGATACATGTCGCGTGCCTGTTTGAGACACTTGTACGTCTTGTCCTTCACCAGTTTGATTAACCGTTGATTGATTATTTATCGCAGCAGCTACTGCCGCTGATTTTTGTGTTGAAGCAGTTTCAGAAATTGAAAACCCTGTAGCAGAAACGGGTAAAGCTAGACTGGCTGTGATGGCAAGTGAAATTAGCGATAGTTTTGTTTGCGACTTCATTTGACGCTCCCTGTTTGGATATTGAGTGACTTGGTAGCTTGTCATCTCTTCTCTTCAATGATGAAGCTCACTTTCTGCGTGGCTCATATTTCAGGCTGTAAATCTTTAGCCAATAAATAAAGACTGCTGAAAGCGAACAATAAGTAATCTTGCCACCAACGTTTTACTAATAAGAAATAGCTAGGGTTTCAATTATCAAGAATAAAATATTAAACAAACTTGTAGTGCTTAATATTATTTAAGTGGGCTAACGATATTCTTGAATTTTATTTAACCGCATCCTTTAGCTTATTTTGACAAGTTACAAACTTAACTTACGGATTGAGGTCTGATAGCTCAATCGGAAGAATGGCTACTTTTTAGGGGAATAAAAACAACAGAACTTTCGTATTACTTACATGTAAGGTTATGATTTTAAGTGCTTTAAATGTTTATTGAGGATGTGATGGTTAATTACCTACACTGATAGGATTAGTAGTTTATTACTATTTAAGTTCTAACCACTATTATTCTGCTTTTAATATGACAACAATCAAATGGCTACAACATATCCGGATTTCACTTCGTGGAAAACCAGTTCGCTTTCAGGCATATGGATAAGCTACCAGTGTTGAGGTACCGGTTCTGGGAATTAATAATGGAATATAGGAAGCCAGAAAATGATCAAGAAAATGTCTCCAATTGCTATTGCAATTGCCTCTGTAATGGCGATTAATGTCGCTCCTGCTATCGCTAAAGATAAAGTAGAGTATAAGCAAGATCAACTACTTGTCGTATATAAAGATAATGTTTCCAAGTTTGAAAGGCTCTCTGCTCAGCGTTTAGTGAGTGGTACCTTATCAGATAAAAATTTAGATGGTGTTGATGATAAATTTCAGCATCTAATGAATGGTCGATTAGCAAAATTACAACTTAAAAGCGGCAGTGATATTCAGGCTGCGATTAAGGTGATTAGCCAGCATCCTGCAGTTAAATATGCTGAGCCTAACTACACATATAAAGCGCTAGGAATGCCAGATGATCCAAGTTTTGTAGATTTATGGGGCTTACACAATACTGGACAAGCTTCAGGTACCGCGGGAGCTGATATTGATGCAGTTACTGCTTGGGATATTACAACGGGTAGTGACAATGTGGTGATTGGTGTTATTGATACAGGTGTTGATTACAATCATCCTGATCTTGTCGACAATATGTGGGTAAACCCAGGAGAAATCGCAGGTAACGGTATTGATGATGATAGCAATGGTGTCATTGATGATATTCATGGTTATAACCCAATAACCGGTACTGGTGATCCTATGGACGGTAATGGTCATGGTACGCATGTGGCTGGAACCATCGGTGCGACCGGCAACAATGGTGTCGGGGTTGTCGGTGTAAACTGGGATGTAACCATGATTGGTTGTAAGTTTTTATCGGACGGCGGCACTGGTAGTACAGAAGATGCTATTGCTTGTATTGATTACTTCACTAACTTAAAAATCAATCATGGCGTTGATGTTAAAGCGACTAATAACTCATGGGGCGGCGGTGGCTTTAGCCAAGCGTTAAAAGATTCAATTGAGTCTGCTGGAGATCAAGGCATATTGTTTGTGGCTGCTGCAGGTAATGACGCGATTGATAATGATATCAACCCACATTACCCATCAAGTTATGATTCTGATGTTGTGTTATCAATCGCGAGTACAGATAGAAATGACGCGATGTCAGACTTTTCTCAATGGGGTCTAACAAGTGTTGATATGGGCGCACCTGGTACTGCCATTTTATCAACGTTTCCAAATGATAGTTACGGTACTATTTCAGGCACTTCTATGGCTACGCCGCATGTTACTGGCGCAGCTGCATTAGTTTGGTCAGTGGCTCCAGATATTGGCGCTGTTGAAATGAAACAACTGCTAATGGATTCTGGTGAAGTCAATGCTGATTTAACTGGATTAACTGTTGCTGGCACCAGATTGAATGTAAAAAATGCCTTAGATGCTTCAGATCCAGATCCTTCGTTTACGCTGTCAGCAACACCTAGTGCCCAATCTGTGGAAGCGGGAAGTGCTGTCAGTTATGATTTTTCTGTGGGTAGTATTGCAAGCTGGAATGATCAGGTCAGCCTTTCTGTTGCTGTTTCACCAGCACTTGATGGAGTTACTCTTTCAACTGCTACTGCAATGGCGGGTGATAGCTTTACACTTGATGTCGCGACTTTAGATTCAGCGACGTGGGGAGACTATGTTATTACTGTTTCTGCTGACGATGGCATAACAGTGAAAGATAAAGCGGTTTTATTAAATGTGTATCCTGCTGGTTTAAATGACTTTAGTTACGGAAATGACACTCCAGTAGATATAACTGACAATGCTTCATTTACGAGTACTATTGAAGTATTTGATCCTGTGCAAATATTTGACCTATCTGTGAATGTTGATATTTCTCATACTTGGATTGGTGATTTAATTGTTAGCTTAATCTCACCAAGTGGCACTGGAGTGGTTCTTCATAATGGGGAAGGTGGTAGCACTGATGATATTGTGAAGACATGGGATCTTTCAGACTTTGATGGCGAAATTGCTGCAGGGTTATGGACACTTATAATTAGTGATAATGCAGCAGGTGATACTGGTACATTAAATAGCTGGGGCTTGACGATTTCTGCACTAGGGGAAGCTGCGCCAGCTGCACCTGTCGCTGATTTTGAATTTGCTGTTGACGGATTAACTGTTGATTTCACTAACACAAGTACAGACATTAATGATGACATCGTTAGTTATGCTTGGGACTTTGGTGATGGCAGTATGTCTAGTGACACAAACCCGACTTATGTCTATGCCATGGGCGGTGCGTATACTGTTTCACTGGTGACAACAGATAGTGAAGGACAGTCAGATACTCAGTCTATGACAGTAGAAGTTTTTGAATATAGCATAGATGCTGCTGTTACTCGTACGATGAAATCACGTCGTGGTAGTGCACTTGTTGATTTAACTTGGAGTGGGGCTGTTGGTGATAATGTAGCCATTTACCGTGATGATGTCATGGTGTCTTCTACAGCCAATGATGGTCGATATCGTGACCGTTTCACTAATGCACCTGCAGAAGTAACTTATAAAATTTGTGAAACAGAGTCGAGCTTATGTTCGGATCCGATTGTTGCAACTTTTTAAGGTTAAATAATAAAGCTATTTAATTAGCACCTAGAAGGGATGGTATAGCCATCCCTTTTTTTATGTAAAAGCTTTGATATTAAAAGGTCAATCAGTAGACTAAAGATAATTTTTAGTCTTGGATGGACATCATGAGTATTTGGTTTAGAGAAGTAACATTAGAAGATTGTGCCAAAATGGATATTGGTATGCATGGAAAAGGTACCCTAATGAGAACATTAGGAATAAAAGTGACTGAAATTGGTGACGATTATATGGTGGCAACAATGCCAGCGGATCCTTCAGTGCATAATCCTTTAGGCATTGTCCATGGTGGTGCTAATGTGGCATTGGCTGAAACGGTTGCTAGTTACGCAGCTAATTTTGTTGTCGATTTCGAGAACTTTTATTGTGTAGGCCAAGAAATCAACGCAAACCATTTAAAGGCATCTCGTAAAGGTGAGTTAATTGCCACTACAAAGCCGGTTCATATCGGTAAACGCAGCTCAGTATGGGAAGTGCTTATCACTAACAGTGCTGGCGAGTTATGTTGTATTTCAAGAATGACCGCGGCGGTTGTTGCTCGTAAAGCTACTTCATGATGATGATTTAACAATACGCTGCGTTATTTAAGTTAACTACATTCATATCAATAACTTTAGTATTAAGTACTGTTGTATTAAGTACTGTTTATTAAGTACTTTTGTTTTAACTATAATGATTATATGACGTATTGAAAAAGGAATGTTGAATGGAAGCTGCAACAATATGGGAATGGGTCGGCTATCTTGCTTCGGTTGTCGTGGCAATTTCATTGATGATGTCCAATATCAAAAAGTTACGCTGGTGGAATTTAATCGGCGCTGCGTTGTTTGTGGCGTATGGTCTTGCCATTGGCGCTATTCCTGTGGCTTTAGTTAACTTCTTCATTGTGCTTATCGATATTTACTACTTAGTGAAGCTATACCGCGAGCCAGAATCTCCTCCAACTTAATGATTTTCCATTTGAATCTATCGTTAAATATCTGCCTATAAACATGAACAATAGCTATCTTTATTATTAATGATAGCTATTTGGTGCTGTTTATCGTGCAATTAAATTTTAATCATTTGGATTGTAAAGGCGAGAGTCTATGACAAAAATCCTTATTGTCCTCAAAGTGGATATCGTTCAATCGCTGATTTAAACGCAATTTTCCTAGGTTTAGCAAAATAGCTTGTTAGTAATTATCGCTGACTTTCCCTATATTTTTACTTCGAAATTTATAAATCCCCCATTTTAAATGCAAACATCGCCTTACTAGACCAGATAAAACTTCTTACGTTTACATACCATGACTCCCTGGTTCTTAATCTTTTTTTTAGATTGTTATCATCTATTTTAATCGCTTTTGTTTGTTTCTATGTTTGCCTATTATTGTTTCAACGAAATATTTATAGGATCGGGAGAGAGCATTATGGCAACCGTCCACGATTTAATTGAAATGTGGTTACAGGATCACTAAAGGAATAAATTATGAATCAGTCTCAATACTTAACTAGCCAAAATGGCGCCCCGATTGCCGATGATCAAAATTCATTATCAGCAGGTGAAAGAGGCCCTTTACTACTTCAAGATTGGCATTTAATCGAAAAGCTTGCTCACTTCAACCGCGAGAGAATCCCTGAGCGTATTGTTCATGCTAAGGGGACAGGTGTTTACGGTAAGTTTACGTTAACTAAAGATCTAAGTGATTACACCATTGCAGAACATTTTAATGGAGTAGGAAAAGAAACCGAGACATTTATTCGTTTCTCTACTGTAGGTGGCGAAATGGGGTCTGCTGATGCTGAGCGTGATCCTCGCGGTTTTGGTCTACGTTTTTACACTAAACAGGGTAACCACGATATTGTAGGTAACAATACACCGACTTTCTTTTTAAGAGATGGTATTAAGTTCCCTGACTTTATTCATACTCAAAAGCGTAACCCGCAGACGAACTTAAAAGATCCACAAGCAATGTGGGATTTTTGGTCACTTAATCCAGAAGCTATGCATCAAGTGACGATTCTAATGTCAGATCGCGGAATTCCGGCTAACTATCGCCAAATGCATGGTTATGGTTCGCATACTTTTTCTTTCTGGAATGCAAAAGGTGAACGTTTTTGGGTTAAGTTCCACTTTAAATCTCAGCAAGGTGTTGTGAATTTAACTGCAGAGCAAGCTGATGTTTTGAAAGGGATTGATCCTGATTCATCACAGCGTGATATGGTTGCAGCTATTGCTGATAAAAACTTCCCTAAGTGGACTGTTAATGTGCAAATTATGCCTGAAGCAGAAGCTAATACGTATGCCATTAATCCATTTGATTTAACCAAAGTTTGGCCACATTCAGATTATCCATTGATTGAAATTGGTGAGCTTGAATTAAACCGTATGCCAGAAAACTACTTTGCTGAAGTTGAACAGGTTGCGTTGGCGCCAAGCAATTTTGTACCGGGTGTTGGGGCATCGCCAGACAAAATGCTGCAAGCACGTTTGTTCTCTTATGCAGATGCTCAGCGATACCGTATTGGGACAAATTACAATCAATTACCTGTGAATTGCCCGCATGCCGCGAAAGCTAATCATCATCAACGTGCTGGTGCTATGGCTGGGACTCAATGTCCTTACAATGGCAGTCAAACTGGGGGCGACTCAAGTGCAAATTATGGCCCTAATACGGTAGATGATGGTCTTAAAGATACTAGCCAGTTTGCTGAGCCACCGTTACGATTAGACGGAGAAGCTGATAGATATAGTCGTTACAATCAAGATGATTATACTCAAGCTGGTAACTTGTACCGTATCTTTAGCGAAGAAGAGAAACAACGTCTAGTTGAAACAATTGCGGGTACTTTGAGTCAAGTGACGGCTGACGTACAAGAAAAAATGCTTGCTCACTTTACTCAAGCTGATGCTGATTATGGTCAACGAGTTAAAGCGCTTTTAGAGGCTTAATTGTTCGACAAAAGCTAAACAAAAAGGAAGGCATATGCCTTCCTTTTTTGTGTTTGATAATCATCAAAACAGCAGTTGTTTAAATCGTTGTAGTTTAAAAAAACTATTAATTAAATTGATGAGATTTAACTTAATAATTTTATTTGTAAAACCTAAGCGATTTATACTAATACCTGATTAAGGACTCTTTGCCAGTTGCCACCCAAAAATCTATCTCGATCGCTAGATTTATAGCGCGCTTTAGCAAGTGCATCATCAATACGGCTTATTCTATCAATATGATTCAGTTCCGGAATAACCACATGTTGTGGCAGGTTCTCAAAGCCTAAAACATTCTTCTCAGCTAAGCTTTGCCACCAATCATGGTACTGTTTTACACCTTCGGCATTATTATTATCTAGCGCTAATAGGTTTTCTTGACCGCGCAGTGGGTAGTCATTCGCAATAGCGACGGCATTGACGCCGCCGATCCTAGCGACTCTATCCAGCTGACGTATATAATCATCAATGGTTGGAACAGGTTCATTAGTTAGCCAAAAACTCATCATGAAAACACCGAAAACCCCGCCAGTATCGGCAATGGCTCTGATCACTTCATCTGGTGAGCAGCGGGCATTATTTACAATAGAACGCACTGCGCCATGACTTTGCACAATTGGCATATTACTGGCTTTTGCAGTATCTAATGCCGTTTGTGGGCTTGAATGGCTAACATCAATGAGGATATTACGTTGATTGAGCGCTGTAATCAGTTGGTGGCCGTCAGCGGTAAGTGGTTTATCTAAACCTTGAGTGCCATCATTGTCTAATGCCCCGCCTGCAAAACGGTTACCATAATGATGAGTCAGCTGCAGTACTCTTAATCCATGCTGATGGAATTCATTGAGATGTTGCCAATGTTCACCTTCACCTTTTAAGCTATCACCTTCAAAAGTGTCATCTTCAACGCAGTCAGCTCCCTGAATTTGAAAGTAAACAGCAGTGCGCTGCTCTTCTTGGGCGACAGCTATGTCTCGTCCACTTAAGCCTTGCATTAGGATGCTAGGATTATCACTAACGATTTTTTGGGCATCTTTAATGCTGTCGATACAGGCTTTATAACTTCGCTTGTAATTGGTGGTGCCATCAGGCTGGGTAACTGCTTCAATATCGGAAATATCACAAATATAGGCATCGAGCTTTGAGGCTCGCACATCTGCTAAATTTTCAGGTAAGAAACTTAATCCATCAATATAAAGTCGAGATTTGGTTTTTGCCATGGCAGATGAGGCGTAAAGCGGGCAAAGAAGACTGGCAGCGGCAATGCCTTTTAATAAATTTCGGCGGCTTTGGTTACAAGCGCTAAGTGTCATATGGTTTCCTTTTTAGACGCTTGTAATCAAGTTTTACATGATTATGCTGCGGCAAATTGCTTAATAGCATTGGCTAGTGCGGTTAACCCATTGGTACGCGAGGGGCTGAGTTGACCACTTAGTCCTAACTGTTGAAAATATTGCTCTAAGTCGAACTCAGCAATTTCAGTAGTGGTTTTTCCATGGGTTGCATTTAGCAGTATAGCAATAAGACCCTTAACTATACGTGAATCACTGTCGGCACAAAAAAAATGTAAAGAATCAATTCGCTGGTGATATAACCATGCTTGGCTTTCGCAACCTTTTACCTGAGCTGTTTCTACTCTATAGGCTTCAGCTAATGGTGCAAGTGTTTTACCCACCAACATGATCTGACGATACTTATCTTGCCAGTTTCTAGCATGTTCAATGGCGCTAACAGCCTGCGATACTTTTTCATCTAATGGTGAAAAATAGCTAGCTTCTGGTTGATTAAATTCTGTATTAGTTGCGCTGTTTGAGTTCAAGATTCACCTCTAAAGCTGACTGCTTAGTGCAATCCTTTTGTTCTATTTATGAGTTCATTACTTAGCTTATTACTTAGTTTAGTCGTATTGAACCACATATATTCGATTATAAAAGCAGTTCTTTCACATTGTTGAGTGCACTAATAAATTGATCAATATCCTGCTTATTAGTGTAAACCCCAATTGAAGCGCGGCAACAACCTTTTAATGCCAAGTGTTGCATTAGTGGCATCGCGCAGTGATGACCGCATCGAACAGCGATCCCTTGTTGGTCGAGCAATATGCCCACATCTTGATGATGTTCGTTGGCTAAATTAAATGCCACAGCGCCGATATTATGCGAGCTTGCACCGTAAAGTGTGATTTCACCTAATTGCGCTAATTGTTGCTGTAAATAAATCAACAATGACTGTTCATGCTGCTGGGTGTGTTCTTTAGGTAAACTCTCGATGAAACTGATGGCAGCACCTAAGCCAATCACTGCCGAAATCGCAGGTGTACCCGCTTCTAATTTATTGGGAAGCGATCCAAATTCAGTGCCTGCAAAACTGACGGTTTTGATCATCTCGCCACCCGTTAGCATAGGCGCTAATTGATCTAGTTGAGCAAACCGACCATACAGAATACCAACACCTGTCGGTCCATACATTTTATGACCTGAAAATACATAAAAATCACAATCAATTTTTTGCACATCAACATCAAAGTGTGCAATGGCTTGAGCACCATCTACCAGTGTCAGTGCACCCGCTAATTTAGCTTTTTTTACTAAACTTTCGACCTGATTGATTGTGCCTAAGGCATTGGTGACATGGCTTATAGCGACAAGTTTTGGAGCTAATGTTAGTAACTCATCAAAAGCGTCAGTATCTATCGATAGCTGATCATTGAGTGGAATTGCTTTGATAATCGCGCCCGTGCGTTTGGCTAGTTGCTGCCACGGCACAATGTTGGCGTGATGGGCTGCTGTGTCGACTAAGATAATGTCATTGGCTTTGATTTGCTCGCTAATACCATAAGCCACCATATTGATAGATTCTGTGGTGCCGTGAGTAAAAATAACTTCTTCTATTCGTGCGCTATTAATAAAGCGTTTAACTTGTTCTCGCACCGCTTCATAACTGCGAGTTGCCCTAGCTGATAGCTGATACGCTGCACGATGAACGTTAGCATTATCAAACTGGTAGTAGTGACTCATCGCATCGATGACACTCTGAGGCTTTTGGCTGGTGGCGGCAGTATCTAAATAGCACAGTGGTTGCTCGTCCACTTGTTGGCTAAGTGTTGGAAACTGGGCTCTAATCGCATCATGTTCAAAAGCGTTGGTCATTACTGGCTCATTATCGACGAAGTGTCGGTTATTGATTATTGATTAAGTACTGTTTATTGATTAAGTATTAATTATCGGTGAAGAATCAATTGGGCTTAGCCCAGAAAAAGAAAACGCCACGATCTTCATAGAAAGTGGCGCTTAATGCAAGTTTTGTCTGTTAGTTAGCTTTAGCAGTGTAGTGGCCTAGTTAAGGGCAAGGCATTCGATATAACTCAGATAATGCATTGATGCGTAGCAGTAGTTCAGGCGACAAGGTGACATCAAGGCTGTCGATATTTTCTTTAAGCTGCTCTAAGTTCGTTGCGCCAATGATATTCGATGCGACAAAACCTCTGCTGTTTACAAATGCTAATGACATTTGCGTCGGGCTTAAATTAAATTCTCGGGCTAAATCTACATATGCTTGGGTCGCTTCAAGTGCCATTGGTGTCGTGTTATAGCGAGCAAAGCGTTTGAAAATCGTTAAACGAGCCTGTTCAGGCCATTGGTTATTCTCATATTTTCCAGTGAGTGCTCCAAAAGCTAATGGAGAATAGGCCAGTAATGGTAGCTCTTCACGATGACTGATTTCAGACATGCCCATTTCAAAGCTACGATTCAGCAGATTATAAGGGTTTTGAACACTAACAATGCGCGGCAAATCGTGCTTTTCGGCCAAACGAAGGTATTGCATCAGCCCCCATGGAGTTTCATTTGATACGCCGATATAGCGCACTTTTCCTTGGCGGATGACTTCAGCTAGGGCTTCTAATGTTTCTAAAATCGGTGTTTGGTGTTCATCATCAAGATGATCGTATAAAAACTTGCCGAAGTAATTACAGTTTCTGTCAGGCCAATGAATTTGATACAAGTCGATAGTATCAACCTGTAAGCGAGAGAGTGAATCATCAACGGCTTGGTGTATATTGACCCAATCTAACGCCATGTTGGGACGAATAAAATCGCTCTTAGGGCCAGCAGCAGAAACTTTAGTCGCAATAACAAGGTTATCCCTGTTATCACGTTGAGAAAGGTAATGACCAATAATCCGCTCTGTTTCGCCTTGCTTTTCAGCATTCGGCGGCACTGGGTACATTTCAGCTGTATCGATAAAATTAATACCGCGACCGATGGCGTAATCCATTTGCTCAAAAGCGTCACGTTGGGAGTTTTGTTCTCCCCAGGTCATTGTGCCTAAACAAATCTTGCTAACATCGAGGCTTGAATGTGGAATGCGTTGATATTCCATTTATATCTCCTATGGAATGCAGTTACTTCGACGTTAGCAATGTTTAGCGATAAAAAAAAGTGAGTAATTTACCTAGAGGGTTAATCGCTGAATATTTCAGCATTTATAAATGGCGCCATAGCTAGAATAATGGCTTGGGTGTAAATGCTTTCACGGGTAGCGAGTCCTTGGGTAAGAAGCCCAATTGCGCCGCCTTTTTGCTTAATGTTATCGGTATTAAATAGTCTGTCCATGACATGTCCTAATTCCTCACCTTGCTCAAGAGCTTGAAACACCTTTAAAGGCAATGGCAGTAACGCACTACGACCGACAGATAGCTGCTGATTATGGAGGATCGCCATATAAGCAAAAGTGGCTGGGCCGTGATCAAAGCGATCCACGCCGCCTTCCATTGCAATATAAAAGTCAGCCGCTTGTTGTGACTGGCAATATTCGGCGCGATTAATAGCGCCCAGCTTTGTTTCAGTTTCGGTCATTGGTTGATCTGCCACTAACGATGGGGCATGAATACCCTTACAAATGATATTGCAATCAGGAAAGTATTGGCTGAAAGCGTGTTTTGCTGCATTCACTTTTACAGGATTTTTTGAGCCGACAAGGATCGTTAATGGTTTCATGGTGATTTCTTTTTAGCTTGAGTAGGTTCAGACGTTGTTTTTGTCTCAGTGAGTTATTTTTAATAGCGCCATAGGCTACACTGATGCACATTGAATATATTACCCGATTTTTATAGAGAGTCATCATGGCAAAGAAGTTTTATGTGGTGTGGGCAGGGCGAGAGACTGGTATTTTTACCAGCTGGGATTACACCAAGAAGCTAGTGGATAAATTCCCGCAAGCAAAATATAAATCTTTCCCGACAGAAGCTGCTGCTAAAGCGGCGTTTGCTGGTTCGCCTGCTAAAAGTATCGGAAAAAGTGCCAGCCAGTCTTCAGCATCTGCCAGTAAAAAAACGGCGAGCAGTAAAACGTTTGAATCCATTAAAACTAAAAATGTCGATCTCAGCACTCACGACGTTATTGTGTTTACCGACGGCGGCTGCGAACCCAACCCAGGAAAGGCAGGTTCTGGAATGGCGGTTTATCATCAAGGCGAAATTAGTGAGCTTTGGTATGGGCTGTTTAATCCAAATGGTACCAATAATAGTGCGGAGTTAAATGCGTTATATCAAGCGCTGTTAGTGGCAGAAAAAGCCCTTAATTCTCAGCAAAGCGTCAAGATAATGAGCGATTCCCAGTACTCAATAAACTGTATCACTAACTGGGCTTATGGTTGGAAAACCAAAGGCTGGAAACGAAAAGTCGCTGGTGATATTGCTAACTTAGAGGTGATCCAACAGGCTCATGCACTCTATGATGCGATAAAAGATAAACTCGATATTGCCCATGTTGCGGCTCATATTGGTATTGAGGGTAATGAATTGGCTGATCGTATGTCTATTTATGCCATTGATCAAAAAGCGCCTCAGTTTGTCCGTTACGATAAACCAATCGATCTACAAGCTATTTTAGCCTTGCGTACTGGTTAATCTTCTTTCCTGTATAAATGTCCAAATACTGATTGTTATAAATAAAGTGCTAGTTGTATTAACACCTGATACTACCACCTCAAGCAGCACTCGCAGTGTTTAATAGGTTTATTAGGTGTTACTTTATTAGTGCTGTTGTAAACCATCTCCCTAAGCTTTGTTAATGAGTTGAATAACTCATCGTACCAGTTATGTGCGCCGATCTCATATTGCTTTGATTTTTGAAAAGTCGGAATTAAAAATGATCTAGATCATATTTCACTATTTAGAATTCTATATTCTTCGCGGTGAAATTAGTTACCTCATTAAGGTCATTTTTATGCAAAGAGATTCAATCAGTGCACAGGATGTTGCAGTTTCAGCTCAAGATGAGCAAACCCCAGTAAAAGGCTGGTCACGCCAAGATACCACTTGGATGCTTAGCTTATTTGGTACTGCAGTTGGTGCAGGTATTTTGTTCTTGCCGATTAATGCAGGTATGGGTGGATTTTGGCCATTAGTATTAATGGCGGCCATTATTGGTCCTATGACTTACCTGGCTCACCGTGGTTTATCTCGCTTTGTTTGTTCTTCAAAAAATCCTGGCAGTGATATTACCCAGGTAGTTGAAGAACATTTTGGTGTCAGTGCTGGTAAAGCGATCACTGTGCTGTACTTCTTTGCTATTTTTCCTATTGTACTTATCTATGGTGTTGGTATTACTAACACGGTAGATAGCTTTATTGTAAATCAACTTGGTTTTGCTTCTCCTCCACGTATTATTTTATCTGCAGTACTGATTATTGGCATGATGTCAGTGATGGTTGCAGGTGAAAAATTCATGCTGAAAGTGACTCAGTTCTTGGTTTATCCACTGGTAGCCATCCTTGCATTTATGTCTTTTTACTTAATCCCTGATTGGAAGTTAGACGCACTTCAAGTCGTTCCTTCAACGGGTGAGTTTTTAGGTACTGTTTGGTTAACGATTCCAGTGTTAGTGTTTGCGTTTAACCATTCACCAGCTATTTCACAGTTCTCTGTTTCACTTAAACGCGACCATGGCAATAACGCAGCTAAAAAAGCAGACGTGATTTTACGTAATACTTCAATGATGCTTGTGGGCTTCGTGATGTTATTCGTTTTCTCTTGTGTGTTATCGCTCAGTCCAGCTCAACTGGCTGAAGCTAAAAGCCAAAACTTAGCTATTTTGTCTTATCTAGCCAATGTTCACTCAAGCGGCTTTGTGAGCTACTTCGGTCCTATCATTGCATTTATTGCGATTATTTCTTCTTTCTTTGGTCACTACTTAGGTGCGACTGAAGGCCTAAAAGGGATGATCACTAAACAATTGCGCAGCAGCAATAAAGAAGTGTCTGATGCGAAATTGAACAAGTTCATTTTAGGCTTCATGTTCTTTAGCATCTGGATTGTTGCAGTGATTAACCCAAGTATCCTTGGGATGATTGAAGCGTTAGGTGGTCCAATTATCGCTGCGATTCTTTACCTTATGCCTATGTACGCAGTGCATAAAGTTCCAGCTTTAAAAGCTTATCGCGGTCGTATCAGCAACGTGTTTGTTGTGATTGCAGGTTTGTTAGCGATGACTGCAATTCTATTTGGCTTAATGAGCTAAGCCACTGATATCTAGATTAAGTGGTTATTTGAGGAGTGCATTCAGTGCTCCTCTGTTTCTTGTTTTACGCTTTGCTGTTTTAGCCAGTAGAGCATTGAGGTTTATTTATGTTTAGTGCATTTGAAATCTTTAAGATTGGTATTGGTCCTTCTAGTTCTCATACCGTTGGGCCGATGAAAGCGGCAAATTGTTTTATTAATGATTTAATTGAGCAAGGACAACTAACTCAAATCACTAAGTTTACCGTCGATGTTTATGGGTCACTGTCTTTAACGGGTAAAGGACACCATACTGATATTGCTATTATTATGGGGCTTGCAGGTAATGAGCCTGAAACCGTTGAAATCGATAGTATTGAGCCTTTTATTGCTCAGGTTGAAAAAACGCAGGAAATTATTATTGGTGATGCGATTCACCATGTTGATTTCCCCCATGGCGCCCTCATTTTTCACCCAGATACTTTGCCGCTTCATGAAAATGGCATGAAATTACATGCTTGGATTGGCGATAAATGCGTTTATAGCAACACTTATTATTCGATAGGTGGTGGCTTTATCGTAGAAGAAAGTCAGTTCAATCAAACTCAAAGTACCGGTGTGAAAGTGCCTTTTCATTTCAATCATGCAGATGAGTTAGTGGCTCATTGTAAAGATTCAGGTTTGAGCATCAGTGGCTTGATGAAACAAAATGAGTTGTGTTTTCGCAGTGAAGAATCTATGTATGCAGGTTTCAGTTTAGTGTGGAAAACGATGCAAAACGCCATTGAAAAAGGCTGTTTTACAGAGGGTGTGCTTGCTGGTCCTTTGAAGGTTTCTCGCCGTGCACCTGCATTACATCGTGAATTATTGCGCGGCGAACGTACCAGTACCGATCCGATGGAAATCATTGATTGGGTCAACCTGTTTGCTTTAGCGGTAAGTGAAGAGAATGCGGCTGGTGGTCGTGTGGTCACGTCGCCCACCAATGGTGCTGCGGGGATTATTCCTGCTGTATTAGCTTACTATGACAAGTTTATTCAAAAAGTGGGTCCGAAAGAATGTAGCCGTTATTTTCTGGCTGCTGCCGCTGTCGGTTCGCTATATAAACGCAATGCATCTATTTCTGGTGCCGAAGTGGGCTGCCAAGGTGAAGTGGGTGTTGCTTGTTCAATGGCTGCGGCTGGTTTAGCTGAGCTAATGGGCGGCTCGCCTGCTCAAGTGTGTATGGCAGCTGAAATTGGTATGGAGCATAACCTTGGTTTAACTTGCGATCCTGTTGCGGGTCAAGTCCAAGTGCCATGTATTGAGCGTAATGCGATTGCGTCAGTTAAAGCAATTAACGCTTCTCGCATGGCGCTGCGTCGTAACTCTGAGCCTAGGGTAAGCCTAGATAAAGTGATCGCGACTATGTACGAAACAGGTAAAGACATGCACTCAAAATACCGTGAAACCAGCCAAGGCGGTCTAGCAATAAAAGTCACTAATTTGTGCGCTTAGCTTATTAACTTAGCTTATTAACTTAGCTTATTAACTTAGATAGTATCGATTTAATAAAAAAGGCTTTCGAACGAAAGCCTTTTTACTGTCAGGTGTTTATAAGTTAACCGCTGATATTAAGCGTTAATTGCTTCGGAAATTTCTTCATACATAAGGTAATGACTTTGTTCCATGCCTAACGCTTCGTAAGTCTTTTGGGCACGTAAATTATCGTGCTCCACATATAATCTAAAACTTGCTGCTCCGCCAATCTCTTCTGCCATTGATTTGACTGTGTTATATAGCTTGGCATAGATGCCTTGGCGACGATTTTGTGGACGAATATATACACTTTGAATCCAACAATAGTTGGTTGCGCGCCAGTCACTCCATTCAAGTGTCACCATTAAAGATCCAACAATTTCTCCTTCGACTTCAGCAACCAGATAAAAGCCTTTTTCTGGGCTGTTAAGCATAGTGTTAACCCCCTTAGTGAGCAGTTCATTGTCTAATGACAAGTTTTCTGTCTCCATTGCCATGGCTTGATTAAATTCAACTAATGCTGATAAATCTGATAGTTGGCCTTTTCTTATTTTCATTCTGGCTCCTTGAGGGGAAAAATATGCTAATTCTTGGGACATTTTTATTCGACTAAAGTCTAAGCTGCTATGCTTAATACTTGTTTTGTATGGTTTGAGAGAATGCTATGGATAATTCAAAATATCAATTCAGAGTATATCGTTACTTTGCTCATCCTAGTCGTGCTAATTGCGCTGTTGGCGATTACATACAGGCTTCACATCCTCAAATGCCACATCCTACTATAGCCACCCAAGATCAGCAGCATGCAATTAATCATGTACTGCATTTTACTTTGACCCTATTTAGCTTTGGCTTATGGGCTATGGTGTGGTGGTGGTTGATATTAAAATCTCGCGGCGAGCAGAATAATCCCTTTGCTGGATTTGATGATGACTACTGGAGTTACTTAATCGAAAGGGAACGTCCTCCTGCAGCGCTTTACCCAACAAAAGTAGGAAAAGACAAGGAAGAATGTATTTTCGAGGCCTAATAACAATTAATAAGTATTAGACTTGCGTAAGATGATATAGATCATCTATTAGAACTTGATTGTCGTGCTAGTATGCCGCGCCGATTTTATTGATTATTGCCATACTCTAATGTAATAAGCCGCTCGGCAACGAAATTCTACTACTTACTTAATCAGCAAGGTTTACATCATGTCAAAACATGCTCCGTCACTTCCACGTCGAGTTTGGTCTCGTTGGATGTCAGTTCCGTTGTGGTTACAAATCCTTATCGGGATGGTGCTAGGTATTATCGCTGGTGTTAGCTTAGGTGAAGATGCAAGTTATCTTAAACCGATAGGCACCTTATTCGTTAATACCATTAAAATGTTAATCGTGCCGTTAGTCTTTTGCTCTTTAATCGTCGGTGTGACGTCGATGCAAGACACTGCAAAAATGGGCCGCATAGGTTTTAAATCATTTGCTTTCTATTTAGGGACAACCTCAATAGCAATTAGCATCGGTTTGTTGGTGGGTAATATCATGCAACCAGGTGCTGGCCTTGGATTGCAAAGTAGTGAAATTATTAATGAAGTGAAAGAAGTGCCGACTTTGATGGACACCTTGATTAATATTGTTCCTACCAACCCTGTAGCAGCATTAGCAAGTGGTCAAATTTTGCAGGTGATTGTATTTGCTGTCGCACTGGGCATTTCTTTGGTACTGATTGGCGATCATGGTAAGCCTGCCATTCGCGTATTTGAAAGCTTAGCAGAAGCCATGTATAAACTGACTGACTTGGTGATGAAGCTTGCACCATATGGTGTATTTGGTTTGATGGCGTGGGTAGCTGGTGAGTATGGCTTGGATATGCTACTGCCATTGATTAAAGTGATTGTCGCTGTTTATTTAGGCTGTGCTTTACATATTCTGGGCTTCTACAGTTTAGTGCTCAGTGTACTTGGTAAGCTTAATCCGGTTCAATTCTTTAAAGGCATTGGTAATGCGATGGCGGTTGCGTTTACCACGTCAAGTTCAGCTGGCACATTGCCTGCGAGTATGAAATGCGCCAGTGAGAATTTAGGTATTAATAAGAAGATATCTAGCTTTGTATTACCACTAGGCACTACCATCAATATGGATGGCACTGCGCTTTACCAAGGTGTCACTGCATTATTTGTCGCTCAAGCGTTTGGTATTGATTTAACTTGGGTTGATTACATCACCATTATATTAACGGCGACTTTGGCATCGATTGGCACAGCAGGTGTTCCTGGTGCAGGCCTTGTGATGTTGACGCTGGTATTAACGACTGTTGGTTTACCGCTAGAAGGCGTGGCGATCATTGCTGGTATTGACCGTATTTTAGACATGGCACGTACCGTGGTTAACGTATCGGGTGATTTAGTCGCAACGACGATTATTGCTAGTTCAGAAGACGAATTAGATGTGGAGCATTACAATGCTGACATGGAACAATCTGCGATAATTGCACAGCATGCAGAAGTCGATATGCAGCAAAAAGTTGAAGATAACATTAAAACGGGTAGCTAATCACGTTATTCGGTCTTTTGGGTTCAGTGATTAGCTAAGTTATTCGCTAATCACTAAATAAAAAAGAGTGAACTCGCTATATTAATAAAAGCGGTTCACTCTTTTTTGTATCAATATACAAATGATAACAAAGATGGATTAATCTTCTTTTTTGCTTAGTACCAGTAAGTTGGCACCTTCATCAGATTTAAGCTGTAACTTGCCTGATTTTGATGTTTTGATATTGGTGACTAATGGCATGGCTTTCATAACACGTTGTTCTTGTTTCATTAACACATCAACACAAGCCATCATGCTTGTACCTGCAGGTGAAAGTGTTAATTGATTTTCTTGTTGCTCATATTCACCAAAAAATTGATTGCAGCTATTATTACCTGATAGTTTTCCGTTTGCAGCGAAAGTGATTTGGGCAGGACTATGATTAATGACGGAAATAGATAACGCAGACTCCACATACCAGTTGCCAATTAAATTGATTTCTTCGGCTTGATGACTGTTGCTTTGACAAGCACTAAGGCCGAAAATAACCAGGCAAGCGGTGAAAATGGGTTTTATCATGTTGGGTGTATTCCAATGAGTACGCTAATAACCATAGTATATACTGTGTTTTAGCGTTATTTTCATCCTGAAGTAGAATTAATCTTAAATATGATTGCCGATTGGAGCATTTAAGTCCAAGTGTTTAAAACTTGGCTATATATACTCAAACAACCTGAATATGCTCGATTTCAGCAAGAATTTACACGCGTTTAGGCAAGGCATTGATTGCGGGTAATGGTTATTCCCTTTTCAAAATCAATAACGCAGCATAAACGCGTGTAAAACTTGCCCTCAGGGAGTTTCACCGTGTTCCCACTACGTTGTTGCGCTAATTTATAAGGTACCTACATTACCGCATTAACGCGCCTAGTATTGAAAACACGGTGAAGCTCTGAAACACGTATCTTCAAGTTGTTTGGGTATAAACGTTAACCATTCAACATATATCACCTAAAGAGTTGACCATATGAATAAAGTTTTTAAAGTCATGCACATGCTAGGTTTATTGTTTGTCGGTATTGGAGCTTGCTTGTATCTACTGACAGAAGTCAGTAATGAGATGAGTGGCATGATGCTAATTGCGAGTCTTATTGGTGTTGGTTTTTTAATCATGGCCCCATATCCAGTTTTATTAGTGTTTGAATGGGCGCAAAAGCAACAAAGTAATGGACATACAAAAAGGGATGACCATAGTAAAAGTGATGAAAAGACCAAATGAGTATTCATTATCGATTAGCGACTAATCTTGATGCAGCAGAGATTGCTCGGTTAGAGCAGCAATATATGAATGATGAGTTATCAGCATCTGCAGATACTATGTCTGGTCAATGTTTCTCTAAAGTGCAGCTTAATGAGTTGATTGAGCAAGGCTGGATAATGCTAGCAGAATCGAGAGTTGAAGTGGTTAGTTCCATTGTTGGCTATGTCATTGCTGGTCCGTGGTCTTGGTTTCAGGCTTGGGGTATCTATGCTCACGTATTGCGTAAACTTAATGATATCGAAGTTGGGTTTAGTAGAGTGACAGCGAAAAACAGTTGTCAATATGGCCCCATATGGATCCATCCTGATTATCGCGGCCAAGGTATTTTTGAACAGCTAGTGTTGCAACTAAAACGGAAAGTCGCGGCTAAATATAGCTTTATGGTGACTTTTATTGCTGAAGAGAACAGTACTTCTTTTGCTGCTCATACCAAAAAGTCAGCGATGGAAGTGGTGGACTTTTTTAGTTTTCAGGAGCGAGATTACTATTTATTAGTGATGAAGAATTAACAATAGTTTGTCCTTTCTCTGTTTATCGCTCGTTAAATTTAACCTGTTAATTTAGTTCGTTAATTTAGTCTGTTAATTTGGCCCGTAAAAAATGTAACTTACATAGTGAGATATTTGAATGACGCAAGCGCAGCAAGCAATACAGAAAAGTGAGCAAGCACAAATGCAGTTTGAGCAAGCCTTTCAACCTTACTTACATTTAAGGCTAGGCGCTTTTGAAAATATGAAAATCGTCGCAGGAGTATTGTCATCAATGGACAAAACCTATGCGACTTTTGAGGTTGTATTAGCGACTGAAAAGCCTATTTATATCGTTGATACTGAATTTGGTGTGATTAGTTGCGGTCGTACTAATGGTTATGAAGAAGCGATAAAGCTTTTAGTCGATGAGAAAAAGATTGATTTATCCGAAGCTAGAACAGTCAATGTGCCAGTGTTAAGTTTGCAGCAAATTTCATTTATGTGCGTAGAAACTTCGCATTTTGATCACTGCTAAATCAATCAATGATAGCTTTAAATACAGAGTATTTTTAAGCGGTAAGCTTCATTAATATTAGCGGCTTATCTTTCCCTGTTACTTTGTCTTTGTGTAGATATTTTAAAAACTGTTGTTGAATGTCATGATCAATATTCTGGTTTAGGGTAAACCCATGGCTTTGATAAAAGCTTTTAAGTTCTGGAATTGCAAACACATAACTTGGCTGTGTTAAAAGTGATGGCTTAATAAAATCCATCAACTGATGTGCAAGTCCACCTCCTCTAAAATGCTGGCTAACAACTAACCCTGTCACTAATTGACACTTTCCTATGGTTTTTATTCTAATTGCTGCTGCAATTTCTGCCTTTCTCTCAATTTTTTTGTCTATGCTAGCACTCGCAGCTAATGGGCTGGTTTCATTTCTGATAAGTGCAAGCTTGTCGTTTAGGTTAGGTTTTGAATAACTTAAATGCTGGCGATAAAACTGTTTGACTGCAGACCACTGCTTTTGAGCGTCAAGAAATTGATCATCCGATTTGTTATCTAAAGGTAATTTAGCAGGATAGAACCATTCAGCAGTTAGCATGGTGTTTCCTAAAAATGAAATCAAACTCGTTATTGTTGAGTGATTATATTAACAAATCATCTTTTTTAACGGCAGTTTATCTAATAAGAATTTTTGTATGACGCAGATTAAATGAAACATTCATAGTCGTGACTGGCAATGTCTGCCGAAGATTTATACAGGATTTAATCAAAATGACTGATAAATAATGTTAATAACTTGTTTCTTTGCTTGTTGGCTGTTTTAGGCTTGTTTGAAATTTTATTGGGTGATAGCTTAATAAGCAACTTACTTAGTTTATGATTTTCATTGGTTTACTCGCAAAGTAATAATGTGGGTCGATGTTTGAAACAGCCTGAGATTGTAATGGAATTTTTACCAAAATCATTAACATCACAACAGATTTATAAGTTACTCATTGGTGGAGTGAGTCCAAGACCGATAGCTTGGGTTTCAACAGTATCAAAAAATGGTGTGAATAATTTAGCGCCTTTTTCATTTTTTACGGTTGCCAGTGCTAACCCTCCGGTTTTGTGCTTTAACCCGATGAGTACAGATAAAGGTGTTGAAAAAGATACCTTGGCCAATATTCGTGAACAAAAAGAGTTCGTGATTAATAGTGTGAGTTATCAAGATTTAGCTGTGATGAATCAAACTTGCCATCAGTTACCAGCAGAAGAAGATGAATTTGAATATGCAGGTGTTGAAAAGCAGGCATCGACATTGGTAACGCCTTATAGAGTTAAGCAAGCTTTGGTGAGCTTTGAGTGTCGCCTGAATCAAATCGTTGACTTAGGTCATGAGCCAATGGCTGGGCATTTAGTATTAGGTGATGTTGTTGCCATTCATGTGCGTGATGATGCGGTAAATGATTTTAAAATTGATAGTGAAAAGCTAGATGCTATCGGCAGAATGGCTGGCAATGACTATAGTTTAACTAGAGAGAAGGTTCAGCTAAATCGATAGCCAAAGATTTAGCTATAGCCCAAAAGGGGTTAACCTTAGTGAGTGACCAAATCAATGAAGGATCATCTAGGTCATTATTTTTAAGTTAGTTGAGCATTAAGTACAGGGAGAGATAATGCCACTTTCAAGTCCAATTACAACCAAGTTATCCAGTAAGCAACGGGATGTGACTAAAGGCATAGTGTTGGGGATGCTGGTTTCATTTGCCGTAGTTATTTATGGCGCGTTAGCGAATCCGTTTGAATATAGTGAACCGCAAACTCTAATCGAAAGGTTGATCATTTATGCCTATGGCATGATTTTACCGACACTGAGCTTAATTATTGCTGTCGCCAGAGTGGCAAAACATCGCTTTTTTAATGCTGAAGATATTGATGGTCGTAGCTTTTACGAAGAGTCAGAGCGAGTAAGGCGCTTGCAAAGTGTGTTGCAAAATACCCTAGAGCAATTTTGTATTGTGATGAGTGTATATTTTTTATGGGCATTCATCATGCCTGCGGATTACATGTCTCTGATTGCGCTTATTTCAGTATTATTCTTTATTGGCAGAATCTTATTTATGCGCGGTTATGATAAAGGCGCTGGCGCAAGATCAATTGGCTTTAGTTTGACCTTTTATCCTTCAGTGTTAACTGTTGGGGCTATTATTATTTACCTTTTCTATCGCACATTCACTTAATCTGCATTTAAAGACATAAAAAAACCGTCAATTGACGGTTTTTTGTCTTACTAATTTAGCCAATAAGTTTTAAAGCTTATAGACCTGCATCAGCACGTAAGATTTCAGCTTTATCTGTCGCTTCCCAAGGGAATTCATTACGACCGAAGTGACCATAAGCAGCTGTGCTTTGGTAGATAGGGCGTGCAAGGTCTAACATTGCTGTTAAGCCATAAGGGCGAAGTTCAAAGTGCTGACGTACAAGCTTGATTAGAACGTCTTCAGACACTTTACCAGTACCAAAAGTTTCGATACTGATTGAGGTAGGCTCTGCAACACCAATTGCGTAAGAAACTTGAATCTCACAACGGTCAGCAAGGCCTGCAGCTACGATGTTTTTAGCAACGTAACGAGCAGCATATGCAGCACTACGGTCAACTTTAGATGGGTCTTTACCTGAGAAAGCACCACCACCGTGACGAGCCATACCACCGTAGGTATCTACGATAATTTTACGACCCGTTAAACCACAGTCACCTACAGGTCCGCCAATAACGAAACGGCCGGTTGGGTTAATAAAGTATTTAGTGTCTTTATTTAACCATTGTGAAGGTAAAACAGGCTTAATGATGGTTTCCATCACGCCTTCAATTAAATCTTCTTGGGTAACATCTTCACGGTGCTGGGTCGATAATACGATAGCATCGATACCCTTGATTTGACCGTTTTCATAAGCAAAAGTCACTTGGCTTTTTGCATCTGGACGTAACCAAGGTAACGTGCCGTCTTTACGTACTTCTGACTGACGCTTCACTAACTTGTGTGCGTAAGTAATAGGAGCAGGCATTAATACGTCGGTTTCGTTACTTGCATAACCAAACATTAAACCTTGGTCGCCAGCACCTTGCTCAGCAGGATCGCTACGATCAACACCTTGGTTAATATCTGGAGACTGTTTACCAATGGCATTTAAAATCGCACAAGAGTCAGCATCAAAACCCATATCTGAATGAGTGTAACCAATTTCACGTACTGTTTTACGTGTGATTTCTTCGATATCAACCCAAGCTGATGTAGTAACTTCACCGCCGACTAAAACCATACCGGTCTTAACGTAAGTTTCACAAGCAACACGAGCTTTTGGATCTTGCTCTAAAATTGCGTCTAGTACCGCATCAGAAATCTGATCGGCGATTTTATCTGGATGACCTTCTGAGACCGACTCAGAGGTGAACAAGTGGTTTGCCATAGTTGGTAAATCTCGTCTTTTGGAATTTGAACGTGTAGAAGCATCTACATCTAGACGTCTATAATAATTCAAATCTAGTTGGATAACACCCCTTAGAACTAATATAAGTTAAAAATTGTGCAATCATTCAAAGATTTATAAATATCTGAATTGACCTGTTTAGCATTCAAATAAATTAATCTTATGAATTTTATGCTAATTATTTACTTTTCAGCGTAAAGAGAAAGGCGTTTAAAGTTAAAAATAAAACAATTATTTTAGTCGATGTTTATTACTTTGCTGGTTTTTTTACTGCCATAATGGCAACAAATATTCACTTATAACAGCAGTGGTTAA
This sequence comes from Shewanella olleyana, assembly GCF_023283825.1. Classification (GTDB taxonomy): domain Bacteria; phylum Pseudomonadota; class Gammaproteobacteria; order Enterobacterales; family Shewanellaceae; genus Shewanella; species Shewanella olleyana. The sequence continues at coordinate 8,821 of NZ_JAKILD010000004.1, read as the reverse complement.
TTCATTAATCGAAACCAGTAATGATTGAAGTCGTAAATAACTCTGATAAATAGTTATGCAAATGTTACCGTTAACATGTTATAAAATGGCTAAAATATCATCGTGTTTAGTCTGCAAAGGATTGTTGTACGCAAAAAGTCTCTATTAGATCTAATAAAAATTTGCGTCATACCGCCTAGTAGGGGAAAATATGCCCCCACAATTGCCCGCTAGACCTCACACTTATAAGCAGGAGAGAGCATGTCATCTCGTAAAGAACTCGCTAACGCAATCCGTGCATTAACCATGGATGCTGTTCAAAAAGCCAATTCTGGCCACCCAGGTGCACCAATGGGAATGGCTGACATTGCTGAAGTGCTATGGAATGACTTCCTTAAGCACAACCCAAATAACCCTGAGTGGGTTGATCGTGACCGTTTTGTATTATCAAACGGCCATGGCTCAATGCTTATATACTCTTTACTGCATTTAACGGGTTATGCATTACCGATTGAAGAATTGAAGAACTTCCGTCAGCTTCATTCTAAAACGCCTGGTCACCCTGAATATGGTTATACACCTGGTGTTGAAACGACAACTGGCCCATTAGGCGCTGGTATCAGTAATGCTGTTGGTATGGCTATTGCTGAAAAAACCTTAGCTGCGCAATTTAACCAACCTGGTCACGATATTGTTGATCACTTCACTTACTGTTTCTTAGGTGATGGTTGTTTGATGGAAGGTATTTCACATGAAGCTTGTTCATTAGCTGGTACCTTAGGTCTAGGTAAGCTGGTGGCATTCTGGGATGACAACGGTATTTCTATCGATGGTCACGTTGAAGGCTGGTTCACTGACGACACGCCTAAGCGTTTTGAATCATACGGCTGGCATGTTATTGCTAACGTTGACGGTCATGACAGCGATGCGATTCGCGCTGCAATCGAAGAAGCTAAATCAGTGACTGATAAGCCGACTATGATTTGTTGTAAAACCACGATTGGTTTTGGTTCGCCAAACAAATCTGGTAGCCATGACTGTCATGGTGCACCACTAGGTAACGATGAAATCGCAGCTGCACGTGAGTTCCTTGGCTGGGATCACGCTGCATTCGAAATTCCTGAAACCGTTTATGAAGGTTGGGATGCTAAAGAAGCTGGTGCTTCAAATGAAACAAGCTGGAATGAGAAGTTTGCGGCTTATACCGCTGCTTTCCCTGAACTTGCTGCAGAGTACAAACGTCGTGTTATCACTGGCGAACTTCCTGCTGAGTTTGAAGAAAAAGCCAATGCATTTATTCAAGAGTGCCAAGATAAAGCTGAAGGTATTGCAAGTCGTAAAGCTTCGCAAAATGCCATTGGTTTCTTCGGCGAAATGTTACCAGAGTTATTAGGTGGCAGTGCCGATTTAGCCGGTTCTAACTTAACGCTTTGGTCTGGTTCAAAAGGTATTCAAGACGATCCTGCTGGTAACTACATCTTCTACGGTGTACGTGAATTCGGTATGAGCGGTATTATGAATGGTGCCTCTTTACACGGTGGTTTCATCAACTACGGTGCAACTTTCATGATGTTCATGGAATATGCACGTAATGCTGTACGTATGTCTGCATTAATGGGCATTCAAAACGTATTCGTTTATACCCATGATTCAATTGGTCAAGGTGAAGATGGTCCTACTCACCAACCAGTAGAGCAACTTGCTAACTTACGCATGACACCAAACATGACTGTATGGCGTCCATGTGATGCTGCTGAAACAGCCGTATCTTGGAAGTCTGCCATTGAAAATCGTAACGCACCGACTTCACTTATCTTTAGTCGTCAAGGTCTTAAAGCCCAAGCACGTAGTGCTGAGCAATTAGCTAACGTCGCCAAAGGTGGTTATGTACTGTCTGATTGTGAAGGTACTGCTGATGTGATTCTTATCGCAACGGGTTCAGAAGTTCAACTTGCACTTGATTCTGCTGCAGCATTGACTGAAAAAGGTCAAAAAGTTCGCGTAGTATCTATGCCTTCTACTAACGTATTTGATAAGCAATATGCTGCTTATAAAGAGTCAGTATTACCTGCTGCTGTTACTAAGCGTGTAGCGATTGAAGCTGCTCACGTAGATTACTGGTACAAATATGTTGGCTTTAACGGCGCTGTTGTTGGTATGTCTACCTTTGGTGAGTCAGCACCAGGCGGCGACTTATTGAAGCACTTTGGCTTTACCGTTGAAAATGTGGTTAACACAGTAAACTCACTGGTTTAACCAAAATACAGTTAAATAATAAGGGTAAACTTTTACCTTTTAAGTCTGTATAATGACGGCCTGCAAACACTTGCAGGCCGTTTTTTTATCTGCTTTTTACTGAGTACTGTTAAGAGGAAGCTTAACCCTCAATGATCCGAGTCGCTATTAATGGCTATGGCCGCATAGGCCGTTCTATCCTTCGTGCATTATACGAGTCGGGTAAACGTCAAGAAATCCAGATTGTGGCAATTAATGAACTTGCCAAACCTGCCGCAATCAGTCATCTCACCCAATATGACACGACTCATGGCCGTTTCCAAAATACAGTTAAGTTAAAAGACGACCAGCTCGTTATCGGCGATGATGTCATTCAGTTATTCCATCAACCTGATGCCAGTTTATTGCCTTGGTCTGAGCTCGATATTGATATCGTTTATGAATGTAGTGGTAGCTTAGGCGATCGGTCTGAATGTGAAGCGCATATTAAAGCTGGTGCTAAACAAGTCCTCATTAGTCATCCTTCTTCAGCAGATGTTGACGCCACTATTGTATTTGGTGTCAATGATGATTTACTTAAAGCTGACCATACAGTGGTATCAAATGCATCATGCACTACCAACTGTATTGTGCCTGTCATCGATGTGCTAGATAGTCATTTCGGTGTTAAAAGTGGTGCCATTACTACGATTCATTCGTCGATGAATGATCAACAAGTGATCGATGCATATCATGATGATTTACGTCGAACCCGCGCTGCTGGGCAGTCAATTATTCCAGTTGATACTAAGCTTGCTCGTGGTATCGAGCGAATTTTGCCGCACATGAAAGATAAATTTGAAGCTATTTCAGTCCGAGTTCCGACCATTAATGTTACCGCAATAGACTTATCGGTAACCTTAAATGAACGGGTTGATATTGCAAAAATTAATAACGTTTTAGAGCATGCCGCAAGCGGATTATTCAATGCAGTGTTAGGCTATACTGATGCACCATTAGTGTCGTGTGATTTTAACCACGACCCACGTTCCAGTATTGTGGATGGTACCCAGACTCGGGTGAGTGACGGCCATTTGGTCAAGTTATTACTTTGGTGTGATAACGAATGGGGCTTTGCAAATCGAATGCTTGATACCAGTCTAGCAATGATCCTGGCAAAGAATACTGAACACTAATTTTCTGCTATTGAGCGCTTTATCTAATTTAGGTAAAGCGCTCAATAGCAAAACCAGCTTTGTTTTTAAATTAAAAGGAAAGTCTCAATGGCTATTATCAATATGAGTGAGTTGGATTTAACCAATAAGCGTGTGCTTATTCGTGAAGATCTAAACGTGCCTGTAAGTGAAGGTGTTGTTACTAGTGATGCACGCCTTAGAGCGTCGTTGCCAACGATTAAGCTAGCGCTTGAAAAAGGTGCTGCAGTGATGGTGATGTCACATTTAGGTCGTCCTACTGAAGGCGAGTTTAATGCTGAGTTTTCAATGCAGCCAGTGGTTAACTACTTAAATGAAGCACTTGATTGCTCAGTAACCTTAGCATCTGATTATCTTGACGGTGTTGATGCGAAAGTCGGTGAAGTCGTTGTATTTGAAAACGTACGCTTTAACGTCGGCGAAAAGAAAAATGATGAAGTATTAGCTAAAAAATTAGCAGCGCTTTGTGATGTTTACGTGATGGACGCTTTTGGTACGGCGCATCGCGCGCAAGCATCAACTCATGGCGTTGGAATGCACGCACCTGTGGCATGTGCTGGTCCATTATTAGCTGGTGAACTATCTGCACTGGGTAAAGCGTTAGATAACCCAGCACGCCCAATGGTGGCGATTGTTGGTGGTTCAAAAGTATCAACTAAGCTCACTGTACTTGAAAGCTTATCAACTAAAGTTGATCAACTTGTTGTTGGCGGCGGAATTGCAAACACGTTTGTAGCCGCAGCGGGTCATCAAGTCGGTAAGTCATTATTCGAAGCTGATTTAGTGGATGAAGCTAAACGTTTAGTGGCGAACGCCCAAAGTCGTGGCGGTGATATTCCTGTACCAACAGATGTGGTTGTCGCTGGTGAATTTAGCCCAACAGCAGAAGCAACATTGAAGTCTGTTAGCGAAGTATCTGACACCGATATGATTTTTGATATTGGCCCTGATAGCGCTGAAGCGTTAGCTAAAATTATTGAAGCAGCTGGCACCGTTGTGTGGAACGGTCCTGTTGGCGTATTTGAATTTGATCAATTCGGTGAAGGTACTAAACGTATTGCTCAAGCGATTGCAGACTCAAATGCATTCTCAATTGCAGGTGGTGGCGATACGTTAGCGGCTGTAGATAAGTATGATATCGCTGAAAAGGTATCTTATATCTCCACAGGTGGTGGCGCTTTCCTTGAGTTTTTAGAAGGCAAAGAATTACCAGCTGTTGCGATGCTAGAGCAGCGCGGCGCGTAATTTAAGTAAGCCTTTTAAAGGTTAAGTTTGGGAATACATTGTGGCCGTTTACCGAAGAGTCAACGCCATGATGTAAAACTGACCTCAGTAGTAATGAGTTAAGAAAAATATAATTATTAGAAAAAAACCGCCCATGCCTTTTCATTTAATCGTTAGCTACCTTCTGGTAATTATCGAGAAGTTGATTAAGCACAGGGTATAAAAATCAATCCAAAGCGATAGCGACCTAGGTGAGAAATCACCCTATTTTTGGAGTTAAAAAATGGCCTTAATATCTCTACGTCAAATGTTAGACCATGCAGCTGAGCACAATTACGGTGTTCCTGCATTCAATGTAAACAACCTTGAGCAAATGCGTGCAATTATGCAAGCAGCTGAAGCAACAGATAGCCCTGTTATTGTTCAGGCATCAGCCGGTGCGCGTAAGTATGCTCGTCCTCAGTTCCTTAAATATCTGATGGCTGCTGCACTTGAGCAGTATCCTGATATTCCTGTATGTATTCACCAAGACCACGGTACCGACCCTGATATTTGTCAGCGTTCAATCCAGTTAGGTATGTCTTCAGTGATGATGGATGGTTCTTTGATGGCTGATGGTAAAACGCCAGCATCATATGATTACAACGTTGATGTTACTCGCCGCACGGTTGCTTTCGCTCATGCTTGTGGTGTGTCTGTTGAAGGTGAAATTGGTTGTTTAGGTAGCCTAGAAACCGGTGAAGCTGGCGAAGAAGACGGTATCGGCGCAGCAGGGATCCTAACGATGGATCAAATGCTAACCACACCAGAAGAAGCGGCGCGTTTTGTTTCTGACACTCATGTCGATGCACTTGCAATTGCAATTGGTACTAGCCATGGTGCATACAAATTTAGCCGTAAACCTACCGGTGATGTGCTACGTATTGACCGTATTAAAGAGATCCACGCGCGTATTCCTAATACTCACTTAGTGATGCATGGTTCGTCTTCTGTCCCGCAAGAGTGGTTAGAAGTGATTAACCAGTACGGCGGCGAAATCCCTGAAACTTACGGTGTACCGTTAGAAGAAATCGTTGAAGGCATCAAGCACGGCGTGCGTAAAGTAAACATCGATACCGATTTACGTTTAGCTTCAACAGGTGCAGTACGTAAGTTCCTTGCTGAAAATCCATCTGAATTTGATCCACGTAAATTCTTAAAAGCGTCAATGGAAGCAATGGCTGACATTTGTACTACGCGTTATGAAGCATTCGGTTGTGCTGGCATGGGTTCTAAAATCAAGCCTAAGTCTCTTCAAGCAATGTACAAAGCGTATCAGTCAGGTGAGCTTGACCCGCAAATCAACTCTTAATCGGGTTTTAGTTATGTGAAGTTTAGCGACTTTTTAAACGTAACTAGTTGATTAGTAGTGCATCAAAAAAACCAGCGATTATCGCTGGTTTTTTATGCCTATACTTGAATGAAACTACTTGTATCAAAGCAGTATTTAGCGCATTATCCCCGCCCTTAAAAATGGAACAAACCTCATAAATAACACTGTAAATGGCCAATGAACTGTCATTTTTAGTTGTTACTCTTGTAATGGAATATGCTCACCTTTAACCATTATTGAAGTATTAAAATGCATGTAAAACCTAATAAACCGCTATCGCTATTTGCTCTCACCTGGCCATTATTTTTTGACTTTGCGTTGCACTTTTTAACCGCAGCACTTAATACCTTAATGATCAGTCGTGTGTCATATCAGGGCGTCGCCGCGCTATCTGTGGGTAATATGGTATTTGAGCTATCCATTACCTTATTTAGCTTTGTCAGTATTGGCGCGAGTGTAGTGATTACCCAATACTTGGGGGCTAAAAATAGGGCGACAGCCAGCGATGTGGTTTATTCCTCTATTGGTTTTAATCTCATGGTGGGCGTTGCGGCCGCATTTGGCGTGTTTACTGGCGCAGGACTCATATTACACTTAATGAATCTGCCTGCAGATTTAATTCCTGATGCAAAATTATATCTACAAATTGTCGGTATTTGTTTAATCCCAGAAGCGATGGCAATGTGTTTAGCGGCTGGTATGCGGGCGCATGGTTTTACCCAGCAAGCTATGTGGGTAACGCTGTTGATGAATGTGATTACTTTCTTGGGTAATTTGTTATTGCTTTATGGATGGTTTGGACTCCCGCAAATGGGCGTGGCTGGCGTTGCTATTAGTACTGTTGTCGGTCGTTTGGTTGGTATGTCTCTCATGGCGTATTTGTTTGTCAAATACACCAAAATTCCATTAAAAATCCCCGAAATTATTAGACCTAAAAAACATTTGCTTGCCAAAGTTTTTCACATTGGTTTACCTGCAGCAGGGGAGAACATTTCTTGGATGCTGCAATTTATGGTCGTCACCGCTTTTGTTGGGCTAATGGGAGAAAAGGCACTTGCGGCTCAAGCTTTGTATTTTCAGATCTGTATGTTTATTTTACTTTTTGGCTTATCTATCGGTATCGGTAATGAAATCATGATTGGTCATATGATAGGTGCTAAGCAATATAAAGCTGCTGAAACGCAAATGTATCGAGCATTAAAAATAGGCTTGGTGTTAACAACCGTCGTTGCAGCCTTAGCTGCCTTATTTGGTGAAAATTTAGTGGCATTGTTCACCGATGACCACGAAATTCTAATAATGGTTGGTCAGCTATTCTTACTGACTTTATTTATGGAGCCTGGCAGAACGTTCAATTTAATTGTGATTAATGCATTAAGGGCGAGTGGCGATGCAAGGTTTCCTTTTTTAGCGGGTATCACTTCAATGTGGTGCATAGCGGTGCCTTTTGCCTATTTCTTCGGAATTTACCTTGATATGGGCTTAGTTGGAATTTGGTGTGCGTTAGCGATTGATGAGTGGACTCGTGGATTAATCATGTTGTGGCGTTGGCGCAGTGGGCGTTGGCAGTCAAAAAGCCTAGTCGTCGCGTAAATTCAGTGTTTGCCTTGTTTAAGTATTAAAAAAGCAGTAGTTTTTTCAATTTTGCTACCAAAGTGTTAGTATGCGGTTCAATTTCTGGGGTGAATTTGAATTATTTGTAAATAAAGGATTTGATGACATGAAAAAACTGCTACTTGCTGCAGCTGTAACGCTTGCCATGCCATTTGCCGCTAATGCTGGCGCTGACTTTGTCGAAGGTGACAAGACGTTTGCTGGTGAAGCCGAATTAGGTGCAACGTTAACAACAGGTAACACTGATACTTCTTCTCTAAAAGCACGTCTAGGTCTTAAACAAGAATTGGGTAATTGGGAAAATGCATACTTGCTGGAAGGCTTGTATAAAGAAGACTCAGGTGAAAATACTGCTAAGCGTTATTATGCAGGCATTCAAGGTGACTATAAGTTCGATGATAAGAACTATATGTACATCACAGGTAATTACGAAGTCGATCCATTCACGGGTTATGATTATAAAGCTATCGCTTCTGTTGGTTACGGTCATAAGTTCATTGATACAGGCCGCACTTTTTTAAGTGCTGAAATTGGTCCTGGTTATATTTACAAAAAACTTGATGATGAACAAACTCTTGAGCTTGGTTATGATACTGAAGACAGTGTGGTAGCTCATGGTGCATTAAACTTCTCGTACGAAATCACTGAAAGTTCTAAGTTCACTCAACTTTTTGTTGCTGACTATGGTGATAGCTTAGAAGGACGTTCTGAAACTGCGCTTACTGCAAATATTATCGGTGCTTTAGCAATGAAGTTCGCTGTTATTGTTCGTTATAACAGTGATCCGCTAGAAGATAAGAAGAGCACAGATACTGAAACCAATATGACATTGCTTTACGCCTTCTAATTTTCAGATGGCTAGGGCGTGTTGATCTTTGCTGGTTGAATTTTGTTCGAGATAAAAGTGTTTTAATTGAGGCGGATGGATTGATGCCTAGTCATCTAAGCGAAAATCATCCAACAAAGAGTAAAACACTTTTAGTCGAACCCTTTGGGCAGCGTTTGTTGGCCATTTTTACTGCGTTATCGACTTTTTATGTAGAATAACTACATCACAAAATCTCTGCCTTGTATAAATGGTCAACAATTCGCCGCAAAAACAACCTTGAAAGATCAACGATGGAATGGTCTCCTCCTCTTATCGGCATCACAATGTGCCAAACTTAGGTTGAAACGTTAAGTTAACAGAGCGAGGAGACCAATA
>NZ_JAKILD010000003.1 GCF_023283825.1 Shewanella olleyana | reverse complement strand
TAACCATTACACGTGCCCAGAAGGGCAGCAATTACTTTATAAAACCACCAATCGCTTGGGATATAGAGAATATCACAGCGATGCCAAAATCTGCGTTAACTGCCCAAGACTTAATGAGTGCACCACAAGCAAAGGGCATAAGAAAGTCATCGCAAGACACGTCATGCAGGACAGTGTCGACAGAGCCAACACGTTGCGATTAACCCCCAGTGGAAAACGGATTTATCGAAGACGATGTGCCACGGTTGAGCGAAGCTTCGCTGATGCGAAGCAACACCATGGGCATCGTTATGCAAGGTTTCGAGGCTTAATGAAAGTGCAAATACAGGGACTGTTAGCAGCCACTGCGCAAAATATGAAGAAAATGGCGTTACTCGCCGCTTTTTTGCATTTTTTTAAGGTGATATTAGCGAATATGAAGCTCATAAGAAGAGAGTTGGGCATCGATAACCAACAATATTGCTCAAGATGTGTTTTTAAATAAACGTCGTGAAATGCGTATAAACCAATAAAATAAAACCCCCACTTTAAAAAAAGTGGGGGTTTGTCATTAATCTGAGGCCGCTTAGCGGCCTTTTTCTTATCTAAAAATTATCTCATTTAGTTTGAAGAGATAACTACTCTGCTTCTTTTAAACTCTGAGTTAGCTCAACGATACCTTTCTTACCATCACCGAATAACATTAGAGCGTTATCCATAGCGAATAGTGGGTTAGGTAAGCCTGCAAAACCAGGGCTTAATGAACGTTTAATCACGACTACAGTACGGGCTTTATCAACGTTAAGAATAGGCATGCCGTAAATTGGGCTGCCTTTATCTTCACGTGCCATTGGGTTGGTCACATCATTCGCGCCAATGACAATGGCTACGTCGGTTTGCTCGAACTGTGGATTAATTTCATCCATTTCGATGAGCTGATCATAAGGCACTTCTGCTTCTGCAAGTAATACGTTCATGTGACCAGGCATACGTCCTGCTACTGGATGAATCGCATACTTAACATCAGTACCACGGCTTTGCAGCACGTTAGCGAGTTCTCGAACAGCGTGCTGAGCCTGGGCCATTGCTAAACCATAACCTGGCACAATCACTACACGTTCAGCTGTTTCAAGCATCATCGCAATTTCATCAGGAGACGTTGATTTCACTTTACCTGCGTAAATTTCATCAGCATCAACCTTTTCACCGCCTTCTGCCATCACACCAAATAACACATTAAACAATGAACGGTTCATTGCTTTACACATGATCTGGGTCAGAATAATACCTGAAGCGCCGACTAAAGAACCTGAAACAATCAGTACCGTGTTGCCAGTGATAAAACCAGTTGTTGCAGCAGCAATACCCGAGTACGAGTTAAGTAGTGCAATAACAACTGGCATATCTGCGCCGCCAATGGGTACAACAAGTAGCACACCTAAAACGACAGCTACGGCTACTAACGCATACATCAAGTTAGTATTGGTTGGGTCCATAACAATCGCAATGGCTAAGCCAATAGCACTTAGCAAAAGGATGGCATTTAATGGCTTATTACCTGGTACTTTAATTGGGTTACCAGAGATAAGCTCTTGCAGCTTGGCAAACGCCACAAACGAACCTGACAAGGTAACTGAACCAATAATAATGGTCGCACCAATTGAGATTAGCGCCACAGTATTAGTCGCTGCTGCAGGGTCAAGAAAACTTGCTGCTGCAATAGCCAGTGAGGCGCCACCACCGAAACCATTCAGTAATGCAACCATCTGCGGCATGTCGGTAACTTTGATTTTGGTCGCCATAAGCGCACCGATTGTGCCACCCACTAGTACACCTGCGATGATCCATTCATAGCTAAGAATACTTTGATCAAACAGGGTCACTACCACCGCAATGAACATACCCATTGCTGATAGCTGGTTACCACGTACCGCGGTACGTGGTTTTGTTAGCCCTTTAATACCTAAAATAAATAAGACTGCGGCAACAAGGTAAGCTAAAAAAATAAATGTTGTCATTGAGTCTATTTCCTTTTGAACATGGCTAACATGCGATTAGTTACCATGTAACCGCCAACCACGTTAATGGTGGCCAGTACAACAGCAATAAAGCCAAGTACATTAACCATGATACCTGCGCCAGAACCTGCAGATAATAATGCGCCAACCAGCGAAATACCTGAAATCGCATTTGAGCCAGACATTAATGGCGTGTGAAGAGTCGGTGGAACTTTAGTGATAAGTTCAACACCTAAAAATACTGCTACGACAAAAAGAGTCAGTAATAATAACAGGGTCATATCCATTATGTTGTCTCCTCAGACGCTGCTTCAGGGGCCACTATTGGGGCTAAGCCCAACAGGTCGCGCAGTCTTGCGCTGCTGACATCATTGCCATGAGCAACAACGGTATCGCGTACAATTTCATCTTCGAAATCAAGTACCAGCTCACCTTCTTTATTCACTAGAAGGTTAAGTAGGTTTTCAACATTTTTACCGTACATTTGGCTGGCATGATTAGCGGCTGTACTTGGTACATTTGACGGGCCTAAAATCATCACACCATTATGCATAATGACTTCATCAACCTGAGTTAACTCACAGTTACCGCCACTTTCAGCGGCTAAATCAACAATGATTGTGCCACTTTTCATGCCATCAACCATTTCTTTGGTGATAAGTACTGGTGCTTTACGACCAGGGATAGCCGCCGTAGTAATCACGATATCTTGTTGGGCTAGAACGTTTGCCATAGCTTGTTGCTGACGCTTTAAAAAGTCATCACTTTGCTCAGTTGCATAACCACCTTTGGTTTCGGTGTTTTCTGCTTCAATATCAAGCTCGACAGGTTTAGCACCAACTGAAATGATTTGCTCGCGAGCGGCTGGGCGGATGTCATAAGCTTCAACAACCGCGCCTAAGCGTTTAGCGGTCGCACAAGCTTGAAGACCTGCTACGCCCACACCCATGATGAATGCGCGAGTCGGTTTTAATGTACCTGCTGCTGTCATCATCATTGGAAATAAGCGCGGCGCTTTATGGGCTGCAAGTAACACGGCCTTATAGCCTGAAATAGTCGCCATTGAAGACAACACATCCATGCTTTGAGCTCGAGTAATACGCGGGATCAATTCAAGCGCGATTGCACTACCACCTGTATTAGCGATGGTTTGGGCATTTTGAGGATTAACTAACGGATCCATCATCCCTATGACCAATTGATGCGGCTTTAACGCAGCACTAATTTCATCAAATTGGTCACCCTTACAGTTTACTACTGTAATGATATCGGCTTCAGTGAGTAGAGCTTCTCTTGAAGAAGCTATCGTGGCTCCAACCTTGACGTAATCGTCATCGGTAAAGCCTGCTTGTAGTCCAGCGCCTGATTCTACGATCACTTGTAGCTGTTTTTTCATTAAAATGGTCACATTGGCAGGAATAAGAGCAACACGTTGCTCACCTGGGTGACTCTCTTTCGGTAGACCTAATTTCAAAAGGACAACCTCTTAGTTATATGTAGGGAAGGGTCGGGTCGTTTGAGCACATAAATTATTTCGACATTCAATACCACAATAGCCCTTTCAAGCTAAAAGAGAACATCAAAAATTCAATCTCAAAAATTTTTTACTTTATTTATTTCTAAAGTGCATCATTCTGGCAATTCTTAGATATGAAACAAGTAAAGAATGCATAAAACCGCATTTTTATCGTGGTCTTACCTAAAAGTTTGCGCTACACCACACTTTTGTAGCCTAAAAAATCGCCTTTGCATATTCCTTAATGGAATAAAAAAGTAATTTTTATTATTTTTTGGTTTTAAGCATTAGGAGTAATCTGATGATATTAAACTGTTATAAGGCCATCTAATGTTGTTAAAAGAACTTTCTTCATTCGCGTCGCCATTGTCTCAAGGACAAGTCGATAAGCTAAAACAGCTCACATCTGAGTTATCTGCAACACAATTAGCTTGGGTTAGCGGCTATTTGGCAGCATCGTCAAACCAAGGCCAAGTTGCGGCGTCACCAGAAACAGCAGCTGCGCAAACAGTAACGATTTTATTTGGTAGCCAAACGGGTAATGGTAAAGCCATTGCAAAAGAACTTGCTGCGCAAGCGACTTCAAAAGGCTTTGATGTCAATTTAGCTTCAATGGCCGACTACAATGTTCGACAGCTGAAGCAAGAAACTATCTTAATTGCGGTTGTTAGTACCCATGGCGAAGGTGAAGCACCTGATGATGCCATTGAGCTTCATAAGTTCTTAGCCTCAAAACGTGCGCCTAAACTTGATCAACTTAACTTTTCTGTGTTGGCACTGGGTGATACCAGTTACGAGTTTTTCTGCCAAACAGGTAAAGACTTTAGTGAACGCTTGACGGCATTAGGTGCTAAAGAGCTATTACCGATTGTTGAATGTGATGTTGACTATGAAGAAGCGGCTGAGCAATGGCAGGAGCAGGTGCTGGAAGTTGTAGAGCCTTTGGTTCAAGCATCAGGTGCAAGTGTCGTTTCAATTGATAGTGCTAAGTCAGTATCTGAAAGTGAATTTACCAAACAAAAGCCTTATGAGGCAGAAATACTACTCAGCCAAAAACTCACTGGCAGAGATTCCGATCGCGATGTTCGTCATGTAGAAATAGATTTAGGTGAATCAGGCATTAGTTATGAAGTGGGTGATGCATTAGGTATTTGGTTTACCAATAACCAAGCATTAGTCAATGAAGTACTCAGTGGTTTATCCCTTGATGCTAAAGCTGAAGTGACTGTCAGTAAGCAAACTCTGACACTTGAGCAAGCGTTAACAGAGAAGAAAGAGCTGACTCAGCTTTATCCTGGTCTTGTGACTGCATGGGCAGAACTTGCTGGTAATAAAGAGCTTACTGCTATCGCTGCAGATAAAGAGCAAACTCGTCAGTTTGTTTTAGGTCATCAATTAGCTGACTTAATAACTTTATATCCTGTTGAAATTGATGCAGCAAAATTAGTTGAGTTACTAAGACCACTGACACCGCGTTTATATTCAATTGCCTCAAGCCAAGCTGAAGTTGAAAACGAAGTGCACTTAACTGTTGCATTAGTTGAAGATGAGCGTGCAGGACAAGCACGATTTGGTGGTGCTTCACACTTCTTAGCCTCTGCTGAAGAAGGCCAATTAGTCAAAGTGTATGTTGAGCCTAATAAGCACTTCCGTTTACCTGAAAACAGTGACACGCCTGTCATCATGGTGGGCCCAGGAACCGGTGTCGCGCCCTTTAGAGCATTCATGCAGCAACGTGCAGCTGACGGTATTACCAGTGATAGCTGGTTATTTTTTGGTAACCCACATTTTGAACAAGATTTCTTATATCAAGTTGAATGGCAGCAATACCTTAAGTCTGGCGACTTATCTCGTTTAGACGTAGCTTTCTCACGTGACCAAGAACATAAAGTGTATGTTCAACATCGCATTGCTGAGCAAGGTGAATCTATTTGGAATTGGCTACAAAGTGGCGCGCATTTCTACATTTGTGGTGATGCTGAGCGTATGGCGAAAGATGTGCACCAAGCATTAATTAATGTGGCGGTGGAATTTGGCGGCCTAGATGAAGCTGGCGCTGAAAGTTACTTAGAAGATTTACGCAGTGCTAAGCGTTATCAAAAAGACGTTTACTAAGCACAATCAAGCGTAGTCTTGATATAGACAATAAGAATAAAGCCGCGTTGGCCAATTGAGCGACCAACGCGGCAAGCATTAAAGAGGCCACATGATGAGTGAGCAAAAGTTAGCAGTAAACGAGTATTTAAAAACCGACAGTGATTACCTGCGCGGCACGATTAAAGAAGGGTTAGATACCCAAGTGACAGGCTCGTTTAGTGATGGCGATCAGCAGTTGATCAAATTCCATGGTTTTTACCAGCAAGACGATCGTGATTTACGTAACGAACGTAAAGAGCAAAAGTTAGAGCCTCTTTATAGTTTTATGCTTCGTGCTCGTGTACCTGGTGGTATTTGTTCTCCTGAGCAGTGGCTAGATGTTGATAAAATTTCTTCAACATTAACCACATCTAACAGTATTCGTTTAACCACCCGCCAAACGTTTCAATACCACGGTATTCCAAAGCGTAATTTGAAAACCTTGATTCAAGGTTTAGATAGAGCTGCGCTTGATTCTATCGCCGCCTGTGGTGACGTTAACCGTAACGTGATGTGTAACCCAAACCCTGTTGAGTCTAAGTTGCATCAGCAAGCCTATGCTGTGGCAAAAGAATTGTCGGATCATTTATTGCCTCATACTCGTGCGTATGCGGAAATTTGGTTAGATGAAGAAAAGCTATTAGATACTGAAACGAATGAACCTGTTTATGGCAAAACATACTTGCCTCGTAAATTTAAGATGGCGGTAGCAGTACCACCGGATAATGACGTTGACGTTTATACCAATGATTTGGGTTTTGTTGCAGTAGCTGAAGAAGGTGAGCTTGTTGGCTTTAACTTGGTTGCTGGCGGCGGCATGGGGTCAACTCATGGTGAAGTTGAAACCTTCCCTCGTTTAGCCGATGACTTTGGCTTTATCAAAACAGCAGATGTGATTAAATTTGCCGAAGCTGTGATGACAGTACAGCGTGATTGGGGTAACCGAGTTAACCGTAAGCGTTCACGTTTAAAGTACACCATTGTTGACCACGGTGTTGCTGAATTTAAAGCAGAAGTTGAGAAACGCGCAGGCGTTAACTTTGAGCCGAAACGTGATGCCGTTATTGGTGATCGCGGCGACCGCTACGGTTGGGTTAAAGGAGTTGATAATAACTGGCATCTGACACTATTTATCGAAAGTGGTCGTATTAAAGATGAACCTGGCCAAACATTGCAAACTGGTCTTCGTGAAATAGCCAAAATTCACAAAGGCGATTTCAGAATGACTTCTAATCAAAATATGATTATTGCAGGTGTGGCGGAACAAGATAAAGCGGCAATTGAAGATCTTGCTCGTCAGCATGGGTTCTTTGGTAAGTTAATCAGTCAAACTCGTGGCCATTCAATTGCTTGTGTTGCTTTGCCAACGTGTCCATTAGCAATGGCTGAAGCAGAGCGTTACTTCCCAGAATTTATCGACCACATAGATGCATTACAAACTAAGCATGGTATTAGTGAGCAAGCAATTGTAGTGCGCATGACAGGATGTCCAAATGGTTGTGCAAGACCGTTTGCAGCTGAAATTGGTTTAGTCGGTAAAGCACCTGGTCGTTATAACTTGTATTTAGGTGCAAGCTTTGAAGGCACACGTTTAAACAAGATGTACAAAGAGAACATTCAAGAAGCTGAAATTCTAGCTGAATTAGATAACTTGTTTGGTTTGTATGTGCAAGAGCGTGATGCGGGTGAAACTTTTGGTAACTTTACAGTCCGTCACGGTATAGTTAAAGCTGTGAATGATGCTGCTAAGGATTTTCATGGATAAGGGGCGAATTGCTTCTTATTTGCTGAGGTTACGACAATGATTAATCAAAATGAGTTATTGGCAGTTTTGTCTGCACCAGAGTCTGAGCAAAAAATTGTACTTGAGCAAATTAATCAATTTTTGTCAGATCTTACAGCACAAGAGCGTATTGCTTGGGGGTTAGCTTATTTGCCTGGTGCACATGCTTTGTCGTCAAGTTTTGGTATTCAATCTGCAGTTATGTTGCATTTAACTAGCCAAGTACAGGCTGAACTACCTGTAATATTGACAGATACAGGGCACTTATTTCCTGAAACTTACCGTTTTATCGATCAGTTAACTGAGCGTCTTAAACTAAACCTTCAGGTTTATAAAGCTGAACAATCTTCAGCCTGGCAAGAAGCAAGATTAGGTAAGTTGTGGGAGCAGGGCCTTGATGGGCTAGATGAGTATAATCGCATCAATAAAGTTGAACCTATGCAACGGGCATTAAGCGAGTTAAATGTGGGCACTTGGTTTGCTGGCTTACGCCGCAGTCAAGCCAGCACTCGAGAAGCTTTGCCAATATTAGCTATTCATGGTGATAGATTTAAGTTACTACCTATCATTGATTGGACGAATAAAGATGTGCATGAATATCTCACTGAGCATCAACTGCCTTACCATCCTTTATGGGAGCAAGGTTATGTGTCTGTAGGAGATACGCATTCAAGCAAACCGTTAGAGCTTGGGATGAGCGAAGAAGAAACTCGCTTTAACGGTTTAAAGCGAGAGTGTGGCTTACATTACGAAATATAGATAATTCTTGTGAGTAACTTATTAATAATCAGTTGCTTGAATTTGGTTTTTTATACCATAGTAATGAATAATAAGCAGATTGCTTTGATGGTGAATGCATAACGTAAATCGTGTTGTTCAACGATTAAAGCCATCAAAATCTTGTCATAAGCTTGTCATGCTCACTGGTTATTATATTCAGTAACTAACAAATGACTCAGGCATAATTTAAGCGTGAGTTAGGCATGATTAACGTTAATTAAGTTTTATTCACTTTTGAGTACTTAATAAAAAGTATGCGCTATATTGGTGCTTCATTTAAGACTAAGGACTGATTTTTTATCTTGTTACATTTTTAGTGAACAATTTATCCACAAAAGTATGCACAAGTTAATTTTATAGTCTAAATTGAGAAGTTCCCGTAGATGGTTTTTGTCGACACATTAGGTTTGTATTTGCAGACCCTGTACCTCCAAAAGCCTAGCTCGTTCAATCGAGCTTCCTTAAGATTGGCTTGCTAGCGTAAGTTCAATCGATTTAGGTTTCTCGGTTAGTCACTTAAAGGGACTAACCGAGAAACCAACCCTTCCATATCTCCTTGTCGTAAATCTTAACTCCAGCGGAATATCTTTGTAAAAACCTCAAACAAGCTCTGTTTTTATATGATCCTGAAATCAATTAATGCTAAGTTATCGCGAAACTTATTAAAAATTGAAGTCTACTAATTTGTCGACTTCATTTGAATATCAACACTTAAGCCAATAACTCTCAAGGAAGAGTGACTTGTTTTAAATTACATGTGATTTATGGAGCTATAAATAATGAAAAAACTCGCAATTGCTGCGGCGGTTATCGCCGTTGGCGCTGGTGCATATGTACTGTCAGGTAAAGATGGTGGTACAACTTCTGATAACGAGATACTTCAGTACATTCCAGCAGATACATTGCTGTTTTCTGGGCAATTGACCCCATTTCCTTTAGAAGATTACTTGTATTCGATGCCAATGAGCGTCAACAGTAAAGTGTCGTTAGAGCAAATTGAACAATCAGGTCCTTACGGTAGTGAACAAGAGCGCTTTTTTGTTAGCTTATATAAAAGTTACTTAATGAGCTTTGAAAACCCTGAGGTCTTTTTAAAGACCTTTGGCTTACCTGCAAATATTGAGTCTTACACCTACACCTTAGGTGCGCTTCCTGTTTTTAAAATTCAAGTGGAAGATGAAAGTGCCATTTGGGCGTTACTCGATAAAGCATCTGCTGAAAGTGGCTTAGTTCATAAGGCTGAATCTGTAAAAGGTCAAGATTACCGCGCATATCCACTTATCGCAGAAGATGAATCTATCGATATGGTGTTCGCTCAAAAAGATGGTTGGTTAACGATTACGTTAAACACTTCATTTAATCAACCTGAGCTGCTTGAAACAGCCCTAGGATTGACTAAAGTTGAAAACCCAATTAGTGAATCAGGCATGCTCGATGACATCGCTTCGACTCATGGGTTCCTTAAAGACAGTATTAGCTTCATCAATCATGTTGAATTGGTTAATGGCATAACATCTAGCGATGGAAATATGTTGGCTAAACAACTGACAAAGCTTGTTCAAATGGAAGGTTCTAATGAAGATCCTTTCGCTGAATTCAAAACGCCAGAATGTAAGGCTGAATTCAATGCTATCGCGGCTAATTGGCCACGTTCTGTGATGGGGCTTAAATCGTTTTCAGTTGACAGAAAAGAAACTAATTTTGATGCTGAAATCGTGATTGAATCGAATAACCAAGTGATCCTAGGCGCATTGACTAAAATGCGAGGCTTTATTCCAAGTTTTAGCCAAAACATCAATGATAACGTTGCTTCGTTAGCTTTTGGTATGGATGTGATGCAACTGGCACCGGCTTTATCTGAGGTTTGGAAAGACCTACAAACCCCGAGTTATCAATGTGAATCATTAGCGCAAATGCAATATGGGATAAGTGAGCAAAACCCTGCAATGCTCGGCATGATGACAGGGATGGCGAATGGCGTTAAAGGTATTAGTACCACAGTCGTAGATTTCTCATTAACTGATGAAAATGGCACTCCAGGTTTCAAGCACTTAGATGCTCTTATTAGTTTATCTGCAGATGATCCTGAAATGTTACTGAACATGGTGCGCCCATTTGTACCGCAATTAGCAAATATTCAGTTAGAGAAAAACGGTGATGCAGTAGATGTTACGCCTTACTTAATGCTGCCGCCTGAAATGGGTGTAACTGCTCAAATGGCGATGAAAGATAATCACTTGGTTATCTTTAGTGGTGATAAAGGCGAGGCATTAGCTGACAAACTAGCGACTGAGAAGTTGGAGGCGAATGGATTAAATAGTGTAGCCTTAGATTACCAAAAGCTACTTAAGCCAGTATTTACGCTTATTGAAGAAAGTGGTGAGCCGATACCTGATGAGCTAGCGATGCTAAAGGATTACGATATGCGTATGCAATTTAGTCTTGATGTTAAAGCTGAAGGTATTTCAATTTCGACGAAAGTAAACAGCACAGCTAAATAACCTGAGATCGGGATAACAACTTGCTTTCTAGAGGTTATTTTTACTGATAACGGCGTTAAATTTGTTTGCAATAGGCCAGCTATAGACGCACAAACTTACCTTGTTCTAAGCAAAAATATCTCTCTAGAATAAGACTGAAAGAAAATATATAACAATTCAACAGTTTAACTAACTTTTTATCCCGAGTTCAGGTTAAATAGGCTATTCATTTCGAAGATCAAAAATTATATCGAAGATCAAAAAAGGTGAACTCTCGGGTTCACCTTTTTTTTGCTTAAAACCTGTAATTTGACAGCTCTTGCGATTAATAGAGCATCAATCTACAAAATATCGTTGATTGAAACCCCGATACCAATGCGCTGATTGTGATGATTGTAATCAATCAAGCTTTCGCCGTAACCATTAAAGTATTGGGCATAGAGCCTTAAGTTACCAAGGATAGGATAACTCCATGTTGCTTCCAAAGCGCCTTTATTTGGACTGTCCAGGTTATTACGACCGGTTAAAGTAAAACGATGCTCACCAAGGCCATAGACCGCTTTAATTTCAAAGTTACCCATATAATCTTCGATATCAGGGTTATCGTCACCCTGAGGAGATTCAGGTGTTTCCTTTTCATCCTCAGGTATGCGATACCAAGCTTTGAAAGCTAACGCGAATGGTCCCCTATCAAACACCATTTCACCATATATTCTATTCCAGCTTCGAGATAAATCACCAGATTTCCCGTTAGACTGATGTACAGCTCCAACTCCCCAGAATGAATTTCTAAGACCAGCTATTTCCCAATCATTATTAAAGAGCATAAATATTTCGGGTTCATGGTTGGTTTCTCTAAATGGTGAAGAAATATCTTTGTTATACACCTGCCAGTACGACTGATTAGTATAGGCAAAAAATAGATGACCATTATCACCAAATATGTTGTACCAAAGTGGAAATTTAAAGCTGATCTGGAACTTTGCTTCTGCATTGTCCAGTACTTCTTCTTCACCTGATGTCAATCTAGCAAATTTATCATATGGTTCTGCATTGGGAGATTTATTGTAGGTATAAGGTAAGATGTAATTAACTTTATGTGGCGTGATAACAAAGCTTTTATCTGATGTTTCAATTTCACTTTGAATTCTTTCATCGACCAAAGAGTCATCTGCAATTATGTTTAAGCTAACAGAAATAAGTAAACAAAAGGCGAATGATTGACCTAGCGCTTTTTTCATCGAAATCCCTTTATTCTTGATATTTTTAGACAGAGTATCATTGTGATAACAAAGGTGAAACAAAACACCTTATTTAGTCATCAAGACAATGTAGAGACTTTATATTACCTCTCATTAATACTTATTTAATTTCAGTGGTTTAAGTCTAATGTCGGATCTCTTTTAGCAGAGTAAACGCAATTGATATAGCTAAATGGAATAAGTGTTAAGTATTATCTATTGTATTTGGAATATGCAAACGGATATATTAAACCTCAATTGAATGCAGTGGGGTTATAGGTAATGGCGTTAGTATCAATACCAGGCCAAGAGGCCAAAGGAAAAGTCTGGTTAGTTGGCGCAGGTCCTGGCGATGTTGAATTGCTGACGGTTAAAGCCTACAGAGTATTAAAACAGGCTGATGCCGTGTTATATGATGCATTGGTTAGCCAAGATATCCTTGATTTAATCCCACAACATGCAGAGAAAATTGCTGTAGGCAAACGTGCTGGTAAACACAGTGCTGCTCAGGATGAAATCAATCAATTACTTGTCACTAAGGCGTTTACTCGTAAAAATGTGGTTCGATTAAAAGGTGGTGACCCTTTCATATTTGGCCGCGGCGGCGAAGAGCTACAAACCTTAGTAGAAAGTGATGTGAATTTTGAAGTTATCCCAGGGATAACCGCTGCAAGTGGTACTGCAGCTTATACGGGGATCCCATTAACCCATCGTGATTACGCACAAGGGGTTTCTTTTATTACAGGACATTGCCAATTAGAAAGCCGTCCAATGGACTGGCAAGGCTATGCGAATTCGAACAATACCTTAGTTGTTTATATGGGTATTTTAAATGCCAATATTATTAGCGATGGGCTAATGAGCCATGGCCGTTCACCTGATACCCCAGTGGCAATTGTTTCTAAAGCCACCACATCATCGCAGCAAAAATTTATTGGTAAGTTAAGTGAGCTGCCACAGTTAGCAGCAGATCCTGCTTTGCAAATGCCAGCCTTAATGATCATAGGTGAAGTTGTTCAATTAGCCGATTCATTGAATTGGTTTAATCCAGCAGCAGATACAGATACTCAAAAATTAATGAATATTAGCTTGTAGCTATATAGACCCTTTTCATTAAAACCTAATAGGCTGAAGTTCATATTCAGTCTTTTTTTACTTATTTGTTTCTTATTGACTGTTTTATTAACAGCAACTGGTAAACTAAAGCGATTAAGTTACATCCTCATTTTTTTTTCATGTCATTGTCATTCAGTTATTATTGAGTTTACTGTGATCTCGGTCTATGTTACTTGGTAGTATCTTATGCTGGGCAAGCGCCTTTTGTTGAATTTTTCCTCTTTTATTGGCGTATAAAACTTTCTGAATTGAAATTTAGTATCGGATATAGATCAAGTTTTCAAGTGTGATCTTATTTTTGCTGTACATTTATTTCACATTTAATTCTTAAGATGTGACTTTAATAGCGGATTTAGCTCACAAAATTATTTATTATGTGGTATCTGAATTTTAAAGGTTACAAGTAATGGCTGGATCCTCAAATCAGGTTATAACAATTAAGCGAGGCCTCGATGTGCCTATTGCGGGACTGCCGCAACAAATCATTGAATCTGCAAAACAAACCTCTCGAGTTGCTATCCTTGGCGAAGAATATGTCGGGTTAAAGCCGACAATGCTCGTTGAAGAAGGCGACATGGTGAAAAAAGGCCAAGCCCTTTTTGAAGATAAAAAAACACCGGGAGTCGTATTCACCGCACCTGCAAGTGGCGAAGTCATCGCAATAAATCGCGGCGAGAAACGCGTTTTACTGTCAGTGGTTATCCGCTGTGAAGGTGAAGAGTCTATTAGTTTCGAGTCGTCTAACGATGTATTGTCATTGTCTAGAGATACGGTGAAAACCAACTTAGTTAATAGTGGACTTTGGACGGCTTTACGCACTCGCCCTTTTTCTCGCATACCTGCGATTGAATCAACTCCGACAGCAATTTTTGTCACCGCCATGGATACCAATCCATTAGCAGCGGAACCCCGGATTATTATTGCTGAGCATCAAGAGGCGTTTAATGTAGGCATGCAAGCATTAACTCGCTTAACTGATGGCAAAGTGATGTTATGTCATGACGAAGGTGAAACGTTGCCAGGGTATGACCTAGACTCAGTTGAGTCATATCAGTTTGGTGGCGTACATCCTGCTGGACTTGTTGGTACCCACATCCATTTATTACATCCAGTGAACATTGAGAAAGTGGTTTGGCACATTGGCTATCAAGATGTGATTGCTTTTGGAAAGTTATTCCAAACCGGTGAGCTGTTCAACGAGAGAGTCGTTGCACTGGCTGGACCGAACGTATTAAAACCTCGGTTACTACGTACTCAACTTGGCAGCGATTTAAGTGAGCTGGTTGAAGGCGAAATTCAAGATGTTCATTCACGTGTTGTGTCTGGTTCTGTTCTTTCTGGCCATACTGCGATTGGGGTTTATAACTACCTTGGTCGTTATCACTCACAAGTATGTGTGCTGTCTGAAAACGCCCGTCACGAACTCTTACCTTGGGTGAAACGCAACAAAGAAAAATTCTCGCTTACCGGCATTATGATGTCTGGCTTTAGCAAAACTAAAAAGTTATTTGATTTCACTACCCATGCTGGTGGTTCTCCACGCGCAATGATGGCTTTTGGTCAATTAGCACGTGTGATGCCATTAGACATCTTGCCAACACTGTTGGTTAGAGATTTAGTGGTAAGAGATACCGATGAAGCGCAGTTACTTGGTGCATTAGAGCTAGATGAAGAAGATTTAGCTCTATGTACCTTTGTTTGCCCAGGAAAGTATGACTTTGGCAAAGAATTACGTGCTTGCCTAGATATCATCGAGAGGGAAGGTTAATGAGTCAGCAACAGAAAAAACCGGGTAAGCAAGAGCGTTATTACGCTCATGGTCACTCGATGAAAAGCTACTTGCGCTCTTTATGGATCGCTCGTGGTCGCAGTACTAAAGGTAAGGTGCATGTTCGAGATGCCATCGATGTAAAGCGTACTATGCATATTGTGGGTATGTGTTTACTGCCGGTATTGTTTTTCGGAATGTATAACTTAGGTTTACAAGCTCAAATTGCTATAGCGGCCGGTGCAATCCAGCCTGAAAGTTGGCAGTTAGCTATATTTTCTGCGTTATTTGGTCAGCTTACCGAGCAATCAGGTTTGATTAGCTTGTTTGCTTATGGCGCAAGTTATTATGTACCGATTTACCTCGCCACTTTAGTTGTGTGCTTATTTTGGGAAGTTATCTTTGCCAAAATGCGTCAACAAGAGCTGCACGAAGGCTTCTTTATAACCGCATTACTGTTTTCCATTATCGTACCGGTATCGACCCCACTTTGGATAATCGCCGTCGGTGTGAGTTTTGGTGTGATTGTGGCTAAAGAGATGTTCGGCGGTATGGGTTACAACTTCTTAAACCCAGCTCTTGCAGGCTACGCCTTTATCTACTTTGCTTATCCAACAGAAGTCGCGGCAATTAGTCAGTTTGTGGCCGTTGATGGTTTTGCTGGGGCAACGACCTTAACGGAAGCGGCTGCAAGTCGCGCTAATTTATATGCAGATGTGAGCTGGCTTGGGGCGTTATCTGATCCTAAGTGGATGGATGCATTTTTGGGCTTCACGCCTGGCTCGATTGGCGAAACCAGTACTTTGGCTATTTTGATTGGCGGCGGCGTACTGTTATTAACCCGTGTTGCTGATTGGCGTGTGGTGGCTGGTGTGCTGTTAGGCATGATAGCAACAGCAATTTTGTTTAACTTATTTGGCCCTGCTAAAAACTCTATCGCTGCAATGCCGTGGACTTGGCACCTTGTTACTGGTGGTTTTGCTTTGGGTATGATGTTTATGGCAACAGACCCTGTAACCGCCTCTTATACTCGTAATGCTAAATATGCTTATGGCGCTTTGATTGGCTTTATGACGGTATTAATTCGGGTACTTAACGTGAAGTTACCTGAGGGCATTATGTTGGCGATTTTATTCGCTAATTTATGGGCACCGCTATTCGATTATCTGGTGGCTCGCGCCAACATTAAACGGAGACTTAAACGTCATGGCCTTTAAGAAAGATACTGTCGCAGGCACGATGATTTTTATTATCAGCCTGAGTTTAGTTTGTTCGTTTATGATCACGGGTACCGTTGAAATTCTTAAGGAACGTAAACTGGTTAAAAAACGTGATGAGGTACAACAGTTCGTTCTTCGTGCTGCTAATGTGGATATTAGTGCAGGCGATTTTCGTGAGTTGTTTGCTGAGCGTGTGACGCCAAAACTGGTGAATCTTGAGTCTGGTGAATATGTCACTCAAGAAAACTTGCTGGATTTCGACGAGCGTATGGCGGCGATTAACCCTGAAACGTCATCTAAACCTGAAAAAGATACAGCCAAGATTAAAACACGCGCTGACAATATCCGTATTTTTGAAGTACGCGATGAGTCTGGTGAGCTGTCTAGTGTGGTCATGCCGATCTACGGAAAAGGCTTGTGGTCGATGATTTATGGTTATTTAGCGGTTAAACCCGATTTAAATACCGTTGAGAACATCATTTTCTATGAGCACGGTGAAACTCCCGGTATTGCAGATTTTGTGACTGACCCTGAATGGACTGATTTATGGAAAGGTAAGCAGTTGTTTGATGAGAATGGCAAAATCTCGATTAAAGTCGTTAAAGGTGGCGCTAAAGAAGGCGATATTCACGGAGTTGATGGTGTGAGTGGCGCAACCCGCACAGGTGTTGGTATTCAGCGCGCTGTTGAGTTCTGGTTTGGTGTTGAAGGTTATCAAACCTTTCTTAAGCAATTTGCAGTTGCGGAGGCTAAATAATGAGTAGTTCAGTATCTACAAAGCAGATCTTAACCTCGCCTATTTTTGCTAATAACCCGGTAGCAATGCAAGTGCTTGGTGTGTGTTCAGCGCTTGCCGTCAGTAACTCAATGCAAACGGCATTAGTGATGACTCTTGCGGTGACCTTTGTATTGGTTATGTCGAATTTAATCATTTCGACCATTCGTAACTTCATCCCAAATAGTGTGCGTATTATCGCCCAAATGACCGTGATTGCTTCGCTAGTGATTATCGTTGATATGGTGCTGCAAGATGTTGCTTATGAGTTATCAAAGCAATTGTCGGTGTTTGTGAGCTTAATTATCACAAACTGTATCATTATGGGTAGAGCAGAAGCCTTTGCGATGAAGTATCCGCCTCATTTAGCGTTAGTCGATGCCTTAGGTAATGCGATGGGTTACGGCGTGATCTTACTGGGCGTAGCCTTTGTTCGTGAGCTTCTTGGACGTGGAACATTATTTGGACACGAGATATTTACCACAATTGAAAACGGTGGTTGGTATCTTGCAAACGAAATGTTCACCCTACCGCCAAGTGCATTCTTTTTGATCGGCGTGATGATTTGGGCGATCAATGTTGTGCAGCGTAAAAGAGGATAATGGCGATGGAACATTATATTAATTTATTTATTCAAGCCGCATTTATCGACAATATGGCGCTGTCTTTCTTTTTAGGCATGTGTACATTCCTTGCGGTGTCTAAAAAGGTTTCAACGTCATTTGGCTTAGGTATTGCGGTTATTGTTGTGATGATGCTGGCTGTACCATTGAACCAAGTCATTTATGTCAATGTACTTGCACCTGGTGCACTCGCTTGGGCTGGGTTTCCAGAGTTAAATTTAAGCTATTTGCAGCTGATCACTTTCATCGGTGTTATTGCAGCTTTAGTACAAATTTTGGAAATGTTCCTTGAGCGTTATATTCCGACACTGTATCAATCGTTAGGTATTTTCTTACCACTATTAACCGTTAACTGCGCGATTTTTGCAGGGGTTATCTTTATGGCGAATCGTGACTACAACTTGGTTGAGTCAATGGTATTTGCAGGTGGTAGTGCTGTGGGTTGGGCAATGGCTATTATTTTGTTGGCAGGCCTACGTGAGCGTATGAAGTTCCATGCTATCCCTCTGGGGTTGCAGGGGATCGGCATTACCTTTATTACCACAGGTTTAATGGCATTGGGTTTCATGTCATTTGCTGGTATTACCTTATAGTGCGGTGCATAACAATGACAATGCAATCGAATATGAATTCTCTGAGTGATGACAAATTGTTGAGAAGGTACATTTAATGGAAATGGCAATTGGCATAGGCATGTTTACCATAGTGGTAAGTTTGCTAGTAATGGTAATTTTATTCGCCAAAAGTAAGTTGGTGAACACCGGTGATGTCACCATTGGGATTAATGGTGAAGCTGATAAAAGTGTCCGTACTCCAGCAGGCGACAAGCTATTGGGCGCTTTGGCGGGCAAAAATATTTTTATTCCGTCAGCTTGTGGCGGCGGTGGTACTTGTGGACAGTGCCGCGTCACAGTGAAGTCTGGTGGCGGTGATATTCTAGCGACTGAACTTGACCATATTACTAAGAAAGAAGCGAAAGAGGGCTGCCGTTTAGCCTGTCAGGTTGCTGTGCGAACTGATATGGAGCTTGAAGTTGACGAAGAAATCTTCGGCGTCAAAAAATGGCAGTGTGAGGTTATTTCTAATGATAACCAAGCAACCTTTATTAAAGAATTATTGCTTAAAGTCCCGGAAGGTGAAGAGGTACACTTTAAAGCTGGCGGTTATATTCAGATTGAAGCGCCAGCCCATGAAGTGAAATATGCAGACTTTGATATTCCAGCGCAATATCGTGATGACTGGGAACGTTTTGAATTGTTCAATTTAGTTTCAAAGGTTGATGAAGACGTTTTACGTGCTTATTCAATGGCGAATTACCCTGATGAGCAAGGGCGAATTATGTTGAATGTGCGTATTGCAACGCCGCCAACTAATGATTTACCACCAGGGAAAATGTCATCGTTTATCTTTAATTTGAAAGCGGGTGATAAGGTCACTATTTCTGGACCATTTGGTGAGTTCTTCGTGAAAGAAACTGAAGCTGAAATGGTGTTTATTGGTGGCGGTGCTGGCATGGCGCCAATGCGTTCACATATTTTCGATCAGCTTAAGAGTAAAAAGACTCAACGTAAAATGACGTTCTGGTACGGGGCACGCTCAGCAAGAGAGATTTTCTATCAAGAAGATTTTGATATGTTAGCTGCTGAAAATGATAATTTTGAATGGCATGTGGCGTTATCAGATCCTTTACCTGAAGATAACTGGCAAGGCTACACGGGCTTTATTCATACCGTGCTACTGGAAAATTATCTTAAAGATCATAAAGCGCCAGAAGATTGTGAGTTCTACATGTGTGGCCCTCCAATCATGAACTCTTCAGTTATCAGCATGCTAGAAAGTTTAGGTGTTGAAGAAGAAAATATCTTACTTGATGACTTTGGTGACTAATTCTAACTATACAATAGAACTTAGCTAAAACATCGATAGTTATTTAAAAAGCAGAAACCATGGTTTCTGTTTTTTTATGCTTGTTTCTCGGGAGTTATCTGCTAGCCTAAATAACTTCGCTAGGCTAGCGATACAACAGCAATCAAGATTCATTTCTTGCCCGTCTTATATTTGTATTACCTTCTTGCTTAAGCCACTTCTCTAATAAAATTTAATGTAGTGTTGTAATGCTACGCCATTGCAAAATTGTGTCGTTAAAGTTTTTAATAAGTTGTTGCGTAATTGTTTATTAACGCGCTTGTAAGCCTTTATCTGTCTATACCTATTGCTTGTTACAAGAAGCATCTGATACTGTCAAAACAGCATAATGAATCAACAACAAGACTTCATCTGCATTTGTTACATGCAATGTAACGACCAGTAAATAACAATTAAATGGGACTCATGTTTTGAACTTAAAAATGCTTGGCTCAATAGCCATTGTGGCAGGAACTGCGATTGGCGGGGGTATGTTAGCTTTACCCCTTGCGACAGCAGCATTAGGTATTATGCCTGCAATTTTATTGCTGGTAGTGATTTGGGGATTATCAGCATATACCTCATTATTGATGTTAGAAATTAATTTACGTGCAGGTGTCGGTGATAACGTACATGGCATTACTGGTAAAACCTTAGGTAAAGTGGGTCAGTTAATCCAAGGTGCTTCTTTTTTGAGTTTATTATTTGCACTGACGATGGTGTATCTAATGGGCGGTTCTTCGTTGCTTGAGTCTCGCTTAGAGCCGCTTCTTGGTGTTGATTTAAATAACCAAGTATCGGTACTGTTATTTACTTTGATTTTCGGTGGTTTCATTGCCGTTGGTGTGACTTGGATTGATAAAGTCTCAAGGGTGTTATTCACTGCGATGGTGGTGCTATTAGTTCTTGTTGTCGCCTTCTTATTACCTGAAGTGAATATAGTTGCTTCATTGACTAACTTCTCGGCCAATGTGGCTGAAGGCGATAAACTTGATCAGTTATGGCTAGCAGCTATTCCTGTGGTATTCACTTCATTTGGTTTCCATGTGTGTATCGCAACGATTGTGCGCTACCTTGATGGTGATGCCATATCTCTTAGAAAAATTCTACTGATTGGTTCAACTATCCCTCTATTCTGCTACATATTATGGCTATTAGTGACCTTAGGTACTTTAGGTGGAGAAACCGTTCATGGCTTTGAAGGCTCTTTACCTGAGTTAGTTTCAGCGCTTCAAGGCGTTGCTCAGTCTGCCATTGTTAGCCAGTTTATTGATTTATTCGCAAACCTTGCTTTAGTTACCTCTTTCTTGGGTGTCACTATGAGCTTGTTCGATTACGTTGCAGAGCTGACTCGAGCTAAAGATGATATAGGTGGACGAGCTAAAACTTGGCTGATTACATTTGTACCACCATTATTGTGTGCATTGTATTACCCAGATGGTTTCTTCCAAGTGCTCGGTTTTGCTGCAATTCCTTTGGTTGTGATGATTATTTTCTTACCGATTGCAATGGCACTTAAGCAACGTAAAGCACAAATGGGTGGTTATGAAGTCAGTGGCGGAAACCTTGCTTTAGGCATTACAGGCTTATTAGGTGTGCTAATTGTTCTTGCTCAGTTGATGGTTGCGCTAGGGTAAATAGACCAATATATTTGCTATATAAGAACTAGAAAGGAAATAACAATGTAACGGAGTTTTACAACCGCTATTATTCACTTCTTTCGATATGATAAAGTCAGGCTATATGCCTGACTTTTTTATGGGGTAAACCAGCATGGCTAACCTTCCTTTAGCAAGTGATATCTTGTCTATATTGCTTGTGTTAGAAGGTTTACTGTAATTGGTATAAAAGAATAATAAGCAAAATGTGTGCTAACTAAAAATGGAATTATTATAATGAAAACATGGTTATTAAGTGCTGCAATTTTGGCATCATTTGCCTCTCAAGCAGATGAAGGAATGTGGCAGCCATATCAGTTACCTGCGATGGCTGATGAGTTAAAAGCTAAAGGGTTAGAAATTGATGTTAACTCAATTTCAAAATTAACCGAGTATCCGATGAATGCAGTGATCAGCCTAGGTGGTTGTACAGCATCATTTGTTTCACCTAAGGGATTAGTTGTCACTAACCATCATTGTGCTTACGGCGCTATTCAGTACAACTCAACGCCTGAAAAGAATTTATTAAAAGATGGTTTTTTAGCAAAAACCTATGCTGAAGAATTACCAGCAACGCCGGGTTCACGTATTTTTGTCACTGAAGAAGTGACTGATGTGACTGAACAAGTTAAATCTGGCGAAATGAACAAAGTCGGTAATGACTTTTATAAAGGCATCGAGCAAAAAGAAAAAGCACTGGTTGCTGAATGTGAAGCTGAAGACGGCTACCGTTGTAAAGTATATAGCTTCCATGGTGGACTAGAATATTACCTCGTTAAACAAATGGAAATTCGTGATGTTCGTTTAACATACAACCCAGCGGGAAGTGTGGGTAAGTACGGCGGCGATATCGATAACTGGATGTGGCCACGTCATACCGGTGACTTTTCTTTCTACCGCGCTTATGTGGGTAAAGATGGTAAGCCTGCTGATTTTAGTAAAGACAATGTTCCTTACGAACCAAAAAGCTTTTTAAAAGTATCAGCTAAAGGCGTAAGTGATGGCGATTTTGTCATGGTGGCAGGTTACCCTGGCCGTACAAACCGATACCGAACAGCGAATGAAGTCGAGAATCAATTTGAGTGGGCTTACCCAGAGGGTAAAATCCTTCGTGAAAGCTTAATCGATATTATTAAAACAACTGCTCCTGAAGGCAGTGATGAGCGTATTAAGTATGAAAGCTCTATCGCAGGTCTAGCTAACTATGCCAAAAACTTTACCTCAATGATTGAGTTTTACGGCAAATCACCAATGCTTGAAGAGCGTAA
The DNA here is from genome assembly GCF_023283825.1 of Shewanella olleyana. Classification (GTDB taxonomy): domain Bacteria; phylum Pseudomonadota; class Gammaproteobacteria; order Enterobacterales; family Shewanellaceae; genus Shewanella; species Shewanella olleyana. The sequence goes on along the minus strand of NZ_JAKILD010000003.1, from coordinate 240,902 downwards.
AAATCTTGAGCAAAAGTTATCTAAGTGGATTAAAGCTGATAAGAAGCGTCAGTCTCAATATGGCGAAACGCTGGCTGAATTAGATAAATTAATTGCCAAGAGCCAACAAGATCAAGAACGTGATTTATTGATGAGCTACATGGGCTATAGCACTATGCTGAGCACTGCTAGCCGTTTATATCGCCTAGCTAACGAAAAAGCCTTACCGGATATGGAGCGTGAGCCTGGTTATCAAGAGCGTGATATGACTAACTTCACCTCAGGCATGGAGCGTATTGAACGTCGTTATGCTGCAAGTGTGGATAAAGCCATGCTTGCGGATTTAATCAAACGTTATGCTGCGTTGCCGACTGAACAGCGTCTACCTGCATTTGATAAAGCGTTCGCGATTGGTAAAAAGTTCGATGAAGCTAAGTTCACTAAGAACCTTGATAAAATGTACGCTAAAACGACACTATCAGATAAAGATACCCGCTTAGCCTGGATGGATAAGTCTGTAGCAGAGTTCAAAAAATCGAAGGATCCATTCATTCAATATGCTGTTAATACTTATGATGAAAGAATGAAGCGTGAGCTCGATAAAAAGCAACTTGCTGGTGACTTAATGAAAGTTCGTCCTCAGTACATGGACGCAATCATTGCTTATAACCGTGAATTAGATAAGCCTGTTTATGCAGACGCTAACTCTAGCTTGCGCGTTACTGTGGGTAATGTAAAAGGCTATAGCCCACAAGATGGTTTAGTGGCAGTACCATTTACGCGTTTAGAAGGAATCGTAGCTAAAGATACGGGTGTTGACCCATTTGATGCTCCAGCTAAGCAGCTTGAGCTAATTAATCAAAAACAGTACGGCGATTACTATGTTAAGTCGCTTGATTCTGTACCAGTTAACTTCTTATCAACCCTTGATACAACAGGTGGTAACTCAGGTTCTCCGACACTAAATGGCCGTGCAGAACTTGTTGGACTGCTGTTTGATGGTGTTTACGAGAGTATTATTGGTGACTGGGGTTACGATCCTGAAACGAACCGTTCAATTCAAGTGGATAGCCGTTATATGCTTTGGGTTATGAAGTATTTAGATAACGCTGATAACTTACTTGAAGAGATGGAAATCGTAAAATAACGTTATATCAATATTTAAGGCATCTACAGATTAAGTTGATGCCTTAACATTGAAATTTCTGCGGCCTCTAGGGGCCGCATTTGTTTTTCTGGTAGGTCTAAAAGCTGACAATTCATCATGCTTATACGAACTAAATCAATCACGTTATAACCCAAAGCTTTTGCCATTCTGCGGATCTGTCTATTCAATCCCTGAGTTAAGGTAATTCTGAATTGCATATCACTCACAGCTTCTACTTTACAAGGTTTGGTGGTGACATCTCGGTAGCTAACCCCTTGGCACATTTGTTCAATAAACTCATTGGTAAAGTTGCGATCTACTGTGACTAGGTAGACTTTCTCATGGCCAAAATCTGGGTGCATTAATCTATGAGTGAGTTCACCATCATTGGTGAGTAGTAATAATCCCCGAGAATCTTTATCTAACCGCCCTGCGGGGTACAGCCGCGGCGCTGGAGGAAGAATATGAATGAGGCTTGAGGGAAGGTCGGGCAGTAAACGACAGTCAATGCCTACAGGTTTGTGATAAAGCCAATACTGTTTACTTTCAATGGGCGCAATGGGCGCACCGTCCAATAGAATATTGGGGTTAATTGCCGTTTCACTCACTCTATCTAATGGCGTAGCAAGTTGGCCGTTAAAACTGACTCGACCAGCCGCGATAAGACGCTGCGCTTGGCGGCGTGAACTTACTCCGCAATGAGCAAGGTATTGTTCTAATCGCATTTTTACTGGCAAGGTTATTGGCTCGCAAAGGCAAGGTTTGAAAGTCGTTTTTGCTGACTTTTGATTAATTTTTTCATGTTCAGACCAAGTAACACACACCATAGAATATTGGCTTGGGTCAGGGCCCACATCACTAGCGATACCCAACAGATATCATTGGGGCCATGAGTACATGGATCAAAGTCTAATGTAGACCAATTCAGCAGGTACATTAATGCGACAGAGAAAATCAACCCGATAATATTAAAGCCAAATAAGGAGGCTGAAAGAGAGCTATTTTTCCTGAAGTAATCAATAAAGCAAAAACTGTGTAGCACGAAAGTACAAATGAGGTAGCCTGTCGAGAAAAAGCGGTGTTGCTCAAGAAAGTTAATTGGAAAAATGCCAATCAATACAATCAAGATGCCTAATAAAGCCCCTGTAATAGTAATTGTTCTACTATAAAAATCTTCAAAGACATAGTATCGAGCTAGCATCGATAGCATGAGGCAAGCGCCGCCAATCACTAGTCCCATATTGTACACAATGGCTAAAGGCGAAGTCATATAATCGCCTAGTGTATCGGCGCGAATGCTTAACGGGCTTACGCCTAAACGAGAAACTTCTGCGATTAAGGCTGTAGTAATTCCAAGACCACTGATTAACGCCGTCGCTAAAGACATGAAAATAATCATTAAATGTAGGTCGTAATGTTTATTGGCTTCAATAGACTGTGACATGAGGTGCTTGGGTATCAACTTTTGTTAATGCTATGTTGGCTACAGATTATCACTAAACCAGTTATTTTATTAAATAATAAAAACAAAAAACCTGATATTAATTGCCAAATGGCTTATCAATATCAGGTTTTAAATGTGATAAAACTATCTTCTCACTATGATGTTCTAACGAGGTTGATTAGTGACGCTTACGAAGAATGACGATAGCGATAGCAACCACGGCTAAAATCATGCAATACCAAGCATTTGAAATTGCCGCCAGAGGGCTAATAGCAAACGTGGAAGCAATTAATAGAGCCTGCGCGCCATGTGGTATAAGACCTTGAACGATACAAGCGAAGATATCTAACACACTTGCTGCACGCTTTGGTTCTACCCCGTGTTTTTGGGCTAAATCTTTAGCGATGTCACCAGCAACAACAATCGATACGGTATTGTTAGCAACACAGGTATTCGTTGCAGCAACAATACCAGCCATGCCTAATTCTGCAGCGCGAGTTGAAGTACCACCTTTAGCTTTTGAAAAACGCTTAATCAGTACTTCAATTTTTTCACTTACAAACTTCAATCCACCTTGCTGCTGCATTAACGCCGCAAGACCGCCAACTAACATTGAAAGAATGAAGATTTCTTGCATATTAGTGAAACCAGCGTAAATGTCTTGTCCGAACTGAATAACGCTGTAGTCGGCAATGAATAGCCCTGTTGCACCAGCCAGTAAAATACCGACTGTTAATACCACAAATACGTTTACGCCCGCGACAGCTAAAAACAGAATAGTTAGGTAAGGAATGACATTGATAATATCAATTTCTTGCGCAGCAACTTCTGCTTGACCTTGGCCGATGACGGCAAACAAAACAAGCGTAATAAGCGATGCCGGTAGGGCAAAGATTAAGTTCTCTTTGAACTTATCCTTCATTTCACAGCCTTGGGTTCGAGTTGCTGCAATTGTGGTGTCAGAAATAATTGATAAGTTATCACCAAACAGTGCGCCAGACATTACAGCGCCTGCCATTAACGCATAGTCAATTTGTGCTTGATCAGCGACACCTAAAGCGATTGGCGCTACGGCAGCGATAGTCCCCATTGAAGTTCCCATTGCTGTCGCAATAAAGGCTGCAATGACGAAAAAGCCTGGTAACAGCATACTTGAAGGGATCATTGAAAGACCTAAAGCAACTGTAGCATCAACACCGCCTGTTGCTTTGGCAACAGATGCAAATGCACCTGCTAATAAATAGATTAAACACATCGCAATGATGTTGCTGTGGCCAATACCTGCAATAAAGGTATCAATAGACTGGTTTAATTTTTGTTTCGATAACAACAGAGCCAAAATAATCGCCGGTAGAATAGCGATGACACTAGGGAGTTGATAGAAAGCAAAGTCTACGCCTTGGCTTTGAAAGTAAACGCCTGCACCAATAAATAATGCTAAAAAGGCAAATAGTGGCAGTAAAGCGATAAAAGAGGCTGGGCTCGTCTCGGTGGTATTTTGTGTCGTCAAGGTCGTCTCTCTTTTTGTCTTTGTTGATTTTGGTCTTATTGAATTTGGTAAAATTGATTAAACGTCTTAGTGTGCAATTAACTACTTTAGCAAACCCTTTATTATTAACTAGTCATTATGATGACTTCTTAACTTCTGGCAAGCATAGGAGATCTACAAATTAGTGTCAATCTAGACGTCTAGACTTCTTTGCCTCTGGGTTAACTTTTACAAAATACACTATATTTTGTGTTGTTAAATTAACATTTTTGATTAAAAAGTGTTGTTTGGGCAGGAACAATAAGCAAGTCGCGCATAAGGGCAAACGATTCAAAACCTGTAGGTTTTATTGTTTGTTTAGATTTTGCCGTTATCGATTCCGGTGCAATGGTTGATTGAATACTAATAAGGTGAACAATCGACTTTTGAAGTTGTTTAAATTTTAGCTTTGGGTTATGTGTTAGAGCTTTGTGTTAGGGCTTTGTGTTAGGGCTTTGCGCTAGGGCAGTAGTCAACACATAACAAAAAAGCCAATGCAGTGCATTGGCTTTTGGGGGGAGGTAAAGCGACTTAGATTACATCCAGCGACTTTTCTGCTTACGCTGTGGTCTTGGTAAGTAGACCAAAATAATACCAATTAGTGCGCCTAGACCTGCAATCAATGCGCCTTGCTGCCACATTTTTGACTGGGCATTATCTTTAATCGATTGTAGCTGTTGATTCGCGGTATCACGCTCATTAGTAACCTTAGCTAACTCAGATTGCAAAGAGGTAATCTGGTTATTTGAAGAGGTCAGCTCTTGAGCAACAGACTCAGAACTTTGATCTAATTGGGCTAAGCTTGCTTTGGTTTGTGCCAATTCTGCTTCAACAATCGGTAAACGGGTTCGTAGACTCGATCCTGTTTCAATCAAATCAGATTTTACCCATCCTTCACGATCTTTATGATCACGAATTTTACTGTAATCGTTTTGTGTCTCGTTTAATAACGTAATTGATTGGCCAGCTTCGATACTGCCTAAAATACGATATTGAGTGCCTGGACCACCGTGGATGTAAATAAACACATCGTCAGTAATGTAATGCGTCTGGGCCATTAAACCTTTTGAGAGAAGTAGCAGGGCTACTATTGTAAGCATTCTGAACACGTTATTTTTCCATACCATTAGAACTATCCGTCATGCTATTTATTTAGCGACTTGATTGCAAGGAAGAACGTCAAAGACTTATTTAAATAAGCGCTATTACTGATGTAAATGTGAAATTCTAGTCAAAATCGCTGCAATTATAGCTTTTAGAGCAGAGTGCCTTAGACTATTTAACACTCAACAAAAAGTCACAAAAAAGCCGGACATTTTCATGACCGGCTTTTAAAAGCAATATAGCAATCGCTATCTTAGCTAAATACACCTTTAATGGTGAAGAAGAACAAGATAGATAATGCAGCACCAGCAGGGAGTGTTACCACCCAAGAGATGACAATATTACGGACTACACCGATATTAATTGCAGCAATACCACGCGCCATTCCCACACCTAAAACAGCACCCACAAGCGTTTGTGTTGTTGAGATAGGAAGCCCTGTGCCAGAAGCAATAACAACGGTAGACGCAGCAGCTAATTCAGCAGCAAAACCACGGCTAGGTGTAAGGTGAGTAATGTTTTTACCAATGGTTTGCATAACGCGTTTACCAAAGATAGCTAGACCCATTACGATACCCACAGCACCTAATGGAAGGATCCACCAAGCTAAAGCTGCTTTTGAGCCAATTTCACCGCCGCTGTTAACAACCGATACAACAGCTGCTAATGGGCCAATGGCGTTAGCTACGTCATTTGAACCGTGAGCAAATGCCATACAACATGCAGTCACGACCATTAAGATAGCAAATACCTTCTCAACATTTGCATACTCGGCTTGGCGGTTTATATCAGTTGGCATGTTCAAACGACCAATTGCTACCTTACCGAAGATCCCCACACCAATAGCAACTGCTAGTGCTAAGCCATAGGCTTCAGCAGTCGAAAAATGCAAGCCAACGTGCTTAAGTCCTTTTGTGATGGTCACAAGCGACATGATGAAGCCCGCAAGTCCCATGTAGAAAGGTACATAACGCTTGGCATTAGCTAGAGGATCATCAGTGTTGAAAATTAATTTTTGAACACTTTGGAATAGCATGAAAGCAATAAAACCGGAGATGGCAGGGGTGACAACCCACGAACCAATAATACCGATCACTTTACCCCATTCAACAGCTTCAGTACCTACACCAACAGCTGCGAAACCTACGATAGCGCCAATGATAGAGTGAGTCGTTGATACAGGCCAGCCTAGAGCCGACGCCGCGATTAACCATAAACCTGCTGCTAATAAAGAGCCGATCATTCCGTATACCAGTAATTCAGGCGATTCAACGAAGAAACTTGCGTCGATAATACCTTTACGAATAGTACTAGTAACTTCACCACCTGCTAAATAAGCACCGGCAAATTCGAAGATCATTGCAATAATAATTGCTTGTTTGATTGTGATGGCGTTGGAACCTACTGAGGTACCCATAGCATTAGCAACGTCATTCGCGCCAATACCCCATGCCATCAAAAATCCAAATACAGCCGCAATACCAATGAGCATTGGACCATTGGTGACTAATACATCAACCATGTTGTTTCCTTGATAACTTTTTAGTTATGAACTGCGAGCTAACATTAACTCTAGGCGAGAGCCTACACGCTCAGCTAAATCAGCTAAGCCTCCAACCCATTCGATGATTTTATACATAAACATGACATCGACAGGATTCAAATCTGCTTCCAAGCTTAGTAGTAAACGACGTACTTGGATCTGCAAATCATCAGAATCATCTTCAATCAGATCTAATTCATTGATCATCTTGGCGACTAATTCGACTTCACGACCCCGGAAACCTGTTTCAAGTAGGTCATCGAGTTCGTTAATTGCTTGCTTTGCAAGAGAGACAGCATCTAAACAACGTTTGAGGTAAGCATTAAACGGTGCTTGAACTGGTTGAGGGAAAACTAATTGGCGACCAATAATTCGGCCTGAGATGTCTTTAGCTTTGTTAGCGATTTTGTCTTGCTGAGTTAATAACTCAAGCAAGTCAGTACGCTCAACTGGCATAAACAACCCACTAGGAAGGGTAAGACGAATTTCACGCTTTAGCGCGTCAGCGTCATTTTCTAATAAGCTAATTTGCTTACGAACACTTACAGCTTTATCCCAATCTCCCGCAGTCGTAGCTTCGAAGAAGGGTAAGAGTAAAGATGCACATTCATGAACTTTATCTATATGCTGTTCTAATGGTTTAAGGGGTGATTTTGCAAACACACCTAAAATAGAGTTTACTGGCATTGCGGTTAACCTATTTAATGATTCCAAAGTTGGAAAAACGGGCGCATGTTACCTCAAGCGTCCGCATATTGAAACTGTGTTTTTAATTTAATCTACAGTTATTATCGCTCAGTATATAGAACTGAGTTACGCAATCCTAAGGGATTTTTATGACAGAAATGTGACATTATGAACTTATCATGACGCATTTATGAAGATTTAATGACAAGGTGAGTAAGAAGTCAATGGACGCTGAGATAGAACTTAAGCTGTTTATGCAGTCGCAATACCATGATTTATTAGTAAATTTACTTAATGGAATGAGTGAATCTACACCACAAGAAACTCGAAAATTATCAAATAAATATTTTGATACAGGCGCATTACAATTGCGTCATTGGAAAATGGGTTTACGAGTCAGGAGTGGTGAAAATTTCACCGAGCAGACTATAAAAACTGCAGGTTCAGTTATCGGCGGTATTCATACTCGTCCTGAGTACAATATTGCCATTGATCAAAAAACACCTTCGCTGGATTTGTTTCCAAAAGATATCTGGCCAAATGAAGCAGAGATAGACGCAATACAAGATGATTTGCATTGTGTTTTTGAAACCAACTTTACTCGTCAAGCCTGGCATATCTATATAGAGGGCAGCTTAGTTGAGGTTGCATTTGATTTAGGTGATGTGATTGCCAATGGTCAAACTGAGTCTATTTGCGAAATTGAGTTTGAGTTACTTGCAGGTGAAGCATCGGCCTTATTGCACTTAGCCATTGAAGTGGCTAAAACCATTCCCGTCCGATTAGGTAAAGCCAGTAAAGCTCAACGAGGTTATCAATTATCGGGTCACCAACACTCTACGCCATTAGAAAGTATTGAATATATTTGCCTGCCGACTGATAAAAGTCTCTCGAAAACCTTACAAGTATTACTGGAAACCGGTATTGAACGTTGGCAGGTTATTGAATCTTTGCTGATAGAAACACAGGACATTCCCCATCAAGCTAAACTTTGGATGCAGCTTCGAGCGTGCGTCAGGTTACTAAGACTGACTTTGAGTCAGTTTGGCTTGCTAAATAAACAAGTGCTTCAATACTTTGATTTAATCGAACAACAAATGCAGTTCATCGAACCTTTACAGAGTCTGAGTCTCGTTTTAGATGACCAGAAAAAGCTACTCGGTAAGCGAGTTAATAAAACCGTCATTACTGAATTGGTATTAAAAAGTGTCACTGAGTTAGTTTCATTTCATAAACTTGCTCAACTTTGGCAAGTGCCTGAATATGGACAACTACAATTATCCCTTGTTGATTTGTTGCTACAAACAACCAATGGTAGCCATCAAATGGTGGACTATCCTGAGCTTGGCTTATTTGCCAATCACTTACAGCAGGATTCTTGGCAAAGAATCGTCGATTTAATGCCTGCGAGTGCAGCGATGGATAGCTTAGATTATCAAAAAGTGGCTCAAGCGTTAGATGAGAGTATTTTGGTGGGTTTTGCGTATGGTGAGCTTTATCAAGCTGAAGATAGAGAAGCTTTTCGTGCTCCGTGGCAGGATTTAGCCTTAGGTATCCAAACACTAGGCTGCTATCAACTGTTAGCAAAACTGACCCAAGACAGTGATGTGGATATTGCGAGTTGGTTAGAAGATAAAGAGCAAAGCTTATTATTTGCGATGGAGCACTCTAGAAAAAGTGCGCTTGGTAATCAACCTTATTGGAAGTGATGAGCATCTATCACCTAACGTCTAGTATCGAATAATAGTCAGTTGCAGGACAACGCATTTCTGTCATCGATAAAATGTAAAAACCTATCAAACGATAGGTTTTTTATTGGTCACTTTAAGCAACGAAGACTACTTATCCTGAACTTGGGATAAGAAGTTAGTTAAACTTTTGAATTATTACATGTTTGCTTTCAATCTTATTCTAGAGAGATATTTTTTGTTTAGAACAAGGCAAATTTGTGCGTCAATAGCTGGCCTATTGCAAACAAATTTAACGCCGTTATCAGTAAAAATAACCTCTAGAAAGCAAGTTGTTATCCCGAGCTCAGGTTATTTATCATTGATTTCTTTACGCAAACGGGTGATTTCTTCTAGCATCTGTAGTTGGTTCTTTTCCATTTGAGCTTGATTTTGCTCCATTCTAGTAATCGCTTTTTCAAGTTCAAACTTGATTTCTTTTTGATTATTCTCATTTCGCTCATTCTCATCTGGAGCGACAAAAACCGATGCCATATAACCAGAAATGACACCAAAAAAGCTAACACCACTCATAATGACAATAGCACCAATCACATGCCCAATAGTGCTGACGGGATAGTAATCACCATAACCAACGGTTGATATTGTCACTAACGTCCACCAAATGGCTTGTTCAGCTGTTTCAATATTGGCGCCTTCAACGCCAGATTCAACTAATAAAATAATAATTGAAGCAGTCGTTAAGATAAATACCAATGCTAATAGTAAACTGGCTAAAGTGGTCTGTTTACGTTGCTTTAATAATGGAATAATTAAAGTGCGGCTAACTGTTATTAACCTTATGACTCTGAGGATTTGGAAAACTCTAGCGATACGCAGCGCTTCAATAGCCGGAATACTGGCAACAAAATCAATCCAATGATGGCGTAGGTAGAATTTCTTATTAGTTGCTTTGAATAAACCATAAAAAAATCGTGCCATGAAAATGATACAAATACTGAGATCAATAAAGAGCAATAAACGTCTAGTTTCAGTATCCACATGACTAAAAGCCAGTATCAAAACCACTATGACTGAAAAGAGCGATAACACCATCATGGCTAAATCAAATGGGCTTGGGCCATTTAGGGCTTTCAGTGACCAGCGTTTTTTATCAATCATTTTAAAATCCGTTTCTACAGAATATCTCTGTAATGATGCTATCAATGTAACTGTGGCGAGACAATCTTAAGGTATAAAAAAACACGCTCGAAAGCGTGTTTTGTATCCGATAGTCAAAATTGTGATATTAAATAATTGCTAAACGCAATTGAAGGCTAACAAACTAGACATCAACAAACTGGACTAAATCATCTAATACACGTTTTTTGATTTCAAGCTGTGCATCTGATTCTAGTCCATAGCGTTGAGCTAAAATGGCATAGTCATCTTGGCTCAGCGAAACCGTTAATCTTGGTCGTTTAGGACGTTTAGTGACTTCTAAACCTAAGATCGCACGTATTTGATCAGAAGGGCTAACACCTGCATCAAGCGCTGCTTTTCGAATTAAGTATTGAAACTTTTCATCGAGGTCAAAAGCCACTTGCGTTGCTTTTGCTGCTTGCTGATTTTTAATCCATGTATCTGGTAATGATTTACCTTTACTCATGACAGGTGTTACTCCTTAAACAACTCAAGCTAACTTGCTGGCCAAAACTCGCGAATATCAGTGACAGGTCGATACAGAGTTAACATCACATCAGTATCGCCACCTTCGTATACTTCGATATCGACGGCGTGGGAATCTTCATTATTGACCAAAGAGTAGCTTTCAAAAGCCAGTCCACGGTGCTGACTGTTATCATCTTGAGGCGGTTTTTGACCACGATAATCTTCACGGTGGAAGTATCCAAAACAACCAAATTCGACTTGATGATATGCGCTAGCAAGCCAACGTCCGTATTCGCTATCTAATTCGTTTGATAATGAAAGGGGAGTGAGTTCTGCATTACCGGGTTCTTCAAAAATTTGACCAAATTGATCTAAGTCGAATAGCTGCTCTACAACGGCTCGATTAACTTTGATTGAAAAACTTAAATATGCTTCATCTTCTTGATGATAAGAGAGGTAAATAGCAGTACCACTATGTCCTCTAAGTAACCACTCACATTGCTGAGAGCGTTCATACTCGTAAGTATGGACTTGTTCAACTTTAAGTTGCTGCCCACGCAGTTGCTCAGGTAAAGCAAAGCTATCATCAAGGGAGATCATATCTCCCTTGAGAAGCTTATTCACATGATCAAGCTGACGTTTTGGGGCTTCTTTTTTGCCGAATAGGCCACTTAGAAATCCCATAGCTTAATTAACCTTTTTTCGCTTTAAGGCGATCTAATACTGCATTAGCACTCGATTTTTGCTCGCCAATGCCAGCTTCAGCTAATTTAGCATGTAAAGACTTGTCACTGTTTTCTTCAGCTAAAGCTTCAGAAGCTTGTAAACGGTCATCAAATGACTGTTGACGGGCCTTAATGCGCTCTAAAGAATCTTTCGCATTCATTAGCTTCGAGTTGCTTGAAGCGAATGAGTCAGTGATGGTTGCAGTGGCTTTTTGAACACTTTCAGTGGTCTTTACCATGCTCAGTTGACGCTGATAATCCGTTAACTGACGTTCAGTTTTCTTGACTAATTCTTTCAAGCGAACTGCGTGCGCAGAGAAGCTAGTGTTAGCCGCTTCTTGGTCTGCAAGCTCTTGGTCAAGTTGGGCAATTTTTTCAGCCACTTCGATAGCTAATGCTTCGTTGTCTTTTTCAAGTGCTTGAGTTGCATAACCTTCGTGCTCAGTAATGCTGCGCTTTAAGCGATCCACTTCGCGGCTAGCTTGCATTTCTTTCGCCATTACGTCAGTGAGTTCACGCTTAGCTTTGGTTAAATGCTTTTCTGCGTCACGGATTTCTTGCTCAAAAATACGGGTAGAATTTGCATCGACAATATTTTGGCCGACTTCATTTGCACCGCCGCGAAATGCCGTTAAAATTTTATTTAAAATGCCCATGATATGGCTCCTTACTTCAAAAATTCGACAAGTTCGTCGATGACTTCTAAACAGTTATCAGACAATACTGATAATTCTTGTTCAATCTCTTCCATGCTGGAGGTGACTGATAGTGCACCGTAAACCACATATTTATCATCAATTTTTGCAAATGATGAAAGTGGCATTGGAATGTTTAGCTCCAACATGGTTTCAAACATTTGAGTGCGAGTTTCTTGTTTCACTTCGCTCTCATCCCATAAGTAACTGATACATAAAATTTGGTTGTCAGTTACAGATACGAATACTGGTAACTCTTCTCGTCCAGCAACGTTGACTTGTAATACTTCGACATCACCGTCAATTGGGAAACAGTCAAACTTTAAACCGGTATGACTTTCATCGCCGAGTTCAGTTAAGTGGTTAGCAATCTTATGGATATTCATATTTTTCCTTGTTGACATATTATGTCTTAGGTTTCAAAGATAGCACTTAGACATATTATGTCAAGGCTATTTTTGGTAGATTAAAAAAGATTCATCCCTTGATTATCTGACCAAGATGCCAAGTGATAATGGTACAGCTGCAATGAGCCAATTCTATTAATCTCAATATTCTGTTTATCTACATAAAAATTCCCAGGGAATTCAAATGCACCTTTCATCAACCCTGGAGTAAGCCAATCTTCGTCGATAGGTAACACTTCATCGTGAGCAAGACGCGCTTTTGCATCTAGGCCAGAGCGAGTGGCAATGGTCCAGCCCCACTCACCAAAACTAGGCACGTTATGATGATATTGCTGCACTGCAAAACCTGCAGACTCAATAGTTTTTCCCACTGATATAAAAGCTTTTTGTGCATGATAAGGCGATGTTGACTGCACTGTCATCGCGCCATCAGCGCTGAGTAACTCAGCCAATTTCCGATAAAATAAATCTGAGTACAGTTTATTTAAATCAGGGTGGCTTGGGTCGGGTAAATCAACAATGATGACATCAAATTTTTGATTATTTTTAATCAACTTATCGACACCGTTAAATGCATCGTCATAAACCAACTTTACACGAGGGTCATTAAGCGCATCACCATTTAAAGCAAGCATGGCATTGCTCACATGAGTAGGCATGTTGACGTGTGGCTCGCGAAATAAATCAACGAGTTTCTCATCTAAGTCCATCAAGGTGACTGATTTAGGGGCCCATTTAAAGACTTGTTTGAGTCCAAGACCATCGCCGCCGCCAATGATTAATACATTATCTTGTCTCGCGCTCGCAGCCATCGTTGGATGAACCAAAAAGCTATGGTAGATGTGCTCATCAATACTTGAAAACTGTAATCGACCATTAATATAGAGTGAGTAAACTGGCGCTTGACCACTCCCACGCAGTCTTTCTGTAAAGGTCAGTTGTTGAAAGCGGGTTGCCTCGGCATAAACTACTTTGTCTTTATAAAGCAGGTTATTAAAATTTTGCTCCCAACTAGGGCCATGCATGGCTAATAAAACCAATACACCACTCGCCACAAAGTGGCCGACGAGAATTAATTTTGCCCAACGAATTTGTTGCCAAAAACGCCAAATAAACACAAAGCCAGCAAGTAAGTTAACACTTGCGGTTAATGCTGCAGCTAATTGAATATCAAGCGACAACATGAATAACACCCAAATCGCTGCACCTGCACCAGCACCAATGTAATCAGCACCATAAATAGTCCCTGCATTGTGCATTAGGTGTTCTTCAGATAGTGATTGGCGTACGCGGGCGATGAGCGGAATTTCCATACCGATCATCAAGCCTAGAATAACCCCCCAAACATATGGTAGATATTCACTCATATTTTGCAGAGTGCCAATAAAACCACCGTCGGGCATATGGTCAGGCGGTAGGCCTAATGTGTTGGCAATAATTAATGGAAGTTGTTGGCCAAAGCCAATAACAGCAGCAGTAATTAAAATCGCTAACGAACCGCAAAATGCGACGATAAGTTCGAGTAAGGCAAAACCGGTAAAGGCACAACGAATTTTACGAGCGGCAAAAGCACCTATGCCCATCGACACAATCATAATACCTATCATGGTATAAATTGCGGCCTCAAGTGCGCCTAAGATACGGCCTGCGTAATGGGATAAAAGGTATTCGTAGATAAGACCGCAGCCAGCAAGGAGTGCCATAATGCCCAGTAAAAGGACATCGTCAAACCAAGCTAAACTGCGTTTAGAAGGGCTGCTTTGCTTGTTGCTGCCCTCCTGGCCGTTTTCAAGCAAAGTATTATTCATCGATTTACGCCATTAATGCCGCAAGAATAAGTGCAATACCGACACTAATAGCAAGTTCAACGGCTGCAACACCAAGGTTATGCTGCTTTTCTACTTCATCAGTTAAGTTAATCTGAGCTAGCACTAATTTTTTCACAATCGCTAATAATACTGACAGTGCAATTAACATGACGATAGAGAAGGTCAACCAGCCAATGATATTTGCCATGTAAGCGGTCGGATCATAAATAATGAAATGACTTGCAGCATTAAAAGTAAATGCCATCGCAATCATGTAGCCGCTATGACGCACTGCAATAGCGACTTGTCCTTGCTCTAGGGCTTTTTGCATTGAATCACCTTGATTTCGTTTCGCGTATTGATGCTCACGGAATCGAGTTAACACCACTAACATTAACTGTGAAATTAAGAATGCAGTGAAAATAGCGATAAAGGTATCTACAGTAATATCTTCTGCCCACATTAATACCGAGCGAATGATAATCGCTGTGGCGATAGCTGCAGCAGCATCAACGATGGCAATAGACATATTTCCGTTAACGATTTGGCTATTTTTGTCTACTTCGTTGAGCGCGACCTTGTCATGCAAGAAGCGGCCAAATTTAATCAGTACTAAACCAAAAACACCGTAACAGGCCATGCCGATGGCTTCCATTACATAAGAGTTTGCCGCTTCACCTGTAATCGCGCCACTTAGTACAATCCCTAGTGCCAAAACGGCGCCAGCGGTACTCACACCAAAAGCGAAATTATCACGTTCGGCAAGTTCAGCGCGGCTGTTTACTCTTATGCTCCAACCTTGTAAATAACGCATAAGTGCTAACAAAACTACCGCAATGGTGATATCGATGGCTAAAATAATAGCGAGGTCTAATGTGAGCCCGAAGTCAGTTAAAAATGTCATGATTTTTCCTTATTTGCCTCGGCGTACACCGCGAGTCGTGCGGCTTGATGAATTACGGAAACTGCTGTCTTTTGAATAGGTCGAACGAAATTTGCTTGTGCTTGCACTTCGTGTACCTGCAGTGCTGGCTTTAGGTGCAGAAGTACTTTGTCTTGATAAGCCTGTAGAGCCAGTACGCGATTTTGCATAAGGGCTATTAAACTGTCGACCTTGAGAGTTAAAGGTTTTTTTGGTGTTCTCATAGGTGCGATTTTGCGCACTAGCTTGTTTTGGTGATGTGTATCGTGAGCGGCCCACATCATTGTAGTAACTATAACCACGATTATTCGACCAGCGATCGTAACGAACTGGGTTCATGATATTAGAAAACATCGAATACATGCCATACCAAGCCCAAAAGGACATACCGCTTGAGTCAGATTGCCAGCTTCCATAGGAAGGGTTACCGACTAACTGGCTACCGGCGCCGAAGTCTTCATTGCCATTCGCCAGTGCAGCCGCTTCACGACTGATTGAGTTAACTCGGGCTAGTTGACCACCGGATAAATCAGCAACCACATTGACAGGATCCGAGAGCATATCGTTATAGAGGCTAGGGTCTGCAGCATGGTAGATGTTTTGTGCTTCATCGAGCTGTTGATCTAAGTCGACAAAATTGGCTGAACTTGAAAGTTCACTCACACGTCTCTCTAGTGACTGAAACATCGGTCCTGAGGTACCAGCATCTTTTGCCAGTTCATCTAACAGCGGCACTAAATCAGGTTTACTTTGTTTGAGTAAATTGCTGTATTGGTTTAGTAATGTAGCATTACGCAACTCACCACTATTGAGCATCGAGCTTAATTGACCCAAACGTTGTTGAGACAATTGCTGATACTGAGCTATTTTTTCAGGTCTGTCATCACCACAGCCTGTTAATGTAAAGCACAATATTATCGTTGAAAATACTGCGAGGACACGGGGAAGCATGCCAGCCATGTTTTCTCCAAATGGTTAGAAATTAATCTATAAATATAATAACAAACCGCATAAATATGTGCTCAATAACGACCAAATATTTATACGGTTAGGTATAACTACTATACAGGTTATAGTAATCTTAATGGCATATTCAATTAAGACTTACATTAAACTTTTGTTATGAATGGTATAGCACATGTTGACATATTATGTCGATTAGAAAGTGTTACGCTGTGTTTAAATTGCTGAAGGGATCGAATAATAATGCAAAACCAAAGTAACTGCGCCTTATCTGCCGAATTATCTGACATTGCAGAACGTTACTGGTTAAGGCTATGTGATGAGTCACCTGAGTTAGCCGCTAATTTGGATCATGTTCAACAGCAAGAGTTAAAATCAGTCTTTGGATTGAGTGATTATATTGCTGAACAGTTATGCAGAAACCCGCAATGGATTAGTTCATTATTCAATGGATTAATCAATGATGTTGATAGACAGCTTTTTGCCGAAGAACTCGATGCTGAGTTATCTAGTTTAACCTCCGAAGAGGCAGTTAAATCTGCTTTGCGTCAATACCGTAACCTGCAAATGGTGCGACTAGCATGGCGCGATTTTAAAAATTATGCTGATGTCGAGTCTTCACTATTAGACTTGTCAGCACTTGCTGAGGCCTTAGTCATCGCTGCTCGCGATTGGTTATATAAAGAAATGTGCCAGCAATTAGGGACTCCAACCGATGACGAGGGTAATCCGCAACCTTTATTGATTCTTGGCATGGGCAAGCTTGGCGGCCGCGAGCTGAATTTCTCATCTGATATTGATTTAATTTTTACCTTTCCTGAACATGGCGAAACGAAAGGTGGACGCCGTGCCCAAGCCAACCAGCAGTTTTTCATCAGAATGGGCCAGCGTTTAGTCAATTTACTCGATCAAGTCACTGTTGATGGCTTTGTATTTCGAGTTGATATGCGTTTGCGCCCCTACGGTGAAAGCGGCCCGCTGGTGGTAAGCTTTAGTGGCCTAGAAGATTACTATCAAGAGCAAGGCCGTGACTGGGAACGCTATGCCATGGTTAAGGCTAGAGTTCTTGGGCCTTGGACTCAATATAGCGATGATTTGCATGACTTATTAAGGCCTTTCATTTACCGCAGATATATCGATTTCTCAGCCATTGATTCCCTCAGAAAAATGAAACAATTGATTGCCCAAGAAGTACGTCGTCGTCAATTGACAGATAACATCAAATTAGGTGCTGGTGGGATCCGAGAAGTTGAGTTTGTGGTGCAAAGTTTTCAACTCATTCGCGGCGGCAGGGAGCCATCATTACGTCAGCAAAGTCTATTTGGTGCTATTGATACTTTATATAACCTTGGTCAACTTGAATACCTTGCTGTAGATGATTTGAAACACAGTTATATTTTATTAAGACGCGTTGAAAACTTACTCCAAGCCATCGATGACAAGCAAACGCAAACCTTGCCAGATAATCAGGTTGATTGGCAGCGTTTATGCTTTGCGATGCAAGTTGAAAATGAAGCTGCACTAAGGTCAAAAATTGCTGATGCCATGTATCGAATTCATGGACACTTTAAAGAGACAGTAGGCGGCGAAGACGAACAAGAACAAAGTGAACATTGGACAAGCCAGTTATGGGTTATTGAAGACCCAGATAATGCAGCAGCGCTTTTAGATGAACATTTAGTGGATGATGTTAATTTTTGGCCAGAACTCATCGAGTGGCGCTCTATAACCACCAAACGCTCTATTGGTCCCAGAGGCCGCGAGACACTCGAAAAGCTGATGCCAAGATTGCTGTCTGAATTATTAGAACAACCCATTCCTAGTGTCGCATTGAAAGCGGTTTCTGGTGTGTTGGAACATATTTTAACACGAACGACTTATCTGGAACTCTTATGTGAAAACCCAGGAGCTCGCCAACAGCTGATTAGCTTATGTTGTGCTAGTCCTTGGATTGCTCATGAGTTAGCTAACTTCCCCATGCTGCTAGACGAGTTAATCGATCCTTCTCAGTTATACGACACGACATCGGTGGATGATTATCCAAGCGAGTTAAGACAGTATTTATTACGAGTGCCAGAAGATGACATGGAAATGCAAATGGAAGCGCTGCGACAATTCAAATTGTCCCAGCAGCTCAAAATTGCCGCCGCTGATGTGACTGGTGTTTTGCCTGTGATGGAAGTAAGCGATCATCTTACTTTTTTAGCGGAAGCCATAATTGAACAAGTGGTGCTTCAGGCTTGGCATCAAGTGGCAGCTCGTCATGGCGTTCCTGAAGGAACTAGTCCAGATAAAATGGGCTTTGCCATTATCGGCTACGGTAAATTGGGCGGTATTGAACTGGGCTATGGTTCAGATTTAGATTTGGTGTTCCTACGCAATAGTGTGAACACAGGTGAAACCGATGGCAGAAGGCCTATCGGAGTTGGACATTTCTACTTAAAGCTTGCACAACGAATTGTGCATCTATTTGCCACTCGTACAACTTCGGGTGAGCTTTATGAAGTGGATATGCGTCTTAGACCTTCAGGGGCATCAGGACTACTCGTCACCGAGGTTGAACAATTTAAAGAATACTTACAAACAGAAGCATGGAATTGGGAGCATCAGGCCTTAGTTCGTTCTCGTTTTGTCTATGGCGATAATCAATTAGCTGCGCGCTTTAGCGAAATAAGAACTGAAGTATTGTCTCAGCCCCGTGACCTTCCTGAGTTAGCAAAGTTAGTCAGAGATATGCGAATAAAAATGCGCGATCACTTACTAAAAGTGAGCAATGACAAGTTTGATTTAAAGCAAAGTGCTGGTGGCATTGCCGATATTGAATTTATGGCTCAATACTTGGTCTTAGCAAATGCAAACCAGTATAAAGAGTTGGCTATTTGGTCTGATAATGTGCACATTTTTCAAGTTCTTGCCGAATTGGAGATTTTACCCATGATGACAGCACAGCACTTAATTCAGACTTATTGTTGGTTAAGGGATGAGAATCATCGACTGACGTTACAACAGCAAAAAGGCTTGATAGATGCCAGTATAGCTAACGAAAATGTTTCTCAAGTTATCGATATCTACCAGCATATTTTAGGCGTGGAGTCTGACTTAGCGGCTAATGTAGAAACAGCATGAAGCTTTAATTCAACATAGCTTTAAATAGCAAGATGTAACTTAGGTTTTGCGCAATTTACTTAGTTGGTTATTTGGCCCATTATAGATAAATAAATGAGTAAAGTTAGGTTGATTGCATATAAATAAATGCAGATATTATCAACAGAGTTAATTTTAAACTGCTATTCTGAGTATTAATCAGTAACTTATCTAATGATTATTTGTTAAGCTACTGTTAACAATAAAAAATAAGAAAATGATCCTTAGTAACTTTGGGCTGGGAATATGTTAACTGCACCTATACACGACAATGAAGAAGCGCGCTTACAGACACTGAGAAATTTAAACGTATTAGATACCGCTGCTGAAGAGCGCTTTGATCGTATTACTCGTTTAGCAAAACGACTATTTTCAGTTTCAATTTGTTTAGTGAGTTTGGTTGATGAAAATCGCCAATGGTTTAAATCCTGCCAAGGCCTAGTTGCCAGTGAAACTCCTCGAGATATTTCATTTTGTGGTCATGCCATTCATCATGAAGGACCGTTTGTTATTAATGACGCCTCCAAAGATGAACGGTTTTCTGACAACCCTTTGGTGACAGAAGCACCTCATATTCGTTTTTACACTGGTCATCCTCTCACAATGCCGAACGGTATGCGTGTGGGAACATTGTGTATCATTGATGATAAACCACGTGAATTTAGCCACGATGATAAAATTGCACTTAAAGATTTAGCCGAAATGGTGGTGTCTGAATTAGTCTCTATACAGCAAACGACGTTGGATGAACTAACGGGAATTTCAAATCGACGTGGTTTTGAAGTGTTAGCCAATCAAGCGATATCAACTTGGGATCGAAATGAGGTTGGCAGTTGTTTAGTGTTTTTTGATTTGGATTACTTCAAACAAATTAATGATAATCATGGGCATGATGCAGGCGATAGAGCGTTAAAAGCTTTCGCAAACTTATTAACTCAAGAGTTTAGAGATTCTGATGTAATTGCCCGTTTTGGCGGTGATGAATTTTTAGTGTTATTTTGTGAATGCAATGATGGTCATGTCACTTTTGCTCTTGAACGTTTTAAACGTGCGCTTAAAAAACACAATGATACTAGTAACGAACCTTTTGAGTTGGCTTACAGTGTCGGTTTAGCGTCAAGAAATGCCAAACAAAAATTGAATGTTACTCAATATTTAGAGTTAGCAGACCAAGCAATGTACCAGGTAAAAGCGCGACATCACGATGGTCGCTGAAGCAAATTGATACACAAATTGACCATTATGTTGGCAAAATTCAGCGCTTTATCACTGTTATCTTTTGTCGCTAGCTTAGACTGAATAATCACATAACGAGGTGATCTTATTAAGCGCTTTAGGCGTAAAATCATTACTCGTATTAATGACTAATATTAATTAACTATTATTGGTCTGCATTCAGTCAGGAGTCGTCCCATGAAAAACGCCATAGATATTTATCAAGCACTGAAAGTGTTTAATAAAATAACTGAATTTGGTGAAAAGCATTCGAGTGAAAGCGGCTATAACTCGACTTACCAACTGTGTGGCTTACACGCTGAAACGGGTTATGATGGCTACACTATTACGCTTAGTGATGGACGTACTTCCCTTAATATCTATTTCCATAATAAATACCAATTCGATTATCCTGATAATGAAGCCTTTGAGAATTTTATGCGTCGTTTCAGTGAAGTGATTAATCATACTGTTCAATAAAGGTTAACAAGCTACTTTCAAGTCACTTTGATAGGGACTAAGTGACTAGAGTAAGTCACTATAGTTAATTGCTAGAGTAAGTAGCTAGAGTGAATTTCTTTAGCTAGGCGGTAGGTTATCTGACAAGGATGATAGTGAGCTAGTCCCAACGTTTCATTTCTATTAAACGGCTAATGGTTCTGCGAAATTCGAAGGAAAGAGCGCCGCCAGTATAAAGCTCATCTATATTAAAGATTGAGCAAACGGTGAGTGATACTTTTTGATCATAAAGCTCATCGACTAAGCTAATGAAGCGTCTTGCAGGATCATCATTGGTTGCATAATTGAGTTGTCTCTCGCCCGTTTTAGTTCCAACAGCAGCATCCTCAGTTCCACGCGCCTTAATCCATGACCTCACTTCGCCACCAAGTTGTGGTACTTCATCCACTACGACATGATCAAATGAACTCGCAATTTCTATGTAATCTAGTTGGGATCTTGGTCCGTCACAGATGTCCTCAAAATTAAACCAAATAAGCTTGTTGACCATAGCCTGGTAGGGTATCGAGCGGTTACAGATACTGATGTGATTATGTGTTGTGCATACCGCTGCTTGGTGTGGATAGTGACGCCCTGCGAGTGCGATGAAGTTTTCATGATCCATTGAAGGGTTAAGAGATATTTGCTCGCAACGAGTTGAACTCGCTTGTTGATTGATGCGGTGGTCAATCTCGCCACTAAGTTCAACTTCCTGTACCTGCTTTTTGAACAAATCGATAAAGGGTAAAAATCGTTCCCTTTGTAATCCACCTTCATAAAGCCGATTCACTTCAATATTAGAGGTGGCAACGAGTATAACGCCATGACTAAACAAGTGCTCAAATAAGCGCCCTAGTATAATGGCATCGCCTATATCAGAGACAAAGAACTCATCAAAACAAATTATTTGATATTGCTCTGCATATAAGTGAGCAATATGAACTAATGGATCACTAACACCTTTACTGGTGTTTAGTTGATGATGCACTTCGGCCATAAATCGATGAAAATGTAATCTCAGCTTACGGTCAGTAATGAGGTTTGAGTAGAACAAGTCCATCAGAAAGGTTTTACCGCGGCCCACATCTCCCCAGAGATAAACGCCGATGGTATGGTTTGCTTGATTTATTACTTTATCAGCTGAAGTCGAGTCAGCATCGACTGAGTGTTGGAGATTCAGTTCGTTGAATAACTGGTTAAGCAGTTTTAGTGCGTGTGCTTGGGCTGGATCGTCGACTAACACTTGCTGAGTGGGATCGAGTGCGCCTGACTTCGACTGCACTATTTTATCGCGATATAAATGTAATAGATTAGTTGTCACGCTACAGCCACTCAAAAGCTTATTGGTCGTTTAATATATCAAAGTATATCAGTAATTAAATGGGCTTATAGCGTCAATTTATTTTCAGATATTGACTTGTACCTTCACACTTGAGTGAATACGTAAGACAGTTGGCCTCGACTAGAAACTTTGGTTTTTTTGAAAATATTTTGGATATGCATTTTGACTGTGTTGATTGAAATACTTAAATGAGCGGCAATTTGCTCATTAGATAAGCCCTGGCAAACCAGAGATAATACTTGTTGTTCTTTTTTAGTTGTTAACGACAGTAACTCTGTTTGACGTTGCGTAATAGGCTGGCGTTTACGAGATTGAATATAATGCGACATCGCATCATGGCTGAAATAGAGCTTATTATTATCGATATTCTTTAGTGCTTCAATGATTTCGATAATGGATGCGCTTACGGAAAGGCCGCCATGAAAACCATTAGCTATGAGTAATGTTTCTGTATCTGAGTTCAAGCTTGAGCAAAAAGCGAGGTGCTTACCTTCAGAGATAAGTTCTGTCGATAAGTTAGGGATGTGTTGTTTCGGATCATCAACAAAGTGCAGGAGAATTTTTTTGTGCTGATCAGCCTGTTGCCAATGGAAATCAAGAGGGTCATGGCTGATGGTATTACACTTAAGTAGCTCAGTAATTTGACAGAGTTGTTGCGTCAAAGGCTCAGGTATATCACCTAAGAAAATATCCGATAAAATCATCTTACGTCCTTGTTTATAACAATCAACTATTGAAGTCCTTAACAATAGTCTGCAAATCTAGCAGATACAGATTATTACATATAATTAGAAAACACTGAAGTTATTAATGGATTAGATAAATTTACGTGGATTGGCAGGCGAATGGATTGTAAACGCAATGTTATTGTTGTTTTTATTTAGTTAGTTTACTATAAGTCGAAAATTTATAATAAGAAGGATACTGCTGGGTATGAATAACAAAGGAAACGGGGTGACTTTTATTGGTCCCGAAACTTCACTGGATGGGGAAATGACAGTAAAAGGGCCTGCTTTGATTGCTGGTCAAGTCAAAGGTGTTATTCGTTCAACAGACCAAGTTAAAATTGAAGTAGGTGGCGAAATTGACGGTGAACTTTACTGTCAAGAACTGCGCGTTTGTGGAGTATTTAAAGGTTCTCTACACTGTAATAGTCTCGTTATCGTAAGCTCTGGTGTGGTTGAAGGTGATGTTTCAAGTCATAAGATGGAAATCTATGATGGTGGTCAGTTCTTAGGTGCAAGAACCAAAGGACCTGAGCAAGGTGTTTTACCTGAACTAGCAGCAGATGAACAAGCTGTTGCTGCCTTTAGTGCACCATATAATGATGAACCGGCGTACGCCTCCCCAAAGGCTGAAGCGCCTATTGCAGAGGCGCCGATAGCTCAGGCTGCAAAAGTGAGCAATGTTAATGTCATGGCTGAGCCAATGACTAACGTTGCGGTTGACACTCCTCAAGTGAAAACTGAGATTAAACCAGAAATAAAGCCAGAGCCTATCTCTGATATTAGAGATAATTTACAGGCTGATATTCAGACGAATGAACCTGTTATAAAAGCAGAGCCAAAGCCTGTCGCGACGCAAGAAAGACGTACCGCGCCAGTGCAAAGCAATGAAGCAGAAGCTGCTTCAAAGCCAAAATCTAAGCTAGAAATAAAGCCTCAACCTAACCCTCAAGCCCAATTAGCTGCGAAAGCTGCTGCTGAGAAAGCACAAGAGAAAAAGTCTGGTTCAGGAACTAAGTTTGTTATTGCTGGCGTTGTATTAGCTGCCGCAGCAGGTGTCGTTGTTATGAAGCCAGAATTGACAGAAGACCTAATGGCGCAATTCAATCAACCGGCATCTGAAAAGGTAACATCTGAACCAGCAGTTAAAGGTGTTGTCGTTGCAGAGGTGGTTGAAATGGCAAGTCCAGAAACCGCTGAAGTGGTCGTTGCCGAAACAGCATTAGCTCAATTAGATGAAGCTACTGTAGCCGAATCTAGTGTTGAAACTGACGAAGTCGTTGATTCAGTATTAGGTGAACAACAAGCTTTATTAGCCGAACTTGAACAGACTGGCGAAGAGCTAGAAGCTGAAATAGTTGCGGATATTGCCGCTGAAGCTGACGAAGTTATCGTATCATCGGAAGCTGCTACAGAAGCTGAAGTGGTCGATAAAACAAATGTCGATAGCTTATTGGCAGATTTACTAGCTGAAGATCGCACTGAATTAGCTGAGCCATCAGATGAGATTGAAGAGCCTTCTACAGGTAACCTTTAATTACTTGAGCTGATTCATTAGCCTGAGCACTGCAGTGCGTTTAAGGTAAAGTTAGTAAGCCAACAAAATCGTTATAGGCCCTCAATATGAGGGCCTTTTTATTGACTAAAACGCTTATGAATTTAATACCAATCAGCAGAAGAATATGCTCATTCTTACTGGTTAAAATCGCTTATAACGTCGTTAGAAATTTTGTAGGTAGAGCAACTAGCTAGCTGCAATTCCTGCCTTGTTCTAAGCGGTTTTTCCAACGCAATATCTGCTCACTTATTTATCCCTATTGGTATAATACCAATCAGCATAAGAATATGCTCATTCTTACTGGTTAAAATCGCTTATAACGTCGTTAAAAAATTTGTAGGCAGAGCAACTAGCTAGCTTCAATTCCTGCCTTGTTCTAAGCGCTTTTTCCTACGCAATATCTGCTCACTTATTTATTCCGATTGGTATAAGCCCTGTGTAGCGGTCTTATTTTGACCCGTTTACTGATAGTGAGCGTAAATTTCACAGTAATTAAACTGAATTTCTCTTTGGGCTTTGGGCTTTGAGCAATGCAAAAAATAATGCTCATTGAATATAGAAACTTTTTTAACCTTTAATTTAACTCTAACAATTTCCCTAATCCAACCTCAACTGACTGCGCTAATCTTGTGCGCACCGAAATGGAGCTGCACTTTTTTGGTGCGTTTATTTGGCTTTATTAATAACTGTTTTTAATTTATTTGTTGTAAAACAGGTGTTTACAAGTTTGGCCTAATGATTGAATTGTATTTACAAACAAATATATAACAATCACACTTTTGGAGGTCGAGATGAAACTCGTCAGCGCTATCATCAAGCCGTTTAAATTGGATGATGTCCGAGAAGCAATTGCTGGAATGGGCATTGAAGGAATGACTGTAACTGAAGTAAAAGGTTTTGGTCGTCAAAAAGGTCACACAGAGCTTTATCGTGGTGCAGAGTATCAAGTTGATTTTCTTCCTAAAGTAAAATTAGAAATTGCCACTAAAGCAGAAAATTTAGACGTATTACTTGAAGCAATTACTACAGCAGCTCATACCGGCAAAATTGGTGATGGCAAAATTTTTGTAACTGATCTCGAACAAGCAATCCGTATCCGTACGGGTGAACTTGATAACGAAGCACTATAAGGGGGCTGGAATGGAAGAGTTAGCAGCGTTAGGAACAACGGTCACTGAATTACGCTTTGCATTAGATACGTTTTATTTTCTAATCTCGGGTGC
This sequence comes from Shewanella olleyana, assembly GCF_023283825.1. Classification (GTDB taxonomy): domain Bacteria; phylum Pseudomonadota; class Gammaproteobacteria; order Enterobacterales; family Shewanellaceae; genus Shewanella; species Shewanella olleyana. The sequence continues at coordinate 214,907 of NZ_JAKILD010000003.1, read as the reverse complement.
TTTAGTTATGTGGATGGCAGCGGGTTTTGCCATGTTGGAAGCGGGTTTAGTCCGCTCAAAAAATACCACAGAAATTCTAACTAAAAACGTATGTTTATATTCAATTGCATGTGTGATGTATTTATTGGTTGGTTACAACATCATGTATGTCGATAATGTCGAAGCAGGGTGGTTGCCATCGTTTGGTTCACTCATTGGTTCACAAGCAGACGGTGCTGATCATGCACTTGAGTCTGACTTCTTTTTCCAAGTAGTCTTCGTTGCTACAGCTATGTCAATTGTATCTGGCGCTGTTGCTGAGCGAATGAAACTTTGGTCTTTCTTACTTTTCTCTGTGGTTTTGACAGCTGTTATCTATCCAATTGAAGGTTACTGGACATGGGGTGGTGGTTTCCTTTCTGCTGCAGGTTTTGTTGACTTTGCTGGTAGTGGTATTGTTCATATGGCGGGCGCCGCTGCTGCGATTGCTGGGGTATTGCTACTAGGAGCTCGTAAAGGTAAATATGGTGCAAATGGTGCAGTAAACCCAATTCCAGGTTCAAACTTACCTATGGCCACGTTAGGTATGTTCATTTTATGGATGGGTTGGTTTGGATTTAACGGTGGCTCTCAGTTACTCGTTTCTGATGCAGAAAATGCTACTGCAGTCGCGAAGATTTTCTTAAACACAAACTCTGCCGCTGCTTTTGGTGCTGTATCTGCGCTCATCGTGTGTAAGGTTGTTTGGGGTAAAGCTGATTTGACCATGATTTTAAATGGTGCATTAGCAGGCCTAGTTGCTATCACTGCTGACCCATTATCACCTTCATTATTGATGGCTGGTGTAACAGGTATTGTAGCTGGTGGTGTTGTTATCTTCTCAATCGTTGCTTTTGACCGTATTAAAATTGATGACCCAGTAGGTGCCATCTCAGTTCACGGTGTATGTGGTTTCCTAGGTTTGATGTTAGTTCCTCTATCAAACGCTGATGCTAACTTTGGTGCTCAACTATATGGTGCATTTGTTATCTTTGCTTGGGTATTCGCTGCTTCATTTGCTGTTTGGTTTGTACTGAAAGCAACTGTTGGTATTCGAGTAACAGAAGAAGAAGAGTATAACGGTATGGATTCATCAGATTGTGGTGTCGATGCATACCCAGAGTTTGTTTCAATTAAATCAGCTGGTTAATAAATGATTTAGTTTGAATTATGCTTAAAAAAGCAGAGCCATAGTGCTCTGCTTTTTTTGTTATAATAATGGCTCAATGGGGTATTGAGTAGGTTGTAATATGAGCAAGCTGGTTAAGTTAACCGTTTTAATTAGTGTGGCAGCTTTGATATTGAGCTTGTCAGTTAATGAGGTTCAAGCTGGAAAAGTGGTGGTCCGCAAGGCCTCTGAGCCTTTTGATGCTTTTGCAGTAAGAGATCAAGTGCAACAAGATCATCAATGGCAAGAAATGTTACGGATGCAGCAGCAGATCCAAATATTACAGGCATTACCGGTAGGTTGTTTGCCAATTGCAGTACCTTACCGCTACTTTAATTGCTCTGGTAATGCTTATCGCCCATACCCTTATCAAGGTGAAGAGGTTTATATTCAGATTGATAATCCTCAGCGTTCAATAAAGAACCCTCCAAAGGTAAAACCTGTTCAATAACTAATATTACCAGTCTAATTCATCTAAATTTACATATCGCGAATGACGGCTCATTCGTTTATTAAATAGGTTTTGTCACGTTTAAGTGTCTCATTTTTTGCGCTTGCAACTATGCTTAATTAAGGCAATTGCTGGAGCATATGTATGTTACAAGAAGATGAAAATTCAAAAAATATATTTTCTAATAGTAATTATTTTTCTAGGTTATTGATTAATAGTTTTTATTTGTTAATTATCTCGTTGTTTTTTTCTTTCCTCACAGGCTGTAGTAGCACCACTCAGACAAAAAACACCGCTATAGTCAGCACATTGTTCAGTGATAATGATTTTAACTCCGTCGCAATTCCAGATACCGATGCTATTTTTGAACTCCCAGAAGGGATGGTGATTGATATAAAAAAAGAGTATGCACGTTCTGCTGGTATTACTGGTGAAAAGCAAGCCGCAAATAAATGGTTAGCTGAGTATATTGGTGCGCAAGATGGTGGTTTTGAATTTCGCGACCACTACACCAGAATGGCCAGAGTAACCGCCCAAGAGCGTGCTGGTAATTGTATGTCTTTGGTGGTTTTATCCACCGCAGTTGCTGATGCTTTGAATATACCTGTTAAGTTTCAGGATATTGATGTTGAGCCTGTTTGGGATAGACGTGGAGGCTTTTATCTCGTTAATGGTCACGTGAATATGAAGCTACTTCATCATGATCAACCCAATACATATAGCATGAGAGGCTCAGAAATCTTAGTGGACTTCTTGCCTGAGCGTTCTGTCAGAGCATATAGAATAAAGCAGATAAGCAGACAAACCTTAGCGGGCATGTATTTTAATAATGTTGCGGCTGAAGCATTGGTGAGAAATGAATATGATCTCGCCTATGCCTTAGCTAAAAGAGCCATTGAGCTAGACCCATTTTATGTGAATAGCATTAATACACTTGCCGTCATATATCGTCATAAAGGGATGGACGAATTAGCTGAGCAAGCATACCGACATGTTTTACAGTTAGATGCTAAAAACATCACAACCTTATACAACCTCGCCATCATTCTTGGTGAGCAAGATAGATTAGAAGAATGGAAGCAGGTACATAAAGTGTTAGAGCTTGCCCGTATAAACAATCCCTTTTATTACTTTGACATGGCTCAGCAAGCCTACTTTGAAAAGCAGTATCAAGAGGCGTTAGTGTGGTACAAACGTGCAGTGGATAGAGCGGATTATCGTCATGAGTTCTACTTTGGATTATCACGTGCTTACTGGGCCACGGGGGATGAAAGAAGAGCGAAGAAAAATATGGAGAAAGCTCTAGATTTAAGTATTGATGAAACGAGTCAGCATAGATACAAAGGTAAGCTTCAAGCAATGATGCGGCATTAACATTTCGGCGACTAGGATCACTTTCATCTGGATGACGTTATACACAAATAAGCTACGCTCAGTTTAAGTTGAGCGTAGCTTTTTCGTTGCTAATAAAAAATTCACATTATGGGATAAAGGGACGAATATAACCGAAATTAATGAATTTATTAGATATTTTAAAATGTTAAATTTAAACTTATTGATTAACAGTGATTTATACTCATAAAATAGACAAAATCATAGATTGAGTGAATTATTGTATGGTACTGTTTGAATTATAAAGCTGTGCGTTATGCTTTACTGCCAAGCTTAAAGTTTGGCATAAATAAACTGTTTGCTGGAGCTGTATAAACTATGTATTACCAAAATGATGACGTTAGAATTGATGAGATAAAAGAACTATTGCCTCCTATCGCTATTTTAGAGCGATTTCCGGCGTCAGAAACGGCATCAGCAACCGTGTTTAATGCTCGTGATGGGATCCACCGTATTCTGAACCGTCAAGATGACCGTTTACTTGTGGTCATTGGCCCATGCTCTATTCATGATCCTGTTGCCGCGTTAGATTATGGCAAGCGTTTAATTGCCCTTCGCGAGCAATATAAAGATCAACTTGAAATTGTTATGCGTGTTTATTTTGAAAAACCGCGCACCACAGTGGGTTGGAAAGGCTTGATTAACGACCCATACATGGACAACAGTTTTAAGCTAAATGATGGCTTAAGAACAGCTCGTAAACTATTGGTTGATTTGAATGAGTCAGGAATACCTACAGCAGGCGAGTTCCTTGATATGATCACACCACAATATGTTGCAGACATGATGTGTTGGGGCGCAATTGGTGCGCGTACGACTGAATCACAAGTTCACCGTGAACTTGCTTCAGGTTTATCAAGCCCTGTCGGGTTTAAAAACGGTACCGACGGTACAATTAAAGTGGCAATCGATGCCATAGGTGCAGCAAGTGCACCTCACCATTTTCTATCGGTAACAAAGTTTGGCCATTCTGCAATCGTATCGACAAAAGGTAATCCTGATTGCCACATCATTTTACGTGGTGGTAAAGCGCCAAATTATAGCGAAAGCGATGTGTCTGAGATTGAAGCTCAGTTAGAGAAAGCAAAATTGCCTTCTAACATTATGATCGATTTTAGTCATGCTAATAGCAGCAAAGACTATAAAAAACAGATGATAGTTGCTGAAGATGTTGCAGGACAAATTAGTTCAGGTAATCAAAATATCTTTGGTGTAATGGTTGAAAGTAACATCGAAGAAGGCAGACAAGATTTAGTGGTAGGAAAAGAGCTTTGCTATGGCCAAAGCATTACAGATGCTTGTATTGGTTGGAGCGATACAGAAAAGTTGCTTGCAACATTAAGTGACAGCGTACTGAAAAGACGCGGTTAGTCATTAGCGGGCTTTATAATAAATAAAAAAGGCGCTGTTAAGCGCCTTTTTTATTTGTTGGTGTTAGCTAAATACTCATTGGCTTTAGCTAGGCTTCCAAATGCCGAAATTAGATTGTTTCTTCCTTTATCTTGAAGCTCAGGGTTACCTGATTCAATCATCATCCATACCCATGTTTGTATTAATTGTAATGGTGGGTGCTGAACTTTTGTTGCGTCTAACATGTTGCTTCCTTTGAACGGGGAAAAAATGTTAATGGCTAGTATAATTCGCCAAAAAGTATCGATTAAAGAGTACCAAATTCTCTTTGGTTGCTGAACTAGAAACACACTAATAATTGCATATTTAGTAAATTATTTTATAAAAACTAGCCTTTATAATTACTTAAAAGAACAGTTTGTAAGCCTAAAGTGTTACTTGTGGCGTTTTTTATAATCTAAAATCTACAAAAGCGAGTGAAAGAAGCCGAAACTTCTCGAGATTTATTGATATGGAATAAATCTCAACTCCATATAATAGTGTTAACTTACTGTTGTATTGATTGTTGTATTGATTGTTGTATTGATTGTTGTATTGATTGTTGTATTGATTGTGGTACTGGCTAAATGTTTAATGCCGGTATTATTTTGAAAGTGAATTTAGTGTAATTGGTGAAAGTAAATGAGACCGTCAGCATATTTTGATGGACCAGTAGGAAAGTTAAACTGGCAAGTAGTGAGATTGTTATGGCCCTATTTATTTGAATTCAAAGGGCGAATTTTTCTGGCAATGTTATGTCTTATTGTCGCTAAACTAGCCAGTGTCGGTTTACCTTTCATTTTAAAGGACTTAGTCGATAGTTTAGACGGTCAAAAAACGGCTGCGATAGTGGCTGTCCCGGTTGCTTTAGTTATCGCATACGGATCTGTTAGGTTCTTGAATGTCATTATTGGGGAAATAAGAGATACGCTGTTTGGGCGAGTCACTGAAAGAGCCATTAGACGGCTTGGATTGGCGGTATTTGAGCACTTACATCGACTGGATCTTGATTTTCACTTAGACCGAAGGACTGGCGGATTATCACGAGACATTGAGCGCGGTACCAGTGGTATCAGCTTTTTAATGCGTTTTATGGTGTTCAACATTGTACCAACGCTCCTCGAAATCAGCTTAGTGATCATCATTTTCTTCTTTAATTATGGTATTGGTTTTGCGTTGATTACGCTTGTTGCAGTGGTCGCATATATTGGTTATTCGGTTGTGGCAACAGAGTGGAGAACAGGTTTTGTTCGAGATGCTGCTAATGCTGACTCCCTATCAAATACTCGCGCTGTTGATAGTTTATTGAATTATGAAACGGTTAAGTACTTTAATAATGAACGTTATGAGTCCGACCGATACGACTCTGCGTTAGAACAATGGGAAGTGGCCAAACGTAAGAATAGGTTGTCATTATTTGCTCTCAATGCCGGGCAAGCGTTAATTATTGCGGTGGCCATGACGGCTATGATGTGGCTGGCGGCTTATGAAGTGACTGCAGGCAATATGACGCTCGGTGACTTTGTGTTGATCAACGCCTTTATGATGCAGTTGTTTATACCGCTTAACTTTTTAGGTTTTGTATATCGTGAAATTCGTGGTGCGTTAGCCAATATTGAACGTATGTTTGGCTTGCTAGACAAGGTTCCAGCGATTAAAGATAGTCCACAAGCATCAGATGTTGTTCCTACAAAAGGGGAGCTGAGTTTTAATAATATTTGCTTTAATTATGACGAAAGGCCCATTTTAAAAGATGTCAGTTTTACCATTCCTGCAGGGCAGAAAGTGGCGGTTGTCGGTGAAAGTGGTGCTGGTAAATCAACGCTGATTAAACTGCTATTTCGTTTTTATGATGTAGACAGTGGTGCAATCAAAATCGATGGACAAGATATTCAACAATTGACGCAACAAGCACTTCGTCAGTCCATCGCCATTGTTCCACAAGACACCGTGCTATTTAACGATACCATTTATAACAATATTCTTTATGGCAGGCCTACTGCGAGCGACGATGAATTAAGAGAGGCGGTTAAACTGGCCAATTTGACTGACTTTATTGAATCACTGCCTCATCAGTGGGAAACCAAAGTCGGTGAACGAGGTTTAAAATTATCTGGTGGAGAAAAACAGCGAGTCTCTATTGCACGGGCAATTTTAAAGTCAGCGCCTATTTTGGTATTTGACGAAGCGACTTCATCTTTAGACAGTAAATCTGAACAAGCGATATTAACTGCGCTAAAAGTGGCTGAAAAAGGTCATACAAGCTTGGTGGTGGCGCACCGTTTATCAACGATTATTGATGCCGATAAAATTGTCGTATTGAGTCAAGGAAAGATCGCTGAGCAAGGGACTCATCAGGCGTTATTATTACAAAATGGCGTCTATGCAAAACTGTGGCGGATCCAAAATGAGCAAACAATCACACTTTGATGTGCAGCTTGTATACGTTTTCTCTCTTTGATAGTGCAGTTTTTGTGTATAATTAACTTAATTGCCTGGAAAGGATTGAGATCGTTTAGGTAAATAGGAAATTATCAGGTAATTACGCCTAAATATGGAGGTCGTTAGTGCAAAACATTTCTTTAATAGCAGCCTTAGAGGGTACACAACATAAAGTGACCACTGATTGGTTTGCAATTATGGCGACGCTTGAGAAGCGAGAAATGAATCAAGATGAACTGCAGTCAGTCTATGATGAATTATGCGCAGGCTTGATTGTGACTACCCGTGGACTAACTCTGGCTAAAATAAACGATAACGAGAGTGAAGATAGTTTATTAAAAGCAGATGATAGTGCGGCAGATATTTTGGTATAAACGTTTGAATAACCTATTTAACTGTAGGTTTATGTAATAGCGTTTACGTTATCATTACAGTGATAAATAGGCATAAAAAAAGCAATCATGAAGATTGCTTTTTTATTGCCAGAAACTCATCTTACTAATCACATCTTATCTATTCTTAGACCAGCTATTACAAACCATTTTGATCATTGTATTTGCACTAACATCTTCAGTTAATCGAGTGATTTGCCCTTGTTCAAAGCAAACTTTTTCACCTTCAATTTCTGAAAGTTTGTCACAGTTGCTACAGGTTAGCGATACTGATTTATGAGCCCCGCCGGATGTCATAATCGAATTTGCAGTTTTCAAAAGTAAGTCCCTAAACAAATGTGCTCTATGTCACAATTTTACACCTATTGTAAAAATAGTTCAAAGTTATGCCATGTCAATATATTAGCAATAAGTCTAATAGCTTTTGCTAATTTATATTTTGGGATTTTAAATAACTCGTCAATTTTACTAATATTGTCGGTAGAACTTATCTAACGACACTGAAATACCACTCTCTGTGACAATTTTTGCATGGTGGCGAGTAAGCTGTCTTGGTTCACTCACACCGCATGAATGAGCAATAATCTTTAAATCATGATGCAATGATTTATTGTAGTTGGCGACTCTTGCTGATTTATTACGAGGGTCTAATCCCTGTTGTAAGTGTTTATTATGGGTGGTGATCCCTGTTGGACAGGTGTCTTTATTACACTGCAATGCTTGTATACAACCCAATGCAAACATATTGCCTCTTGCTGATGCGATAAAGTCTGCGCCTGTCGCTAGTGCCCATGCTACTTGGGAAGGCAACACCATCTTGCCACTGGCAATCACTTTGATTCTTTGTTTTAAACCTTTTTGTCTGAATAAATTGATAACAATAGGCAGGCTTTCTTTTATCGGTAAGCCGACATGATCCATTAATGCCTGTGGGGCGGCTCCTGTTCCACCTTCAGCACTATCTAGAGTGAAAAAGTCCGGTGCATGTTCAATACCCCGATGGTTTATTTCTTCGCATAAATCAATTAACCATTGTTCATCACCGAGCACTGCCTTAATGCCGGTCGGTTTACCGGTGACTTCACGGACATGGCAAATCATGTCGATAATATCCACTACGCTATTAAACTCTGCATGGCCATTAGGGCTAATTGAATCTTCTCCAACAGGGATCCCGCGAATGGCGGCAATTTCTTCGGTGACTTTCACTCCTGGTAAAATACCGCCTTTACCAGGTTTTGCACCTTGACTGAGCTTAATTTCAAACATTTTGACACTGTCATGGCTCGCAATTGAACGAAGCTTGTCATCGTCTAAATGGCCATTGTCATCACGAACCCCATATTTGGCCGTGCCGATTTGAAATACCAGATCGCAATTGCCTTTTAAATGGTGCTCACTTAGCCCCCCTTCACCTGTATTTAGCCAGCAATCCGCTTGCGCGGCGCCATGAGATAAGGCTGTCACAGCAGGGCGAGACAAAGCGCCGAAACTCATTGCTGAAATATGGCAAATAGTCGATGTTTGATACGGTGTTTTACAATCAGATCCGATAGTGAGAACGTTATCTGTATACTGATCTGAGTCATACTTAGGAAACGCCGCATTCAAAAACATCACAGTGCCAGTTTTGTCGTGTGTTTGAGTTGAACCAAATGAAATGGTGCGGTCGATATTTTTAGCCGCGCGGTAAATCCAACTGCGTTCAGCGCGATTAAAGGGTAATTCTTCACGGTCTTGGGCAAAAAAGTATTGCCTAAAAAACTCACCTTGCTTCTCAAATAAATAACGAAAGCGACCTATAACAGGGTAGTTATGGCGAATAGCTTGTTTAGTTTGTAATTTATCGGCGATATACATATAAATCACCGCGATAAAACCGATAGCAATACAGGCTAGAAATAATCCTGTAAAAATCTCTAATCCGACAATAAACCAATGTGGCTGCATTTTTGTTCCTTAAAAATGTTCGATGGCAATCGTTACAGTATTGAGTGCGTTAAGTGAGTAATAACACTAAGCTGTTCAATTTTTGACTCAATTCATTATGGATGAAGCCAAGCTATTGTTCTAGCCTAAAATTCTCGGTATTGATGGCGTAATGGAACTTAAATGCGTTTATTAAAAATTGAGTAACATCGGCCGCAGGCTGATTAACTCGAACAAATTAATAGCAGCTATTACTCAAGGTTTTTACAAAATTGCCGATAAAGTAAGCTAACCTGAATTGTGATTGATAAATTATTGGAGCTGATGATGGAGCTATATAACCCGACGCAAATGAATGCCAAATCAAACCGTCAAACTTCGTCAGATGGGATGCTGGCTAAATCTGATACTAAGCCATTAACTGCTAATGATGGCGCCGCTGAAGTGAAAAGACCATCGGTTAGTGAGATAAGCCGAGACCTTAAAAACAGCAGCATCCTAGCAGCCCAAGAAAAAGTCAGTATCGCAGCAGGCAATCAATCTATGGCATTGTTATACCGCGCCGCCATTGATGCGATTAATATTGAACTTGAACCAACAATGGGCGAAAACGCGATTCAGAAAACCGCTGATAGTGAAGTCGATTATTCGCCAGAAGCAACTGCAGAACGTATAGTTAGCTTTGCAACTAACTTCTTTTCAGTACATCAGCAGCAGAACAGCCAAATGGAATTTACTGAGCAATTAGATAGTTTTATGGAAAAAATTTCTGGTGCGATAGATCAAGGCTTTAAAGAAGCGACTGAGATACTATCAGGGTTGAAAGTGTTTGAAGGTGACATTGCGGCTGGGGTGGAACAAACCTATAGTTTAATTCAGGCAGGGCTTGAAACTTTTAAACAGAATACAGCACCGCCGCAAGTTGACTGAACATATCGAATAACGTCATTTATGAGTCAAGGAATAGCTTATGTGGACAACGGGTACCGTCACTGAACGTATTGAATGGAACGAGAAGTTATTCTCATTGCGTATTAAAGCGGATGTCGAGCCATTTATCGCTGGGCAATTCATCAAGTTGAGTCAAATTCGCGATGATAAACGCATCGCGCGAGCATACTCCGTAGTTAACCCACCAGGTAAAGAGTATATTGAAATCTTAGCTGTTGCAGTTGAAGAAGGGCAGTTATCCCCTGATCTTCAAGCGCTTAAAGTAGGTGATAATATTGAAGTCAGTACCAAAGCTGCGGGTTTTATGACCTTAGATGAAATTCCTACAGGTGCATTGCAAGGTCCGCATTTATGGTTCTTAGCGACAGGTACTGCAGTGGGTCCTTTTATTTCAATGATGGAAACTGAGGAGCCTTGGCAGAGATTTGAAAAAGTCGTGTTGGTATATGGGGTAAGGTTAATCGAAGATTTAGCTTATTTACCGCAGTTACAAGCGTTACAGAAAAAGTACCCAACTCAATTTATTTTTATTCCGTCAGTGACAAGAGAGGCCTTCGATGGAGGGCTTTCATGTCGTATTCCTGATGGGCTTCAAAGTGGTATTCTTGAGCAAACAGCGGGAGTGGCTTTAAATCAAGAAAACTCACAGGTCATGATTTGCGGCAACCCTGGGATGATAACAGATGCGCAAACGGCATTAACTGAAAAGGGGTTAGTTAAAAACTTACGCCGAGCACCAGGTCAAATTACTGTAGAGAAATATTGGTAACCAACATTTAAAAGCTGTATGGAATCGAATTTGTACAGCTTTTAATATACTTAATCCCCTGAAGCCTCATTAATTATCCCTCAATTCAGATATAAACAACACTTGCTCCTTAAGCAGCGATCCATTATCCTCTCCGTAATTGATAATTATTATCATTTCCATAAGCAATTACTTAACCACTCTTTTACAATATGATTAAGTAATGCCAAGCCAAGGAGAATTTGGAATGAAATCGTTTAAACGTTTAGCGTTGTTAGGTTTAGCTACTGTGACATCTATGGGATCAATTGCTGCGACAGCTGCAGATGATCTTACTGTTTACTCTTACCGACAAGCTTTCCTTGTTGAACCGATTTTAGAACAATTCACCAAGGACACTGGCATTAAAGTCAATGTCGTATTCGCCAAAGATGGTATTGCAGAGCGTATTGCTCGCGAAGGTCGTCTTTCTCCTGCTGATGTTGTGTTGACTTCTGACTTTTCTCGTTTAATGGAATTGGTTGATAAAGATCTGGTTGTTGATGTTAAAAGCGATACGCTAAATAACAATATTCCTGAGCAATACCGTTCACCTGAAAATGATTGGTACGCATTAACGATGCGTGTTCGTAATGTTTATTCTTCAAAAGATCGTACAGGTAAGCTTGATCTTAATTATGAAGATTTAGCCTCTGAAGAGTATAAAGGTAAAATTTGTACCCGAAGCTTTAAGCACCCTTATAACATTGCGCTAGTGGCTTCAATGATTGCTCACCACGGTGAGGCTGAAACTAAAACTTGGCTTGAAGGTGTTAAAGCAAATTTAGCTCGTAAGCCACAGGGTAACGATCGTGCTCAAGTTAAAGCCGTTAAAGAAGGTTTATGTGACGTTGCGATTGGTAACAGTTATTACTTTGGTAAAATGATGACTGATCCTAAGCAAAAGAGCTGGGCTGAAGCGGTATACATTAACTTCCCTAATCAGAAAAATCGTGGTTCTCATATCAATGTGTCAGGTATGGCACTCGCAAAATTTGCACCTAGTAAAGATAATGCTATAAAATTGATGGAATTTTTATCGTCTGACGTAGCTCAAAAATCTTACGCAGAAGTGAACATGGAATATCCTGTTAAAGCGGATGTTGCACCTTCTGAAATGGTAGCTTCTTGGGGAGACTTCAAAGCTGATAGTCTGCCAATCTTTAAGTTAGCTGAAAATCATCAAGCGGCAGTGAAGCTACTTGATGAAGTAAAATTTGATCTGTAAGGATGCTTTATTTTACCGCGTGCTAAGCACGCGGCACTAATTGGAAAGTATTTATGATCTTAGGCTTAACCAGAAGCTGGTCGCTCGCTGGTTATGCGATTGCGGTAATATTAATATTGCCGCTTTTTGCACTTTTAGTACAAGCAACTCTCCCTGACGAAGCTGTTTTTAGTCATCTATTTGATACCGTATTACCCACCTATATCAGCAACAGTTTGTTGTTAATGTTCAAGGTGTGCATCGGATCCTTGCTGATCGCAGTGCCAGCTGCTTGGTTGGTGGCTAGGTGTGACTTCCCCGGGCGACGTTATTTTCAATGGGCATTATTACTGCCTTTAGCAATGCCAGCGTATATTGTCGCTTACGTTTATACTGACATGCTTGATTATGCGGGCCCTGTGCAGCGTTTTCTCAGACAAGCTTTTAGCTGGACCTCTCCGCAAGATTACTATTTCCCCGATATTCGTACCTTAACTGGCGCATCAATTATGCTGTCACTGGTGCTTTTCCCTTATATTTACTTATTAGCCCGCACAGCTTTTATGGAGCAATCCTCAAGCTTATTGCATGCTTCGCGTATTATGGGTTGTAGTCCGTGGAAGAGCTTTTGGCGTTTAGGTTTACCGATGGCAAGGCCAGCACTAGCAGTTGGTATGGCGTTAGTGGCAATGGAAACCGCAGCTGATTTTGCAACAGTGAGTTATTTTGCTGTTCCAACATTAACAACCGCCGTGTATGACACTTGGCTTGGCTATGGCAGCCTAGCTGCAGCGGCAAAGTTGTCAGCTATTATGCTGCTGGTCATCTTTGCTATGGTAGGGTTTGAGCGATTTGCTCGCCGTAAACAAGAGCTATTTCAAAAACAATCACGCCTAACTGAGTCTGATCGTTATCATTTATCAGGCTTTAAAGCATGGCTATCATTTGGTTATTGTAGTCTGCTAATTATTTTAGCTTTTTTACTGCCATTTGCTGTTCTTGCAGGTTATGCAATCGACTATTTTGATGAAAGCTGGAATAGTCGCTTTTGGCAATACAGTTTTAATAGTTTATATATTGCCGCCGTAGTGAGCTTCATTTGTGTGGTACTTGCGTTAGTGATGATGTTTATTAGGCGGGTCAGTCCTCGAAAAAGCGATATTTTACCTTCACGCTTGAGCAGCACAGGCTATGCCATTCCTGGCACAGTATTAGCGATTGGTGTGCTCGTTCCATTAACCTATCTCGATTTTGCCATTAATGACATTTACGACTATTTTGATGCTCGGGGGCCTGGGCTGTTATTTACTGGTAGTGTGTTTGCGTTAATTTTTGCCTTTTGTGTCCGATTTGTAGCGATTTCGATTGGTAGTATTGAGAACAGTTATAAACGAATATCCCCTTCATTAGACATGGCCAGTATCACTATGGGACAAAAGCCTAGACAGCTGTTGTGGCGAGTACATTTACCCTTACTTCGTAAAGGTATTTTTGCTGGTGCATTACTCGTGTTTATTGAAAGTATGAAAGAGCTGCCAGCGGCATTGTTACTTAGACCAATTGGCTTTGAAAACCTTGCCACTCACGTGTTCCAGTTCGTATCAGATGAGCAACTTGAACATGGGGCATTAGCCGCCATAGTTATTGTGATAGTTGGACTCATCCCGTTGATTTACCTTAACCGTTCATTGGAGCAAGAGAGCTAATATGTCCACATTGACCATTCAAAATGTAAACAGTGACTACCAAGGACAGGTGATTCTTAACGGCTTAAATCTGACATTAGAGCAGGGAGAAATTGTTGCGCTACTTGGGCCAAGTGGTTGCGGTAAAACAACCTTGCTTCGGGCTATTGCAGGGCTACAAGCCATTAGCCAAGGCAGTATTGCGATTAATGGCCAAGCTTTGAGTGCAGATAATCTATTTGTGCCCAGTGAAAAACGTGGCATTGGGATGATTTTTCAAGATTACGCCTTATTTCCTCATTTAACCGTGAGCGACAATATTCTATTTGGGGTAAAAGATTTAACAGCAAAAGAGCGCAGCGATCGCCTTGACGATATGCTGCAGCTGGTTAAATTGGAAGGACTAGGCAAGCGTTATCCTCATGAATTGTCTGGCGGCCAACAACAAAGGGTTTCTATTGCCCGTGCGTTAGCTTATCAACCTGAATTACTGTTATTAGACGAGCCGTTTTCTAACATTGACTCACAAGTGCGCAGTGAAATGATGCTTGAGATCAGACAAATTCTTAAGCAGCGAAATGTCAGTGCGGTATTTGTTACCCACAGTAAGGATGAAGCGTTTGTATTCGCTGACAAATTGGCTTTATTTAAAGACGGCGGCATTGTGCAACACGGTTTGGCTGAAGAGTTATATGCGGAGCCGAATGAGCGCTATGTGGCAGAGTTTTTAGGTGAAGGCAATTACTTAACTGTCACCATTAAAAGCCCAACTCAGGTATCGTCCGTATTAGGGATAATTGAAAGTACTCATTCCATTGTTCGAGAGCCTAATAGCCAAGGTGAATTACTATTAAGACCGCAACAAATTGATTTGCAACCAGCAGCTCAAGGACACGGAGAGATTATTGAGCGACGTTTTCTGGGTACAATTTGTCATTATTGGGTTAAAGTAGGCCAACAAACGCTCGAAGTTAGAAGTCAATTAACAACACTGACGTTAGGTCAGAAGGTCAATTTATCAATATCGGCGCACCCGTTAGTGATTTTTTAGTGACTTAAGTCTAAATTGATTGAAAATTGAGATGGAGCATAAGGATTAAATTGCTCAATTACCTTACACTATTTTAATCTTATTATTGTTAAAAGGTGGTTGATTCCAACATGGAAACACAGAATATGCCTCGTGAACAGTTAGGAGTTTGTGCAGAAGGAAATTTGCATAGCGTCTACTTGATGTTTAATGCCAATGAAGGTGTAGAAGCCCAGCTGCGTCCTTGTTTAGCTAATGTTGCTCAATATATTTATGAGTTATCAGATCAATATGCTGACAGTGCCTTTAATGGCTTTGTCGCAATTGGTGCTAATTACTGGGACACCATTTATGGTGAGCAGCGTCCAGCTCAATTACGCCCTTTTCCTGCTATGCAAGAAGGTAATCGTGATGCGCCAGCAATTGAATATGACTTATTTATGCATATTCGCTGCGATCGTTATGACATCTTGCATTTAGTTGCCAACGAAATTAGCCAAATGTTTGAAGGTTTGGTTGAGCTTATCGAGGAAGAACGTGGATTCCGTTTCATGGATAGCCGTGATTTAACAGGCTTTGTTGATGGCACTGAAAATCCAAAAGGACGTAGTCGTCAAGAAGTCGCATTAGTGGCTGATGAAGATACTGCATTCAAAGGCGGAAGTTATGTACATGTGCAAAAGTACGCGCATAACCTAAGCAAGTGGAACCGTCTACCTCAGAAGAAACAAGAAGATATTATCGGCCGTACTAAGCAAGATGATATTGAATATGCTTCAGAAGATAAGCCGCTAACAAGCCATATTAAACGTGTTAATTTAAAAGATGCTGACGGTAATTCAATGGAGATATTACGTCAAAGCATGCCGTTTGGTTCGCTCAGAGAGCAAGGTTTAATGTTTATCTCTACTTGTAGCAAACCGACTCATTTTGAAGAGATGCTACGTAGTATGGTTTATGGTGATGGTCACGGAAACCATGACCATTTAATGCAGTTTACTAAAGCATTAACGGGCTCTTCATTTTTTGCCCCTTCACTTGATTTTTTAGCTCAATTCGCTAACGACTAATCTTAGTGGAGCGTTAATGAACAGGCACAAAAAAAGCAATGCGAGAGCATTGCTTTTTTATTGGGTCTTTAACACCGAGATGACCTGAGAAAATTACTCACTATAGTTAAATAGTGACTTAACCGTTTCAAGCGTATCGTCAATGGTTTTAATGCTAGATGGACAGATGAAAATGGTGTCATCCCCAGCAATGGTGCCCAGAATCCCTTCAGGTTTACCTATTGAATCTAATAAACGTGCGATTAACTGAGCAGCCCCTGGGCTTGTACGAACAACAATCATTGCTTGGTTATGATCAACGTCTAGTACTAAGTTTTTAACCGGGCTACCTGCAGTAGGAACACCTAATTCAGCAGGTAAACAGTAAACCATTTCTTGCTTAGCATTTCGGGTACGTACCGCGCCGAACTTACTCAACATACGCGAAACTTTTGACTGGTTAATATTGCCAAAACCTTCTGCTTGCAGCGCATTAACTATCTCGCTTTGGCTTCCAAAGCGCTCTTCCTTAAGTATCGACTTAAACGTTCTAACGAGTTCATCCTGATTCTTGGTCGCTGGCATATTTTTTTCGTCTTATAGTAATTTTTAAAATGAATACAATATATTCACAAAACGGGTTCATTTTGAATATATAAACAACACAAGTCAAGAAATAAGCTAAATTGGTGAATAAAAATTCACTTTACAGAGTAAATGGTTAAATCAGTGATTATTTATATACATATCATAGAATAAGTAAATTGCTTTACTCCACTAAGGGATAATTGAAATTGTCTCTGTGATGCAGTAATGTGACGCCACAAGAAATATGATCTATGTCACAAACTGCGAATCATAAATTTAGAAGTCAACCCTAGAACGTTATTGGAGATAATTATGAAAGTAGCTGTACTTGGTGCTGCTGGCGGTATTGGCCAGGCCCTAGCTTTACTATTAAAAACTCAACTTCCTGCAGGCTCAAAGTTGTCTCTTTATGACATTGCTCCTGTTACTCCAGGTGTCGCTGTCGATTTAAGCCACATCCCAACAGATGTTGAAGTTGCTGGTTTCGCTGGCGAAGATCCTACTCCTGCACTAGTTGATGCTGATGTTGTTCTCATTTCTGCTGGTGTTGCACGTAAACCAGGTATGGATCGTTCAGATCTATTCAACATCAATGCTGGTATCGTTCGTAACCTAATTGAAAAAGTAGCGGCAACTTGTCCTAAAGCATTAATCGGCGTGATCACTAACCCTGTGAACACAACGGTTGCAATCGCTGCTGAAGTACTTAAAAAAGCAGGTGTTTACGATAAGAACCGTTTATTCGGTGTGACTACACTGGATGTTATCCGTTCTGAAACCTTTATTGCTGATCTTAAAGGCTTAAACGTCGCTGACGTGAACATCAATGTTATCGGCGGCCACAGTGGTGTAACGATTCTTCCACTACTTTCTCAAGTTGAAGGCGTAAGCTTTACTGATGAAGAAGTTGCTGCATTAACCACTCGTATCCAAAATGCTGGTACTGAAGTTGTTGAAGCTAAAGCCGGTGGCGGTAGTGCGACACTTTCAATGGGTCAGGCGGCATGTCGTTTCGGTCTATCTTTAGTTCGTGGCCTTCAAGGTGAAGCAAACGTTGTTGAATGTGCATACGTAGATGGCGGCAGTGAACATGCTGAATTCTTCGCACAGCCAGTTGTACTTGGTAAAAACGGCGTAGAAAAAGTATTAGCTTACGGTGAAGTAAGCGCATTTGAAGCGAACGCTCGTGATGCAATGCTTGATACATTAAAAGGCGATATCAACCTAGGTGTTGAATTCGTTAAATAAGCCAATAGCTTATTAACTTAAAAAGCGAAGCTTAAGGCTTCGCTTTTTTGTGTCTGACATTTAATGATTTATACCGTTTCAGTCTTTCTTTGCCCAGAAACTAAAGATTATCAACCGAGTCGATTACCAAGTAATAGTCTTTCCTTGCCAATCGAGGAATTCAGCTTCACAGTCAAAGGTTAGCTCTTGATGAATACCGAGCAATTGCTTAGCAACAAATTCAGCAGTAAAGAGCTTCCCTTCAGGTACGTTAGCTTGAAAAGGTTTGGATAAATCAGTGTCTGTGGTACCAGGATGAAAAGCGATGAGTTTGCAGTTTTTAGCTCTGCGGGCGTACTCAATAGCGCAGGTTTTTATTAGCATGTTTAACGCGGATTTCGTTGCGCGATAGCTGTACCAGCCGCCTAAATGATTATCACTGATGCTGCCAACTCTGGCACTTAATACGCTAATGACACATTGCTGTTTCCCCTTAAGCACATTCACTAAATTTTGCAGCCATAACATAGGCACTATGGCGTTTGAATTGAATAACGCCTGCATTGATTCTGGGTTAATGTCTTCTAAACGTTTTTCTGGTGCGATTAACTGTGACTGTGAGGCTTTATTGTCTTTATGTATTGTGTGTAGTCTGCCATTACAAATAAACACCTTAACAATATGGCCTGTAATCGAAGAAAGAGACTGACAGGTAGTGGCAATATTTTGCTGTGAGTAATCAGAAGTGATGTGTAAATGATTAAGCTTATTTTCAACTTCATCTTCAATTTGATTTTCAGCACCAATGTCATATTTAACAGCAATCTCATATCTATCACCATAGTCAATATCGTTTTGACTTATGGTGATGACTTGTTTGATATTGTTATTGAGGTAAAGCTGCTGGGCAATCGCTTTGGCAATGCCAGAGGAAGCGCCAATGATGATGGCGGTTTCAACTGGCTTTAGGTTTGCTATATCCATAGACTATTTCAGCTTGCAGCTGCCATCTTCGCAGCGTTGTTGACCTGTGAGTAGGTACGATATCTGGTAGCGATTTTTAGCAAAACCGCGATAAGCGATGTCAGCAAAGGGTTTAACACAAGGAAGCCTTAGTAACTGGATCCATTTATGCTTACCGGTTAAGGCCCAGGCTTTGGCGGTGACATCTAAACCTGTTAATACTTCTCCATCACTGGTTTCACCATGAAGAATGTTGTTAGCGATAGAGAGGTCAATATGAGGGTACTTTTGCTCAAAGCCTTCTTGGTTTATATCAGCCAACTCAATCTTATGTAAGCGATCGTACTTTTTAAGTTGGGTCATTTCATTGCTGCATAACGGGCAAGCACTATCGTAAAAAATTCGTAATTCCATGGTACACCTCAGCGTTGCTTTGTTGACCTCAGCATTGTTTGTCTAGAGTTGTACGTTGAGTGTCGAAAAATAGATTAAATTTTTGAGAAATTATTTAGCTTTATGGTGCTATTAAGCAAGCACTGTTTAGCGGGCATGCTACTTTAAATGGTATTGTGTGACTGGATCAAATCAACTCAGATATCAACTCTGGTATCAACTTAGGTATCAATGATGGTATTGATACATTAGACGCGCTATTTAACTCAACGGTGAGTCATGTAAGGCCTGTTTGTATGGCGGAAAATACCATTTTAGGGCGGGGCTTCTTTTTACTGACAGATGCCTACTTTAAGTGGCTTGCAGCACTGGTTATCTTTAGTTTAGGAGTCGCAACTATGCTGACTTTGATTATTGTACCTGTGTTCTATATTATCTTCTTTAAAGTTAAGTGCCGAAACTATAAAGAGTTTTAGTTAGCAAAATTGGCGATTTGTCGCTATAACTATAAGAGTCAGCTGTAAAAAGTTGGCTCTTTTTTATGTGATCTAACTTGCTTATTCTCACGTATCACGTTCATGTATTCATAAGAGGCTCACTATGTCTATTAGCCAAGCAATTATTAAAGTTACTAATCTTCGTTTACGTACCTTCATTGGTTTCAATCCAGACGAACGTGAAAAACAGCAAGATGTTGTGATAAATATTGAAATCCAATATCCAGCCGACAAGTCATTTCAAACGGATGATGTTGCCGATGCACTTAACTATAAAGTTATCACTAAAAAAGTTATTCAACATGTTGAAGAAGGGCGCTTTTTACTGCTCGAAAAATTGGTCGCCGATGTACTGGCCATTTGTAGCGAGCACCCATCTATTACCATGTCACGAGTAACGATTGATAAACCTCATGCTTTACGTTTTGCCGACTCTGTTTCGCTGTCTTTAGAACAGCGAAAATAAGCGAGCGCTTAAAGCGTTTACGTAATGTTGTGGTGTTATTTGGCACGGGTTGCCATAAGGAAAACACATGATTTCAGAAGAAGCACGTAAGGTGCAGCAAGTTTTAATTGAGCGAGGTCTCGAAACGCCATTGGTCGAAAATGACATGACCAGTGAGCAAAAAATAGAACGGATCCAAGGGTTGATGACTGAAGTCGTATCAACTTTGGGGCTAGATTTAACCGATGACAGCTTGTGCGAAACACCGCATCGGATTGCCAAAATGTATGTGAACGAAATTTTCTCTGGTCTTGATTATCATCAATTCCCCAAAGTCACCCAAATAGATAACAAAATGGGCGTCGAGGAAATGGTTAAGGTCAGCGATATCAGTGTGGTTAGCACCTGTGAACATCATTTTATTACTATTGATGGCGTTGCAGATGTCGCATACATTCCGAAAAAGAAGATTATCGGTTTGTCTAAAATTAACCGTTTAGTGCGTTTCTTTGCCCAAAGGCCACAAGTGCAAGAACGTCTTACTCAGCAAGTATTAGTCGCATTGCAAACTTTGCTAGAAACCGATGACGTTGCTATTAGCATTAACGCCACTCATTACTGCGTTAAATCACGTGGCATTATGGACACTCAGTCTCATACTAAAACGTCAGCTTTAGGTGGTTGTTTTAAAAATAACCCAGCTTCACGGGCTGAATTTTTCTCCAAAAGTTGACTCATACCAAGTTGGTTAAGTTTGATAAGTCATGAATGATACCCCATAGGTCATTAGCCGCTTTTTAGCACTAATGGCCTTTATGCTTTTCTGTAACCATTAAAAAGAGAACCCTAATGAAACAAACCCTATTGATTACAGGTGTCGGAAAACGAATTGGTTATGCCTTGGCAAAGCATTTTTTAGCCCAAGATTATAATGTCATTGGCACGTTCAGAACTCACTATCCATCCATCGATGAGTTATTGGATTTAGGCGCAGATTTGTACCAGTGTGATTTATGTCAGCCTGCAGAAATAGAAGACATGCTAAGCCGCATTAAAGCCCAGCATTCACAGGTAAATTGCATTATTCATAATGCTTCTGATTGGCACAATGATAAAACCACTGCAGAGATCAGCTCAGCAGATATCATGACACGGATGATGAATATTCATGTCAGCGCGCCTTATCAGATTAATTTAGCTTTAGCGGAACTGTTGACGGAATCAGCTGGCACAAGTGTGGGCGCGAGTAACATCATTCATATCACAGATTATGTGGCTGAAAAGGGTAGCAAGAAGCATATTGCTTATGCGGCCAGTAAAGCGGCGCTGCACAATATGACCCTATCCTTTGCTGCCAAATTTGCCCCAAGTGTGAAAGTGAACTCAATTGCCCCGGCAATGATTCTATTTAACGAAGGCGATGATGAAGCGTATAAAGCTAAAGCGTTAGCTAAAGCAATATTGCCAAAAGAAGCTGGCAACAGCGAAATTATCGAATTAGTAGACTACTTATTGTCGAGCCAATATGTGACAGGTAGAAGCTATGCTGTTGATGGTGGTAGACACCTTAAATAAACCTGCTTTGTGGAGTTTACGAATTACTAAAAGTGGCGTTAATGATTTAATAAAAAGCTGAGTTAACGATTTAATAAAAAAGTTTTAGACTTCCAGACGTCTAGTTGCTAGTGTGTAGATTCATTCAATGAATCTCACATTATTGCGATTACTCATTAAAGGAAGCCACTATGACAGCGGAAAATACTCCCAAACAGATGAAACTGGAATCATTGGCGTTACACCATGGTTACCAATCCGAAGCGACAACCAAAGCCGCTGCAGTGCCAATATACCAGACAACTTCTTATACCTTTGATGATACCCAGCACGGTGCGGATTTATTTGATTTAAAAGTGCCTGGTAATATCTATACCCGCATTATGAACCCAACCACAGATGTATTGGAGCAGCGTCTTGCAGCCATCGAAGGCGGGATTGCTTCACTAGCAGTAGCATCGGGTATGGCTGCCATTACTTATGCTATTCAAGCACTAACTCAAGTGGGTGATAATATTGTTAGCACTAGTCAGTTATACGGCGGCACTTACAACTTGTTTGCCCATACCTTACCTCGCCAAGGTATTGATGTGCGTATGGCGGCATATGATGATTATGAAGGCTTAGAAGCCTTAATTGATGACAACACCAAAGCGTTGTTTTGTGAATCTATCGGTAACCCAGCTGGTAATGTCGTAGATCTGCAGCGTCTTGCAGATATTGCTCACAAGCATGGCGTCCCTTTGGTGGTCGATAACACCGTCGCCACACCAGTGTTGTGCCGTGCTTTTGATCATGGCGCTGACATTGTGATTCATTCTCTGACTAAATACATTGGCGGTCATGGCACGACGATTGGTGGCGTCATTATTGACTCTGGTAAGTTTGATTGGGTTGCTAACAAACAGCGCTTTGCTTTATTGAATGAGCCTGATCCGTCATACCACGGCGTGGTGTATACCGAAGCTTTTGGACCCGCAGCCTTTATTGGTCGTTGCCGTGTAGTACCGCTACGAAATACTGGTGCTGCCTTATCGCCTCAAAGCGCCTTTTTATTACTCCAAGGGCTAGAAACACTGAGCTTACGCATGGAGCGTCACTGCAGTAACGCATTAGCCTTAGCTGAATATTTACAAGCGCATCCACAAGTTAGTTGGGTCAATTACGCAGCATTGCCAAATAGCCCACAACATGAGCGTTGCCAAAAAATTACTCAAGGCAAAGCGTCAGGCATTATTAGTTTTGGCATTAAAGCGGACAATGCGGAAGCCGGTAAAGTGGCTGGTGGCCAGTTTATCGATGCACTACAAATGATCCTTCGTTTAGTGAATATTGGTGATGCTAAGTCACTGGCTTGTCATCCAGCGAGTACGACTCACAGGCAGCTTGATTCAGATGAATTAGCAAAAGCTGGTGTCTCTGAAGATTTAGTGCGTATTTCGGTAGGTATTGAGCATATCGACGATATTATTGCCGATGTGAGTCAAGCGTTAGATAAAGCGACGAGTTAACTCATACTCACATACTCGATTGCTGATGCCCATATAAGAAAGCCGTTAATTCAATTGGATTAACGGCTTTTTATTACTAATTTTTCTTACTTAGGCTTTCTTATCATCATCCTTTTTAAAAAGGATTAGCTGAGGTTTTTTGAAGCAATGCGCCTAGTAGGGGTAATAATTACAGGTAAGGGGACATCCCAATATTCAATAGGCAAAAAACTCACTTGCTGACAGTCGTGTGCATAGCCAACGGCTAACGGTTTATTGTCTGTAACTTGAGCCAGAGTGCGATCGTAAAAACCGCCGCCCATCCCCATTCGATTGCCTTTATCATCAAATGCCACCAGGGGGGTGACAATCATGTCGAGATGCTCAACGGTGACGATATTACGAATATCCAATTTAGGCTCTGCAATATTGTAGCGATTATTGACCATCTCAGAGTCTGCGGTGTAGCGCATAAACAAAAGGTGGCCTGTAGCAAAAGGGTGCAGGCGTGGTAAGTACACTTCAACGTCAAGCTTCCACAATGCCTCAATCAATTTGCTGGTGGCGAGTTCACCATCAAACCCTAAATACAAGGCCACTCGTTTAGCTGAAATTCGTTGGATCTCAGATAATAAATGACGACTGGCAATTAATGCTAATTGGTTTTGCTCTGGCTGTGATATGCCATTGCGCTGTTGGCGAATATGGCGACGAATGCTATCACGGCTCATATTACGACTATCAAATAAGGGGTCTACGTCACTGGCACTATTAAAAGAGTGAGGATAAATCGCGTCTGTAGTAGCCGAGGTATCATCGGATACAGGGCTTGCTGAAGAAAAATAGGTAATAAGAGTTTGATTATCTGTTGTATCAGACTGGTATTGGGTTGAGCCAGCCATAAAACGCGTCATGCTCATAGGTAGGAAGTACTCCATCACATACAAATGAAAGGAAAAATAGCGTTATAAACAAATGATGTTACAGATAGCAGGTTATCCTGATATGCCCAAATAGCAAAGAAGATAATCAATTGATTATCTTCTTTGCTTACAGAGTCATTGCGAATTGCTTAGCTATTTTTCCATATTCATCGATTTTAGCAATACTGGGCTGTCGTAATCAGCGACTGCTGTTTTGGCTTTTAACCAGAATTGGCGTCGCGTTAAGAAGTAGGCAAATATCACTGATAATATGACCCATTCAATTAAGTTTTCGGCCATAAATTGAGTGCCAGGATTTAAAGATTCCACTAACTCAAACGGATACCTTTCATGGTTTTCAATAAAACCAATCCGGCTATTCAATAAGTATAGGCCGTAATGTAAGCCGCAGTATGCGCCAATACCTGCAATAAACCCGAGTATTTTTGTATACCATTTATTCGGCAATTTGGTACCGATGACGACTAAATATAAACCTACTAATATTGATCCCGCCATTAATGCATTGGTGACCTCTAGGGTATGGTTAACCACTTCAATCCCGTTATAGAACAAAGTGAACCCAGCATGTGGCACCAATAAGGTTAAACTGAGTGCGAGTAACCATGTTTTACCTGGACCAATGTTTTTCCAGTACCACTTTTTAACGCATTGGTAGCTAAGCCAAATAAAGCCAAAAAAGAACAAGTAATTACATATTGCAGGCAGACCAAATAAGCCAAACTGCATTGTCAGTAAAGCAAAAAACCATTCAGGAAGCTGCAGTACGCTCATGCGATATGCAGAATCTTGCGCAAAAGAGGGGTACATAACGGCGAACAAAACACCTAATATTAGGAAAAGAAAAGAGTAACTGATGAAGCCACCAAACATTTTAGGGGCGATACCTTTAACACTTTGTTTTTTAAGCTGGGTTACTAGCGTTTGATAATTGGAGACCACAGCCTCTTTAATATCATTAGAAACCCAGTTTTCTTCCAATAATGGAATAGCTGTTTTGGTTTCGTTCGATTCAATAATATCTTTAATTGCAGGAGTGGATAAGGCCACTTTATCATCTGATTTACTGCCGCCAGCAAGCTTTTTTGCCAGACTCCATACTGCAGGATCATATACACCGCCAGCATTATGAGTGCTGTTTTTGTTGCCCGCAAAACACATGATAGTATCGACTTTATCGATGTTGGCCGTAAATTGTAGCGTGGGTAATTTAGCCTTAAAAGCATAAATAAAGCTACAGCCATTCAGTGTTCCTGCTACATCAACTTCAGTGACATCATCTAAATGATGAACCAGTTTTAGGCCGGTCTTTTTAACATAGTCAGATGTCCACTCATGGTAGTCACTAGTATTATATTCCCATCTAGTACTGCGTTTCGCCTCACCATCAATGGAGTAGCTGAAGTAGAGGTAACCGCCACCATCACAGGTGCGACAAGTAACCTTGCCACGTCCATTGCAATTGTAACAAGTGTTACTACCACTTCCTCCACAAGACGAACATGACTCACGACTATGAACCGTGCGATTATTCTCTTCACGTGTTACAGCATAAGAGCCCCTACCGCTACAGGAAGAACAAGAAGTGCTTCCATGACCATGACAGCTAGAACACGTGTCTTCGCCTGTTCCATCACAGATATAACAGACTTTACTACCGACATAGGTTTCAGGTGCAGATTGTAAACCGCAATCCTTAATCAAAAAGTTTTTAGAAATATCAGGGCCAAGGATCTTAAGAAAGCGATCGTTAAACAAACTATCGTCGTTGTTAACATATTGCCTTGCGGTCTCATTAGCACAGTTACAAGCATTTGAGGCGCTGCCAGACTTTATTCCAGCAGGGCAATGACCGCCATGTTCATGTTCGCTCACACCAATCTCAATGGTCCAGCCAAAGGTAAAGTTAAGCTCTGGTTGCTTTGCCTCTTCATTACTCAAAACCACTGGCACATTTACACCTGTGAGGTCTTTACCGTTGCTTCGGATAAAATCCTGGAACTGCTCTAATTTGCTCACGTAATACGTCCTATAAATCAATGCGTGAAATGTATTTTTTGGGTTCTTGGTTGTTTGTTAATGGCGCCGTAACTAAAGTTTTATGGTGAAGTCGGTAGCATCCGCCTTTAAATACACCCATTTTCTTATTGGTTCATGGCCATTGGCTGACACTTTTATGTCATACCCGCCGGCGGGTAACATCATCCCAGGTTGATATTTGGGTTTTATGTTCATCACGGCTACTTTTGCACCCGTTACATTGGTATTTATGGTTAATGGCAGTAGCACTTGCGCTTGATGGTCATTATTGGCTTTCGGGCTAATGTCGTGCTCTGGCATCAAGGTTAAATCGAACTGATTAATCGGCTCACTGATGGCATCAAAACCTTGAGTGATGAACATGCGCTGATCTATCCCTGCACCTATCGGCTGTACAATGGGTTGAGTGACGAGTAGCCATCTCAAAGCAAAAGAAATACTGGCAGAATCATTCTTCTCCATTTGCTCAAAGAAGTAATTTAACGCCGAGCCTTTCATGGTGTATTGATTACTGCCTAGGGTTAATGGCACTACAAAAATCGCCAGTAACATCGCCCCAGAAATACTGGCTTTGATATAGCCTTTAGTTTTGGGCGCATCACTTGAGCTAGTGCGTTTAGCTTGCACTAATTCCACCGCTTTCATTGGTAGTTTCAGCACAGTTAATAGCACTAACGCTAAACTTATCGACATTGAAATTGGCGGCACAATTGTGGCGCGCAGTGCCGACTTACCCGTCGATTCAAATGCACCACCATCGGCAAATTCCGCTTGCTGCGCTTCAAGGACATTAAGGTATTCAGTGGTCTTGCGGCTGATGTTGGGCTCAATGATTTTTTGTTTAAACTCACGGTTATTCCAATCCGCTAATGTCGGGTTGACGTACAACTCCTTCATTTGGCGTTGAATGCGCTTTTGCACATCACCTTGCTGTTGAAATTGCTGCCAAGTTAAATTAGGCGGCATGTCATAGCCTTTTGCTTTCATGCTTGAGCGCCACTCAGCATCGGCTTGTTGACGTACTTTTTTCGCGACAGCATTGTCAAAGCCTGTGCGATCTGCCATGACCCAAGTCGTCGGTAAGCTTAAGCCTTTTTGTTTTAAGGTTTTATTCACTTTGAGACTGGTAAGTTCATGGTGTCTGAACTCATGGATAGTATTGATCCCTAAAGGATAGCCGCCAGACTCTTTGACAAAATCAGGCTCCATTTTCACCATCAATACATTTTTGTAATGATTGACATCATTGGTGTACACCATGCGATGGTCTTTAAAGCCTGCATCACCACCGGTAACGGCATCGGCAGCTTGCATTGCCGTGAACAAACCAAAGGTCATGATGCCAGTTAAGATGGAGTTGCCTACATTCTCAGAGGTGCTAATTTCTTCACGAATTAGCCAATCATCAGGTGGAATGTAAGGAATACTGTATTTGGCGATTTCTTTATCGTAGCCTTTTTGCAATCTGTCATAGCAACGATCTTTACTGCTGCCTTTTTTCATGTCGGCGCATTTATTGCGACGCTCGAAAAAGTCATACATCTTAGGGGCAATTTGTTGCGCGCGGGATTCAACACGGGCTTCATAAGCCGAGGTGCCTTGTTGATATTTCTCCCAACCTTGTTTGACTTGGTTTTGGGTATCTAACCAGTATTCATCGGAGCGGCTTTGAACCGTGTTTAATGCTTGATTATATTGATTAGAGCCTTGAGCATACTCTTTGTATTTATCTCGCAGGTTTAATCTGAAATCATCATAATTTGAATAGTGCTCATCAAAGCGCGACATCGCACGGTCACGGACAAATTTTTCCATGATCATGCGTTTTTTCTGTTTTAAATCATCCACCAATTTGTCATCGGCATACACTAAACCACCAAAGACTGAGAGGAAGGTTTTTTCGGTGGCGTTATGATCTGAATCTGGATCGTATTCAATCCCTTCAAATTGAATCGATTTTTCAATTAACGCGCTGCGCAGTACTTGTGACAAGTAGGCTTGTTGACGTTCAGCTGGGGTTGAAGCATCAATAATAAAATGATCCACTAACCATTTTTGACCAAAGAATACCGTTGGCCACACAAGCACGGCAATCAAGCAAAAATAGCCTAATGCGCGGCCAACTCTCGCCACTTGTTTGCCTTTTAGCAGCATGTCTGCCAATAGCAAAGTGACCCCGATACCACTAATGGTACGGCCAAATAACTCAACTGCGCGCAAGTCATCTTCAGTGGAGTTTTTACCGCCAGCAACGTCGGTTAAGGCGGCATTAAATACTGCCTCTGGGAATAAATACAACACCGAACAAATGAACATAAACATCATCCACCCAAATGGTTTGCCCATCTTAGCGATTTGCGTTTCACGCTCTTGTGTAGCTGCGGCTTTTGCCGATTGTGATTGTTGTTTCTTTTGGACTTTTTTTAGCTCTTTTTCCGCGCTCTGCATTTTTTGCTGGGTCGGTGTAGCGCTTAATAAGTCCGTTGCAAAAGGGCTTTGTTTTTTATCTGTCATGATTTTATTTTTATTATTATTTATTGTTGCTATCAGGTAAGGTCAAAATGATTGTCTCACCTGTATGAGTATCGATTTTTTCATCGGTAATGGTTGGAAAACCGTGCTCTAACAAAGGGGTAGGCGTAGTTTTTTTAGCTTGGGTCTTTTTGGCTGTGTAAATAGCCTTTAACCCAGAAGCCATCGACAAGTAATAGCCTTCTTTTTGATAGCCAAGCATTTCTTCAAAACGGTCGAAATCGGCATCTTGCGGCAATGAAGCGATGTAACGGCCCACATTACTCAGTGGTTGGTAGCGCTTAGCTGGCACAGATGCAGTAAATAATCGTTGGCAAATTCTATAAGGCGTTTCATCAACAATGATGCCATCAGGTAGCTTATTTTTGCTGAGTTTGAGTAATTGATTTTGATGATAATCAGTCCCGTTGAGCGAATAGGTATAAACCTTCATGCCTAACTTATCAGCGCGATATTTCACACTGCTATTTTGCATGAAACTGCGAATATCTAAGTGGAGACCAGAATTATTGCCAAGTTGCTTTTGTAACTTAGCCAGCGCCGCACTGCTGGTGTAATCCTTGTAGCGCGAACGATAACGTTTAGTGCCGTAGCGGCCTGCTAATTCAATGTCATCATGGTTATCAAGATAGTAGGCATCATTTTTAACCCCTTTACGTAAATCGTTACGCAGTTTTTCAACGCTGGTTGGATGGCCACCTTGGACAAACCCAAGATAAGTGTAGGGATTAATACCACGCAGTTTATATAAGGTGTCTTGATCTGCAGCTGAATAGTAATAGCCACTTAGGCCAATATACTTTCTCAGCATATTATCAAGCTCAACTAATTCCTGACCGCTGGGATCAGATTTAATTTCCACGTTAAGCTTTTGATTCGGCATTCGATATGCGGCAAAAATCTTAAAGGCTTCAGAGGCCGTAATTGGGCGTTCATTTAATAAAGCGTTGCTGTCTTTATCACGCAGTTTTAGCTCGCCAAATTGTTTACGACTCATGCGCTCAAGCTTGTATCGCTCGCCG
The DNA here is from genome assembly GCF_023283825.1 of Shewanella olleyana. Classification (GTDB taxonomy): domain Bacteria; phylum Pseudomonadota; class Gammaproteobacteria; order Enterobacterales; family Shewanellaceae; genus Shewanella; species Shewanella olleyana. Next base: position 185,322 of record NZ_JAKILD010000003.1, on the reverse strand, counting down.
GTATAATGAACGGTAGCACGGCCAGTTTGGCTGTCATGGTGGTTAACCCATGTGCCATCTTTAAGTTGCATAACATCAATTTCGACACTGTTATAGTTGTCGTTTAATGCACCCGCAATGGCGTTATAACTGCTTTCTGGCTGACGGAAATCGCCACGATGAGCTGAGATATCCAACTGACATTGAGCAGTCGATAGCATTTTGATATTGCCATTTACAGCAAGGTATAAATTGCGATCGCCTAGCGCTAACTGAATATCGACAATGTCTAAACCTTGATTAGCTGCATCAAGAGGCAAATGAGATAACGCTGCCGGAACAACATAAGCGGTTTTTTGGGGTTCTGGTGTAGATTTACAACCCGATAAAGCGATGAGCGAAACAATTGCGAAAGCAATATAGTTCGCGAAAGTAAAAGTGCGACTTGTCATACTCAATAAATACAAGCTATTAATATTGTGGACTTTATACCTTAATGAACTGTGTAAAACAATAATAACCATAAGCTTAACAGGTGTATCGATTAACTACTGTTAACTGAAACGATATTGAGTTTGTTTTAGCTTTTTTTGATACAAGTTTTATTCAAATATTTCTTTCTAGGCTAAGTGTAATATTATTGAGCTTAGAGGGATTTAAGGTTTTTTCCCTAAAATGAACAGCAATTGCTATGTTGGTGAGATATGAGGCTTGGTGATATACCCAAACAACTTGAAGATACGTGTTTCAGAGCTTCACCGTGTTTTCAATACTAGGCGCGTTAATGCGATAATGTAGGTACCTTATAAATTAGCGCAACAACGTAGTGGGAACACGGTGAAACTCCCTGAGGGCAAGTTTTACACGCGTTTATGCTGCGTTATTGATTTTGAAAAGGGAATAACCATTACCCGCAATCAATGCCTTGCCTAAACGCGTGTAAATTCTTGCTGAAATCGAGCATCTTCAGGTTGTTTGGGTATAAAGCCTGTAATAAAAAAGCCACCTAAAAAGGTGGCTTAGATATTGACCCAACTTAAGCTTTTATTCGCTTAGTTATTTAGAATGCTCCCCAGAATACCGACCGTCGGTGTAGCCCTTGAACCGTAGGTTCAAGGCGGGAAAATGTTCATCTCCTAAGGTTTCTCGGTACGAGCCGAGCATACACAATGTCAATGAAAACATTCACCCTGGGTTTGTAAATATCGGCACAGGGACATAACCTACAAGCGCATATCCCAGGGAGCAAAACCAGTGTGAATCGTGTTGAGGTAATAAGCTTGCTCAACACAAATCAAAATTCTTTAATCTTCCTTGGTGCGTTCAACCAACGAATTTTCTAACGTTGATTGTAATAACGAAATGCGCTCATCCATTTGCGCCATATACTGCTTATTTTTTTGCTGTTCTTCGTGTAGCTCGTAACCAATATTCAGCGCGGCCATAATAGCTAATTCTTCGCGGCTCAAATTATTGGTTCGTGCTTTTAGGTTTGTGAGCTGCTGCTCAACACCTTTGGCGATCGAACGCAAAGCATCCTCTTGTCCTTTCGGGCAAGCGATAGAGTAGGTGCGCCCTAAAAGGGAGATATCAATAGCACTGTTACTCATAGTTCGCTGAAGATCCTTATTCGTCTAAAATAAAAATTGTAGCAGTTTACTCATTCCTCTGACTGTAACGCTTTAGCATGAATGCGAGTATTAGCGTTGATTTACAATCAATTTACAACATAGGTAAAGGAATCAGCCTGTTTGCGGACTATATAGCGCTCATATTAAAAGTGCAAGGTAACTTGCCGCCTTTAAGGCTATTTGCTTGATGAATGAGCATTTCGGCTTTTTCATCTTTTTTTAAGCTCGCATCACATTTGTTTTAGACATCTCTAAGGATACGTTGTTTATTGAAAATCGTTTAGTTCATCGAGTTATATTCGATACGGTTAATATTAGTTATTGGTTTATCAAGCCTGTCATTAATAGTCTATGGGCTAACAATTGCGCACTCAGCTCAAGCTATGATTACGCTAATTGACTTAAGGTGCCTTATACCCAAACAACCTGAAGATGCACGATTTCAGCAAGAATTTACACGCGTTTAGGCAAGGCATTGATTGCGGGTAATGGTTATTCCCTTTTCAAAATCAATAACGCAGCATAAACGCGTGTAAAACTTGCCCTCAGGGAGTTTCACCGTGTTCCCACTACGTTGTTGCGCTAATTTATAAGGTACCTACATTACCGCATTAACGCGCCTAGTATTGAAAACACGGTGAAGCTCTGAAACTCGTATCTTCAAGTTGTTTGGGTATATACTTAACAGATTGACGAAATATTTTAGCAACTTGTCTTGCAGAATTTGGTCGCAGTTATTAACTCTGCTAGCATTGCACCAGATTGATTATTTAATGGAAAATTACCATGGCTACCCCTCCTTCTTTATGTATCGAAAAACTGAAAAAAGCCCTAGATTCAGCTGAAATTGGTCAGCATCCTGTTGAGGTGCATGGCGCATTAGTCGGGTTAATTTGCGGCGGAGTTGATCAAGCTAATCTAAAGTGGTTAAAACCGTTAGTTGAATTAATGAATGACGGCCAAGCTCTACCTAACGATTTACAGCAGTTAATCTCAGATTTATTCAAAGATACCGCTACCCGTTTAGGCGATGCTGAATTTGGTTTCTCGCCATTACTGCCTGAAGAAGAAGAGCCATTAAGCAAGCGTTTAGAATGCCTTGCACTATGGGTGCAAAGCTACTTAACGGCTATTGCGCTTATCCAGCCTAAACTTAACGGCGCATCATCTGATGTACGTGAAATCATTCAAGACTTAGGCGCGATTGCTCAAGTTGAATTTGATGTCAGTGACGATGATGAATCAGAAGCTGCATTTATTGAGCTGCATGAATTTGTCCGTATGGCTGCTGTATTGTGTTATTCAGAGTTCGGCCCTGAAATCCCATTAGATGACAGCGAACCTACAGCGCCACTGCATTAACGAGTATTTATAAACTCGTACGTCAATACGAGTACTAAAGCCTTGATAAAAAATTACTGCAGCGCACTTAGTTTTATTTGAGTGCGCACAGGTTAAATCAATCATAAAAAGAGCTCGCGCGATGACCCAGCCAACTCATTCAGACAAGCTGACTAGTTCAGACCAACCAATTCATTCAGAAAAGCTGACTATTTCAGGCAAGCCAGCTGAACAAGTTACCGTTGAACAAGTCGACATCACTATTGTCGGCGGTGCAATGGCTGGGGCGAGTTTAGCCTTAGGTTTAGCGCAGTTATCAGATAAATATCAACAGCAGCTTGGCAGACCTTTATCCATTGCCATTATTGAAGCGGTAAAGCCTGACGATAACCATCCAGGCTTTGATGCACGCTCTATTGCGATTGCCCACGGCTCAGTGTTTGAATTAACCCGTCTGGGTATTTGGCCAAAGCTTGTAAGCCTTGGCACCGAAATCAACAATATTCATATTTCTGATCGCGGCCATTTTGGCATGACTGAACTTAACGCTGAGCAGTTTTCATTATCGGCAATGGGACAAGTCGTTGAGCTTGCTAAAGTCGGCAAAGTACTTTTTGATGAGTTAAATAGCAGCACAGCTAAGCAAACCGTAAAACTTTATTGCCCAGCGCAATTAGTTGAGTTAAATACTGACGCACAAGGCCATACGTTAACCTTAAATAATGGCCAGCAAATTCGTACTCAGTTGCTTGTAGCGGCTGACGGCGCGAACTCCAAAGTGCGCCAAGCTTTAAAGCAAGATATTGAAAAAGTCGAATTTGACCAAGTGGCATTGGTTGCCAATGTCCAAACAGATAAGCCACATGATGGTTGGGCATTTGAGCGCTTTACCGATACGGGGCCACTAGCCTTATTACCTATGTCGTCCGTTAACGCTAAGCCTCGGGTATCATTAGTGTGGGCGCTTGATAACGAGCAAGCACAAGCCCTTAAAACCGCCCCCAAAGCTGAGTTTTTAGCAGCGCTGCAAACCGCGTTTGGTAACCGAGCAGGGCGCTTTACCGATGTGGGTGAACGAGTCAGTTATCCACTAACGTTATCGTACATGCCAAGACCGATTTACCATCGCACAGTATTTATTGGTAATGCCGCGCAAACCTTACACCCCATTGCTGGCCAAGGCTTTAACTTAGGTTTACGTGATGTTGTTGGTTTAATTGATGCCATCGAAGCAAACCTCACCGAGCTCAGTAAAACCGGTTCACAAGCGCTTGATTGCGGTCAAAACTCGCTGATTCATCATTACCTGACATTACGCGAGCAAGACAGAAACAGCACCATCAACAATGTTGAGTTTTTAGTGCGTGGCTTCTCAAATCAGCATTGGCCATTAGTGGCTGGGCGCAGTTTAGGGTTAAGATTATTGTCTTGGTGTCCGCCACTGAAAGCCCCCATTGCCCACAAAGCCATGGGCTGGAAAAGCGCATAAGCCAGAAACGAATGTTACTATCGTCACTAAACCGATTGAAGATTAAGGATTAACATGTTTCAAACTCAAACCTATGATGTAGCCATTGTTGGCGGTGGTATGGTTGGCTTGGCAACAGCAATCGGTTTAGCCGAGGCAAACTTAAACGTGGTGGTCATTGATGCAGGCCAAACCGAAGCCGTATCAGGTGAGCCACGACTTAGAGTTAGCGCGATAAACAAAGCCAGTGAGCGATTACTAACAAACCTAGGTGCATGGCAATACATTGACCATGACCGGACCGCGCCGTATCAAAAAATGGCGGTATGGGATAAAGACGGATTAGGTAAAATAGCCTTTGATGCTGCCAGTATTAGCGAGCCATCCCTTGGCGCAATTATCGAAAACCAATCAATTAGTTATGCGTTAGCGCAGCGCACTAGCGAGCTCAGTAACATTACCCATCTTGAAGGTCAGCGACTTGAACGCATCGCATTTGGTGAGCGTGAGTCATGGTTAACCTTAGATAACGGCGAAAACTTAAGCGCAGCATTAGTGGTTGCTGCCGATGGCGCAAACTCTTGGGTGCGCAGCCAATGCCAAATTCCACTGACTTTTTGGGACTATGGCCACCACGCCATTGTTGCCACCATTCGCACCACAGAGCCCCATGAAGACACCGCACGTCAGGTGTTTTTAGCCGATGGCCCATTAGCTTTACTGCCACTGTACGAAGATAACTTATGTTCAATCGTATGGTCGGTATCGCCAGCAGAAGCTGAGCGCTTAAAGGCGCTTTCAAGTGAAGAGTTCTCTAAAGCATTAACAGCCGCATCTGATGGTCGTTTAGGCGTGTGCGAATTAGTCAGCGAGCGTCAATCGCATCCACTGCGTATGCGTTATGCACGTCATTTTGCTCGTCACCGTTTATTACTGGCTGGCGATGCTGCCCACACTATCCATCCGTTGGCTGGCCAAGGGGTTAATTTAGGCTTTTTAGACGCCGCTAGTATTATTGAAACAATTAGCGAGTTAAATGAAGCTGGCAAAGATATCGGCGATTACGCCAACCTTCGCGCCTTAGAACGCTACCGTAAAGCCGAAGCCATTGAAATGATCAGTGCCATGGAAGGGTTCAAGCGACTCTTTGCGGGGAGTAACCCATTCAAAAAAGCCTTTCGGGATCTGGGGTTAACCCTAATTGATAATGTTGCTGGACTGAAAACAGTGTTCATCAAACAGGCTATAGGCAATAAACTCAAACTTCCCAAACTTTGCCGTGAGTAAAATTTTATCACCACCTTAGCCTAAAACCGCTTATATATCAGGGGATCGGCCGAAGTGGATGAAATTCTGTTAAAAAAACGAGAAGTAACGCATTAGTAAATCTAATGTTAACAAGCTCGGATTAGAAAATTTCCTACTATACAAAACTTACCCTATGGGTATAATTTTGCCCCATTCATAACCGTGAGGATTGTTAATCTCGCATTTTCAGTGTTCACGGAATATAAATGCCTTCAATTGTTTTACCCTCAGAAGGCTCTTAAAAAAGAGATTATAATGGCTAATAAAACAGTACTCTTTAACAAGCATTTAGAATCAAACGGCAAGATGGTCGATTTCCACGGTTGGGACATGCCACTTAACTACGGTTCACAAATCGAAGAACATAACGCAGTGCGCCAAGACGCAGGTATGTTCGATGTATCACACATGACAGTGGTTGATGTGGCTGGTACCGATGCTTGTGCATTCCTTCGTAAATTATTAGCAAACGATATTGCTAAGCTTAAAGTGGCTGGCAAAGCGCTATACAGCGGCATGCTAGACGACAACGCTGGCGTTATCGACGACCTTATTACTTACTACCTTACTGACACTCATTATCGTGTCGTAGTTAACTCAGCCACTCGCGTTAAAGATTTAGCGTGGATGGACAAGCAGTCTGCAAGCTTTGATGTGACTATCACTGAGCGTCCTGAGCTGGCGATGATTGCGGTTCAAGGCCCTAACGCAAAAGCCAAAGCAGCAGAAGTATTCTCAGCAGAGCAAAAAGCTGCCGTTGAAGGCATGAAAATGTTCTTTGGTGTTCAATCTGAGTCATTATTCATTGCGACCACTGGTTACACCGGTGAAGCAGGGTACGAAATTATCGTACCAGAAGCTGAAGCTGAAGCTTTATGGCAAGCACTATTAGAAGCAGGCGTTAAGCCATGTGGACTCGGTGCACGTGACACCCTACGTTTAGAAGCGGGTATGAACCTTTACGGTTTAGATATGGATGAAACCATTAACCCATTAGCCGCTAACATGGGCTGGACAATCGCGTGGGAGCCAGAAGACCGTGACTTTATCGGTCGTGAAGCATTAACTGCGATTAAAGCCGCAGGTCCTGACAAATTAGTCGGCCTAGTGATGGAGCAAAAAGGTGTTCTTCGTCATGGCATGCCAGTGTTTTTCACTGACGCAGACGGCGTTGAACATGAAGGTTCGATCACCAGCGGGACTTTCTCGCCAACTTTAGGCTATTCTATTGCCATGGCACGCGTACCTAAGGGTATTAGCGATACTGCTGAAGTTGAAATGCGCAAAAAACGTGTTGCAGTAAAAGTTATTGCACCAAGTTTTGTACGTAACGGTAAACAAGCATTCTGATGTGAGTAAGCAAAATTGTGATTTCATAGCACATTTTGCTACTAACATATTTTGGGAAATGGACTTATTTAGATAATATCAATCAATGGTCAATGAGTTGATGATTAAGTACTTATCCCATTAACAATAAAAATTTGCGCTTTAAATTTATAGATATAGGAATTATGACAATGAGCAACATTCCAGCTGAACTTAAATATGCTTCATCACATGAGTGGATCCGTAAAGAAGAAGACGGAACTTACACAGTGGGTATCACTGAGCATGCACAAGAGCTATTAGGTGACATGGTATTCGTAGAATTACCAGAAGTAGGCGACACTGTGACTGCTGGCGAAGACTGCGCTGTAGCTGAGTCTGTAAAAGCTGCATCTGACATCTACGCACCAATTTCAGGTGACGTTGTTGCCGTTAACGAAGCACTAGAAGATTCACCAGAGCTAGTGAACAGCGAAGCATTTGGCGAAGGTTGGTTCTTCCGCGTTAAGCCATCTGACGAAGCTGAAGTGGCTAACTTGTTAGACGCTGACGCTTACCAAGAAGTGATTGACGAAGAATAATCGTCGACGCTAATAGAAGCTCCCTTGGGAGCTTCTTTTTGTTTTGCCTTTAAAAGTTTTTTTAATGATATAGCGATCCTTCCGCCAGTCATTAAAGTATTGCACAACAACATTTTTCCCTAGACCAGTTTATAACCCTACAGTGACATTCTGGCAGATTTGGAACACGACTTCTCATGACTAAGCAAACCCTAACTCAATTAGAGCAACACGAATTATTTTTAAGCCGACACATAGGCCCAGACCAAGCGCAACAGCAAGAAATGTTGAACTTCGTCGGCGCTGAGTCGCTTGAAGACTTAACCGCACAAACCGTGCCGGGTTCAATTCGTTTACCGCAAGAGTTAACCATTGGTGATTCATGTGGCGAAGCGGAAGGCACAGCCTACATCCGCACTATTGCTGATAAAAACAAAGTATTCAAAAGCTACATCGGCATGGGCTACTACGGTACTGATGTACCTAACGTCATTTTACGTAACGTGTTTGAAAATCCGGGTTGGTACACAGCGTACACCCCGTACCAGCCAGAAATCGCTCAAGGCCGTTTAGAGTCGATTCTAAACTTCCAACAAGTGTCTATGGACTTAACCGGTCTTGACCTTGCTTCAGCATCATTACTTGATGAAGCTACCGCAGCTGCTGAAGCTATGGCCATGGCCAAGCGTGTGTCTAAAGCTAAAAAAGCCAACATTTTCTTTGTGGCAGACGATGTGTTCCCACAAACATTAGATGTAGTGCAAACCCGTGCAGAGTGTTTCGGTTTTGAAGTCATTGTAGGTCCAGCAGCCGATGCCGCTAACTACGAACTCTTTGGCGCGTTATTCCAGTACACCAATCGCCATGGTGAAATCACCGACAACACTGAACTGTTTGCTAAGCTTGCTGAAAAGAAAGCCATCGTGACTGTTGCCGCTGACATCATGTCACTGGTACTGCTTAAATCACCAGGTTCAATGGGCGCAGATATCGTATTTGGTAGCGCACAGCGTTTTGGCGTACCAATGGGATACGGCGGACCACACGCAGCCTTCTTTGTTGCCCGTGACGCGCACAAGCGTTCAATGCCAGGTCGTATCATCGGTGTGTCAAAAGACACCCGTGGTAACCAAGCACTGCGTATGGCAATGCAAACGCGCGAGCAACACATTCGCCGCGAAAAAGCCAACTCAAACATTTGTACTGCGCAAATCTTATTAGCGAATATGGCATCGTTTTACGCCGTATTCCACGGCCCACAGGGGCTTAAAACCATTGCAAGTCGCATTAACCGTTTAACTGACATTCTAGCTAACGGCTTAACCGCTAAAGGCGTTGAATTAGTTAACAACACTTGGTTCGACACTATCAGTGTTAAAGGGTTAGACATTTCAACCGTCACTGCGCGTGCAGTTGCCGCTGAGCTTAACCTACGTATCGATGCTGACGGCGTTGTGGGTATCAGCTTAGATGAAACCACCACACGTGAAGATATCGCCCAGTTATTTGATGTGATTATCGGTGAAGGTCATGGCTTAGATGTCGCTGCAATCGATGCTGACATCGTTGCTAACGGTTCAAGCTCAATCCCTGCAGAACTTGAACGTAAAGATGCTATCTTGACGCACCCAACATTCAATCGCTACCAAAGCGAAACTGAAATGATGCGTTACATCAAGCGTCTAGAAAACAAAGATTTAGCCCTTAACCATTCAATGATTTCGCTTGGCTCATGTACCATGAAGCTCAACGCAGCCGTTGAAATGCTACCGGTAAGCTGGCCAGAATTTGCTAACATGCACCCATTCTGCCCGCTAGACCAAGCTGAAGGTTACACTCAGCTTATCAACGAGCTATCTGACTTCTTAGTTAACATCACAGGTTACGATGCAGTATGTATCCAGCCGAACTCTGGTGCACAAGGCGAGTACGCAGGTCTGCTTGCGATTAAAAAGTACCACGAGTCACGCGGAGAAGGGCATAGAGACATCTGTTTAATCCCACAATCTGCTCACGGTACTAACCCAGCATCAGCGCAGCTTGCAGGTATGAAGGTTGTTGTTACTGCATGTGATAAAGAAGGTAACGTCGACATTGAAGACTTACGTTCAAAAGCGGCAGAACTTGCAGACAGCTTATCGTGCATCATGATCACATATCCATCGACTCACGGTGTGTATGAAGAATCAATCGCTGAAATCTGTGAAATCGTCCATGAGTTTGGCGGCCAAGTTTACCTTGATGGCGCCAACATGAACGCACAAGTAGGCTTAACATCACCAGGCTTTATCGGCGCAGACGTATCGCACCTTAACCTACACAAAACCTTCGCTATTCCACATGGCGGCGGCGGACCAGGTATGGGCCCAATCGGTATTAAAAAGCATTTAGCACCGTTTGTAGCAGGCCACCAAATCGTTAAGCCAGGCCGCGAAAGCGACAACAATGGCGCGGTTTCTGCTGCACCATACGGCAGTGCCAGCATCCTACCTATCAGCTGGATGTACATAAAGTTACTGGGCACCGAAGGTGTTAAGCAGTCAACTCAAATGGCACTGTTAAACGCTAACTACGTGATGAAGAAACTATCAGGTCACTACCCAGTATTATTCACTGGCCGAAATGAGCGCGTTGCGCACGAATGTATTATCGACTTACGCCCACTTAAAGAGTCATCAGGCGTAACCGAAATGGACATTGCTAAGCGTCTAAACGACTACGGATTCCACGCACCAACCATGAGCTTCCCAGTAGCGGGTACGCTGATGATTGAGCCAACAGAATCGGAATCAAAAGTTGAGCTAGACCGTTTCGTTGAAGCGATGATCTCAATTCGCAGCGAAATCGCTAAAGTAGAAGCAGGCGAGTGGCCAGCGGACAACAACCCACTGCACAATGCGCCACATACCATGGCAGACATTATGGACCCAGCGTTTGATTCACGTCCTTACAGCCGTGAAGAAGCCGTGTTCCCAAGTGCAGCAGCAAGAGCGAACAAGTTCTGGCCGACGGTTAATCGTATTGATGATGTTTATGGGGATCGCAACTTAATGTGTTCTTGCGTCCCTTTGAGTGAATATGAATGATGATAATGGCTGCTTAGGCTCGCTACTGCGGCGTTGAATTTCAGCTTTCGTGCTCATTGACAACAGTCAACTCCGCGCGAAAGCTTTCAATTCGCCTTGCATTTGCATCGCCAGCGACGCAATTATCGAGGTAGCTGACTTCATCGAAGTTTGACTATTTATAACGAGAAAAAGCGAACCGATTGGTTCGCTTTTTTTATTGGCTACTTAATATCAGTAATACAGCATCAGCTGCTGCTTTTTGCATGGCTCGAAGTTAAGGGTTTGACAATAGTCAATTCAGCGCTAACCCTTCGGTTCGTCGTATTTAAGAGTAGAATCACGAACGACTTAATTACGGTGTTTTTAAGTGGTTTGAAGTTTACTTAAGGGCTTAAAATGTGTTTTTTTGTTAAAAACATGCTTTAAAAAAAACACCTATGCTAAAAATGACAGTATTGGTAAAAATGAGCAGATAATTGGTTAATTAATGGTTTTTGATGTAGGATATTTGCCATTAATGACATTTTTTTTGGTTGCACTATGTATAAAACTTTCTATGTGAATAATTTTTGTTCATTTAAAGAATCTTTTGAAATATCTTTTGAATCAACAAAGCTAAAAACTGAGAAGAACCCAAATGGGTCTTTATTTGCTCTTGGTATCAAAGGGGCAAATGGTTCTGGTAAAACAGCGATACTAAAGAGCATGGAGTTTTTAGGCTCATTTATAAAAAATTCAGTAACCAAAGATAAAAATAGCGGAACCTTAGTAAACTCATACTTTCATAATACAAATGATACCGAATTCTATGTCGAGTTTGTAAGTGAAGATACTGAATATATATATGAGTTAAAACTAAATTCAAACTTTGTTAATTATGAATCTTTGTCAATAAAGGTAAAAGGTAAAGCGTTAAAAAATATATTTAAAAGATCTTCCAGTCATAAATTTAGTTTCTTGGATGCTGAGTATAAAGAGTTTAGTGGCATCTCATTGAGAAAAAATGCATCAGTTGTATCTCATCTTTCATTATTTGAATTTAAAGCTGAGATGAAAGAATTAAATGATTTTTTGAAATTAAATCATAATTTTTTATCTAACGTGAGCTATGTAGATGGAATGATTGAGACTGATACTGAAATAGTAGACGACTCCTGGATAAGTAAGGTTTACCACGAAAATAAAACCACATTTGATTTTATGAAAAATATTCTAGTCGAGAGTGACATTGGAATAGATAATATTGAAATTGCTGAAACTATTAAAAAAGATGGTGCGACTGAATATTATCCTGTTTTCATTTACGAAATTGGTGATATGAAAGAAAGAATGATGCTTTATGAACAGTCCAGTGGAACAAAAACTCTTTATAGGCAACTCTTTCTCTATGCATGGACATTATCTAGTGGTGGAGTACTGATTTTAGATGAGTTTGATAAACATCTGCATTCATTAATGTTACCTAGGATACTTGAACTTTTCTTAGATCCAGAAAAGAACACTAAAGGCGCACAATTTATATTTACTGCCCATAATACGGAGGTTATGGATTATTTAGGTAAATATCGTACGCTACTTACTCAGAAAGATGAAAAAGAGAGCTTTGCTTATAAGCTTGATGAAATTAGTGGTTCTTTGGTTAGAAATGATAGAAAAATTTCACCATTATATTTATCAGGTAAAGTTGGTGGAGTTCCTAGAATATGAGTGTAAAAAGAAATAAAAATAAACGGGGGCTGGCATATTTGACCAATATGCCCACAAAGCTTCTGAGTGATACAGATATAGAAAAAAGATGTAAATTTAATTTTTCTTATTTGCACCATTCTGGAGAGTGGGGACAAGACTTCATTGAATGGAATTTAGCTGCAGGTAACTCTAGTATTGTTAAGCTTATTAATAAAATAAAGGATTACACTAAATCTTCACTGGAGCACTGGGTAAATAAACCTTGTACTGGAGGTCATGTATTAAAATTTTATGACAGGTTCCCCTTACACTCTAATTTTTCTCAGCCTAAATCAATTCCCACTGATGTTGAGTGGGGAGTATTTCGATTGGAAAATAAAGCAAGGTTAGTAGGTTTTAGAGTATCGGAAACAACAAGTGCAGTATATGAACAAAAATATTGTACAAATACATTTTATGTTGTTTTTCTAGATAATAACCATGATTTTTATCCAACAACTAAACGCAATACTTAACAATAAGTGTGTATGAATAAGTGGGGTCAGAATCTGAGGGAACCCCACGAATTTAATAGCATGCTTCTGGTTCCCGAATTAATCCTTGTAGTGTCTTGATAGCTATCTGCCAATGTGATTTCAGCAACTTTAAATGCCTATCCTTGCAATAAATGGGGATCCCTCAGGGTCAGAGTAAACTTTTCACTTTGTGCTTGTGTGGTTCAAATGAACTGGCTTTTACAAGCGAATGATTGGCTTCTTCTTCCCTGAAAGGCGTTCTCTTATTGGATTAAGAGCTTGGCCTGCGTTTGTTTGTGTTGCCTCTACAATACGCCAATTTTTTATCCAATTGCAATGGGTTAGCGCACTGTTTTGCCCGAAAGTTTTAAATTAAATCATTTAAAAAGCAGGACGTTACAATGTGTATCGTTAATTGTGTTTTGGTGGTACCGATTGCTAAAGGTTACCTTTGATTTCAGGCGTTAAAGACTGCTCTATGATTTGTTTTACTTCTTGCACTGAATATCTCGCCTTGGCTGGAAATCGTATGAGTGGCAGTTGGGCGCTTTCACAAGCTTCATTAATGAGTGCATCACGTTTTTGAGCTTGTTTGCTGTTATGGCTTTTATCATCTAGCTCTATGGCTGCAACAAACTCCATGGTGTCGGGTTTGCATAATATATAGTCGAAGTGCTTGGCAGAAATCCGATTAAATGCGGTTTGCCAGTTGCTACGGTTTAAGCCCTTTTCAGGGGTAAGCACATCGGCAACACGTACTTTTGCAAATACACGATATTGATTCGAACAGGCTGTATCAAGCACACCCAAGAATGAGCGTTCTGCATGACTGAATAACTTGGTTTTACGGCGATAATTTAATTGCTGAGGGCGGCTAATAAGGGCGGTAAATAGCCTAATAAGCACAATAAACACCAATGCTAAAATAAGGTAGGTGAAATCCATTATTCATCCTTGAATTGAAATTAAATACAGGTCACAACTAACTACTTTTAAGTCAGCTTTTATCAGTACTTGCTTTAGTTATTAGTTTGACTTCTAAACCATTATTTTTAGATGTTCTAGTCCTATACCTGCTTGAGTGTAAATCAAAAAAATCAGAGAGCTTTTTGAGTCCATAATTGCGAGTATCGAAGTCCGATTTTATTCGCTTTAAGTAAGAGCCAATCTCTCCTAGTTTTGCCCAACCAGAATCATCACGATAGTTTTGCCAAGCTTGGTGCATTAAACGCCATAACTCACGCTCAAGGTCTTGAGAAAGAGTTAGCTTTTCTTCGATATTTTCTGATGGATCTTCTAGGTTCTCAATGGCGATAAAGTCATCACAAGCATTTTTGAATGAAACTGGTGTTGTGGTTTTTCCTACTCCAATAACTTCTATTTCAGATTCACGCAAACGGGTTGCTAAACTTGTGAAGTCACTGTCACTAGTAACTAAAGCGAATGCATCAAATCTATCGGTATACAATAAATCCATCGCATCAATTATCATTGTTGAATCTGTAGAATTTTTACCAACGGTATAAGCAAACTGTTGTCTAGGTTGGATAGCCATTTCATTTAATGGAGTTTTCCAGTTCTTTAGATGCTCACTAGAGAAGTCGCCGTAAGCTCGCTTAACAACAATTTGACCATATCCTGAAAGCTCTTGGATAATTAAACTCAGTTTAGAGTATTGCGTATTATCAGAATCTATAAGTACTGCTAATTTTTTATTTTCCATACATTACACATCTAGGCATAAATGGTGTCAGAGTAAACTTTTCACTTTGTGCTTGTGTGGTTCAAATGAACTGGGTTTTACAAGCGAATGATTGGCTTCTTCTTCCCTGAAAGGCGTTCTCTTATTGGATTAAGAGTTTGGCCTGCGTTTGTTTTTATTGGTGGTACATTACGCTATTAGTTTTGTTAAGTGCAATGCTTTTGCGCATAAAATTACATAAAAATCATTTAAAAATAATGTGTTAGTTTCTGTTTTGCTAATTTATATTCCTACATGTGGCTTCTTTTTGTTTCTGTAAGTCTTCGCTGTTGTCTTGCATGGATGCGAGGATGAGTTGATTACACAACTTAACTTGTAACTGTTGCGGTGTTTTCGCTTTAGATTGACAGGTTTGAGCTACTATAGGTTTGTAGGTGAGCGTTGAATATGTGAGATATTTAATCAGTTTTTTAGATGACTTTTATCTTCCTAATTTGTGATTGGTGCTAGGTATGAGGCTTAGTTCATCGTGTTAGAATTCGCAGCTTTATAAAATGCTTTCAGCAATATCTGCGAACAGGGTTATAAATTTTAATGATTTCAAGTGAGCACTTCAGTTTTACTATTTCAGAGTTAGAACTACTTTTTCGAGTTCAGTACTTCGCCTTAGAAACAGAAATAAATGCAGGTCAGTCTAGTAGTGCTTTAAGAAACATTTTCCGA
Organism: Shewanella olleyana; assembly: GCF_023283825.1. Lineage (GTDB taxonomy): Bacteria > Pseudomonadota > Gammaproteobacteria > Enterobacterales > Shewanellaceae > Shewanella > Shewanella olleyana. The sequence goes on along the minus strand of NZ_JAKILD010000003.1, from coordinate 170,009 downwards.
ACTAAAGATTCGACAGAGTCATTTGAAAAAGAAAATATTATCAATAAAAAGCTATGGCTTGAGGAATGGGCTAACGCTACTTGTTCCTTATTGAATATTCAGCTTCGTGATTCATTTTTGAAAGATGACATTCAAAAATGCTTTGGTTTGTGGAGTGATGCAAAAGTGTCTGCCTTTTTGGTTGAAGTTGCAACCTTTACTCCTTACGTATCGCTAGGAAATAAAAGTAAGGATAAGTCGTACTCATCTATAAAATATAATGAAGAAAAACTACAAATAGCTCTTGCTGAAAACTTATCATGTAAAAGTGCTGATATAGCTGGAATTAACAAGACATATACCAAAACTATCAAAGCAATTTATAAAGAAACTACTAGTAATAATACATTGCTAATATTAAGTGCAGCAGCAGCGGTATCACTGTTAATGGCTCCTTATTTAGCTGCTGGTATTGGTGGTCTTATGGGCTTATCTGGTGCAGCAGCAACTAGCGCAGGTTTAGCATTTCTTGGTGGAGGTTCATTGGCTACAACTGGTTTTGGTATGGCCGGTGGGTATGTTGCAACTATGGGAGGCGGTATGTTGCTTTCATTTGGCGCAAATCAAGCAAACATTAGTAAACAATTTAGTAGTATAAGTACTAATGAAATTGTCGTTTCTAGTGCCAAGTTAGCTGCGTTTCTATCTCACTATAAATTCCTAGTGAGTATTCCTGCAAGAAAAGAGCTATTTATCGACACTTGTGCATCATTACGTAACTTACAATCAGTTTTTGAAACCGTTGCGGATAGTGCGTATATTGCCGCTGATAAAGAAGGAGGTAAGAATGCAGAAGATAAAGTACAAAAATTAGCTGCTTTTAGAAGAATTATTAGAACTGATGTCCAAAAAGACTAGAAAACCAATTATGATTAATAAGTGGGTCAAAGCAAACTTAATTTTTTACTTTGTAAGGGCGTCCCATTTTCTTTGGTTTCATGCTGTTTCCTGTTAGTTTTTCTATCTCATTTTTAAATTTATTATTCCTAATCGCCAAGCCTTTTTTGGCTGTTTTCACTGTATTGTCGGTTGTTAATCAAACTATTATAAGGTTAGTCTATAGCGAACTATTTGTTGGTGGTTTGACTGCTGACCGGACTAACTGAAGAGAGACTTTGTGGACTCGATTACTCAAGCTGCCTTAGGCGCGACTGTTGCTGGTGCAATAGCTGGGAAACGTTGTAATGCCAAGGTATTACTAGCAGGCGCTTTATTAGGAACCTTGCCTGACTTAGATGTATTTATTGATTATGGTGATGATATCAGTAATACAGTAAAGCACCGTGGTTTTAGCCATTCACTTCTGATATTGCTGCCTTTTTCATTATTGCTTGCAGGTTTATTTCAACGTTTTAGACCTCAGGTTGATTGGTCCTTTCGCCGACTTTGGTTGCTAGTCCTGCTTTGTTTAGTAACACATCCGCTGTTGGATACTTTTACCAGTTACGGAACACAGTTGTTATGGCCGCTACATGGTTACTACTCTTGGTCGAGCATATTCATTATTGACCCGCTGTATACTTTGCCTTTGCTGATTGCGATAGCAGTCGGATTAACTCGAAAAGCGTCACTTAGCCGTTATTGTTTAGTCGCACTTGTTGTTTCCAGTACCTATTTAGGCTGGAGTTTAATTGCTAAGCAATTCGTTGAGCAAAGGGCATATGCAAGCCTTGAACAGCACGGCTTAAGTACAGAAAAGGTGTTTATTGCCCCAACTCCCTTTAATACCTTACTTTGGCGTATTGTGGTCTTGGATGACGAGCGTTATTGGGAAGGTTTAGCATCGGTACTCGATAGCAATCCTGAAATCGAGTTTATCTCACAATCACGTGGTGAGTGGCCGTTAGTCACTAAGCCGGAACAGTTGCTGGCACTGCAGGATTTTACCGGAGGTTTTGTCCGTTATGAGCAGCGAAATAAACAGCTAATTGTGACTGACTTACGCTTAGGTATGTTTGGCAACCTGGCATTTAAATTTCAGTTTGGTAGTCAAAATGAAGTTGATGAGTGGCAGTTACAGGTACCGCAGCGTCTACCACAACCTAACATTCAAGGAGAAATAAACTTGCTACTCGATCGTGCTTTGGGCGATCAAAGTATCAATGCTAGCCTTGGGTTGTGCAGTTCACCGTGCGCCAATATGTAATATTGTGGCCTGTACTTGTTTGAATAAGTGGGTCAGAACAATCATATTTTTCTTTGTAAGGCCGCCCTAATTTTTTAGGGGATAATTTTGTTTCTGGTGAGTTTTTCTATCTCACTTTTAAATGAGTCATTCCCATTCAACATGCCTTGATTGCTTGGCGAATAACTTCTATTTAGAAGAACCACAAACTAAAAAGCTAGCCTATCTGCTAAAGTCATTAGCAAACGGGCTAGCTTATATCTAGATGCTTCCTTTCAAATCGAGCTTTCTAACCGAGCTTTTTAACTGAACCTTCTAGCTTACAAAGCCAATAAACAAGTAAGTGGCTAAGATCACTGCGACCCAAAGCACCATGTTACCTGATGGATAGTCGCTAGAAATAAAGCTACCACCTTCTTTGTATTGGCGGGCTAAAAACGCCTGACATTGGCTTAACTTGCCACGTACTGATTGACGAATATCGCCATCTACTTTCCAAATAACCGCAAACATACGCTGCAAGATATTTGGCACTAAGCGTCTGTAAACCCAGTCTACGTCAAGGTGAGTTGAGCGCAGCTCTGGCGGATACTTACCTTTAAGGTTAAGCCATACAAAGGCCAGCGCTGAGAACAATAGCAGCTGTGTCTGAGCGAGTACGTGGGTCGCATCATATGGGTTATAACCAGTATCGTACGGTAGCAGTGAGTAAAGCGCAGCAGGGTAGATACCAATACCGATACATAAACAAGCCGCAATGAACATTGCCATTAGCATATTGATTGGCGGATCGTTTGCTCTTATGCCCGAGTCATGGGCGAAGAAGGCAAAGTAAGGGATTTTAATACCTGCATGGTGGAATACACCCGCTGAAGCAAACAGTAGCATTAACCAAACCCAGTCATGGCCCGTTTCCATTGCTGCAGTCATCACCATTGATTTACTGACAAAGCCGCTAAACAGTGGGAATGCTGAGATAGACGCCGCGCCCACAATACAGAGTATGGTGGTTTTAGGCATGGTTTTATAAAGACCGCCGAGATCGGAGCCGTTTATCCGCCCTGTCATATGCAGTACTGCGCCCATGCTCATAAACAATAGGCCTTTAAAGATAACGTCGTTAAAGGCATGAGATACGGCGCCGTTTAAGGCAAGCGACGTACCAATACCGATACCGACCACCATAAAACCTACTTGGTTAATCAAGCTGTAAGCCAGTACCCGACGTAAATCATTTTCAATTACCGCAAAGAAGATTGGGAAGCAAGTCATTGCAGCACCAATATACACTAGCAGCTCAGTACCAGGATAGGCACGTGCCAGTGCATATACCGCAACCTTAGTGGTAAATGCGCTGAGTAACACTGTGCCCGTTGGCGTTGCTTCTGGGTAGGCATCGGTAAGCCAAGTGTGCGCAAAAGGGAACGCACACTTAATGCCAAAGGCGATAAAGATAAGCCAGCCTGCAATACTGTCTAAGCCGATAAAGTCAAAGGCAATGCTGCCAGTCTCTTTGATATAAAACAGCGCACCGATAAGCAGAATGACGCCAGAGAGTACCTGCATGATGAGGTAGCGCATCCCAGCGCTATAAGCAGCTGGAGTGCGGCGAGCCCAAACCAGAAATACTGAGGTAAAGGCGAGTAGCTCCCAAAAAACAAACAAGGTAAGTAAGTCACCCGCAAACACGGCGCCAATGGCGCTACCTGCGTACAGCATGGCTGCGACTTGTTGCACAGTGTCTTTAACGTGTAATGAATAGAGGATGCCAATAAATGCGGCAATATGGAATATATAGCCAAACATCAGGCTTAATTTATCGGCGCGATAAGGGACTAACTCATAATCTAAAAACATCAATTGCAGATGGACGCCTTCTGGCACAGTCCACAAATGCAGTCCACCTAAAATCGGAATGGCTATCATCAATGCACCGCGGAGTTTTCCGCGAGTGGTAGCAGCAATCAATCCGCCTATTAAAAACAGCACAAACGGCGGTAACTCAAGCATCCACATTGTTATCACCTTTATTGTTATTGTTATTGTTATTGTTAGCTTCTTTGGCGTGGCTATGGCTGACGTCGACTATTTCAATTTTGCTGTCATCAAGCTCTTCAACAGGCCCATAATAATCTTCTGGGCGCATCAAAAAGGTCCGCATCCAGCTAGCGATTAATACCAAAATCACACAGCCCACAAAGCCATAGATTGGGTAGAAAATAGGTAAGTTTTCCCAGCTATGGTAAACATGACGATGGATGACAAAATCAAGCGCCACAAGTATTCCGCAGCAGATATATAGCAGATATAGCACCCGCTGGATGTTCTTGGGGTTATCAAAGAGGTACTGCTTCTCGTTATCCATGATTCACTCCAGATACAGTCAAGATAGCTTTGGCTAATTCATAAAATGGCTGAGGATGGATGAACATGATCAAGCAGCCTAATGTTGTGATAATTAACGCAATCAAAGAAGGTAATGGCGCTTCTTTGATGCTGGTATCGGTTGGCTTTTCTCCCTTTCCTGGGAAAAATGCGTGATAAGGAATTGGCAGTAGGTAGGCGATATTGAGTAAAGAACTCAGCATTAAAGTCGCCATCACGAACCAATAGCCCGTTTCAATGGTGCCCATAAGTAGGAACCATTTACTCCATGTACCGCCTGCTGGTGGCACGCCAATAATGCTAAGGCTGGCAATGAAAAACGCGCCCATGGTAATTGGCATGGTGTAACCTAAACCGCGCATCTCGCTTATCTTAGATTTATGGGCGGCCACTAATATTGCGCCTGCACAAAAGAACAAGGTGATTTTGCCAAAGGCGTGGGAAGCAATATGCATCGAGCTGCCGATAACACCAGATTGAGTCGCAAGTAGCGCACCTATGGTGATATAACCCAGTTGACTGACCGTTGAGTAGGCTAATCGCGCTTTTAGGTTGTCTTGGCGCATGGCAATAATTGAAGCCAGTAATACTGAAATCGCCGCAAGATGCAGTAAAAACTCAGTGGTGGGTAGTTTAGGTAATAGATCGAGTCCGAATATAAAGATACATATCTTGAGTACCGTAAATACCCCTGCTTTTACCACCGCTACTGCATGCAATAGTGCACTGACGGGAGTAGGCGCAACCATCGCTGCAGGCAACCAGCGATGAAATGGCATCATGGCTGCCTTACCAATACCGAAGATAAATAACACTAAAATAGCGCCTGCGATAGTGGTATCAACATTAGCGTCAAACACGCCGCCCTGAGTGAATTCAAGTGTGCCTGTCATTAACCAAGTCAAAATGATGGCTAACAGGAAAAAGGCGATTGAGGTGCTGAGTAAGATCCCTAAATAAACTCGTCCACCTTGCTTGGCTTTGTCTGTTCCTGCATGGGTAACCAGCGGATAAGTTGACAGCGTAAGCACTTCATAAAAGACAAACAGGGTAAATAGGTTAGCTGAAAAGGCGAGTCCCATGACCGCACTAATTGCTAGAGCGAAACAGATGTAAAAACGTGTTTGGTTGTCTTCATTGTGACCACGCATATAACCGATGGCATAAATAGTAGTTATTAACCAAAGGAAACTCGCAACCAGTGCGAATAACATGCCTAGCGGCTCTACGACAAAGCTTATCTCTAAGCCTGGCATAAGCTCCCACCACGAGACCTCAATACTGGTTCCAGCTTTAAGGGCTTGATAGAGGTTAACCACGCAGTAAAGCACCGCAAGACTGATACTTATGGTTACCGCTTCACGAAGATTAGGTTTCTTTCCTGTAATCGCAATTGCAAAGGTTGCCAGCAATGGCAATAGGATAGTTAGCTGTAACATCAGCGCTAAAGATGGATTCATGGGTTTATTCCAAACAAGCTTTGAGAAGCAGCTTGAGCAATTTGCACACTCAAGCGAGTGTCGATACCGAAATAGATATTAGCGATGACAAGCGCCCAAATAGGACCAAGGAAGGTCCAAGGTGCCTCTTTAACCGTATCGCGCCCTGGCAGTGGTGGCTTAAAGTAGGCCATTTCCACAATTCGCCAGATATACACAATGGCGAGTAATGAACCCAACAAGATAAGTACGGCAACAGGCCACATTCCGGCTTCAACACTGGCGATTAGCAGATACCATTTACTGACAAAACCAACGGTTAACGGCACGCCAATCAGACTTAATCCACCAATGACAATGGCCGACATGGTCAACGGCATTTGTCGACCAAGACCTTGGAATTGACTCAGCTGTACGCTACCAATGCGGTACATTACTGCGCCAAGTGCTAAAAATAGCGCGCTTTTCATTAAGGCGTGGTTAAACAGATGCAGTAATGTTGCCATTACGCCGGTGCTGGTATTAATCGAATAACCGATAATCATATAGCCCACTTGCGCGATACTTGAGTAGGCCAAAATATGCTTAACGTTTTGCTGATAAATCGCGGTGATAGACGCCACAAAAACACCCACTAAACCCAGCACCATCAGAATGTCTTGTAACGGCAGGCTAGTGAACGAGAAAGAGATGCCAAATACAGTAAAGGTAAAGCGAATAAGCAGATAAACAGCAACCTTGGTAGAGGTAGCTGCTAAAAATGCCGTGACGATTGAAGGAGCGTAGGCATAAGCATTAGGTAACCATAAGTGAAGCGGGAATAGCGCTAGCTTCAAGCAGATACCGACAATCAAGAAGGCGAATGCAGCAAAAACCGTACGGGTGTGGCCTACGTCAACTAATCGAATCGCAAGGTCACTCATGTTGAGTGTGCCTGTCATTTGGTAAAGCATGCCGATACCAATCAAGATAAAGGTTGCACCAATGGTACCCATAATCAGGTATTGGAATGCCGCCCAAAGTGCGCGTCTATCTTTACCTAAGGCGATTAAGGCGTAAGCTGACAGTGAGGAAATTTCCAAAAACACGAACACATTAAAGGCATCACCAGTTGCTACGATACCGTACATGCCTGTAAGGGATAATAAATAAAGGCTATAAAATAGGGTATGGCGGTCTTCGCTTAATTCTTTTTGGATGCTGGTGTTAGCAGCAAACATCACCACGGTTCCGATACTAGAGATAATCAGCAGTAAAAAGGCGTTCAGTTTATCTATGCGATATTCAATCCCCCAAGGCGCTTCCCATCCACCTAGTTCATAGATGATGGTGCCTGAATTCATGACTTCTATCAGTAATAATACGCTGTTGATAAAGGTTGCAGAGCAGACCAATAAAGCAAAAATCCACACCAGTTTTGAACGATTTAAGAACCAGCATAATGGCGCTGCCATTAGCGGTATCACGACTTGTAAAATAGGCAGGTGAGCTAACACTATGATTTTTCCTCGTTTAGCTGATCTAGTTTTTGGATCTCATCTTCTTCGACGCAGCCATATGATTCTTTGATTCTGATGACAAGTGCGAGCCCCAGTGCTGTGGTCGCAATACCTACCACAATCGCGGTAAGAATTAACACATGGGGGAGAGGATTAGAGTAGTCGCTGATCCCTTCAGCTAAGATGGGAGCGCTGCCACGCTCAACCATGCCGACGCTGATATAAAAGATAAACACCGAGGTTTGGAAAATCGTTAGTCCAACCAACTTTTTAATTAAGTTGCCATGGGCGATAACGATGTAAAAACCGATCATCATCAACAGGACTACGATCCAATAGTTATAAAGTCCGAGAAACATCTTGCTCCCCTTTTTGTTTATTATTGTTTTGCAGGGCTTGTCTGCGGGCATCAAAGTTGAAAAAGATGCTCAACATGACTGAGGCGACGGTGATACCAACGCCTAATTCAATCACGAGTATCCCGATATGCTGACCTGTAAGGGCATCATCGGCTAACACGTTATAGTCTAGGAAGTTTGCGCCATTGAGCATCGACACCACCCCAACTGAGGCATAGAGTAAAAGTCCCACTGCTGCCAGCAGTTGAATCACTGATGGGTTAAACACTTTTTGAGCGGTATCTAAACCAAATAGCATGGTGTAGAGGATGATTGCAGCTGCGAAAATAACCCCTGCTTGGAAACCGCCCCCAGGCCCAAAGTCACCGTGGAATTGCACATAGAGTGCAAACAGTAATATGAAAGGAATAAGTGCTTTACTGACAATACGCACCACCATGTGGCGTTCATGCATTTGCTCTTCAGTTGCGTCATCAGTTTGCGGCTTTTTACGACGTCGAGGCAGTGATAGTAAAGACATCACCCCAATACCGGCGGTAAAAATAACTGCGACTTCACCTAAAGTATCAAATGCACGGTAACTGCCTAATACTGAAGTCACAATGTTAGGAATACCCACTTCTTCCATTGATTGTTCAATGTAGCGAGGCGCAACATGTTGATGCACTGGCGCATCTACAGCGCCAAAGTAAGGCATATCCATGGTGCCATATATCAACATGCCACCCGTGACGAACACCACAAATAGTGAAATAAGCGGTTTATGGCGCTTCGGCGCTTCTTTTCGACCTGTGATGGTAATGGCCGCCAACATTAGCAAGCCTGAAATACCTGCCCCTACAGAAGCCTCGGTAAAGGCCACATCTACGGCATCGAGCACCACAAAGAAACTGGCAGAGACTAAGCCATAAATTCCGGTTAACATCACCACAGCTAAAAGGTCGGTCATGCGCACAATCGCGATGGCGATGACCACTAAAAATACTAACAGTATTATATCTACTAAGGCTTCGATGGCTTGTTCCCTCCCTGATCATCAGGTGTCTGTTGTCGCGGTATCAAGCCATTTTTTAGCGCAGATTTTGCTAATGCATGACTGGCAGATGGGTTAATAAACAGGGTACAGACTAAGATCAACATGAGTTTAATCAGCACTAAACCATTGGGGCTTTGCAACATTAACCCCAGTAGTATCAAGCCAGCTCCTAGGGTGTCCGTTACACTGACGGCATGCATTCGGGTGTAAAAGTCAGGAAAGCGGATAATCCCTATTCCACCAGAAAAGCAAAGAAAGCTGCCGATGAGTAGGCATAAACCACTACTTATTTCGAGAAAGAGGTTCATTTTTCACTCTCCTTGGTTGAATGGGGTTCATAAGGAGCATCTTTAAACTCAGCCGAGTCTGAATAACGTAACACCCCGATGACACTGATAAAGTTAATCAAGGCATAAACAAGGGCAATGTCGAGAAACTCAGGGCGTCCCATTAAAAAGCCTAAAACTGAAATCAGCAAAATGGCTTTAGTGCCAAAAAAGTTAAAGGCTAATATGCGATCGTACAGAGTTGGGCCGACGATACAGCGAATGAGCGCGAGTAACATAACGACAAGAATGGCGATTGTGGCAGCAGCTAACATTAGTTTTCAAGCTCCCTTACCCGGCGGTCCATCTCTCCGGCTTTTAGTGTGTCGATATCAGCTTTATGTAAAGCATGAACAGTGATTTGATCATCAATTAAATCTATCGCTACCGTGCCAGGAGTCAGGGTGATGGAGTTGGCGTAGATGACTTTATTAATATCCGAGCACTGGCGAGTGTCGATGGTGGTTAGCACTGGCGAAATGCTCTTGTTACCCAGCCAGATATGTTTAACCACACTGATGTTGGATAAAATCACCTGTTTTATTAGCCATAACATGTAACTGACAATATTGGCGTTGAAGCGAATAGGATGGCTTTCTTGGTCAATCACTTCCATTTTTTGGGTGAGGTAGAGCACCAACATGATTGAACCTGCGCCCAGCGATAATAAAAGTGGGTTGTGGTAATTGGAGTTAATCCACCAAAATAAGGCGAGTGTTAATATCAGGATAAGCCTGTGACTTGGAACAATACTGCTTTTATTTTCTTGTTTCATATTGATAAATGCTTTGTATTAGTTAATTGCTTGTATTAGTTAATTGCTTGTATTAGTTAATTGCTTGTATTAGTAAAATGCTTTGTATTAGTTAAGTGCTGCTTGAAACCGATTAAGTCTTAAAGCTGGTTTTAAATTTAATTATTTTCTAATCACTCTGTTGGCATGACGATTCTTTGACTAATGATTGGTAGATTTGCCTGTGTAATCCTTGTAAAGAATCAGTCGATGGTGACAAGTGATGAATCGTTCGGTTCACTACTCGTTCAACAAGCTGCTGCGGAGTTTCATTGGCTGCGAGGCATATTGCTGTAGGTTTAATTTTTGAGGTACTTTTACCTACTCGAGTGCGATAGGCACGGTCTGTGAACCCTTCAGAATCGTTTATCAGTTCATAATCTTGTGTGGTGTTTAATGTTGCAGCTAGAAAACCCTGTATATAGTAAGCGCAGGGCTCTGTCGAAGTGGTTGTCGTTTTTTTGTGCTGGGTCATGCAAGATGACAAAACGAGTTGCTCATCGGTATTAGTCGTTTGAGAGGCAGCTGTAAGTGAAAAAGTGAGAGTGAATATCAATAGCGCTAATAATTGGATGTACCTCATACAAACCCCTTTATTTTATTATTCTATTTAATGCCAATTCACTGGCTCAAATCTATCGGCGTAATGCCTTTTTACTCATCATGTTTATCTGCAAGTCGTTAATATCTGTCCGCACTAATCACTAAGCACTAAGCTGTTTGCATTTAGTGTTTGCAATAAGCAGTTCGTAATGAGCGCTTAGGTTCAAATTCATACTGTGCCAAGCCAAAAATTGATCCAGATCAATAAACGCCAGAAACGTGTAAGTGATGAATTTAATTAACAATAAGCCACCCTTGTTAACCTGATGATTCATTTATAACACAAATGGTTTAAATTAAAACATTAACTAAGAGTAAACTGAAAAAATTTTGTTCTTAGATTGAATATTCAAGTTATGTGCATAAAAGCTAATATTTAGGAAGCGAAGTTTAATGATTGATGGCTCAGAGTTAGATGGTCAGCAAAGCTTTATTTGTATTCTAGTTAAAAGCGTTTTAATCGAAACGAGTAGATGACCGCCTAGTCACCTAAGCAAAACTCGCAGCCAAAACAACCTTGAAAGATCAACAGGCCCTAATATCGTTCATGTTATTTTTTAATAGTTATTTTGACTGTAGTAAATGATACGTTGTAACATAGCGCCAAGTTTAAAATTCATTCTTAGAGAATAAGCACGTGAAGAAGTACTTTCTATGTTCAGCAATTGTTATCTCAAATGGTGCGATGGCAAAGGATAACAATCAAATATCAGAAGCACATGAAGATATTGAGCGCATTGAAGTCAACCGATTATGGCAGCCTTATCGTGGTAACGTGCCATTGATAGATACCCCGCAAGCAGTTGATAGAATTAATGGGGATACTATCAAAAACGAGGGGATTACGCGCTTTATGGACGCCTTGGATTTTTCACCCAGTATCGTAAGGCAAAACAATTCTGGTGGCATGTTTGATAGTTTTGCTATTCGCGGCTTTTCAGGGGACGAAAATAACCCAACAGGTTACTTAGTTAACGGCTTTAACTCTCGTGGGTACAACGGTAATCGCAATACTGCCAATATAGAAACAATTGAAGTGATGAAAGGGCCAGGTTCTGCGCTGTATGGACAAGGCGAACCAGGTGGTACGGTTAATATCATCACCAAAAAACCTCAATTTGAAGAGCAAGGTTATATTCAGGGAACCTTAGGCAACTTTGATACCAAACAAGTTGAGTTTGACCACACTAAGGGGATCAGCGACAACGTTGCTTATCGCATCAATGGCTTTTATGAAGATTCTGATACATTTCGTGATCATGTCGATGTTGAAAGCCTTAATCTAAGTCCATCGTTATTATGGAACATTTCTGATCGCACCAGCATAAGCTATGAAATGGAAATTCTTAATCAGAAGAAACCGTTAGATCGTGGTGTGTATATTTTAGATAATGATTTTGATTCTGTAGATACATCAGCTTTTTATGGTGATACTCGAGACGGCGCGCATACTGTTGAGGCGCTAGGTCATCAATTATTATTAAACCATCAGCTCAATGATAACTGGCACTTTTTAACTGGCTTAGCTTACCGCGACTCATCATTTAAAGGGCAATCTTCAGATGCTGAACTTTCTAAAAGTCGCCAGTTTATTTATGAAAACCCAGATCTATTATCAAGACAACGAAGAGAGCGTGATTATCAAGCCGAAGATTTTTCTGCCCGTTTTGAAATCAGTGGTGACGTAACACTAGGCGGCGTTAAAAATAACCTATTGGTCGGTGTAGATTACTATAACTACCAATTAGATACAGATTACCGCGTATGGAGAACAGCTTGGAATCCAAACGGTCCTACCGATCCAACCTATGCTATAGATCCAAATAACCCTGACTACACCATGGATCAGCCAGAGGCATTGCCAACTACACTTACATCTGAAGAGCAAGAAGGGCTAGGGTTATATGCTCAAGACTTGATTGAACTGACAGCTAGAGCCAAGCTTTTAGTTGGTTTTAGGGTTGATCAATTCAATCAAAAAATATTCAATAAACTTGATAATGAGTTACAAGAGCAAGAGCATACCGAGGTATCTTCTCGTTTTGGTTTTGTCTATGAGCTGAATGATAATATCAATTTGTACACCAGTTATGCTGAAGGTTTCAGGCCTAATCCTGGACTTGATTCAGACAGAAATGCATTCGACCCAGAGACCACTAAATCATTCGAGGTTGGTCTTAAATGGCAAAATGTTGCTGATCGGTTCTCGGGAAGTCTAGCGCTTTTTGATGCCAGTAAAACCAATATGTTAACTGCAGAACCAGATACAGGATTGTCAGCGACCTTAGGTGAAGTTGAAAGTCAGGGGATTGAGTTTCAGATGACCACTTTACTGACCGATGATACTAGCCTTGATATAGCGTATGCCTATACTGATGCTAAAACGGCAAAAGACTCAGTTGATAATGATTGGGACGTGCCAATTCCAAAAGGTTCAAGCTTGATAAATGTTGCTGAGCATGTAGGTCATATTTCATTAAGACACTACACTGACATCATGGGTAAAGAAGCTTACTTCGGTGCTACAGTTAATTACGTGGGAGATCGTCTCGGTGAGACAACCGATCCTGATTATATTTTGCCAGCTTATACCTTAGTGAACTTGTCTGCTGCGGTAAATCTAACTAGCAGGTTTAGTGTGATGGTAGATGTGAATAACTTATTTGATGAGCAATACTTTGAAAGCTCATACCATAAGTTATGGACGATGCCAGGTGAGCCGCTGAATTTTACTGCGAGTGTTAAGTATCAGTTCTAACTTATAGGTTAAGTAGCTACTTAACCTCAGTAAGACTGCATCAGCCGCTACTTTTTGCTACTCATTGACACCAGTCAACTCCGTGGCAAAAGCAGCGGCTTTTTTGTCTTACTATCGGCAGTAACGCTACTTGGGCTAGTTGGAAATCGCCAGCAACGCAATTATGATTTAACTGCAACTCAACTCCGCGGTGAAAACCTTAAGCTTCATTGTCTTATCATCGCCTGTGACGCAATTGCAGTGATTTATTAATCTAAGTAATACAGCAGTAACGCTACTTGGGCTAGTTGGAAATCGCCAGCGGCGCAATTATGATTTAACTGCAACTTACCTCTCCCTCAGTAATACACCATCAGCCGCTACTTTTTGCATAGCTCGAAACAAGGAGTTTGGCATCAGTCAACTCAGTGGGCAAAAGTAGCGGCTTTTTTGTCTTACTATCGGCAGTAACACTACTCGGGCTAATTGGATAGTCTCCAGCGGCGTAATTATGGTTTAGCTGCAATTTAGCCTCAGTAATACTTCATCAGCCGCTACTTTTTGCATGGTTCGAAACAATGAGTTTGATACCAGTCAACTCCGTGGCAAAAAGCAGCGGCTTTTTTGTCGTACTATCGGTAGTAACGCTACTTGGGCTAATTGAATAATCACCAGCGATGTATTGGTAGGTGTTTAGTTAATTGCTGAGCTTTGAGCAAAAATTAGTGAGGTTTGGTGGTTGTTTAGATACAAAGCGTTTAGGAAAAGCTTCACTGAAGCTTATATGGCAAGGGTGGCTTACGTTGCAAACCACCCTTGAAGGTGACGAGTTAATATAGTTCTTGAGTCTAACTTATGATCAAGATACGACTATATAACGCCTTTTTTATGTAGTTAAGTGCTACTTTCTGAACACTCTAATGAAGCCAAGAGCGAGTAATGATAACCAACCTAGAGAACCGCCTGAATCGCTGCTGCCTTTGTTGTTATCTTCGTTATTGTCACCATTATCGCCGTCACCACCTTCGCTACCTTCGTCGGTATCGTCAGTTTCTTCACTAGGCTTAATTTCAATCGTTGAATCACTGTTTGCAGTAACGAGATCACCGAATCTAATACCAAACTCGAATGTCTTACTTGTATCGATACCACGCTCAAATAAGTCAACGTCAACAGCGAGTTCGCTGACACCTGCATCGAAGTCGATACGGGTAAGAACAGGCTCGTAGTTATCGCTTGTTGCTGTAATGTCTTTAGTGTAAACCTCGATACTTGTGCGCTCTGTAAGGAAAGCAGGAGTACCGTTTTCATCGGTTAATGTCACAGTGAATTCAGCAACACCGTCTGTCTCAAAAAATGACGTTTCACTGGTCAATGTCGCATTGGCTAGTACAGGTGAGGTAGGTCGAATATTTCCAAGATAACGTCGAGGGCCATTGTTAGTTACATCACCTTTATAGATACGATTTTTAGCAAGGGTTGCTGCATCGTGAGCGTAAAAGTAATGATCAAAGATTTGCTCAGGCACAACGGCAGGGCACATAACACCACATAACTCACCGATCTCATCGTCATCGGGGTGCGACAATCCTGCTAAATGACCTACTTCGTGGGTTGTGAGTGTCCCTTTACGGAAACGATCTTGAGGGTAAGAGACAACTGTCACTCTTTCGCCAGCCCCCCAACCTGCATGGAGTTCATCGTCAGAATGGAGGTTTACGTAATACACGATAATGTCAGCATTATATTTGTCACGTAGTGCTAAAAACTCCATTTGTTCATCAGACATTTCTGATAAATCCCAGCCTAGCTCGCTCAATACAAGTGGTGTATTCAACTCGAAATTGAGGTCGAATAGAAACTCCTTTGCCATGTCTTCATAATGAGGTGCGTACAGTGTCTCAACACCTCGCAAACGAAATGTAATATCAAGATCGTGTTCACCATAATGCGCATCGGCACGACTGAATGCTTCGTTAAGCACGGCAGTTGTTTCGAATGCCTGCTTAGTTACTTCTTCACGACCATATGTATCAATAACAGCTTGCGATGCCACGAATAGAATGTCGGTTTCAAGTCTTTCTGCTGAGGCAGTTGTGCTAAATGCGGCAGTGATAATTGATGCCGCAAAAAAAAATCGTTTCATGTTACTCATAATTTGTAAATCCCTTTACTTTGAATTGTTTTATAATTGTTTTTTATATGTGATAACAACCGGATAGTACACCATCTCCCTTATTAAATAAAATAGGTTTAGCGTGTTTTTTGCCAATTAGCTCAGGAGTTGGGAAGTAGAAAAGTTGAGGCCCCCTGTGATATATGAGGCAAAATGATCAATGACTAACTTATTTCAATTGCAATAGGTGATGACTTAGATGTCAGCCCCACAGGGCTGATTTTATAGGCTTATATATGCTCTGAGTGATAGAAGGGTAAATAAGTGGTACTGCTGTATTTGTGAAAGTCGGAAAATTTTGAACATAGACTTTTGGCTTGGTATATCAAAAAATCAAAAAAAGCCTACGAACTCGTAGGCTTTTAGCTTTGATTGCTAGCTTTAGTTTAGCTATCAGTTTTAATTGTATTTGTTAGTCATTGTCAGTGCTGTGACTAAACGATTTTGACAAATTAAAACTGGTTCATCGTGTTGTCTTTACCTGATGCTTTCAGAGCTTGGTCGCCTGAGAAGTATTCTTTATGCGCATCACCCATATCAGAACCTGCCATGTTTTGATGTTTAACACAGGCGATACCTTGACGGATTTCCTTACGTTGAACATTAGCAACATAACCCAGCATACCTTGGTCACCGAAGTACTCTTTAGCCAAGTTATCAGTTGATAGCGCGGCAGTATGGTAAGTCGGTAGTGTAATAAGGTGATGGAAGATACCCGCTTCACGAGCAGCATCTGCTTGGAAGGTACGGATTTTTTCATCAGCTTGAACAGCTAATTCTGTCGTATCGTAATCAACACTCATTAGTTGGTCACGGTTATAAGCTGACACGTCTTGTCCTGCTTCTTGCATTGCATCAAATACTTGCTGACGGAAGTTAAGCGTCCAGTTAAACGATGGCGAGTTGTTGTAAACAAGCTTGGCATTCGGTATGACTTTACGGATTTCGTTCACCATGCCGCCGATTTGAGATACATGTGGTTTTTCAGTTTCAATCCACAATAAATCAGCGCCATTTTGCAGTGAAGTAATACAGTCAAGCACACAACGTTCTTCACCAGTACCTGCGCGGAACTTAAATAAACCATTAGGTAGACGAGCAGGTTTTACAAGTTGTCCATCTTGCTGGAATACCACATCACCGTTTTGAAGTTTTGCAGCATCAACCGCTTCAACTTCTAGGAATGAGTTGTATTGATCACCTAAATCGCCAGCTTCATTGGTCACTGCAATCTTTTGAGTAAGACCTGCACCTAATGAATCGGTACGTGCAACGATAACACCGTCATCAATTCCAAGTTCTAGGAAGGCATAACGAACAGCGTTGATTTTTGCTAAGAACTCAACATGTGGCACGGTCACTTTACCGTCTTGGTGTCCACATTGTTTAACGTCAGATACTTGGTTTTCTAATTGGATACAACAAGCACCTGCTTCAATCATTTGTTTTGCCATCAAGTAAGTGGCTTCTTCGTTACCAAAACCTGCATCGATATCGGCAATAATCGGTACAACGTGGGTTTCGAAGTTATCAATCTTATCTTGAATCGCAGCTTTGTCAGCTTCAGCAGCAGTATCTAATTCGCGGAATAAGCCACCAAGTTCACGGGCATCAGCTTGACGTAAAAAGGTGTATAGCTCTTTAATCAGTGAAGCTACAGAGGTCTTTTCATGCATTGATTGGTCAGGTAATGGACCAAACTCACTACGCAGTGCTGCCACCATCCAACCTGAAAGGTAAAGGTAGCGACGCTTAGTGGTTAATAGATGCTTCTTAATAGAAATCATTTTTTGTTGGCCGATAAAACCATGCCAGCAACCTAAAGACTGAGTGTACTGCGACGAGTCTTTATCGTAGTTATCCATGTCTTCACGCATAATCTTAGCAGTGTACTTTGCGATGTCTAACCCAGTTTGAAAGCGATTCTGTAGACGCATACGAGCGACTGATTCTGGGTTGATGGCATTCCATGCACTACCTTCTGAGTTAATCAAGGTAGCAGCTTCATCGATATTACTTCTGTAGTTAGTCATGTGTATATCCCTTTAACAAATAGATTAGCGGCGATTGATTACGTTGAAAATAATAGTTAGATTTGGTTAAATAAGTCTAATTTATAGTTACTATTTTCGGTATTCATCATATGAATGTATCTCGTATCGACTTGAACCTACTTGTTTATTTAGATGTTTTACTGCGTGAAAGAAATGTTACTAAGGCTGCTGATCAACTCGGGATCAGCCAACCTGCAATGAGTAATGGCCTAAAGCGCTTAAGAACTTTGTTTGATGATCCATTGCTGATCAGAACCAGCCAGGGAATGACGCCGACAGAACGCGCGCAAGAATTACAACCCACAATTAGTGAATTGATTATCGGATTGGAAAAAGCCGTACAGCCACGCGCCAAATTTAATGCACTAGAAAGTGAAAAAGTCTTCCGTGTGATGGCAAGTGATTATGCTGAAGCGACGTTAATTCCACCGCTAATTGCAAAACTTCGTACTGAAGCGCCCAACATCATTTTAGATATCATGACCCCAAGTGACGTGAGTTTCCCTGATGTAGAACAAGGAAGAGTCGATATGGTCATCAACCGTTTTGACAGTATTCCGCAATCATTTCATCAAAAGGTTTTGTGGAGTGATGATTTTAGTTGTTTGATTAGTAAGACTAATCCTGTTCTGGATAAGTTCTCCTTGGACAGTTACTTGAAAGCCAAACATGTATGGGTGAGTAAAACAGGTATGGGCGTTGGCGTGGGGATGGACCCTGATGATGTGCAGCGTTTAGGTTGGGTGGATGAAGCCTTAACTCGAATAGGCGTAAAACGCCAAATCACTGTTTTTACCCGTCACTATCAGGCGGCCTGTTTGTTGGCTGAGCAACAAGATTTGATCGCAACCATACCAAGTAAGATGGCCCGTCAGCATGAAAATAATGATCGTGTCAGTATCGTTCCGCCGCCATTTATCATTCAACCTATTGCACTGACTATGGCTTGGAGTCCTTTGCTGCAGCATAACCCTGCCCATAAATGGATGCGTCAATTGATCACCAAAACCGCTGATGAGATAAATAGAGGAAGCAGTTAACCTTGGTATTACTGTGATTTTTAATTACCAATATGTAGTAAATTAACCAAAAAACGTCAATTCTCCATATCTTTGGTGAATACTGGTGATAATAACTATAAATTGGCTAAATGAACTTGGTTTGATATAGAGTAAAGTCTTGCTGCGAGTTAACTGTTATTAGTTAGATGTAGACAGTGAAAGGGTTTAGGCCTGCAATTGGGTCTTGGTACTACGGTTAACGCACTGGAATTAAGGGTAGGGATAGTAAATGACAGCACGTATTAAAGTGGGTGGCTTACAAATAGCTGAAGAATTGTGGCAATTGGTGGATAGTGAGATTTGCCCTGAAACAGGAATTAATTCTGCGGATTTTTGGGCTAAATTTGAAGATATCGTTAACCAGTTTTCCCCTGTAAATGTAAAGCTGTTAGAAAAAAGAGAGCTGCTTCAACAGCAAATTGACCAATGGCATATTGACCATCCTGCTAAAGCTCCAAACCCTGCACAATACAAAGCCTTTCTCACTGAAATAGGTTACCTCGTTCCCGAGGGCGACCCTTTTGAAGTTAGCACTGAAAATGTTGACCATGAAATTGCCGCGCAAGCTGGACCGCAACTTGTGGTGCCAGTTAAAAATGCCCGCTTTGCACTAAACGCCGCCAATGCCCGTTGGGGCAGCTTATATGATGCGCTCTATGGCACCGATGCTATATCAGAAGAGGGCGGCGCTGAGCTCACAAAACAGTACAACCCAGTTCGCGGCGCTAAAGTCATCGCGTTTGCCAAACAACACTTAGATAACGCAGCGCCATTAGTGACAGGGAGTCATGCTGATGCTGATAGTTACTCCATAGAAGCAGGCTTATTACAAGTGCAGTTAGCCAGTGGTGAGATTACCACCTTAGCCGAAACTGAAAAGTTTGTTGGTTACCAAGGCCAAACTGATAAGCCAAGTGCGATTTTACTGGTTAATAATGGCCTGCATATCGAAATTCAAATTGATCCAAACAGTGTCGTCGGTGCCAGTGACAGCGCAGGAGTCAAAGACCTATTAGTTGAAGCTGCTGTTACTACCATTATGGACTGTGAAGATTCTGTGGCTGCGGTAGATGCTGAAGATAAAGTGGAAGTTTATCGAAATTGGTTAGGCTTAATGCAAGGCAACTTATCGGCTTCACTCAGTAAAGGTGGCAAACAAATCGTTAGAGAATTGAATGACGATCGTGTTTATAGTGCACCGAATAGTGCTGATAAACCGGTGACTTTACCCGGTCGAAGTTTACTGTTTGTCCGTAATGTCGGTCACTTGATGACGATTAACGCTGTATTAGATAAAGACGGCAGTGAAGTGCCAGAAGGAATACTCGATGGCATGATCACTGTGCTTGCGGCGATGCATGATTTAAAAGGCAACAATAATGGCCGCAGCAATAGCCGAACAGGCTCAGTAAATATTGTAAAACCTAAGATGCATGGGCCAGAAGAAGTCCAGTTTACCTGTGACTTATTTACAGCAATAGAAGATGCACTGAAGCTCCCTAGAAATACCATTAAAGTGGGTATTATGGATGAAGAACGCAGAACCACATTAAACTTGAAAGAGTGTATAAGAGTCGCCCAAGAGCGTGTGGTATTTATTAATACTGGTTTTCTTGACCGCACGGGAGATGAACTGCATACCTCAATGTTAGCAGGTGCGTTTGTGCCAAAGTCGGTAATGAAACAGCAGAAATGGATTGGCGCTTACGAAGATTGGAATGTCGATATTGGGCTTGAATGTGGCTTACAAGGACGAGCGCAAATCGGTAAAGGTATGTGGCCTATGCCTGATGAGATGGCGGCGATGCTTGAGCAAAAAATCACTCACCCTAAAGCAGGTGCTAATACTGCATGGGTACCATCACCAAATGGCGCGGTACTTCACTCAACCCATTATCATCAAATCAATGTGCGCGATGTTCAGCAACAGATTAAGCAACGTAAGCGTGCTAGCATCGACGACTTGCTGACGATTCCGTTACTTGAAGAAGGAACAAATCTTACACATGAGCAAATTACCTTTGAATTAGAGAATAACGCCCAAGGTATTTTAGGTTACGTTGTGCGCTGGATTAACCAAGGCGTTGGCTGTTCAAAGGTGCCAGACATCAATAATGTTGGATTAATGGAAGACCGGGCGACCTTAAGAATTTCGTCGCAATATTTAACTAACTGGCTTGAACATGGTTTATGCAGCGAAGAAGAGGTATTAGCTGCACTGAAAAAGATGGCTGCAGTGGTTGATACTCAAAATGCTGGCGATGCTGAATACATTAATATGGCTCCTAGCTTTGACGGCATAGCCTTTAAAGCCGCGTGTGATTTAATTTTTAAAGGTAAAGCTCAGCCCTCTGGTTATACTGAGCCTTTATTGCATGCTTATAGAATCCAAGCCAAAGCGAGTTAATACACGCTTAGTTAATATAAGCTAATTGATATAAGCCTAGTTAATATAAGCCAAGTTAATTTAAGCATCATATTACTGTTTACATTGCACAAAACTTAAGCTCTAACCAATATGGTTAGGGCTTTTTTGTTAGCAAGCTTTTAATGAACCGCTCGCTAAATTGCTAGCCATTAATCTAGAGTTTGGCTAATGTGGGGGAATTATTAGGAGTAATTAATAAAGGAATATTAAGATGAAAGTGCTCGATATTATGACTCAAAACCCCGTTTGTATTAGCGATGAAGCGAGCTTAAAAGATGCTCATCAATTAATGCAAAGCCGAAATGTCCGTCACCTTCCGGTTATTTCTGAAACAGACGGTCAACTGATTGGAATGTTGACCCATAAAAAGATGATCGCCAGTGTGCTATCCATGCTCAATAAGTATGGACAAGGGGCGTTAGATAGAAAAGAGCGCTACACACCTATTGCAGAGGTTATGGAAACCCAAGTACAAAAGTTAGGCTTAGATGAGCCATTAACGATTGTCGTGCAGTACTTTATTGAGAATAAGCTAGGTTGCTTACCTGTGGTTGATGAGCAAAACAAAGTACTAGGGATTGTCACCTCATCAGATTTTGTCAAACTTTGTCAGCGATTGCTGCTAAAGCATAATTAAACCTAGTATTCCTTTTAAGTCGCAGTCTGCAGTTAATAGGCTTTGGTTAAAGTCACAGGGTTTATAATCACTATGCTTATAATCACTATGCTTATAGTCACTTTCTTTAGAAGTGAAACCTTTGAGATTTTACACTAGCGATTAAAAAATGATTCAACGAATAATATCGTTGAATCATTTTTGTATGTGCAGATAAAACTTAAAGTGCACAATCCATAGCTAATTAGTGATCATTTCAATCCCGAAATTAGTGGCGGTATACCCGGTAAAATCCCCACTGCTGCCATGACCCCTGTTAACACCACAAACATAATACTTGGCACTATCCAGCGGTTCATTTTCGTGAGTTTTGAGCTGCGCTCTTTACAGCCGATTAAGCCTAAATTATCTAGTAACATAGTCAATGACCAGCCAAATGCAGGGTTCACTAATACCGATGAAAACACCACAATCGCAGCTGATTGCGTGGTTTTTCCTTCGCGAGTCATTTCCATGCCAGCTTCAAGTAATGGAATGAATACGCCGACGACTAATGCCACACACAGTACTGGCTCCCAAATGGCTAAATCCATCGGATATCCCCAAAGTGCGGCGATAACACAAAACAGTGCGGTGAGTAATGCACCAGCTGGAATTGGGCGCTTTGCAATGGCGGCAGGCACAATATATGTGCCCCATGATGAGGTGAAATTTGCCCCGCCCATGATTGAACCGATAGTTTGACGAATTGATGCCGTGGTCATGGTGTCGTCAATGTTCATGTGCACTTTTTCAGTACGTTCTGGGTAATTAATTTTTTGAAAAACTTGATGACCTAAGAAGTCAGGTGACCACATGGCGACGGCTAAAATGGCAAATGGCAGCACGACCATAAAGCTTTCTAGTGTCGGTAAACCCAGCATCCAGCCAGTATCTTCGCCCCACCAATACATAGGGTTCATATTGGGTAAGCCAGGGTCAGTTTGAAATTCAAATGGCGCGCCCATAGCAAAGGCTAATGTGCCGCCAAGTAAACAGCTTAACGGCACCGCTAACCAACGCTTGCGCCAATGCTCCAGTAAGGCATATAAAATGATGGTACAAAAAATCACGATAAAGGCGATATGGGACATACCAATATCATTGGCCCAAGCGATCAATTTATTGACTTGGGATGCGGTGCCGACAAAGCCTAAATACAAAAGTAATCCGCCACAAACCCCTTTGCTGGTGAGGTTTGCTAGCATACTGCCACCTTTACTGATCGCGAGTATCAAGCCAAGAGCGCCGATAAGCAGACCAAATGCCATTGGGTGACCACCTGCAGCGACCACAATGGGGATCATCGGGATAAGTGGTCCGTGGGTGCCAGCGAGGTTTGCCGTTGGGAGTAAAAAACCTGAAAAAATGACGATAAAGAAGGCGGCAATGATCAGCTCATAACGCACATTTTCTAAGATAAAGCTTTCATTAAGACCAAGAGAAGTGGCAAAAGTGGTCGCAATTGCGCCCACCATCACCACTTTACCAATCGTTGCTGCCATAGCTGCAATGGAGTCTTCTGGCTCGAATCGATAATCTTTGACAGGTAAATTAGGCCGCCAGCGTTTAGGTGCCATTATTTGTAGTTCGTGTTCTAAATAGGCTTCGCGACTATCAAATGTTGAACTATGTCTATGTTGCTGCTGGTAGCTGGTTTCTTGATCCAGCTCTTTGTTTAGTTCTGGGGACTGGTTGTCTAAACAGGCACTATTTTGTTCATGCACGGTATCAGAATTACTGCTCATATTATTCCTATTGTTCACTCACTAAAAAGCGCTTAGTCGACTAAATTAGGGCTAGCTTATCTGAAGCGAGTTAACAGAGCTAACAATTAGGTCTCAGACATTAGTCGTATAACACAAATATTTAACATAAATGAAATCAATAGTTTGTGAGTGTTTTTTAAACAAATAGATTAAGGGAGGATAAGCCTTATTCGCCGCTGTCAGTTTCTTAAAGGGGTATTTTTATCTGTGAAAAGCGTCAAGTGATTTAGATGAAAACAGTCATTGTAGGAGTAGCAAAAGCGTAGGGAAGAGGTTTATTAATCAAGAGTGATTTGCAATTAGAGCGTCATTTTGTGGGGGGGTAATGCCGAGTTTGATTTCCCCGTGGTGAATTGCCACCACAGGTTTATTACAAAGGAAGCTGTTTATTACAAAGGAAGCTATTTGTTACTCTGAACAAATTGATTAATTTGATTTTGTGCTAAGGCTTGATCCATAGTGCCTTTAAGCAGTTTGTACATCAAAATTGAGGCATCAATTTCAGTTTTACGGTTGGTTAAACTTTCAATATTTAATCCTAGTGGAATATTGAGAGGAAGCACCGCCTCTAAGATTTTAAGCAGGTTACTATGGTTAATCTTAATTGACTCATACAAAGGGTCTGCCGCAGATAAAATTCGCTCGCTGGTGGCCTCGGGTACAGATACGCCCAACCAGTTGATAAACTCTAAGGTTTTAGCGCTGCCGCACGGTGAGAATGTCAGAATCACTCGGTTTGGTTTAACATTATTTTGCTCACATTCTTTTGCGTAGCTGATTAGCATATCAATCGTTGCTTCAGCGTTATAAACCGCTTGGGTGATGTAATATTCACAACCCTGATTTGATTTGTCTAACAGGCGAATATGTTCATTCTTTTTACTTAAATGACGTTCGGCAATGGCCACACCGCCAAGATAAAAGTCTTTAGAATGAGCAGCTAGTGTGCTGTAAGCATCCCTTAAAGGTAACGAGCTTGTCGCTTGTGCAGAGGGTGAGCCCACTAAGACAATATCTTTGACATTATTTTGATACCAAGCCCGTGATAACCACTCGGTAAACTGCTGCTCATTAAGCCCTGCGACACTTTTATAAGCGATAACTGGTTTACCTGATTTTTGATTAATCAGTTGTGCGTAAGTACCTGAATCGTGGGTCGCTTTAAACGGAAAAGGCCTAGGCGTGTCAGTGCGGCTGGTTTCGTCTTGAATATCGTAGATGATCAAGCCATCAAAACTAATCTCATCAAGGCGGGCTAATAACTTATCAGCGATCGTGCTCACTGATTCAAAGTCGGTATCGATTTTTGGTGGTGTCGTACCAATAAAATAAATCCCACGGTGATGATCAGATGAACGCTGTTTTAATGATTTTCTCATGTTTTAGCCGTCTAGATGGATATTAGGTTCATTGTGACCTAATTTTTGGCTGCTGTTAAGACTGTAAAACAGAAATTTATTCATACAGAAGTATTGATAGCAAAAACTGAGGTATTAACAGAGTGTAACCTTGGCGATTATCCCCATATAAATATGTAATGAGGCGGAGTTGTTTCACAATTATATAAGTGGTGGTGATAATATAAGTAACTAATTTTATTCGCTATAGTTGATATTTAAAAGGTTCATAGACTAATGCCGATGAACCTTTGTTGAATTCCTACTATTGATCTTAAAGTATATGGCTAACTTAATATTGAGCCTAAGTTATTCAATATCTTCATAATACCAGTAACCCGCATTAACCCACTGAGTGAGCTGTTCAATGAGATGCTGATCATTTAAGTAAGGGCTAAGAGCTTCAGCGGTGAGTTCTTGGGTATCACACAGTAAAGCAATGAAGGCTTCACGGTTGGTTTTAGCATCTGCCGATAGAGTAAACTGCTCACCATTGATATAAACCACGCCATCAGTTGCACTTGTTTCGAAATACAAAGTACGCAGGCCACCCAATTTTATTAGCGGTTGTTGCTTGATTTGCGCTGCAATATCAGTACTTTGAAAGCCTAAACTCTCTTCAGGTAAGTCAAGCTCGCACTTAGATTGAGTCAAATAGCGGCCGCTAAATTCGCTAACAAGCTTATCATCTAAAGTGTCAAATAGTTGCTGCTTGATGCGTGCTAAATCGCTGTTATTAATGATGCCTGAGTTATTGCTCAATGCACGATCGGGGTCGGCAATTTGTTCATTGCACAAATCTTTATCGATGATGTGGTCAGCCATAGCACTGACCATATCTTTGGCTGATGCTGTACGGTAACCCACTGAAAAACTCATTGATGGCTCAAGTGTCACGCCGTCATGAGGATAACCTGGCGGTAAATACAAAATATCGCCAGGAAGCAGTTCAACGTCAATAATAGGGTCGAATGCTTCGGTATGTAGCAGTGCTGGATGGGCGGCAAATTCTTTATGTGGCCCTAAATCGCCTACGCGCCAGCGTCGACGACCAGAACCTTGGCAGATGAATACATCATATAAATCAATATGTGGACCGACTCCGCCACCTGGTGTGGCATAACTCACCATGACGTCATCTAAACGCCAGCGTGGGATAAAATCAAAGCACTTAATCAAGTCTTCTGCTTCAGGAACCCAGTTATTCAGCGCTTGAACAATTAAGGTCCAGTCAGTTTCACCCAGTTCTTCATAAGATTCAAACGGGCCAAACTCAGCTTGCCAATCTCCATCTTGTTTAAAGACTCGGCGAGATTCAACCACATCTTCACAAGCCAGTCCTGCCATTTCTTCAGGGGATAGAAGGTCTTCAAAGTGCTTAAAACCCTGACGAATAACCAGTGGTTTCTTTTGCCAGTATTGTTCAAGAAACTGTTTTGGCGTCATACCATTTAAATCTAATTGCATGTTTATTACTCACTAAAATTTGCGGCGATCCTAACAAGTATTAGCAATCAGTAATTTGCCTGAGATCATACAATGGCGGATTAGTGAGGGATATTTATGCGCATCAATCGTTGTTTTGTCATTGTGTATATTTTATGAATTAGCTTATAACTTGTATTTCGATGGTAATAAAAGCTGAGGTTGACGATTCAAACCTAAACGGATTTAACATAAAGAAACTCGTTTAAGGGCTATTTTTCCGAAAAACAGTAGCTGTTATTAGTTTATCGTTCTAGTTTTTGGTTTAAAGTGAAATGAAAAATGTTGTTTTAACCCTCAGATTTTTTGTCTGAATATCAATCTAAATTAGTGTTTTTATCTGTTTTTTAAATTAAAAAATACAATGATTCCGAAAGGTTAGCGTTAACTGCTACTTGAAGGTGGTAGGTTGCATTTTAGGTGTTTTTACATACTGTTTTGTTATAAAGAAAGTGTTATTCTGTTGCCAATATAATTAGCTTACAGAGAAGTAGCGAATGAACCGCTTGTCAATTAAACAGCAAATTACGGTCACAGTTCTGAGTTTTATTTTACTAACATCGCTTACCATTAGTGTGTTAACTCAAGTTTCATCTCAAAATATCATTGAAGAACGTGCCATTAATACTGAGTTACCTTATTTAATTAAAAGTATTAATACTGAAATCAATAAAGAAATTGAATTAATGCGGGCCGTAGCGCTTGATCTTACCAATGATATTTTTATCGATAATTGGTTAAAAACGGATGTGCCTAGTAATGGAGAAGAGTTACTAATTAAGCACCTGCAAAAAATTGCACTTGAACATAACATTACTAGGCTGTCTTATTCTGACAGAGAAACCTTTCGCTTTTGGAACAACCTTGATGGTTTTCTTCGTGTTATGTCTCCTGAGAATGACGGATGGTACTTCGATTATAAAGATGGTGGCAATGTCGAGTCTGTCAGTATTTATACTTCTTCGAGAACCAATGACACCACGTTATATGTCAATACACAGCAGTTGAACGGCAGAGGCTTTGCTGGTGCAGGTAAATCATTCGATCGTTTAGTGAACTTGTTGAGCGAATTTAGGATCGAAGAGTCGGGTTTTGTTTATTTAATTGATGACAGTGGAAACGCGAAATTTCATAAAGACTATAAAGAATCTCAAGTTATGCCACTTGCAGATATTTATAACCCTACAACAGCGAATACATTACTAAACAATACTGAATTTAATCATACCATTGTTGAAATTGACAATGAAAAACATATAGTTGCTTCTAGTTACATTGAAAGCATGGGCTGGTACGTCATTATGCAAGTGCCCTATGATGAAGTGTTTGCAGGATTAAAAGCTTCTCAACGTGTCATTATGCTTTTGACAATAGGTGTGATCATATTCTCTATTATCGTGACCTTATTAATGACAAATAGTATTAGCCAACCGATTAATCAGTTAGCGTTATTGTTTGAAAAAATGGGAGCTGGTAAGGCTAACTTATCAACAAGATTACCTGAGAATGGTAAAAAAGAATTGGTACAGGTTGCTGTCGGATACAATGCGTTTGTGAAAAAACTTGAAGCGGTTTTTCAGCATATTTTACAAGATAGCACCAAGTTAAATCAGGTTGCTGAACAATTAAAAGTCAAAGTTGAAAGCACTACCGAAGGTATTGAGAAGAACCTTGAAAATACCTTGCATATCGCAGGAGCATTAACTGAGGTCAGTACCACAGTACAAGAAGTTGCTGGTAATGCAGCAGAAGCATCTGATGCGGCGGCGAGCATACAAGAGAATGCAACTAACGTTAAGGTTTCAATTGGCTCCGCTCAAGACGATATTACAGGTTTAGAGAATCGTATTGGTGAGGTCTCTGAGGTTGTTAGATCCCTTAGTGGTAATATTGAAACGATTGTACAAGCACTGAATGTCATCAATTCTATTTCAGAGCAAACCAACTTACTTGCTTTAAATGCTGCAATTGAGGCTGCAAGAGCAGGAGAGCATGGTCGAGGTTTTGCTGTTGTCGCTGATGAAGTGAGAGGTCTTGCTCAAAAAACAGCGCAATCGACGACAGATATTCATAATATTATGAATAACCTTCAGCAATCATCGACTATAGCGCTTACTGAGATGAGTGATATTGTTGGACAAGCTAAAGCTGCTTCAGAGTCCATGGCTGCCATTCAATCCACACAAGAAAACAATACAGCATTATATGAACGAATCGTGATGATTAGTCACTTGGTAGCAACGGCTGCAGAGGAGCAGTCAGCTATGATAAGTACAATCAATGACAGCATGTCGGATATTAAGGATAACTCTACTGATAATATGCAAAGTGTGATTGAAATTATTGATAGTAGTGCAGCCATCAATGAGGTTTCTCATTCGATAAACGAGCAGCTTACAGCTTTCAATAAAGGTTAGTTCAAGAGTCGATAAAATTTGAGTTAATTTAAACTTCAGAGTTTAAATTAACTCTTTTATCGCAATACATTATAAGGCTTATCGCACAGCGGCAATTAACCTGCCATCATCAAGTTTTTCACCCGCTTCTGCATTGTCCAGCTTTTGTCCCAGAGGGGATTGCGGAGTGATAACGACAATCTTACCGTCATCGAGTTTTATGCCTCCGCAGACTGGCATTAACCAAAAAGTCAAACCACCTTGTAAAGTGATGATTGCACCTAAGGTTATTTCATCTTCAGCGCTAAAATCACGTAAAGGTAAGGCTTTCAATTGTTTAAGCATCACATCAATATCTGCTACACGTTGCGACTGACCGTGGGCTAAATATGCAGCCTCTAAACCAATAGTGTCATATTGGGTTTCAGCGACACTTTGTTCATTAGTGGCGTCGTTATGAGCATCCTCAGCGGCGGCGAGGGCGGTTTGACGTTGCGATATCAAGATGTCTAATAAGCTTTTTAATAGCGATTCTTTTTCGGTCATAGCTTGATTACTTAAGTTTTTAATGATCTTTTAATTACACATTATTCCATTTTAACAAATTAATGATTTCATTATGAGAGGAAATCTCTTGGTTAGTACTCAAATGGCTTAAGCTTTACTGCTTTAACGGGTTGCAAACTAAAAACTATATAGTGGTTAAAAAAGGAGTTTGCTGAAAATTTGATTGAACTCTCGCTTTTCCTATAACTTTCATAAATTTGTAGCTGTAATCTGGTATTTTTTGTAGGATAAAATTAATGATTAGCTAGACTCAATCAGCCAAGAAAACTTTTAATTTAACCTGCGACAAATGCTGATGACGTGAATGCGAGCACTGAAAGAAACGCCCGTACAATGGTTGATGTATTTTCTAAAGTGGTATTAAGCCCCCTAAACCTATGAAACCAGAAATAAGCCCCACTTCAAACGAACGATATGCAGAGCTTTTTAACTCTTTAGTTCGGGTGAGTAAAGGATTACACAAAGTGAGTTCCTTTCAAGAAATGGTTACTTTCTTGCAAACTGAAACCAATAAGTTGTTTCGGTTGACTGATGTATGGATATACATTGTAGATGCTAAGAATCCAGGTTGGATTAACCATGTGGCTGGTGTAGGCCCCAATGCCGATACGATGTCTAATATCGTTCCGCGTATTGATTGTAATAGCGACCCAATATTTAAGATGATGATGGGTCAACGTAAGATTTTTTATACTGAAGATCTTATGATAGAACCAAATGCAAATCATGAGGTTACCCCTCAAATTAATTTACGGTCCGTGGTGAATTACCCGCTATTTGGTGATACTAAGGCGTTAGGGGTTATGGCATTTGGTAGCTTTGGTGAGCAAATCGTCTCACTATCGCCCCTTGAGCTGAATTACTTCGACATTATCACTGAGCAAACTGCACTTACTGTGTCGAGAATGCATTTTCTCGATAAATCTCAGCAAGATCATTTAACTAAATTATCTAATCGCTATGGCTTAGAAAAAAAGTTAGGTAATTTACGACGCAATAAAGGCGAAAGTGACTCCAAATTTTGTTTTGTTTATCTTGATTTAAATAATTTTAAGCAGATAAATGATAATCATGGCCACCTAGCGGGTGACTATATTTTGGCTCAGTTCTCGCTGAAGCTTGCCAAAGAGTTTCGCAGCGCAGATATTATCTCACGTGTCGGCGGGGATGAGTTTGTATTGGTCTTTTCTACTTCTAATCAATGTAATGAAGTCGAGCGTTTTATTGAGCGTATTGAACAAAATTGCTGCACGATTGAATATAAAGGCATCAGCTTTCAACTTACTTTTGCTTGGGGTCATGTTTTTGGCGAAGGTAAGAATCATTCTGTTAGCAAACTGTTTGAAATCGCAGATCAAAATATGTATCAGCTCAAGAGTGATCAAGTTAAAAGCAACCAAAAAGAAAAACTCAAGTTGAAAAAAGCTAGCCTGACTCAAACAAAGTTAACTGTCGCTTAATTGAGTTAAACACGCTAAACATAGCCTACCTGCTACCTGCTACCTGCTACCTGCTATCTAATACCAATCGGGATAAATAACTGATCAAATATTGCGTGGGGAAAACCACTTAGAACAAGGCAGGAGTTGAAGCTAGCTAGTTGCTCTACCTACAAAATTTCTAACGAAGTCATAAACGACTTTAACCAGTAAGAGTGAGCATATTCTTATGCTGATTGGTATAAACAGACATATAAAAACAAAAAAAGCCGTAACAAATCGCTACGGCTGTGAAAACCTAATGCCTGTTATGGGGAAGGGACTAGGTCGGGTGATGGCTATTCTCCTGCGGGAATTAGCTCGAATTCGTTTGTGGCCTTAGCCCCATGAATTTGAATAGCCACTTTAAACACTTCTACAGCACCTGCAGCAGCTTTGCTTTCAAGGTCAAGGTCAACAGCATTAAAGCTATATTGTCCTTGTGTTTCGGTTTCTGTGAGTATACCTGCACAAGCATCTTCAGTGCTGGTGTCGCAATTAAATGTTTGACTAACATGCCAACGCTTCCACGCTTTAGCATTTGATGATGACGAAGCAGGATCGGGATAGCCAAAATACATGATGCTGTAATCGCTAGCATCAGTAATCGCTAAGCTATCTCCATTATCTAGTGTGAAGGTTAAATCGCCAGTCTCAGCATTATATTCATCAACAGTGAGGATGACAGCTTCAGTGTCATCAATAGTTATGGTTTCAGTGACCGGAGGTACAACCACTGGCGGTTCAACTACAGGTGGCTCAACAGGGTCAACAACACTTGAATCATCATCACTGCCACAACCAATGAGTAGGAACGAGCTTACCAATAAGGTGCTCAATAATTTACGTTTCATAATAAGCTCCTTAATTGAAGTGGCCGGTATGACATGTTTGACACTCTAAATCGCCTTTCACACTGGCAGCTGAGCCCATAGTTTCAGTGGTGCCGTGACAGGTTTGGCAAGCCTGAGTTTCTTCTGATGCCATTGCTTCAGGTAAAATTGAGATATCTTCAGCGGCATAGGCGCGGTTAAGTAGGTCTACAATATAGTAAGCCATACTGGCCGAGAGGCGTTTGCAGCGTTCTCCTTTTTCAACAAATGGTTTACCACCATTAACTCCTGACCAATTACTGATTGATGAATGACATAATGGACTATTAGCCACTGAAGTTTTACCTACAAGTTCGCTTTTTTCTGCTGTAGAGCCAATACCTGCGACAAACTCATCAGAAGATAGTGGTAAGTCTGTTCGTTCGTAGTAACGGAATGACGCAGCAATAATCGCTGAATTTTGGCCGTTAATATCATCAAGAATATTAATCAACATGCCTGCTGCGTTTAAGTTACCGCAAATAGTACCTTGTCCCACAATACCTGCCCAACCATAGCCAGCGAGTGCTGTAGGAATAGAGGCAAAGTTTTCGGCATCAGCACTTGAGGATTCGGCCAGTTTAGTCACGATAGAATGGAAAACCTGATGCATACAACCCCCACCTGTTTCGTAGGCTAATTTTGCTGTTGCCATCGCATCTAATGGCACATATTTTAATTTATCACCAAGTTCTAAACGGAAATTGCCATCAGCATCAGTAGCTGCAAATGCCGAAGTGCCCACTAAGGTTGCGCCTGCTGCAACGGTGCTAATGCCAATAATTTGGGTTAATGCCTGACGTCTGTTTATGCTCATAATAATCACCCTATATCTTCTGTTATTGCTATCTATTGATAGCAAGCTTGAATGCTTGTATTCATCTCTTCGAGTCTGCTTCTTATCTGAATCATTCAATGCTGCTCGATGAGTTAAATGTAAGTGATGAAGGAATTAATTTTGTGATGTAAAGCAAATAAATCTGTTGGTTAATTAGGCATTGAAAGAGCAGATGATTGAGACTTTTTAGTGAGTAAAATAAAGTGAATATTCGGTGTGGTTCAACATAATCGTGAAGTGGGTCACTCTATTTATAAGATTAATGAACATTAAAGTGACTATCAATGGATTTTTGGGTTGCATTTATATTGTTAATTTGTGTGATTCGTGTCGCATTTCATTATTATTCACTCAAGTTTTAACCCAAAGTTTGCAATAGAACAGAGATAAATTACGCAGGATCACAGAATATTTTGAGGTTTGTTTTAGACTGATAATATTAAGTAGCTTTTGGGATGTAACAATGCAATTAGGCCATTGCAGATTTGACGAAGCAAAGGGTGAATTGACTAATACCGACAGTGGCGAAACTTGGCGTCTTCCACGCGCGGAGTTACAAGTACTGAACTTATTAATTGATTACCAAGGTAAGGTCGTGGCCAAGCCTTTGTTAAAAGCTGGTAATGGCCAAGAGCAGCCTTTAAGCGATGCATCTGTCGCCCATGCTATTTTTACTTTGCGTGCTTTTTTAGGGCAGCAATACGAGTCTTTAATCGAGACAGTTAAAGGTCATGGCTACTTATTAAAGCATCATCGTAGTCGTAAAAAAGCGGTATTTTCATGGCGTAATTTACCTCGTGTTGCAATGATTACTGCTATCACCTTGATTGTTTCTGGTTTAATTAGCGCTATGGTGTTGATTGATTTTACTCCGCCAAAAACCTTACCTGTTATGCCAAACAGCGTCTCTAGCGTTAAGTTGGCTTCAGGTCAATCTGTCGATGTTATCTTGTATTCTCGCTCGAAAACCAATAATGCATTGCTAAAAGAACAGGGCATGCAAATACAGCAAAAGTTTTCTCAGTGTGCGATAACGCCTTGGAAAAGTATCTACTTATCTTTGTCGCACGATGAACAGGTACTCAACATAACCTTACGTGGTGACCACTTTGGTCAATCGGTCATCCGTAATTTAAAAATCAGCGACCTCAGGCAGCCTAAAAAGTTTATTAGTCAGCAGTGGTTAGAAGGAGTTGAGATATGTGGTTAATTCAACAAATTGGATGTTGTAGGGAGGTTAGCAATGACTAGGACTTGGCGTTGGGTGATTAATATCACCATATTAACCTTATTGCTCTGCAGCATTGGGGTCATAGCCAGCTTAACCTCAAGTTCACCGAGTTTTATGCTCAGCTGCAGCTCTGAGTTGTTTAATCGCAATAATGGCCAACAAGACAGTAACCATTACCTCTTGGTGGATATGTTATCTAAAGATGGTCAAGCTCAGGTGCATTATCGATACTTTAATATCGATGGCAGTTCGGCGGGAACGGTATCGATGCAAGGTAAGGTAAACAGTGTCGATACTGAAAACAGGATTTATGATATTTCAGTGAACACTAAGCAAGAAAGCCCATTGACTGAAAATCAGCAGGTACCCGAGCATTATCAGTATTTATCCTATGTGAGTAATCTTAATTTGACTCGTGATGGCATGCATAACCTTAGCGTGCAAATCATTGAACAAGATGAAGCAAAAGACTTTGCTGTGGTGTTATTTCAGCCCAGTAATACCGTATGTGGTTGTAGGTTAGTAAATTAACAACTACCCTCATTTCTAGCGTTCTCTTTTAAGTTGTTGATTTTTAATGGTTGTCTACAGCGTTTCTAGCGTTGTTTTATTATTTTTTTATATTGTTTTTCAAATATTGCTTTGTATGCCCATTATCTTTTTTGATTGGCATGAATCCCCCGTTATTCTTTCATTTAATGAGCTTTTTTAGTTTTACTGCTGTCATATTCTCTAATGTAATGTTCTGTAAATTTAGTTGATAAAGTCAATTAGCTTGTAATAATTCATGCCTGTTAATAAACAAAGTTTCCCTTTGTTAAAACGACAATTATTTAGCCCAATACATCACTGAGAGCAATATGGAACAAACAAAGAATGACCGAGAGAACAATCAAACTCAGCGCTCGTTGCAAAATAAAAGCTGGAAAGATGATTTAAGTAAAACTCGTTTTGTAATGAACCTTTGGTTGCTGGTGGGGTTTGTATTGGTATGCGCGCCAAGGGCTACAGGAATTGCACTCCATGAATGGTTAAGTGTGGTGTTTATTGTTCCGCTAGTGATCCATTTATTGTTGCATTGGGATTGGTTAAAAGCACTGCCAAAAAAGTTTGTCGGTAAGTTATCAGGCGAAAGTCGCTTTAACGCTATCTGGGATGCACTTTTTTATTTGGCTATGTTAATGGTGATATTAAGTGGTTTTTTGGTCTCTGAAGTGATTTTTCCCCTGTTAGGCATTCCGTTAGAAATCCTGCCTGTGTGGTCAAAAATACATCATGATTTAGGTAATTTACTTATGCCAATGTTAGGGATTCATTTAGCCATGCACTGGCCATGGATTAAAAGTATGACCAAGAGAATGTTGACTAAAAAGACCAACCAAATTGCTGATGGTATTAGCTCAAATGAGGTGGTGAAATGAAGTTTGTTACACAAGATTGGATCAAACGCAGCGCGATAATTATGTTGGTTTCGGTATTTTTTAGCATCTTTTTATGGTCTGTTGAATTGACTCAGTGGGCAGGATTAATAAACGCAAACTCTCCAGAACCCCATGGCGAGCCTAAAGCCATAGGGTTATTGGTGATTGCGATATCCTTTTTAAAAATCACGATATTAACTTTAGTTCCTGCTTTGATTTGTTATGGCATCACTCGAGTTATTAATGCCTTAAAACGCTATGTAAAAGTCGCCAGAACGGCTTAATTAGATTGGTTTAGGTTAGTTGATTTAAAATCGGTAATTTAGATTAGGTAATTTAGAGTCAATTGTTTAGATTTAGTTAACTGTCATATCGAGTTAAGAGACAAAAAAGGCCTCAACAATGTTGAGGCCTTTTATTTGGCTATTAAGTCGCTTTTGCCTGGGTTGAGCTTATTTACATTTAGCGTTAATCATCTTCAACTAACGTCATCAGTGAGGTGTTACCACCCGATGCTGTAATATCAATACTGATGGTTTTTTCAGTCAGAAGACGCTGGATCAAGTTATCGAAATATTCAGAACTGATCACAGGCAATATAGCTCCTTGACGTTCAGCCAGTTTCTCACTGATGTAATGTTTACGATCGCAGTTACTGTCAATGACCACTCCTGATAATTTAGGATGTGCCAATAGTGTTGGTAAGTGGCGATGCCTTGCCACTTGGAAGATATCTTTGTCTGCACCGGTTGCTATCAACTTATCTCTAAATACCAGCGCTTCATCATGGTACAAATCAGATACCACGGTGATAACAGTATTACCTGTAGCCAATGCTGTTACGATTGAGAGTACCCAGAAGTGGAAGCTAACGTTTTCATCGGCAAAACAAATAATATTTCCGCGGTTTTCTAAGTAAAGGATATTGGATTCACCTGTTGGTCCAGGTAGCACCTTTGGCTTTTTCAAGCGCTTTTCAATATCGATTAACTGATCTCGAGACACCTTTAAGGTGTAGTTTAAATCGTCTGCCAAGTCATCAACAATATCAACATGGGCGATTTTAGCCAGTAACTGACGTACACAAGAGGTACGGGTATTTAAGTCGGTTAAACGCCATTGCTTTTCAACTTCATTGGCTCTATCCAGCAACAATGTTGCTTCGGATATAGACTGTGCATCACAATCCTTTTCAATGGCTTGGGGTGGTATTAAATCCACATCATTGACATCAGGTGTGGCTTTTTCTTTTACCAAACGTGATAGGTAATTTGGGCCGCCGGCTTTTGGCCCAGTCCCTGAAAGACCACGTCCACCAAAGGGTTGCACACCGACAATGGCACCAATCATATTGCGGTTGATGTACACGTTACCCGCACGTGATAATCGGGCGAGCTCGATTGCTCTGTGCTCAATACGGGTGTGTATGCCCATGGTTAAGCCAAACCCTGTACTGTTAATGCTATCGATGACATTTTCTATTTCATCGCCTTTAAAGCGAACGATATGGACACATGGACCAAATACTTCACGCTTTAATACGCTAATGTCATTGATTTCATAAAGGCGTGGCGCAAAGAAGAAGTGTTCATTGTCAGCAACTTCAGTTGATACCTCACATTGGTAAAGCAACTTACCATAATCTTTCATGTAGTCACTGTGAGCATTCAATGCGCTCAAGGCTTTTTGATCGATAACAGGACCAATATCCGTGCTGAGGAACTCAGGATTACCAACATGCAATTCTGCCAACGCGCCTTTGAGCATGGTAATGACATTATCGGCAATATCTTCTTGTAAAAACAATACGCGAAGCGCTGAACAACGTTGACCTGCTGACTGAAAACCTGACGATATTACATCATCAACAACTTGCTCTGGTAAGGCGGTTGAGTCAACGATCATACAATTTTGACCGCCTGTTTCAGCAATCAATGGCACTTGATGGCCGCCGCGCTCAGACAAGATTTGCGAAATCTTTGTGCCAGTTTCAGTAGAACCTGTGAACATCACGGTTTGAATGCGCTCGTCAGGCAAAATAACACTACCGACTAGGCTACCTGGGGCAATGACAGCTTGGACCACGCCTTCTGGTAATCCAACATACTTCATCAGTTCAATGGCGCGCAGCGCAATTAAGCTTGTTTGTTCAGCTGATTTTGCTAATACGGTATTACCCGTTGCAATAGCGGCAGCCACTTGTCCTAGGAAAATCGCTAACGGGAAGTTCCAAGGGCTAATACATAACACCACGCCGCGCGGCTCTAAGCGGTCATCTTCTGCTAATTCAATTGCTCGGTTGGCGTAATAACGGCAAAAGTCGACAGCTTCTCGTACTTCATCGATGCCGTCTTGGGCGACTTTACCGGCTTCTTTAATACATAAGGCAATCAGTTCATCGGTATGACGTTCTAAGATATCTGCGATACGGGTTAATAACGAAGCGCGTTCGATGACTGAAACCTGTGACCATGAAGTGAATGCAGTTTGCGCAGTGTCGATCATCGCAAGCATGGCATCTTTATCATGGAAGTGGTGATAGCCAATGATTTCATTATGATTGGCTGGATTTTTCACCGCCACAGCGCCTTCTGGAACATCACTGGCACTGAGTTGTTTGCTGGTAAACCAGTTATCAAGTGATTCTTTCAGCGGCGTGATTTCGTTGATATTGGTTAAGTCTAAACCTTTGGAGTTATCACGATCTTCACCATCTTCGCCATAATATAATGCAATAGGTTTAAGGATTTGTTGGTTGTACTTTTCTTTTAATCGCTGGGTTTTTTCTACAGGATCCTCAAGCAGCGATTCAACCGGTTTGGATTCATCAACAATGGCATTTACGAATGATGAGTTGGCGCCGTTTTCCAATAAACGACGAACCAAATATGCGAGTAGATCTTCATGGTAACCCACTGGCGCATAAATGCGGCATTGAATGTGTTCGCCACTGACGATTTGATCATAAAGTGAATCGCCCATGCCATGTAAACACTGAAATTCAAACCCTTCTTTATCGT
This sequence comes from Shewanella olleyana, assembly GCF_023283825.1. Lineage (GTDB taxonomy): Bacteria > Pseudomonadota > Gammaproteobacteria > Enterobacterales > Shewanellaceae > Shewanella > Shewanella olleyana. The sequence goes on along the minus strand of NZ_JAKILD010000003.1, from coordinate 131,820 downwards.
CACCCGCAAGTTCTACAATAGTGGCTGCGGTATAAGCATTATGAGTCGCAAACTGCGGATAAATTGTATCTCGGTAGCCTAATAACTTATTGGCACAGGCGTGGAATGACACATCGGTTGATGATTTACGCGTAAATACAGGGAAGTGATTATGACCGTCCTTTTGGGCATTCTTAATTTCGGTATCCCAATAGGCACCTTTTACTAAACGGACCATCATTCTGCGGCCAACACGCACGGTTAACTCGCGTAGCCAATCAACCACAAAAATAGCGCGCTTTTGGTAAGCCTGTAAGGCAATACCAAAGCCATTCCAACCTGCTAAATCGTCGTCGCTAAACACGGCTTCGATAACATCAAGTGAGATATCTAATCGCTCTGATTCTTCAGCATCAACAGTCAAGCCAATGTTATATTTTTTGGCCTGTAAACATAGCGCCTTAAGCTTTGGCACTATTTCGTTCATCACGCGTGATTTATGGGTAAATTCATATCGAGGATGAATAGCGGAAAGTTTCACTGAAATGCCAGGGACTTTTCTTGGATCATTTTTACCAGAGGCTAGAGCGACTTTACCAATGGTTTCGATAGCGTCTTGGTACGATGCTAAATAGCGGCGAGCATCGTCCATCGTACGTGCACCTTCACCCAGCATGTCATAGGAATATACATAGCCTTGTTGCTCTTTTGTCGCAGCACGTTCAGTTGCAGCGACGATAGTTTCCCCCATCACAAACTGCTTACCCATGATCTTCATGGCGTAGTTCATCGATGTTCGAATAACGGGTTCGCCTAGTCGGCCAATGGTTTTCTTTAATAGGCCAAAGCGATCTTTAGTACGTCTATCGGCATAATCTACTACTGAGCCTGTGATTAATAAGCCCCACGAAGAAGCATTGACAAATAATGAGTCACTGCTACCTAAATGGTTGCTCCAATGGCCTTGAGATATTTTGTCGCGAATAAGCATATCTTGGGTATGTTTATCTGGTACGCGTAAAAGTGCTTCTGCCAAGCACATTAATACCACGCCTTCTTCACTTGAAAGTGAATATTCATTAAGTAAGGCATCGATTGCACCATTACCTGATTGATCTTGACGAATTTTCAAGACCATTTGGCGTGCTCGTTCCCAAGCCTTACTTCGGGCGCTAACGTTAATTTCTGCTAGAGGGAGAATATGATCCACTGCGATGTTTTCATCTATACGATAAAAATCGCGAATTTTTTGACGAATTGGACAGTCAGAAATTAACTTACCTTCAAATAGCATGTGCTTGTCCCCAAACATGAGTAAATTTTGCGTCATCGACAATTAACATTATTTCAATAATTATTATTATAGTTGTCCGATAACAGCAGTTGAGTGCTGTTTCAATACGCTACTGAAACATTATTTATTCTTAGTTTATAAAGTGTGATTTACCTTCAATAATTCTAGGTGTGAATATCCTTCATCTAGCACTTCTGTGTCAATACACATTTAGCTAAAATGATGTAAAGTTTTTTAACGAATTTAACTAGGTGTTAACCTTTGTGGGTGCTCATTCACGTGCTTTTAGATAGCAGCTTTAAATTGCAGGTTAGGCTGACTTGAAAGTTCGGTTTTTAGATTTGATTTTATGGTGTTGTTTGAAGGTTATTTTTATGGTTTTTTATAGTTCAGCTGCTGACTTTATCTGTATTTTGTCGACCATTCTATGGTTACTTTTGTGGAAAACCCTGTTTTAAACGCTAACTGAAGAACTCAGTCGTGTAGCTGTTGCTCATCAAACATTGTTGCGACTGCATTTATTGGCGAGTATATGATGGCTGCACTTGAGCAAAGCGCTTGTATTGCCTACAATAGCGCTAGATTCTATTACTACAGAGCATGCTCATGAACGATACTACGTCGCAACCCGCTTTACCCGATCGCCTTTCAGTTAACCCACGCAGTCCACACCATGTTGAAGCTGTGTTTGAGCATGACATTGGCATTAAAGTTAATGGCAAAGAGCGTTTTGATGTTGAAGAATACTGTATCAGTGAAGGTTGGGTAAAAGTACCTGCGGGTAAGGCATTAGACCGCCGTGGCCAACCTTTATTGATGACGATTAAAGGAACTGTCGAAGCGTTTTACCGTTAATCTGTTGGTTTTAAAGAAAAGGCTTAGCAATGATTGCTAAGCCTTTTTTGTTTTTATTACGTGCTTGGTTACCAAGCACGTAAAATAGCAATATCTGATTTAGTTAATATTGAACATTTCTTTTAGGTCAATATGGCACCAGTCATCGCCGAGTACAGGTAATTTTATCCACATTTCTAATTCAGTTAGGTCGGTAATGGTTTGGTAGTTTGTTAAATCCACATCTTGGTTTTTAGGCTTAGTGACGCCGCCTTTTTCTTTTAATGTGCCGTCTTCGTTATAAAGTCTCATGTCGAAAATATCGCGCATTTTGGCAGCATCAATTTTAGCTGTCACTTCGTTGTGACGATCAGTTAAGTTTTCTAAACGACGTAAAGACAAACTTAATGTTTCGCGACGGCCAAGGCCCCAGTCTGGATTCAAGAATGTATTAACGGTGATAAATGATTGCGCACCTTCTTCTGGTACACGTTTGCGATTTTCTTGAATCGTATTTTCATAAGATTTAGCCTGACCGCTTTTATCAGCCAACATCCAAATAGTCGGAATATCTGTGCGTGATGCTTGAAAACGAGCACTTAGGGCTTCAATGTTGTCACTTTCAGCTAAGTAATCAAAAACTGAATGTAAGAAAGAAGGTTTTTCGGTTGAAAGTACGTTACCACCCATTGAAGTGCCGTCGTGTAAATCCGTATAAACACCTTTATCATTGACACCTGTCGCAAGCCAGTGCCATCCAGGCCAACAAACGTTTGCTATTTTGTTTGACCCGTCAGTTGGGTTAAATACCGTTAAATATACTGGAAACTCCATAAATAATTCGCTCCAGTCCATGTTACGGCCAACTAATGTTCTGCCATCAATGGTGTTTTCACCCCAAGTCGATAATGAGCTACAACCTGAAAAAGAATTTAGCTTGCCGAGATAAATGGCGAGTGGGCCACTTTGGTCAAGTACGATAACTTCTTCAACTGTCCAGCCTATGCTGTCAGCAACACCTTGGAAATACTGTTTACGGCGAAGTGATAATGCATCATAAACACGCTTACCAAAGAGGTCATATGCTTCTTCAGCAGTCGTTAAACCTTTATCAAAGAGGGGCTGTACTGTTTTGTCCCACATTGGTTGTAAATGCTGTTGGGCGAATTTACCGTATTGTTGGCCCATTTCGTACCAACTTCCTGATAGTTGTAATACAAACAGCATCTCTTCATTGGTTTCAAACATTTTGCCGCTGTTGAATTCAGCTCTTAGGTTAGTTGTTGATGTAATCATAATGCCCTCGATGTATTTACTGGTACGTTTCGTTGAGAGCAAATTTAGCCAATAAGTCATTTTTTGATAAATACCCTAGGTAGGATTCAACCCTCTACTGTCAGTGAAGGTGTCTGTTTTATATATTTATATGTTTATATATCAGATGTTTATTATCATTTTTGGAGGGAGGGGGACAACAATTTTTTCTGAAAATAATGCGTTGAAAAGCTTAACTCAGATCATAAAAGTGGGATTTATAGCGTAAAAAAATCAAAAACAGAACAGAAAGTTGGTATCGATAAGCGCTTTAATGGGGCGCGCATCCGTGTTTCGGTTAGCGATGATGCTTTCTCTGTCTGCGGTTTTAAAAGTGAAAATACATTTCGTAAACAAACTTTGCCATCTTCAGCTCTCATTTAAGCGCAACATGACTTTTATTCATGTTGGATAGCTGTAAAATCCGCGCCTTGTTTAATCACTTATCTTATTTATCATGATCGATCTGGCTTTACTCCCTGTTTATTTAACCACTGTGGTCGCCTTATTGTTGATCCCAGGGCCTGACATGTTGCTGATCGCCAGTTCAAGTTTGAGCTATGGCCGGAAGGTTGGCGTATATGCCAGTTTTGGTAATGCCACATCAGGATTAATTTTAACTTTGCTGGCTGCGATGGGTGTGTCGGCTTTAGTGGCAATGAACCCAATGGCACTTGAAGTGCTTAGAGTGTTAGGCGGCGCCTATTTATTGAAAATGGGTTGGGATTGTATGCGCAGCTGCGCAGCCGACGCGCCTGAAATTGAACAACAAAATAATTTAGCAAAGCTTCTGTATCGCCGCGCAGTTTTCAGTAACTTACTGAATCCAAAAGCACTGATATTCTTTGTGCTGTTTTTGCCGCAGTTTGTCTCAACCCAATTAACAGCAAGTTCAGGTGAGCAAATGCTGGCTTTGGGTCTATTACTGAATGTGATGGGACTACTGTTCAACTTATTGCTGGTGGCATTAGTGGGCAGTTTAGGTAAGCCATTACTTAAAAATGATAAGTTTCGCACCTATCAAAACAAGTTTATGGGCGTGATATTTTTTGCGTTGGCCATTTGGTTATTAGCATCCCAAGTGCAAAATATTAGTTAACCTGAACTCGGGATAAAAAGTTAGTTAAACCTGTTGAATTATTATATGTTTGCTTTCAACCTTATTCTAGAGAGATATTTTTGCTTAGAACAAGGCAAATTTGTGCGTCAATAGCTGGCCTATTGCAAACAAATTTAACGCAGTTATCAGTAAAAAGAACCTCTAGAAAGCAAGTTATTATCCCGAGCTCAGGTTAGTTAAGCCAACACCATATAAACAAAAAGCGGAATGAGTCTATGCTCATTCCGCTTTTTTGTTTCAATACGTAGGCGCTTTTACTTAGGCGGCTTGTTGGTTTTTTGAAATGTAATTCATTAAATAATCGGCGTCTTTCCAAACTCCGCCAAGGGTTGCTGAACCTCGGGTGTAAAGCCATGGCAGGCCAATGAAGTACAAGCCTTCAACATCGTTACTCACACCGCGATAATTACTCGGGTAATTCATTTCATCAAATGAGATGCCGTCAATCCAAAAGAAGTTAGGTTTAAAACCCGTCGCCCAGATGATGTTTTTAATACTACTAACACTGCCTTTTTGGAAGGTAATGCTATTTTCATCTGCTGATAAGGTACGACCCATATGGATGACGTTATCTTTAGCTAGCAATGATTTTACATCAGTGCCAATAACAGGCTGTACGCCTTTACTGAGCCATTGACCAATCTTGCTATAACGATTAACGGATAAGAAACCGATTTTAGTAAACCACCACCATAATGTTTTGCCTAAAAAGGTCTGAGGGATGGCTTTAATGTTATCAGTGCCAGAAAAGTGAACCGTGCGGCCAGTATCAGCAATTTCCGATAGGATTTGTACTCCTGAATCACCGGCTCCAACCACTAAACAATCACCGTCTTGAAGCTGATTTGGGTTCTTATAATTCTCACTATGTAATTGAGTCACATCTTCGGCAATATCGATGTGGCAAGGCGGCGTATATGGCGTATGAAATGGCCCTGTGGCAATAATGACTTGCTTGGCTTTTAACTGCTTTGTCGCAGTAATCACTTCAAATACACCATCAACTTTAGTGACAGAGGTGACTTTTTGGTAGAACTCAATTGGGATACTGAAGTGCTCGACATAACTTTTTAAGTAATCGGCCACTTCATATTTATTCGGATAATAACCCTTTGGAAAAGGGAATTTCATCCCAGGTAGATGATTATATTCAGTAGGAGTAAATAAGGTTAATGAATCCCAACGTTTTAACCATGGAGCACCAATGTGTTCATTGGCATCTAGGACGAGATAATTTGAATTAGTTTGGGCCAAGTTATAGGCCATAGACAGGCCAGCGCCGATGATAATAAAGTCTTTCATGAAATCCAGATATGTTATTAGTATTATTCTTGCGCGCTATTGTAACAGAGGCGCAGGGTTTGAAAGGCTGCTTTAAAAATTGGTTCGATGGATGACTGTAAACTTTATGATATTGGCATTAATAATATGGCCATTGAGATTATTAAAAAAAGTTTTATTGCATGAGTGTTTTAGTTGATCTTGATAGTTTTATTTAATGGAATTAACGCTATTGTTAGTAGGATGCTATTCGTTGTTATGTAAGGAAAGCAACGGATGAGTCATTTTTGCGAGGAAAGTAAACTTATTCAAGGGCTAAAATTAAAATTACGATATACTTTATAGTTAACAAGCTGGTTAAAGTATTTGTAATAAATAGCTTAGGCCTTCATTGGGTGACTAAAAAGTTTTGTTTTTCAAATAACACTCAAGCGATTAAAATCGACTGGCTCTATCTTAGCCCTGAATATCACTAATTAAAATATGGAGCATCGAAGATGTCTGCTGCTGAAAAATCATCCCGAAAACTGAGCTTTATAATTATAGGGCTTGTGTTATTTGTTTGGCTATATAGCCTCTGGGCTGATCGTGTTACGCCAATGACTGGAGATGCCAGAGTTCACTCCTATCTTGTTCGGGTAGCCCCTGAGGTTGCTGGAAATATTACTAAAGTTAATGTCACTGATAATCAAATTGTAGAAGCAGGCGAATTACTGTTTCAGATTGACCCACGCAGTTACGAAATTAACCTTAATGCAGCTAAGGCAAGTTTAGCGCAGGCAGGGCAAAATTTGGGGGCCAATACGGCAGCAGTTGAAGTAGCACAAGCACAAGTTACTGATGCGATTGCGGCGCGAAATAACGCCGAAGCTCAAGCGAGCCGAATTACAGAACTCGCCAAACAAGGGGTGTTAAGTCAGTCTGATTTGGATAATGCAATTGAGTCTAAACAAAGAACCCAAGCAAGTCTTAAAGCTGCTGAAGCGTCACTGTCTCAAGCCAAACAGAATCTAGGCCCTGAAAGGGAGAATAATCCACAAATTCTTTCTGCTATGGCTAATTTGAACCAAGCTCAATTAGACTTACTGCGAACAGAAGTCAAAGCCCCATCGAATGGTATTGTCACAAATCTACAGCTCACTTTAGGTCAAAGAGCCACCGTTGGAACTCCAATGATGACTTTTATTGATCCTAGGGAAGTATGGATTACAGCATTAATGAGAGAGAACTCGCTGGAGCACATTAAAGTGGGCCATAAAGTTGAAGTGGTTCTTGATGCATTACCTGGAAGAGTATTGCACGCTAAGGTCAGCAGTTTAGGTTGGGGAACTGGAGGCAGTAATAATATTGATCAGTCTACGGGGTTCTTAACAGCAGATACCTCAACATTAAGTGCTCAGCGCTACCCTATTAATATTGTTTTTGAGAGCGGGCACTTGCCGGAAAATATTCGTTATGGGTCACAAGCTACCGTGGCAGTATTAACTGAACAAAGCGCATTTGGAGAATGGCTTGCGGGTATTTGGATGCGTATTTTAAGCGTGTGGACTTATGTTTCGTAGTGTCATGAACCCTATTATTAGGCTGGCTTTAGCGCCAACTTTATTGCTGTTTTATATGCAATATAGTGGTGCAGCCCTGCCTTTTCTAGCGCCAATTTTTGTGGTGATATTTTTAACCATGATGCCTTCGAAACCACCTTTAAGCTTGATGCTGAAGTTACTCATTGCTTTATTTTTTATTAGCTTTGTCATCGTTTTTTTTGCCAGTGTATTAGCGGATACCCCAACAGGATTCGGTTTATTTTGTTGGTCATTGCTTTTTTGGGGATACTTTCGTAGCCACATTGATTCAAAAGATATTTTATCTACTCTAATACTCATGGTGGTGATTATTATTACAGTGATGACAGAACAGTTTCACACCTCCATTGACGGCTTTCCTTGGTTAATGTGTGAGAGTTTATTCATCGCAATTGTAGTGACTTCTGTATTTTTTATCATTTTCCCTGGAGATGAAAAAGATATTTTGCCAGATGATACTGTCCATCAAACTGGTGAAGTGGCGCTGGCTATTGTTATCTTTAAAGCAACGGCAATGTGGTTGATCTTACAGGCGTTAATTGGTTTTAATTCGTCGCAAACAATCTTGATAGCGATCACCATCAGTAACCTAATTAAAATTCCTACTTCTCCAGCGCATAAGGTATTTATTCGTAATAAATTAGTGACAACAGTGACAGGGATACTTTTTACACTTCCAGTGTTGTTCCTTTATACCGTAGGAACAACAACATGGGTGTTAATTGGTGTAAGTATTTTTTGTGCAATGCAATTGGCTTGTTACGCCATAAGACGACACTGTCGCTTTTCGATATATCAATTACTATTTACTAACTTTATTGTGCTTATTTATCAGGTCCTTAAGCATCAGGGGGCTGATTCGGTATCTGCTGAATTGTTGCGGTTATTGTCAATTATAATAGCGATTCTGATTGGTGGGATCATACTTAACCTCGTCATGACGACTATCGAATCTAAAGACACTAAGCTAAATGAGCAGTAATTGAGTTTATGAAGGAAATATTGTTCGGTTGAACTTGAGTGAGTAACTTAAGTGAGTAACAGCCACGGTAAACATAAAAATGAGTTACCGTGGTTTAGCAATACAGTTTGATAGGTTACTTAAATGAAGCTATTTCTTTTTCAACCGCATCGACGACAGCATGTGGACTGCTGATGTACTTTGAATGGTCGATAAAAATAGCGTTATCATCCACCGTCATCACCAATGCAGGAAAGTTTGTAGTACCAATCATTTGTTGAATTTCTGCAATGCCTTCAAGAACATATTCGGCATCCATACTGAGCTCATCTCGAAATATTTTATTCGATGGTGATAGCTTAAAGTCGCTGACGATATCCATAAAATCATGCTTAGTATCTAATGGGTTGCCTTCGATAAAGTGCGCTCTTTGCAGTGCATTAAGTACAGGTAACTGCTTATCAGCTTGCTTGCTCTGAAGCCAGCCCATAAGGTTTGCCGTTTTGGTCGAATTTTTAGGGCTGTTAACGTAACGAATATGATCACGGCCAAATTTAAGACCACTTGCTCTCGCTGCCGCTTCCATTTGTTCTTCGCCTGCACTGGTTTTACCTTCGTAAAGCGCTGTGTGCAAAAGATGTACCTTCATTGATGGATAAGCTTCTTGTAGTGCATTCACTAACGGAGTGACAGCATAGCTCCAAGGGCAATGTGAGTCGTAGATAAAATATAGCTCGGTGTTCATGTATTACTTCTTAATTGGGTGTTTATGAACTGATCCTAAATAGTTTGTGGGTAATATTCAATCTTTGTCAGCTGTATTCGCGCCTTTTACAAGCCTTAACCCTATCTTAACCCTCCCATCGTTATGCTAAAGCCAATATTAGCGGGAGAGCATCAATGACATTTCGATATTCCATAATTGGGTTTACTCTTCAGACCTCTATTTCCTCAAAGAAGTTTTTAGCTATGGTAGTCAACTCTCTGGCTTCATTTTTGATATTAGTCGTCGGAGGCGGATTAAGAATAAACCCGAGGGTAATGTAAAATCTAACTCAAATGTAAATTAAAACTGACGCCATCATTGTGGCCTTGTTAGTCAGTTTTTAACCTACGTGATAGGTTATTTATCTGTCGCTTAGTTTAGCCACTTTTGCGGCATTTCACTGATATTAAACACAAGTCACTCACCGAAGGAGTTTTACATGGGGTGCCCACTTGGTCATAAGTCTGCTAGTCAGGCGGATAATAACAATGAGACCAAAGCTAATTTTAGAGAGCTAGAAGATAGCATTCATACTGATTTTAAAGATGATATGTCCTATGGCGATTATCTCAATCTTGAGAAAATTTTATCGGCGCAGCAACCTTTGTCAGATCAACATGACGAAATGCTGTTTATTGTCATTCATCAAGCCAGTGAGCTTTGGCTTAAGCTTGCGGGGCATGAGTTAAGTTGCGCTATTGATAATATTAACACTGGCGATTTTGGTCATGCCTTTAAAGTCATCTCTCGGGTTAAACAGATTTTGAATCAGCTGACTCAGTCATGGAATATTCTCGCCACACTGACCCCTGTCGACTACCTCAAGTTTCGTGATGCGTTAGGTCATTCATCGGGCTTTCAGTCCTATGGTTATCGCAAAATTGAATTTTTATTAGGTAATAAAAATGCCGACTTACTCGAGGTGCACAAAAGTAACCCTGAGGTTTATCAGGAGTTAAATGATTTACTGCATGCGCCGAGTTTATACGATGTCAGCATCAAGGTTTTGCAGCACAAAGGCTTGCTGGACGATGAGTCAGTATTAAGTCGAGATGTCAGTCAACCTTATCAAAGCCATCAGGCAGTGTTAAAGGCTTGGATTAATGTATACCAGCAAGCGGATCAACACTTTGAGCTGTATGAGTTGGCAGAAAAACTAGTCGATATAGAAGATAGTTTTCAGCAATGGCGCTTTAAGCATATGTATACCGTACAACGGATCATTGGTAATAAAGCGGGAACGGGTGGTTCATCTGGGGTGGAGTTTTTGAAAAAGTCGTTAGATATTAGCTTTTTCCCTGAGCTATTTGAGCTAAGAACTCACCTGTAACCCAAACTATAAAAGCCAGAGCGAGTAAGCGCATTTTTAAAGAATTAGTAAGCGCACTTTTAAAGAGCTAATAAGCGCACTTTTAAAGAGCTAATAAGCGCACTTTTAAAGAGCTAATAAGCGCACTTTTAAAGAACTAATAAGCGCACTTTGAAGAGATAAAAACGTACTTTTGAAGAGATAAAAATGAATACTCATGACGCGGGCCAATTACAACAATACTATAGCGACTTTAATGTCAGTGAACGGATATTACTTTCTGGTCACTCTCATCAAGCTTGGCCAGATGTGGCTAAGCAAGGTGTTTTAGATTGTTATAACGATGCAGCACTTCATATCGATGATAAATGGGGACTTGCACTCGCTAAAGCCGATAAAGTGCGAGATTTCTATCGTCAATTGATGGGAGAAGCCAATGGTCAAATCGCGCTTGGCTCTTCAACTCATGAACTGATTTTGCGCTTTATTTCTGACTTGGATTATTTCACCACAGCTTCATCAAGCGCTTCAGCTGCTCATTCAAATAGCAGCTCAGATACTCATTCAAATAGCAGCTCAGATAATAGTTTAAAAACTCAGCCCAAAAGACCGTTAAAAATAGTCACTACCGATGGTGAGTTTCATTCTTTAAGACGGCAGTTACAACGCCTGCAAGAGCTTAATTGCGCTATTGAAGTCGTGCCTGTATTTCCAAGTGACACCCTTGCCCAAAGAGTTATCGATAAGATTGATGCAGAGACAGATGCGGTGATGTTGTCTGCGGTGTTCTTTAATACCAGTGAGATATTTTATGATGTTGGCCTTGTCGCTAAAGCGGCCAAGTCACTAAATGTACCTTGTTTAGTTGATGCTTATCATGCGCTAAATGTGGTGCCGTTTAATTTGGCTGAGTGGCAATTAGAATCAGCCTTTATCGTTGCGGGCGGCTATAAGTATTGTCAGGCCGGCGAGGGGAATTGCATGATGCGTATTCCAGCTGGTTATCATGGTAACCCCATTATCACGGGTTGGTATGCGGAATTTGACGTATTAGATCAAGTGCCTGGAAAGGTAGGTTATGGTCATGGACAATCTGCTTTTGCGGGATCAACTTATGATCCCACAAGTCATTATCGTGCATGTGCCGTATTTGATTTTTTTAAGCAGCAACAATTAACCGATATTGTGCTTCGTGATATCAATCAAGCTCAAATCGCTCGCTTATGGCAAGGGATTGAGGCTATTGGGGCTGATAAAGCTGGCCTTGCTCTGCCTCAACATGAATTATCGGCCAATGGCGGTTTCTTATCATTGACGACACCGCATGCAGCTAATTGGGTGCAACTGTTAACTAACAATAATGTGCTTTGTGATAGTCGAGGTAGTCAGTTGCGATTAGGCGCTGCGCCTTATGTGACGAATACGCAAATTGACCATGCCTTAAATATTATTGAAGATTCATATTCCAGTGTTGGCTAGTGCTAGAGTCAGGGCTAAGGCTAGGGTTAGGTACAGTACTAGGTAAGGTAAAGAGTTAGGTTAGGTTAGGTTAGGTATTTAAACGCCGTTGTAAGAGTTAGTCACTGCGGTGGCTAATTCTTACTGCAGTGGCTAATTCGTAAAGATATGATAGTTTTTAAAACCGACTAAGCGCAACAAACTGAGCACATCAAACAGGTTAATCATTGTGAAATAAAGTAGATAATATCAGTGCTTTATAGTGAGATTTAAAATCATCACCAGTGATATCAGTTTGCGTTAAAGTGTTCTGTAAAATCGGAAATAATGACGGCGCTGAAATCAGCCCCAGCAACACAATCAAAAATGTGTCAGCGTTATATTGCTGTAGTTTAGGCTCTTGCTCTCGTGCTGCCTCAAATAGACCTGAAACCAAATGATGGGACTCGGTTAACTTACCCGCCAAAAATACCGCTCGTTCATTTTCTATATCATGCTCCATACTCATTAAGCGCACTAATTGTGGATGGCGCAATAAGGTATCAATTAACACTTCAACGGCAGTTTTAAAAATACAAAGTGTGCCTACTTCACGAACAATAGCTTGGCTTAATTTGGTTTCGAGTTGGCCTTTATAGGCGTCGATATTACGATTAGCAATGGCATACCAAATATCGAGTTTGGCACCGAAGTGATGAGTTATTGTGCTGTGAGTGACTTGGGCCGTATTGGCTATTTCACGCAAAGACGTGGCATCAAACCCTTTTGTCGAAAATAAGGTCGATGCACTGGTAAGTATTTGTCCGCGGGTTCTTTCAGCTTCCTCGGCATTTTTACGTCCGCTGTTGGCTAAGTTAGCTTTCAAATTTATTGACCTCGCTGACCGTGTTTTTTATTGGCTTTTACTATTTCATTAGCGATGACGCTAGGGGCACAATAATAAGTGAATTACACTGTATTCCCTAGCGTCAGTTTAGAGTTTAATGCTTGTTTTAGTGCTTAACTCACATTACTAATATTATTTAACTGTCGTTTTTTGCTTTGCGATAACTTCTTGCTCATATAGCTCAGGCAGAAAACTCGCAAGAACATTCATTTCTTCAATGGCATGACTCATTAAATCAATTGAGTCTTGTTTGCTGATCAGTAACATACGCGCCAATGCCGTGTTACCTAATAGACCTTCAATTGATGCGACTTGTTTATTGCCATCACGTTTTTCAACATAACCCATCCAAAAAGCTGATCGCATTTGGGCACCATACTCAGTATTTTCCACGATATGACACATGTGAGTCACATTTAAGGGCTTATCAAGTAATCCTGCACGGGCACAAATAACAAAACGATCGTCTTTAGGTTCATAATCATCGAGTATTTCTTTAGGCTCGACAAATTGAATACGTAATTTCTGTAATGTAGTACCAGTATATTCATGGACTAAATGACTTGCGCCAATCACTTCCCCTGGCACTTTGTTTTCCCAATCCATCCACACATGCGCTTTTGGGTTCCATTTCTTATATTGCTCTGTTGTTTGCAGATAATCAGCAAACCACCAACGGACCATTTCAGCAGTGACATTTGGCATTCTGGTCAGTGCTCTAACTTCATAAATACCGTTCGCTTTGCGTTCTGTACCTGTTTCTAGCGAAGTGAAAGTATCAGATAGTACGCTTGCACTTTTATTTCTGGTTGCCCACGGGTTAAATCCAAATACTGCGATGATAAAACCAATTATCCCAAGTGACATTAACATGTAATTCATTCTCTCTTTCAATAATAGCGATACGACTGTATTGTTATTTTGCAGTACACTTGTATTGCTATCAATAAGTGCTGCTGCTTTTTTGATCGCCCTCACAATTAAAGGGATCGCAAAGTTAGGTTTTGCGATCAATTTGGCTTGCTTGATTAGTTGCAATTCACCCGCTTTAAACTCGAGAGATATTCAATTAGCAAAGTTAAGCAGGCCGTAAGAAGGTTATAATCTAAAGAGTAACTCAGACTTGGAAAGTGGTGTTGATAAGGAAAAGAGTGGCTGGATAAGGTGATAAAAAATAAAGTGTTACGGCATGGTTCATATAATAAGTGCTTAAATCAGTCGGTAAGTTAACTGGATTAAACACTTATTAGAGACTAAACGATCAAGTGTTTACTGCGCCAACTTATTCAAGAGCGAAGGTCATTTGAATCCTGCTCATTCGAATTCTGCTCATCAGAATCAAGCGCTTCTGGATCTGGCGCTCGCATACGATCCCACCACTGTTCATCAGCGTCAATCTGGCCTTGTTCATCAATTGCAGGGTAAGGAATGTTTTTTCTTCTACAGGCTTTAGCGTAAATAGGGTGGCCTTGTTCAAACAGTTTTGTTTGGCAATATTGATGATCAAGTCGTCTGTTGTTGTACATGCCAGCTTCTTGGCGTTGTCTTTGGGCTTCATAGAGGATTAATGCCCCAGCCACAGAGACATTCAGTGACTGCACCATGCCTACCATAGGAATAATGATGTGTTGATCTGCTGATTCAATCGCTTCAGGGCTAACGCCATCTCGCTCGTTACCCAGCACGATAACCGTTGGTTTGGTGTAATCCACTTCACGGAAATCTACCGCAGTATCAGAAAAGGTGGTGGCTAAAACCTGCATACCTTGGGATCTAAACTGTTCATACGCTTCTTGATAAGTCACATGTTTAACGGTGTTTACCCAACGATGACTACCCGATGAAGTATTACCTGACACCCACAAACTATCTTCAGGCATAACCGCATGAATTTGATGTACCCCAACACTGTCTGCGGTGCGAACTGTCGCGGCAATATTATTGGTTTTATGCACTTTATCGAGGCAAACAGTTAAGTCTACTTGGCGATTATCAAGCATTTCATTGATGCGGGCTAAACGTTCTGGAGTCATGGGTTGGCTCTACTTATTTTAAAAAATTTAATAATCTAACTTGGCTTACTTTACGGTGAACTAACGATGCTGTTTATTTCGTTCAGACTGTTCGAAGCGAACAGAGATTTTTGCGGGGATTATAGCGTAATACGAGGTATAAATTCGATGCTTATGTCTAAGAGGGATTGAGGAGAACTTGCTTGGCTTTGTAAATAAAAACGAGCAAGGCCAGAGGCGCTTGCTCGCATTGATTATGAATTGAGAAAGATTACGACTCTTTCTCGATAATCAATTTTCTGTGTGGGAACGGAATTTCAATACCTGCTTCATCTAGGGCTTTTTTGATTTGCTCTGGGACTGAATACAAAATAGCGAAGTAAAGCTCGCCATGACAGAAAGGACGCACTAAGAAATCCACTGAACTGTCGTTTAAGGTTTCAACTTCAACAAATGGCGCAGGGTCTTTTAAAATATGAGGGTGAGCGGCCAATACCGCATCAATGACTTTGCGTACTTCATCGGTATTTTCTTTGTAAGCTACGCCAAAATGCATATCCACACCACGGATGTCATGGAATGAATGGTTGACGATTTGTGCACCCCAAATTTGACTGTTCGGCACGATAATGTGCTGATTATCAAAAGTTTTAAGAATGGTGGTGAATAGGTCGATTTCTTGCACGTTACCGAAGCGATCAGCAGCGCTAATAAAGTCGCCCACTTTATAAGGGCGG
This sequence comes from Shewanella olleyana, assembly GCF_023283825.1. GTDB lineage: Bacteria > Pseudomonadota > Gammaproteobacteria > Enterobacterales > Shewanellaceae > Shewanella > Shewanella olleyana. The sequence continues at coordinate 116,286 of NZ_JAKILD010000003.1, read as the reverse complement.
AATAATAGCAGCATAACGCCAGCAGCAAGGTTAGATAATGTACCTTGTAATGCTAAACCTACCGCTAAGCCGGCAGCACCTAATAATGCAACGATTGAAGCGGTTTGCACACCAAACCGATTTAACACCGCAATCGCAACAAATGCGAGAATAATGTATTTAGCAACACTGCCTAAAAAGCGGAATAAGGTGTTGTCGAGCTTATCGTAACTTTCACCAATTTTATTGATGATAGAGCTCGCTTTATTAGCAATATAAAGACCAACGATTAAAATTAGCGCAGCTAATAACACATTGATCCCTACATCAATTACTAACGGTAGGTATTGATTAATATCGATTTGTTCTACGTAGTCTTGCATTTAATGCCTCCTGCATAAACGGGATACTTGCTTAAGGTTTGACGAGTAACTTGCCCTAGGTTTTACCAATACCTTGCATTGGTTTTTACATCTGCTTAGATATTAACGTGATATGTTAAATGTTTGCGTTCAATGTGACAGTGTTGTTGTCTGGTTCAGCTTAGCACAATCATGTGGCCAATGTGATGACAATCACTTTAAAAATGACAGGAAAGAGGTTGTTTTTGCTTAAGTTATCTATGCTATTTAGACCTAGTGATGACGCTTATATGGTGCAAATCTAAAAAATTCTAAGGATATCGAGATGAACATTTTGCTGCTGACGATTGGTTCTCGTGGAGATATTGAGCCTTTTATTGCGCTGGGAGTAAGCTTACAGGCGCACAGTCATCAGGTTGTTGTTTGTACTCATGAACGATTTCAATCAATAGTTGAAGCCCATGGACTAAGTTACCAATACCTTAGTAATGATCTGTTTAAGCTAATGGAAGATGGCAGTGTTGAAAGCATGGGAAGTTTATTCAAAGGCATTAACACCGCGATTAAGTTAATGAAGTTGGCCAAACCAATAAATGAACAGTTGATGGCTGACAGCATTAACGCTGGAATTAAAGTGCAGCCTGAGCTCGTTATTTACCATCCTAAGTGTATCGTTGCTCCTTCTATTGCTGAGAAGTTTAATGCTCCCGCTGTCATGGCATTACTACAGCCCATGTTAGTTAAAACCAGTGACTTTCCTCTAATAGGTTTACCCAATATTAGTGGCGTCATAAATCGCTTAAGTTATCGATTAGCGAATTTAGGTTTTAAACCCTATCTGAAACAACTTAATATCCTTCGAATGTCACTTCTAAACTTGCCTAAATTGAGCGACAAAGCAGGTGTGCTTTCAATGAATACAGGTAAAGCCATTCTTGTATTACATGCCTTTAGTAAGCACATAGTAACTCGCCCACAGGATTGGCCACAAACCACGGTGTTAACTGGTTATTGGCCTCTCCCAAAACAGAGTGATTTCGAGCCTGATAAGACACTTTCTGACTTTCTAGCTGATGGTAAACCGCCTGTTTATATAGGCTTTGGCAGTATGTCAGGTAAAGATCCAGCCAAAACCGCTCGATTGGTGATTGATGCCGTTATTAAAGCAAAAGTAAGAGCTATCATTGTCACCGGTTGGGGCGGCCTTAAACTTGCTGAAGTTCCAAGTCAGGTGTTAGTTATCGACAATGTGCCCCACAATTGGTTATTTCCGCAAGTTGCCGCAGTGGTTCACCATGGCGGCGCAGGGACAACAGCGGCAGGGTTAATGGCCGGCAAGCCAACGCTAATATGTCCTTTCTTTGCAGACCAACCTTTTTGGGGAGCGCAAGTTCATAAACAGGGTTTAGGACCAAAACCGATTAAGCAAAAGCACCTAACGGTTGATAATCTCGCTGAGGGAATTTTGCAAATGGTGACTGATAAACAAATGCAGCATCAAGCTATGCAAGTCTCAAGTCTATTGTCTCAAGAAAACGGCACAGAGAATGCGATTGAGTGGTTAAAGAAACATGGAGTGTTAATTTAGTGCCTAAGCCGAAATATGATATTGATGGGTAGGAGGTTCCTAGGGCGTTCATAAGTCGACAGGTAATTATGGTTAAACCCATTTTTGGACAGAAATTTGTTTTAGCTTTACTAATAAAAATCAACAGTGTCATTAGAATATACATGTCCAATAGCTACCGGATAAATTCTTAATTGTGAGCTTTTATGTAATTTGTAGAAATTAATACTTAAGGCGACGACGCCCATTTCCCATATTGTCACTTTATATACGACTTCCTCAATAACCGCTCAGTATGCAAACAATTGTCACATTTTTATGCTTTTAATGCATAAAGTTAGTGCTGTATGGTGGTTGTGAATTATTTAGGTTGTTAATTTAAAAGGATGTAAATATGTTTGATAAGTCGTTATTGTCCGCGTTAGTTTCCTGTTCCCTGATAGCTGGCTGCGGTAGTTCTGATGATAGCCCTACCCCTGAAGTACCTAATCAGGCCCCTACAATTGCAGCAGATGTATTTCAAGTAACTGAAAAAGCCGATGCATCATTATCAGTTGCAGTAAATGATTCTGATGGCTCTATCGCTTCTATCAATTGGGAACAAGTTACAGGCCCAGAACTTACTTTAACGGGGATGGATAGTGATACTGTCACCTTTACTGTTCCATCAGTGAGTCTTGATACCCCACTGAGTTTTAATGTCACAGCAACCGATAACGATGGTGAATCAACAACCTATTTATACGAATTAACGATTAAGCGTGTGGAAACTCTCTATCAAATCAGTGGTACGGTTGTTGGGGCAGGTTTTGCTGAGTCTACTATTACAGCAAGCGTAGGCAACGAAACAGCCACGGCGCAAAGTGATACATTTGGTAATTACCACATTGAACTCGCTGTCGATGATGATGTTGATGTCAATAAAACCGTCACTCTTACAGCGGGTGATGATCTAAAGCTGTTTAATATGCTTCCTTCAGTCGCTTCTTTGTCATTACTTGAACAAGCTTCAGCAGCTCCAATGAAAGTGAAAGCCAATAGTGTTGCTCAGTTTGCAACTGAAACCGAAACGGTAGCAAATTCAACTAATGTTTCTATCACAGCCTTAAGTACAGCAATGTACGGTCTATTAGTTGCGGCAAATGAAGGCACGTTACCTGAAAATGCTAAAGATATCGCTGAATTAGAGCGTTTAATTAATCCTGATCTGGTTATTGAAGCTGCAGCGGTTATTAATATTGTGTTGGAAAATGATGATATTGAACTTGCTGATGATGTTGACTTAGTTGCAAGCTTAAGCGACCCAGAATTATACAATGCACTCGTTAGTGAAATCGAAACCATTGAGCCTGGTGCCATTGAGCAGGAAGTTGAAAATATTGTTTCAAATCCTGACTATTCACAAGGCATCGATATTGATGATATCGAAAGTGTTTATTATCAGACGTATGCGGTAGCTAAAGGTTTTGTCGCTAGAGGTGGTACACGTTACGAATTTGATAGCACTACTATGGCTGGTAGCCATATCAATGTTTATGAACATCACAAATTTAATTGGTCAGTTAAAGATAATACGATTGAATTAGACTTTACTGAATACCGTGAAGAAAACGCACATGTTTACAATGAATATATATGGTATAGCGACTTATTTACTGAAGAAGAAAAACAACAGTTTGCAGATATTGGCATAGATCAATTCGAATATAGCGTGGCACCCAAAAATGCAATATTTACTAAATTAGTCTCTGGTTCTTCAATTGATACTTTTCGTGCAAATTATATCGATGTGATGACAATATCCCCTATTGAGCAGGGTGATTTTGTCTATGAAGGTAAAGTTATCGAACAGAATTGGTCAGCTGATTTAATGCTAAACAAAGCTTCACAGATTGACTCAAAGTTTACTGAGTCTGAAATGCTTGGTCAGTGGGGATTTAATGTTTATAGAGGTGAAGGTGATAGCAACACTTACACGCCTATGGATTTTGAAAGACTTAACTTTTTAGCTGGCGGCGTTGGTGAAAGCCTCGATACAGGGGATAATTTTAAGTGGTCTGTCACTAATGGTCAGTTAAATGTAGATTACTCAGATTATAAGCATCAGTACACTATGACAGGTGACGACAATGGTGATTACAGCGTAGTTGCAGAAGTTTCTGATGCAAATGCTGAACTGTTAACCGTTGATTTCGGTTATGCAACCGAACTAGATATGAACGTCAAATTTGATGAAGATTCCGCTTATACTGGCACAGAACATTACTATCAAACTACTGTTAATGCTTGGCAAGCTGATGCCTGGACTGACGACAATCTAAATTATTGTTGGAGTGACTACACAGAAGAAGAATGTCATGAATGGGGTGGAGTCATGTCAGGATTCCAGGTCTTTAATGATAAAATAGGTAGTCGGGTATATTCTCCATATAATCAACTCCCGCCTAATTTAGTTGACTACTTTGTTCAGGCGATGCCTGTTAAGTTTGATGAAGATGGAAAAATGAAATTCATCATTCCTCTCAGTCCGTGTGATCAATCCGAAAATCAAGAATGTAGGCATCGTGAGTGGACATTATTAAAGGAAACAGATGGTATTTTAGGTAAACGGATCTATGTTCAAGAAGTTGATAGAGCGCGTGATTCAGTTGATGGTGAATTTGAAACCTGGATTTATCCACGATGGAATATGTACGAATTAATTGAAATGGAATATTTCAATAAGACTGCTCAAGTCGCTATGGTGGATGTTGCAGAAATGGCTTACAAGTCAATTTTTGAGACTAAAGCTCAAACTCAATCGACTAATTCAGTTCACAAAGTGTTAAATCCGACCACTAGCAGACCTTGGGAACGGGCTAAGCAGTAATTTAAATCAGGATTAACCCAAGGCAGCTAAGAAATTTAGCTGCCTTTTTTACATGCAAGGCATGCTGTTTCACTCTTTTTGCCCAGTTCTTTATAACGGAAGGTCGAAGCAACACGACGTTGTTTTGTTTAAAATGGTATTAAAACCTTAGGACAGAGTTTATTAATCTAGCTAATTACTCGTTTTACTTATCTTGATGTTAGCGAACAATATTCTTCAAATACGGCTCATATGGTTGAGTGACTGGCTGTTAGTTCATTAAATAAAAAGCACTTACATTTTAGATTATTATCAAATATAAATTGATAATAAGATTTGGTGCATTAATCATTACTGGATATGATGAGAATCACTTTCTCATCATCATGGTCAAATTATGCTCCTTGAAGATCTAGTCGTGATTTTAAAAGTCGCTGAATTTCGCAGTATTACTGCAGCGGCGACCAATTTAGATATGCGTACGGCGACTGCGAGTGCTGCTGTTAAGCGTGTTGAAGCATCATTAGGTGCTGAGCTCTTTGTCAGAACCACCCGTCATTTGCGCTTATCTACAGCAGGCGAGCGCTACCTTCCTCAATGTGAACAAGCATTAAAAATGCTCGAGCAAGCCAAGCTAAATATGCGTGAAGACTCAGGCATTATTGATGGTGAAATACGCATTGCTCTGTCATCTGATTTAGGCAGAAATCTGATCACGCCTTGGCTTGATGACTTTTTAGATCAATACCCAAATGTAACTCTGCGTAGCAGCATCAGTGACAGTCAAATTGATTTTTACCGAGATTCTGTCGATATGGCGCTGCGTTACGGCTCTCCTAAGGATGCCAGCATGTATGGCTTTAAAATCTGTGATGTGCCAAGAATCGTTTGTGCTAGCCCTGACTATGTTGCGGCTCATGGAATGCCAAAAAATCCTGAAACCTTGATGAATCGAAACGGTTTGTTGTACCAATTGCAGGACATTTTACAAGATGAGTGGGTACTTAATGATGGTAAGCAAGAACATAAAATAAAGCTTAAAGGCAACCGAGCTTCAAATGATGGTGATCTAGTCAGACGCTGGTGTGTTGCAGGTAAGGGGATTGCGATAAAGTCATGTCTTGATATGTCTAATGATTTAATAGCAGGCAATGTTGTCAATGTTATGCCAGGTTACAACCCCAATCCAACTGAGTTATGGCTTGTTTGTCCAAGTCGTCAATCAATTACGCCAATAGTACGTTTACTCAGGGATATGTTTAGAGAGAAAGCTGAAGAGATCCTTAATCAATTAAATACTAAAGGTTTGATATAACTTTTAGTTAATAGATGGTTTCTGCCTTGGGTGTAGTATTAGGTTTTTATTTTTAAATATTGTGACGTTTGCTGCACCATATTTTTAAATCCATTATGATAATAAAGTAATGCTTAATATATGTTTTATTAAATAACCTTTACCTAAAGTTTTAATTTATTGTTTGCTTCTTTTTTTATGATGTTCATTTGTGTAAATAGCACGGTTGATAAATTAACTTTTAATTAAGGTTTGATTAATTTTCACCGGTTAGGTAAAGCTATAATGTAAATTAACAGATTGAAATTCTCTTAGTTAAAGTTGACGTATGTTTTGTTTCTGTATTCATTCGTGAACTCCATCGTAACCAGTTGTTACCAGATTAAGCTTTTATAATAAGTTTTTTATAATAAATTTTTGCGTTACAACTATTTGTTTGAATTGGTTTTATTGTTATTCGTTTAAATTGTAAGTTTTCTTTCTGAAGATTGATTAGCATGAAAATCGGCCTTTCTATCAATATAGTCTCTAAAAAAATTCAATTACTTACCCCTAAAGGGGTATCTCTTTTATTGGACTATTTTTGATGTAAGACAAGTATTTAGCTTAGTTTTGTTCATTGTCACATTTATAATGTAAGCCTCTACCTCTTATTAATTATTGTGATAATAATTGCTTCGAATTTATTAAAATTATCAATTTAAAAAGATTGAAGGAAACTTCATTAGTAGACATTTTAAAATGTGAAATTGATGAATTAACTTAATAAGTGTTTTTGATAGTGATGACATTATAAATTTATTAAGTGTCGATAATAATAAATCCTAATGAGGAATGATGATGAAATTAAGAAAACTAGCTGTCGCAGTTATGCTTACTACTGCTTTTACTGGTTATAGCGTTGCTGGTGATGTCGATTTGTATAAAAGCGAAAACTGGCAAAAAACCTTCCCTGAGCAATATAAAACTTGGGCTGAAACTGAAGTCAGTACTCCAGCATCGGGCGAGCTCGATGATTTATTAGCAAGTAACCCTAACTTGGTAAGTGCATGGGCGGGATACGGTTTTGCAAAAGACTATAACCGTGCGCGTGGTCATCATTACGCATTAACCGATATCGTTAAAACATTACGTGTAGGTCACCCTATGGTAGGCCATGACGGTAAAATGGTTGGCGAAGCAATGGCGGCAAGCTGTTGGTCATGTAAAACACCTGATGTTGCCCGTATGTATGATGAAGTAGGCGAAGGCAAGTTTTCTGACAACGCATGGTCTACTTGGGGCCATGAAATGTCTAACACAATCGGCTGTGCTGATTGTCATGAATTAGGTAAAGAAGAAATTCGATTAAGTCGCCCTTACACTGACCGCGCCATGAAAGCGATTGGTAAAGACTTTACTAAGCAAGATGCCACAATGCAGGCAAGTCAGACTTGTGCTCAGTGTCACGTTGAATATTACTTCGACGGTACTGACAGTAAGAAAGTGAAATACCCAATGGATTACTGGGTACCTGGCGTAAACACTGACTATAAAGATTTTGTTGGTTACAAAGGGACTGACGGTTTATATGAAGGTTTTGCTGCAGAAGCTCAATTAGCTTACTTCGATAAGCGTAACTTTAATGATTGGACTAATGCCGTTTCAGGTGCGCCAATGATTAAAGCTCAGCATCCTGAATTTGAAAACATGTTAGACCGTACTGAACATGCAATGGATAGCCATCTAGAATTTGGTTGTACCACTTGTCATATGCCAAAAGCTGAAAATGCAAAAGGCGGCGAGTACTCAAACCATAAAGTGACGTTTGAAGCTGAAGCACTACCTGATAACTGTCAAAGCTGTCACGAAGCTGAAGATTTCAAAGAAATCCTTGATGAGCGTAAAGCTGAAATCAACAAACTACGTTTTGAAGCTGACGGTACAGATCCTCGTCTAACTGAAGTGCACTTTAAAGCTCAAGCAATTTGGGCTGCTAATGGCATTGAAGGTCTAGAAGCGGGTAAAGGTATTGCTGAAGCGCAAGCGAACTATGTTGCGGCATTGAAAACCAAAACACCGCTAGCAGGTGAAATGAACAGCTTACTAACCAAAGTAAGAAACGCACAATGGTTCTGGGATAGCGCAACGGCGTCTCACGGTATTCATGCTCATAACCCAGCTGAAGCAATTCGTCTGTTAGAAAAATCTAACGCTATTTTAGATGCTGCCATTACTGAAGCTGATGCGTTACTGAAAAAGTATGCACCAGACTACAAGTTTGATGCAACTAAGTACGACACTAAAGCTAAAGTTCAACCACTAGTTGGTCTTGATTTAGAAGCGATGCAAGCATCTAAAGAAATCTTCCTAGAAAAGCGTGTTGAAAAAGAATGGCCTGTAGAGCTTAAGTAATTTCAATTACTTGTTTGTACAGAATCAGTGTGATTTGAATATAGACTCTCCAAAATCACCGTTCAAATCGTGACACTGTTATGCCAATGCCAGTCAATGAAAATTGACTGGCATTTTTTGTAATAAAATAGCGAAAAGGCCCAATGTTGTATGCGTAATATTGGCAAGCTCTTTCATTTTATGATGACATTTAAATCTTGGTGTCACTTGGGGGAGTATATTGTTTAAGTGTTTATTTTATAGTGGGTAAGTTAGCGGTATTTAATCAAAAACGGCATCACATTCTGTTTGCTAATCAATTAAATTAACAATATAGTCAGCCCAAATTGGTTTGGAGTGTTTGGGGCTATGGAAGACAATCATCAAAGTAAGGGGTATCCGTCAAGAGTAAGCTCATTATCTGATTCTGATGCTAATCAATCACAGAATGAAGAGTCACATATTGCTTTAGACACTAGTCCTTGCTTACAAGTTCAGACCGAAGTAAGTATCGTTGCCTCACAGTTAGCAGAAGCTGATGGTGCCAAGCAAGCAGAGGTGTTCAATGAGATATTGAACGATGCTGATGCGGGTACCATTGCGTTATTGCTAGAGTCGTTACCTCAAGATGAGCGTACTCAACGTTGGGAGCAAATTCATCCAGATGAGCGTGTCGCTGTATTAAGCCTTATGCGTGCAGATCCTCGTTTAGGCATTTTAAATGCCATGGCTGATATTGAGCTTGATGCTTTGTTTGTTCAAATTAGACCTGAAACATTAATTGATTGGAGTGACTCGCTACCAGAGCATTTAACCGATCGTGCTTTAGCGCAAATGGGAGAGCGACAACGTCAACATTTTGAGCTTTACGATCAATATGATGATACGGAAATAGGGCGTTATGCCGATCACCATATGGTGGTATTGGGCCCAAATGCGACAGTGTCACAAGGGCTGAGATTTTTCAGGCGTATAGAGCTTGATTGTAATAATGATGTGTTTATCACTGATGACAACAATAGGTTTTTAGGGACCGTTCAGCGTTTTGATTTAATGAAAGCTGAGCCTGACAGTTTACTTGTTGACATTATAGCTTTAGAAAGCCGCTCAATTTCAGCAAAACTCTCATTAATTGAAGCTGCTGAGATCATCGAACATAGTAAAGAGCTTGAATTACCGATTGTAGATGAACATGGAATATTAATTGGTCGAATCACTCTTCGAACTGCAACAGCTTTAGTTCGTGAACATTACGAAGCACAATTAATGGCCACAGCGGGTATGGATGAAAGTGATGATTTATTTGCCCCTATTGCGCAAGGGGCTCGCCGCCGCGCTGTGTGGCTGGGAATTAATTTACTCACCGCTTTTCTCGCTTCGGCAACTATCGGATTATTCGAAGATGTTTTATCTCAGGTTGTCGCGTTAGCCGTGTTAATGCCTATTGTTGCTTCAATGGGCGGGATTGCCGGCAGTCAGTCGCTTACTTTAATGATACGCGGTATGGCAATGGGGCAAATTTCTGCAGGTAATGTCATGTCGCTATTACGCAATGAATTGAGCATAGGTGCGTTGAATGGATGCTTATGGGCGACAGTAATAGGGTTAATTGCCGGTTGGTGGTTTAGTGATTCAACAATGGGAATAATTATTGGCTGCGCTATTTTGATTAATATGGCTGTTGCTGCCATTGCGGGAGTTATGATCCCGATGATATTACAAAAATTCAATCAAGATGCTGCTTTATCAGGCTCGGTTATTTTAACGACAGTAACCGATGTGGTTGGTTTTTTTACTTTCCTAGGATTGGCTAGTATTTTATACATATAACACTTCAATAATGACTGAACTTATCACTATTCATTTGCCTTCCTTAATTCATCGAATTGGTAGGGAGGCAGCTAATCAAGCCAAGGTTATCGCAACCAAGCATGGTTGTGAGCTAAAACGCGTGCGACGTTCAAGAAATTGGAGTTTGGTGGGAGAGGCGATTAAGGTTCAATCTTTCAATACTCAACTTAAAACTACTAGCCTTGAATCGACTAACCTTAAACCTGCTAACCGAGAGCCCTTCGGATATTTGAACAAAAAAATTGAAACCGCATTATTAGATCATGCCGATAAACTAGAGCCTTTAGAAGCCAAGCTTATTCGCCTCATCACCGAAACACCAAGCATTACCTTAGCTGAGCTTATCCAGTTGACTCAATGCACTGAAGCCCAAGCCAGAACGGCTAGGTTTGAAGTTGAATTTTGATAACGCTAATTTGTTAACAGTTGCTATATTTGATTAAATTTGTCGTTTCTATCAATAGCACTTTTAATAAGCGCACTTTTAACAAGAGCACTTCCAAAAAAATCGCTTCCAACATGAACCTATAAAACTCGATTTTTTAACTGTAAGTTGGCTAGGCTTATGACTAAGTTGTAACGCTCTGTGATTGATATTATCTTTAATCATTAGCTAAAGCTCAAACCCAGACCCAAACTCAAACTCAAACTCAAGGAATAGTCACATGGGCGCAGTTTCAGCTATGTAAACCTTCAATTAACTCTATCAATGACACCTCAATTAACTGTGCCTAAGTACTATCATTGATATTTTCTGCGAACATATAAACCATGATTTTAGAATTTAATTCTATTTTATTAGTGGCTAATGTTCTGATAAATGATAGTTTAAATGAATCTTTGAATGTGAATGTTAAAAAAAACAATTGGTTTTAATCAGATGCTAAATGGCTGTCTATACTTGATGGAATGGAGTTTGATTATCTTAACTTTTTGATTGAAATGAGTGGGGTTATCAGCATTTTAGTTTGGATGATTTTAATTTGACGATTAACGGTGCAGCTCCAACATTTAACTTTGGGAGAATTTAAGTATGAAACAATGGGAATTATCCCGACGGGATTTCATGAAGAAGTGCGTGATTGGTGGTGTAACTGTTTACAGTGCACCTATGCTGCTACAACAACATAGTGCCGTTGCAGCTGGAGTTGCTCCTTCGTTGGCAAAGACTTGGTTTCAAGACGGTAAACCAGCGTTTCGATTCGATGCTATTGAAAAAATCACTGGCGAGAAAATCTACGGACGAGATTATCGCGCAAAAGACATCCCTTCTTGGCCCGACACTCAACACCATGCATTTATTGTTAGGGCGCACATTGCCGATAAAGTGTATCTCGGTTTAGATCTCGATGTTATTCCTAAAGAGTTAATGCCATATAAAATCATCACCGCAGCCGATTTACAAAAAAATGACCTAAAATTACCGCCATTTTATGGCGATAATATGTTACTTGAAAAAGGTAATGTCCCAGATTATTTAGGTCACGAAATTGCGATTTTATTGTTTGATGATTTTGATCGCTTTTTAAAAGCAAAACTGATGCTGCAATTTCATGAGCACTTTGTGAAATACGCACCTGAAACAATGGCATTAACCTCGGCGTCTAAATCGCCTTATGCTGGTTGGCGTATTATTCGTGAAGAGTCTGCTAATGGAAGTCAGGGTGAAGATATCTACAGCACCTACCACTCAGGGCAGTTTTTTCCACAATATGAAGGTCAAAAGCTTATCTGGCCCAAACCAGTAAAAGGTAGCAGTGATATTGGTGAGCAGGGGATGTATCTTGCCGAGACACTAAGGCAAGATATAGCCTCTAACGAGGATTGGTTTACATTAAAAAAAGAGTATAAAACTCAGTCAATTGAACCCATGATGCTAGAGCCTGAAGCATATAATGGTTTTTATGACAAAAAAAGCCAAACGCTGCATGTTGTTATTACCACTCAATCACCTCAAGACTTTTACTTACAAGCAGGTAAAGTACTCAGCGAAAGCCCATTAACAAAATCCATTCAGAATTTAGTGGTTCACTCTCCCTATATTGGTGGGGGATTTGGCGGTAAGGACCATACTATTTTCCCTTATTACGGCATGATAGCGTCAATATTTGCCAATGCCCCCGTCAGATTAGCTAATAATCGTTTTGAACAATTTCAATCTGGTCTTAAACGTCATCCCTTCCATTTTCAAAATCAGTTAGCTTTTGATAAAACTAGCCTTAAATTACAAGGTTTAGTGGCTGATATTAGCCTTGATGGTGGCGGACGAGAAAACTTTTCATCATCGGTGACGGCGGTAGGTGCCAGTGCTATTCAAGGTATTTATTACATCCCAAGAAACGATATTGTGGCGACTTGCTTACCGTCTCATTTGCCTACCGCAGGCTCTATGCGTGGTTATGGGTCGTTGCAGTCAATGGCCTCACTTGAAATGATGTTTAACGAAGCCGCTGATGAAATGAAAGTTGATCCTTTCAAGCTTCGCCGCATCAATGCCATGGTTAATGGCGATAAAAATACGCAAGGCTCGTTACCGTTAGAAAATATTCGCTATCAAGAGATGCTCGACTTAGCTGAGAAACATGAAATTTGGCAGAACAGGAAAACTAATAAAGCCAAGTTTGATCAAGCCAATCCTGATAAATCTATGGGAACAGGTTTTGGGTTTGTCACTAAAGATTACGGCACGGGTTCTAATGCCCCTTCATCGTATGTTGGTGTCACGCCAGATGGAAAGGTGGTGGTTAAAGTGTTCTCTGTTGAAATGGGAACCGGTACTGATACTTCGCAAGCCACTTTAGTCGCTGAGTATTTAGGTCAAGCTGCCGATAATTTGGATATTGCCCAAATAGAGGTGTTTGATGCTTTAGAGATTTTTGATGATCAGAGCCCGTATTTGATGAGCCAAGAGCATCAAGACAAAATGGCCAAAAATCCTCGATGGACGCCAATGGTTATTTCAGCATCATCTGCCAGTCAATCTGCTTTTTTTCAAAGTCATTCGACAAAGTTTGCTGCCAAAATATTATTTGAAGAATCCCTGTTTTTGGCTGCTAAAGCGATATGGGAAAAACAAGGGGCAAGCGGCATTTCTATTGAAGATGTTAGCTGGCAAGACGGTCATTTGCATGCAGAAGGTGTAGAGGCTTTATCTCTATCTATCATTTGTAAGAAAGCCCACGCCCAAGGAATGATTACTGGGGTCATGACCCATGGCTTTAACCGCTGGGAGTGGGCAACTGCCAAATTTGAAATCAATCAACAATCAAAAGAATACCCGTTAGATGCCATTGCTTTTGAATATGGTATTGGTGCCAATGGCACGTTAAAAACGTCACAAAATAAACAAGGCTTTGTGGTGCAAGAAAGGCAAACCGTTAACTACCCAGAAGTGAAACTCAACAGCGCGATGGTACGCTATTACACGCCTTGTTTAACTATGGTGGATCTTGCTGTTCATAAAGGTTCAGGTGAAGTCGAAATCCTGAGAACTCATACTTGGATAGAGCCAGGTAAAGTACATGTACTTGAATTGGTTGAAGGACAAATCGAAGGGGGGCTGACCATGGGAATTGGTCATGTATTGCATGAGGCCTTACCAACAGATAACTCAGGAGCGGGAAACGGCGAGTGGAATATTGACAGGTACAAGGTGCCTTTTGCTAAAGATAATGGGGTTTGGAACCTAGATTACACCCTTATGCCAGCGATTGAGGGGAGTGATGTGTCAAAAGGTTTAGCTGAAGTGGTCATGATCCCTATTGTTCCCGCTGTTGTCGAAGCCATATATCAAGCCACTCAAAAGCGTTTTTATCATCTACCTATTACAGCTAAAGATATTTTGGAGGCCAATGCATGAGCACATTAAATTTAACCATAAATGGTAAGCAATATGGCCCACTTGAAATTGAACCAGGCATGCCAATGGTCAATTTTTTACATGAGTACTTAAATCTTACAGGGACCAAGTTTGGCTGCGGAGAAGGTATTTGCCATGCTTGTGTGGTGATTGTTGATAATGAAGATGGCAGCTCAAGTACACGGCGAACCTGTATTTCTAATGTCATGCTTTTCAATAATTTGAAAATTAGAACCATCGAAGGCCATGCAACTAAAAACAATGTGGGTGAAATCATTGCGCTGCATCCAGTGCAAGATGCATTCGTCAAAAATTTTGCTTTTCAATGTGGTTGGTGCGCGCCAGGGTTTACCAACGAAACTGTGGCGTTAATCGAAAAGCTTAAAAAACAACCCATACCGAAAGATAATGTGGAACAAGTGATAGAAGATACCTTAGGGGAACACGTCTGTCGTTGCACAGGTTATGTGCGTTATTTTAAAGCTGCTAAGAAGTTAATTTTAGCGACAAAAGGTCTTACTGTTTAATTTTAGCCGATAAGTTAAATCGATAACTTGAACAATAACTAAATGCTATATCACCAGCATTTATATAGCGCGTTAAACTTTTGTTTAACGCGCTTTTTGCTCTTCAATGCTTAAATCCTGAGGGTAGAGTGATTTAGTAGTCTAGTTATTTCACTCTGTTTTTATTCGTGCATTTGCTCAAGGTTTTGTGATTTCCTTCTACACTTTATATTAATAGTAATCCAGCGCAAAACCTTGTGCTGGTATTCCTTGTTAACTATTCATTCAAGAGAACCAATATCGTGAACTTATCATTAGTAGCAGGCGTGATACTGATCGTAGCTAGCACAATCACACAAGCCCGTTTTAACCCTTGGGAGCATGCAAAGTCACCTTTTGAGGGCGCGGCTGCAGCGATTGGGGAATATGCTAATGGCTGCTTATCTGGCGCACAAGCTTTGCCGTTAACAGGTAAAGGATTTCAAGTGATTAGGCCGCAACGAGATCGATATTATGGTCATCCGAATTTGGTCAACTTTGTGCAGCAATATGCCGAGCAATTGCAAAGTGAAGGGATTGAGCAAATTTTAGTGGGAGATATGTCGATGCCCCGTGGTGGCCAGTTTGATTATGGCCATAATAGTCATCAAATTGGTTTAGATGTTGATATCTGGTTGAAACTCACTGAGAAGCCGCTTAGTAAAGCTGAACTTAAATCGCCGCGCGCACTGACAGTAGTAGATAATCAAGAGTTCGCAATCGATACCGCTGCTTGGAGCCCACAACATAAACTGATGATAAAAGTTGCAGCTCAAGATCCGCAAGTCGCACGAATATTTGTTAATGGCGCGATTAAGCAGCAACTGTGTAATGAACGAAGTGAAGATGATACTTGGTTACAAAAAGTGCGTCCTTGGTGGGGGCACAGTGCTCATATGCATGTTCGCCTAGCTTGCCCTGAAGATAATAGTGATTGCAGACCACAACAGGCGATTAAACCTGGCCATGGCTGTGAGGATATTGCTTGGTGGAAGCAACAATTTTATACCGCAAAGTCAGCACCTAAAAAAGCTGTAGATAAAAACAAAAAAGTGCAGCCCAAACCACTAAAGAAAAAGCCCCAGCAATGTGAACCATTAACAGTAGCCGCGCCTTAATTATCTACTTAGCTATGTAATTTGATGTCGCACTGCTTACATAGCGGTGTTTAGGTTCAAATTTATTTATACCTCCTTATATTTAACTGATCATTGCCCTATCTAATAAACTGCATAATCTGTATACTGCCGCGCTGCTTTTAAAGCTCATTTATTCGACTATTTACCCCGAGGATTACCGTTATCATTAGTACAAACAACATCACCATGCAGTTTGGCGCTGAGCCTTTGTTTGAAAACATTTCTGCTAAATTTGGTCACGGTAACCGTTATGGTCTGATTGGCGCAAATGGTTGTGGTAAATCCACTTTCATGAAAATCCTCAGTGGCGCATTAGCACCAAGCTCAGGCAATGTCTCAATTACACCGGGTTTAAAAGTCGGTACCTTGAGCCAAGATCAGTTTGCATTCGAGCAATACAGTGTTGTTGATACCGTGATTATGGGTGATGCAAAACTGTGGGAAGTGAAACAAGAGCGTGATCGCATTTACTCGTTACCAGAAATGAGTGAAGAAGACGGCATGAAAGTCGCAGATCTTGAAAGTGAATTTGCTGAAATGGACGGTTACAGTGCTGAGTCTCGTGCAGGTGAAATCCTGTTAGAAGCCGGTATTGAAGAAAGTTTCCACTTTGGTTTGATGCAGCAAGTAGCACCAGGCTGGAAATTAAGAGTATTACTGGCTCAGGCGTTATTCTCAAATCCAGATATTTTGCTACTTGATGAACCAACCAACAACTTGGATATCCATACCATTTCTTGGTTAGCAGGCGAGCTTAACAAGCGTAAATGCACCATGATTATCATTTCACATGATAGACACTTCTTGAACTCAGTTTGTACGCATATGGCTGATATCGATTACGGTGAACTTCGTGTATATCTTGGTAACTACGAATATTTCCTTGAAGCTTCAGGTCTTATTCAAGAGCAGCTTTTAGCTGGTAACGCTAAGAAAAGTGCTGAAATGGCAGAGCTGCAAGACTTCGTTAACCGTTTTGGTGCCAATGCATCTAAAGCGAAACAAGCAAGCTCACGTGCTAAAAAGCTTGATAAAATTAGTTTAGATGAAGTGAAGTCATCAAGCCGTATGACACCATCGCTGCGTTTTGACGAAAGTAAGAAAATGCATCGTCAAGCGTTGGTATTAGAAGAATTAGGCCATGGTTTTGATGGTGAAAGCTTGTTTGCTGGTGGCGATTTAATTTTAGAAGCGGGCGCTAAGCTTGCGGTCATTGGCGAAAACGGTGTGGGTAAAACCACATTACTGCGTTGTTTAGTTAATGAGTTAGCTAACAACCACGGTACTATCAAGTGGTCTGAAAATGCCGCAATTGGTTACTGCCCGCAAGACAGCAGCAAAGACTTTGATAACGACTTATCTTTGTTTGATTGGATGTCACAGTGGCGTACTCCTAAACATAACGACTTAATGGTTCGTGGCATGTTAGGGCGTTTGTTATTTACTGAAGACGATGCTAACAAGAAAGCCCGTAATTGTTCAGGTGGTGAGAAAAACCGTCTGCTCTACGGCAAGTTAATGATGCAAGATGTTAACGTATTAGTCATGGATGAACCGACCAACCACATGGATATGGAAGCGATTGAAGCGTTAAATAACGCGCTTAAATTGTTTGAAGGTACTTTGATTTTTGTCAGCCATGACCGTGAGTTTGTGTCATCTTTGGCAACCCACATTATTGATGTGAAGGATAAACAATTAGTGAGCTTCCACGGTACTTTTGATGAGTACTTAGCTAGTCAAGCTGAAGCGGCTGCACTGGCAGGTAAATAAGCATCGCTAATCAGTTTTTTCGCTGATATTAACATGCCGCAAACCTCATGGTTCGCGGCATTTTTTATGCTTGTAAATTAGTGAATTCGCGCCACTAATAAAGATCAGTGGCCGATACTGTTAAGGTGCTGAATGATTATGAAATAACAGTTTCAATATCGAGGGGAAGAATTCCCCAGTTATACCCAAACAACTTGAAGATACGTGTTTCAGAGCTTCACCGTGTTTTCAATACTAGGCGCGTTAATGCGGTAATGTAGGTACCTTATAAATTAGCGCAACAACGTAGTGGGAACACGGTGAAACTCCCTGAGGGCAAGTTTTACACGCGTTTATGCTGCGTTATTGATTTTGAAAAGGGAATAACCATTACCCGCAATCAATGCCTTACCTAAACGCGTGTAAATTCTTGCTGAAATCGAGCATCTTCAGGTTGTTTGGGTATAGAATATGGTCAACTTAAGTGTTAATTAAAATTCTTCATTGGCATCAACGATACGCTGAAGTCTTTCTTGCTCTTCTTCACGGGCGGCGTTGATTTCTTCAAGCACTGAATCAACATCAGCGATATGTTCACTTTCTGCAAATTCGCCAGTGAGCACTGATTCAGGTGTAAGCTCACCCGCTTCAAATAATGCCCACATTTCTTTGGCATATTGGGTGTTAGCAAGCTCAGGAGCGAACTGACTGTAGTAGTTGGTCATGTTGTTAACATCACGGGCAAACATCCACACAGCGTTATTGTTGGCTGCAGCATCAACCGCTTGCGGTAAGTCGATAATCACTGGACCTTTGTCATCAACAAGCACGTTAAACTCAGATAAATCACCGTGGATTAAACCTGCGCACAGCATCAATTTTGCGTATTCAATCATGCTGGCATGATCTCGAATGGCATCTTCTTTGGAGAAAACAACATCATTAAGTCTAGGTGCAACAACACCATCACTGTCAGTGACTAACTCCATGAGCAATACACCCGAAAAGCAGCCATAGGGCTCAGGAACACGTACGCCCGCAGCGGCTAATTTATATAGCGCATCGACTTCGGCATTTTGCCAAGCTTCTTCTTGCTGGTCTCGGCCAAATTTAGAGCCTTTTTCCATGGCTCTGGCGCGGCGACTATTGCGGACTTTTCGTCCCTCTTGATATTGTACGGCTTGTTTAAAGCTGCGCTTATCAACATCTTTATAAATCTTGGCGCAGCGGATATCATCGCCACAGCGCACAACGTAAACACTGGCTTCCTTGCCACTCATTAATTGGCGCAGGACGTCGTCGACTAAGCCTTCTTCAACCAGAGGTTGGATTCGTTTCGGGATTTTCATTGCGCCGTTATACCGTAATTAGCCTCTATATGGAATGCTCAATCGGTAGAATAGACGTAAAAGCATGTTTGGAGTGCTTTAATGCTTTTTATGATAAACACAGGCTTGTGCTAGCTAAGCTAGGCTGTCGCTTGCTATCATTAGATTATTATTCTTGTCCTTTGCACTTTAGCAATATCGATACCGCAATGCGGTTACTGGGATCTCTCATGATTGAACTACAACAAAATAACCCATTACATGGATTAAAGTCGGAAACGATGGTGTCTGAGCTTGTGGATTTTTATGATTGGAAGATTCTCTATGCGGCGCTGCGTTTAGAGTGTTTTAACAATAATCCTAGTTTAGAGTCCTGCCTTAAGTTTTTAAAGAAAACTGAATGGGCGCGAGAGCGGGTTGAAAGCTTTTATCTATACCGTTTTAAAAGTATGCCAAAAGGCAGTGCGGCGCAGTTTGAATTAAAACCCCGTGAGCGTGGCTTTGCTGACGGTATTGTGCCGCGTAAACCTCAAGAGTTGACCGTTGAGTTGATTGCTGAAATGCGCGAAAAAGCTACCGCTGATTATGAAGAAATGAAGCAGAACAACAGTCGTCCGAAACAATATGGAAAAGACAAACCAAGAGTGCAGGATAACTATGCTCAAAACAAGCGCAGTGATAAAAATCGTCCAGCGCCTTCTCAAGACCCAAGTAATCCTTGGGGAAAGTAGTTATTTGAAGTACTTTTGATATAGAGCTTGTTGAGCTTTAAAGGTTATTTTTACAGTGAATTATTTGAATCTTAAGATAAGACACCGGCTTTGTGATGCAGTTACTTTGCACAAAAGCCGATAGCGCAGTAAAAATGACCAACAAACGCTGGCCAGAGGGAGCGGCTAAAAACCTTTACTCTTTACTGAATGCATCCTTTTAAATAAAGAGTTGCTTAGTTGCTTAGTTGCTTAGTTGCTTAGTTGCTTAGTTGAGTAGGTATTCATTCACTCATCTCGATTAAAACCTTTTTAACTCGAAGAGGTTCCACTAGTAAAAATCAACAGCCCTTATATTTTCTGACTAACCTTATACTCTTTGACTAAAGAACAGTCCTTGTTTTGGCGTCTAAAAATGATGTCATTTGGCTTTATTTAGCGAAAAAATTGATAAACAGAATGAAAGTATTCAATGGCCAGTTGTTAGCTTTCTAACAATCTGAATCCAAGCTATGCTTTATTGATAGGCTTTATAGTTTAACAAAACTAATATCAATGGGTTAAAAATGACTAAAAAAGGAATCATCAATCTTCTTAAAGTCAGTGTTACTTTGGGCTTTTGTCTTATTTTACTTGGTATTTATTTACATCTATTTAGCGATACAATTGATGAAATGGGACTACATGGCATTATTATAAGTGCCATGTGTGTTGCATTTGGTATGGCGCTATCTTTACCCACCAAAATGTATTTAACATTACTCCTCATGCAACATGAGAAGGAACACGATGAGGCTGAAAAGCTTAAACACGCCCAAGATGACAGTGACATTCGGTCTTAAAGGCCCCATTAATAAACTTTTTCTGACTCCCTAGCGTATCAATGACAAATTTGAATCTGATTTAGGTGTGTTTTGTCTGGATATCGTTCTTTATTCGTTTTCACTCAAGATTTAAGACTAAAAGATAATTTGGCTTTGAGCGCACTGATTGGTCAAAGTCGAGAAATTGCGTTTGCTTATATTTTTGACTCATCGAGCTTTCAACCCAAAGACTATCAGCAGCGCAGTCTTGGCCACCACAGGCTAGCATTTATTAATCAATCTATTGCTGACTTACGTGAACAGTTGGCAATGCATGGTCATGTTTTACATGTGTGTTATGGCGATCCTATTAAGGTGATTTGCGATCTTGCATTCAGTAATGATATCGAGGCGATAGGGTATTCAAATTCTGTAGGTTGGTATGAACAACAGATTTGGCGGCAATGTCACCAAAGGTTAGGCCACATCAAGCTGATTAGCGAATGGAGTGATAGCTTATTTTGCCAGACTCAAATACAAGGCATAGCAGATGAATTAGGTAGTTTTTCGCAATTCAGGCGAAGAGTTGAAAAGTCTAAATTACCAGTTTCAGAACCCCGTCAAACCTGGCTCTCTTCATCTCACTCACCTGACTCATATGATTCATCTATTGACGAATCACCACTGTCTTGGTCAGAGGATCTGCCAAGACCATGTCATATCGTGAGTGAGTTTTTTATCGAGCCAAGCTCATTAGGCACTTCAACAGAGCTACCTTCAATAGAACTATCTTCAACCGAACTGCCTACAACAGAGCTGTCTATAACAGCTAATGTCATTAATAGTGAACGAATTAAAGGTGGTGAATTATCAGCTCTTCAGCATATTAATGATTATTTTTCCTCAACAAATCCGTCAACTTATAAGCAAACCCGTAATGCCTTAGATGGTTTTGAAAACTCGACTAAATTCAGTGTTTTTTTAGCTAATGGCAATGTGTCTGCAAGGCAAGTTTGGGCTGCTATTAAAAAATATGAGTTACAGCATGGTGATAACGAATCAACTTATTGGATTGGTTTCGAATTGTTGTGGCGAGAGTATTTTCATTGGTTAGCACTGCAGTTAGGTAAAAGGTTATTCAGTTTTAAAGGCTTAGCAAAGTGTGCGCCGTTAACGGCTTTTTACCCTGAACGTTTTCAAAAGTGGTGCCAAGGGGCCACTCCATATCCATTGGTTAATGCTTGTATGAAGCAGTTAAATGCAACAGGGTATATGTCAAATCGAGGCAGGCAAATTGTGGCCAGTTGCTTAGTGAATGAATTAGGCGTCGATTGGCGTTATGGCGCGGCTTATTTTGAGCAGCAATTAGTTGATTATGATGTCGCCTCAAATTGGGGAAACTGGCAATACATTGCCGGAGTTGGAGTAGACCCAAGAGGAGGTCGGCACTTCAACATTGAAAAACAGACTCAGCAATACGATCCAAACGGTGACTTTGTTGCTCGTTGGTGTTCGCCATCCAATGATTGCTGCCTTGATAAACCACTATTGGACTCAGTGAATATTGATGACTGGCCTATTGATGATGCCCTAGCAAATAAGGGAACGCTAGATCAGCGCCAGTCAAACAGCAGTGAATTACCTAATGAGTAAACCCTGTCATGGTCATTCGGCTAACAGAACGCCATTTAGCGATAAGACTTGTCCCGTATGTTTACGTCCTTTCAGCTGGCGTAAAAAGTGGCACAAAGACTGGGTTAATGTGAAGTATTGCTCCAAGCGGTGTGCTGGCGATCGTAATAGGATTAAACATGATTAAAGCGAAACGATTACGGCTTATTCTTGGCGATCAGCTTAATGCGTCACATTCTTGGTTTACCGATAAAGACCCTGACACTGTGTATCTCATCGCTGAGCTAAAGCAAGAGGCAAATTATACTCGCCATCATGGGCAAAAAATCTGTGCATTCTTTGCAGCAATGGAACAATTTTCACAAGCGCTTAGCCAAGCTGGGCATCAGGTATTGCACTTGACCTTAGATGACACTGCTTTGTATTCAGATGCTTTGTTTTCAGATCTTGGGGATTTACTCAATGAGTTGATTGTTCAATATGGTATCAAGCAATTTGAATATCAGTTGCCAGACGAGTATCGCTTACGGGAGCAACTGCGTTGTTTTTGTGAAAGTAACGCTATTGAAAGTCTGGCCTATGAAACCGAACATTTTTATCTATCTGATGCTGAATTAAATAACGATTTTAAGGCATCAACCAAGCATAGGATGGAACACTTTTATCGCAAAATGAGGAAGCGTTTTAACCTATTAATGGAAGGCAAGGAGCCTGCGGGAGGTCAGTGGAACTTTGATGCTGATAATCGTCAAAAGCTTAAATCAAATGACTTGCCTGATATACCTGAACCGCTTGTTTTTGCTAATGATGTCAGTGCGATTATCGACCGGCTCAAGCGGCATCACATTGAAACAATTGGGGAGATGTCATCTAGCTTATTTTGGCCAGTAACACGCCAGCAATCGATTCAATTACTAGAGCACTTTTGCCGACACTGTTTAGTTCGTTTTGGTACGTTTCAAGATGCGATGACTTCTAAAGCAGATAGCTTGTTAGCACAGCGTCAATGGAGCTTGTATCACAGTAGGCTATCGTTTGCGTTAAACAGTAAAATACTCAGCCCACAGCGAGTCATTGATACCGCGATTGGTTTTTACCATCAAAGTCAGCATGGTGATAACCCCATTTCTTTAGCACAAATTGAAGGCTTCGTTAGGCAAATTTTGGGATGGCGTGAATTTGTTAGGGGGATTTATTGGGCCAATATGCCTGAATATAGCCAACTCAATCATTTGGAGGCCAGACGCGCTTTACCTCAATGGTTTTGGGATGCTAATACCAAAATGAACTGCCAACATCATGCGGTCAAACAATCACTTGATCATGCTTATGCGCATCATATTCAGCGCTTAATGGTCACGGGCAATTTTTGCCTTATTACTGGGATTAACCCTGATGAAGTCGATGACTGGTATTTAGGAATTTACATCGATGCAATCGAGTGGGTTGAAATGCCCAACACCAGAGGCATGAGCCAGTTCGCTGATGGCGGTATTGTCGGCTCAAAAGCCTATGCTGCGAGCGGTAATTACATTAATAAAATGAGCGACTATTGTGATGATTGCCATTACCAAGTGAAAGCAATTGATACCGAAGATGCCTGCCCGCTTAATTCATTGTACTGGCATTTCATGGACAGACATCGAGCAGCATTTAGCGTTAATCCGCGTCATCGAATGGTATACGCTAATTGGCTCAAAAAGTCAGAGGCAGATAGAGCGCGTATTTTACAGCATGCTGAAAGCTTACTGGATAACTTAGATACTATTTGAGTTCGAAAAACACTTTTATAACAACCTTGTAATTCAGGTTGATTAGATATTCAGACATAGGAAGAAGATGATTTTAAAACAATTCTCAACGGCCGACTTTTCTGCATTTGAGCAGCGATACCGTGCCCACTTTATTAATAGTTTATCTGGGTTTAAGAGTGCAAACCTTATTGGCAGTCAAGATGAAAACGGGATCACTAACCTGTCGATGGTCAGCTCTGTGTTTCACTTAGGTGCATCTCCAGCGCTGATGGGGATGATTATTCGCCCAGATACAGTGCCAAGAGACACGCTTAGTAATATAAAACAGACAGGTGTTTATACGATAAATCATGTGTCTTCAGATATTTATCAGCAAGCCCACCAAACTTCAGCACGCTATGACGCTGAGGTGTCAGAGTTTGACGAAGTAGGATTAACACCTCAATACCTTGAAGGTATTTCAGCGCCATTTGTTGGCGAGAGTTTGCTTAAAATGTCACTAGCAGTGCGAGAAATTACTCCAATAAAGCTCAACAGCACTATTCTCGTTATTGGCGAGATCACCCAAGTGCTAGTACCTGAAACTATTATCAATAGTGACGGCTTTATTGATATTGAGGCAATTGATAGCGTTGCAGTATCGGGTCTAGACAGTTATCACTCAACAGGTCGACTTTCGAGACTTGCCTATGCTAAGGCTAAGTCCAAGGCTTAAACTAATGGTGAACTTGGGCAAGGCATTGTGATCCTATAACCAATACTTGGTGGTCTTGTGGCTAGGGTTTGTTGATCTTTCAAGGTTGTTTTTGCAGCGAATTGTTGGCCATTTATACAAGGCAGAGACTTTGTGGTGTAGTTATTCTACATAAAAAGTCGATAACGCAGTAAAAATGGCCAACAAACGCTGCCCAAGGGGTTCGACTAAAAGCGTTTTACTCTTTGTTGAATGCTTCTTTGTGAATAAAGTGGTGCTTAGATGACTAGGCATCAATCCATCCGCCTCAATTAAAACTCTTTTATTTCAAACAAAATTTAACCAGCAAAGATCAACAAGCCCTAGAGTCAGTATTAATCGGCATTATTTGTAATTAACCCAAGACTAATTGACCAAAAACACCGATAATTCACCCTAATTCGATAAGTAGGCCGTTTGGCCGTGCATGACACTGGGTGTATTCAATGGAAATCAAAGTTAATTTTCTCGATAACTTAAGGCTTGAAGCCAAGTTTGACGACTTTACTGTAACGGCAGATCAGCCTATTCGCTATAAAGGTGATGGTTCGGCGCCGAGTCCGTTTGATTATTTCTTAGCATCATCAGCGTTATGTGCTGCATACTTTATCAAGGTTTATTGTAAGGCGCGTGATATCTCAACCGACAACATTCGTTTGTCGCAAAACAATATTGTTGATCCTGAAGATCGCTACAATCAAATCTTTCAAATTCAAGTGGAATTACCAGACGATATTTCTGAAAAAGATCGTACCGGGATCTTACGCTCGATTGACCGCTGTACGGTTAAAAAAGTGGTGCAGACTCAGCCAGAGTTTAAAATTGAAACCGTTGAAAGCCTCGAAAGCGATGCCAATGCGATGTTAATGGGACAAGCTGACAGCGATGAAAGCACCTTTATTTTAGGTAAAGACTTACCGCTTGAAGAAACCATTAAAAACATGACCGGCATGCTTGCCGACCTTGGGATGAAAATCGAAATTTCATCGTGGCGCAATATTGTACCCAACGTGTGGTCATTACATATCCGCGATGCGGCTTCACCAATGTGTTTTACCAATGGTAAAGGCGCGACTAAAGAAAGTGCGTTATGTTCTGCATTAGGCGAGTTTATTGAACGTCTTAATAATAACTTTTTCTATAACGATCAGTTCTTTGGTAATGAAATCGCCAACAGCGAGTTTGTTCATTACCCGAATGAGAAATGGTTTGCGCTTGAAGAAGATGACTCGTTGCCTGCAGGCATGCTAGATGAGTATACGCTAGATATTTACAATCCAGATGACGAGCTAAGTGGATCGCATTTAATTGATACCAACTCAGGTAATATTGAGCGCGGTATTTGTACGATTCCTTACACCCGACATTCAGATGGTGAAACGGTTTACTTCCCATCTAACTTAATCGAAAACTTATTTTTAAGTAACGGCATGAGCGCAGGTAATAACCTGCAGGAAGCACAAGTGCAGTGCTTATCAGAGATTTTTGAACGTGCGATTAAGCGTCAAATCATTGAGCAAGAAATTATCTTACCTGATGTGCCAATGTCAGTGCTTGAGAAGTACCCAAGCATTTTAGCAGGCATTAACGGCTTAGAAGCGCAGGGCTTCCCTGTTGTGGTAAAAGATGCATCCCTAGGTGGTGAATTCCCAGTGATGTGTGTGACCCTGATGAACCCGAAAACAGGCGGCGTGTTTGCTTCATTTGGCGCTCATCCAAGTTTTGAAGTAGCGCTAGAGCGTAGTCTTACAGAGTTACTTCAAGGTCGCAGCTTTGAAGGCTTAAACGACGTACCAAAGCCTACTTTTAATAGCATGGCTGTTAGCGAGCCTGAAAACTTTGTTGAGCACTTTATTGACTCAACAGGGGTGATTTCATGGCGCTTCTTTGGCAGTAACTCAGATTACGAGTTTCGTGAATGGGATTTTTCTGGCACGTCAGAAGAAGAGGCTAATGGCTTATTCGGCATTTTAGAAGCTCTTGGTAAAGAGGTTTATACCGCTGAGTTTAATCAACTGGGCGCGTCGGCATGTCGTATGTTAGTACCTGATTTTTCTGAAGTGTATCCAGTAGAAGATTTGATTTGGGATAACACCAATAAAGCATTGGATTACCGCGAAGACATTTTAAATCTGCACTCACTATCTGATGAAGAATTAGTGGATTTAGTGAATCGTTTAGATGAAAGTCAGCAAGATAACTACACTGATATCCGCACCATGATCGGTATTGTATTCGATGAAAATACCGTGTGGGGTCAGCTGACCATCATGGAGCTTAAAATTCTCATTTACTTAGCATTAGGCGCCCATGAAGAAGCCAGTGAATTAGTCGGTGACTTCTTACAGTTTAATGATAATACCGTCGAACGTGGCTTGTTCTATCAAGCGATTAACGCAGTATTAGAGATTGAATTAGAAGAAGATTTACAGCTTGAGCATTACATTCATAACTTTAACCGTATGTTCGGCGAAGAAGTGATGAACAATGTAGTAGGCAGCGTCAATGGCACCGTGCGCTTTTATGGTTTAACCAAAACCAGCATGAATCTTGAAGGCATTGAGCCGCATTTACGCTTGATTGAAAGCTATAAAAAGCTGCATCAAGCGCGTAAATTAGCCGCTAAATAGCGCTTTATTAGCTAGGGCCAGTATCTGGTCTAGACTGAATTTTAGTTAGTGAATTAAACGGTTTCAACCATTGGTTGGAACCGTTTTTTATTACCTGTAACTGGCAAATTGGTGAAATTATGCTTTAATTTTTATTAACTATTTCAACAAGGTTACCGTTTTATTTTGCTGCTAAAAATAGAATAAGTCAGAGAAGAGCATATGAGCACATTTGTAAATAAGAAATGGCAGTATTTGCCCTTAATAATGTTATTAATATCAATGTTAGGGTGTTTGTATTTCTTTAATGCAAGTGTGAACAACTGGATGACGAAAACCATGATATCTGATTTAAATGCATTGGTTTCTGATGTTACCTATCAATTGAAAAAAGAACAGCCCATCTTTCTTATATCCAATAGAAATAAACTAAACCAATATCTCCATGAATACCCACAAGTTGCAAGTGGCAAAAGGATCACATTAATCGATGCCGAGGGTAACGTATTAGCCGACTCTTCGCTTACTGCATCAGAACTAACCGTTTTGGAAAATCATAGCGATAGACCAGAATTTATTCAGGCGTTGGCAGGCAAAATTGGATCCAGTGTTCGACATAGTGACACTCTTAATACGGACATGATTTATGTCGCTAGAGTAATAGCAATAAGTGATAAACAGTACGTTGTGAGAATTTCAATGCCGATGACGGTATTAGAAGCAATGTCGATTGAGTTGTTAATCATTCTATTATGGTTATTTGCAATAACGACAACGATTTTTTTAGGCAGTAGCGTTTTAAGCCATTATCGAATCGCTGAGCAAGTTAATAAAGAAAAAGCCCAACAAGATGAGCGTATTAGAGTTCGAACCGTTGAGATTGAACTGCTTCACCGATTAGCAAACTTACTGGCTGCATGTAACTCAATCCAGGAAACCCAAAAAGTGGTTGAGGATATTGTGCCGAGGATTTTGGGTAAAATTAATGGCAGTGTCGCTATGATGAAGGCCTCTCGGAATCAATTATCAATTCAGCTCGACTGGGGTAAGCCTTGGCCTGGCAGTCTTGTATATGAACCTCATGAATGCTGGGCGTTACGAAAGGGTAAGTATCATCTGGCAAATGATGACTACCATTGCTTACCCTGTGCTCATATGGGAGAAACAGGTGATGATCAGGTATTGTGTATCCCATTAACTGCTCACGGCAATACTATTGGTATGCTGCATTTATATTTTGGTGATAAAAATGCCATTGTCAGTATGACAACTTTGCGCTCCGCTTTTACTGTTGCCGAGCATTTAGGGTTAGCGTTAGCTAATTTAAGTTTGCAAGAGAAATTGCGTGCCCAAGCACTAAGCGATCCCTTAACAGGGCTTTATAATCGACGTCACTTTGAGGAAGTACTAGATACCAGCTTAACTACAGCTAAAAGTAAGCAAGGTTATGTCTCTTTATTGATGCTAGATATCGATCATTTTAAGCGATTTAATGACAATTTTGGCCATGATGCGGGTGATTATGTATTAAAAGAAGTGAGCTCTTTGCTGATGAACACCATTGCAGAAAATGATGTGGCATGTCGTTTAGGTGGTGAAGAATTGGCGGTAATCGCACTTGGATGTGATGCTGATGCAGGCACTATACTCGCACAACAAATTTGTAAACTTATTAGCGAATTACATTTAGAATTAAAAGGCTTATCCTTAGGTAAGGTGACTGTTTCAATCGGGGTCTCAACGTTTCCTGATAGCCAAGTGGATCGCAGTAACTTTGTCAAAATTGCTGATGTGGCACTTTATAAAGCCAAAGATACGGGTAGAAACCGAGTTGTACATTACAACGAAATAAGACAATCAGCGTCTTTGAAAGCGGAACTTGAG
Organism: Shewanella olleyana; assembly: GCF_023283825.1. Taxonomy (GTDB): domain Bacteria; phylum Pseudomonadota; class Gammaproteobacteria; order Enterobacterales; family Shewanellaceae; genus Shewanella; species Shewanella olleyana. Next base: position 87,264 of record NZ_JAKILD010000003.1, on the reverse strand, counting down.
CTTGAGCCAGAGTCAGATCAAGAACAAGAATCAGAGTTTGATAGCGATGTTTCCAATCAAAGCTCAACGGTCACTGTGTTAGCGAATAAAAATAAATCTAATTAACTATTATCTTTACTGATAGAAATGATTATTCATTCTAGTCATCTTCATCAATTCAATACCCATTCAATATCTATTCAAGACCGCCACCGTGTAATCACGACACCCAGTCTCAATTTATGTTCAGTATGATGAGCAACACTTGTTGTCAGTATGTGCTGCAGGCGTTGAACGCTTTAGTATGTTGGCTCGCTTTTACTCAAGTCAGAAGGAGGCAATATTGAATATTATTAATATTTGCCAACTTACTCTCAGCGAATATAAAAAGTGGAGTTATGACAGATTAATCTCAAGTGATGAAGTCATTCTTAATAAGTTAACTTTTGTTGTGTAAGCTATCACCAACAGAAAAATTACTTTAGAGTGATTTTTAAGTAAATTAATCACCATCTCAATAGGAATTCATTCATGTCATTACATCCTTTTGATGCGTTAACCCTAGAAAATGGGGCAAAGCTCATTTTTACACCTTGTCCGGGCACAAAAGAAGCATCACTATCAGACTCTGTTGCCACGTTAAAACAAGCTGGCACTGATATGCTGCTGACGTTAATGTTTGATAAAGAGATGGCAGCTAATAATGCTGGATCATTACCGAGCGTATGCGCTGACAATGATATCACTTGGGTACAACTGCCTATTCTTGATGATGCTGCGCCAAATGAGATTTTCGAAGCTGCTTGGGCTGAGCATAAAGCGGCGATCTTATCGATCATTACGAGTAAAGGCACCATTGCTGTTCACTGTAAGGGCGGAACTGGTAGAACGGGTCTGGTTATTGGATTGATGCTATTAGCCCATGGTTGGCCGGCTGATAAGGTGATTAGTGAAGTGCAAAAAATCCGCCCCAAAGCACTCAAAAATCCAGTGCAGTTAGCGTATTTCAATTCTTATAGATAGCTCTTTTGCTCAGATGTATTTAAATCGCCAGAACGACTTTGTTCTGGCTTTTTTATTTGGGTCTAAAAGTTAGTTTGAACATTTAAACTCCACTTTTAAGGTATTTATGTTGAAAAAACTTGCATCCATCGTTTAATTAAAAATCTGCTGACCGAGTATCTCAAATTGGGTTTAATACAGCTGTTTTTCTATGAGAACATCCGTTAATTGGTGAATCGATAAATCGGTAAATCTGTGAATAGATAAAACGCTAAACCTGCGTATATGGATGGTTTTCTACCTTCGTTATTGACTTCTTTTACTTACCGTTATAACAAAAAATTATTATTATAAGAATTTTTAATGATTATATTTTTATAATGTTAAGTCGTAAAATACACTTATTCGCTAGTAATAGCAGCAGTAATAACAGCAGTAATAACGTTAGCTTTGAGGGTATTTTATGAAGTTTTTACACACAATGATCAGAGTTGCTGATCTAGATGCATCTATTGAGTTCTACACTAAAGTCTTGGGCATGAGTGTATTAGAGCGTCATGAAAATACTGAGTACCGCTATACCTTAGTGTTTGTAGGCTATGAGCAAGGTGGCACAACGATAGAGTTAACCCACAATTGGGATACTGACCAATATGAAATGGGCAATGCTTTTGGCCATTTAGCACTAGGTGTTGATGATATTTATGCGGCTTGTGAAAACATTAACCGTTTAGGCGGCAAGGTGACTCGTGAGCCTGGGCCTGTGAAAGGCGGCGAAACTCATATTGCGTTTATTACTGATCCTGACAATTACCAGATTGAATTGATCCAACTCGATTAATGATCGATCGCGTATTTATTGCATTATTTCCCGTTTTATTTTTTAAGGAAACACCATGAAAGAATCACTTTTTAACACAATACAACTAGGTGAACACGCCCTAAGTAATCGTATCGTTATGCCACCAATGACCCGCTCACGTGCATCGCAACCTGGCAATGTCGCCAATGATATTATGGCTGAGTATTATGCCCAGCGCGCACAAGCAGGTTTGATTGTCGCTGAAGGCACTCAAATCTCGGCAATGGGTCAAGGTTATGCATGGACACCGGGTATTTACTCTCCTGCACAAATAGCGGGTTGGAAGAAAACCACTGATGCGGTTCACGCAAAAGGTGGGGTCATATTCGCCCAGTTATGGCATGTAGGCCGAGTCACGCATCCAGATAATATTGGCGGCGAGCAACCCATTTCATCATCTGCCTTGAAAGCTGAAAACGTTAAAGTGTTCATCGATAATGGCACTGATGAGCCAGGTTTTGTTGACGTAGTAGAACCACGTGCAATGACCAAAGCAGATATTGAAGCCGTTATTGCTGAATATCGCCAAGCTGCGCTAAATGCGATTGAAGCAGGTTTTGATGGTATTGAACTACATGCGGCAAATGGTTACCTAATTAACCAATTTATCGATTCTGAAGCCAATAACCGCACCGATGAGTACGGCGGTTCGATTGAAAACCGTTTGCGTTTTTTAAGCGAAGTGGTTGCAGCTATGGTTGATGCTATTGGCGCTGATAAAGTAGGTGTACGTTTAGCGCCATTCACATCGCTTAATGGCACTGTGGATGCAACACCTGTAGCAACCTATACCGCTGCTGCTGCGTTATTGAATACTCACAATATTGTGTACTTACACATTGCAGAAGTGGATTGGGAAGATGCACCTGAAACTCCTGCAGGCTTTAAAGAGGCGGTACGTGAAGCTTATAAAGGCGTGCTTATTTACGCGGGTAAATACGATGCGGATAAAGCAGAGCAGGTTATCGAAGCTGGACTCGCTGATATGATTGGTTTTGGTCGTCCGTTTGTGGCCAATCCTGATTTACCGAATCGTATCAAGCATGGTTACCCGCTAGCTGCTCACGATCCTGCAACTCTGTTTGGCGGCGCTGAAAAAGGCTTAACTGATTATAGTGACTATTTGTCATAAGCAATACTTAAATTATCATAAGCAATTCCCAAATTGTCATCAGCAATATCCAGAAATCAAGTATCTGGCAAGGTAAGTTTTCAAGGTTTACTGTAAAATCGTTTTAATTGAACAATAGCAATCTCATGTTAAGTGAGGTTGCTATTTTGCTTTTCGGTGTTGGGGTTAATTCTGCTATTAATCCTCAACTTGATGTTTAGTCGCAGTTAGCTGTTAAGAGAACCTCGATGCGCGGAGCCTTGTATTTATTTATCGCCACTCTGTTGGCAGCCCTTGGCTGGATAGCCTCAAAAATCGTGGTAATGGAAGTACCAGGTGAGATGTTTATTGCGACTCGCTTTATATTGGCAAGTTTAGTTTTACTGCCTTTTTGCTATCAAAGTTTATGGCGCCTTCGAGCCAAGCAGATTCTATTAGCTTGCGGAGTAGGGGTCTTTTTAGGCTTAGCTTTATTAGTGTGGGTTCATGCGGTCACTATCAGTCAAAGTTTGTCTGAAGGCGCATTTATCATGAGCCTTGCGATGATTATTGCTCCTATGACAGCTTGGTTACTGTTTAAAATTAAACCCAATCGTGCATTCTGGTTTGCCTTGCCAATGAGTATTACTGGCATGATGCTTTTGACGCTGACCAATGGCTGGCAAATCGATGAGAGTCAATGGTATTTCTTGTTAGCATCGGCATTACTTTCTGTGCACTTTGTATTGAATAAACGCATCAGCGCAAAAATCAAACCATTAGATTCTATTTGTATACAGCTGTTTATTGTGGGGTTAGTGAGCGCAATCTATGTTGCTATGACAGTGCAAGCTCCATTTGAACTAAGTAGCAATATTCTTATTTGGTTTGTCGTCTCAACCATTGCAGCCACTTCACTGCGGTACTTACTACAAACCTTAGGTCAGTACTCCGTTAACATGGAAACCGCAGCACTGATCATGATTTTAGAACCTATCTGGACCATGATGTTAAGTTTTTCGGTTCTCGGTGAAAACTTAGAACCACAGAAACTCATTGGCGGTAGCGTCATCTTTTTATCTTTGTTTATGTATATTAAATTATCTAAACGACCGGTTTCCGATGTCACTCAATTATCGTCTAAATAACAACGCCCTCGATTGAGGGCGTTGTTATTGGGCTACAAGTTGCTGAAGCTCGAATAATTGACTCGTTCATGAATCATTAGATGCGAGCTTAAAATTGAAATACTTTTGTTGTAGTTCTGTCAGCGTTAAAGGTTTATCAAAATAATACCCCTGGATAAGGTCGCATTGATAAGACTTTAAGGTTAAGAATTGTTCTCTTTCTTCAACCCCTTCTGCTACAACACTAATGTCGTATGCCTCACTAATAGCGAAAATTGCCTTAACCAGTGCGTTACTTTGATTACTGCTATTAATATTATTAATAAAGCATCGGTCGATTTTAATTTCAGTGATGGGAAGTTCATTTAAATAGCTTAAAGAAGAATAACCTGTGCCAAAGTCATCAAGAGAAATGCCAAACTTAAGTGCTTTTAATTCATTTAAAATAATAGCGGTCATTTTTAAGTCTTGTAGAACAAGGTTTTCTGTCACTTCTATGGTTATTCGATGAATATCAATGCCTACTTCATTAACTATTTGGGTTATGGATTCCGCGAAGTTGATCTGCATTAATTGTTGTGGAGATATATTGATTGAAACATTAATCGCCCCCTTTCCATTCGGCGAGGCCGCAAGAATATCTTCACATGCCTTACGGAAAATAAACAAGCCTAAGTCGATAATTAAGCCAGTCTTTTCTGCAATACCAATAAAAACGTCTGGGGATACCGAACCAAGCTTTGGATTGTTCCATCGGGCAAGTGCTTCAACACTTTGGAGTTGCTCATTTCGGGTTGTGATTTGAGGTTGATACAGCACACTAATTTCGTTGTTGGTTAATGCATTTCTGAGTTGTTCCTCTAGTTTGTATTCGTAACTTACTTGAGCATCGATTTCAGAGTTAAAGAAGGTGACCAGGCCGTTTAATACAGCTTTGGATTTATAAAGTACAATATCTGCCTTACGAATTAACCCTTCAGGGCTATGACTGTCTGAAGGATACATGCTAATGCCGATGCTGCCTTTAATGGCATATTGAGTGCCATTTATTGTATATTCTCGATTAAAAATATCCTGTAATAAAGATACCTTCTGATGAACTTGCTGAGTGTTTTCTATGTCAGGGAAACAGAAGCCAAATTCATCACCACCAAAGCGGGCGGCTGTATCTTGTGGCGCAATGGACTGTTCAACCCTACGACTCACTTCTTTGAGTAACTGATCAGCTGATGAGTGGCCATAAACATCGTTAATTTTTTTAAAATCATCTATATCAACCAATGCCACTGCCAATTTTTTACTTTGCCCTATGGTGGATTTAATATCCTGTTTGATCTGGTTTAAAAAACAGGCTCGATTGGGTAACCCTGTTAATGAGTCATGCATGGCCATGTGTTCCATGGTCGCTTTTGAATTGTTTAATTTCTTGAAGTCTTTCTCAATGCGATATTTAAACTTTCTGAATCTATTAGCAATCAAATTCCCAGCAAATAGACAGCCACCAACCATAAGGAAAGTGGAAAAAATACTTAAGGTAAGTACTTTCATGAAGTTTTCATGGTTGTTAAGCAGTAACTCTTTTTGCTTAAGGTTTAGGTACTCTTCAAAATCGTAAGTATTAAAGTGGGTACCAATAATCCATTGCCATGAGTTAAATAACTGGGCGTAAATGATTTCAACGGGTGGTTTTATTTCTTCACCTGAGCCAGATAAACCAAATTCTATAAAACTACCTTTCGATGTAACTTTATCAAGTATGGTTTTCACTAATTGCTGGTTTGTGTGTGCGTGGTGGTCAATAAAATCATGTTGCTTGTGTGTAATAGGTTTTGCTAGTGAATGACCTTTAGTGTCAATAACAAACATTCTTTGATGTTCGCCGTAATCATACTCCGAAATCCATTTTAACAGTGTGGCTTTAACATCATTCTCAACATCAGAAATGTATTCGCCTGTGCCGATAAACCAGTTTAAAGGTTTAAATTCTTTACCATACCCCACCTTTTCAAATTCTTGTGTTACTGGGTAACCAGGTTTTTGATACCACCAATGGTAAAAAGCTTCCCCTTGTTGTTGCTGAATTTTATGAATGTGTTCCCTCAGAATAAAGGTGCCTCGTAAATCTTGTGCGTTCCAAACTGAAGTACCTTCGAGGTGGGGCTTTAACCCATGAAGAATATTATTGCCTTCCATATCAAAAATGAAAAAATATCCTCTGCCGTCATTAAAGCGTATGGCCCTTAATGCGTCGGTGATCATGTTAATGATTTCAGAATGGGGTTTATTAGGGTTGTTGATGAATATACTAGAGGCAATGGCGTGAGCTTCATCTACTCGCGACTTTGATTGTTGTTTAAGTTGTGAAAGAACTAACTCTTTTCTGAACTCAATGATGCGTACAACTTGGTCTACCTGTTGATTTATTTGCTGTTTTTGTTGAGAAATTACATCTTCTCGAAGGGATAAAATACTCTCATTAGCTTTTTCGTGATTATCATTGATGATCACAATATTAATAATAATCATAAAAAGACACACAGTCGCTGCTGGTGCATATTTGATTAAATTAATGAGCTTTTGATCGTTCCATTCTTGCATATTCTTCCTTGAACATCCTTGTCATTCTAATACAGCATAACACTCGCATATCTTCAGTATAGCTCAAAAATCTTTATGGGAATGATTGAATAACAGCTGTGTTTAATGCTGGATGATTAGAAGATTCGGCCATGGGATGAAGCATGATATTTTGTTATGTACCTCAGAAAAGTGAATGTTAATTATACAATTAGAGATGGCAATTGATATGCAATTCCTGCACAAGATACAGAGGCTTGGCTGTTCTTCATCGAGTGACTTTTAATTCGTTTGTAAAATATTGGCTGAGCAAGAAGTCACAGCTACCTTTAGTGGAACTGTCACACTATCTGCACAGTCGCACAGTCGCACAGTCGCACAGTCGCACAGTCGCACAGTCGCACAGTCGCACAGTCAAACAGTCACACAGTCACACAGTCACACTATCTGCACAGTCACACAGTCACACAGTCACACATTCACACTATCTGCACTGTCAGCATTGTCACACCACCTACATTGGCTGCACTGGCATAGCGCTAACGCGTGAGCCAAACAATGTTAAAGTTTCACGGACTTTTTCAATGGTTCAAATTAAATTAGGCGTGATGGTACATTGCCTGCTTGAGCTTAGAGCATGTTAATGGAATAAAAGCCAATCAAAATATATCGCTATTGGCGCTTTATCATCAAAGCAGTGAACAGCTGAGATAATTGCTTTAAGGGGGGGGAGCCTTAGAGGGGATGAGTTAATAAGGTCAAACGGTTAATAAAGCATAATAAACCGCTGACCAGTATGGATAATTTTATTAATGCTTAGCTAAGGCATTGCTAATACTTAGCTAGTGCTTAGCTAGTGCTTTGTTGGGCGGGCTATTGGGGTTTTATTAGGTTAATGTAGCTGTTAATGGCAGTTTTGATTGACTTTTTTATCTCTAAAATCGGTTTGGTTTTTAAGTTCCATAAGGCGATTGGCACACTAATCCCATTTCTAGTAATTGGGCAGTTGAGCTCAGTTAAATGCTCAGTAATGTAGCCCGATTCTTCATTATTTTTAGGCAGTAAAGTCCATCCTTGGTTTTTTTGTACCAGTTTTATGGCCAAAGACAGCTGATCCACCACATCGTATCTTGGTGACAAAATAATACTTTGGCTCATATTCTCATCCATGAAAGATTTTAGAATGATTTGCCTTGAGGACTTGAGCATAGGATAGATTTCTTCATCAGGCAGTGATGCTAACTCGCTGTCTTTACTGGCATAGGGAGTAAATGGCATATTTCCCAAAAGCGCATAATCTAAGTTACTAATGGCGTTGGAATTTGAAATGTTAACAATGCCAAAATGAATAGACTCATCTTCAATGCCGGAGCGGATTTCTTGTTGTGTACGCACCAAGAAGGTAATGCGCATATTAGGGAAATCTTCGTTTAGATGCTCACGTATTAACGACAGTGCTCCGTGGGGAATAAAACTGCTGTAGGCAATGGTGATAGTGTCTAATTCACCATAGGATAAACTAAATGCCACCTTATCAAAGGTTCTAACTTGTTCTATTGCTTGTTTAGCATAGTGATACAGCAATAAACCTTCTTGGGTCGGCTCTACAATGCGAGCACCTCTATCAAATAACACCACAGCCACTTGATCTTCTAAGTTGGCAATAACTTGGCCAACTGTTGTTCTGTGTTTATTAAGCTTGATGGCAGCTTTGCTCATGGACTTTTCTTCGAACACGGTCACGAATGCTTGAAGTTGCTCTAAGCTGAAATTCATTCTATTACTCCATTAATTGACGGTTCTCAATGAGTCGTATTTGAACCTTATCTGACTTTCTTCAGGAAAAAGCAAGGCTCATACTATAGATGATGAGTCAGTCCTCACAAACCGATTGATTGATTTTTTTTGATATAGGTATTCATGTTTTTTTCAATGCCATAATGAGATACCTATTGAACCGTCTCACCCTTTCTAGGGCTTGTTCTCTTTTTTTACGTTTAACAGGCTGGTTAATTGGGAGACACTTAGCTAGACACTTAGCTAGACACTTAGCTAGACACTTAGAGAGGAAGTTTAAAGGAAGGGGTTGTTTGTTCAAAGTCGTGAAGATCAGGAATTTTAACCAATGACAAACTCTTGGCTGTAAAGAGACTTGTTTATTTAGCTCATTGGTCATAATAGAGCGTTTAGCACAATTAACTTGGTTTAATAAAACCATTCACTGCAATGACGAAGGCTTTTTTAAAATCACTCAGTATAAAACTGGCTATGGATCTGGATTAATAAGCTTAAGAGGTAGCGTAACTGATCCAATGATTTTTGGCGGGAAATAGAAAAGGCGATCGCTTTGATCGCCTTTATTCATGCAGAAGTCGTTAATGTTTTATTAATAAGGTCATTCACAAAAATCATTAGCAAATGTCATTAACAAAACTCAGTCGCTTAAGTTATAAGTTAAAGCTCTGACTCGCCATTCATCTTTTTAAAGATCCAATCAGGTAAGTGGTGCCAGCTACCATAATTAGGGCTTGATAGTTGCACTTCTTGGCCAGATTGCCATTGTATTTCACCGTTTTCAGACTGGGTAACATGCCAGTAAAGGCTATTTTTTTCTTTAAATAAATATTCATTAATTTGTTGGGCAAACGCTTCACTATGAACGAATAACCCAAATTCAACGTTTAAGAAATCTGATCGTGGATCAAAATTAGAAGACCCAACATAGGATATTTTATCATCCAAAATCATTGTTTTATTATGGTAATAGGTGTCGCCATGGTAGTAATGATCTTCGTTTCTGGCACTGTCTTTGTACTCATAAATGTCCACACCCATGTCTAGCAAAGTCTTACGATGTTCTTCGTAATACGCTGGTAAAAAGGTTGAATCGTTAGATGCAGATGAATTAGTGACTAATCGCACATTGGTACCTTGCTGAGTCAACTGATTAATAACATTAAACTTTCCATGAGTCGGTATAATGTAAGGCGTTGAAATAGTCACATTCTTAGCTGCTGCGATTTCCTGTTTAAGAACCGCTTCAGACCTTGATCTAAAGTAAGGCAGGCGATCATCAAGCTTATTGAGCGAATCAAACACTGGCGATACCATCACAGTGGTGAACTTTTCAGTTGGTAAGCTAGAAAGAGTTTGCTCAACATTCGCAACGGTTTCAGGGTGCTGTTTTTTTGCCTTTTTAAATGCTTTAGTGAAATGGCTGATGCCATCAGATTGCTTAATATGAATAAGGCTTGATACTGGAACAAGGTGTTCACTTGCCCATAATCGTTCATAATTATCCGCAAAAGGCTTAATGACCTCACCCGAAAACATCACATCTAAATCATAAAAGTTAGCTGTTTTACTGTAACCAAAGTACTCATCACCAATATTACGACCACCTAAAATCATCCGCTGATGATCGACATTGAAGTACTTCTCATGTAAACGGTGGTCTAAGGTTTGTTGGTGTAAGCTAAAGTCTGCTGCACGTCCTGCCCAACCGCTTTTACGGGAATTAAAAGGGTTAAAAATACGGATTTGAATATTGCTGAGGTTATCAATATCCGCGAGCCACTTATCATTAAAAACCAATAAGTCATCTAAGGTTAATCTGACTTGTACGCCACGATCAGCAGCTTGCTTCAATTCATTTAACAGGGTTAAGCCAAGCGTATCTCCATTCCAAGAGAAGTATGTCATATCAATTGATTGTTTTGCTTGTCTAACTAAAGCAATTCTTCTTGCAAAAGCTTCTGGTGCAGAGGTAATAAGGTACGCTTCTGCTTGATAAGTTTGCGTTTGATAATCAGATTCAAAATCTTTATTTACTATTGGATTAGGTGTCGCACAACCTGTTAAAAATAGCGCTGATAAAATAGAAAAGCACAGCGTTAGTTGTCGGTAATACCGTGTCATATTCATACTATTAACCTGAATGATTGCTGGGGAAGGTGGGTTATCGATACTCAGTGTTGAATGTTATTCAATTATCACTATGGGAGGCGGTTTTAGGTAAAAGGCGAGAAAACTCGCCTTTTACCTTCTAGAAGTTACTTCAAGTAGCTTCCGATAAGATCTAGATTCTCTAAGCCGGTTAAGCGGCCTTGTCGAAGCGCTGGATCTACACCTTGCTGAGTGCTGCTATCCCAATCTGGAGTAGAAGAGATGTTGCCATCGTTATCGATAACTAAAACAGCGTCACTGTCAGCGGTATATTGGTAGTCTTCGAAAAGTGCATCGCTGAACCATAAACGAGACATTTTATCCATTAAGGCTTGGTCTTTGCTGCTTTGTGAAACCGCTGTGCCATCGAGTTTCAAAGCTTTGTTAAATACAAATGGCAACTCTGAACCATTACAAGCACCAGAAATACAACTTACTGATTTTATAACATCACCAATGTCTACACTGCTTTCTTGGCCTTCAGTGTTATAGGTCCAAACGTTAAAGCTGGCATGGTATCCAAAGTGATAAAAGCTTGCTTCAATATTCTCGGCCTGGGCTTCACGAGCTTGAATACGAGCAGGCCCACTGAATAAGGTGTCATTGAGCATCATTTTGAACTGCCCCATGTTGTCTAAACCGCCACTCAGTTCACCTTCTGGGTTAGGGTAATAGTCAGCTAGTCCAAGTATTCCGCTAGTTAATTCTCCATTGCCTAAACCAAAGAAAAGCATAGTAATTGCTTCATAAGCAGTACTTGGCAAAATATCACCGAGTTCAATTTGTGCATTAATCTCATCAGCGCTCATACTGGCTAATTTTTGCTTGGCTAGTGCTTGATTTTCTTCATGGCTTAACCATTCGATAATCGCTTCGGGCGTTATTTCCTCACCTTCTTCAGGCTCTGGTAATAAACCAGCAATTAAAAACGTTAACTTTGGTAGCATGGCAATGGTATTAGACTCTTCGCTGTTTACCCCAACCACTGTTGGCACAGTAAAGTGATTCAGTGCTGGTTGCTCTGCTAAATGATAGCCCTCAATATCAACACGACCCCAAATGTCCTTTGTTTGCTCAATATACGGCGCAAATGGCATTAAATTGGGCATGGGAGTACTCGAACTTAAGAAGTTAATGCTACTTGTCAGCCAATTCATCACCCGATTTAATGGCGAGTTAACTTCAGCCTGCAGTTTCATTAACTGCTCAACAGGCATATCGGCGATATCAAGTTCACTCAATTCTGGCATCTCTGCTTGAGTGTCCTCTATTTGGGACGCAAAGCTTTTGGCCTGACTATTAGTGCGATAATCAAACCCGTATGGGTTACTTTGCATAATGGCACGAGTAAAGAACTCACCGGCGATAGGCTCTTGTGATGCTTCTTGCTGAAGTATGCCTACAGACATTGCACCTGCGCCTTGACCCATTAATGTCACGTTAGTGATATCACCGCCAAACTTATCAATGTTTTGATTAACCCATTCAAGAGCGCGTTTCTGATCGCCAAGGCCATAGTTACCGCCTTTACCCTCTTCGCCGCCTTCATCTTGCCAGTAGCTACCAAGCAGTCCTAAGCGGTAGTTCACGGTAACGGCAATAAAAGGATTACCTTCAACTGCGCCCTGAGCGACAACGGTATCACCATGAATTAACGGCTCAGAGTTAGCGCCGTATTCAAAATCACCACCGTGAATAAATACGTAAACAGGTAATACTTCATCTGCGTTTATATCCGCTGGACGCCAAATATTAAGGTTCAGGCAGTCTTCACTTTGTGTTTGGCTGGTTGTTTTAAGCTGTGGGCAAGCAAAGCCAAATTCCGTTGCATTAACTTCAGTGTCAAGTTCAGCGACAACACTGTGCTCAAAGCGCTCTGCTGTCGCAAACTCGATACCTTTAAATGATTCAACTGCTGACAATGATTGCTCGCCATTTTCATGGGTGATGACGTGAGACTCTTTTAATGCAGTAATAGTGCTATCACCGATTTCAACATCGACGGTTTCAGTAGGAAGTGGCTGTAATACCGGTGGCTCTTCAGGCTTAGGGTTGTCTTTTGAGTCATCACTACCGCCACAGGCCGCAAGTGTTAATGAAATCGTGACAGCAATTAATGATTGTTTGAATAAAGTCATAATGGTATCCAGTTTGGTTGGGCAAAGCCCGTATTCACTCGTCAATAAACTTGCCTGAATGAGGCATGATATTTTGTATTTTCAGTTTATTGGGCGCGTATTCTTGTATAGGTGTACTCTTGTATAGGTGTATATTAAATGCTCGGCTCAAACTTACGTAATCGCTTTTGAAGGACTCAGCCCACACCTAATGATGACTTGCCAGTGGATAAGGATATTCACTGGCAAATCTGTGATATTAATTAGAAACGGTAGCCGAAATTCAAGGTCATCGAATTGCGAGTTTCACCTTTGTTGTATAAAAAGGTTAAGTTGTAATGCTTACCAAATTGCTTGTTAAAGCCTACCAAATAAGCCCATTTTTCTAAGTCAACGCCAACATTGTAGAAAAACTCTTCGCCACCAAGTTCAACCCCTTCGATAGTACCGTCCATACTAGGGTTAAGCGCTTGGTATTCTGCACCAATAAAAAATTGTGTACGGTATTCAGCTAACTGATAACCCAGCATTGGTTGTACGGTGAGAATGCCGTCGCTCCACTTTGAAGCGCCATCCATTTTGGTTTGGGTATATGTACCAGTTACAGAGGCAAAAAACTGTTTATAGCCAACAGACAAGGTTGTACCGACTCCTCTTAAGGTATACTCAAGGTGTAGTGGTACATGTAAGTTACCTTTCTCACAAAGTACTGATAGGCCTGTACAAAAGGCATTACCTAAACCAGGTAACTTATTATTGAGCTGGTCTTGAAGTTCCAACCCGATTGCGCCGGTATATTCAGCATCGACTTTTGCATCAACGTTCAACTTGCCGTAATAACCAAACATATTCCAAAACGGAAGGATGTTCACATCCCCTCTGATGGTCATTGTTTCAGCTGTCACTTCAGCAACAGATTGTAATGGGTCAAAAATGTCATTTAAATTAGCGCCCATGATGTCAAAGTCAGTAAAGCCAAAGTTCATGTCTTGATTGCGGTACGACATTGAAAGACCAAATGGTAATGGCACATCAATACCTTGCTGGCGAACCATATCTGACATCAGTGGAAATACGCGGTCTAATTTCACGCTTTCTTCGATGTAGCGAGGATCTGAAACTTTGGCTAAACGTTTCTCATCCAGGATTTCTCCGTCAACACTGCCGTCATAATAGGCAACTGGGCTAACGTTTGTATGCAAACTCACGGCTTGCTGCTTTTTATTAAAACCATCAATCGTGATCTGTTTCTTTTTAATGGCGGTTCTGCCATTAGGTAAAACAGCAAAGCTAACTGTTTGACGGTATTCTTCCATGCGATAATCGCCTAAAGTAAACGGTTTATTGTTCTTAATAACCATTTTTAAGGGTTTACCATTTTCAACTAATAACTTTACTCGCATAAAACGAAAGTATGAGATGTCTTGAGGCAGACCGTACTGAGAATAGTTAAAAGCCACTTCTACCTGACCATTATCTAACTCGGTTGCGACTACAGAACTTGGGTCATAACTTTGAGCATACTTACGCAGACGATATTCGATTTTGGTGTTTTTCTCGATTTCTTTGATAACATCATCATTTTCATCAACTTTTGAAGGATCGTATTTGATTCTAAGATCAATGTTACCTTTCTCATCAGTATTCTGAACTAAGTAAACAGATGAAGTTCTAACATCGTCGCCAACCGTAAGGGTGCGCTCGACATGTTCAACAAGGTGCTCACCTTGCATCAATGAACTTAGACCTAATTTAGGCAAATCATCAGAAATTCCGTATTTAGCAAAAATGGCTTTTCCGCTGATCGCTGATTGATCTAACTCTTCGGCTGCAAATGTATTGGCTGAAAACAGCATGGTGAGTGACGTCAGACCAAGTGTTAAACCTGATGATGTTAAGGGGGTTAACCAATTACTAAGAAAGTTCATATTATTCCTTATAAACCAAACCCCAATTCTATGGGTATTTAGTGATTCTTGATGTCAACTAAATCTGTTTGTTTAGCTGTGAACCTCACGCAAACCGCGCCTAAAATGGAGCGCTATATACTGCGCAAAGGCTTTTGGTATTGATGAAGATGTCTTGTTGGAATGCATTTTAGGGGGAAAGATTAAACTTAGTTAATCGCTTATGAAGGACTAAACCCTCTGTTTACTTTTTGAACAGTGCAAACCTATATAAATGCAGATCCACTCATGATTCCAGACAGCTAATAAGTGATACACATAAAAGGAAACTGGTTGATGATTGCCAGAGCATTAAGCATTAAGCATTAAGCATTAAGCATTAAGCATTAAGCATTAAGCATTAAGCATTAAGCATTAAGCATTAAGCACTGAGAACTGAGAACTGAGAACTGAGTATTGAAGTATTGAAGTATTGGAACATTGGAATATAGGAATATAGGAATATAGGAATATCAGTGATGTTTCTGGGTGAATTGTTCTATCTGATGGGTTCAGTCCTACATAAGAGATTAAGACATTAATCGTCCTCACCTTATACTCCTGCAAAATCGAGTGCACTTAGCCATTATTTTGATGGTTAGTTTGTTGCTATGACTCATCAGTTAAGAGAGATAAACAATGATCCCCATAAAGTCTGTATCAGCTTCTATGCTGTTTATATTCATGCTGAGTGCATGCAGCTCAACCCATACTCTTGATAAAAGAGTAACTGAGGAAATCTACCAAGATGTCGCAGTATCAACGGTTGCAGAAGAAACCCATGAGCCATTTCGATTTTGGGCTGGGGATAATACGCAGTTCTTATACTCGCAAGAAACGGGTACGACGCCATTAAAGGTCGAGGGAGACCAACTTAATGTATTGGTGTTATCTGGCGGCGGTGCAAAAGGTGCTTTTGGTGCTGGAGTGATCAATGGTTTAAATGATAGCGGCAGTTTAGACGAATATACCATTGTGACGGGGATCAGTGCGGGTTCTCTCATCGCGCCATTTGTGTTTGTCGGTGGTGATGAAATTGCTCATCTAAAAGACGTGATGGTGGGCATTAACGACAAAATGATAATGGGAAAAAGAAACTTTCTTAATACTGTCCTTAAAGATGCATTCACTAATGGTGAGAGTCTATACGGGTTTATTGAATCTGTATTTACCGATGAATTTATTGAAAAAATAGCTCAGCAGCATCGAGATGGTAAGCGACTATTTATCGGTACCACACAATTCGACTCAGAAGAATTATCGATTTGGAATATTGGCAGCATTGCTAATAGTAAAATGGAAAATAAGCAGGCGTTAATCCATCAAGTCTTAGCGGCTAGTGCATCTATACCTGGTGTATTCCCTCCACAATTTATCAAGGTGAACTATAAAGGCCAGCAATATGAAGAACTACATGTGGATGGCGGAATGTCCCTACAAATGTTCTTTGAGCCAATAGGTGAGGATTATCAAAAAATCTTAACGGCTTTAGGTTTATCAAACAAAATGCAAGTGCACGTCATTCGAAACGGCATGTTAAAAATGCCTTATGAGGCTCAAAAAGACAGTGGTATGGCGTTATTGGTACGCAGTTTAAAAAGCTTAACTATTCAGCAAAATGTCGGCAATTTATACCAAATTTTATACCAAGGTGAGGTTAAGCAGTTTGATGTTGGATTCACCTATGTTGAAGACAGTTTTGAAGCGGAGCCCGGCTCAAAAGACATGTTTGACACACAATTTATGAATGCTTTGTACGAATATGGTTATAAAAAAGGCATGACAGGTTCACCATGGGGTCAATCATTGCCATAACCGATTAAATATCAACTATTAAATTGGTTATGGCTATTTGTACTCGCACTTTGTGAGTCAGCAAATAGCAAATGCTTACGCTCTTTTTATAACCAATGCACGGATGCACACTCTTAACCGGACACTTGTCCGGTTTTTTTTGAATATCCATATACCCAAACAACTTGAAGATACGTGTTTCAGAGCTTCACCGTGTTTTCAATACTAGGCGCGTTAATGCGGTAATGTAGGTACCTTATAAATTAGCGCAACAACGTAGTGGGAACACGGTGAAACTCCCTGAGGGCAAGTTTTACACGCGTTTATGCTGCGTTATTGATTTTGAAAAGGGAATAACCATTACCCGCAATCAATGCCTTGCCTAAACGCGTGTAAATTCTTGCTGAAATCGAGCATCTTCAGGTTGTTTGGGTATTTATCTAAATGATATTTGATGGTGTGAGTGAACTTAAGGAGTGAAAATGGATAAACAATTGTGGTGCTATTAATCCATAATGATTGGAGGTATCTGCTCTTTTTCTCATTTAGATTAAGTCCTAATATGCATACATCGACATCGCTTATTGAGGAAATTCATCATGTCTCACCAAATTATTAAAGATTTAAACAGCCGTTACACCGTTAAAAAATATGATTCATCTAAACGTGTTTCAGCTGATGATATGGCGGTGTTAAAAGAAGCAATGCGTTTATCTGCTTCTTCAATTAACTCTCAGCCTTGGAAGTTTATTGTGCTTGAAACTGATGCAGCTAAACAGCGCTTTCATGATTCGTTTGCAAACATGCATCAATTCAATCAGCCGCATGCTTTAGAAGCGTCGCACATTATTTTGTTTGCCCATAACCCTTATTACACCAAAGCTAACTATAAAAAAGTGGTTGATGCTGAAGTTGAATCAGGTCATTTACCCGCTGAAATGTACAACAACATGTACAATGGCGCATACGGTTTTGCAGAGGCGAATACTGATGAAAATGGATTCAATGGTAGCTGGACTAAAGCGCAAACTTACATCGCTATTGGCAATACATTACATGTACTCGCGCGCTTGGGTATTGATTCAACACCGATGGAAGGCGTTGACCCTGAATTGTTAGGTGAGATTTTCAAAGACGAACTTGATGGTTATGTTTGTGAGTTTGCATTAGCAATTGGTTATCATAAAGGTGGTGAAGATTACAACCACGGCCTACCAAAAGCACGCTTACCAGAAGCGGACGTGATTACGGTTTTATAATCTGTTCCAAGCTGATTAATAAAAAGCTCAAGCCATTGCTTGAGCTTTTTTGCTTTTATCTGTCCGTCGTGGAATATGTTTACACATTTAGGGCTTTATTACGGCAACACCAATACTCGCCTGTATTAAACGAACTCAACGAGAATATTCGTTAGGCTGTAAATTATAAGTCGTCGCAGCTGTAGAAAAACCGGTATGGCTTATAAACAAACTCAATTAACCTTTGGAACTCACGCTCGTTCCACGAAACTTACTTGGCGCATAATGCACGGTAAGATGGACTGGACTCAACTTTTGATAATTAGCATGTCTAACAAGATTAACGCTACCCAAACGCCAATTCAAAAACATAAAACGTCCTGAAAGAAACTTGAAGATGAACCTTACGAAATCTATTACTTAATTATCATAGTTTAATTTGAAGGCACTTTTGTATACGACTTGGTTACTGATTACTTTCGTTTGCGAGGTAATTTTGAGGTAATTTGGGTGAAAGAAACTGTATTACAAAAGAAACACACTGAGAAGATAACCTTCTCAGTGCTTAATTAAATTTATAAAGTGTTCTTAAACACTTCACCGCCTTTCATAATTAAGTCAAAGTTTTCTTTAGGTTTTGTCATTACTTCAATGTCTTTTAATGGGTTGCCGTCAATTAATAAAATATCAGCGTAGGCACCTTCTTCAATGCTGCCAAGTTTTGCTGGATAAGGGCTACGCTTACCTGAAAGTGATAGCAGTTTGGCTGAGTTTGAGGTGGCTTGTTGCATAATTTCATAAGGCTCAAACCATTTGGCGCGGAATTTAAATTCTTCATTAATGCGGGCAAGTGTGGCTGGATCGGTAATGATGTCAGAGCCAAAGGCAATATTTTTAAACCCAATTTCTTTTGCCATTTTAAACATATTGTCAATTCCTGCATAAGCTTGTCGGTGCTTATTGGCTTGATCTTCGGTATAACCTTTAGGAATAAAAGTAAATACGATGACTTGAGGCGATAACCAAATGTCTTTCTTTTTCATGTATAAGAAAGTGTCTTTATCAATCAGGTTAGCATGTTCAATCACCTTAACACCGTTATCAATAGCTCGGCGAATACCATCGCTGTTGTATACGTGAGCCAATACATACGTTCCCCAATCTGACGCAGCTTGGGTTGCAGCCTGAATTTCTGCTGGGGTAAATTCCACCACATCTAATGGGTCAGCGTAGGAGCCAGTTCCACCACCAACCGCTATTTTAATTTGGCTTGCTCCCATGCGCAGCTGTTCACGTACTGCTTTAAGCATTTCAGGTACTCCATCAATCACGACCATGTCGCCATTACGTACCATGGGATCCCAGGTGCCGCTGTCTAATAGGGCTGATCCATCGGAGTGGTGGCGATGATCTGAATGGCCGGACGTTTGTGAAATCATTGCACCAGAAGGAAAAATACGGGGTCCTGTTATATAACCTCTATCAATGGCTTTTTTTAATGAGAAGGTATTACCTGCGACATCACGAACGGTCGTGAAACCATTCATTAAATAGGTATTGGCTGTTTGAGTCGCAACATATGCCGAGTAACGGGTATCTTCGTTAAAAATGTCTCCAAAGGGCATTTGACCAATAAGATGTTCATGTACGGCAATCAAGCCCGGGGTAAGGGTCCTGCCGTTGGCATTGATCACTGTCGCTCCCTCTGGAGCAGTTATATTTGCGGCGATTTTTGTAATTTTATCATCAGTAATTAAAACACTTTTACCTTCTATCAAGGTATCAGACTGACCGTCAAAAATATTCGCATTAGTGATTAATGTATGGTTATCAGCATTTGCACAGAAGCTGAAAGCACTGATGGCAAGAGTGCTGTAAATAAGATAACGCAGATTTTTCATAGTAAATTCCCTTATAGATAAGCAATGCAACAGTGCTTTATTTGTCCTAATAACTATTAGGGCCTGTTGATCTTTGCTGGTTAAGTTTTGTTCGAAGTAAAAGCGTTTTAATTGAGGCGGATGGATTGATGCCTAGTCATCTAAGCGGCTTTTATTCACAACGCTGCATCCAACAAAGAGTAAAACGCTTTTAGTCGATCCCTTTGGGCAGCGTTTGTTGGCGATTTTTACTGCGTTATCGACTTTTTATGTAGAATAACTACACCACAAAGTCTCTGCCTTGTATAAATGGCCAACAACTCGCTGCAAAAACAACCTTGAAATATCAACAGGCCCTAGTTATGTTGTCATAAAAATGTGACAAGATTAAGTTTTTGTTAATTATAGTTTGGTTTTACCTCTTTGCTTAAACCCCATTAGTGTTCTATTAATTAGCCCAAAATGATTAATAAATAAGTAGCTTATGTATCCCCAATCGTTGTTCCAATTTATGAATTGGTGAATCCGCGCCGCTGTATTCATCTTTTAAGTTTTAATTGTAAGCTTGAGAGTTTATGGACAATTAGTCCAAGAAAACGGATAACTTACGATCTAACCCACAAGTTGATACATCAACATTCTTGCGACAAAAGAGCCCTGAATTTGGCAGAAAAAATCAGTATTGATAGCTTAAAAAACCATGTAAACCCATAGTATGACCAAGGCGATAATTTTGATTGAGAGTAAGTCGATTTGCTTTCTGTTAGATATTAATACTAAAAATTGAGAGCAAAATCCCAAATTATGTTGAACGATCGCATCGGTTACTTGTAATTTAATAGACGATCGGTCTAAAATTGATTTATGACAGAACCAAAAATAACAATAGCGCCAGATACTGCTTCAGAGTTAGCGTCAGGAGAGCCAGAATTAATGGCAGAAGTCGCGGTTAAGAAGACCGCGAAACCTCGACGCGGTAGGCCACCTAAAGCGGCTAGAGGTACACAAGATACCCGAGCTGAATTGATCAGAAGTGGTCTTGAGCAATTAACCGAGAATGGTTTTGCTTCATCGGGCATTGATCAAATTCTGAAAAAAGTCGGCGTACCGAAAGGCTCTTTCTATTATTACTTTCCAAGTAAAGAAGCATTTGGTCAGGCAGTCATTGAAAACTACGCCACGTATTTTGCGTACAATTTGGATAAACATTTACTCGATGACAGTAACCCTCCGTTAGCACGAATAGGACAATTTGTTGAAAGTGCTAAAGCAGGCATGGATAAATATGCGTTTAAACGTGGCTGTTTAGTGGGGAATTTAGGCCAAGAAGTGGACTTATTGCCCGACAGTTTTAGACAACAACTGATAGATATATTTTTAGATTGGCAACATAGGTTATCCATTTGTCTTGAGGCAGCTAAAGCTCAAGGTGAAATCGCAAAAAATGCAAATTGTGAGTTACTCGCTGAACAGTTTTGGGTTGGCTGGGAAGGAGCGGTAAGCCGCGCCAAATTAGTTCAAAGCACACAACCTTTACAGAATTACCTCGAGTTTTTTATCGCTGGATTAACGCGATAAAAAATTTTTAATTATTTATAGACACTCGGTCTATATTAAGGAGACTCCATGTTTAATGGCTTACTGATTGAAAAAGATGAACAAGGTTATCGCGCAGAAGTTAAAGCAATTGATGAGAGCGTATTGCCTGAAGGCGATGTTAGCGTGAAGGTGCTGTATAGCACAGTGAACTACAAAGATGCGTTGGCGATAACAGGTAAGGGGCCAGTTGTTAGGCAATTTCCAATGGTGCCAGGTATTGATCTAGTCGGGATTGTTGAACAATCTGATAGTGACAAATTCCAAGTTGGCGACAAGGTATTGCTTAATGGCTTTGGCGTGGGGGAAGTCCATTGTGGCGGCCTAGCTGAGCAAGCACGCTTGAAAAGTGAGTGGCTTATTCCACTGCCTAAAGCCTTCAGTCCACGCCAAGCAATGGCCATTGGTACTGCAGGTTATACTGCAATGTTATGTGTTATCGCCCTTGAAAAAAATGGCGTAACACCGGATAAAGGCGAAGTATTAGTCACTGGTGCTAATGGTGGTGTTGGTAGTTTTGCTATCGCTATTTTAGCTAAACTTGGCTACAAAGTTGTTGCTTCAACGGGACGAGCAGATCAAGCTGCTTACCTTGAAAAATTAGGTGCCAGCGAAATCATTGACCGCAATACTTTATCTGAAGCGGGTCGTCCATTAGCACGTGAGCGCTGGGCTGGCGCGATCGATTCTGTCGGCAGCCATACTCTAGCTAATATCTGTGCCAGCACAAAATATGGCGGCACTGTGGCGGCGTGTGGTTTAGCGCAAGGCATGGATTTCCCATCATCTGTGATGCCGTTTATTTTGCGCGGTGTCACCCTTGCGGGTATCGACAGTGTCATGCGTCCTCTGGCTGATAGACTTGAAGCATGGCAACGCTTAGCAGATATTGTTGAGCCGGAAATGTTTGATGAAATCTCGGCTGATATCAGCTTAGATGAAGTGATTAACACGGCAAACGATTTGATTGCGGGTAAAGTACGTGGCCGCGTTGTGGTTGACCTTACAAAGTAGCTTAACCATTACTGATATAGAAATGCGATATCGGCTTTTATATCGACTTTTTTCATATAGGATTGTGATATCGACTCTCATAAAAGCCTGACAAATAAAAAGCCAGTCGATTGACTGGCTTTTTGAGTTTTCTAGTTAGCTAATATTTCTATAATTGGCTAGAAATGGTAGCTGAAGTCGATTACCAAATGCGAACACGTTGGTCTTCAGGTAAGTAAAGCTTATCGCCTGGCTTCACATCAAATGCTTTGTACCAAGCATCGTGGTTACGTGGCGCTAGCGCACGGTAACGACCTGGAGCGTGAGTACCCGCGCGAAGCTGGCTCAACATGCTTTGCTCTGTACGTTTCTCTTTCCATACTTGTGCCCAAGCTAAGAAGAAACGTTGGTCGCCTGTTAGGCCATCAATGATTGGCGCTTCTTTACCATTTAAGCTCAACTGGTATGCATGGTATGCCATGGCTAAACCACCCACATCACCAATGTTTTCGCCTAAACTGTTACGGCCATTAACGAAGTTATCAGGGATAGGCTCATATTGACTGTATTGCGCTGCAAGCATGTCAGCTTTAGCTTCAAATGCCGCGCGATCGCTATCAGTCCACCAGTTACGTTGAATACCGTTAGCATCAGACTTAGAGCCTTGATCGTCAAACCCATGGCCCATTTCATGGCCAATAACCGCGCCAATTCCGCCATAGTTTACAGCTGGGTCGGCATTAGGATCGAAAAACGGAGGCTGTAAAATCGCAGCTGGGAACACAATCTCGTTAAATGAACTGTTGTAGTAGGCATTAACAAATTGAGGTGTCATGCCCCAACGGTTACGGTCAGTTTTCTTCAGTTCTTTTGCCACACTGTCAGCATGGAAGTATTGGCGAAGGTTTTGAATATTACCTAATAAATCTTTGTTCGTTAGCGCTAAACCATCAAACTCTTGCCACACATCTGGGTAACCAATTTTAGGCGTAAATGCGGCTAATTTAGCATGAGCATTCACCTTGGTTTCATCACCCATCCAGTCTAAACCATCAATACGTTGGCCTAATGCTGTGCGTAGGTTTTCAACTAAATCCGCCATTTGCTGCTTTGAAGACTCTGGGAAGTAACGCGCCACATATACTTTACCAATAGCAAACCCTAATGATTGGGTACCTGACATTTCTGCTACTGCGCGCTTCCAGCGAGGCTTAGGTTCTTCTTGACCGCTAAGTTCTTTACCGTAAAACGCAAAGCTTGCGTTGTAGATATCTTCTGACAATAGGCCAGCGTTATTACTTACGGTATGGAAGGTAAGGTAATCTTGCCATACATTCAGCGGCTCGTTATTCACTAGCTCAATCATGGCTTTGATTGGCTCAGGCTGAGACACGTTAAGTTGCGGGATTTGATAACCTGATTGTTCAAAGAATAAATCCCAGTTGAAGTTAGGGTATTCATTGTTTAAGTCAGCGCGTTTAACCTGATTGAGGGTTAAATCACGATTACGGCGTTTTTCACGTGGCCACTGACCTTCTGCAATCTTAGTTTCTAACGCAAGAATAGCTTCAGCGCGAGCTTGGCCGTCTTTGATGCCTGCAAAAGCCAGCATTTCAGCAATGTGGCTGACATAAGCTGTGCGAATTTTAACAAAACGTTCGCTGTCTTCTAGGTAGTACGAGCGATCAGGTAAACCTAATCCACCAGCGCCAATAGACAGTTCATATTGGTTTGGATCTAAACGGTTAAACCACATGCCACCAGAAATTGGCGACTCAGCATCAGTGAGCCAAGCATTACCAAATACCTTGGTTAAATCATCAGTGCTTTTAACAGCAGTAATGGTATCTAACGTACCTTGAATTGGTGTGATACCTAATTTATTGATGGTGTCGGTGTCCATATATGACTGGTAGAAGTCGGCAATTAATTGCTCTTCAGCGTTAAGGTCGCTGCGACTGCTAATGTCATCAATGATTTCTTTAACTTGTTTTTCACTGCGCTCACCAAGAGCGGTAAATGCGCCATAGCGGGTTTTATCTGCTGGCATTTCAAAGTTGTCATACCAAGTGCCACTGGCATACATAAAGAAATCATCGCCAGGTTTAACGGCTTCATTTCGAGCGGTTAAATCTACGCCGAAATCGCCTAACTCAGCATGGGTTGATGTGACTTTTGCTGCTGGTGCTTCAGCTTTAGTGGTGTCGTTAACTTTGACATCTGAACTGCCACAAGCACTCAAAAAGGTTGAGGCTAATGCAATTGCGAGTAATGTTTTTTTCATTGTGGTCTGCTTCCTTACAAAAAATGAGGCTCATTTTTGTTTTTATAATTTTATATTTTTATCTGATTAATCTTTAGCAATACAGCCTAATAGCAAGATTGAATATCGCCACCATAGTCTAAGAATGAGTGAAAATGTCAATCTTATAATTGTTAGCAAATCTTGAAACGCCTTTGGATATGCAGAAAAAGTTAATTCGAATGTAAATTTATTCTGTGACTGTCAGCTATTTTCGCTGTGAAGGCGGTAAATTGTGTTGAATCCAATCAAGAGTATAAGCAATGAAGCAAGCAAGTCTTGCTGATTGATGAATAAGCTGAGGATGAACCAGATAAGTGGTTGATGATAACGTCTGCTCCTGCTGGAGTAACGGCCTTAATTGCCCTGATGTAAGTTCACGGTCCACCAAATATTCCGGAACCAGAATAATTCCCTCTCCCGCTAAGGCCAGCTCCTTAAGCATGTGATTATCATTAACACTTAACTGACTACTCACTTTTGTAGGTTCATGGCCTATGTGCCAAACACTTTCCTCTGCAGCTGTTAAGCACTGATGGTGGTTTAAGTCTGCAATTGAGTTAGGTAAACCGTATTGTTGAATATAGGCTGGCGATGCGCAGCATACGTGCTGATAAGAGAATAGCTTTTTAGCCACCATATTTTGCGGCGGCGTTTTAGTGGCTCTAATCGCAAGATCAAAGTCATTTTTAGTTAAATCATGGGTGGTATAGCTACTGTCGAGGGTAAACTCAATCTCAGGATATTCGTGTTTAAAATCTCGGCAGATATTAAGAAGGTACCGCTGGGTAAACTGACTTGGGGCAGTAATTCGAATTCTGCCTGCAATATTGTCATTGTCGTGACGAATTTGTCTATCAAGTGTCAACAAAGACTGCTTAACCTGACCCATGCTGGTTAGAATAAGCTCCCCTTGAGGGGTCAATTTCACGCTGCGGGTGCTGCGAATAAGCAGCGGTCTACCAAACTCTTTTTCTAATTGGCGTATTTGCTCAGAAAGGTAACCGCGGGATATTCCGAGGGTTGCCGCAGCTTCAGTAAAGCTCAGTTGTTTTGCCACTTCGCTAAACAGAAATAACCGCTCAAATTTTTTGTGTTCTCGACTCACACGTTTTCCCTACCTAATTCGCCATTTTTAGTTCAGCAGTGTGAATAAGTTAACTTGTCTTTATTGAATTGTCCCTCATTATTTGTTCTGGTTAAGCGCTCTTATGATTTTATTGGTAGCTATATCAAACAATGATTTTGGTTAATTGGGTTCCTCATTGGTAGGCAATATTGAGATTATGGCTTATCTCCTTATTGAAACTGTGAAGTATTAGATTATGAAACCTGCAATGGCGCCTGTCGGTATTCCCCCAAGAGTATTCCCAAGAGTATTGCCTTTAACTGAACACCTAAATGGTGTTAGCGAGCTTGTTTATGGCTGCATGGGCTTAGGTGGAGGCTGGAATAGTAATCCTATTAGCGCAATCGAACTTGCTCAAGCCCACGATGTGGTGGATGCGGCATTAGCTCAGGGGATTAATTACTTTGACCATGCCGATATTTATACCTTTGGCAAAGCCGAACAGGTGTTTGGTCAAGTGCTTGCTGCAAGACCTAAGCTGCGTGAGCAAATGTTTATTCAAACCAAATGCGGTATTCGTTTACAAGATGAAATAGGCCCTAAAAGGTATGACTTATCAGCGCAATGGATAAACCACAGTGTCGACAATAGTTTAAAGCAGCTGCAAACAGACTACCTCGATGTATTGGTGCTCCATCGTCCCGATCCTTTAATGCAAGCAGATGAAATTGCCGAGACTTACCATCGCTTGCGTGATGCGGGGAAAGTGCGCTTTTTAGGTGTCTCTAACATGCAACAACACCAAATCAATGCCATTCAACAAGCACTTGATACCCCATTGGTCGTTAACCAAGTTGAGCTGAGTTTGCATAAACAAGATTGGATAGATGAGACCGTTTATGCAGGCAACCAAGCTGGCGCAGCCATTAATTTTACCCCAGGAATGCTGGAGTATTGTCAGCTGCAAAAACTTCAAGTTCAGTCTTGGGGCAGCTTATGTCAGGGGCTTTATTCAGGTGTTTCAGATTCAAGTGCCGACTTAAATACGGGTTATGAGTTGAATGATAAGGCTTTGGCAGTACAACAAACCAGCATCTTAGTGAGTCAGCTTGCGAGTGAGTATGGTGTTAGCAAAGAAGCGATTATTCTTGCGTGGTTAATGCAGCATCCTGCCAAGGTGCAACCAGTGATTGGCACGACCAACTTGCAACGAATTGCAGCCTGTAAGCAAGCTGTAGGGTTAACACTTGCCCGCGAGCATTGGTACGCCTTATACGTCAGCGCAAAAGGTGAAGAGTTGCCTTAGTTTCACTGGGAAAATCGTAATTGAACTTAATTGTTATTGAACTTAATTGTGATGGAACAATGGTCGGCTAGTTCAGGTAAATATCTTAATTAATGGAATATGAAGGTGTTATGAAACGCATATTATTAACCACATCTGCAGTATTTATTGGCATCAGTTTGATGCTATCTGGCTGTCAAACCAATGAGCCGGCCAGCAAAGTACAGGGCAGTAATGAGCCAGCCACTAAAGTGCCAGCTGCTAAAGTGACTGCACCTCGAATAAATGACGAAACAGCCCTATATCAGGATTATCTTCACCGAGATATTCGAGATGACATTTTCTATTTTGTTCTGCCAGACCGCTTTAATAATGGCAATATCGCCAATGATAACGGCGCGGCTTCAGGGATATCTCACGGCGGTTTAGATAAGACATCTGAACGTGGCTTTCATGGCGGTGATATCAAGGGGATTGAGCAAAAGTTAGATAATTTACAAAAGCTTGGCATTACTGCAATTTGGATGACGCCTTTACTGCGCAATCAAGCGATTCAGAAAGACGGGATTGCTCACCATGGATACTGGATTGTCGACTTTAGCGAAATCGATCCGCACTTTGGTTCTAATGATGAGCTGAAGCAGTTAATTGATGCGGCTCATCAACGTGGGATGAAAGTCTTCTTTGATATTATTACTAACCACACCGCAGATATCATTCGTTACAAAGAGTGCCATCAAGATAATGGCCTTTATCTACAAGGCCTAACTCGATGTCAGTACATGCCGTTAAACACACCTGAAAGCGAGCGTTATTCGCCATTTATTTTAACCCAAGATGAAGCTGTTAAAGTTCCACAGTGGTTGAACGATCCTGAGTATTATCACAATCAAGGTGACAGCACATTTGAGGGAGAAAGTTCACTGAATGGTGATTTTAATGGCTTAGATGATTTAGATACGCAGCACCCACAAGTGTTGAGCGGCATGATTGAGATTTATCAAAAGCTCATCGCTGAGTTTAAACCAGATGGTTTTCGCATCGACACTGTGCGTCATGTGGATTTATCTTTTTGGCAAAGCTTCAGCCCTGCAATCGTCGATTTTGCGAAACAGCAAGGCATACCTAACTTTCATGTATTTGGCGAAGTGTACGACACAAACCCTCATCACTTAAGTGTGTTCACTACCGAGGGCAAACTTCCATCGGTATTGGATTTTGCTTTTCAGGATGTTGCCGCCAATATTTTTTATCGAGGCCAAAGCCCTATGTTGGCTAAAGCGCTATTTGAGCTAGATAGCTTATATCAGGATGAAGACAGCCAAGCCGATTTATTGATGACCTTTTTAAGCAATCACGACATGGGTAGGGCTGGTTACTTTATCAATGAGTCAGACGCTAACTCGGACAATGCAGCAAAGGAAGCGCAAACAGATGCTGAAAAATTACAGCGCAGTATTTTATCCCATGCGTTTATGTTTTTGTCTCGCGGGATCCCTGTGGTGTATTACGGCGATGAGCAAGGTTTTACCGGTGATGGTAATGATATTCGCGCCCGAGAAGACATGTTTGCCTCCCAAGTCCCAAGCTATAACGACAATGACTTGATAGGCACTGACGCCACTACAGCGGATAACAACTTTGACACCTCTCACCCTTTGTTTATTACCATTTCAGCACTGAGTGAACTGCGTAAAAGTCATCGGGTATTACGTCGAGGAGAGTATCAGGCGCGCTTTTATCAAGCGGACACAACAGCAGAAAATGCAGCGATGTTTGCTTTTTCACGCATTGATAGAGAAACCGGCGAAGAGTGGCTGATGGTGTTTAATTCAGGTACTCAAACGGCTCAAATCTCGATACCGATGAAAGTGTCAAGTGCCGCTGCCGTAGTGGTTACAAAGGCAGGTATTCAATCAAATAACATCGAGGTGTCAGACACGCAGATATCTGTTTCATTGCCAGGTTTAAGTTACGGGGTATATCAAATCACTCCAGTATCCTGAACTTAGAAACGTTTTAGGAGCTCCCCCCTTCAGTTAGCTCCTTGCCACTGCGTTGATGCTAATGTCAGTGGTACTTTATAAGTCTAGCTAAATTATAGGTCTAGCTACATTAAAGGACTAGCTACATTAAAGGACTAGCTACATTAAAGCTCTAACTATATTAAAGGGCTAGCTACAGGGAAGTCATTTATGATTCATTAAGCTCAGCGTTGGCAAGCTTGCTGAGCTTAATGATGCATGGAAAGCGTTGTGGGAGATGAACGCCTATGCATGGTAGATGGAAATAGTTAGCAAGTACTTGCTAGAAACTCATGTTAAGAGCTCATATTAAGAGCTAAGCAAAAAAATCATCACCACCCATTGCGCGTTTAAGTTGCTGCGCTTCAAGATAATCTTCAAGGCGTCTTTTCACCTCGCGTCTGTGTTGGATGTCTTCTTTTGCTTTTTGGTTAGAAGGTTTTTCAAACGCTTCAACTTCAGCGTCCGTAATAACAAGATCAATAATTTCAGCCATAAAATATCCTCATTACCGAGTCGTAATTTCTTGCTTTATCGATACCTTGAAGGCCGTTAATTTTGCTTAAGAAATACTATCGATATCAAACATAGAGACCAAACTACAAGCACTTAGTATTGGTAAAAATAAACACTATATTAGTGTGTGCTTAAGTCGGAATTTATCAGGAGTTGAAAATTAAAAATGCGATCCGCATAACAATTTTATTTTAAAGTTTCAAAACAAGATATGCGTCATATTTTTAGGAACATAGCATAAGGGGCAAATCTTTAGGGGGTTAGCTTAACTCAGATAATACCTGCTCAAGCACACTAACGACCTTGGCTGTTTTAGCCACATCAAGTGCATCAGGGTGAGGTGATGCAAATTGGCCTCTGTCGTTATCAAAGTATTGCCCTGTCGCTTGAGCAAACTCATCTGATAATGCTGCGCGGGTTAAGATGTCAGCCCCGATAGATAAATCACCGCCAGATACCCCGTATGCTTGCTTGACCATTTTACTACCAAGCATTGAAGCTGGATTAACCGCCACAATCATAGGCCCCGTTCCTTGAACTGATAAGGCTAAATCACGTGACCACATGGTCAGCGCAAGTTTACTCTGGGCATAAACTGTACCATCAGATAACTGACTTGGTTGCGCCATATCTGTTGCTAAGAAAGCAGCTTGGGCTGCTGAAGATAAATTCACAATGCGACTGCTGCTATCCATTATTGGCATCAGTAATTGGCTGAGTAAATAGGGTGCGTATGTGTTAACTGCATAGCGTGAATCTAGGCCATCAACAGTGACTAAAGTCGTTGGGTTATAAACCCCAGCATTATTAATTAACACATCAAGTTTGTCATGGTTAGCTTTGACTTGTGTGGCTAATTTTTTTACATCACTCATGCTCGAAAGGTCTGCCACATAGCTTTCAACTTGCTCACTACTACTCAATGATTCGAGTTGTTGCTTAACGCTGGCAAGCTTGTCAGGATTTCTGCCATGCAAAAGGACAGTGTGACCTTCAGCGAGAAGCATCTTCGCAGTTTCTAAACCAATACCGTCTGTTGAACCTGTTACAAGAATAGTTTTTTGCATGTTGTCTTCCTAACTAATCAAAAGAGAGTGCTTCAATATGAGGCGCTTACATATTATTTAATAGAATAAGATTAACACTTAATGGTAAAGAGATAATGGCCAAAGAGGCAGAATCACTTTATAGAATTAATTGATAATCATCTTGAGGGATTGAGTTGTTGTAGCTGAGTATAGATGGATTTTGGTTAACTTTAATTAATTTGCAGAAGATGAAAAATGAGCCTACGGTTAAATAGAGTTTTTGCTCTAATTGTTTTATCGATATAAGACTATTTAGCTAGTTTATGGCTTTAGCTGTTCCATAGCTGCATTGAATCACAGGTGAGATAAATCATTTAATAAGCTAATTAGATAAGGCTACTTATCAGATCTTTTATAAGAATGATAAGAGCAACCGATTTAAAAATCCCAACGCTAGGAAGGCACTTTGGCTCTTTCTGTTTGCGTAACACCTTTCAGAGAGCCTTCATTGTAAGAGAATCTCGAGGTCAATATGAATATATTTAATTCTGTAAATCGTCCTACTGCACTATCGTCAAACCAATCGTCAAAGCAAGGTGGCTTTACCTTAATAGAACTGGTCGTTGTCATCATTATTCTCGGTATTTTAGCGGTAGTCGCAGCCCCGAAGTTCATCAATTTACAAGGTGATGCTCGAGTCAGTTCCCTTTCAGGTATGAAAGCGGCTATTCAAAGTGGCAATACCTTGGTTTACTCAAAAGCCAGTCTCGCTGGTATTGAAAAAGATGCAAATGGTACTGACTTAGATATTGGTACAGGTGGAGATTTATATACCGCTTACGGTTATGCCCTTGCGACAGAGATGGACTTAGCTAACGTCCTTCAAAATGATTTTAATATTGCAGTATCAGCAACAGATCCAACGATTTCAATTGATAGAGGAGCTGAGTGGACAATATATGATTTGACGCCCAAGCAAGCCACTATTTGGCAAAAAGGAGCACCAGCAGAATGTAAGTTAGTGTATAAGGAGGCAACCAGTACAACAGGTTTACCGGTTTATGAAATACAAACTGATCCGAGCAAATGTTAAGGAGTTAAGAAATACAGAATCTAGGGTTTAACAACTAAACTCATTCACATTTAAGTCAATTACTCAGGAGGCAATCATTTTAATTTGGTCAATACAGCAGCCTCAATACGGGGCTGCTTTAACTTAATCTAACCGCTTTGATTTTTAAGGTGAGAAAGTTCTAACAAGATTGCATTTCAACGAGATAGCCTTATGCTAACTCAATTGATTCTAATGCTACTGCTAATATGACTACTGCCAAACAATCAAATCTCATTTCACTTATTGTCATTATCGGATTACTGATCGCTGTTATTACATCTGTAGTGATGATTAACCTATCAAATCAACACGAAGGTCCAGTGATATGGAACTCATTTGTGTATAAAAATGGCTATAACTCAGCAAAGTATGAAATGGAAACGGACTTTACTGACTATGAATCCTGTAAAGCCCATGCCCAAACTGTATCTGCCAAATACAATAATGCACCTTGGCAATGCGGCTCTAAATGTCGATTTGATTCGATGCGCCAAGGGTTTGAGTGTGAGTCGATGGTGAATGATTAAGATTGGAAGACTTTACGATTCAGTCATTGCCAAGATACCTCTTCAAATAAACTGGGCTTGTAAATATCACCATGGGTTTAACATGTTAACCGTTAACGATAATTAATATTAACCATTGTAAATGTAAGCTTATATTCAGCTAACTTATCGTATGATGTTTTTATTAAAAAGTTATCTACCTTGAGGTCATCAAATGAAGAAGTTATTAGTCTGCGGAGTGCTGTTCGCTTCAACAACTGCCATTGCTAGTCAGCCGGAAGTTTATACAGAGTCAGCATTGATTAAACCTGCAGTTAAGCAAGCTGGTGGCTTTACAGGGCCAGGCCGCGGAGAAGTTTATAGCGCAGCAAAAGCACTTGAAGCAAAAGATGACACACCTGCAGTCTTAACGGGTTATATCGTTGAGTCTTTAGGGGATGAGGAATACCTTTTTAAAGAT
This sequence comes from Shewanella olleyana, assembly GCF_023283825.1. Classification (GTDB taxonomy): domain Bacteria; phylum Pseudomonadota; class Gammaproteobacteria; order Enterobacterales; family Shewanellaceae; genus Shewanella; species Shewanella olleyana. The sequence goes on along the minus strand of NZ_JAKILD010000003.1, from coordinate 54,814 downwards.
GAGAGCGGTGAGATCATTGTTGAAATAGATAATGATGAGTGGAAAGGAATTAGTGCTACACCTGATACTAAACTCACTTTATTGGGCGAAATTGACAGAGATTGGACATCAACATCCATGGATGTTGATGTGGTGAGAATGGGTGATTAACTCAGTATCTGACCTCTGTTACCCTGATAAATTTAAGTTGTCATTAGATTTAAATAGGATATTTATTAGTGCATCAAACAGCACTTAATCATACTGTTTGATGCACTAATAAAGTGTAAATCAGTTAAAAGCGAGCATTGATATCCAATCCTAAAAGTAGCCCGTCTTCGACATTAGCATCATCATTTAACAATTTACTGGCGCTAAATTTAGCGGAAAAATTTTGTGTTATTTGCCACCAGTAAGCCGTGTTAAGGCCGTAATTATTGAAACTATCAGAGAGTTCGATTGTTTCACCTTCAGGGGAATAATTACTACTACTTATAAATTCCTTTAAATCAATATCCTGCCAAGTGTAGTGTGCGCCAATTGACCATGATTTGTTGATATAAAAATCAGCGGCTAGATAAATGTGGTTGAGTGTATTATCAATATCAGTAGTGAAGTCACGCTCTGGCATAAACCCATCTTGTGCAAGCCGAAAATAATAATATTGGCTAGCATCGGTGTACTGCCAACGGGCCAACAAGTTCACACCACTAATTGACTCCATGGGTATATAACTTTGAGCCTCTAGACCAAAGGTATCGGATTGATTATCAAAATTAGCAGCGAGTAAGCCAATTTGAAAATTTTGACCACTGCCACTTGTGTGTTGATAGCTATCTGATCCACTTTGGTTTTGGTAAAAAAGGGATATTTGCGAGCTTTCGTTAAAGTAATAACCTAGCTTAAGACCATAAAGTGACTCGTCGTAATCATATGGCCACGGACCGTAGTCGCTATCATCGTTTATTTGTTGATAATTTGCGCCAACAAACCATTTTGAGTCAAAAACATAAGTACCATCAACTTGGTAACTGCTGGTCTCGAATAAATCTGATTTAAGGTAGTTAAAGCCAAAATTTGAAGATTGGGCCAAAAAGGTGCTTAGTGCCCAAGGACCTAAATCAGTACTCACTGCATTAAAGTAGTATCGATAACTGGCAAATAGGTAAGCATTGTCGCTGTTGTCTGTATCAGTGATATATGAAGCACTAGTATCGTGCTGGAAGCTATTATTCTCAGATGTTTGTGTATCACTAGCTTGAGCAGAAAAAGCCAAAAAGCTAATAGCAATCGCTGATGCCAGTTTGAGAGGCTGAGATTTGAGTGGTTTCATATTTACATCCTTGTCGGTCAATATAGGAAATGCACATAATTGGTGGTTACTTTTTGTTAACTATTGTGTGGTTCTGTATCAAAATTCTTTTGTTTTCAGTGTTTTATGTTTAATTGATGTATATCGAAGTGTTTTTAATGTAAAGGCTAAATTAGCGGGGTTTAAAGTGAACTGCGTGGTTATCCGTTCAGCTGACAGCTGGCGGGTTATTGCTAATAAAGTGAATGCGGTAAGAGCGATTAGGTTGATTTTCAGGGTTAGGGTAAAGGCTGAGAGAAAGTTATTTGGGATAATTTAGCGTATGATGCGCTTTTTGAATTAAATAGAACTTGTAATGCGGCATTTAAAAACCAGCCATCATCCTGATACGCCATTTGAATTGGTCGCTCAGCAGCAAGGCACTATGCTGACTCGTCGAGCGGCTAGAGCAATAGTGCTTGATGGGAATAACATCTTGATGCTCTATACCGAGCGTTATCATGATTACACTTTACCGGGTGGTGGAGTCGATGAGCATGAAGAGATTGAAGAAGGCTTAGTTCGCGAGCTGCAAGAAGAAACGGGCGCTAAATCGATTCGCAATATCAATGAGTTTGGCCTTTATGAAGAATATCGCCCTTGGGCGCGTGATGGCATGACGCTAATCCATATGCTGTCGTATTGTTATACCTGCGATATCGATAGTGAACTAGGCGAAACACGCTTTGAAAGTCACGAAATCAATAATGGCATGAAACCAGTTTGGATAGATATTGATGAAGCGATTCAACATAACCTTGATACGATAGCCAATAGTAATAAGAAAGGTTTATCTATCGAACGTGAAACGTTTCTGTTAAAGCTGATTAAACGAGAGTTACTGTAATCTGCCAGCTCTTGTTGCATCTGGTGATTATGAATCCGCTATTTACACTTTAATGACCAAAAAAACGCCGTTTTATTTATTTGTCGTAAAAGCCTGAAATTTAAATTTCAGGCTTTTTTGTCTAAAATTTAAAGAAATAACTTACAACAGAATCATATCGCTATTTAAACTGGCTTAGCAGTGAAGCACTCACTTGGTGAGACTAACTCGTTTTGTGCCGCAATTGTTTGCAGTTCCCACTGTTGGCGAACTTGAGTTTCCTTAAGCACGCCGTAACTGGCATTGGTAGCGTGTTCAAATGCAGCAACTGGCGACATTCCTGTTAATAATCCACCAGTAAATAACGCTGAAATTAAGTCGCCGACACCGACAGGTTGTTTAGCAAATTCAAGTTGAGGTCGTTGGCTGATATAGCAGCCTTGTTGCGTTGCCAGCATCATGGTGAAGGTATCATCGGCAATAGAGTGTAAATGTTTCACTAACACCATTTTTGGCCCTAACGATAAGGCTTTTTCACAAGCGGCTTTTGCTTGTTCAAGGTTGGTTATTTCCATTTGGGTAAACTGAGTTAACTCAAATTGATTAGGCACAATAACATCAGCAATTGGCATGACATCATTGATGAGTTGTTCAGTAATACCATCGGCGAGAATACAGCCCTTTTCAGGATCACCCATGACAGGATCGCATACATATAACGCTGCAGGATTGTGTTGTTTAACTTTTTTGACGGTCTTAATAATCACTTGGCATTGCTCGGCGCTACCTTGGTAACCAGATAACACCGCTTGGCAGTCGGCAAGTTTTTCTATGTTTTCAATACCTGTCACTAGCTCATTAATGTCATTGGCTGAAAACGCACGACCACGCCAACCTTGTTGGTACTGGGTGTGATTAGAAAATTGCACGGTATGAATAGGCCAAACTTCCATCCCCATACGTTGCAGTGGAAACACGGCAGAGCTATTGCCAGCATGACCAAAAACCACGTGGGACTGAATTGAAATAATACCTTTCATTGATGACCTATTTTTTATTGAATAATGTAGTGAAGATTAAAGTGTAGCAGCGCCTTAGAGCACTATTATCGTATTAGTGATTAACATGCTAATTCACCTTTAGCTTATAAGCGCTTAACTATAAGATTTCAATAATACTTATAATAGTCTGTGATCTTGAATCGTTATAATTGATTTTAACCATATAGATGCAAGAATTCAGTTAACAAAACGCCAATCAAATGATTGGCGTTTTAATCAAGTTATACTGCTAAGCCAATATTTCACTAAGCTTGCGTTGCTTGGAGTCCAGTAAAGTACTCATCTAATACAGCGCGAGTTTCGCGGCAAATTAACTCGTATTCATCATGAGTTAAGTTAGCTAGAGATACGCGAACTGATATGGATGCAAAGCATTAAAGTCTTCACCTAGTTATAAAATCGCTCCAGTTTCATACAAAGTAATCTAATGTCCATAGAGGATAAGTTTATATGACATTTTTATTATTTTTATACCAAATTAACTGAACTATAAATCTGATTGGTTGAAAGTATTAATAATATTTTTTCTAATAGGTGTCGTTTGCTTTGAGTGAGGGCTCCATAACGAAATGGGGACTTGCAGCTTTTCTTGCAATTGGTCACATTCAAATACTGTGAGTTTTTCATCAATGTATTGATTTCGCATGATACTGCTTGGCAGGACAGACCATCCAATATTTTTTTCCAAAAAGTTAATGAGTAAAGCAAGTTGATCAATGACTTCATATTCTGCTGATAAAATGACTTTTTCACTCATCTCATCTTCAATTAGTGACTTGAGAATGAGTTGTCTAGAGGACTTCATTGCGTTAAAAGTTTCGCCCGCATTCATTGACGCGATAGGGTTTCTTTTACCAACACATAAACTGAAATCAATATTTTTAAGGTAACTTGAATCAATACTGTTGATCACATCGCTACGGTAAATATTAACAAATGCAAAATGTATTGTTCCATCAACAATTCCCTTTTTGATGTCAGACTTGTTTCGAATAATAAAGTTGACCTTCATGTTAGGAAACTCAACGTCCAAGTTCAAACGTATCTCCGATAACAATTGAGGCGGCATAAAGCTGCAATATGCAATGGTAATCGATTCAAAGCCGCCAAAAGAAAGGCTTAAAGCCACTTTATCAAATGTCATTGCTTGCTGAACAGTTTGTTTAGCATAATGATAAAGCAACTCTCCATCAGTTGTAGGTTCTACAGCTCTGCCTACTCGTTCGAATAACTCTACCGCGACTTGATCTTCTAAATTAGTAATCACTTGGCCGATTGTGGTGCGGTGTTTCTCAAGTTTTACTGCTGCTTTGCTGAAAGAGCGTTGCTCGTATACAGCGACAAAAGCACGCAGTTGTTCCAGACTAAAGTTCATTGTCCCCCCGTAATACTGTTAAGTTCATTTTTGATAGTTAATACATTGGTTTAACTAATTCTTTCTTATAGTTTACATCAATAATCTTATTTGTGATGGGTTTGATCCATCAAAAGCGATTATTTATTTCCAGTTGACAGCATTACCATGGCCACATCAATAAATACCCACACAGGATTGCTATGCCTCATGAAATTGCACTAGGTGAAGTCTACTGCCCACCACTGATGGTGGTTATCGTTTGCGCTTACCTTCTTACAGTCGTGGTGATGTTTATTGCGAATCGTTTGGGTTGGCATCGCACTGTTGTTGCCCCAGCCATTGTAGAAATTAGCGTTATTGCGATTTTTGCTTTGGTATTAAGCCAGTTTATTGCTATCACCTAGCAGTACTCAACAATTTATTTATTCGTTTTACACAGGAAATTTGATGATGTTTAGATACCTAACAACATTGATTATTGTTGCTATTGCTGGCTTTGGAATGTTTATTCAGTACCAAAACTACACAGAAAACCCATGGACTCGCGACGGGCAAGTCAGAGCGCACATTGTTCAAATAACGCCAAGAGTGACAGGCCCTGTAACTAAGGTATATATCGATGACAATAGCCAGGTTAAGCAGGGAGATATACTTTTTGAAATTGAACCGAGTCTTTACATTGCAGACTTAAATAACGCCCTCGCTAAGGAGCTTCAAGCTCAGGCGTTACTTGAAAAAGCATTGAATGAGAATAACCGTGCTCAAGCATTGGAAAGCAGAACTCATGGCACTGTGTCGGTTTTAGATTTGAATAACTATGAAAATGCAGTTCAAACAGCTAAAGCTAATCTAGCTTCAGTCAAAGCTGTTGTAGAGCAAGCTCAATTAAACTTAGATTTTACTAAGGTGATTGCGCCGACAGATGGATTTATTACTAACTTGAACCTGAGAATCGGGGCGCAAGTGGTAGCCAATAATCCGGTCGTGGCATTAATTGATGAAAACAGCTTTTGGATTGAAGGCTTTTTTAAAGAGACGGATTTAGAGGGCGTTAAAGCGGGCAATAAAGCCACTGTTGCGTTAATGATGAATCCGGATGAAATCATCGATGCTGAAGTCGACAGCATTGGTTATGGCATTGCAAAGTCAGATGGAAGTACCGGCAATACCTTGTTACCTAATGTTAACCCTAATTTTCAATGGATTCGTTTAGCACAGCGAGTGCCAGTTAAAATTCGTATAAATAATGTACCAGAAGCTGTTCAGTTGCGTGTCGGGCTGACTGCATCAGTCAAGATTTTTAAATCATAAGAATTATCATTAATTTTCAGTACCCTTGTTTAAGCACCTTTAGTTAAGTACTAACGGTGCTCTAGCTTGCTCGTTTCCATTCCATTAGTCAGGCGACTTACTATGTTTATTCATGCTTTAAGTGATGCAACAAAAGATGCAATAAAGGTTGCTTTTGCTTGCTCAATCGCAATTGTCCTCGCATTAGCTTTTGGATGGGACAGGCCATATTGGTCTGCAGTAACAGTGGTGACATTAGCGGCGAATGAATCATACAGCCACTCAATTAAAATTGCTCGTAACAGGGTTTTGGGTACGTTATTAGGCTCATTTGTTGCCATTATAATGATTGCTTTGTTTAGCCAAGAACCTGGGTTATTCATTGCTGTTTATCTATTATTAGCCGGTATATGTGCGTTCCTATCTTATAATGTTCGCTACGGTTACATCTTCAAAATTGGTTTTGTTGTGTGTGCATTAATTTGCGCAGTTGGAAGTTTTAGTGATGTCGTTTCTTTCAATACAATCATATTGAGAGTACAGGAAACGTTACTAGGTGTGATTGTATTTTCAATCGTGTTTCGTTTTATTTGGCCTAAAAATAGTGAAAAATCATTTCTACAAGGTCTAGATTTAGTGAATGAAAATTTATCCCAATCTTGTACTGAAATAACTCAGTTTCTGAAATCAGATCATGGTTTAGCGCAAGAAAAGTCGCAAGCCGTAGAAAAAAAACTTAATGATACTCTCAAAGTCATAGAGGCTGTACAGCCCATACTTAACTTACCTTTGTCTGGTAACTACTTGTTGTATCAGCACAAGTCCCACTGGAAAAAGCATGTAACCATTTATTATGAGTCTCTGTTGACCTTATTGGATGTATTGAGTAAAGAAACTAATACTAATATAGGTAATATTGAGCAACATGAAATTAGACTTCGTCATTTGGAGCAGTTACAGACTGTTTCTCAAGCTTTAGAATTGATAGCGGAAGAAAGGCTGCTGTTGTCAAATCAAGGTAAAGAAATGCAAAGTGTCACAGCATTAAAAGTCAACACTTCATGGAAGCAGTTATCAGCTGAAATAGCTCCTTTAATGCCGTTTAAAGCTCGGTTAAAAGATGCATTAATCGTCATGATGGTTATTGCTACATGTTTTGCTATGTGGATTTTTATTCCATTACCTATTGGTATTTTATTTCCTTTAATTAGCACTGTTTTGTCTTTTACTATTGTGTCTATGCCCAAACAGATGGTAAATGATGCCTTAATCGGCGTGTTAATCTTTGGTGCGATAGTGTTGACTGAATATGTTCTTATCATGCCAACCCTAACTGAAGTATGGCAACTTGCTTTGTTTTATTTCATTAATTTATTCTTGATTTGGCGCGTATGTTCTACACCTAAACTCGGTATTCAGAAAGTATTGGGTGGTAACATATTGATGGTAATGACGATGAATGCAATGCATTTGACGCCTATTTATGATGTGACGTTATCACTTAATCTTTTGGTTATCGTTTTTCTATCAATGGCGATTATTAGGTTTTATGTGGCTTTACTTAAAGATGGATAGGTGACTAAATAGTTTAGGCTCAACCGCTTCGAAGGGGTGTCCAAATTGCTTTATTTATTGTTTAACGGATTTTTGTGAATTTAACTCGCCTAGTTTGCTAGGCAGCAATCAACTCGCCTCAATTAAAAAGGATTCTAGTTAAAACGAAACATGACCGACTAAGATAAACCACCCCTAGGCAGTTAGATTTTTATTTGGCGCGATTTGGTAACTATCTGTATTGGTTGTAGGTGATTATTTGTTCACCAAGTTCTTCACTGGAAAGGGAGTAAGATGCCTATATATACCAATAACTCGTTATCTAAACGAGCTAGAATATTATCAATTTTTACTATCGCAATAATGATTAATTTCTCTGCAGTGAATGACAGTTATGCTGCGCAGTATGTATTTCCACAGCAAAATCAGACAAGTGAACAGCAAGCTGCTGATGAAGCGAGTTGCGCCAGTTGGGCGGTATCGCAAACAGGCTATAACCCAAGTCAGCCACTAACTGTCGCTGCATCAACATCAACATCAACATCAACGGCAACAACTCAAGTTACACCTGATGGTAATGACTCTGCTGATAGAGGCTCTGGCATGCGAGGTGCGATGGCTGGCGCTGCTGCTGGCGCTATGATTGCAGAATTCGGTGATGATGATCGTAGTGATGCTGCACAAACTGGTGCTGCCATTGGTGCTGTCGCAGCAAGACGTCAAAGTCGCCGCAGTAATATTCAACAAGCTGAACAGCAACAACAAGCCGCTCAGCAGCAAGCTGCGCAACAACAGGCTCAAGTTCAAACGGCAAATACCCAAGGCGAGCAAAATTTTTATCAAGCTCGAGCAGCATGCCTTGAAGGTAAAGGCTACAGTGTTATTTAGGCTAGCTGCAAAGCTTACTCGTTATGATTCTATACCATTTCGTTGTAATTCTTGCTCCAATAATTGTCTGCCATTGGTTTGGATATGTTCTAAAAACTGGTTAGCAACCAAAGTGTGCCTTTTAGACTTAGACCACACAAAAAACCATTTTGCATTGATAGGCAGCTCTTTAATCGGCAGACGGATTAAGTCATTCTGACCGCCATAAGTCAGGGTGTGAGCAGACAGTATTGATATCCCTAACTTAGCCATTACGCAATGTTTAATGGCCTCGTTACTTTCAATGGTCATCTTTACGTTAGGATTAAGCTCATGATCTTTAAAGAATGCTTCTATAGCGTGACGAGTGCCTGAGCCTTTCTCTCTAATAAGAAACGGCGCCTGGCAAAGCTGCTCAAGACTGACCTGTTTGTGTTGAGCCAGTGGGTGAGCTTGGTGTGCAATTGCTACTAATGGGTTTTGCAGTAGCTCAATACTGTCTGAGTCACTATCAATGGGAGGGTGACTAAACACATAAAAGTCATCAATACCTTGTTTGAGTCGCTCTATGGTTTGCTCGCGATTGCCTACATTGAGCTGAATATCGATGTCTGGATATTGTTCGCAAAAAGGGCCTAATAAATGGGGGATAAAGTATTTTGACGTGGTGACAACAGCAATACGAAGCGTGCCAGATTGCCCTTGACGCATTTTACCTAAGGACATATCCAAACGAGCAAAACTGTCTAATACTTCTACTGCAGTTTTGACCATTTCTAGACCAATTTCAGTAAAAACTAACTTTCTATTACTGAAGCGATAGATAGGCTCACCAACGGCTTCGGCCAGCTTTTTCATCTGAATTGATACCGTGGGTTGAGTAAGAAATAGTGCTTTTGCGGCTTCATTGATCCCGCCCCTATCGTGAACGGCGAGTAAAATTTCCAGTTGTCTAATTGTGCCTATATGGGCGTGTAATCTAGATTCCATCTTTTGACTCTCACTTATTTACATATTCCCATTTATTTACTGGTTCTTAGCGTTATTTATCGCGGCTCAGGATTATTTATTGGTATGCACTACTGATTCGAAGGCTCTCTAATATCAACCTTTTTTCGTGCAGGTTAGGTATTTTATAACGATAGGCTACAAAATACTTATATAGATTTATATCTATATATCCTATAGGTAATATCAATTTTTATCTATTTATTATAATTGTCATAATCTCGCTATCGGTTTATCGGAATTAATACATCGCGCGGAGATCCCCATGCTTTATAGACAACTCATTTTTAATCTCGTTGTAGCATTTACTTTGGTGCTTTTAGGTGGGCTGGTGGCTAAAAGTGATTCGGCAGGTCTAGGGCTAGTCGCGCTAGGGAGCGGATTATCACTGCTGACATTAATGTCATTTAGGGTGGGGAAAAGAAAAGCTCGCCATAGTACTACTCTGACCCAAACAGTGTCAGTAGGAGATAACTCGTGCAGATAGATGTCAGCATTGGCTTTTTCTTGTTAGGGGTCGTGGCTGTTTTAGCTGGTGCTAAAATTGAATTTCCTAAAAGCCTATACCAAGCATTAATGTTATTTTTAATGATTGCTATAGGCCTCAAGGGCGGTGTTGCTCTTGCTGAGCATGCTTCTTGGGCCTTATTATCTCAGTCAATTTATATTCTGTTGTTTGGTCTATTACTGCCTTTTATTGCCTTCCCGATTTTGCATTATATCGGTCTTTTTGAACGTCATGATGCAGCGTCAATAGCTGCACATTATGGCTCGGTAAGTGTTGGGACTTACGCGGTGGCGGTGGCTTATTTAGAGAGTAAAAATATTGCTTACGAAGCCTATATTCCATTGTTTGTTGTGTTGCTAGAAATGCCTGCGATTGTAGTGGGTATTATGTTGGCTAAGCCATCAACTCCAAGTATGAGTGCTGATGGTGAAGTATCCGGTTTTTCACAGCCAGTAATTAAAGCGCCCAATATTAAGCAGCTTGTTCTAAAACTATCTTCATCTAAAAAATTGCTTCATGAAATGTTTTTCAATCAAGGCATTGTGCTTATGGTGGGCAGTTTAATTATCGGTTTTTTAGCTGCAGAAAAAACCTATTCTATCGCACCACTATTTTTCGATTTATTTAATGGGGTGCTAGCATTATTTTTATTAGAAATGGGTATGGTAGCGGCCAGTCGTTTGAGTGATATAAAGCGAGCTGGCAGCTTCATATTAGCGTTTAGTGTGGCTATGCCATTAATAGGTGGTTTTTTAGGTTGTGGCTTAGGCATGTTGATGGGACTTTCAACTGGTGGGGTCATTTTAATTGCGGTACTTGGTGCGAGTGCTTCTTACATTGCAGTACCAGCTGCAATGAGAGTGGTATTGCCTCAAGCCAATCATAGCTTGTCGATTAGTGCATCATTGGGGATTACTTTCCCGTTCAATGTGATATTAGGTATCCCTGTTTACACTGTGATTACCTTATGGTTTATGGGATAAAAATGTGAAACTTTATTTACGTGGTTTGTTTGTTTCATCATTCAGGCGTATTTCGCGTAAATAGCAGGTCTAATGCAAGGTTTTAACCCAGAAGTAAGGAAAATTGCAGCTAAAGATACTTTTTAAGCCGAATTCAGATTGTTTAATTTGAAGTTAACTGTTTATTGAGCGCGGAATGTCAGGCCTAGCAACATAGCGCTCACAAAAATCAGTTTTAGTTAGAGGGACTGAAAACATAAACCCTTGCAGGTAATCACATGACAAACCGCCGGTATATTGAAGATTAGCGTCAATATTTACTTGGTTACCGCTAGCCGCATCGGGATAAGGCCTCGAGTATCGATACTGTTTTTAGTGATGATATTAGGGCCTGTTGATCTTTGTTGATTAAGTTTTATTCGAAATAAAAGCGTTTTAATTGAGGTGGATGGATTGATGCCTAGTCATCTAAGCACTTCTTTTTAAATGTTGTTTTTCCAACAGCTAGCTGGTGCATATTATTAATATATCGCGTTTCTTACTTGGCTTTTACATTTTGCTTTGTGATGTTAGGGTTTTATTGCCGCTGCATTAACATTGGCGTTACAAGTAAGTGTATATCAAACATCGGCTTTTTGCGTTTTTCCTTCGGGCTTAACGTAATAAAAGCCAACAAATGATCTTGTTGGCTTTGATGATATGACTATGGCTGTGAATAAGTAAGCTTGATTCATTGAAGTAAGCAGTAATACAAACGTTCGAAGCCAGGGAGGACAGAGCGTTTGTATTGTTATGCGAGTTTTACCTTTCTATATGCTCTTTATATTAATGAGTCAGCTTTTAGTTAGTTATCGATTAATACGCATAGCCATTATGCTTATTGCTCAAACTATAAAATGTTGCTTGAACATAGTCATCTGCGTCACCTGTATTGTTTTGGTTATAAACACCAGCTTTGAAGTACATGTATTGATCGCCAGCATCATAAGAGCTACCGCTCATATCGACTTCTTCAACAACATCAGTTTTACCTTCGCGCATGATCGTGATGGTTAAAGTATTACCCATTACTTTGACTTGGTAGCTGAACTTCTCATCAAGGCTTATACCATCGGCAGGATCTGAAGCTGAGCTGCTACGAGACCCAATCATTTCATAGTATTGCTCCGATCCTGTAATGGGTTCATGGGCAATATAAATTGACCCTTTACTGTTAGATGGCAGCTTACGGTAGTAAAGACGAAGTGGCTCATCATCGTTAGCATGAATCTGACCGACAATCACACGCCCCACTTGGCTACTATCACCCGTGGTGGTGACATAGTTGACGGCGAGCGTTGCTTCTAGGGTGCCATCAACACCGCCCGCAGCATTTTGATCTGATGAAGGTGCGCTACTAAATACCCAGTTGTTGCCACCCACACCTTGAGTGCTATAACTGGTATCTCCGCGGCGTAACATTTCACGTAACTCAGTACGGGCGTAGCTGGTGTTGGTTGAAGTTTTTGGGGCATCAATAGGGCATCTAAATACCATGCCACCATCTGCAGCTGTAAAGAAATATGGAGAGCGGCTATAGCCACTCGATAACTCTATTTCTTTGATTGTGTCAGATTTTCCATCATTGTTTTCATCAACAGGGACACCTAGGGTCCAATCCACTAATTCGAAGTTTCCTGATGGCGGTAAGTCAGGATCTAAGTTACCGACAGGGTTACTGGGTTCGGTTGGATCTGTTGGGTCCGTTGGTGCAGAGCCATCTGAGCAACCATTAATTTTGGTTTCAACAATACTATTCCAAGTATTAGATGAATTACCGTAGCCCGTTATTCTAACTAACTGAGCACTGGTATCCGTGACATCGTATTCTTCTAGTCCTGCATTACTGCCACTTGATTGACCTGAAGATAGGACTGATGTCCAATTGCTACCATCTGCTGAGGTTTCCATATCAAAGTACGACGCGCGCTCATTACCTTTAAACCAAGCAACAGACACTGATTTCACTTCAGACTGTACGCCTAAATCATAGGTAATGGTTTTACCTTCTCCATTAGATGACCAACGAGATTCAGTATCGTAGCTGTTATCAATGGTATTGCTCGGACCGTGACCATCGTTAGTGCCGTTATCTGTTGCGGCTACAACGGATAGGGCGCTGCTACCTGTACAAGTGACAGGTGAAGTCGGCTCAGAAGGTTCAGTTGTGTCAGATGATGTTGTGAGTTCGAAAGAGTCAAAACGGCCTTCATTACCAAAGTATTCCCCATATATGGTAACGCTAGTTGCTGAGCCACTATTAAACGTTACGCTGGCCTGTTGCCAATCGCTGCTACTGATGTTGGTTGATTCGTTAACACCGCTGGCCGATACTCCTAGCTTTCCTCCACCTATAACGTAGGCAGTTAAAGTGTAAGTAGTGTTGCTATTAATATTGAGGTTTTGCTCAACTCTACCGTTACTGCCTGACATTTTTGCAGACTTACTGCCTTGATAAGCCACACCTGATATTGATGAAGGATCAATATCAGTCCAGCCGTCAAAGCTATTTTCGAAACTAGGATTAGTAATACTGATAGTTTCAGCATTGATGCAACCGCTGGTTAAACTGGTGGTGATAGCAGTCGCTAGAATAGTAGCAAGTTTATGCTTTTTATGATTTTTTATCATTTTTATACCTTAGGTCGTTTCCCCATTTGAGTTAACAACTTATTCAGCAAGACCGACTGCTTTATCTCAGCAGTTTGATCTGATCATTCTATGACTAGTGAATGGCAACTGAATAAGCTGTTGCTGCCTAATACATAAAATGACCTCAGTAATGTAATACACTATTTGAAGCATTAGGTGCTATTGGTTATACGATCTTGTTACCAATTTGTAAAACTGATTTGAGTGTAAAGATTGTAAATTGGTAATATTGTTTTGACACTTAAATTTTATCTATAAATGAAAAAATAATAAGTTGTTGTATTTGAATGAATATATAAGTTGTCAAAATTTAGTTACTAAGCTACATAATTCTTATACCTTTTTCATCTATCTATATAAGTATTGGCTAAAATATATGCATTAAATACGATATAGGGTAGTAGTTTAAATTGGTAAGGTAGGTTTGGGGGCCGAAAACTTAAAACTTATCGACGACTTTTGGAGGAGAACCTTGACGTGAGCTGCCCTGATAGTAAAACTCCGCTGGTAATTAGAAATGAGCTAACAAATACTTATTCAGCCATGAACATTTATTTCATGTATGGCTCGAGGGAGAAATGTAAGAGGTAAGTGATATTTAGACTCTTTAAGGTATGAGCTAACTCTCATTTTTGATTATTTATTAACTGGATTATAAATTTTATATCTGGATGGAAAACTTACTGTTTTGAAAGTATTTTGTATTAACATTTCTCGCTCTGCTTTTAGCGAAATATCATAGCAAGTTATTAAAGTCGCTAGTAAAAGCAATAAGGCTGGTGTTTATCTCTGGCAATTTCTTGATACTTGGAATAAAACGGTTTTTGAGTATTTACACATATCTAACATCCCACCTGCATTAAGGGCTTTAGGCTGACAACCCCTACTTTGGTATAACACAATGGTACTTGACCAAGGGGGCATAGTGGCTGACACTCTAGGCTATTCTAATACCCTATATAGTTATGGATGGCACAAAAACATGCTTATTTTCTTCATTTGTCTTGCGTTGTTGATCCTCGCTTACAAGTTTTACAGCCCATTTGTAGAACGCCAAGCAGGCATTGACCCCAACGTAAAAACACCCCAAAAACGTTTCGAAGATGGGGTCGACTATGTCGAAGTCCATCCTGTTAAAGCGTATCTTATTCAATTTCTAAACGTTGCTGGTGTAGGCCCAATTTTTGGCCCTATTTTGGGGGCTCTGTACGGTCCTATTGCCTTAGTTTGGATTGTACTGGGTAATATTATTGGTGGTGCGGTACACGATTATTTCTCTGGTGTATTGAGTATCAAAAATGACGGCAAAAGCTTGCCTGAAATCGCGGGGAAATACTTTAATATCTACTTTAAAGGTGTGATGCTGGTTTTCACCGCGATGTTATTGTTCTTCGTGGGTGTGGTATTCATCATGAGCCCAGCAGGATTATTAAGTAACCTTGATTATTTCGAAGGTACTATCCTTGCTAATAATGTGTTTTGGGTTGTTTTAATTTTAGGCTACTACTTCTTAGCAACTTTATTGCCTATCGATAAAATCATTACCAAGCTTTATCCATTATTTGGCTTGTTGATGATTGTGATGACCACTTCAATCGCAGTGGCATTATTAATTAGTGCGCCTCAATTGCCTGAAATGGGTGATATTTTTGCTTACTTCGACCATAGCCATTACAACAATGACTTACTTGAGCCTAACCCTGATGGACTACCTGTATGGCCATTACTATTTGTGACCATTACCTGTGGTGCAATCAGTGGTTTCCATTCTACTCAAGCACCTATCATGGCGCGTTGTTTAACTAACGAAAAATACGTTCGCCCTGTGTACTATGGTGCAATGATGTCTGAAGGTATTGTGGCTTGTGTATGGGCATTAGCGGGTATCGCTGCATTTCCTGGCGGATATGTCGAGCTTAAGAGTATTCTTGATGCAGGTGGACCTGGACTAGTTGTTAATCAAGTAGCCAGTACTTACTTAGGTGTCGCAGGCGGTATTATGGCGATTATAGCAGTAGCTATCTTCCCGATTACTTCTGGTGATACCGCTTTCCGCTCACTGCGTTTAACCATCATTGATGCGTTTAATATTCCGCAAACAATGCGCAACCGTCTGTTAGTGGCAATCCCAATTTTAGTGATTGCATACTTTATGACTAAGATTGATTTCTCGCTGATCTGGCGCTACTTTGCCTTCTCAAATATGCTGCTTTCAACCAGTGTATTGTGGCTAGCAACTAAGTACTTGTTTGACCGTGGTGCCTTCCATTGGATTGTAAGTTTACCAGCCATTATCGGCACGTGTGTCACAGTGTCTTATATTATGACTGCAGGTATTGGTATTGGCTTACCGCAATCGTTTGGTCAGCCAGTGGGTATTGCAACAGGTATTGTGTGTTTAGTTGGACTTATTATTACCCATAATAAGCGAAAAGCCGTTGCTCAATAAAAGACGGCTTTAATTTAAAAAGGACTGCAATAGCAGTCCTTTTTTATGTCTAAAACCTTTTGGTTTAATGCTTATATCTTATTTGGCAATAAGAATAAAAAAAACTAAGCGTCTGATTTGTCGACAAGTTTCTGTAGGTTTTCGTGTATTTTGAACAGGACAATCATTAATTCACACCATATTCTTGCTCCGACTGCACTCGCGATTGCGATACAAATGCCCGTTACAAGTGAGACGATGGTAAACCCGCCGTAACCGTTGAACATGGCTGCAATTCCTGAAATAACGGCTGCCACGAGTAAAATCCAATATACGATGGTGATAATTTTAGGGGTTAACATTGAATCGAAAAATAGTACTTTCTTCATTTTGTGTCCTGATCATTTATTGTAAGTGGTTAAAGCGTTAGCAAAGGGGAAAAGTAATGGGGGCAATAGAAGGTATTCGAGCTTACGTTACTACCGTTAATATCATTACTAATTAGTACCTTAATCGTTAGTCATAGTAGCTGACGAATATTTAAATACTATTATCTCCCTTGAGCAGAAAGGGGACACTACTCAAGGATTAAGATTAAGAACGTCGACTTATGTCGTTTTAGACGGCGTACAAACACCTGTGCCTGTTAGTGCGATGTGATTGAGGTTCTTTTTAATCACGTTTGATCCCACGTGATATGAGGACTCGGGACGGCTAATAAGGTAACCTTGAACACAATGGATCCCAAGATTTTTGACGAGTTCAAACTGAGAAGCCACTTCAACCCCTTCAGCAACCACTTTCAAATCGAGGGTTTTACCTAAATCACTAATTGAATTTAAAATCTTTTCATATTTAGGGTTGATCGTTGCTTGGTCAATAAATAGCTTATCAATTTTAATAATGTCTACCGGTAAATTCCCCAGAGTTGATAACGAACTAAAACCAGTCCCGAAGTCATCAATTGCAATCAATACGCCTTGTTTGCGCAAATTTTCTAGGTCTTGAATGATTTTTTCCGATGCGTGGAATAAACAAGACTCAGTGATTTCAAGCAGTAAGGCTCGAGCGGGCAACCCCGTTTTTGCCAAGGTGTCCATTACCCAGTCATAAATAGGTAAATGCTTCAGTTGCACACCAGAGATGTTAACTGACATTCTCACCTTATTCATTCCTGCATTATGCCAAGCAGACATTTGGCGGCAAGCTTCGAATAAAATCCAATTTCCGAGCTCTAGGATAAGATTTGAATCTTCAGCAATAGGAATAAATTCAGCTGGTGAAATAGGGCCTTCAACTGGATGATTCCAACGCACTAGCGATTCAAAGTAATCGATGCTGCAGTCGTCAACATTAACGATAGGCTGGAAAGATAAAGTGAAATTTTGGCTAGCGATAGCAAGACGCAGTTCTTCTAAAAGGTAATGAAAGCGGCGAATTTTACTGCCCATTTCGGGCGAGTAAACACGGAAGATACCTCGGCCATCAGTTTTGGCTCGATACATGGCTACATCGGCCATTTGTAATAAATTATTAGGGTTTGAAGCGCTATCTGGATAAGTGGCTATACCAATACTGGCGCCTATTTTTATCACTTTATTACCCAGTACAAAGTCGCGTTCAATTTCTTGTAAAACATTTTTCGACACTTCTACAGCCTGCAAGTTATCTGGAATATTTTCAATAAAAATAGAGAACTCATCACCACCTAAACGCGATAAGTTAAGCTCTAATCCAAATGACTCACTGACTCTGCTGAGACCGTTATTGCGCACAACGGTTTTAAGTCTGTGGGCAACTTGGATGAGTATTTCATCACCAAAACTATGACCAAATGAATCGTTTACCTGCTTAAAACCGTCTAAATCGATAAAAAGTAATGCTTGTCTAGTTCCGGTTTCTTCTGCTTTTTGTAGTTGTTTTTCAAGGTGTTCAAGGTATGCATGCCTGTCTATAAGACCAGTCAGTTTATCTTGATAAATACTTAGCTGGGTTTGTATATTTTGAGCCTTTACGTGCTTGTTGAGCTCATTCAGGGCGATACTTATTTGCGATAAGGTATTAGGCTGTTTACTTTGTGGTAATTGGATATTAAAACTCGTCAGCAGCTTATCCGTTTCGATACTGATGAAATCTAACGATGCATTGTTTTTACGGGAAATTCGAGATTTAATATAAAATGGAATGGCATAAGCTAATAACACCATCAGTAATAACGGTATATTACTGAACATCATCATCTCGCTAAAGACATCTTTAACTCGTACCACATTTAAGTTCTGTTCAGTGCGTTCTAATACTGCAAAATAATGTTGATTTGATTTGACTATATCACTTTCTAAAAACAGCAATGTTTCCCAACCTGCATTGGCATTAACCACATTACTAACATCGACGGAAGTGATTTTATGGTGAAAGTTATCGCTATGAATTGTTTCTAACCCTTGGCTAAAGCTTATTACCAAAAGCACATAAAGCATCATTAAGAAACTCAATATAGTCAAAAGAAATTTAGAAATTCTGGTCATAAATCATCTTAATGCAATGTTGTAATTGTTGGGGTTGAGTTTGTTTTATGTTTCACTTTTGTGGGTGGATTATATGTGTAAACAACAATGAATACAATCGTAAATCAAGAGTTTAATAGTTAAAAGTTCAATTAATTTATGGGGTTATGGTGTTTTGGGTGCAGGCTTACGTAGCTGGGGAGCTAAGTTTGAAGGAGGTGGTTATAGACGTATGATTATCTTTTTTAAATACTCACTAATCATGTTATCGACATGAAATGTATTAACTTGAGATATATTAACCTTAAAAATTGTAATGTTTTTTGTCTTGCTCTTTAAACGCAATTTTATCAGGGGTAGTGTAGATTTTTTGGCAACCTTTGTATGTTATTTATATTACATATGTTTACTTTCAAAATATTGGCCAAGTAGCACATTAAGGCTGTTGCAATAAGCTGGTTGAGAACACTTTTTTATTATTTAAATTGTGATTAAATAACTGGATGTGTTTGAGCTGTTGAGATAAAAGTGACCGTGTGCATAATTGCAAAATAAGCAGAACCAGATAAATAATTGAATAAGGGGCGAATAACAATTGGGAGAAAAACAAAGGGCAGCTTGTCTTATTAAGCTTAGTTAACTGGCTTTAAAAATTATAGCTAATATTATTTGCTAAAGAGTTATTCGATTTAACGAGACCACCTGAAGAGCTTAGTTATGTGCTAATCCTTGAAGCTATTTATGTGGCCTTTTGTTATCGATTTCGTTTTCAATGCATTAATACCCCCTCGATACTCTTCACAACTTTAATACTTGATACCTTATTCTGGGCGACTTGGCTTTTCTATACGGGTGGGGCGACCAACGCTTTTGTGTCTTTATTATTACTGACTGTAGCTATTGGTAGTGCATTACTTGCATCATCATTAATAACCCACTAAAGCAACCCATTTGGTCATGTACTGAGGGTTGCTTTTTTTGTTTATAAACTTGTCATAAGGCTGTCTTATTTAAGTATTAAGTTAATTATTGGGAGAATAGGTTCAGGCTTAATCTTAGTGAGTGAATAGGCGAGGTTAATGGCAAAGTTTTCATTCGAACACAGTTTTGAAATTGATACGCTTAAACGATTGATTGCCCAACACCAAGGGCTATTTCGCCACCAATCTTTGCTCGATTTACATTACCGCGGCGAACCTTTGTCTGTGACTGCTATAGAGTTAGGTCAACAAGATAAATCTTGCCCTACGGTGTTGTTTGTTGGTGGCGTCCATGGTGTCGAGCGCATTGGTGCGCAGGTGGTGTTGTCATTTTTAGGCAGTTTACTTAATCGCATGTCGTGGGATAAACATCTACAAAGCTTGTTAAAAGAGGTGCGACTTGCGTTTGTACCTGTCGCCAATCCTGTCGGCTTTTTACAAGGTTCACGCAGTAATGGCAATGATGTCGACTTAATGCGCAATGCCCCTATAGATGCAGAAGAAAAGGTGACCTTTCTTGTTGGCGGTCACCGCATTAGTAATAAACTCCCCTGGTTTCGTGGTAACAAAGGCATGGAAGATGAAACCCAAGTGCTGGTTGATTACGTTCATGAACTACAACAAAGTAGCACCAGTGTGATTGCGTTAGATGCTCATTCTGGGTTTGGCCTCAGCGATCATATATGGTTCCCTTATGCCCATACCCGCAAGCCTTTCGAAGGGATGGGTTATATCTATCATTTGAAGCAATTATTTGATCGAGGCTACCCTCATCATGGTCATTACAAGCTGTCGCCTCAGAGTCATTTTTATCAGACTCATGGTGATATCTGGGACTATCTTGCGAAAACTAATCAAACTGAAACACCTTTTATTCCATTAACGCTTGAGATGGGCTCATGGGCATGGGTAAAGAAGAACCCACGGCAAATTTTTAATTTCTCAGGTTATTTTAATCCGCAAAAAACACATCGACACCATCGAATATTACGCCGACACGTGGTATTAATGCAGTTCTTAATTGAAGCGGCATACGCTAACGTGCTTGAAAACATTAACCAAGCACAATTTGAGCGTTTACAAACTGACGCTGAGCGATATTGGGCTAAAAAGCCCTAAGCATCTTGATAGCAACCGCTAAATTCGCAGTCGAAGCAAAGGAGTATTCTGATGGCAACTTGGGTGTTATTACGTGGATTAATGCGAGATAGCCGTCACTGGTATGGTTTTGACGCTCAGCTGCGAGACGATGGAATAGACGTATTAACCCCTGATGCGACAGGCAATGGAACTTTAGCTTCAAAGCCAAGCCATTTAACGATTGGTAATTACAGCGATGATATTTGGCAGCAAATTGATAAAGGCCTTAACGATAATCCAGATTTTAGCCGAGAGTTAGTGATTATTGGCGTGTCGATGGGTGGCATGATAGCGCTAGAGATGGCCAGACAACGCCATAAACAAGTGCGTCATGTCGTTCTAATTAATTCCAGTGCTGGTAATTTATCGCCTTGGTATCAGCGTTTTCAATTAACACCACTCATCAGTTCGATTTGGTATCGACACAAAGCTGCTAATTTAAGTTTTATTGAGTCGTGTGTTCTCAATTACACCACAGTGACGAAAGCTCATGATGAAAGTGTTATTAGCGATTGGGGCAAGATGCGTAGTCAACTGCACACCAGCATAATCAATGGTGCGAGACAGACTTACGCCGCAGCACGTTATCAATGTACTTGGTTTGGTCATTGTAGTGTGAGCATTATCGGCGCTAATCAAGACAAATTGGCGAACCCTAAGTGCAGCCAAGCATTAGCGGACTTTTATCATACCCCATTACTGCAAGTGGAGCAGTGCGGTCATGACGCTACACTTGACCACCCAGAGCAAATACAACAATTGATCCAAGATGCGATTTCAGAATCGGCTTCATAGGTTTTGTTATCCAAGACAATGCATGTTCGCATATCAACTCAACCATGCACTGGTGATGTGGGCTAGATAACGTTAAATTAATCTAGATTAGTTATAATCGAGTTTAATTAATGACGGGTGGAAGATGACGTGCTGACAAAAATTCTAGTCACACTTTTAGTGATAGTAGGTGCTTTTGCGTATTTGCGCAGTGGTCGAGGCAGTAAAGTGAGTCGCAGTGAAGCACTTGCTGTTGAAAGCTCGCCATTTTTAAGCCGTGCAGTTATTTATGCCATGATAGCAGTGTCGATGATTGCATCTGCGGGTTTCTGGGGCTGGACTTGGTATGACGATAATACTGTCGTAGAGGTGACGATATCATCGCCTGTCGAAGCCATGTCAGCTAGTTATCAAGTGCGTAAAAAAGACATTGAAGCGCAGCGTATTACTACCGTTGATGGCATTCAAATCCGCTTATCAAATCAAGAACGTATAACGGTAAAAGCGGCTGAGAATCAGTAAGCGATTTAATTTCATTTACTTTGCTGAGATGTATGAGAGGTAGTAGCTGAAATGTAGTAGCTGAGATTTAGTAGCTGAGATTTAGTAGCTGGGATGTAGTCGCTGATAGTTGATAAAGTCACTATTCTAAAAATTTGTTTTTCAGCTGAGGAGTAGGAAGCATACAGGTTTCAGATTTACCAAAAATACGGTAACGATTGTTAGCTAAAACGCGGTAAAAGTAATCTCGAAATCCAGTGGGTAATACCTTAAATACTCTACATAAAAACCACAGTCCAGATAGATCTTTTGTTATCTCTAAAGCGGCATCACTTCTTAGTAAATACTTTCCATCTTTTATTAAAATAAACGAATCAAATCCAATATCTTCCAATTGATATTCTGTCATTAACGCTTGCGCTGTTTCACTTTGCATCGGTGTAAAAGCAAACACATCTTGGTGGTCACGTTTAATGATGAAGTTAACTGCGCCATTGCATAGGTTACAAACGCCATCAAAGATAATAATGTGCTTTGAGATAAGTGATTCCTTATGGCGTTTTAGATGGTGATTAAGAAAGGGAAGTTGGATTTATACCCAAACAACCTGAAGATGCTCGATTTCAGCAAGAATTTACACGCGTTTAGGCAAGGCATTGATTGCGGGTAATGGTTATTCCCTTTTCAAAATCAATAACGCAGCATAAACGCGTGTAAAACTTGCCCTCAGGGAGTTTCACCGTGTTCCCACTACGTTGTTGCGCTAATTTATAAGGTATCTACATTACCGCATTAACGCGCCTAGTATTGAAAACACGGTGAAGCTCTGAAACACGTATCTTCAAGTTGTTTGGGTATAAGCTTTATCAACTATAACTTCTATTTGAGATAAGTCTTTAACTAAAATATGGGTTTGATAATAATACTTATCGGTTCTCTTCCCTTTAGAGTAAAAGTCTATTTTTTGCCTTTTAGCTTGGCCTTTCACCATGATGGATTTGTTGATGAAAAATGCTTGAGGTGATTGACCGTATTTCGAAGCAAGTTGCGCGCTTATCGATGGTGATAGAGTGACTGTAACGCAGCGTTGATCGCGGTAATCTAGTTCGGTATTTAGAAAAACCACCCCTCTTTGAGTACCGGCAGCTTTAATATTGAGTTGATACTCACCAAGAACGCCGTTAGGGGCAGCTTCAGAAGCACTGGCAATAATGCTCATAGTGTTGGAGATTACCGATGGAGATTGAATGGATGTAGGTTCGTTTGAGGCGCAGCCCGTTGCCATCAATAGTATGGCGATAAGTTTAATTTTCACTTTAAGTTCCTTCTTAAAAGTTGAGTTTATATTTTAAATATGGATTCATATATTATGAGCTACTTAAGGTACTTTCATTTCTGTATTAGAAAGCTTTACTTGATTATCAATGAGCGGCTTGATGATTAAAGTATGTTCAATTTCAGTCGGTAACAACGGCGTGTGTTGTTGTTTTACATATTGGTCAAAGCCATTGCGATAATAAGGGGATAATGGATGGCCTGATTGTCCGCCAGGTATCGACATAATGGCATCTTGCTCAGCGCCGGGTTGAACAATAAAGCGCTGCGATGCGCCAAATGATTTGCGTTGCACTGCGGGCATAAAGCTATCACCAAAGCCTTCTATGGTAGGCATATCTAACCAACGGCTTAATTGTGGTAACTGTTTTGAAAAGGGGTGCTGTATTTGAAGTTGATTCACTTTGCCCCAGCGTAAATCTGCTAATTTGCGTTTTTTACTATGTTTCTCCAGTAGTGACTTTATTGAGTCTTGATATGCACTAATGGCAAACGCTTGCCAATTAGTGTGCTCACGCGGGAGCCAACTGCTTGGCTGCTGCTTAATAAGCTGCCACATAGGTGTTTCTAAATAACGTTTTATAACTGATAAGCCGCTATCACGCTCTTTTAGTTCAGTTTCAATGGGGGCAAATGTTTGATCAATTAATGCCGTTCTAAAGTGTCTAACTAAGGTGTAACCGACAGAGTCTGCACAGGCGCAATTGCCCCAGTTTGCTATCAGTTTGATATCCTCTGCAAATACGACGGGCTGCTCACTTAATACTTCAAGTAAATATTGCTGCCAAGGTGCTAAAAACAATGCCTCGTTATCAAGCTGTAATTGATAAAAATTATCTTCATTAAAGCTGTTTTTTTCCATCAACCTATCGCGAATTTGAGCTGACCTTGCACCGAGAGCATAACCTCCATCGCCGAACCTTAATTGCTCTTCGGCAGAGAGTACTCTTGAGTTTGCTGTCCAAATACGTTGGCTCTCAGGGTTGATGACTTCTGGCATGATTGGTTGCTGTTGCTGCCAGTTACTGTCTTGGTAACCTTTAGTTGATTGAGCCGTATCAGATGGGTTGGTACGTGAAGGAACTGCGCCAGCGATTTTCCAGCCTGCATTGCCTTGATCATCAGCTAGGAGCATATTTTGTGCTGGAATACCCAATTGCGTGGCAAGCTCTGCGGCTTGATCAACGCTGTCTGCGGTCTCTAATGATAGTAGAGCCATATTGACCGCATAGTCTGTGTGACCGACCCAAGATAATGCGTAGCTAATGCCGGCAACGGTTTTCACTGGGCCGTATTTTGATACTTGAACGGTATAATTAATTTGGCCTTCAGGTAAATTGATCGGTTCGTATTCAAGATCTATTTCAGTATCTGAACTGATTTCAATCCAGTCCGCAGTATCGATATAACTGTTGGTAAAGCCCCAAGCCAACTTACCATTAGAGCCGACAACAATAGCGGGAGCACCGGGTAATGATACTCCTGTAATTTGCAACATTTCTTCAGTGCTGTTGCTATTTGATGAGTCTGGAAAGTTGAGCTGGGCACGGTACCAAATAATAGGCACCGCAAATGATAGATGCATGTCATCAGACAACATTGCTCTTCCTGACTGGGTTAATTCTCCTGTCACAGCCCAGTTATTACTGCCGACTTCTACAGGTTCTTTAATATCTTGTTTGAGCGCACTGATAAGTATTTGCTCTTCTAACTCAGGGATACCACCTTGATAGAGTGGGATTTGGCTATCATCTAATGCGGCTTGGTGATGACTTGGCTGGATTAAGAAATCGAGCATTTCATTACCAAAAGCTTGCTGAAGTTGAGTGAGTGCCATATCACGCTTAATCGTGTTGCCTTGTAAATCAAGGTACATGCTGTAAATCACTAATAAACTGTCAGTTTCATGCCATTCGCGAGGTGTTGAGTTTGTCAGCAAGTATTCAAAAGATAATACTGTTTGATCTGCTAATGCTTGATTTACCCCTTTAGTGTATGCACTTAGGGAGGCTTTATCTTGTTGTGGCAGATTTTCGAAAATCGTTTGAGCACGTTTTCTAAGCTGGTGGAATCGACGGCTTTTATCTAGGTCTAACGCCGCTTTACCAAATATTTCTGATAACTCACCTGCTGAATTTCGGCGAAGCAAATCCATTTGAAAAAATCGGTCTTGGCTATGGGCATAACCCATGGCATAAGATGCATCAATACGGTTGCTGGCGGTAATTATCGCGGTGCCTAAGGTATCCCGTTCAATGGTGACGGGTTTGGCAATGTCTGAGCTGTTAACTGTAGTGGATAAGCTTGGCATACTGAGTCTTAAAATACAGTACACTGCTAAGATGAGCCCTGAAGACAATAGCAGTATGGTGGCAAGCGTGTACTTGGTTAGTTTTGATTGTAAAACCTTAGTCAGGCTGAAAGACATGTTGAGTTACCCATTGGAATGACTTGGCTATCATAACCAAGGTTACCGAAATGTTAAAAGTGGTTTTTGAATTTAAATGATAAAAAGTAATGCAGAATGAATTGGTTAGTTGCAGCTTGAGGTGATGCTTGCTCTAAGTTAGGACGAACATTAAAGCTCGATGTTATTAAGTGAATAGCTATTAAGTGAATGGCTATTTAGTGAATGGCAACATACTAATTACTTAGCATTGAGCTATCTGAGCGCTCTTAAAGCGCTCAGGATTGAGCAGCTAAGCCTTACTG
This sequence comes from Shewanella olleyana, assembly GCF_023283825.1. Taxonomy (GTDB): domain Bacteria; phylum Pseudomonadota; class Gammaproteobacteria; order Enterobacterales; family Shewanellaceae; genus Shewanella; species Shewanella olleyana. The sequence goes on along the minus strand of NZ_JAKILD010000003.1, from coordinate 28,983 downwards.
ATTAATTTTAGCTTTAAACTTCGCCTTAGTGTCTTGGTTAGCTTTGTTATACCAGTAATCTAGCATCTCGCTAATTTCAGCCTGATCTTCAGCAATGGTTTTAGGTGTTACGACCTTAGGCTGGCTTGTTACTGCGGCAGTAGATGTTGTCGCAATGGGAGCAACTGCCACAGCAGGAGCCGTTGTAGAAGTTACTCCTGTTGTAGCCGTTGGAGCTGTTAAAGCGGGTGCAAAAGCAGCTACTGCAGCGACTTGCTGAGTTTGATTGTAGGTGTGCATTTCTTCAACATAGTCTCGGCCTATCTGTATGCCTGATTTACGTAACACATCAATTTTATGCGGGACTGAATCACTTTGATTACTGCTCAAATTGACTTCTGGTTCTCGATTAAATTTGTTGGCGGCATTCTTATTACGAATGGTGGGCAGTGTAAGTTGGTATTGAGCATCATCAGCATCGAATGTCAGCACAACGGCATTTGAATTAAACAGAGTCTGCATGCCGTTATCACGGTAATTCACCACGTAACGAAAGACGATTTGGTTTTGACCCTTCTCCAAAGCGATATCGTCATTCCTCTCATATGCTTTGCCATTAAAGACTGTAACCTCAACGCTATTAGGCAGTTCTAGTAAACTTGCCGCAAACGACATTGGGCTAATAGATAAAATAAATAGTCCGATAAAAAAAGCTCTACTGTTCATGGGGTTCTCTTTTGGCTATGACGGTTAGGTGCGTTATACAGTAAGTCGTATACTGCTACAGACTTTTCAGTTAGCGATCATCTAAACAGTTTTTAGTAAGCACTGAGCTACAACTTTCAGTGAGTGATAAGCTACACTTTTTACTGAGCGATGAGCTACAACTTTCAATGACCTAAGCATTGTGTCAGGGTTTAAGTCATTATGAGTAAGTTATAGCAAATCTAGCGGCAGTTACATAATGACAAAATATTAATTTGCGCAGTAATTGGCTAAGCCTAGTTTTTGATAATCGAAGAACTTTCTATGTTCAGGGCCAGCTAAATTGGTGTTCACTTTATTCGGGTGTTTATATTCTCCCCAGCTAGCCACATGAGTACCTACGTTGAGGACGGGAAAGTCTACGGTGTCATTACGCTTAATTGCTTCGTCGCTAACACCAATAAAGCGCAATAATGTTTGTAAACTATCAGGTTCATTTAACGTGATAGTGAGCAAATCATTACGACCTTCAAAGTAGTCAAAAACTGCTTGCTGGTGGGAAAGGTAACATTGCTTAAGTCGAGTTTTATCTAATAAATCATCAGCCTTCAAATCGCCGAATGTCTGCTTAAAACAGCGTTTTAAAATAGGATGAAAGGTGCCTGTTTTATCTGCTAAGTTGGGCGCCATTTTTGTCAGCAGCATCTGTATAGAGTTAACCCAAGCATCGACTGGTCGATCAACATACACAAATTTGGCATGTGGAAAAAGTTTGTCTAGCTGAGGGTAATCACAAAAACAAGGCACATCAGACACCACATCTGCCACTTCAAAAGCGCGTTTCGTTAGGCCGATGTGAGCGACTTTAAAGCCTTGTTCAAGTAAAGCGACACTCACACTCGTGGTGCCAGTTCTTGGTAAACCGATTATAAACACTTTATTCATCGCAGTGGGTAGCAGCCTTAAATTGAGGTGAGAGCCTTGGCTAAAAGATTGATTCAATCATTTGATTCAAGCATTTGATTTAATGTATAGATTCAATTTAAGTGCGGTATAAGACTTTAATAACATGCCAACCGAATTTAGTTTTAACAAGATGTGGAGTGATGAGTTCACCTGTAAAGCAGACTTTATCAAACTGCGGTACCATTTGACCTTTTTTGAACTCACCTAAGTTACCACCACTTTTACCTGATGGACATGAAGAGTGTTTTTTAGCGAGAACGTCAAACTTTGCACCATTCTCAAGTTGTTTAATGAGATCTTCAGCTTGTTGTCTGTGCTTAACTAAAATGTGTAATGCTGCGGCTGTTCTGGCCATGTTGTTACTCTCCAAAAATGTTGGCGCTAATTATAACGTGATTCCCTGTTTGCAAGCCATAGCGAGTAAATGTAACTAGCCATTAAGATGAAATTAATAAATATAGCTTTAGCTAAAGTCAGTTAATTTTGCTTTATTGGGATAAGATGGATGCTGATTTTTGCACTCATAAAATGATTCTAAAGAGAGAAAAATGACCACTGGATCCGCACGACTCATCTATGTTTACGACCCAATGTGTAGTTGGTGTTGGGGCTATAAGCCAGCATGGCTTGCGCTGCAGCAACAGCTAAATGAACAAATTCCATCGCTGAAAATTGATTATCGTCTCGGAGGGTTAGCTCCGGACTCTGATGCTGCGATGCCACAAGATATGCAGCAGTTTTTATCGCAAACTTGGCATAAGATTTCTGCTCAATTAGGAACTGAATTTAACCACGCATTTTGGCAAGAGTGTCAGCCGAGACGTTCAACATATCCTGCTTGCCGTGCGTGTTTAATAGCGCGTGAATTTGGACTTGAGCAAGCAATGATATTAGCCATTCAACAGGCTTATTATTTACAAGCTAAAAACCCTTCAGATATCGATACACTGATTTATACTGCGGTGAGTATCGGCATGGATGGGCACGCATTTAAAACGCGATTATTGTCGACTGAACTTAATCAAAAATTCATCACGGAATTACAGACAGTGCATCAATTGCCAATTAGAGGTTTTCCATCTTTGGTACTTGAAGTGAACGGTCAAGCAGTTGGTATTCCTTTAGATTATACAAACCCGCAAACTAGCTTTGATGCCATCGTGAAAGCAATAGACTAAATTTAGCCAGTGATTAGAGGCTGAAAGGTTTACTGAATAGCAGGTACAAAAAAACCAGTTGAGCGAACAACTGGTTTTATTCTCTTTATAGAGAGTTTAACGCTTGATTTAGTGAACTAGCTTGGCCAAATCTGGTAATGGTCAATCTGCAAATGCAGTGCTTAAATCAAGGTTAAAGGACTAAAATACCCGGAGGTATTTAGTCTACACCGTGACAATCAGCACAATCAGTGATTGTTAGATCAGACGTGTGTAAGTCAGCATCTAATTCGTGATGGTCAGTAAAACCGTGACAATCATCACATGTCTGAAGGTTTGCATCCATTTCTACATGCTCTTCAACATTGATTGAATTATGACAATCAACACAGTCAACAGCAAAAGCAGAACTTGCAAACATAATTGCAGCAATCATAGCTAAATATTTCATAGTAACTCCATCATCAGTTAAGGGGCAGTATCGCCCATGTTAGGTGTAATAACCTAACAACTCGCGCTGACTCAATGATCATATCTCTTAATGCAAAGAAATCCGTTACTTAATAACTAAGGACACTGAATATTGGTTAGCACATTTTAAATTTAGTATATGTAACGCAGCTTTAAATTTGAAAGGACAGATCTTCAAATATAAAATTACTTTACTTAAATACCATATTATTGATTTATGTTAATTGGAACTTAATTTAGCGCTTAAAGCCACCTTTTTGCATTTTCTAACATAGATAATTCTCAAGGTTGTGATCTGCTTAATAAAATTCTAATTTTTTTAAATTGGTTTTGACGATCGCGAAAAACACGACATCATCTAAGAGTAAAAGCAGTATATGTGTCATTAGATGAACACAAGATGAACGCAATTGACAATAATGACTTAGACGGCTGTCACCTTAATCCATTTATCGGGTAGGGCTTGCATTAATGGGGCAAGTTGCTGTGGCTTGTCATTAAGCCAAGTATTAATGGCGGTAGAAGGAATAAACAAAGGCATGCGATGATGATATTGGGCGCACTTTTCATTCGGGGTAATCGTTAGGGTAACCAATTGCTGTAGCTCTGGGTAAATAACACCAGCCATGAACAAAGGCTTATCGGCAGCATGTGAAAAACGATATTTTTGTTTTTTAGCTTGTCCTTCATCCCGCCATTCAAACCAACCACTGCAAGGCACTATACATCGATGTTGCTCAAAAGCGCTGGCAAAAGTGGTTTTATCGGCAACGGTTTCAGCTTGTGCATTAATGATAAGTTTTTTAGACCATGTGGGTTGTATGCCCCAGCTTTGTTGAGTGGCAATAAGTTTGCCTTCTGAAGAACTCAGAGCAGTAACAGGATCAGTGGGTCTTAAATCAAGGTTAGTTTGGATACTTAAAGGTTCATCAAACACTTGGTCAAGCAAGCCTTTCATTCCACCCAGTAATACTTCCATTCTACCGCACATAGTAAAACCTTCTTTTTTATTATTAGCTTTTACACATATTGAATGACTATTGATTATACGCCAAAAATTTAACCTCATAATTTAACCGTTTTTTACGAAAAACATTGAAGCAATTTATTCGAAATTGATGTCATTTTTGGTTATTTTTTATAAAAATTCAAACGAGCGTATAAATTTTTTAATTATTTTTATCTTCAGCGTACATGTGTAAGTTCATGAATTGGCGATAATTATTTTTATGGTGTGCTTTGTTACTGTAAATATTAGCTTTATTTCTCAATTAGAATATTTGATCTAATTTAATTTTTGTGACGTAATGCACACTATTATTCTGGTCTGATGAGTGTAGAACTATGAGCATAAGAACAACATTTAAAAAAGTATTGCCGAGTATTTCAACGACTGAACAAGAAGCGCTTGATGCGGGAGATGTTTGGTTAGAAGGCTCAATTTATCAAGGTATTCCAGACTTCGCTGCATTGCGTGATATTCCAAATGCAACATTGAGTCTTGATGAACAAGCTTTCTTAGATGGTCCTGTGCAAACATTGATTGAAATGGTCGATGATTTTGATATTCAAAATGGTAAGCACTTGCCAGATGATGTACTGACCTTCCTCAAAGAAAATAAATTCTTCTCGCTAATTATTCCTAAATCATACGGCGGATTAGAGTTTAGCCCTTACGCGAACTCAACGATTGTAGCGACTATTGCTGCCAAAAGTTCAGCTGTAGCAGTTACCGTAATGGTACCTAACTCCCTAGGACCAGGTGAGTTATTGATGCATTACGGTTTAGATAGCCAACGCGATTTTTGGCTACCTCGTTTAGCTAATGGTTTAGAAATCCCTTGTTTTGCGCTTACCAGTCCTGAAGCAGGCTCAGATGCTGGTGGTATCCCTGATATCGGGACTGTCACCATGGGCGAATACGAAGGCAAAGAAGTATTAGGTTTATCGGTCACGTGGGACAAGCGTTACATTACCTTAGCGCCTATCGCGACCGTATTAGGCTTAGCGTTTAAAGTTGAAGATCCACAAGGGTTACTAGGCGGTAAAGAACAACTTGGTATTACTTGTGCGTTGATCCCTAAAGCGCATCCTGGTGTGCAATTGGGTAACCGTCATGATCCTATGGGCTGTCGTTTTTATAACGGTACGACTCGCGGTGAAAACGTATTTATTCCAATGGACTTTATTATTGGTGGCCAAGAGAAAATTGGTCGTGGTTGGCAGATGCTAGTGAGCTGTCTAGGTGCTGGCCGTGGTATTTCATTACCTGCATTGGGTGTTTCAGTCAGTCAGTGTTCATTTAAGTCTTCTGCTGAATATGCTGCAGTGCGTGAACAATTTGGTTTATCTATTGGTAAGTTTGAAGGTATCCAAGAAAAGCTTGCTGATATTGCAGGTAAAACATACTTGCAAGAAGCCATGCGCGTGTTAACTACCGAAGGTTTAGGTTTAGGATTAAAGCCGTCTGTTGTTACCGCGATTGCTAAGTACCACATGACTGAACTGGGTCGTGATATTTTAGATTCGGCGATGGATATTCAAGCGGGTAAAGCGATTCAACGTGGTCCACAAAATACTTTAGCTTCAGGTTATGTTGCTCAGCCAATTGCTATTACGGTTGAGGGTGCCAACATCCTTACGCGTAACTTAATGATTTTTGGTCAAGGAGTAATGCGTTGTCATCCACACTTACAAAGCATGGTTGAGTCTATCCATAGCGATGCAAGTGATGCAGATAAAACCTTCAACCGCATCTTTAGACAAACTATCGGCTACAGTGTGGGTAACAGCTTACGCGCATTTAAATTAGGTTTATTGCCATTTACAGCGCCTGCTCAGTCAAAACTCCCAGAAGTGATTAGCTATGAAAAATCTGTTCATAAGCTTGCATCAAAATTGGCTGTTTATGCCGATTTCTCGCTACTGGTACTTGGCGGTAAACTTAAGCAGGCTGAAATGCTATCTGCCCGTTTAGGTGATGTGATGAGTTACTTATATGCAGCAATGGCATCGATTCGTTTTTACGAGCAAAAAGTGTCTGCTGGCGAGCGTAGCCAAGCTAAGCCATATTTTGAGTACGCTACTCGTTGGTCATTATGTAAAGCTGAAGAAGCCATATTGGCGTTTTTAGAAAACTTCCCATCTAAGCCAACTCGTCACTTCATGCGTTTAATCACCATGACTTACTCAGGTAAAATGGTAAAAGTGAATGATGACTTAGTGCGCGAACTTGCTGAGCAAGCTCAACTTGATACCGCGTTTAAGAAGCAACTGACTCATTTGATTAAACCTGTTGCAGGTGATGGTAACTACATTAATGAGCAAGCTTATCTTGCTAAAATGGCGTGTTTACCATTACTTTCAAAAGTGAAAAAAGCGCTTAAACAACGTGTGTTTAAAGCGGGTGTTCGCTTCTCTATTACACTTGATAATGCTCTTGAAGCTAATGTCATTACAGGTGATGAGCACAAGCAATTACAAGATTATAATCTAAAGCGTGAACGTGCTATTCGTGTTGATGAGTTTGATTTTGACTTAAATCTAATTTCAGACAAAGCTGACTTAAAAATCGCAAACTAAGCTAATGCTATTGTTTGATTTATAACAATCGTTATTGTTTTAAAGCCGCCATCTAAACTTGATAGGCGGCTTTTTTGTGTCTCAAAGAAATTAAGTCAATTACATTACGGTTGCCATTGAACAAGTTTTAAGCAGATCACAATTTGCGATCAATTTTACTTTTTGGGTATTTAATAAGGTGAAAGTTTGAGCTAAACGGCATTTTCTTAACTTAGTTCGGTAAATAATAAAGTAGTTATTGCTAAAGCCGGAGGATAAATGGCTCGATTAACCTTACTAACAAACGTAATCGTGATGTGTTTACTTCCTGGTGTTTCACATGCAGCAGATACCATTATTGGAGGAACAGTGGGTTATCAAACTCACGGGGCTTCATCGGCTTCAGGTTTATCCAGTGCTCAAGAGCGTGGCATTAATTATCAAATAAAAAATGGTTTTAAGCTGAGTGATGTAAGCCGACTTTATGGCACTTACTCGTTTAATTCTGAAGATATGATTCAGCATGAAGGGCTATTGGTGTCTTATGATCGATTGTTTTCTTTAGATGAAAGCCACCAAATCAGTTGGTTTATAGGGGCATCTGCTGGGTTAAGTGACCATGAATTTCAAATGACTGACATTGATCAAACCTATTATGACTCAAACACTTGTTACGTATACGGCGGCCAAACTGGTTTGATGTTTGATTTTGGCAATGCCTTTACATCAGAAATTGGATTTCGCTATTTAAAGCATAATTTTACCTCTTCAGGTCAAACAATCGATGCGATTTCTTTATCTGTTAATGATGCCGAGCAAGTGTATTGGGGAATTGATTTTACTTTTTAATCCGCTGAATTTATTTGTAACTTCTAAAAATTGTCTAAGACGTTATCAGTTTTCGCTCGCAAATGGATTTTATCGACAAATGGGTGTGTTGCGATATTGTAACTATCGAATAATTTAGGCATGTTAGACATAAGGAAATAATAACTTCAGGGAATATTATGTCGCAATTATCTTGCAGAACATCACCGAAAACTTCATTTACCAAAGCATTAACATTGTTTTGCACACTTCCATTAGCCACTATGATATTCCATGCTCAAGCTGCTGATTATAAGGTTATTCATGCAGGGGAGTTGCTAACAGATGCCAGTGAGAAACCGCTGCAGCAATATTCGTTAGTGATTATTGATGAAAAAATTACAGAGGTTAAAAAGGGCTACCTCACATTGTCTGAACAGCAAGTGTTATCAACGGATACTGTTGAATATATCGACTTAAAAGACAGTTTCGTCATGGCGGGTTTGATGGATATGCATGTGCATTTACAAGGTGAGCTCGGCCCCAAAAATGACAGTGAATCATTGCGAATGTCTGATGCCGATGTCGCGATGAAAAGTGCTTATTTTGCCAATAAAACTTTAATGGCAGGCTTTACTACCGTCAGAGATTTAGGTGCTAAGCCTGAGCAAATATATGCGCTTCGTGATGCTATTGCGAAAGGGTGGTTGAGTGGGCCTCGAATTATTGCTTCTGGCGGGGTCTCGGTTACTGGTGGTCATGGCGATGTGGACGGTAAGAGTCCCGATTTGCTTGATATGCTGACGTCAAAAACTATTTGTGATGGGCCTTATGATTGTCGCCGAGCCACTCGCCGAGCGATAAAATACGGCGCAGATGTGATTAAGATAACCTCTACTGGTGGGGTGTTGTCTGATACCAATACCGGCACTGGTCAGCAAATGGCTAACGATGAATTAAAAGAAGTGATTGATGCCGCCCATGCGTTAGGTCGAAAAGTTGCCAGCCATGCGCATGCCGCTGAAGGGATTAATGCAGCACTAAGAGCCGGGGTCGATAGTATTGAGCACGGTAGCTACGCCAATAAAGAGTCAATTAAGTTATTTAAACAGTCTGGCGCTTATTTAGTGCCGACTTTATTGGCTGGTGATACTGTAGTGCAAATGGCGAAATCGAAAGGCAATTTTATGTCTGATGCGATTAAAGCGAAAGCGATTCGTGTGGGTAATGATATGCAAAACAACTTTGGTAATGCGTACAAACAAGGAGTTAATATCGCATTTGGCACCGATAGCGGAGTGTCTCGTCATGGTGACAATGCCAAAGAGGCAGTGTTGATGCATCAAGCGGGTATGTCTAATCAGGATATTCTTATCTCTGCCACCATTAATGGCGCTGACTTAATCGGTATGTCTGACAGTTTAGGCACCCTTGAAACAGGTAAGCAAGCTGATGTGATCGCGATGAAAATGAGCCCATTAAGACAAATTGATGCATTACTTGATGTGCAGTTTGTAATGAAGTCTGGAGCTGTACACAAGCGTTAAACTTGTGCTTTAAAAAGGCGGATGGATTTACGCGAAAAGACTGACTAATGGTCAGGGCGTGTTGATCTTTCAAGGTTGTTTTTGCAGCGAATTGTTGGCCATTGATACAAGGCAGAGACTTTGTGGTGTAGTTATTCTACATAAAAAGTCGATAACGCAGTAAAAATGGCCAACAAACGCTGCCCAAAGGGTTCGACTAAAAGTGTTTTACTCTTTGTTGGATGAATTTCGCTTAGATGACTAGGCATCAATCTATCCGCCTCAATTAAAACACTTTTATCTCGAACAAAATTCAACCAGCAAAGATCAACACGCCCTAGTCATTGAAAAGCATAGTGAGCTGTAAAGCTAAGGCATGAAAAAACCTTACTGACTAAGTAAGGTTTTTTATCTCGTTTGAATATCATTTGAGGCTTATTCTACCCAATGTAAAACATCCTTGATGACAGACCATCTTGGCTTTTTAGGTTGGGCGTTTTCTCCCAAAATCCAATAGCTATAAAGGGTATCAACATAACCTGATGATTGTTGAATCGACAGCCAACTATTTAAGAAGGTGTGCAGTGAAGTATTCCCTTTTGCTACGGCGTAGGAGGCTGGAAAGGATTTTATTTCTTCACGGTTATATAAGGTCGTATATTCAGGGTAAAGAATCGTCCAGGTTTTACCCGCTTCAAGGCTAATAAGCAGACCATCCCAGGTTTTTCCATCATCCTCGAAGAAGGCTTTATCAGAGTCAATCGTGGTAAATTCGAGATTATCAAACTTCTCTTTTAGGTAAGGAATAATGGAGTAATCACCCACAGAGGCTATTCGTATTTGTTCTGCTTGATGAATTAACTCATCAGATTTAAATTCATCTGCGCGATAATCTTTCACTACAAATGAGTAATGCAGATTAAGCACGGGATTAGTGAAATCGACTAAGCCAATTCGAGTGGTGGTCATTTGCAAACCTGAAATAGTAATATCAAATAAGCCATTATTAATCGACTCAAGTGCATTGCCACTGTTGTAAGGTATGAAGGCAATTTTCAACCCAAGCTCAGCTGCTAGTTTCTTCATTAATTCGACATCAAAGCCAACGAGTTCATGTTCGGCATTAAAAAATGAGAAAGGCACTTGCACCGGGTTATAGCCGACACGCAATAAGCCGCTTTGTTTAATTTGCTCAATGCTTCTTGGGCCGTTTACTTCAAGTTCTTCAGACCAATTATAAGTGATGACTTCTTCAGGTACTTCTGCTGCAGAACTCATTTGCGCCACGACTTCATCCATGTTGTATTCGGTATCTACTATGCTACTGAGCACCCAACTTGTGGCGAGTAATGTCACTCCAAACACAACGGGTGTAATCGCGCTACATAGAATCAGTCGTTTCATACTGACTTTAGCAATCCCAGCTAGCATCGCAGTGCCGCCAATGGCGAGAATAAAGATATTCATTGCAGCTAAAAGTGAAGTAAAGCGGCTGGTGAACAGGCTAGACACCATATACAGCTGAAATAAATCAGACGATAACTCAAGTGAGTCTAATAACATTGGTATGGTTAAATATACGCTGCCAAATAGACTAATTAATCCGTTGACTGACATGGGGAAGTAACTAATGAAATCCAACTCTTTTCCAGAAAACCATGCCGCAAATAGCACGAAAACAATCGTGAGTAATTTACCTAAGTTTGGAAAACTGAATACCACGGGAATGATGATGTTGGCGTAATCGTCGGTTTGCGAGTCACCAATTTTGTACTTGTGAAAAAGCTCTTTAGTACGCTGGATCAGTAGCGGTAAGATAATGAAAATATTACCTGCAGCAAAAGCCGTAATCATGGCATCTTTGGCAATCCCTGTGATATCACGGTACGAGAAAGGCGTAATAACCATAATAATTGCTGGCAGTACCCAATAAGTCAGAATAATGGTCATGACAACGTGGGCAACAAAGTAAACCTGCAGTTTTTGAAACTCATCAAAATCCATGGTGCCAGCTGTGGCTGCGGTCATCGCAAAAATGCCTATAGGCATCAGCATAACAATACTTTGGGTGACCTTGTTAAACGACTCACCGAGCAATTGCAGCGGTCGCATTAACGATTCTTTGTCATTAATTGAAATCAGGGCTATCCCTGTTGCGACACAAAATAGAACAATGGCAGGGATATAACTGTTTGATAATGAAAAGAATGGGTTAGATGGAATATATAAGTCGAGAAGGTTAACAGAGTTAGGATCTTGTAATGCTGTTAAACTGAAAAACTCACCGGCTTGCCAATCAGGGAAAGTGTACTTGATAAGGTACATACTCAGTAAACCAAATAGCCAGATGACTAACATCAACTTACCGACTTTAACTCCTAAAGATTTAGCTTGCGCTAGGGTTAAGCTACCTAAGCTAGAGATGAGTGACACTATGATATAAGGAATAATGGTCATTTGCAGCAGCTTGATAAATGCATCACCAATAACCGACATCCAGGCGAGCATTTCACCGAAAAATAGCCCAGCAATGATACCGCCTGCAAACGACAGCAACACCCAACTCGACATACTGAGCTTTTTCTTTTTCGGCGCTTCTTGAGCAGGCTCTGAAGAGGGTGGTTGAGTGTTTTTTTGTGTCCCTTTGGTGGCAGTTGCCATATTAATCCTTTTAAATTCTTATACTGTTTTTCTTTTATGCTCAGTTAACTTCTCTTTATCATCAGCTAAATAAGTTTTGAGCTAACACGCTGTAGCGCTGTGACCATGGATAGCCAGTGTTTGGTGATAGCAATCCACATACTGACTAATTTTTACCTCAGTATTGAAATGACTCATAGCACGCGTTCTACCTGCTTGACCCAGTTGGTGTTGGTAATGGTTGTCGGCAAAAATCTTATTAATCGCCATAGCCATATTGGCAGCATCTTCTGGCGGAAACATAAAACCGGTAGTGCCTTCATCAACCACTTCTGGAATGCCATCTACATTGCTACTAACCGTCGGGACTCCACAAGCCATTGCTTCTAAAATCACCATGCAAAATGACTCTCGATAACTGGGTTGGATTAAACAATCAGCATTTGCGATGAATCGTTCGACATTCTTAACCGAGCCGGTAAAAGTTACCTTATCGAGAATATTAAGTTGTCGACACTGGGTTCTAATTTTGTCGATATCAGGGCCGCTGCCGACTAAAACTAGCTTTGATTTAGTATCATCACTTAGCTGGCTAAAGGCGTTCACAACAGTTTGAGTATTTTTTAGCGCTCTGAAATTAGACACGTGCATCAAGATTTTTTCATCATCATCAGCAAGCGTTTTTCGCAGCGTTTTATCGACTAATTTGGGCGTGAAGTCATCCGTATCGATAAAGTTATGAACCACATTAATTGGCTGGTTAACCTCAAATTCTTGTTGGATATATTGCCGCTGAAAATGAGAGACGGTTGTGAGCAGTGTGCTTTGATTCATGCTAAAGGTATTCAGGCGTTTAATCGCATCGTCTTGGCCTACTATGGTGACATCAGTGCCGTGAATAGTGGTAACAATCGGAAATGAATATTTGCAGATGTTGCTGGCTAAAAATGCACAAAGAGAATGAGGGATAGAGTAGTGTGCATGCACTAAATCTAATTTGGCTTGTTCAACCACCTCTACAATTTTAGCGGTTAACGAATAAGTATGTAACGGCCCTTCAAATAGTGGATAGTTCACTTCATCCACTTGGTGAAAGAAGACGTTGTCATGGTGACTTAATAATTTAAAAGGACGTTTATGGGCAATAAAATGCACTTCATGGCCTAATCTCGCTAGTCCAATACCTAATTGAGTGGCCACTAACCCAGAGCCACCAATGCTTGGGTGGCAGACTATCCCTATACGTAACTTATTCATCATTCGTAACTAGTATCCTTACTAATTTGAGTACAACACATATACGTTTAAGGATGGTGTTGAGTTTAAAAATATGTATTCAATGGGTTACTTTTAGGTTAACTGAATGAATGTTGCAAACTTTTCGTTTCTATCAATTAGTCTAATTTTACAATCAGAATAATGAAAAATAGGCGAGATCTGCCAAAAATCATAATTTTGTACTGTAAACAGGCTTTGTGACAACTTAAGGTGTGGCAATATTTGGGTTTATGAGGCATAAAAGTTAGCGAGAAAAAAGCCTAATAAAGTCAGAGTTATTAGGCTTTTTGCTCGGCTTAAACTTGCAAGAGGTGTCTATTTAACCCAGTGCAAAACATCTCTAATGATTGACCAGCGAGGTTGAGGCGTGGTGGCGCCTTTGCCTAACATCCAATAATCGTAAAATTCTTGCTGATGACCATCGACTTTACGCAGTTTCTGCCAGTTATTGATGTAGTTAAGCAGTGACTGGTTTGATTGAGCCACAGCATAAGCCACAGGATAACGGTTTTTATCTTCTAAAATTGCAATGCCATAACCTGGGAAAAACAAGGTCCAAGCCGAACCTGCTTCAGCGCTAATCACTACTGCATCGTATTTATCTTTTTTCTGTCTAAAGAAGTCTTTGTAGCCGTCTATTTTGACGAATGTAAGATGAGGTAACTGCTTTTTGGCTTCTTTAATTTTGTCATCGTGCTCCACATAAGCCACAGTGGTATTTTCCATGGCCATTAAAGATTCATTAGACTTAAAGCTGTTGACGCGATGATCTTTGGTTGCAATAGCAATATTAAGTTCAAGCACTGGATCGCTGTAACTTAAACGATCCATTTGTTTAATATCCATTGCAAGCCCAGACATGGCCACGTCAAAGAACCCAGCTTGCAGTGAAACTGCAAGTTTATCTTTATGAAAGGGAATGAACTCTATCTCGACACCTAAATCTTCAGCCAATTTTGTCGCCATTGCTGAGTCAAAACCAACCAATTGACCAGCATTGTTATAGTAGCTAAATGGAACATTACTTGGGATATAGCCTACTTTCAGTACCCCACGTTTGCGGATACTTTGTACGTCAGCAATCGGTTGGTTTGGCGTTTTACCAACTTCAGGAAATTGGCGGCTCACCTTAGTGGGGACTTTATCTGCCACTTTCATATTGGCAATCACACCGCTGGTTATTTCTGGGCTAGTAATAAACACTCCCATCCCAATGCGACAGACTAAAATGGTAACCACAGTGCTGACGAGCAAACCACCTGACATTTTTATCAGCTGCGGCGCACGTAGCTTTAGGCAGCCTTGGAATAAACAAACTGTTAATAATGTCAGCGCGAATAAGTTCATCACCGCTGCAATCGAATTAAACTTACCCGTAATAAACCCTGACATGACAAATAGCTGGAATAAATCAGAAGGTAAATGCACTAAGTCGAGCATAAAGGGGATGGCGACATAAACACTGCCGAACAAAGACAGCAGTCCACTGATAGATAATGAAGGTATGGCACTAAGATCGACAGGCGTGCCATTAAACCAACCTGCAAAATAGACAAACAGAATAACGGTTAACTTGCCAATATTAGGGAAGGTAAAGGCGATTGGAACTAAGATTTCGATTAGGGTTAAGCCATCTTCACTGAGATTATTATGCTCACGCATAATTTGCTTACACTCTTCGATAATCACGGGAATAACGATAAAGATGTTACCCGTAGCGAAAGCGGTCACTAAGCTTGCTTTAGTAATTCTAACGGTTTGCGCATAAGTAATAGGGGTTAATGAGCACACAATCCAAGGCAAAATAACAAAGGTGAGCAATAAACACAGTACAAAATAACTGATTAAATAAACCTGCATACTGGCAAATTCATCTACGCCCATGGTGCCAGCCGCCGCGGCTGACATGGCGAAAATACCAATAGGTAAAACTTTAACTAAGCCTTGAGTGATGCGAGAGAACGTTTCTGTAATCGTGTGCATAAAAGACAGCACTTGGGACTTGTTATCACCTTCCATCCCAATTAACGCTAAGCCCATTGCAATACTAAACACCACCATCGCAGGGACGTAGCCGGCAGCCATAGACTCAAATGGGTTTGAGGGAATATAGAGTTTGAAGTAATTAATTGGCTCTACCGGCTCAATAATACTGGTACTAAAAAATGATGCCGACTCTACAAAGGGAAAGGACAGAGGCATTAATGCTGTTAGCACTAGACCCACAAGCCAGAGCAATAACATGATCAATCCAGCACGACTGAATATTAAAATAGCAGTGCTTTTTTGCAGTTTACCAATACCGCCGATGAGCGAAACCACAATATAAGGCAATACGGTCATCTGCATTAATAAGATAACGCCATTACCTATAGTACTCAGCCATCCAACTGATTCACCGAAAAAAATGCCCACAGCAAAGCCAACAAACATGGCTATTAACATTTGGGTTGAACTGGTCATCGCAAGTAATTTTTTAAACACGTGTCGTATCCATTTATTATGTTGTGCCTGCGGCGTTTGAGTCTTAAGGCTCATTAAGCGCTGTATTTATTGCATGGTAGGTTACTGAAAGTTTATCAATTAACAGGTTTTAAGTAGTGAAGCTGTTAATTTAAATCAATATTAACAGTCTTATTATTGATTAGGCATATTTTGTAGAATAATTTTTAGCGATAAATTAGCTTAGCAAATGCTAATTAAATGGTGAGGAATGAGGAATATTGGTGGTAGGTATTGGTGATAGTTACTTGTTATTGGCCTTAAAAATAGCCAGGACACATGAACTGGCTATTAGGGCCTGATGATTTTTGCTGGTTGAATTTTGTTCGAGTTAAAAACGTTTTAATCGAGGCGGATGAATTGATGCCTAGTCATCTAAGCAAAGTTCATACAACAAAGAGTAAAACGTTTTTAGACGAACCCTATGGGCAGCGTTTGTTGGCTATTTTTACTGCGTTATCGACTTTTTAAGTAGAATAACTACACCACAAAGTCTCTGCCTTGTACAAATGGCCAACAATTCGCTGCAAAAATAACCTTGAAAGATCAACAGGCCCTAAATGTAAATTGATTTGCTAAAGTGGGGTTATAGCGGTTTTAACTTACCTTTTGCATCGGCAATTTTTAAGTAGTTTTTAGACTGCATGAACTCAGCAAGTTCAGTTTCAATTCGCTCAAAGCAAGCTTCACCTTCTTTTTCAAAACAGGTGGCTATTTGCACCGCATCAGCGCCAGCGAGTAAATATTCGAACGCATCGATACCAGCTTTAATGCCGCCAACACCAATGATTTGCACATCGTCATCCAGTAACTCACGAAATGCGCGCACATTAGCAAGGCCAATCGGTTTAATGTAGTCGCCACATAAACCGCCAAACCCACCTTTAGGCTTGATAATAGGTTGTTCTGTATGAGGATCAATCACCAATGTATTACCAATAGAGTTAATGCAAGTGATGAACTTTACAGGGTATTTTTTGATAACATTTGCCGCAGCCACAAAGTGTGACATATCAAAATAAGGTGCTAGTTTTATCCCGATAGGCTTATTGCCTAATGCAGTAATGGCTGCGAGTGCTTTATCGGTTTGCTCAAAGTCATAAGCCACTTGAGCCTTGCCGGGAATATTAGGGCAAGAGAAGTTGACTTCAATTAGGTCAACATCACTGTTTTGAAATGCACTGACCATTTCAATATTGTCTTCAACACTGAAACCTGAAACGCTGACGATGACTGGTTTACCTAGCGCTTTTAATTGTGGGACCATTTCTAAATAGGCTTTGTAACCTAAGTTAGGTAACCCCATAGATTGGATAGAACCTAAAGGTAAGTTTTGATATCTAGGTTCAGGGTTTCCTTCCCGTGGTTCAATAGTACAAGACTTTGTCACCACTGCCGCTGAAGCTGAATGAGCAATAGTTTGCAGTTCATCCCAAGTGGTACATTTAGGGCCAGAGGCATTCATCAAATAACTGTCTAACTGTATTCCAGCAATTTGAGTGGATAAATCGATTTTCATGAAGCGTCCTCTTGACTGAATTAGTATGGATAAAACAATACGACCGCTTTGTGGTGATAAGAGATTTTAGAAAGGTTCACCGCCAAATTGCGCCATAGTTTATTCAGCAAGACAATAGAGACTTTGATTAGAAACAAGAAAAAAGCAAAAGAGATAATAAAATTGTAATAGTGTTAACTAGAGCAAACAAACAAGATGGCCAGCATGGGCTAGGCCACCCTTTAATGCTGTTAAGTTGTGATTACTAGCTACTTTAAGCGATAAACGACTTCTACACGTTCTTGTACGCTCACTTCACCATATTGGTAGCTTTCTGCCATATCACTTTGCATGGCATTCATCCGCATCATGACTGGTTGAACTGGATGCTGAGTTAAATAGCGAATTTCCCAAACACCTGCCAATTCACGTTCGAAACCTTGGGCTAAAGATTGGGCTTTTTGTTTGGCATCTTTTATTGCGGCTTGTCTTGCTTGCTCAACTGCCTTGGTTTCGTCAGATGATTTTAGGGCAATGTTTTGAACACGATTAATGCCTTCTTCCAAGGCGGAATCAAGAATGTCATTCAGCTTTGCTAAGTCCTTAACACTCACTGTAATTTGTCTACTCGCGCTGTAGCCTGTTAATTCTTTAGGCTGGTTTGATGGATAGTGATATTGAGGTTGAATGTGCAAGTTGGCACTTTGAATGTCTTGTTTGTTGACCCCAGCTTGGTTTAAGCGCTTGATAAACTTGCTCACAGCTTCATCAACCGCAGTCTTAGCCTCTTTAGCATTATCTTTACTTAAGCTAACTTGAACTGAGATTTCAGCCATGTCAGGTGCAATATTAACTTGGCTGGTACCAACGGTTTCTAAGTGTGGGAAATCATAATTAGCAGCAACAGCACTATTAGCAGCAAAACCAATAAGTAGCCCAGATGCAATTAATGTATTTAAGATGGTTTTTTTTAGGGGATTAGCTTTGTTTATTAGGGGAATAGTTTTGTTTAAACGAGTCATAAATGCTCCAGCAATAACGGTAAATTGATTCGGTGTTATTGCTATAAACGCAAGCAAATTGAAAAAGGGTTATTTATTTCATATTTTATTTTAGTTTTTACTTTAGTTATTTAAATCATAGCTTCAGCTAAGGACAAACAAGAGAGGGATGAGTCGACATAAGACTTAGCCTGTCGACTCATATAGGTAACTGTGTTGCCATGCCATCTTTTGAATAATGGGTGGTTAGTGGCTGATTTATGGTAGTTAATGTTTAGCTTAATAGACTCGTTGGCCATTAACCCAAGTTTCACTGACCTTGGTTTTCCAAATCTCTTCAGCAGGCATCGAAAAAATATCAGACTCGACCAAGATAAAGTCTGCTTTCATTCCAGGTATAAGTTGTCCAATCTCTTTCTCTTGATGAGCAGCAAAAGCGGCATTACTAGTAAAGCTGGCGAGGGCCTCAGTTAATGTCATGCTTTCTTTGCGGTACCAGCCATCAAGCGGCTGATTATCATGATCTTGTCTGGTCACAGATGCATGTAAGCCATAAAAAGGGTTAGGCGATTCAATAGGAAAATCAGAACCAGCAGCAATAACCGCACCGGCATTGATCAGTTTTCTCCAAGCATAAGCTCCTTCAATACGCGCGTTGCCAACTCTGTCTACCGCCATGTTTTTATCGCTAGTGGCATGGGTTGCCTGCATTGAAGCAATGATATTAAGCTCTGAAAATCGCGAGATATCACTGAGCTGCAGCACTTGGGCGTGTTCGATGCGGTGACGTAAATGACGGCTTTTGCTGGCGGCAATTAACGATTGGTAATGGTCCAGTACAATCTGGTTTGCATGATCGCCAATGGCATGGGTATTAACTTGAAAACCCGCTTGCATCGCTTTCTCAATCGTTTCGCCCAAGGTTTTCTTAGAATATAACAACAAGCCTTTGTGACCTTTTAAGTCACTATAATCTTCAATTAACGCAGCACCACGGCTACCTAATGCGCCATCGGCAGATATTTTTACGCTGCTGACACGCAACTTATCGGTATTGATACGATAAGGGCCAGCAGCCATGATTTCATCAAACTTTGGATCTTCAGCATCTACCATAGCGTAAACACGAATTGGTAATTGACTGCGTAAATCTAACGCTTTATAGGCTGCAATCGTATCGGATTGGATCCCAGCATCATGAACACTCGTTAAACCAAGTTGCGCTAAAGACGTTAATGCTGTTTCTAACACGGCTTGTTGTTCATCAATAGAAAGCTTAGGGATGTTATTGGTGATCAAGCTCATCGCATTATCAATAAACACACCAGTAGGTTCACCATTTGAATCTCGAATGATCTCGCCACCTGACGGACTTTTTGAACTAGCATTTACGCCTGCTACTTTCATTGCAGCCGAGTTAGCCCAACCAGCATGACCATCAATGCGCACTAACCATACCGGAGTGTTAGGAAAAACCTCATCAAGTGAAGCTGCGCTAGGAAATTGCTTACTAGGCCATAAAACTTGGTTCCAACCTCGTCCTTGAACCCAGTCAAGAGATGATTGCTGTTGTCTAAATTTGTCGACCATTCTGACAGCGTGATCTTCTGATTCACTATCACGTAATTGAGCGCGCATTAAGCTTAAACCGTAACTTAGTACATGCCCGTGGGCATCAATGAGTCCAGGTAATAAAGTGCGGCCTTTACCATCGATATGATTAATATTGGCCTCGGTTTTATATGGGAGGTTATCTTGTTCGGTATAAATTTTTTCGATGGTATCGCCATTAAACTGCAAAGCTTTAAATTGAATTAGACGATTATCTTGAACAGTATAACCGTGAATATTACTGATTAATTGGCTTTGACTCAGTGCAGGAAAACTGGCTAAACAGATACAAGTGATAAGCAGCTTTTGGTAGGTCTTTATCATGTCTTTGATCGTTCCATGTTCTTATTGTTTTGTTTAGTTCTTTTTGTTTTATTGTGATTGAACAATATTTAATTTTGGTTGTTGATTTTATGTTAACTGTTTTTGAGTGGAAAAACGAGAGTGCTTAAGAGTAAAGATTAACCCTGCCTTATAAACGGTTTAGAATCTAAATGGGTGTCTTTAAAGGCAAATCATCATGTAACTGCTACACTAAAAATGAATAGGACCTATTGAACTTTCAAGGTTGTTTTTGCAGCGAATTGTTGGTCATTTATACAAGGCAGAGACTTTGTGGTGTAATTATTCTACATAAAAAGTCGATAACGCAGTAAAAATGGCCAACAAACGCTGCCCAAAGGGTTCGACTAAAAGCGTTTTACTCTTTGTTGGATGCAGCGTTGTGAATAAAAGCCGCTTAGATGACTAGGCATCAATCCATCCGCCTCAATTAAAACGCTTTTATTTCGAACAAAACTTAACCAGCAAAGATCAACAGGCCCTAAGCACTTGTGTTATTGAGGTGATATTCAAATTAATACTAATTAATATAAAATAACTACCCTTTGTTATTAAATGAAAGTGGAAAGCCAATGGATTTATCAGCATCAATATTAGTGCTCTTGGGGCTAATTGGGCTCAGCCTTTCTTTAAAACCTGCCTATCAAATTTGTGCCTATTCTCAATTTAGTAGTAAAGGTTGGCTGACATTATTGATGCTAATCGTATTATTTATTGTGAGCTATTTAAGTTACTTATCTTTACTGCTAAAAAGCCAGCAAGCGATTAATTTTATTCAATTAGTTGTGGCGGGTATTTTTTTTGCGGGAGGGTGGTTTGTGTACTTAGTGACTCGTTTGAGTAAGCAAACTATCTCGAGTATGGACAGCCTACTGCAAGAGAAAAACCATCAAGCAAATCACGACTTATTAACGGGTTTGCCTAATCGACAGCAATATTATCGTCATATGGATAAAATCATCGCGCAAAAACCTGACTCTTTTTATTGCCTAATGTTAGATATTAATAATTTTAAAATGATTAACGATACCTTTGGTCACGCTGAGGGAGATCGTGTGCTGCAAATCGTAGCAGAACGGGTAGAAAGCGTATTACCAACTGATGCGCTTGCTGCACGTATTGGTGGTGATGAATTAGCGATTATTATTCCTGATGCACAAGAGCGTGACATTTCTAAAATAGCCAAAGAAATCGAGCAAGCACTATTAATTGATATACCTTGTTCAGGCCATATGATTATTATTGGCGCCAGCATTGGCATTGCCCAATACCCAAAAGACGGTCAAGACAGAAAGTCACTTATGAAGAATGCAGATATTGCGATGTATCATGCTAAGCGCAATGAAATTTCTCACCAATATTTTCAATCTCATTTAACTTTAACTCAATTCTCCCATTACGTTTTAGAAATAGATCAAACTCGCTTTTAGTTGTGTCTGGCTATTCTGAATACGCACTGTTAAATTTTTGCTTGTATATGCTTGCAATTAAATTCCCTAATAAGCCTTATTGTTGAGGCTTTTTTTATGCCTGAATTTTAACTCTTGGCAGTTTTCAGTTTATTTGGCGCGATAAATTTACAGCTGGCTAGTGAAAGTGAGAGATAAAAATTGCTATTCTACTGATCTATTTCGTGACAACTGTAACAATGTTAATTTAAAGTAAAGGGCCTAACGTAATGAATTACATGCCGTAAATTTTAATATGGTGATATATCTATCGATACAGTAGAAAATGTATCAATAGCAAGGAAGCAAAAGCTTAATGAGTGAGCAAGACAATAACAGGGTTTCCCTCGCTGAAGAAACAGCAATATTAGAAGAGCAAGCGCTCAATCAGCAAGCCGCTATTCAAGCCTCAAATGATGATCATCATCAACACTTATTAGGCCACTGTCATCATCATAATCAAATGCAGCAGCATCTTGAAGATGCTAAACAGACTGCTAAATCTGCAGTTAATTCAGTGCTTGAAACTGAATTTGCTCATGCTATTGATACAGCTACTGATACCGTTAGAACTCAAACCCGTACAGTAAAGTTACCCCTAGTGAACGTGTTTGCCAAAGGCGGTTACTGCGTGCAAATGCGCCTTGGCAGTGAAGCTAGCCCTGCAAATCTAATCGTTGATACTGGTAGCAGTACTTTAGTAGTTAAAAAGCAGGTGTATCAACCACATCAAGATGAATACTTAGAACCTAGCACTTTTGCACAGCAGGTCATTTATGGCGCTGGTGGCTGGGACGGCCCTTTAGTGCATACTAAGGTGAGTGTTAGCCAAGATGGGCTAAAACATGATTTGTTAGCGCAAGATTCCTTAGATAAAAATACAACAACCCATTTGCCGCATCTTAACCTTGCTCATCAGCCGCTTGATTTAGAAGGCTGCCCGGTAGCAATTGTACCCTCATTAGAACATCAAAAAACTTTTGCCGATGCAGATGGAATATTGGGTCTGGCTTATTATGGCTTGAACAAGAGCTACGATTTAACAGCCTATATTGAAGAGCATAAAATCAATCCAGCATCGACATTCCCATGGCCATTTTCTGAGCCAAATTCTGTGTGCCCAGCACATAGTGATCATGAAGCGAAGAGCTATGAAACTGACGAGCAAGAACGCTTTAGTGGCGAAGATTTAAAACGCTTTAGGAAGTTTCTTAAAAAGCAGCCTCAGCAGACCGTCGTACCGTATTTTACCCGTTTGAAAAATAATGGCTTAACGGATAATCGTTTTGCTTTTCACTCAAAGCGTTCAAGTATTCATATTGCCAAAGATGATTATACTCAAGAGCAAATCGCAGCCGATCCACTTAACAAAGGCTGGTTGATTTTAGGCGGTGGCAAAGAGCACACCGAGCTGTACCAAGGTAAATTTAAGACCATTGATGTGATTCATAATCGCTATTACAACGTCAAATTGTATTCCATGAGTGTCGGCGACCAACAGCCTGTAGCCGCCCCAGCATTACAAGAAAAGTACATTGCTTCCCATAAAAGTAACGCCATTATTGATACCGGTGTTTCAGGGATTTTGCTCACCAACTTATTGTATGAAGCGATGTTGAAAGGCTTTAACAATGTGTCAGAAGAGTTTGTGGAGTTAGTCACCCCGTTTAAAGATATCCGCTTGCAAGAAGAGGGGATTGATATGACTGAGCTATTTAAAGGCCGAGACATGACTGGCCACCACCCAGATGATTTAAGCCATTGGCCGACACTGCACTTCACTTTTGATGGTGAAATCACCCACGAATGTCCTGATAGAAAAAACGAAGTCATCGATAAAGCGATAACCATCAGTTGCAAGCCAGAGCATTACTGGCAGCTCAATTCCCCAAAACCTGGTAAGGCGTGTTTTAAAATTTTAAGTCAATTACCTCAATGGCCGAATCAATGCTTATTAGGAACGCCATTATTGAATGACTATTATGTGATATTTGATCGCTCAGCTCATGAAACGGGCGTAATTCGATTTGCTGAGCAAACATGTTAGCAATTAATTTCTGAAGGTAATTTCTCTATGCATGAGTTTGAAACTGAAAACTTGATTATCAGGCTTATAAATAACAAAGATAGAGCTAGTTTTAATAAGTTATATACTGACCCTAAGATTATGAAAAATATTGCAGAACCATTAACATTTGAATTTTCAGATAGAATGTTTGAAGCTACTTTGGTCAAGTATTCAAAGAAAAATTTTGAAATGATGATTTGGGCAATATATTCAAAAAGTGAACATAAATTTTTAGGTATTGAAAGTTTGAATTTTCAATACTATCAAGAGGGCGAAGCGGAAGCTGGTTTGATATTAGATAGGCTTTCTCATGGAAAAGGCAACGCTGTTGAAGCATTAGTTGGGCTTATCGAATATGGGTTTAACCATTTAAGCATACAAACTATCTATGCTAAGTGTAGTCTCAAAAATTACGCTCCACAAAGAGTATTGCGACTATCTGGTTTTAAGAAATTGGTAATTAATGATGACGATAATCTAACTTATTCTGTTCAGAAAAAATAACTATTCAAAGTTTAAACTTAAATTAGTTAAACATTTATGTTTACATATATTTATGCTCTAATCTGAAAGTTTTTTGTTGTGACTTTGTTGGTAAATGGTTAGTCTTTTTTGTTGAGCTGTGGGTATGTCACTTACTTGAATAAGAGATTCAATATGTCTGGAAGTTTAGCTTGTGTAGGTATCGGTATGACTCTTGGTGCACACATTTGTCCTCTGAGTAAGAGCTATATAGAACAAGCTGATGTTGTTTTCTCTGCTGTATCTCATGGTATTACTGAGTTATGGTTGCAAGAAATGCATCAAGATGTACGTAGTTTACAAAAGTATTATCAAGAAGGTAAATCACGCCAAATAACCTATAACGAAATGGTTACTGCGATGATGACCGAAGTCAGGGCTGGCAAAAAAGTTGTCGGTGCTTTTTACGGTCATCCAGGAGTGTTTGCACAAGCTCCCCATAAGTCTATTGCAATGGCAAAGGCTGAAGGGTTTCCTGCCAAAATGATTCCTGGCATATCTGCTGAAGATTGTCTAATCGCAGATTTAGGTATAGACCCTGGTCGTTTTGGATGTCAACAATTCGAAGCAAGCCAGTTTATGTTTTATAAGCGCCAGTATGATCCTTCAAGCTATCTGATTTTGTGGCAAATTGGATCGGCGGGTGACAGATCTTTAACAAAATTTTCTACAGGTGCTGCCTACAGACTGGTATTGATAGAGTTACTATCTGAAAAATATCCTTTAGAGCATCAAGTTATTTTATATGAAGCTGCAGTATTGCCAATTGACAATATTCGTATTGAAACAATCTCGCTTTCAGAGTTAGTGGGTGCAGATATTCATATGCACACAACTCTAGTTATTCCACCTAGTGAAAAAATGCTGCCAAATGAAAAGCTTGTAGCACGTTTGGCTGAAATTGAACAAGAATTAGCGTAGTAGGATATCACGCAGTTAAATAGTGTATTAGCATATGGCAATTGCTGCATTATAACTAAAAAAAACGTCGTTAAATCGGCACTTTAGCAAACTTAAGGAGACAAGATGTCAACAATTATTAAATTATTAGAACGAATGGGAAATGATGCAATTTTAACTAACTTAACAGAGTTCCATTCAGCAATTAATGAAACTAATTTAAGCTCTGAATTAAAAACAGCTTTAATGAACAAAGATACAAATGCTGTGATTAAACAAATGGATGTTTGCCCTGATATATACTGCTTACTTTTCCCTGCGGATGAAAATGAAAACGAAGAGTCTGAGGAAGCTCCATCTGAAGATAAGTCAGAAATTTCTCTATAAATTTATATAAAAATGAAATTAGTTATTTATCTGATTTTTGCATTATTACTCCTTGTCATAGCCCCAAGTTGGGCTGATGGCAGGGTTGATGTGGATAAAGCTTTGTCACAAGCTGATTCCGTAAGAAGTCGAGATGCTATCCAATTTAATAAGCTTTTACTCGATCTAGACTACCTCGAACCTAGCTTTACTCCAGAACAAAGTGATTACTTTCAGTATTTAAAAGCATATCAAATTGCTTTTAAAGGTAATTTTGTTGAGGCTCAAAAAATCTGGCAAAGCCTAAGTGAGTCGAACACTACTATAGAAGTAAAACTGAGAGCAAATGTTTCACTTTTAAATACTATGGCGTTATCAAAACAATGGAGCAAAGGTTTAACTTATATAGAAAAATTACTGGCTGATTTACATTTGGTTAAAGATCCTGCTCTCAGTCAAATGGCAATTTCAGTTATTTCATACTTTTATAATAAAATTGGTCAGTATGAATTGGCTCTTCAATACGCTCAGAAGTTGAATGCTATTAACCTTCAAGGACAAGGAAGTTGTGTTGCGGAAGAACTAATCTTGGAGTCAAAATTTTATTTAAATGCCCTTCAATTAAATTCCCCTGAAATAAATTCTGCTATTTCAGCCTGTACTATAGATAATGAAATAGTTTGGTTGAGTGTTATTTATACTTTTATGGCACGCTTACATCTTGATAATGGGGATAGTGATCTAGCCATTAAACTTTTGCAAGATAACCTAGCACCAATTGAGGATATTAACTATGTTCCAACGCTTTCACATTATTACTCATTACTCGCGAGTAGTTATATTGAAGAGCGTGAATATACAAAAGCAAAAGATTTTGGGCTAAAGACAATAGCATTGAGCTCTGGAATGAATAATATGGAGCCTGAAATGATTGCCTATGAGGCTCTTTATAAAGTTGCAGTAGAAAGTAATGACTTTGAAGATGCATTAAAATATTATATAAAATTTGCAGAAGCTGATAAAACTTACTTTGATGATTTAAAAACCAAATACCTCGCTTTCCAGCTTGCGCAGCACAAAGCGGTTGAGCAAAAAGTTCAAATTGAACTGCTGAATAAACAAAATAAATTACTAAAAGCGAGCCAGCGTCTAGCTGACAGTGAAACCGAAAATAACCGCTTGTTTATGGCGTTATTAATCATGGTGATCAGCTTGCTTGCTATTGCGGCCATTCGTTCTAATCGCAATCAAAAGCGCCTAAGACATTTAGCTGAGTACGACTCTTTGACTCAAATATATAATCGTGGTCATTTCACCTCTGCTGCACAAGATGCGATGGTAGCTTGTCAAACTAACCAAGATGACATTAGTTGTATCTTGTTTGATTTAGATAAATTTAAAACTATTAATGATGATTACGGTCATGCATGTGGTGATAGGGTGTTAAAAACCGTTGCTAGCACTTGTAAAAGTATTGGCCGTAAGAATGATATCTTTGCCCGTTTAGGTGGTGAAGAGTTTTGTATTATCTTGTCTCGTTGTGATGCCAATACGGCGATGAAAATTGCAGAAGATTATCGTAAAGCGATTGCTGAGATTGATAGCGCGCCAAGTGGTAATACTTTCCCGATCACTGCAAGCTTTGGGGTGACAGATAGTCACCAGTCAGGTTACAGCCTTGAAGCGTTAACTGGCCATGCCGATAATGCCATGTATCTTGCTAAAGATACTGGTCGTAACCAAGTATGCAATTATGCCGATGTCGTAGCCAAAAATGATGCTGAATCGGTGGTGATTTAATTTTACGGCTAAGCTATTATTCTTAAGCAATTATTCTTGGGCAATTATTCTTGGGCGCTGATTCTTAAACAATGACTCTTAAATATTGATTCATTAAATAATCATAATTGAACATAGATAAAGCGATTACGCTGAAAAGCGTCAATCGCTTTATTTTTGGTTAACAATCCCGTTCATGAGCTGCTATTCTACTTGTTCTGTTATCAAGTCGTGTTAATCAAACCTTTCAAAGTGGGAGAACTCTTTTGGAAAAGTCAGCTTTTTTAGATGCTATGGGCGTGACTCGTTGGCGCAGTGCTGATGCAAAAGGAAAACCTTATTTGATCATTCATGATACTGAATCTGATATTAGCCAGCATCCGATTGTTTCCCATATTTTAGCTTTGCTTAACATTGAACTTGCCGACTGTGATTTTGATACTGAGATGGTTAAAGGTATGCAAGTGGTGTGGGATATGCGTAAGTTACGCGTTCGCCCTCGCGTTGCTTGGCTGGTGTCCGCGCCATTAAAAGAGCTTGAAATCGGTCACAAAGCTAAGCGAGAGTTATGGCAACAGCTTTGTTTACACCAAGATAAAACAGCGGCTTAGTGTATTTAAAGCCAATAAAAAGCTTGTGAATACACTTACACTTACTCTTACACTGGCGAAAACACAATATCGAAAGCACAATAACGAAAAGCTAAAAACGATAAACAAGCAAAACACTATTTGTTTTATTGTCAGTGCATACTTACGTTAATACCTTCTGGAAACTATCCTTAATGACCTCAATTCAATCTGCTTGCGATTCATTTACGATCAAAGTCTTAGCCGAAGATTCAGTATCTGAGATGTTTACAATAGAATCTGATGCCCATAGTCATCCTTGGAGCTTATCGAGCTTAAAAGACTGTTTTGGCCGCTTATATCGCGTATTTGGGATATTTGAAGAGTCTAAGTTATTGGGGTTTGCTGTGATTCAACAAATTGTTGATGAAGTGACCTTATTAGATATTTGTGTGTCGTCTGATCGTCAAGGAAAAGGCTTAGGCAAGCAATTGCTTAATCATGTGCTTTCAGATGCAAAAAGTCATGATGCTGTGGTGGTCATGCTGGAAGTGCGCGAGTCTAATGAGTCGGCTAAATACTTGTATGAGAAAGTAGGTTTTGTTGAAACGGGAAGACGTAAGAATTACTACCCCTGCGCTATTGTAAACGCTGATAATCAACAAGCTTTAGCAGCTGAAACTAAGGTAAAAGAAGATGCTATTTTAATGGATTATCGTTGGCTATCGTAAATTATTAAAAGTATTTAAAATCACTTATTAAAAGTATTCAAAATCACTTAGTGATGATTAACAGTTATCCGATATCTGTAAAATACCACGTTTAATCAATACGGTGTTTAATCAATACCATCTTTAATCAATACCATCTTTAATCAATACAAAGAAATAAAAAAAAACAGCGCCATAGGCGCTGTTCAGACTGCTGACAAAGCCCTAGACATTCGTCTAGGGCTTTGATCTAATAGAAGTACAGATAATAACCAAGTTTATCATCATGCTTCGAGAGCCTAGTCCACAACAATATGAATTAGAAATGGTGACCCTTGAGGAACTTGTTCCCAAAAATCACCTCGTTCGTCTCATCGATAAGTCCGTTGATTTTGAGTTTATTCGTGACGAAGTTGCCCACCTCTATTGCCCTAATAATGGTCGCCCACCGGTCGACCCCGTCAGACTCTTCAAAATCATGTTATTGGGTTACCTTTTTGGTATTCCAAGTGAGCGTAAACTCATCAAAGAAATCGAAGTTAACGTCGCTTACCGTTGGTTCTTGAGAATGGGGCTG
>NZ_JAKILD010000002.1 GCF_023283825.1 Shewanella olleyana | reverse complement strand
TATGCCGCTTGATAACGATAGAAGGGTAATATTAATCATCTCTAAGGATTGCTAATAAAAAGTAACTGATGACAAACAGGTAAGACCGACATATCGAAAACCTGATAGGGCGGATGAGTTTATAACTCGTGTCAACGATAAGGACGATATGTGCGAAGTTCATCAAGGCTCGAAACCCAAGCGTTTCAATTATGAAGCCGGATATACGAACGCAAACCTATCACTGTCAAAACGCTATTTTTTATATTGCAATATTGGAGGAGACCATATACACGCCCTAGTAAGTTAAATGAAATTATAATGCTAAGCGTAGTTTTTTTTGGGCAAGAGTAAGTTGAGTCCCCTAACCTGTTTCTGGACAAAAACGAGTTAGAGCCGAAGGACGGCTCTGTACCATGTATAGTGATAACAACACCCTGCTAAGCCGCAGAAACGGAGTTGATTGTTTGATAGCTGCCAGTACAATTAAGTATTTAGGAGCCTCATCACATAATTGCATTCCCCAGCCTTTATTTCTATGTAGGGCTAAATAAACTAATCAGTGTTTAAGGCTAAAGAGAATGTGATTTTTCTGTCACTAACTTCTGCACTTAATTGCGCATCAATTGCTTTACTAAGCGTTTTAGCGATTGATAACCCCAATCCAAAGTTATCATTCGATGTTCTTGAAGTGTCTTTTTGCCATAAAGGGTCAAATAATTGGTCTATATCATTATCACTCAAAGGTTCAATAAGGGAGTTAGTAACTGACAAAAATAAAAGTTTTTCTTTTGAAATCATTGTCGAAACTAAAATTTTTGAATTTAGTGGGCTGTATTGTTTCGCGTTGTTAACTAAATTACTAATAATTGATTCGAGGGCAAACAAGTTGCTCATAATTGCTGGTGCATTCTCATTCAACTCCAAATTTACACGCGATAAATTATGGTTTTCCAGTACTCTAATAATAACTTGATTTAAATCACAAGCATCTTGTTTGATTAGCTTACCATCACTGTATTTATGTAATAGCAATAAGTTCGAAACGATATTTTTAAGCCGTAAGCTTATTTTCAATGCTTCAGGCTTAAAATCCTCATTGAGTTCTATCTCATTTGGAAACCTGATAGCAACTTCTGCCATATTTATAAGTTCGGCAATGGGCGTTTTTATTTCATGGGCAATATCGGATGTAAGTCGCTTTTCCCTTAGGTAAAGTTGTCTATTCTCTTTAATAAAAGCATTTAAGCTTTCAACAATAGGCAAGAGCTCTTTAACTGGCTCTTGTATAAATATCTGTGAGCCTTCACTGGTAATACTTAACTGACTGATATCTTGGTTGAGTTTAATTAATGGCGCAAGTGATGTATCTATCGCCTTCCTGACAAATAATCGAATAAATACAATAACTGTAATTATGGTGACTATAAAAATAACGTCAATCAACCAAAGTACAAAATCAACTTCCTCAGAAGACGCTGCATAAGCTAAAGTCAGTGGCTCATCATTTGTTTTTTTATATGTGTCTACTGATGTATTGTCTTTTTCTTGTGGTATAAAACGACTATAAAACACTCGACCATCTCGGCCATCAGGTAATTGTAAAAGGCGTATTTTTGATTCGCCAATCTCCAAGTCTTCAAATGGTAAGTTTTTAACCTTAAATAAATCTAAACTTTTGGAGCGAGTGAAAGTGCCTTCTTTGCTCCATATTTGAAAGTACTCAGGCTCTATCTCCCCTGCAAACTCGGGCATAAACTCACTAGAAAAGTTAAACGAAAAACCTTCATTAGTTTTATGTACTAAGGTCATTAACATACCTGCTTTGGATTGCAGGCTGCGATCAAACTCATTATCTATCCAACTATCAACAGCAATGTCGGTTGCCAACAAAATGCATAAAACAAAGCTAGTTATAGTTACCGAGAGTGTAACAACTAATTTACTGCGAATAGATTTCATTATTGTCCTTGTACAATATAACCAAAACCACGTTTGGTCTGAATTGGCAGCTCCCCTCCTGCAACTCTTACTTTTTTGCGAGCAGATGATAAATGGGCTTCAATAGAGTTCTTTGATATCAAATCATATTGCCCTGCAAGGTAGGTACTTAGCTTTTCTGCACTAAACACTTTATTTTGATTGCTAAATAAACATTCGACAATTTTGTACTCATTGGGTGTTAAGTCAATAACATTGTCAGCAACTTTTAGCAGTTTTAACTGTAAATTCAGTGCTAAATTATCAATGGTTATGATATCACTCATCATCTTCAATCCTCCACGGCGCATTAAATTTAGTAGTCGAGCGTGGAGCTCATCAAATGAAAAGGGTTTAGTAAGGTAATCATCCGCTCCTGTTAAAAGCCCTAAAACACGGTCTTCAGGTTCTTGCTTAGCTGACAAAATTAAGACTTTAGAATCAAGCTGTTTGGTTCTTATGGTTTGCAATAAAGTAATACCATCAATACTTGGTAACATAATATCAAGTATTATAAGCTCATACTCACCTGTCATCGCCATACTGAGCCCTTGTGCACCATCACCGGTGTCATCAACCGCAAAGCCTAAGTTTGCTAGGCCAATTCGTAAACTACGTCTTAGTGACGCTGAATCTTCAATTATTAATAACTTCATGTGTTACTTATTCACCTGAAATGCATCTTCATCATTAGGTTACGCCATATAGCTTGAGTTTTCTTAGTCTAGCCAATATTAAGTTTAGACTCAGGGTTTCTTAAGTTTCGATTTTTAGTATTGCTGCAATTATTAAGGTCGAGCACAACTATGACAGCAAATACTTCCGTTTTAAAACCCTTAGTCCGTTTTACTATTATATTAATATCAATCTTTATGACTTCTCGCATTGCTTTATTGATTTGGCAACATTCAAGATTAAATGAAGATGATATATGGCCGGTCATATCAGGGGCAATCAGAATAGACTTAAGTAGCATTGGATACTTAGCAACTATTGGAGTTTTTATATTAATACTGCATGTAGTTGCACGCCCTAAAACAGAGCTGTTCCAGCGTGTTTTTACACTTTACGGTAGCGTCGTTGCAACTGTAGTTATTATTGTTGAGGCATCAACACCTGCATTCATCAATCAATATGATGTAAGGCCTAACCGATTATATATTGAATACCTTGATTACCCACAAGAAGTCTTCTCAATGTTAGTGCATGGCCATCTTTTAGCAATGCTAAGTACATTGCTTTTGGCTACGTTAACAAGCGTTTATAGCTATCGCCTTTTATGTAGAGCATTCACACAACCACAGTCACTGAAAAAAGCATCCAATTTATCCATTCTAATGGCTGCTTTAATAATCTGCTTATTTGCTGCCAGAGGTACATTGAGTCACCGGCCGCTTAACCCTGCATTAGTCTATTTTTCTCAAGATTCACTAGTAAACTCACTTGTTCTTAACTCCACTTACAGTGTTGCGTTTGCGCTGAAAAACATGGGTAACGAAAAAAGTGCCAGTAATTTGTATGGCACAATGCCTCGTCAACAAATTATAGATACGGTCAAAAAGGCTTCTTATCGAAAACAGTTTGTCGCTGGAAATATTCCAACCTTGGCGCACAACAAGCCTTTTGTGTCTGGTGTTAAAAAAAACTTAGTTATAGTACTTGAGGAAAGTTTAGGTGCCCGATTTGTTGGAGAACTTGGTGGGTTAGATATTACACCTGAACTTGATAAGCTATATCAACAAGGGTGGGGGTTTGACAACCTTTATGCTACGGGCACGCGCTCCGTAAGAGGTATTGAAGCAATTACCACAGGTTTTACACCATCACCATCTCGCTCAGTAGTTAAACTATCTAAATCACAGCATAACTTTTTTTCACTAGCGGATGTATTGAGTCTAGAAGGTTACAAAACACAGTTTATCTACGGCGGTGAAAGCCATTTTGACAATATGAAAAGCTTTTTTCTAGGAAACGGGTTTAACGATATTGTTGACATCAACCATATTGAAAATCCCCAGTTTATCTCCTCTTGGGGGGTCAGTGATGAGGATTTATTCAATCAAGCAGATAAAGAACTGACTAAATTAAGTAATTCGACAGAGCCATTTTTTAGTCTTGTATTTACTTCTAGTAATCACGATCCGTTTGATATACCAAAAGGCAAAGTATCGCTCCCCAAAGGACATAACCCTGAAAACTATAAACGCGACCTTGCAATTAAGTATGCCGATTACGCACTAGGGAAATTTATAAATAAAGCAAAAACACGGTCGTACTGGGAAAACACCGTATTTTTGGTTGTGGCAGACCATGATGTTCGTGTTTTTGGCTCTAAACCTGTCCCTTTGAAGTCTTTTCATATACCCGCTGTTATTTTAAACAGCGGTATGAAAAGTAAACGCGATCCAAGACTCGTTAGTCAAATTGATCTACCTGTTACTTTGATGTCACTTTTAGGAATTGACCAAGCAACCCCTATGCTGGGCTTTGATCTAACTAAAAGTTATCCAGTTGAACGCGCAATGATGCAGTACTACGACAATTTTGCATACTTAGAAAATGATCGCGCTGTTATCCTAATGCCAAATCAACAAACCAGCTATTGGCGCTATAACAAACAAACCAAAATACAAGAAAAAAATGAACAGCAAAACGTTGATCAAACGTTGGCTGAAAAAGCACTCGCTCATGTGTTATTTAGCAACTTAGCTTACACCGAGCAGCTTTATCGTTTAGCTGATAAAAGCAGTGATAAGGAATAACTATGAAAATTGCCTTTAAAAGATTTAGTATTTCGTCTTGGCGAGTAAGTTACAGCCAATTTGTTTGCTTAGTTTCAATGTATATCGTTATCGCGTTTAATGGCTTGTTTTTATACAATACTTTTATGGCTGCAACACAGTCAGGGCATATAAATTGGCTTTTTATCGCGTCGATCCCTTTATTGCTTTTCTCATTGACTGTTTTAGTTTTAAGTTGGTTGTCCTTAATTACTTTTGTTAAACCTATACTTCTATTTAGTGTTTTAGTTTGCTCATTGTTGTTTTATTCAACACTTAATTATGGCGTTATTTTTGACAAGAGCATGTTACAAAATATTGTTGAAACAAATTCAGGTGAAGCATTTTCATACTTAAACTTTCAGCTTGTGTTATTTATTTTTTTATTGGGGGTTGTACCTACTTACTTATTTTCCAAGTTCACAATTATTGGGAGTTTTAGAGTACGTTTAAAAAGTTTTACGAAGCTAAATCTATCAGCTTTGCTCTGTTGTGCCTTAATCGCTGTACCCTTTTACAAAGAGTACGCTTCTGTTGGCCGCAACAACCGACAGCTAACAAGTTATATCACCCCGTTTTCATTCTATACAGCGGGTTATAAATACTTGAGGGATAATTACTTTTATCCACCATTACCTTTCAAGGTACTCGATAATTTGCCCACTTTAAAAAATAAAACGAGCACTTCGCTAACTGTAATGGTTGTCGGGGAAACAGCTCGGGCGGCTAACTTTTCACTACAAGGCTATAGTAGAGCAACGAATGCTTATACTCCCAAGTTAGGCGTAAAGTATTTTAGTGATGTTTCATCATGTGGAACGGCGACGGCTATTTCAGTCCCCTGTATGTTTTCACGACTGAAGCGCAAAGAATATGATTCTCGGCTTGCTAGTAGTCAAGAAAATGCTCTAGACATTATTCAACGTAGTGGTGTTGAAGTAACATGGATTGATAATAACAGCAGCTGTAAAGGAGTGTGTGCTCGCATCAAGTCAGACAACATTGAGCCGAATAAAGAGCATCCGTTATGTGATGGTCATTACTGTTTTGATGAAATATTAGTTACGAAACTAGCAGACAAGATAGCGACTAGTAACGCTAAACATAAATTGGTTGTTCTACATATGATAGGTTCACATGGACCAACTTATTATCGTCGTTACCCTGAACACGAAAGTTTGTTTAAACCTGATTGCTCTCGAAGCGATATTCAGAACTGTAGTACAACTGAACTAACAAACACATATGATAATACTATCGCATACACAGACAAGGTGTTAAGCCAGTTGATAAGAGTATTACAAGCAAGTAACGAAATGGAAAAATCACTCTTGTATGTGTCAGATCACGGTGAGTCACTTGGTGAAAAAGGCTTATACCTTCATGGGTTTCCTTATGCATTAGCACCAATCGAGCAAACTCATATCCCAATGATTTTTTGGAGTAATAAGCTCGCTAACTCTAAATTTAATGATTGTATTGAGTTACAACGCTCAAAAGTATTTTCACACGACAATATTTTTGACACTTTACTTGGCTTAACTCAAGTAAGCAGCAGTCAATACCAACCTGAATACGATATTTTTAACGCCTGTAAGGCCCTAAGTCTATAAAGAGAGTTTCCAATGCAATTTGATAGTGCAAATAAGCCGTCAGGTATTAATCGAGTAGTTTTAGCTTTTAAAAATTCACAGCGTGCATTTAAATGGCTTGCTAAAAATGAAGCTGCTTTTAAACAAGAGCTTTTTTTACTCGCTTTATCGCTAACTATAATTTCGATTTGGCAGATAGGTATTTACGAAAAGGTCATGCTACTAATCTCTGTTTTATTTGTGATATTCGCAGAGGTTGTTAATACAGCAATAGAAGCAACAATAGACAGAGTTGGCTTAGATATTCATCCATTGTCAGGTCTCGCTAAAGATTTAGGCTCCGCAGCAGTATTAATTGCGCTATTGATATGTTCATTCGTCTGGATTGCTGTATTTATAAGCTATATTGGTTATTTTTAAAATTTATCCAATCTCAATGATCGCTTATCGCTCATTTGAGACCGTCGCCTAAACTCGTTTTGGGGCAGAAACGAGTTATAAGCCCTACTTTATTTGAGGGAATTAGTGTGTGGTAGCCCTATTTGGATTTAAACATTAAATGTTAACCCTCCAGTACAACTGATGGGCCTATTCAAAGAACACCTAACCATTAGCTTTTACGCCATTTAAGCCAATCTTGTTCAAGTTTACGCATACCGCCTGGGTAGGCTTTCAGTGCAGGCATTGGCGTTTTTTTATCACAGCGTTGCTCACTAAACTGAGTAAATAGCGTATTTAATGTTTGCCTGCCTTTAGAACTGGACATTAAAAATTGAATAAACTGTCGTGAGTTTTGATAAAGCGAATTGCGACTACTTCCATTCCAATCAGCGTCAGTAGCATTAAATAGTTTTGTTAGGCTTAAATACTTACCACTTTTGTAGTTTTTTCTTGCGACTTTAATCTGGCGAGATGTGGCCAATTGAAATTGGCTTTTGTCATTCAGTTGCTTTAAATACAAGGGGGACTCAAAGTACTCTGCTAGCCCTTCATTAAACCAACGCGGGGTTGAACCAAATTGACCGGCATTCATTACATGAACTGATTCATGCACAGCAGTCCTAAACGCTTGCAGGTCATTGTGATGCAATACCGCTGCGACATTATGCCTGCTTGAATAGAATCCTTGGCTCGCACTGACTGAATTCGAGTATTTACGCTGTAAGTCTTGATAAGCATCAGCGCTTCCAGCAAGGATTAAGTCGATTTTAATCGGTAGTAATTCACGTTTGGGCAAAAACTGACGAAACTCTGCATCAATGTGCTTTAAGGTGGTAGTGAGTTTATTGCGCAGAAATGGCGGCGGATTGGTCGCAATAGAATTAATCTCAATATCAAAACTATATTGCGGTTCTGAATACTGGGTTAGCAGGCTTTTCTTACCTGCTGCAGCGACATCGGAAAAATGAGTAATGCCTTTATCGTCTACCCAAGTATAGATACCGTTATCCCGTTTCTTAACCTCTAGCCCTTGAGTTACTGTTAATGAACCGCAAGCACGGTGTTGTTCTGAAGACATTTCGAATTCATGGTGCTCAGTTGAGCGAGTTTTAATCGTTTGGGGTAATGGTGATATGTCGCTATTTGACGTTAATGATTCTGGAGTGTTCTCTGTTACGGTAAAGAAATCACTAAGAATAGGAATGCTAATCCATTGGCCATTGTAATGACTGACGATGAAGCCTATGACAGCGATTAAAGTAACCGTTAACGCAAATCGACTTAAACGGCTTTCCATAGCCTAAAACCCTCTTATAATTCATAGCCTTATAATATCGAATTCAGTATATCTGGTAATATTGGTTGCTTCAAACTGTTCATTACACAATGACTTAAGGGCCTTTATTGACAAGGGATTGTTAGGCTGGACACAAATTAACTGGATATCAAACTTAATGTTGAAAGTTTTAATGATCAAGTAAGACACACATCAGGTATTAAAGTGGAAAGCTCACTTCAAAAAAGTGATTAATCTGCAGATTCTCAACTGCTAGTTTGCATCCGGTTTAATTCAATAAAACCAAAACTATTACAATTTTTTATTGTTAACGGTTTTTATAAACACATTATGCATTGAATTTGCCGATTAAGATGTGACTTTTAATAGCTTTAATCGTGCGGAATTTGCTTAAATGCGAGAAAATACGAAAAAATATTGTCATAATATGTCGAAATAAATTGATTCGTCTTTTTGTACATTTCCAACGACTTAGATAAATATTTAGAGAATTGACATATTTAGTTACATTTTACTAATTTTAGTCATTGATTCATTTTATTTTTAAAAAACTCTCCGAAACGGCCATGATAGAAATTCGATTTTCCCGACGAAATCAACGTAAAAAACAAATTCAACGTGTGCATGTGATGTATTAAATAAACATTAACATTCGTTAACTTACTGTCAGAAGTTGATTTTTTGGCATAATCACCTAGTTGCGGCTCCTATCAAAATGCTTCACCATTCCCTTGTTAAATTTTTAAATCCATTTTGTAATATTAAAAAATTGATGTTTTTATGAGACTGCGGTTTGCTGCATTATTGCGGCGAGTAACCCTCGATAATCTCACGAAACCAACTAAACTGCAAGGTGTTGTTTTTTTGTTGTAGCAATTAACTTTTAGGATTCGTTGATGAGTAACAAGAGAAGTGCAAATAAACATAGAGGAAGGCACGTCATTCGATTTTATTCGAAGAAGTCAGGTTGTGCCCTTCAGCTTGAATCATTTCTTGAGTGGATTTTAGCCCTACGTCTCGAAGTTAATCCTAATGTGCTGTCCTTTGCTGCGCAGCCAGAAAGCATGCATCTTGAAATGCTAGGCAAAAATTGTCGATTTACACCGGACTTTTTAGTGAAGTATAAAAATGGACATGAAGCATACATTGAAATCCATCATGAAAAATTTTCGACTGATGAATACATCAAGAAAGTCTCTTCCTTTAATGATTATGCTTTGCGCACCACCGGCTTAGGTATTGAACTCATCGTCGCTAAAGATATTAATGAAATTGAACTACATAACCTTAAATTATTAGCTGCTAACTACCTGTTAAAACCCTCATTCCGACCTGAGCAATATTCGTTGCCCGATACCATTTCATTTTCAGAACTTATTGCTGAGCTAAAAGCCTTTACGGAATACCCAGCATCGGAAGCGTACACCCTACTCACCTCAGGTGTTTATGAATTTAATGAAGCAGAACTCATTAGTGCGAATTCAATTTTACAACGAGTAGGCAATTAATCATGTACGGCTACACGGTTGGCACAGAGTTTAATACTGAACGTGGGGGCATCCAGCAAATTATTGCGATGACGCCTAATAATGTCGTTTTAAGTGGTGAGAACTCTGCAGAGCAAGAGCAACTATTAGACCGCAAGCTATTTGAACACGAAATTAATGAAAAACGATTATCAATGCGGCTGCCAATTACTACGCCCATTGAACTAACTGAATACCAAAAAGAATTTGCAAGCGACAAATTGAAATACATGCACGTGATGCATGACATTGTAGAGGAAGGTCATCGCCCTTCAACTCATAGCACTTATTTAAAAGTGATTGAGACAGTGGAAAAGCTTCACCCTGAAACGATGTGCAATAAACATCCAGCCTGGAAGACACTCTGTAAATACTGGAAGCGTTTTGTAAATTCTGATTTTGAAGCAGAAGCACTGGCTTGTAAGAAACGAGATTGTCGAACGCGCTTAAATACTGCTACTGAAAACTTCTTGTCAGTGTTTATTGGTAAAGCTTTTTCTAATTCAAATTCGAATGTAGTTAAGAATTACTATCGCAGTTATACACGTCAAGCCAAAAAGGCAGCCGTTGAAAATGAAAATATTAAAATTGTATCGCAGCGCACATTTAGGCGCAGACTCAAACAATTAAATGAGGTTTCACTAAAATTGAACAACCCTAACTTGTCAGAAAAAGAGCGCAACAAACTGTCATTGTCATTGTGTTCGAGCATAAAAACACAATACGCATTACAGCGGGTAGAAGTAGACCGTGTTTGTTTGAATCTATGTTTAATTGATGATAACACACACTTTCCGACGCCCAGCATCTCTTTGTATCTAGCTATTGATGCTTATACCCGCGCTATCGTTTCAGTCGTTGTTGATTTTGGGGCTGAGAACAAATTAGGTGTCTTAAATTCTTTGCGCAACATTTTCATTTCAAATGAAAATTTACCTTACTCAGGGCGGCCTGAATCAATCGTGCTAGATAATGGGCCTGGTTACAATAATACATTAATCAAAAAACTGGCTGAATCATTGAGTATTAACCTTGTTCATTGTCCTTCTAATCATCCCGAAAAAAAGCCGTTTATAGAAAGTTTTAACCGAAATTTACGTAATAATTGTTTAAAAGGAACAGAGATAACCACCGCATCGGGTGAGTTTACCATTGGATTAAACTCTTATCTTGGAAAAAGAACAGACCACAAGGCGTTACTCCAAAAACGTCCCAAAGATGTTGCTAACCTACTTGTTAGCGATTTTAAACGGCTATTAAATACCTATATGGTTCACTATCACAACACTGTTCACCCATCTACGGGGAAGACACCGAATGAGTTGTGGCATGAATCTATGATTGAAACCCCTAGAGACCATTTTAACTACGAGAGCATTAAACACGCTTTTCACGTAGAGCTCTTTCGAGCAAGTAGCAAACTTCAATCCAATGGCACCGTGTATTGCCAAAAACAGATTTTTGAAAGCGAAGAATTAAGAGCCCTATATGGAACGCTCAAAGACTTCGGTCGTCATCAATCACCAATTGTAAAAATCTACTTTGACAAATACGATGCACGTCAAGTGACAGTGGTTGCAACTCACCCTGTAGATAATACAAAAATTGAAATCATTGCTCGAAACGTCAATGTCTTTAAGAATGAGGACCCAATTTCTTTTGATGATCTCAATGGTCACCTCTCAGTGACTGCAAACATTGATATAAATGACATTATCGATCCAAAAACTCCCAATGCACTTAACATTGAAAAGTTTTGCCCTGTATCGAAACGCCGTTCTCCAAAGAGAGGGCCTTCAATTCCAAGTTATGAAGCTAATAACATGCTTGACTTGAATACAGAAGAGCGGATTACAAAGTCTCAAAAAATCACAAAAATGAAAGATGTCGACGTGCTGGCAAATATCCCGCCCCCTGAACCGGAATCAGAATTAGAGCCTACCTCTCTACCTGAAGATAATAGCCAATTAGTCAGTGAGGATTTGTTGGAAGACAATGTTAATGACACTGGTTTGAATGTGTTTGAAGATGATGACGATGAAGGTGAGGATGTTTGGTAATGCATGATTCAACCGTGGATATATCAGAAAACCTCATCTATAAAAGCGCCAAAACTAAGAAGATTATTGAGTGTATCAAGCTTGTTCACAGTATGTATTTTAATGAATCATGCACTAAAAAAGCGTTACTTATCTATGGCTCGTCCGGAGAAGGTAAAACGTATTTATTGAAAGCGTATCAACAATTATTTAATCCAGTTAAGACCCTTGAAAAGAAGACTATTCCTGTTTTTTATTACGCTGTGCGCCAAGGTAAATCCAGTGTGAATGACCTCATGAAAACGTTGATCTCTGCTTTAGGTGGGCCAATGTTAAGAGGGAGACCGCATTCAACTGAACTGGAAATCCAATTGATTACCTTGCTCAAAGAGCATGAGGTAGAGCT
This sequence comes from Shewanella olleyana, assembly GCF_023283825.1. Classification (GTDB taxonomy): domain Bacteria; phylum Pseudomonadota; class Gammaproteobacteria; order Enterobacterales; family Shewanellaceae; genus Shewanella; species Shewanella olleyana. The sequence continues at coordinate 267,234 of NZ_JAKILD010000002.1, read as the reverse complement.
TATTATTTTGGATGAAATACAAAACCTATCTACAACCTATGATGGCATTCTCTTTCAATCTATTATCAAATACCTTTGCTGGTTAATTGATGAAGAAGATATTCGATGCTCTATTGTTTTTTCAGGCAGTAAACTTGCCTCTAGGTTGATGGCGTTTGGTGATAACAATAAGCAGCTTGATGATGACGAGCAACTCTCACGGAGAATGTTACGTCCTATATCACTAAGGCGCCATGTACCTAAAAAGAAGTCATGGGTACTCTGCGTTGATTGGTTTCTTAGGCAAATTATTGGGCCGGTATTAGACAGTAAAAACCTATTGCATCAACAGTTCTATTTTCGAGTCTATATAGCCTATCAAGAGAGAAGTATGAGTACCTTGAACGATTTGTTCATGCAAGAAAACTGTATGAAGAGTCATGATTTAGAGTCGCTATATCAAGCATTGAGTATCAATTTCAACCTGTATTGCAAAGGAGCTAAGAACCCTTTTACTAACTTAGATGATACCCAATGGGTAACCCAAAAGATTTCAAAAGTTATGGCGGAATATACGTTAGAGCAGTCTAAAAAAACAAATCAAAAAAATGAAAAAAATGCAAAAAATGCAAATTAGTATTAAACCCACAGCTATCGTAAAAGAAGCCCCTATTGGTTACCTACTTCGTTTAATCATACGCAATGGGTTAACGAGAGCATCTGCATTAGTGAATGATGCCCAGTTAAATCGAATTATAAAAGGTATTGACTCTAAAGTGCCTGAAATTGATTTGTTACTGCCAAAGGGGTTTAATTTATCAAGTGTTCAGAGCCCCCTGTTTAACTTATCGCTTCAACTTACGCCAAAAGTTTGCCCAGAATGCATTAGAGAATCTGCGTATTATCGTAATATATGGCAAAACCCTTTTGAATCATACTGCCGTATACATAAGACTGACTTGATAAGTCACTGCTCTCATTGCGGTTCACTCCTAAAATTTGAACCTGCTTTGTTACAAGCAAGATGTACAAACCCAGCGTGTCATCGGCCACTAAAAGCCGAAAGTAGTGAACACCTACATTTATCACATGAACAAATAAGTGATGTTTTATTGGCTGCTCATCTCTTTGAAAATAGCGGCCCAATCAAATCCAGCAAATACCCTCGTATACCAGATTTCCAACACGCCCTAATACTGGGTTACTCATTGCTAACAGATATTGGCATTGCGAAAAATTGGGCGCGCGATTCTATTCTTTCAATATCTGGGAATTACCCTAAAAACATTGCTAATGTCGATATAGAACGCTTATTAGGTCAGTTAAAAACAAATTGGCCCACCGTAGAGACGTTAAAAAACGAAACAAAACAGTTTCACATAAGATGCTTATCAAGTGTGTCAGAAGTTTGGTTATCAGCTAACGAAGCATGTAGATTATTAGGCGTTACTATTGAAGGTCTAGTTAAGTTAGCGTCAGTAAGCCTTATCCGCGCGCAAACGAATGCAAGACTATCAATTAAATCCATTGTTGATATATCACCCTTATTCACGCTGTTTTCCACAAATCAAATGTCACCTGCAATGGAACCGCTGTCTTCTTATCAGCCTCTTTTATGGAGAAATGATGTTGAAATACAAGATGTCGTTATTGCGGTTCATCAACGTAAGCTTGTCTGTGGCTATCATCCTGGGAAGTCGTTACTGGACTCTATTTATTGTGAAAAAGAATCACTGCAAAGCTTTGCAAAAGAACATTTTAATAGCATGAATGAACGCATGGTGGATATAGATAAAGCGATAAGAATTACCGGTGCTTCTCGAGAAGAAATTTTAGCGTTTAGAAAGCGAGGAATGGCACGTATTCCAAAGTGGGCAGGATTTAATAGTGATAAACTAGTTGATTTTAATGATGTTCTTAATATTAGAAAACTTAAAAACCAACTTACTTTGGAGTTTTAAATTGACCTAGTACAACTTAAACAGCTATCAAATCTTATTGTAGTTTTATCATGTGGTGCTTGTTGAAGTTAGAAGTGATGTAATCAATCGTACCACTACAAAGGAAACAAGTTTATGAGTAAGAAAGTTATCTATATAGACATGGATGATACTCTGTGTGATTACGCAAGCGCTCACAAACTAGCGTTAAAGTTAGCCCCTAAAATTCTATACCCTCAAAGTCAGGCAGGTTTCTTTCACAACTTGCTACCAATAACTGGTGGTATTGAGGCTATGGAACAGCTGTTAGCATCTGAACGTTACGACCCATTTATACTCACAGCACCTTCGGTTATGAATCCACTTTGCTATACAGAAAAACGAACCTGGGTAGAGGCTTATTTAGGTATGGAATATGTACATCGCTTAATTATCTCCCCAAGGAAAGATTTACTTAAAGGAGATTTTCTTATCGATGATTACAATGAAGGAAAAGGACAGGAGGCATTTACAGGTAAAGTCATACACTTTGGTAGCGAAGCTTTCTTGGACTGGAAATGCGTAAGAGATTTCCTTAGAGTTTGAAACTTGAATAACGGGTGTAAGCATAATAATCAAAAGGTTAGCCTGGGTGACTTTACAAAGTAATCTGCCTAATGAGGCAATATTGAGTTACTCCATACAGTAACACACTATCAGAGAGTATTAGTTTAGAGCTATAAACATGCCATTGTAGCGGTTAATGAAAGTTGGCCTCTACTTAAGAGTAAAGCTAACTTATTAATGAACATTAAAGGGTTAGAAGTATCTAATTAAAGTTGACAGCTTGAACTCTTGTTATATGACGCCTTCAACACGTTTTTCTTTTGTGCCAAATGTCCCCAGCCAGACAAATAAAAATGCAAAAGCCATATATTTAAATACAAAAGCATAAAAGCCCCAATCCTCACCTTGCACCGAAGTATATCTACTCGATTCAGCTATACCCGTTGAAAACGCAGTATAAACTTTATGCAAAAACGGAGCTGATATAAATAAGCAAATTATTCTAATAGGCCAAACCCATTTGGCTTTAATATATAGCTTCATTAATTTCACAGGCCTCATAACACTCCCAATTATTCAGGCATATAACGTTTTAGTATTTATGCGTTGCGTTGTTTGCAAGGCATAAATCGCTTGTTGAACGAAGCCGCTCCGCGGCAGGAAAATAAAAGCTCACCTTTATTAACCCATCTTAAATACTTACAGACCTTGCCAACCTTGGCATTAATCTAGGAGTATCACCATGAACGCATCCGAGCAACAACGCTTTGATTTTCTTTATGAACAACATCTTACCAACTTAACACTGCAAGGCAAGCGACCTGCTACTATCGATGCCTACAGTCGGGACGCGCACGCTGTATTTTAGTGCTTGAAGCTTTTCTTTTTGATGGGTTTTGACTGCATACTGACAAGCTTGAATAAGTAGTGAAAAGTTCTTTTCCGTATCCAGCAGAGTGGACAAGCTTAGACTTTTTTTTCAATAAGACTATTTATTGAATCGGTCACCTGAATACGCCATTTCTCTCTTCTTTTTTCAATGGGGCTTTCTGCAAGTTGATGAAGTACCACAGACCACATTGGAATTAGCGAACATGCTCCTTCAACTAGTGCATAAACTTTATCTGCTGACGGTTCAATCAAAGGCTATATTAATTCTTTGTCTATCTTGCTCTGGTGTACATTTTGCGAACTAGTAGATGGAACCGTTTTGCAGTTCCCTGCCATACAAAATCCTTAAGGTTATTAAGCACTAGAAGTATTAAGTATCGAATAACCTGAACTATAATCGATACACTTTATCTATAAGCAATCCTGGAGCAATAGGTCGGACACCCTTAGGGTTGCAAATAAACCTAACATTACCAGCTATTAGCTTTTCAATTGCATCATGTTGATGACCTGCCACCCAATACCTAGTTTTTGATATTAACTTTGTAGGCAAAGATGCATGGTAAAATGGAGCATATTTACTCGCTCTATTTTCTTCCAATGCGAAAGCTTCCAGATTTGGTAGGTGATGTGACACGACTAAATCGACTTGCTCAGGAAAATTCTTAACAAATTCATTATATTGTTCTTCGATAATTTTATAATTAATATATTTAGGGTCATTCATTAATAACTCAAAATCACTTAACAACTCTTTAGAGTATGTATGAATTGGGAACCAAAGCGAGCCTCCATATATAGAAAAACCATCTATCTCAATTTTTTCATTATCAAGAAAATATAAATTATCGACCATTTCACTATGCTTCTTTATTCTCATTAATGGCGAGTTTGAAATAACTTTAGAATAATTTACGTTATTTATAGCCTCTTTGCATAAACTATAAACGTTTAAGCGGAACTGGCGGTTAAGGTTGCTGTACCACTCATGATTTCCTGCGACATAAATAACCGCCCGAAAGTATTTGCATAAAATATTCTTAATATAATCAATGCCGGACAGAGCATTACCAGCATCACCTGCAATAACTAAAACCGCTTCGGGATCAAAGTCCAACCAAAAGTCTTGCCTAATTGTGTAATCATCAAGATGAAGATCACTAACTGGAATAAATTTAATTTTATTACCCTCAAAAAATTAAAGTTTGATATGGTTAATTAGCGTAATAGTAGCAGTATAACTCAAGTAACATACTTTTCAGTTTTTGGGTAAACTCTTACCTAGCGCTATTGATTTAACTGAGTACGAAAATGCTTATGTTGTTCACCGGCCAGCTTACTTACTGAGACAGGTTAAATGTGTTAGACATCCAGCAAAATCGGCTTTTTGGTGCTTTAGCTAAGTCGCTGTAAAATAAGTGTTTTAATCTTTCAGGCATAGCGTCTCCCCCTATCCCTTCACCATTATCTGCGTGTTAAACCCTTGAGGTGCAAGGCTTAACACATATAAAGTACTGCAAATCACTTTCATAACAATGGAGTGATACAATGTCCTAACTAAGATAAGACATAAGAATAATTAATATCAATGACTTAGACTTTCACCTCGTTACTCTACGGTATATAGAATCGCTATAGCTAAACACTGTTGATGCATGCTTGCAGGGGCACTGCAAGGCGCATTAATAAAATGGATAACCTTTAATAGGGCAAAAGTGCATGAACTGGGTGTGAATGAGTAAAAGATCTAACCCATAAAGGGGGCAGCTTTGATTTATATGTCCAATTGGTTTTTAGGTAAATCTGAAGAAAATTTCTGCATTTTCGTGTCGCAACCCTCGACACGAGGGTTGCGACACGAAACTTAAAGCAAGAGGCGTTCGCGGAAATGGGATTTACCAAGTGTAAAAAGCAATATATACCTAGAATTTCCTCGCTTTTAACTGAGTATTCGATGCTTGTATAACTTTGCAACCTATCACTTACTTACAGATAAAATTAAATCTAACGAGGGTTGCTTAATTTATCAACAACCACAGCTTTCAATTCTGAATTAAAGAAAATCTCATTAACGATTTATATTAGGGGATAAACTAATCGTGTGACTCACCATAGTTCGACTTAATCACTTAATCACCTAGTGAAAACTAACATTTTATTCTGGGTATACAATTCCAATCAGTTGTATATTGAGGTGAAAGTAGCTCTCTTCGCATCGCCCATTTTTGCTCAATTCCTTGTGCTGCTAAAAATAGTGTGTCATTTCCATAGCGTTGATTAATACCATCGAGTGCTTCCATTAAGGCTGGTTTGGCTTTTGGTTTGTTAAATAAATCATATTGCGTGTGCTTCTCACTACTGAGTTCAATGAGCCCTACTCCTATTTTGTAGTAGCGAACACCGGCACGAAACAATTTTGGTGCAGCTTCACTCATTGCATTTGTTAACTCATGCGTACAATGCGTTGGACATGTGAATGGTACTAGTACCTTAAAACTTGCTGGGTGCTCATCAAACGGAGAACTGCTGGCAAACAGCATCATCTTTTTACAAAGAGAGCCTTGTTTGCGTGCTTTCACCGCTGCAATAGCCACATGTTTACTCAAAGCTTGCAGTAAACCATCAAAGTCGACAATGCGCTCACCTACACTTCGTGTTGAAAATATTTGCTGTTTATCTGCCCTCGCTTCATCCCATTGCTTACATACTTGACCGTTTAACTCTCGAACTGTCCGTTCTATTTCGATACTAAATTGCTTGCGAGCTAATGCGCTAGGCATATTGGCGAGTTGAAATGCATTTTTGATATTTAACAGCGCTAACTTTTTACTGATACGTCGACCAATGCCCCATACATCATCGACATTCATTGATTGTAGAATAGCAATACGTTCTTGTTCATTATCAATAACGCAAACACCCTGATAACCAGGTAATTTTTTGGCAGCATGATTAGCAGCTTTCGCTAACGTTAAGGTTGAGCCCATACCAACACACACCGGCAATCGTGTTTCCTTCCAAACTGCACGTCGAATAAGTTGTCCATGGGAACGTAAACAAGTAATAGCTGGATAGCATTGTTTAAAAGATAAAAAGCTTTCATCGATTGAATACACATGCTGCTCAGGTGCAAAGCGACCGATAATATTCATCATTTTCATAGACAAATCGGCATAGAGTTCGTAATTACTTGAGCAGGCTATCACTCCTTTATTTTGACAAAACCCCTTAATCTCAAAGTAAGGCGAAAACTTAGGGACACCAAGCTCTTTAGCCTGGCGGTTAGCAGCAACAATACAACCGTCGTTATTACTTAATACAATAATGGGTTTGCCACGCCAGTCTGGCCGAAAGACTTGCTCAGCACTGCAATAGAATGAGTTTGCATCTACTAAAGCAAACATATGGACCTCCGCCTACTTCATTTCTTAGATGAATTTTACATAGCGATATGAATGTAATGTAAATGAGTATAACACCCATACTGTATATTTATGGTTCTGTTGTACTTCTGTGTTGCTAGTCTATAATAATGATCCCTACAAGAACAAAGCAGGTGGCGGTAACAATGGGAATCAATAACTTAGATAAGATACTGCAACTCGTCCCCTCCCTCAACTATGCTGACACCAAGTGGCTAAACAACTCGGTCAAAGAAAAACTCAATAGTGATACTGTTGGAAAGGTAATTGCTGAGCGAGAGCAAACTGTTTCTGATTGCCCCCACTGCCACTCTATAGAGTTCGTTAAGCATGGAGTTACGACGAAAGGCATTCAGCGCTATCGTTGCAAGGAATGCAGGAAAACCTTCTGCTCTTTGACAGGGACGCCCCTATTTAAAATGCGTAAGGAAGACAAGTGGTTAGCCTACGCTGCGTTGATGTGGGATGGGGTTTCACTAAGGAAAATAGCTCGACATCTCAAGATCAATCTAAGAACCGCTTTCTTCTGGCGACACAGATTCCTGCAAATGCCCAATCAGAATCAACCAGCCTCTTTCACAGGCATCATAGAGGCCGATGAGGCATTCTTGCCTGAATCATTTAAGGGGTGTCGCCAAATGCCTAGAGAATCACGCAAGCGTGGTGGTGGTAAGGTTCCACTAGTACCCTTTCTTATCTCATACCAACGTGGCGATCAGTTCACATATCGAGTGATGGATCGCAATACCAAAGAGAATCTAGCTGAGGCTATAACCCCATTATTAACAGAAGGTTGCTGCTTATGCACTGACGGTAATCTTTCATACAAAAGCATCGTTAGTAACTTAGATATCAAACTCGACCACAAACGGATAATCGCATCAGATGGGCGTGTGATTGATGATGTCTACCACATACAGCATGTGAACGGATTCATAGCTCACTTTAAGGAGTGGTTAGACAGATTTAAAGGTGTCGGCACCGCTTACTTAGGAAATTACCTCGCATGGCATATATGGATGCGAGATAAAGGATATGGTGAAGAGACCCTATGGATAAATGAGGCTCTAACCGTATGATCTCCAAACCAAGTAAAACTCAGACTTCATTCCTTCGCAGACTACTTGTTGCTCACCTGATAGACAGTGATTTTAACACTGTCCCTAAAATCGTTGAGATCACGGGGATGCCTCGGAGAACAGCACAAGATACGATTAAAGCCCTCCATGAAATCGAGGTTAAAATTGAACAATATTCGAAAGGGAAATATCGTGTTGTTGACTGGGGCGCTGTCAACAAGGACTGGGTGAGAAACAACTTTACGCACGTCTGTAGCGTGCTATCATATCAGTCTATGCAAATTGATATTGATGGGTGAACTCTTGAGTGATATTAGTGAAATTAACGTAGAAATCTTCGAGACTGATGCAGGCAGTGTTGAGGTAAAAGTCCATAATGAAAGCGTTTGGCTCACGCAAAGTCAGATGGCTGAGCTATTTGCAACATCTACAGATAATGTTGGCTTGCACCTAAAAAACATCTTTATTGATGAGGAACTACTTGAAAACTCAAGTACCGAGGATTTCTCGGTAGTTCGTCAAGAAGGTCGCAGAAAGGTAAGGCGGACGCTTAAGCACTATAATTTAGACGCTATTATTTCAGTGGGTTACAGGGTTAACTCCAAGCGTGGTGTTAGATTCCGACAGTGGGCTACCAAGCTACTAAAAGAGCATTTAATAAAAGGCTATACAATCGATCATGCTCGCTTCGAATCAAACGCTCAAGAGTTGGAAGCAGCATTGAAACTGGTACAAAAATCCATCCAATCACCAGAGTTAACCTTATCTAGTAGCAAAGGTATTGTTGATATCATTAGTAAATACACTCATACCTTCTTGTGGTTACAGCGGTATGATGAAGGTCTCCTGACTGAGCCGCAAGGTACAGAAGGTGGAGCATTGCCTCTCCCGAATGAAGCACAGCTAGCACTGGAAGAGCTAAAAACCGACCTTATATCAAAACAGCAAGCAACAAATCTTTTTGCACAGCCACGAGGGGATGGCCTTGGTAGTATTTTTGGAAATTTGGAGCAAACTGTTTTCGGGGAGCCTGCCTACCCATCATTAGAGTCAAAAGCTGCTCATCTGTTGTACTTTGTCGTAAAAAACCACCCCTTTTCGGACGGAAATAAACGTTCAGCAGCATTTTTGTTTGTCGATTTCTTACATAGAAACAATCGACTATACAATGATGATGGCAGCTCTGTGATTAATGATGCAGGGTTAGCAGCATTAACGTTACTGGTTGCTGAGTCAGATCCCAAGCAAAAGGATGTAATGGTTCGATTAATTATAAATATGCTAGCCCCTGCTTAGGTATGACAGCCAAGGGCATTTTGCTCGAAGTTTTAGCCACACAGAAATACAACAGAGCCATATTTATACAGTATGGGTGTTATACCTTATTTCTGAGTGTTAAACATTAGGAAAACACGTATCGTTACTTCATTTGCTGATGGAAAAATATCAGCAATCATTAGAGATGAAGAACGATAAAAATATACGATTAAACGAGGATTTTAGGACAGATTAAGTTTAAAGGAACGTTAAAAAGCACAATAGGTTCGCGATATAATCAATATCGACTAAGCTATTGTTAGTTCATCATTACAAGGATGTAATATGCTAAATTTAGAAGACATTTCTCCCGACCTAGTAAAAATCCGCCAACAGAAAAGTCGTTTTCATTAGATTCATTTAATAGATAGTTATAACGACCAATTACTGCAATAGTGGCCTTTTTATCTTGGCTTTTTATCTTTAAATTTTTTTCTTTGAATTTTTTCTTTGACGAGATTAAAGCCAATCACCTTAAGCCTTTGGCTTCTTTTATGCCACAATTAAGAGTGTCGCACTTATGACCTGAGTTCTGGCTTTGATGACTAATCATCATTCCACTCAACTCGATTAAATTTTTAATTCGAGCAAGCATTATAAACATCTTCTAACGTAACTTATTTTACCGTTGTTGTAGTAATAGCTTAAAATCAATATAACTTTGCTTATTATTTAACTCTCCCTTGCAACCGTTACTTGTCATTGGCTGCATTGTTAACTCAAAATCATTAATAAGCGTCCTTAATATTCTGCCTTCATGGCAGGCTTGATTTATCCATTGTAGGTATACTGGAATATTACTTTTAATATCCGCTGATTTTTTCAGTTCTGATAGACTACTATTAGTCAGTTGCAAACTGCTACCATTAAGTTCGGCTTGACTTCCTGAGGTTAAATAATGCGATATCCCGCTGAAACTTAGCCTATCGCTGCCTGTTTCTTTGGCTTGAGTTTGCTCGATGACCCACACACCATTCTCACCTATGACGGACAAACGTTTATCTGCAGTGTTAACTAACAAGGCAGTATTTTCATCCACCCCAAAACCCATTTCGCTATCAGTTGATGCGGTTAACATTAATAATCTGATTTGACGTGCTCGCTCAGAAAAATGCGTGTCAGTTATCCCAAATGGAAATAATCCCAATCCACCTTCTACACGGTAGGTCACTGCTGTGGCATGTATCTCTCCCTCACAGTGATTAATTTCACATCGCTCACTTGGTGGTTTTGCACTAAACACACCATGCTGCATTGCACCGTCACTGGTCCCGCCAGTGATCATATTCGCTGCCGTCATCACAGCCGTTCCTGCACTGGTACCACCAATGACTATCTGCTTATTAGCTAGCCGATTTTTAATTAACGTTAATGCTTTAGAGGGTTTTTTATCAGGAGTTAACCATGCTGTTAAGGTTAAACTTTGATCGCCACCATTTAGAAATAGGCCATCAAGACTTTCAAGTAACTCATACAATTCTTTAGGTGATTCGCACAGGCGTTGTTGTATTTGGGTGTGTGTCGGATAAAGCCGAGCTTTATCAACATTGCCTTGTAGTTGCTGACGCAATATTGGCAATTTATTGCATTGTTTATTGTATATTCCGGCTTGCAAAGCCGCATCTAAGGGTAGCCAAATGACATCTGCGCCAGCCTGTTCAAATGCACTAGTATAAAAGGAAATGGGCTCAAATGGGTCTCTGGCTGAAGCCGTCACAATTCCAATTAATGGGCGTGTCGCATTAGGGGTACGTTGCTGCTTTTTTAGCAAAGCCTGCGCGGTAAATCGTCGATAAATAGCCGGGCCATATGGCTTCTCGGTTGCATTGAGCATGACTTGCTCTTGCAAGACTTCACCAGTTTCGGTGCGTTGCTCTTGTTCTAATAAATCGAGCAAAGCATAGTATTGCTGGTCGGTAAAATCATTCAATAAGTGATTGTTAATCTGGCCAATGGCATCCTTAAACTGGCTTAAGCTGACACTGCTTTGCGCCGCTTGTTGGCTGGCTTTCCGTAATGAGTTTATTTGAGTTAACGATAATGTTTGCAAACTAGTATGGCTTAATGCCCGCTCAAGCCAATCAAGACTGAAGTGATATTGAATTGATAATTTGGCATTTGGAGAAAAAGCAACGCTTTCGGCGCAGGAATTTGACGACAATGAGCTACAGGTTTTTAAGCCGCCGCCTACCAACATTAAATCAAAACCTGGAAATAATGGGTTTTCTCGTTTTGATAAAACGCTTTTTTCTGCCCAGCTATTACCAACAAACAATAATTGCAGAAATAAACTAAAAGCTAAGCTGCTAAAAAATATGAATAATTTAATTTTAGAAATAATTTTCATGGTTGCACTCAAAAAAAAGTGTCTGCCATGTATTGACTCAAACATCATATTACGGATAGCCTCTTAACATATCAACAACAAAGGATTATTTTTTATAACAATGATATTTTCTGCAACTCTTTTCCAAAGATACCACTTCCGTAATTGGTATCTGTCTGAATGGTGGGACGAATAACCTACTGAACACGTTAGTGTTTGGTGGAGTTTTATCTAGCCGTCTTACTCCCCTCTCAATCATTTGATTGACGTTGTACTACCTGCAAACATTTATTAATGCCAAGCGTATTGACTCACGCGCAGTGTAGCCACGTCTAAAAATTACAATTAAAGATTTATCGGGAGCTTACCATGAGAAGTTCAGTACTTTTATGCGCCGTGTTGGGCATGGCGTTATCACCTGTAGCCTTAGCCGTTGCCAACGAATTAGAAAAATCAGAACAACAACAGACCGTAGAACGGGTTGAAGTAACAGGATCTCGCCTTAAAGGTGTAGATATGGAAGGGGCTAACCCTTTACAAAGTTTTAGCCAAGATGAAATAGCCAAAAAAGGTTATGGATCTGTCAGTGAATTTTTACGTGATTTACCCCAAGCCTCAAGCGCAGGAACATTCTCTGAGTCAGGCGGTGTTGCGGGTGCAGATGGTTCACCAGCTGGCGCTTCAGGAGTCAGTTTACGCGGGCTAGGTTCCAGCTCTACTCTGGTATTAGTCAATGGTCGTCGTGTGGCCGTTGATTCATTTTCTAACGGTTCAGACTCTTTTGTAAACGTTAACTCTATCCCACTTTCTGCCATTGAACGGATTGATGTATTAACCGATGGCGCGTCATCAATTTATGGTTCAGATGCTATTGCCGGGGTAATTAACTTTATTTTGCGCAAAGACTTTGTGGGTCATGAGCTAACAGCCCAATATGGTGATGACACTTCAGAGCACGATGCCAGTCGCACCAACCTGACCTATGCTGGTGGATTCGAGACCACCAATAGCAATACAACACTTGTGGTTGACTACGCTACACGTAATCCTATTTTTAATAGTGATAGACCCGTTAATGTGACCTATAAGTCTAATACTCGCATGACAATTGACGGAGATGACTACGCCGAGAATTGGTGTGGTGACGATACTCAAAAAAGTGGTAGCCGCTGTAACTATGACTATGTGATCCAACGCGCGATTCAACCAGACTATGAAAACATCGGCGCGACACTGAATCATATCTATCGACTTGATAGTGGTTTAGAGTTTTTTGCTGAAGGGATGTTTCAACAAAATAATGGCTCATCCTATGAAGCACCCGCAGGTTATAGTGTTGATGTTGCGGGCGACTCGATAAATGTTCCTCAATATATTCAAGATATCGATATGCTGGATGGCAGCGTAAGTGACTTTATCACGGTACGAACTCGTTTCCCTGAGCGTCGAATTCAAGAATATGACACTCAAAGCTACCGCATGTTAGCCGGTATTAGAGGAGATATCGCCGAATGGAGTTTTGAGTCGGCACTGAGCTATGGTAAATCCACTAATGAGATTAAAAATGTATCGGGCTATATGAATGCGACTAGTCTAGATATGGCAGTAGCAAACGATAACTTTAACCCCTTTAATTTAGGCCAAGATAGCAGCGCAGCTGAAGTTGCTGTGTTGCGCGATCCGGGTGTTCGTCAAGGCGAGTCAGAAGTGTTTTCGCTCGATTTTAACTTTGCTGGAGACTTATTTGAGCTACCTGCAGGTACGGTCAGTTCGGTCTTTGGCGGTGAGTTCCGCAAAGAAGAGGTTTTTGATAAACCGTCTATTAACGCAGTTAATAATGAAATTATTGGTTTAGGAGCAAGTGATGCTGCAGCCGATCGCACTCAATACGCAGCATATGGCGAGTTTAACTTCCCACTAGCAGATTCACTCGATTTAATCGCAGCTTTACGTTATGACCATTACAGTGACTTTGGTGGTGATGTAAACCCCAAAGTTTCATTACGTTACAACCCAATTGATGAGCTGGTATTACGGGCGTCTTGGAGCACAGGATTTAGGGCGCCATCGTTATCACAATTGGGGGCAGGCACTTCACTAGGCAGTCAATATATTAATTGTGGTGCGAATGAAACTTATAACGCATTATGTGGCACTGCTGGGGCAGATTTAGGTGAACTAGAGTTTGACCAGGAAACCTTAGGTAATAAAGACTTAGAAGCCGAAAAGTCTCAAGCAGTTAACGTGGGCTTGTCGTGGAATGCAACGGATGAATTGCAATTCACTGTCGATTATTGGCGTTATGAGCATGACGATATTGTTGATATTGATGCCAATACAACTTTGGATGCCTGTATTAAAGATCCTGCTAGTGTGGTGGGTAGTATTGCTGAATTAGGTGATGACTTTGGTTGTGTGGTTGATAGTCAGGGTGATATTAGTTTTCTACGCACAGGGTATTTTAACGTAGGTAATCAAAGTACTGATGGCTTGGATTATAATGTTAACTATCGTCTGGATACGGTCACTGCTGGTACATTTAAATTTTATGTAGCCGGTACAGAAACCTTCTCATTTGAACGCCAAATCACACCTAGTACACCTGTTGAAGATTTACTCGGCAAGCTCAGTGGTGCATCAGAAACAGCGCGCCCTGAACGTGTGATTGATTTAGGCACAGAATGGCAAGTTGATAGTTGGAATGCCAGTATTTCAGGCCATTACATAAGCGCATTAGGTGATGGTGACTTTAAGTTTGATAATGAAACCGTTGAAGATTGGTTAACCTTTAGTGCCAGTATTGGCTACGAACTTAACGATCATCACAATGTATTATTATCAGTGCGTAACCTAACCGATGAAGAACCACCCTACGCCTCTTCACCGACTAATGGCTATGCCAGTTCGGTGCATGATTGGCTCGGACGCCGCTGGAATGTTCGTTATACTTTTAAGTTTTAATAACTTAAGTTCTGTAGGCTGTGCATAGTATGGCCTACCTTTTCTTTTCACCAAAATAAAAAGTATAACAAAATGAAGTTACAGACAGCTCGAGAAATGCCAGATGCCTTCATCATCCTGTTTTTTGTGGTGTTATTTTCCGCAATTACCACCCACTTTGTGCCTGCAGGCTTTTTTGAAGTTGCTCTCAACCCTGATACCAATAAAGCTGAACTTGTAGCAGGAAGTTTTCAGTTTGCTACTAACTATCAGGGAGTGTCCTTATTTGCTGAACATGGTGAAATTGGATTTTTTAACTTTGCATTTGAGGGTATGGTATCGGGAGACAAATGGGGTTCAGCCATTGGGGTAATGATGTTTATAATTATTACCGGTGGTGCTTTTGGTATCATCATGCAAACCAAAGCGGTTGATAATGGGATTTTGTCGTTAATAGCTAAAACCCAAAAGTTTGAACTGGCTTTTATTCCTATTCTATTTGTCCTATTTTCCGCTGGCGGTGCAATCTTTGGTATGGGCGAAGAAGCGATTGCATTTTGTATTGTGTTGCTACCTCTAATGCGTGCTATGGGCTACGATGGTATTGTGACAATTCTAGTCACATTTGTCGCGACTCAAATTGGTTTTGCCGCTTCTTGGATGAACCCTTTTAGTGTTGCAATAGCTCAGGGTATTGCTGACCTCCCGTTAATGTCAGGTTTAGAGTTTAGAGTGATAATGTGGTTTATTTTTACCTCTGCAGGCATCGTATTTACCATGGACTACGCCCAGAAAGTAAAAAGAAATCCTGAATTGTCCCCCTGCTTTAGCGAAGATGTTATTGCAATTGAGCCACTGGTGAAGGTTAAATTCAATTTTGCCGATGGCCTTATTCTTACTACCTTTGTACTGGGTATTGTTTGGATTATTTGGGGAGTTATTGTCAGAGGTTATTATATTCCCGAACTGGCTAGTCAGTTTTTTACCTTAGGTTGTGTAATAGGCTTAATTGCCATTCTCAGCAAACGTCTTAACGTTAATGATGTCGCTAATGCCTTTAAGAAAGGCGCACAAGAACTATTGCCTGCCGCTATGATTGTCGGCATGGCCAAAGGAATTGTGATTATATTAGGCGGAGACCAAGCGGGAACTCCATCAGTTTTAAACACTCTACTGCACTATACAGGTCTATTTTTAGGTGAACTCCCTGATGCTATTTCAGCGATTTTCATGTATTTATTTCAATCGATATTTAACTTCTTCATCGCATCAGGTTCAGGTCAAGCGGCGTTAACTATGCCAATTATGGCACCATTATCAGATATATTAGGCTTACCCCGCCAAATTGCAGTATTAGCATTCCAACTCGGAGACGGTTTAACCAATATCATTATTCCAACCTCTGCGGCGCTAATAGGCTGTCTTGGTGTCACTAAGGTTGACTGGTTTGTTTGGGCTAGATTTATATGGAGATTTATGTTGTTGCTGGTCGCAACTTCAATCATGTTTATTATCGTTGCCGTTGGCATCAACTTTAGCTAAGGATTTTCATGCAATTATTTAAAAATGCACAAGTTTATGCACCAATGTCTCTGGGTAAAAAGGATGTACTGGTGGCTGGCGGTAAGATAATCGCCATTGAAAATAGTATTGAATTAGCCGCCAACTCATTTACAACCGTTATTGATGCAACTGGCAAACTACTTACGCCAGGCTTTGTTGACTCGCTGGTACACATTACTGGTGGAGGTGGTGAAGGTGGATACACGACTCGCACTCCAGAAATGCATATTAACGATGCCATTCAAGGTGGAGTAACCACTGTGGTAGGTGTACTGGGGACAGATGCTCAAACTCGCAGTTTAGAGAATCTTCTCGCCAAAGCGTATGCGCTGGAAGAGCAATGTTTATCGGTCTTTTGTTATACCGGGTCGTATCATTTGCCTATGGTCACCATCACTCAATCAGTGAAGCATGACATTATGCTAATTGATAAGTTTATTGGTGTCGGTGAAGTGGCTATTGCAGATCACCGCAGTTCACAAATCACTTCGCACGAAATGGCGCGCCTGACATCTGAGGCTAGAGTAGCTGGAATGTTGGCAGGCAAAGTGGGTATTGTCAGTATTCATGTAGGAGATGAACCTAGTAAACTCGACTTACTTGAACAAGTGATCAGTCAGTTTGATATTCCGATCACCCAATATTATCCAACCCATATTAACCGTAGCAAATCACTATTAGAATCGGGAATTGATTTTGCCCTAAAGGGCGGTTTTATTGATTTTACCACCAGTACGACAGCACAAATCATAGAACAAGGAGAAATTCCAGCGGCTGAAGCATTAGCATTGGCACTAGAAAAAAATGCGCCAATTAGCCAACTGACCATGAGCTCGGATGGCAATGCCAGCCTGCCTATATTTGATTTAAAAGGTAACTTAATTGATTTACAAATGGGGCTAGTTAGTAGTCTACACCAAGCAATGATTGATGCCGTTAAACAGTTTAATGTCCCACTTGAACTTGCTTTAGCCTCAATAACTAAATCACCAGCAAACATATTAAAGTTGACAAAAAAAGGTAGGATAGAAATTGATATGGATGCAGACATTAATTTATTGAATTCTCAATCACTGGCTATTGAGGCAGTTTACTGTAAAGGGAAGCTAGTTTATTCTGGAGGTAAATCATGTCTTAACATCCCATTTTTATCATCATTAAGATAACTGGATTCGAGCTAACTTAATAGTGAATATTGGATCTTCGTTTATTAATAGTTTGTGATTGCTTTTCACACTAAAACGTATGACCAGATCAACTGAATTCGGACGCCCTTGGTTTTTGAGCTTTCAAGGTTAATTTAGTATTGAATTTTTGGCCATTTGTACGAGGCTTATACTCTGTAGTGTAGTTTTAATATAAAAAGTTTTTACTTTATCAAAAAGCCATCAAACCTTGGCTGAAAGGGGTAGACTAAAAGCGTTTTGCTCTTTGATGGGGTACCTTTTTAAATAAAAAGTGCTTTAGCTCGAACACAGTTCAACCAGCCATGAAAAACAGACCCAAGATATTTCGGTAACTTTAATTTCACAAAGTGCTCAATTGACATAAGGCTACAATTCATTGAGAGTTTAAACCTTAATATGTTCCCTGGCAGAGTTACTATTGTGATCACACTGAAATCAATGATTGTAAAATACAACGCCCTTATCCTATTGGCATAGACAGGATAAATTAGTGAGTTAATAAATACTTGAAGTTTAGTTCGCTATATAAACAATATTGACTAAGCTATTGTTTGTTCATCATTACAAGGATGTAATATGCTAAATTTAGAAACTCTTTTTCCCGACCCAGTAAAATCCGCCAACAGAAAAGGCGTTTTCACTACTTACAATTACTGTATATATTCCTCGTGTTTAGCGTCGGAGTAACCGAGGTTAGTTTTTCTTTTCACCCATTACTGGCTTGTTGGCAGTCGCGCTAGCCTACATATTTCGCTATATCAATAAACCTATATTTCCTGCAAAAGCATGGCAGTTTATAAAGTTAACGAAATTTATTTTAATGGCCACTTCGTTAGGAATGACAAGTTTGTGAATGTAGCTTAATTTCGATAACAGCTAACCATTACCCAACGATATTCCGAAATGGTATGAAGTTTCGAAAACAGTCCTTGTGCCTTTATTAGATAAAATTGATATAGGAGCGGTAGCTCGAAAGGCAGTTTACCTTACGATTGACTGTATTTTAGGCGTCGCTACGCGAATTAAAGCAAGGTCTCGAAGGTCTAGGTGAGCAGAATTAACGTACAAGCGGATTTATTTATTATAAAATACAATAAAACCTGTTAAAACAACCATCTGAAGTAAATTTTACTTCAAACTTACCCTATCCCATGGTTAAGCCATTTTACATTAAAACGTGTTATTTTTAGGCGTTGCTACGTGATTTTTAAGCCATTGTTGTTAATCTCTAGATTCGTATCATACAAATAAGAGCACTTATAAATCAGGTTACAACGTTAAATTATTATGATGAAACAATTTCTTAGGATGCATTTGCCTCACCATATACGTTCTACTGATTTTAAAACTAAACATCCCCAATTATCCTTATTAAGCTTCTATTTACTAATAAGACATAGAATTTGAAGTATGATAGCTTAATGAGAATCTCAACATAGACGCCAAACTCCAAATAAATCTCAATTTAATTGGCACATCAACTTTAATAGAAATTTATAACTGCTTGATTTGTAAAATAGGCATTAGGACGAGAATCTCAACTTAAGTGGCCATAGTCACTTTGCCATTCAGATCGAGATTCACTGCCACCGTGAGATTTTTATCAGCAGTTCATATTTATAGATATGTACTTGTCTTGGTAATTCTTAACTAGCAATGGTTTGGTAACTTACTGAATCTATGTGTAGTTTTTTGCAAGATTAGCAGCTCATAACTTTATCCTATTCATTTACTATCAAGAATTAACTTTAAATCTAAAGATACTTTACGTTCTTAACTCTTCAGAATTCACGTATAACCGTTTTATTTTTTATTATTTCCTTAAATATCCGTTGTATACAGGAATTGACCAAAACAAGAATCCCGTCGTACTTAATGGGTTTTAATTCCAATATATAAATTAGGCATTTTTATGAGTAATAGTATTATTTATGTCGATATGAATTAGTAAGCATTAGAATCGTAAGTTTACGAACCATTCATTCTTACAGCACCATCAGTAATGAACCCACTTTGTTATACAGAAAAAATAACATGGGTTGAGACACATCTAGGTATGGAATTTGTCGATAAGTTAATAATTTCGCAACAAAAAATTGCTCTAATTGGGAGAACGTAGCATAGCTATTTAATTTGAAAATATATCTTCATAAATCAATTGCTTGGCTGCAAGTTTTACGTGCACTAATACTACTAAAAATTAGAGCCTTTAGTACTTTTGATGATTTCTAGGCGTACATTTTACTAATACTGGATCATAAACAAGTTAGCTACCCTAACCCGCTTCTAGACAAAACATGCTGATAATGTTGAGTAAATAAATCATTGAATTCTCGGTCTAAACCTCTCGCAGTGATATTAACGTTAGCACACCAAATTAATTCTAGCTTAATTACAATATATCTCTAAAAGTTGGACAACTAAAAACTGATAAATAGCCTGATTAAATAGAAACTACTTCTATAATTTTACTCGTCACCTAAACCAATGCGGTATATGGCAGCTGGCTCTGGTTTTGCACCAAACTCAGCCATTATTTCTAATGGTTTGTTACCTTCATATTTCGTGTTTTTACGTGAATCAGGACCAAGATGCGCTAAAAGAATTTTTACAGATGCCCAACGCTCTGTTAACCAAAACTCATTTGGTTTTTTCCAATCACGTTGAAAACCAAAATCAATACACCCCTCCTCTTTTAAAACATAGGGGATGTAGTCTTTTAGAAATACTGCAAATGCTTCAGCCTTTTCTTCCGGCACAGGGAATTTTACTGTTAAACCAATAGCACCTGTATAGTCAGTTGTATTAAACCATTCTAGTGTTTCTTCAAAAGTTACTTTGCTCATAATATTTATCTCTATTTTAAAGGGGGAGTTTTAAATTTTTGGTTATAGTTAATTATCCACCTACTGATGGCGGTAAAATCGGTACAATCGTTATTGAGTTGACAGTACCGAACATATAAAGGTTTATTACTCAGCAAGTTGCGTGACAAAATGCATATATTGTTGCATATCACCTACGACACTTTCTTCCATTAATTTACCTGTTTCAACGGCATAAGGTTGATGGAAATGAATGTCCCAAACGTCGGATTCTTTACGCCAATGCTCATAAACAACCAGTGTTTCTGGATCATCTTGTACTGTGTATAAATCAAATAATAAACAACCTGGTTCGGTGCGAGTATGGGTAATATGCTTTTCAAATTGTGCTAATAATGCGTCGCGTGTTCCAGGTTTTATTTTGAAAATAAAGAAAATATTAAAGCGTGGATCTTCTTTATCAGCTTGCAATGGTGCAACAGGTGTTAAAGCAGAATCATGCAAGGTTTGAATGTCTATTGGTTCAGCTAATGTTGTTTCAGCCAGTGCCAACAGTTTTTGTGTATAAGTCTGTTGTAAATGATAATTGAGTGCTTCCTCATCCTGCCATCTGTCATAAGCAAACAGCACGTTAGTATTGCTGTTATCGACATATAAACGCATAGCGATATTGCCTGTTTCCTGTGCAGATTGCTGTTTGTTATGCATTAATGCGGCAACAAATTTGTCGCGTGATTCAGGTTTAACGGTAAATTTAAGTATTTGTGTAAAAGCCATTACAGCCTCCAATATAAGTTAATTAAATGTTTTTGTTGCCTTTTTTTTATAAATAAGGCAACAACTATTTTGCTCTGATTATAGGCTTTAAAAACCTGCTAATACTATTTTTCCACGAGCATTACCTTGTTCCATTTTTTCATGGACTTTTTTCAAATTAGCAGCATTTATTTTTCCGGCAACTTCTGTCAATGTCGTACTCACTTTTCCTGCATCGACTAATTCAGCAACCTTATTTAGTAACTGACCTTGCACTTGCATATCATCGGTATTAAATAATGAACGGGTAAACATAAACTCAAAGTGTAAAGAAATGGATTTCATCACTAATGGTTGGCTATCAAATGCACCTAGTTCATCTGTTAAACTCAGGCGCCCTTGTGGTGCAATAAGTGAAACAAGATCCGCTAAATGTGACTGTGTATGGTTGGTTGAAAACACAAACCCAGGTGCTCCAACGCCTAATGCTTCAACTTGAGGTGCCATTGGTAGACGGTGATCAATTACATAGTGTGCTCCTAATTCTTTCACCCATGTTTGAGTTTCTGGGCGTGATGCACTTGCAATAATCGTTAAATCCGTACAGGCTCTAAGTAATTGAATTGCAATAGAACCGACGCCACCTGCGCCACCTACAATCAAAATAGTATTAGCACCTTGTACGGTTGGTCGCGTCACTTCAAGGCGATCAAATAATGCTTCCCATGCAGTAAGAGTGGTTAAAGGCATTGCTGCGGCTTCAGTATGACTTAGTGATACTGGTTTTTTACCGACAATACGCTCATCTACAAGATGAAATTCACTATTTGTTCCCGCTCGTAACATTGACCCTGAATAATAAACTTCATCACCGACTTTAAATAATGAAGTCTCATCGCCAACAGCCTCAACAACACCTGATGCGTCATAACCTAAGACACTGGCACCACCCTCAGGAACCGTTACGTTAGCGCGCACTTTTGTATCCGCAGGGTTGACAGAAACAGCTTTAACACTAATCAACAGATCTTTTCCGGTTACAACAGGTTGCTCTAGTGTGATATCAATTAATGCGTCAAAACGGTCAATAGTACCGGGGGTTTTATAAGCTATTGCTTTCATGTTTATCTCCGACTAATAATAAGGTGTGGTAAGAATGTTGATGCCGATGTTGCTAAACACAGGACAGATAATAGGCTTTCTGTTTGTTGCTATCATCGGGCAATAGCAGGATTGATAATCCCAAAATATGGGATTAATATTAACTGCTACCTTTATCCCCCCGCTTGGAGAGCCTAATGGATCTTGATTTTAAAAATTTAGCACTCTTTGTTAGAGTGTCCGAAATGGGGAAAATAGGCCGTGCAGGGGAGGATTTTGGTTTTTCAAGCACGAATGCTAGTCAACGAATTCAACACCTGGAAGCAACATTAGGCATAAAACTATTTCATCGTTCAACCCGAGTTGTAAGCTTAACGTATGATGGACAGGTTTTTTTAGAACATGCTAAGCGCCTGCTTGACGAACTTGAGGAAACACGTAATGTTTTTAAAGGTGAGCGCAATAAAGTACAGGGTATTATTCGCTTAACCGTGTCTGCATCCTATGGCAGAATATACATCGTGCCTTTTATTCCCAAGCTTTTAGCGTTATACCCCGAGCTTGAAATAGACATAGATTTTACCGATAAACAGGTAGATATTGTTGAGCAAGGGTATGACATTGCTTTTCGTATGGGTGAGTTAAAATCTAACAGCTTACTTGCTAGGCGCATAGCCAATAACCCCTCTGTCATTGTTGCCTCGCCTGAATATCTGGCTCAACATGGTACACCTAATACCCCACAGGAGCTTAGTCACCATACTTGTATCCCTTTTGCTGGACAACACCAATGGACATTTAAAGACAAACTAAGTGATATGCATGAAGTTTCAGTGAAAGGGCCTATTAGTGTTAACTGGGGAGATGCAATTAGCGATTTAACTGAGGCGGGAGTCGGTATTGGTATGGCGTCACTATGGCATGCCGGTCCCTCAATTAAAGCAGGTCGAGTGTTCCCAATTTTAAGCGACTATCGAGTTTGGCCAGAAACCCGTATATGGGCTGTACGCCCTCCTGGGCGCTTGACACCTGTGCGTATCAAAGTTTTTTTAGATTATATGGAAACGGTTATCCGTCAAACCAATCATCAACGTTACGGCGATGAACTGAATACTCTCAACAATAAAATCAAATAAATCATGCTATTTTAGCATGACGATTTTTGGCGTTACTGTCTAACAAATGCCTGTTAAAGTTTAAGTTTTATAATATTAAATTATGCTGCAATAACATTGATTACGTCAAAGTCTGAGGCAGCTCATGAAATTAATAGTATATTTATGGCGTCTTCTTTGAATTATCGGCCACGAACGCTAGCAATCACTATTAAGAATCGATAAAAAAGGTATTTGGAATAAATCAGTCCTCATTTAGCCCGCTAGGGAATTTGATCAATTCGAAAAAAGATATGTGAATAAATCAACTTCATTCCCTCTGCGCACGTTAAAAGGTGCAGTGCAATTTCGTTGTATTGGATTTTTTTAGTCAATTGAAGGTAAATTGCTTTAAGTATACAAATTTATAAATTGCACCCCATTTATTATTTTACTAACGCCCAATAAGGGGTGGGGCCAATGGTTTAAACCGATAAATACGATATGGTGGCTTATTTTCTGCTTTGCCATTATTGAAAGGAGCCGATAAAGAAAGTTGAGCTGCCCCTGTATATAAAAAACCATCCGGCCCTGTATTCACAGCATCTGGCCAGATCATATTTTTATTTGTAGTGTAAAGACGATACAGTTTAGTATCAGCAGGGATTATCCCAATACCTGGTCTTCCAAGTTCACATAAATATAAATTCCCTGCCGAATCAATCGTAAAACCACCATTGACTGGCTTGGTGGCATAAAACTCAACTTGTTTGGCTAGTTCTTCACTCCTTAAAGACTTATCGGCTAGAGAGGCCATTTTAACTCGTCTCACTTTGTTGTCATTTGTCACAGTAAAATAAAGCCATTCTTCTTGTTTATCTAATACTATTCCATCAACGCCTATCAATAACTCTAACTCGCGCTCTGATTTTCTGCCCTGTTCTAAAACCGTCGGGAAGCCTTTTTTAGGCGTAACGTTTTCAGTACCTTGCAATAATCTTCTGCTTTCACCCGTTTCAATATCCACTGCAACTAATGCAGCTTTATTCCCTACTGGTCCAATGGCAATTCCCTCATCGGCAATCACTATCAAATTGTGTTTTTTAGATAGTGCGAAATCATTATGTTGCGATTCAGGCAATGAAACACCGTCTGGTAAAAAAATAACTTTTATAAGCTTATTTTTGTTGATGTCCCAAGCGACCAGTTTAGGCGTAATACGAGGTTCAGATTGCCCTGAATCTAGTATCCAAACGGTATCTTCACCATCTGATCTAGCAGTTAAAACCCAGTTTAAATAGCTACCAGCTGGCTTTAACATGCCATTTTTATCATAAGCATTTTGCATTTCAGCATTCGGAAAAGGTAAAATTTCCCCATTTGTTAATCGTTCACCCACTTTTACCTCAGGGTTGTAAAAAGGGTGGTATGCAAAAATAAAACGATTGTTAGGTGTAACCGTAATCGAAGAAATTCCTTGATCAAGTTCTGCATATACTTCGTTTTGTACAGTCCTTTGTTCGTCACTTGCAGCAAAGCAAGCTGAACTGACCAATGACGACAATAACAGATATGTTCCAGTTATTAATTTCATTGAACTTATCTCCTTAAAAGAAATTAATTAAATTAGATTAAAGTTGTTGCAGGCTTTGCTATGTAATAAACGTTAAAAAAAGCTTGTTCGCTTTAACAACCTGAAATACAGCATCAAACTTAATTTGTAGGTTAATTAAATTAATGTCCGAAAGTTATAAACATACTCAAATAAGCTGATCATATTTTAAAATATAGCACCTATTTCCATCCTAGCCAGCGCTTTTCAAACTAGTCATCAGCGTAAAACTTTAAAGTGCGTATTTAGTACTTTTAAATCAGTTTTAGTGGTCAAAACATTAGAAAATATTTGGCTCTTTTGTATATTAGTGCGTAAGCCGCTTTATCTCGCTAACAAATAATGGAATAAACATGTTTTAAGTTAATTTAGTAAATGGCCAAAAATGTAAACTTTACGACATTTAGCATCTAAATTTTTTCTAAGTTTTACCTTTAAAGTGATAGAACATTCGCATTTTAAATGTGAGAAATACAAAGTTTCTTCATCATGTTAACGGTATCGACTGGCTAATGATTACAACTTTCGAAGAACTCGATACGATCCCCTATTGCCTCTGTGCCGCCACTGAATTAAATCTGATTGAATAAGCTAAACACAATTAGGGGGACTTACCTACTTTAAGCGGTATATTAACCGATACTGGTTCTTTTAAAAGGAAGGGGGAAGGAAGAAGATTTGGAGCTACAGGTTGCCTGTCACGTTGAGGGCGTGGTCTGGTATTTATTACGGCGGCTTTGTTTAATGATGAGCAAACTTTTATTATTCGAATGGACTGAAAAATAATTTTATAAAAAGCATGTGTTCCACAAGCAATACATGCTTTTATGTTTATTAATCTTGAAAACTAAAACATTTTTGAGCAGAAAACTAATAATTATTGTGTTTATATAGATAGGCTAATCCACACATTTAAGCGTGTAAAACAATGCTATTTAATTTGGTTGGAACATTGAGATTAACTGTTCGTCAATAAGATCCGAACTTTGATTGTTCAAAGTTAGTGACTCGTAACAATGAACTCTTTGCTTACAAGACATCAAACATAACTGCCAAAGCTTTTTTTTAGTTTCATTGTCTAAACTTTTAACGTCTGCTACACAAAGATGCCCGGCTTGAATAAGTGCGGCCATTTTATCTAATGGAATGGAAATATTGAGTTGGCTCATCGACTTTATCTCTTTTAATGTGATGAATTAAATTATACATTAATGAGAATGATTATCAATAGCATTATTGTGGGTTTGATTTGCTTATTTGTCATTTGAAGTTATTAAACATGATTATCAGCTAAAAAATCAAACCAAACTGTTTTTGTAGCATCGTCCTGTGTGAAGCTAATCATTGTTCTCCACACCATATAATCA
This sequence comes from Shewanella olleyana, assembly GCF_023283825.1. Classification (GTDB taxonomy): domain Bacteria; phylum Pseudomonadota; class Gammaproteobacteria; order Enterobacterales; family Shewanellaceae; genus Shewanella; species Shewanella olleyana. Next base: position 241,289 of record NZ_JAKILD010000002.1, on the reverse strand, counting down.
CTACTGCATGAGCCATAAATCGCATTACCTGTATAAGCTTTATAATCTGTGGTTGATAGCTTGACAGGAATGATACCCATAAACATATCTCGCCCTTCTATTCTAACTTGCACATTCTTTACAGGTTTTGAAAAATTAAGCGCGATATCTAACGGTTTTTCACTTGGTGTGAAAACAGGATTAATCAAAAGAGAAATTTCCATGCCGTGTACATTTTGTTCACATTTTCCCTGACTAAATTGACAGAGTGTCTTATCGACAATTCTGCTTTGTCTGTTTAGATTTTCAGGTTGTGAATCGCATCCTACTAAATTAGCAATAAAAAATAACAAGAAAGCAGACTTTGTTAAAAAATGCACAAATAATAACCTCATGATTCAAATTGATAACATTATCTTTAGGAAATTGATCTGGATCAAGTTTACTCAGGTTCCCTGAGTATCTTTTTTGACACAGCTCAAGTATCATTGCATTACCTCGTGATAGATATAAAAAACATGAGGTAACACCTTGACAAAGCATTAAAAAGCAACTTCATTTAAGGTTGTTTTTTCTGCGATAGTCAGCCTAAACAGGTAAAGTCCTTCTTTACTATAATTAAAAGTAATAAGCCGTGGAAGCATTATGATGAATCATTCCCAGCCTACAGGCGCTGATTACAACTACACTATTGTTCGCCAATTCGCATTAACCACAGTTTTGTGGGGAATCGTTGGTATGGCAGTGGGTGTATTGATTGCGGCCCAGTTAATCTGGCCACAACTGAACTTCGAAACCTCATGGTTAACGTATAGTCGTCTAAGACCACTTCATACGAATGCTGTGATTTTCGCGTTTGGTACTTCAGCCCTTTTCGCAACATCCTACTATATCGTACAGCGTACCTGTCAAACCCGATTATTTGCGCCTAAATTAGCTGCATTTACATTCTGGGGTTGGCAAGCCATTATCCTCTCAACAGTAATAACTTTACCTATGGGTTTCACCTCAGGGAAAGAATATGCTGAAATGGAATGGCCAATTGATATTGCCATAACCATTGTTTGGGTTACATATGCTGTAGTGTTCTTTGGAACTATCATTAAACGAACAACCTCGCACATTTATGTTGCAAACTGGTTCTTTGGTGCTTTCATTATCACGGTAGCAGTACTGCACATTGTTAACTCAATGGCTGTACCTGTCAGCTTATTCAAATCATATTCCATGTACTCAGGCGCAGTTGATGCGATGGTACAGTGGTGGTATGGACATAATGCGGTTGGTTTCTTATTAACTGCAGGCTTCTTAGGCATGATGTATTACTTTGTCCCTAAGCAAGCTGGACGCCCAGTTTATTCTTACCGTCTTTCAATTGTTCACTTTTGGGCGTTGATTGCACTGTATATTTGGGCTGGTCCACATCATCTTCATTATACAGCGTTACCTGACTGGACTCAGACTCTTGGTATGGTGATGTCGCTAATCTTATTTGCTCCATCTTGGGGTGGCATGATTAACGGTATTATGACCTTATCTGGTGCTTGGCATAAGCTACGTACCGATCCTGTACTTCGTTTCTTAGTTGTTTCATTGTCTTTCTACGGTATGTCTACCTTCGAAGGGCCAATGATGGCAATTAAAACTGTTAACGCCTTATCGCATTATACCGATTGGACCGTTGGACACGTTCACTCAGGCGCTTTAGGTTGGGTTGCAATGGTTTCTATTGGTTCTCTTTACCATCTTATTCCTGTCCTGTTTGGCCATGGCCGCATGTACAGCACTAATTTAGTGAATGTTCATTTCTGGTTAGCGACAATTGGTACAGTGTTATACATCGTAGCAATGTGGATTTCTGGTGTGATGCAAGGTCTGATGTGGCGCGCAGTTAACTCTGACGGAACATTAACTTATAGCTTTGTTGAAAGTTTAGAAGCGTCTTATCCTTTCTACTTTGTTCGCTTTATTGGTGGTGTGTTCTTCTTAACGGGTATGTTGATTATGGCGTATAACGTCATCCGTACTGTTAATGCACCTAAAGATTCTTTACCACCATTATCTGAAGAAAAAGCATAAGGGGCAGAACGATGAAATTTAATCATGAATTAATCGAGAAAAACATCGGTCTGCTGGGTATCTTCACTGTCATCGCGATTAGTTTTGGCGGTTTAGTTCAGATCACTCCGTTGATTTTTTCGAAGGATACAACTGAACCAGTTGAAGGGTTAATCCCGTATAACGCTTTACAGATTGAAGGTCGTGATATCTATGTACGTGAAGGTTGTTATAACTGTCACAGCCAAATGATCCGTCCTTTACGCGCTGAAACAGAACGTTACGGACATTACTCTGTCGCTGGTGAATCAGTATGGGATCACCCTTTCCAATGGGGCTCTAAACGTACAGGTCCAGACTTAGCCCGTGTTGGCGGTCGTTATAGTGATAAGTGGCATGAAGTACATTTAATCAATCCACGTGACGTGGTACCTCAGTCTAATATGCCTGCTTACCCTTGGTTAGCAGAGGCTAAACTTGACGGCAAGCTCACTGGTAAAAAGATGCAAATCTTAAGCAATTTCCATCCGGATGATAATATGTATACCGAAGAAGAAATTGCAGGTGCGCAGGCTGCTGTAGAAGGCAAGACTGAATTAGAAGCGTTAATCGCTTACCTTCAGTCACTTGGTCACGCGCTGAAATAAGGAGGCAATTATGGATTACGGAACGTTACAAGGCATTCTTACCATTATTGTTATGGTCGTATTTGCCGGTATTTTTTACTGGGCTTACAGCTCAAAAAGTAAACCGAAATTTGATGAAGCCGCTAACCTGATTTTTTCTGAAGAAGAAATCGCAAAGCAAACTAACCATTCAGGAGATAACAAGTAATGAGTATCTTTTGGAATGTTTGGATTATTTTTCCAACTTTGTTAGTGATTGTTGGTTGTTTCTTACTTTTACGTGCTTGTTCAAAAGACAATACAGGAGTTAAAGAAGGCGAATCAATGGGCCATAGCTTTGACGGTATTGAAGAACTTAATAATTCCCTCCCTAAGTGGTGGACTTATATGTTCTACATCAGTATTGTCTTTGGCTTGATTTATCTAGCCCTATATCCAGGTCTTGGTAGCTATAAAGGTCTATTTGGTTGGACAAGTTCTAACCAAAGTATAGGTTATGAAGAAGGCATTAAAGCCGATTCAAAAGCTGCCGTAGAACTTGCTAAAGCTGAAAATCGTTTGTCGCAGTATGACCGTGAAGTCGCTGCAGCTGATGAAAAGTTCGGACCAATTTTTGCTGCTTATTTAGCAACTCCTTTAGAGGATTTAGTTAAAGATGAAGAAGCATTGAAAGTGGGTGGCCGTCTATTCTTACAAAACTGTGCACAGTGTCATGGCTCTGATGCTCGCGGTAGTATTGGCTTTCCTAACTTAACTGATAATAATTGGTTATATGGTGGCGAGCTTGCAACTATCAAGACATCAATTATGAACGGTCGAAATGGTATGATGCCGCCTAAAGGTGGGTTACCAATCGAAGACAGTGAAATTCAAGGTCTAGCTGAATACGTATTTAAATTATCAGGTCGTGATCATGACGCTACTCTCGCAGCGCAAGGTCAAGCTTCATTCATGAAAGGTTGTTTTGCTTGTCATGGTATGGACGGAACTGGTAATAAATTTATGGGCGCACCTAATTTAACCGACGATGCTTGGTTATATGGCAGTAGTCGATTGCAGGTTATGCAATCTATTGCTAATGGACGTTCTGGCGTAATGCCTGCCTGGGATGACATTCTTGGTGAAGAGAAAGTTCACGTCATATCTGCTTACGTTTATAGCTTATCAAACAAATAGTTACAACACAGTAACATCAAAGGCTTCGTGAAAACGAAGCCTTTTTTTTAAGTGATTCTTAAGCCTTTTCGGGTTAAAATAACACTATAATAATTCTTACTTTTTAGGACCGTTTTATGTCTGCTCCTCTTCCCTGGTATAAGCATTTTTGGCCTTGGTTTATTGTTGTTTTACTCTCTGTTGTTGTAATTAAAAGTATGGTCGCGATGAGCATTGCAATTGATAATGCGGACACGTTGGTATCAGATGATTATTATAAAGAAGGTAAAGCCATTAATATGGATTTACGTAAAATTAAACAAGCTAAGAATCTAGGGATGCAGTTTTTAGTTGAAGTTGATGATCATGAATTAAAAATCAGTCAACATGGTGGCCCAGAATATCGCGCCGCATTAAAAGTGGATTTCATCCACCCTACTTTAGAAGAAAAAGATTTTAGTATTAATGCCACAGCAGATGGTAATGGTGCTTATCGAATAGGTTTATCTGATGCGATATCAGGCCCTTGGAATGTTCGATTAGAAGGTTTTGATGCAAGTTGGAGAATTCAGCAACGCATTGAAATTACAGACGATGTAGATTACTGGTTAAATTAATAATACATGCAAACGTGCTTTCATTGTAATGAACCTGTACTCACTGGCCGCGAATTTACAACCGTAATTGATAATCAGGAGCAACTTATGTGTTGCCCTGGTTGTCAGGCTGTTTCACAAGCGATTATCGATTCCGGTTTAAGTAGTTATTATCAATTTAGAAGTGAACCGGGTAGTAAACAAACTGCATTAGTTCCTTCAGAGTTGGCTCAATACTCCGCCTATGATTTACCAGAAATTCAACAAGATTTAGTTTATTCAAAAGATGACGAAAAAACGTTGTCAGTCTCTATTGAAGGGATAACATGTGCAGCGTGTGCTTGGTTAATTGAACATAAATTAAAACAACTACCTGGCATTGTAAAAATCTCAGTTAACTCTACCACGCAACGCGCCTTAGTAACCTGGAATGATTCAACTATAAAGCTCAGTGAGATTTTATCAGCAATTAGCCGTATAGGTTACCAAGCAGCACCTTATCAAGTAGATGAGCAAGAAAAGTTAAGTAAACAAGAAAGTCGTAAATTTCTGTTAAGGTTAGGTTTAGCAGGATTCGCCACTATGCAAGTGATGATGTTCGCACTTGCTCTTTATTCTGATTACTTTGTTTTACAAGATACAGAAATGCGTGATTACTTTCGCTGGGTCAGTATGACACTCGCAGCGCCTGTTGTTTTTTATTCAGCCCAACCGTTTTATTTTAGTGCCGTTAGAAGTTTACTCGGCGGTAAAGTAAACATGGATTTGTCAGTATCCTTAGCGATTGCCGGTGCTTATATTGCGAGTTGTATTGCAACCATCAATGGAGCAGGTGAAGTTTATTTTGAATCTGTCACCATGTTTACCTTCTTCCTCTTACTCGGTCGATTCTTCGAACAAAAAGCTAAACAAACAGCTTCTGTCAGTTCAAGTAACTTACATAAATTAGTGCCATTAACTGCAAATTTAAAAACCATTGAAGCTCATTCTGAAATCAACTCGATATCTGAATCTGTTGAAGTCATTACAGAAATTCCAGCTAAACGACTTATTATTGGTGACATAATTCTGATAAAGCCAGGTGAAGTTGTCGCAGCAGACGGCATCATTTTACAAGGTAAATCAGGATTAAATGAGTCGATGCTTACTGGCGAACAGATGCCATTAATCAAGTCTGAACAGGATATGGTGTATGCGGGAACGATTAATGTTGATCAGCCTTTAACTGTTGAAGTCACCGCATTAGGGCAAGATCAATTAGTTGCTGAAATTATCCGATTACAAGAAGTTGCCTCTAACACTAAGCCAAAAATTGCATTAATGGTCGATAAATCAGCTAGTTATTTTTCTACTGCTATTATATTAATCGCTGCCTTAACTTATGTTGCATGGCAATTCATATCTCCTGATGATGCTTTCTGGGTAATGTTATCGGTACTTGTAGCTACATGTCCTTGCGCGCTTGCCCTTGCTACTCCAACTGCTATCACCTGCTCTACAGCCATTTTTACTAAACTTGGTATTATTGTTCAAAAAGCTGGTGTTTTTGAAAAGCTGCCACTTTTACAACATATCGTTTTCGATAAAACAGGTACCCTAACTTGCGGCACTGTTTCTATTCAGAAAACCATCCTGACAGATGAAAATATTAGCGAAAATACTCAGCTTAATAATAACCAAAATCAAAACTCTCAATATGATGAACAAACAGTTCTTAATTATGCTGCAGCCCTTGAGTTAGGTTCATTGCATCCTATCGCACAAGCTTTTTCAACATTTAATAGTAAATATGTTGTTGCGACAGATATCACCCATCATGTGGGTTTAGGCATCTCAGGTAAAATCAATAATAAAGAGATTAAAATTGGCAATGCTCAGTTTAACGGATTAGATGCTTCACATTGTCATGGACAATTATTGTGGCTATCAATTGACGATATAGTAACAGCTTGCTTTGTTTTGCAGGATTCAATAAGGGTTGATAGCCAACAAGCTGTATCTGATTTACAACAATCAGGTTTACAAGTCAGTATCGCTAGTGGTGATTGTGCTAAGCATGTAAATGAAATTGCAAAACAATTGAATATCAAACATGCATATTCTGGTTTAAGCCCTGCAGACAAGCTAGAACTTATAAACAAACTACAAACAAAACATCATGTTGCTATGTTTGGTGATGGTATTAACGATGCGCCTGTTTTAGCCGGAGCAAATTTATCAGTCGCTATGGGCAGTGGCAGTGCGATAGCTAAAAATAGCGCAGATTTAATTTTACTAGGTGATCACCTATCTAAATTTAATCAGGCCATTAAACTTGCTAAACTTACTAATAGAATAATAAAACAAAACTTAATATGGGCGTTTGCTTATAACATTATTATTTTGCCATTAGCGGTTACTGGTCATGTTGTGCCATATATTGCGGCAATTGGAATGTCTATAAGCTCTATCATTGTTGTTTCAAATAGTCTTCGCCTGCTAAGGGTAAAAATATGAGTATCATTTACGTGTTAATTCCTATTGCCATGTTATTTGTGGCAGTTGCTGTAGCCGTATTCTTTTGGGCTGTTAAGTCAGAACAGTTCGATGATTTAGATAGACAAAGTGTGTCTATTTTATTTGACGAAGATAGCCCTGCAAATGTTCCTACTTCAGCTGAACCTGAACAAAATAGCACTGCTGAAATTGTTTCAGCTACGACTAGTTCGGAAAAGGCTAACATTGAAAAACCTTTAAATAAGATCACTCCTCTTGATTGAATATAATGTTTGGGGAGCCTTTCTTGTCGGTTTAATGGGCGCTGCACATTGTTTTGGTATGTGTGGCGGACTTATTGGCGCTTTTGCAACTAACCTGCCCGCAACTTCATCTAATCGACTGGCAAACCAGTTAAGTTTTTTACTGAGTTACAATCTCGGTAGAATTTTAAGCTATACCATTGCCGGAGCACTAGCTGGAGCAAGTAGTGCCGCTTTAGGTTATATGTTTGACGTTGATAGTTATCTTATCGGTTTAAGAATTCTTGCCGGTATTATGATGATAATAACAGGCTTATATATCGCGCAAATTTGGTTTGGTGTCGTTCATATTGAAAAACTGGGTAAAGGTTTATGGAAGTTTTTAAAGCCTTTAGCGAATAAATTACTCCCAATCAAAACCCAGTTTCAAGCGACAATTGCAGGGATGATTTGGGGTTGGTTACCTTGTGGTTTAGTTTATAGCACATTGACTTGGTCGGTAGCAGCTGGTGACGCCCTAAATGGTGCTATGGTGATGCTTGCTTTCGGTTTAGGGACGTTACCCGCATTGCTAAGTGCTGGATTAACCGCAAAAAAATTGGCTGGATGGGTACAAAAAAAGAAAGTAAGACTATTTAGTGGGATCTTGATAGTAATATTTGGATTACAAACTATTTATATTGCCATCATGCAGCTAAACTAGCTGAAGCTTTGTTATTAGTTTAACATGGTATGGTAGTAATTAATTGAGAGTATATATGCCTACAGATCAAACGAAACAGCTTCACGCTTCTACTGGTGGTTGTGCAATTCATTGTCATGATTGCAGTATGGAATCGCTTTGCATTCCTTTCACGTTAGATAATAACGAACTAGATAAACTAGATGAAATTATCGAACGGAAAAAACCTGTTCAAAAAGGTGATCAGATCTTTAAATCAGGTGATCCTCTCAAATCTTTGTTTGCTATCCGTTCAGGTACCATAAAAAGTTTCACCATTACTGAACAAGGTGATGAACAAATCACTGGTTTTCATTTAGCAGGTGATGTTATTGGCTTTGACGGTATTCACTCTCAAATACACCAAAGTTTTGCCCAAGCACTTGAAACGGCGATGGTGTGTGAAATTCCCTTTGATACACTCGATACCCTTTCGGGTACTATGCCCAAATTAAGACAGCAAATCATGCGCTTAATGAGTAATGAAATCATGGGCGACCAAGAAATGATTTTATTACTATCAAAGAAAAATGCAGAAGAGCGCTTAGCGGCATTCATTAATAATTTAGCAAATAGATTTGGTAGTCGTGGATTCTCACCTCACGAATTTAGATTAACAATGACACGCGGTGATATTGGTAACTACCTAGGTTTGACGGTAGAAACTATCAGCCGTTTATTGGGACGTTTTCAAAAAGCTGGCCTAATTGAAGTAAAAGGCAAGTACATCACTATTGTTGACCATGTTGCATTAAGTCAACTTGCGGGTAACTCAAGAATAGCGACTTAACTTGTTTAATATAATTTTGATTATATGATCTAACTCAATGACATCACTGCGGATAAAAGTGATAGTAATATAAAAACAGCTTGGAGGTTTTATGAAGGATTATAATAAGATTTTGGTAGTCATTAACCCAATGACAGACCATCAGCCTGCTCTAGCAAGAGCCGTTGAACTTGCTTCCAAGTCCAATGCATCTATTACTGCTTTTTTAACCATTTTCGACTTTTCATATGAAATGACTTCTATTCTTTCGAGTCATGAAAGAGAAGCGATGCGCCAAGGTGTTATCGATCAAAGAGAAAGTTGGTTAGCAGAGGCAATAGCACCCTACACTCAAAATGGTTTACAAATCGAAACCAAAGTTGTTTGGCATAACAGACCTTTTGAAAGTGTTATTAAATATGCAATTGAACAAGATTTCGATTTGTTAGTGAAAAGTACCCATGAACATGACAAATTAAAATCTATTATCTTCACACCAACTGACTGGCATTTATTACGCAAAGCCCCTATTCCTGTACTAATGGTTAAAGAGCATGATTGGCCAGTGGCAGGAAAAATTTTGTGTGCTGTTAATGTTGCATCAGAAGATGATGAACATTCGACACTAAATACCAAAATTATTGAAAATGCATTAAGCCTTGCAGCAAAATTTTCAGCGAAAATACACTTGGTAAATGGTTACCCTGGTACGCCTGTGAATTTAGCGATTGAGCTTCCTGAGTTTGATGCGGCAAGTTATAACGACACAGTGCGTATGCAACACGAACAGCGCATTCAGTATTTAGCCAATAGTTTTAATATCCCACTTGAAAACTGCCATGTTGAAGAAGGCTTACCTGAAGATGTTATCCCTGAATTGGCATTACAACTCGATGCAGAGCTCGTGATTTTAGGTACTGTAGGTCGAACTGGTTTTTCTGCAGCACTCATTGGTAATACTGCTGAACATGTCATCGATAGTATCAATTGTGATTTACTAGCCGTTAAACCTGAGGGTTATAAATCACCACTTGAAGACTAAAGTCTTTACCAACGGCCTGAATGCTGGAATAATACGCGCCCTGAAACGATGGTTACTGGGCGCTTTTTAATGTCTGAAATGCAGCAACAAGAAAAACACTTGGCAGACCGCCGAGCAAAATTAGAAAAGAAATTACGTCATGAAGTAGGTCGTGCGATAGGTGACTATCAAATGATTGAAGATGGCGATGTTATTATGTGTTGCCTGTCAGGCGGCAAAGATAGCTATGCAATGCTCGACATCTTGTTGAATCTACAAAAACGCGCACCAATTAAATTTGAAATTGTCGCTGTTAATTTAGATCAGAAACAACCTGGTTTCCCTGAAGATATTCTACCTGCCTATCTCGATAAACTGTCTGTGCCTTATCATATTTTAGAAAAAGACACTTATTCAATTGTAAAAGACAAAATCCCAGAAGGTAAAACCACCTGCTCTTTATGCTCACGCCTTCGCCGTGGCACGCTTTATGGCTTTGCACAACGAATTGGCGCGACTAAAATAGCGTTAGGTCATCATAGAGATGACATCATAGAGACCTTATTTTTAAATATGTTCTTTGGTGGGAAAATGAAAGCAATGCCACCAAAACTGCTATCAGATGATGGTGCAAATATGGTGATTAGGCCATTAGCATATTGTAAAGAAAAGGACATTGCAGAGTATGCGCAGTTAAAAGAGTTTCCAATCATTCCATGTAACTTATGTGGCTCACAAGAAAACCTTAAACGTGGCGCAGTAAAAGATATGCTAAATCAGTGGGATGTTGAGTTTCCTGGTCGCATCGAAACTATTTTCACCGCAATGCAAAATACTTCTCCATCTCAAGGGGTGGATAGAAACGTGTTTGATTTTTTATCGCTGCAACGTGACGCGGATGCACCGTTATCTGGTGATGTAGCTGAGTCTGATTTACCGGCGTTTGATTTTTTAGACACCAGTAACAATGGTCATATTAATCTTGATGAAGCATCTAAGATTGATATTGTCACAACTTATAAACCATAAATGATTATGAGTTAGTAAGAAAAAAGCCCTCAATTGAGGGCTTTTTTATGAAGTTAATACCATTAAAAACTACATAACATAAGGGCTGACGATACTTGGTTTAACATCAAAAATGATTGTCTGTAAATTTTCAAGTTGTTCAGAGGTTAATTGCAACTGCTCTTGTATCACCTGCTTATTACCATCTATAGTGACAGCAACTGGTAATTCTGAACCACTAAAAGTGAATGTTAATCCAGAGATTGGTTTCCTAAAATATTTCATGGGAAACCCTTGCTGGCCATCTAATAGCGCATCCATATCATTTTTGACATCAATTAACTCTTCTTTCGAGTATTTTACTTGCGTGGATTTAGCGCGAACTTGCATTGCAACACCACAAAGTGACGAGTCCCCTGTTACTTCAATATTTAGCAAGCCTCTATCAGATTTTAGCTGTGCATCATAAGGAAGGTACAAGCGCTGATCTTTATCATAAGTCAGCGGGTATTCATTTTTTTCAGTGGTAATATTGCCAGATATCATTTCACAGTTTTTATTTTTAGGTACGCTAAAAGCAACTTCCACTAATTGATAATTATGTTTGTTGACCTGCTTTAGTCTTTCATAAAAACCTGCATATGGTATTGAAACTGAATCAGCTATGACAGAAGGACTGATAAGCATTGCTGCAAAAATAATTGACGACTTTTTTAAATTCATTTTATAAACCTGCTAAATACGCTTTGTTTTGGCGTAACATCTCTAGTAGTTCGTCAATATAAGCATCTTTTCGTTCAGAGTAATGAATTAAGCCAAATACTAATTCTTCAGCAGTCGGCTCCTTTTCTTGTGAACGAATGTCAGCTCTAATAGAACGTAATAATCGATAAGCTGAATTTGTATTTAAATTCAACATGTATGCTGCAATAGAATCTTCTGGGGTATCAAAAGAAGCAACTTCATGATTCAAGCCTGCTTTTCTTGAGAGTGGCACTAAGCCACAACCTTTAGAAAAACACCATTGACCGAAATAGTTATTCCCTTCTTTGGCAAAGCGAGAGCTTCCCCAACCTGTTTCATTGGCTGCCTGAATCAATACCATTTTTGCAGGGACGGTATCGACTCTAATGAGTAAAGGAGCCAAGGTCGATTCATCGAACTTTTTAACAGAGTAATTATATTTATTAGTAAGCTGTTTAAGCTTAAACAATTCTGCTTCGGTTAACTCTTGTTGATTGTTTAGGTTTGCTAAAATGACTTTTAGAAAGTTGCGTTCTTTCAAAATTAGCGCATTTTGATGATTAACAGCAGGAGCCATATAATCAAAAAAGACTTGTTTTTTTGTTGGGATATCATTGATAGCGGTGAAGTTAGGAACCGTTTTTTCTTCTATCTCATTTTGCTGAATTTCAGGAGTGGAGACCAAAATCTTTTCCAAAGTTGGAACGAGCCATACTCTAATCAAAATAATACTGATTATCACAAAGCCTAAGCCAAGGGTAAACTTACCTACTCTACCAGTTCTCAAGAACAATCCTACCTTAATAATTTTTAAATGATTATACCCAGATTCATCACTAAAAGCAGTCCTGTGTTTATGCTATTATTTCTGAGCATTCAATTTTAGCATCAAGCAATAGTTAACATGCATTATTACGATGCAAGATTAGAAAGTCATCAAGAGTATGAAAGGAATCAAGAGTATGAAAGGAATCAAAAAATGATGAATCAAGAATTACATCAGTACAGTCATGTTGTTGCACTAGGCGGCGGACATGGTTTAGGGCGCGTATTAGCAGCATTATCTTTCTTAGGCCCTAAATTAACCGGAATTGTAACCACAACTGACAATGGAGGCTCAACTGGAAGAATACGCCAGGATGAAACAACCATTGCTTGGGGCGATTTAAGAAACTGTTTATCTCAATTAGCCCACCGTCCATCCATAGGCACTATGCTATTTGATCATCGCTTCAATGGCGATAATGAATTAAACGGCCATAATCTTGGCAATATCATTATGTACGCTTTAGAGCAGCTTTGTGTCAGGCCAATGGAAGCGATTAAATTAATCCGCACCATATTAAAGATTGATACTCGCATTATTCCAATGTCTGAGGAGCCAGCCCACCTAACCGCATTAAACCTTGAAGGCAAAACAATCTTCGGTGAAACCAATGTTGATGGGATGAAAGAAGTACCAAGCTCTTTAGCTGTTGAACCTCAAGTGGCTGCGACATGCGAAGCCATTCAGGCAATTAACAAAGCAGAGATGATTATCATTGGCCCGGGAAGCTTTCTTACTAGCGTATTACCGCCGCTACTATTACCTGAAATTTCAAAGGCAATTCAACAATCAAGCGCTCAGATTGTTTTCATAGACAACTTAACCAATGAGTTATGCGCCGCTAATACACTTAAATTAGAAGAAAAAATAATTTGGATTAATCAATTAGTTGGCCGCGATGCCGTTAACAATGTCATTAGCCATGGTGACAGTATTGATATCGGCGAATTTGTTAGCTATTTTCCGCTAGTCAGTGATCATCATGCAGGATTACATAATAAAATACTTCTAGCAGATGCATTAGCAAGTGTGATGAAGAAGCTTTAAATAAAATGCTTTAATACAATATAAAAAAGAGCGAAAAGTAAACATGACTTTTCGCTCTTATATTGATGTTAATAATCAATAGTATGATTTCGTGTGATTACAGAACTTGCGCAATCGCTTTACAGATCAAAGGGACATTTTGTTTAGTCATGCCAGCAACACTAATACGACCTGAACCAACAATATAAACAGCAAACTCATCTTTTAAACGATTGACTTGATCTTTGTTTAAGCCAGAGAAGCTAAACATGCCATTTTGGCGTGAGATAAAGCTAAAGTCTTGCTCTACGCCTTCAGACTTTAAAGTATCGACAAATAACGTACGCATTTCTGCGATACGTTGGCGCATTTCAGTCAACTCTGCTTCCCATTCTTGACGTAAAGCATCATCAGATAAAATTGTACTGACAATTAAACCGCCATGTGCTGGCGGGTTTGAGTATGTAGCTCGAATGGTTTTCTTAATTTGGCTGAAACTTTTCTGAGCTGCTGGCTCATCTGCTGCAACGATTGTTACAGCGCCAATACGTTCATTGTATAAACCAAAGTTTTTAGAAAATGAATTGGCAATTAATAGCTCTGGCACTTTAGCCGCAACAATGCGTAAGCCCTGAGCATCTTCTTCTATTCCTGCTCCGAAACCTTGATATGCAAAATCAAATAAAGGAACAAGTTCTTTGTCTGCACAAAGTTGGCCAATCACTTCCCATTGCGAAGCATCTAAATCGATACCTGTCGGGTTATGACAACAGCCATGTAATAACACAAGATCACCTGCTTTAGCGCCATGCAAATCAGTCAGCATGGCGTCAAAATCCATGGCATGGGTTTCAGCTTTGTAATAACCATACTCTTTTATCTCTAAACCAGCTGTCTGAAAGATATTTTGATGGTTAGCCCAAGTTGGATTACTGACCCATAATGTTTTTGAATCTGTATTTCTAACTAAGAATTCCGCTGCAACTCTTAATGAACCAGTTCCGCCTGGAGCTTGCGCTGTATAAGCGCGCTTGTTTGCAATAATGTCACTTTCTTCACCAAATAATAATGTTTGAACAACAGCGTTGTATTGTTCTACACCTTCTATTCCAAGATAGTTTTTTGTTTTCTCAGCTTCTAATAAAATAGCTTCAGCTTTTTTTACCGACTTTAACACTGGCGTTTGCCCTGCTTCGTCTTTGTAAATACCCACACCTAAATTGACTTTCTCTTTTCGAGTGTCTTTTTTAAAGGCATCTGTTAAACCTAAGATAGGATCGGCTGGAGCTTGAGGGACCTGAGAAAATATCATTACATCTTTCCTTCGTATGAAGTGAACCACTATTTTTAAGTATTTATACCATTGAATAGCACAATGAAATAGTGACTTTTTGTATTGTTGGAAGAATTAGTTCACAGTTTAAACATTTGGTAAATATTGACGTCAAAAAATAGATATTCTCTAAACATCCAGCCTTTGTTAAGACTACAAAATAGGTTTTATCTGATTTAGCTAACATTTTATCTAATGGATATAGAAAATTTTTAGTTAATTGCTTTAGCCCTTGATTGGGATTATTAATGCCACTTAATAAATAGTTATCTTGTAATAAAAGACATCATCACTTCAAAACAACGAGGGATTACACTCTTGATCCAATTTTTTAGATTTTAGACATAAAAAAGCCCCGACATTGGTTGAGGCTTATTTATAATGGTACCCGAGGCCAGACTCGAACTAGCACGCCCTACTTTACAACAACGAGGGGTTCCACTCTTGATCCAATTTTTTAGATTTTAGACATAAAAAAGCCCCGACATTTGTCGAGGCTTATTTATAATGGTACCCGAGGCCAGACTTGAACTGGCACGCCTATTAAGCGAGGGATTTTAAATCCCTTGTGTCTACCGATTCCACCACTCGGGCAAAAGTGTTGTTTTAACCGCTAACTCGTTCGTTAGCAACTAAACAAAATTTGTGGAGGCGCGACCCGGAGTCGAACCGAGGTCGACGGATTTGCAATCCGCAGCATAGCCATTCTGCCATCGCGCCGTTGTTTGATTGGAGCGACATATCGGGTTCGAACCGATGACCTATACCTTGGCAAGGTATCGCTCTACCAACTGAGCTAATGTCGCATATCAAACAATGCACTTGATAAAATTGATTAATCAATTTGTCTCTAAGTGCGGAATGGAATTCTACCGTTTTACGCAAATGTGTCAATGCAGAATTACACTATTTTAAGCCATTTATAACTGTTTGATGTTTAAATCTACTTATTGAGTAAATATTGTCTATTAAAGAATGACAGGCAAAAAAAAGCACTTCATATAGAAGTGCATTTTAAACTTATAATGTTTACTTAATTACGCTTCAGGTAAAGATAGCGTAGTTAGACCTAACATTTTTTGCATAACACCTACAACTTGGCAGCTATAACCAAATTCATTGTCATACCATACATATAGGATTGCACGTTTTCCGTCAGCGATGGTTGCTTGAGAGTCAACAACACCAGCGTAACGTGAACCGACTAAATCGCTTGATACGATTTCAGTTGAGTCAGTGTAATCAACTTGGTTTTTCAGTTCAGAAGTTAATGCAATATCTTTAAGATATTCATTTAATTCATCACGATTTGTTTCACCATTTAGATTTACACTGATAATAGCCATTGAAACGTTAGGCGTAGGGACGCGAATCGCATTACCTGTTAATTTACCTTCCATTACAGGTAGAGCTTTAGCAACAGCTTTAGCGGCACCAGTCTCTGTAATAACCATATTTAATGGAGCACTACGGCCACGACGGTCTGCACTGTGGTAATTATCAATTAAGTTTTGATCGTTAGTGTATGAATGAATAGTCTCAACGTGACCATTTTCAATACCATACTTATCATTTACCGCTTTAAGGACAGGTGTAATAGCATTGGTTGTACAGCTAGCAGCTGAAACAATCATATCTTCAGGTAAGATATCATTTTCATTTACGCCGTAAACTACGTTTTTAATCGCGCCTTTAGCAGGCGCTGTTAAAAGTACTTTACTTGCGCCTTTGCTCTTAAGGTGAAGACCTAAGCCATCTTCATCTTTCCAAATACCAGTATTATCTACAACAAGCGCATTATTAATGCCGTACTGCGTGTAATCAACTTGATCAGGTGAATTTGCGTAAATAATTTGAATGTAGGTACCATTAGCAATGATCGCGTTATTTTCTTCGTCAACTTCAACAGAACCATTGAATGGTCCGTGAACTGAATCGCGACGTAATAAGCTAGCACGCTTCTCTAGATCACCTTTTTTACCACCACGCAGAACAATAGCACGTAAACAAAGCTTATTACTCTTACCTGTCTTTTCTATCATTAGACGCGCTAATAAACGACCGATTCGTCCAAAGCCATAAAGAACAACATCTTTCGACTCAACGTCATCACCAAAGTTTAAGCCTTGTTCCAGCTCTTTAGTCATGTAAGCTTGAATTTGTGATGCATCAGCATTATCACGCCAGTAATTAATGGCTAACTTGCCAATGTCCACTTTACAGTGCTTTACTGATAACTTGCTTAATGCTTCGACGAATGGAAAGCTTTCACGTAGGCGTAATTTTTCGCCAATGTGACGACGAACTAGTCGATGAGCTTTAATAATTTCAATTGTAGATGCGTTTAAAAGTGGTTTACCATAAACTAAGACTTCAACGCCTTGATTACGGTACAGTTTACCTAGTAAAGGCTGCATAGCCTCAGCCATTTCGAAACGTTCTTGCCAACTTTGTAGGTGTTTATCAGCGCTCATTAAAAAGATCCTTTATCTCATATTTCAGCATTAGTGTGCAGAAAGAATTGAGTAACAAAAAGAAAAGACCAATAATCGTTATTTGGTAGGGTTTACCCCTTTTGGTCGGCGACATTGTAATGAAATTTGCACTTTTTCGCCAGTAAGAAATTTTTAGTAAACGTGTAATTTTATTAGAGAAATTCCTGTTTTGGAGCCTGTTTTGAACAAAAGTTTAGTAATAATTACATCATTTTCATTATTTGCTGCTATATTCGCCTTATTTGGTTGTGATGTTGGCCGAAATAGTGGCAGCATTTGTAAAAAAAATCCTGAACTTTGTGCCGATTTACACAAAGATAGTTGGTGTTTAGTAGAAAAAGGCGACTTAATTCGAAGCCGCTACCAATTAAAAATCACAGAAACCCCGTCGGGAAAGCAACTTTATGACCAATTAATTAAACTTGAGTCATACAGTAAGTGCATCGAATTGGCTGCAGGTATTAAACATATAATTAATACACATCGTACTGAGGACAGAGAACGTGCTTACGCTGTAAGTACTCAAAACTTAGCTCAATTACAAGAGTACACAAAAGATAACCCCGATATTTACCTTGCCTATTATCGTTGGACGAAATTTAATGACTTCCCTTCTCGCGATATTGTCATTAAAGCCGAACAAGCCGGTGAGCTCTCTGAAACTTTTATGATCGCACAAGTTGCCTCTCATTATATTAAGACTGATTTAGCTAGAGCCAAGTTGCTGTATTTGCATTTACTTTCTCATGTTAAGGCGAGCAATATAGATTCAGATTGGCTGCTTGCACTCGCAACCGTTTATAGAAGAGAGCAAAATACAGAAAATGAGTATTTGTTGACTAAGGCTAATACGCTAATGAGTGACAACACTGCTTCAGAAGAAAAGTTATTAGCGTTAATAGCCAATAATAATGAACTAGCAAAGCAACTTAATATTGATGCGGCGGAACTGGTGAAGCAACTTAACGCAGGTAAGTTTGATACAAGTGAAATTAAATTAAGATTTGAATAAACAAAGGCACGCTTGTTGGCTACACTAAAATGCAATTAATTAACAAGCATCAGTGTATTGCACTTTCAAAAAAGTCGTTTAGAAGTGCTGATTGTCGACTTTTGTAAATTAAATACAGATATTTTGGGATTTATTGCCGTTTTGAGGCTTTTTTACTTGACGAAAATCGTTAATTTGGTAATTTTACTACCATATGATTTACGTAACAGATTTATAATCACTTGAGGGATATGCAATGACTATCCGTGTAGCAATTAACGGCTATGGCCGTATCGGTAGAAATGTTTTACGTGCGCTTTATGAAAGCGAAAAGGATTACCCAATTGAAATCGTAGCTTTAAACGATTTGGGTGATGCTTCAATCAATGCTCACCTTACCAAATATGATTCAGTACATGGTCGTTTTAACGCTAAAGTTGACCATGACGATGAAGCAATCTACGTTAATGGCGATAAAATCTTAACTTTCCAAGAAAGAGATCCTTCTAAATTACCTTGGGCAGAATTAAACGTTGATGTGGTTTATGAATGTACTGGTATTTTCACTTCTAAAGAAGCTGTTCAACCACATTTAGCAGCTGGCGCAAAGAAAGTAATCATTTCTGCACCAGGTAAGAATGTCGATGCGACTGTTGTTTATGGCGTAAACAACGAAGTGTTAAAGAGTGACATGACAGTGATTTCAAATGCTTCATGTACTACTAACTGTTTGGCTCCTATTGCAAAACCGCTAAACGACGCTGTAGGTATTGAATCTGGTTTAATGACAACTATTCATGCTTACACCAATGACCAACGCCTATCAGATGTTTACCACACTGATTTGCGTCGTGCTCGTGCTGCTGCAATGTCAATGATCCCAACACAGACAGGTGCAGCTGCTGCTGTAGGTCTTGTGGTTCCTGAGCTTCAAGGTAAATTTGACGGCTTAGCTGTTCGTGTACCTACAGTAAACGTGTCACTGGTAGATTTAACTTTCCAAGCATCTCGTGACACTACTGTTGAAGAAATCAACCAGATTGTCGCTGACGCAGCAAAAACTTCACCTTTAAATGAAGCGCTTGCCATTAATGTTGAGCCTTTAGTCTCTATCGACTTCAACCATAATGCATTCTCTTCTAATTTCGATGCAACTCAAACAAGAGTTAAAGGTCGACTCGTTAAAGTTATGGCTTGGTATGATAACGAATGGGGTTTCAGTAACCGCATGTTAGATAATACTGTCGCGCTAATGACTGCTAAATAATTAGCTTAATACATTAGACGTAATCCATTAAAAAGCCCTGCAATTGCAGGGCTTTTTGTTATTCGCTGTTAACTCATTACAAGCTAACTTAAAAAGTAATAACTCAATAAACGCTATGCGTTACCCTTCACTTTCATGTTCAGTGTTTTAGCAAAATTTAGCATTCTATTGAGTGGCACTAACGCATCATCACGTAAAGCATCGTCAACAAATACTTCATGATCTGTCTTATCAGTAGCAGTTAACGACGCTTCAATAGCCTGTAATCCATTCATCGCCATCCAAGGGCAATGAGCACAGCTCTTGCACGTAGCGCCATTACCACCTGTTGGTGCTTCGATTAAGGTTTTACCTGGTGCTGCTTGCTGCATTTTATAAAAAATACCGCGGTCAGTTGCAACAATGAACGCTTGGTTATCCATTGTCTGCGCTGCTTTAATTAATTGGCTAGTAGAACCAACAGCATCAGCAAGAGCTACCACATTCGCAGGTGATTCAGGGTGCACTAAAATAGCCGCGTCTGGATGCTGTATTTTAAGTTCCCTTAGTGCTTTGGCTTTAAATTCATCATGGACAATGCAGTCGCCCTGCCACATCAACATATCTGCGCCAGTCTCTTTGGCAATGTAACTGCCTAAGTGACGATCAGGTCCCCAAATAATTTTTTTGCCTTCACTATCTAAGTGTTCAACAATCTCTAGCGCAATACTCGAAGTAACGACCCAGTCAGCTCTCGCTTTTACCGCAGCAGACGTATTCGCATAAACCACAACAGTATGATCTGGGTGTGCATCGCAGAATTCAGAAAACTTGTCGATAGGACAGCCAATGTCTAATGAACATGTTGCTTCCAATGTTGGCATTAAAACCGTTTTTTCAGGGCTTAAGATTTTTGATGTCTCACCCATAAATTTAACGCCTGCGACAATCAACTTCTTTGCAGGATGATCACGTCCAAAACGTGCCATTTCAAGAGAATCAGAAACACAACCACCCGTTTCTTCAGCAAGTGCCTGAATTTCAGGATCAGTATAATAGTGTGCAACTAAAACAGCGTCTTGGTCGATTAACAATTGTTTAATTCTTGCTTTCGCAGCAGCTTTTTCAGCGTCTGACAATAAAGCTGGTTTTGCAGGAAATGGATACTCGATAGAATCGATATTCGGTGCCGAGGTGATCATTATGGTTCCGAGAAGTTACAACGTCCGGAGATTATACAAAAAGCCTTAACAAAATTAAAGGACGCATTCGCGTCCTTTATTGTGTTGAATATTAACCAGCTAGTATTAACGCATTGCTAGTAACATTTCTTGTGGTTGTTCTAAGTATTGCTTCCAAAGATTACAGAAACGAGCAATTGTCCCACCATCAATAACTCGATGATCACCAGACCAACTAACCTGCATAATCTTACGAGCTTCAACTTCACCATTCGCATTAAAGCGAGGCAATGTCTGTAACTTACCCAACGCAACGATAGCAACTTCAGGTTTGTTAATGATTGGCGTTGCAACGGTTCCACCTAAGGCACCAATATTAGAAATTGAAATTGAACCGCCTTTTAAATCAGCAGGACTGACTCGACCACTTCTAGCTGCTGTTGTTAAACGAGTAATTTCAGCAGCGACCTCTAGTATTGATTTGCTTTGAACGTCTTTTACATTCGGTACTAATAAACCAACTTTAGAATCGACGGCCATACCAATGTTATGGCTTGCTTTGTAAGTGAGTTCAGTACAATCAGAATTAACTTGACTGTTAAGTACTGGGAATTCATTGATAGCAAGCGACATGGCTTTCATAAAGAAAGGCATCATGGTTAACTTAACTTCATCAGATGAATAACGCTGTTTCATTTCAGCGCGTAATGCAACCAAATCGGTTAAATCAAACTCTTCACAGTAAGTAAAGTGTGGAATGGTTGATACTGACTCAACCATCATTTTAGCCATGACAGCTTTAACACCTTTAATTGGCTCTACTCTGTCAGCAACTGATTGACTGACCACTTGTTGAGTCGGTGAAATCACTGGCTCTGAGGCTGTTGTCTCTGCTGAAGATGGTTTAGATACAGAGTTACCGTTTACAAAGTTTTCTACATCTTCTTTATAAACTCGGCCACTCTTACCACTGCCAGGTACATTGGCAATATTGATATCTAAGCTTCGAGCTAAACGACGAACCGCAGGGCTTGCTAACGCTTTGCCTTGCGCCACTGGTTCGTTTGTATTTACAACATCTGCAGAAATGGTTTCAACAGTTGCTTGTTGTGGTTCAGCAGCTTGGTTTGATGATTCAACTTCAATTGCAAACAAAGGTTCATGAACTTTGGCTAACTGCCCTTTTCGGTAATGCAGTTTAACAATTTTACCATTTTTGATTGCAGGAATTTGTACCAGTGCTTTATCAGTCATCACATCAGCGATTGGCTGATCCTCTGACACCATTTCACCTTCTTCTACTAGCCATTCAACCAGTTCACATTCAACAATACCTTCGCCAATATCAGGTAATAAAAATTCTTCTATGGCATTACTCACTGCTGAAGTTTCATGAGCTGTTGGTGAAGAAGCGTTAACTTCTTCAGCTATAACAGTAGTTTCTGTGTCAGATATGTTGTCTGTATTGCTTGCAACGGTAGCATCAAGTTCAACGGCATATAGTGGTTCGTGAACCTTAGCAATTTCACCTTTTGCATAGTAAAGTTTAGTGATAACACCAGCATGAGGTGCTGGAATTTGAACTAACGCTTTGTCAGTCATTACATCAGCGATGGGTTGATCTTCAACAACCACATCCCCTTCTTTAACCATCCAATCAACGAGTTCGCATTCAACTACGCCTTCGCCAATATCAGGCAAAATAAAATCTTTAATCATATCTTGCTCCTAGAAATTGACAGAAGCTTTGATTGCTTCATAAGTTTTCAGTTCGTCTGGCATATATTCTTTCTCAAGAATAAGCGGATATGGCGTATCTAAACCACAAACGCGACTTATAGGCGATTCGAGATGTAGGAAACATTCCTCTTGGATTGTTGCTGCAATCTCACCTGCAAAACCACCCGTTAATGGTGCTTCGTGGTTAATTAACAAGCGACCTGTTTTCTTAACTGATGTTGCAACAGTCTCGATATCCCAAGGTGATAAAGTTCTTAAATCTATTATTTCACAAGAAATGCCATCTATTTCAGCCATTGATGCTGCTTTTTCGAGGATTTCCATTTGAGCTCCCCAACCCAGTAGCGTGATATCACTACCGGTTTTAACCACATCTGCGTTACCTATTTCAATTTCGAAATCACCTGCAGGCACTTCGCCTACTGATGCACGATAAAGTCTTTTAGGTTCAAAGAAAATAACAGGGTTTGGATCACGAATTGAAGCAAGCAATAAGCCTTTAGCTTGTTCTGGATTGCGAGGAATAACGACCTTCAATCCAGGGGTTTGCGTGAAATAAGCCTCTGGAGATTGTGAATGATAGTGTCCACCGGCAATACCACCGCCATAAGGGGTTCTGAAAGTTAACCCTCCTACATTGAACTGATTACCACTGCGGTATCTGAATTTTGCGGTTTCATTAACGATTTGGTCGAAGGCAGGAAAAATATAATCAGCAAATTGAATTTCTGCAACAGCAGTCATTCCGTTCGATGCTAAACCATTTGCGAAACCTGCAATACCTTGTTCAGTTAAAGGGGTATTGAAACAACGATCACGGCCAAACTTTTCTTGTAAGCCTGAAGTTGCACGGAAAACGCCACCAAAATGACCAACATCTTCGCCAAATACCACCATTCTTTCATCAGCAGTCATGGCAATCGCTAATGCATCATTGATGGCGTGTAACATATTCATTTCAGCCACAATTAAATTCTCCCTGCGCTTTTAGGATAAGACTTTGGATATTTTTTGATATGTTGTTTTAGCTCTGCAAGCTGTTTTTCTAAAACAGGTGTAGGCTTATCCAATACGTCCGTAATGAGTCCATCTATATGTGGCAATGGTACTTTTTCAGCAACTTTTACTGCATTCAGTACTTCTTCACGATATTTTTCATATTGTGCGGCATCGTCAGCTTCATTTAACCAATCTTTATTGATCATCCACAGCTTGAAGCGCTTAACAGGATCATGCTGCTCCCACTTAGCCTCTTCTTCTTTAGAACGATACCCTGAAGGATCATCTGAAGATGAATGTGCACCTAAACGATAGGTCATCGCTTCAATTAATACAGGTGCGTTATACTCAAGGGCGTGAGCACGAGCTTGCTGTGTTGCAGCAAGTACTGCAAGCATGTCATTGCCATCTACGCGGATGGTATGCATTCCGTAACCTACTCCGCGACTTGCAATACCATTACCAGCAAACTGCTCTTCAGTTGGTGTTGAAATGGCATAACCATTATTGCGGCAAAAGAAAATGGTAGGAGACTTTAATACTGCAGCCATATTTAAGCCAGCATGAAAGTCCCCTTCAGAAGCGGCACCTTCACCAAAGTAGCAAATGGCAACGTTACGTTTACCTTGCAGCTTAAACGCATGAGCTACGCCAGTCGCCTGTGGAATTTGGGTTGCAAGTGGAGAAGAAATCGTTTGGTAATTAAGTTCATTACTACCGTAATGAATTGGCATTTGACGGCCCTTACCTAAATCTTTTTCATTACTGAACATTTGATTCATAAATTGTTCAGTAGTGAAACCACGATAACGCAGTGATGCATGCTCACGATACTGAGCTAAAATAACGTCACCATCATCAAGTGCAGCAGTACTGCCAATGATTGAAGCTTCTTCACCAGTACACGTCATATAAAAACTAATACGACCTTGTCTTTGCGCACTTAACATACGCTCATCAAGTACTCGGGTAAAAACACAAGTGTCGTGAATGCGTTCAGCTAACGCTTTATCAATAACTGGCATGACTGCATTTTCATATGTAGTGCCATCAGCCTGAAGAAGTTTTAAAATAGGAATGTGCAATGAAGCTTTGTCTAAGAAGCTGACACGATGCACTGTTTCATTATTCAGTGGTGCGTTGCTCATATTGTGCTCTTATTATGTGAGGCCTTATAAAATAAAGCTAAATTTATACTATGCGAACAAACATTACGTTAACGTAAACTAGCGATCAACTAATGTTCATTCCATCTGATGAATAACCTTTCAATAATTTTGTATATTTAGGTTTACAAATTACTGTATATCTTCGTTAGGCGCAGGTATAAGACATAATACCGTGCGCTGGCCAACAGGTACATTTTCATTTGGAAAAACGATAGCTTCATACGGATATTCAATTTTAATTTCTGTTCCACCTTCGGTAGCAAGTGTTTCACCTTGACTAAAGCCAGTGAAATTAACTGTGGATTTTGGAAACGAAAAAGTAAAATCATCGAAATTTTTATTCACTGAACGTGACACTTTATACAAGTTAAGCTTTTCCGCATCAAATGAAGAAACACTGATTTGTTGCTCAGTGATTAATTGATTAAGCATTTTTCGAGTGTTCGCAAACTTTTTTAACTCGTTTTGGCCAAATGGCATCACTTTGCCAAGCTCAACAGTAAATGCATCAGCTTTAAATTGCTCTGAAGAATAATAGCTAAATGTAGTTGTCGGTTCGTGATGAAATAAAATTGTATCGACATCACAACCAGCCAAAAACATAATTTGTTCAGCACTAAAGGTGCGGCCAGGCCTATAAGGATAGATGGCAAACTTCTCATGTTTTGAGGGTTTAATCGCGGTATGAAGATCGTAATGAATACGTTGTGACTGTTCATTATCGAGGAAAAAGTCTGCAACAAATAATTCTAATGCTTTAGCACGAACTCTTTCCTTATTACAAAGCCCCTCACCTTTTGAATGAGCACCACTGAATAATCGATTCATATTTTCTTCGACAAATCGTGTTTCAGTTAAAATTGAATCAGGATTACCGATTAAGAATAAGACCCGATGTGCGGTTTGAATTTTCTCTTCTAGTAAACCTTGAATGAGCTCATTACAAATTTCAATCGGTGCTGTTTCATTACCGTGTACCGCACAAGACAATACAATATCTTTCGTTGAACCAGTTTCGGGCGTAAAACTAATCACACCGTTATCTAATATTTTAACTGTTGTTTGGTTAGATAGAGTGAAACTCTGAGGGGTAACTTCTTTATCGATATTAGCTAAAGTAAATGCTAAAAAATCTTTTTCTTCAATTAATTGTTGAAACACGAAGACTCCTTGAAAGACGGCTAAACTGAAATGGTTTCAATCACATTTGTTGATTCTAACACAACTGAGGGAAGCTAACGTTAAGAGACAATTACCATAGTGTAAAACTTTACTTGCATTCTGGTTCAGATTAAATATAATTTTAGCCATCTAGACTTCTTTATGGTTGTAAGTATGACATTAGCGACATTTGGTGCAGGCTGTTTTTGGGGCGTTGAGTATTTTTTTAAGCAAGTTGACGGTGTTGTTAACGCTAAATGCGGCTATATGGGCGGAAAAGACCAGTTTCAAACTTATGAAGAAGTTAAAACTGGTACCACAGGTCATGCTGAAGTTGTTCAAGTTGAATTTGATGAATCTATTGTGTCTTACGAAGAGTTATTGGCGGTATTTTGGCAAAACCACAATCCAACGACACTTAATAAACAAGGTGGAGATATTGGTAATCAATACCGTAGCGCTATTTTTTTTCATGATAAACACCAAAAAGACACAGCCGTTCGTTCAAAGTTAGATTTAGCAAAAAGCGGCAAATGGGGAATTAAACATATTGTGACTGAAATAGTGCCAATACAGCAATTTCATCCGGCAGAAGAATATCATCAAAATTATTTAGAAAAGAATGAATTACCAAGCTGTCATATCAGTTATTAAGTAATAAATTTTAAGGAGGCGCTTATTTATAGTGCCTCAATCAATCAAATGGTGCTTTTTCTGTACAAAACCGATTAATACAATCTATATCTTAGACTCTTCTGCGCTTTACCCCACTCTATAAATTCCCTACAATCCATGCAAATTGCTTAAGGCATGAATACGGAGAAATACACAAATGAGTCAAGCTCGTCATATTAACCTACTTATTTTAGGTTCAGGTCCTGCTGGTTATACTGCTGCGGTTTATGCTGCTCGTGCTAATTTAAAACCTGTCATGATCACGGGTATGCAACAAGGTGGTCAGCTTACTACGACTACTGAAGTCGAGAACTGGCCAGGTGATGCTGAAGGACTAACAGGTCCTGCTTTAATGGAAAGAATGCAACAGCATGCAGAAAAATTCGATACTGAAATTATTTTTGATCACATCAATGAAGTCGATTTCAGTGAGCGCCCTTATAAATTGAAAGGTGATAATGGCGAATTTACTTGTGATGCATTAATCATTGCAACTGGTGCTTCAGCTAAATATTTAGGTTTGCCTTCAGAAGAAGCCTTCATGGGCCGCGGCGTATCAGCTTGTGCAACTTGTGACGGTTTCTTTTACCGTAACCAGAAAGTTGCTGTTGTTGGTGGTGGTAATACAGCTGTAGAAGAAGCACTTTATTTAAGTAACATTGCTTCAGAAGTCCATTTGATCCATCGCCGTGATACTTTCCGCTCAGAAAAGATTTTAATTAATCGTTTAATGGATAAAGTGGCTAATGGCAATATTATCCTACACCTAGACCAAACACTCGATGAAGTAACTGGTGACAATATGGGTGTGACTGGTTTGAATATGAAGAGCACTAAAGACGATTCTATTTCGTCTCTTGAAGTTGCTGGTGTATTCATTGCAATTGGTCATAGCCCAAACACTGGCATTTTTGATGGCCAGCTTGATATGAACTATGGATACATTACTGTAAACAGTGGCCTACAAGGCAACGCGACACAAACAAGTGTCGAAGGTATTTATGCTTGTGGTGATGTAATGGACCAGCACTATCGTCAAGCGATTACTTCTGCTGGCTCTGGTTGTATGGCGGCATTAGATGCTGAGCGTTTCTTGGATGCTCAATAATCTTTTATTAAAAGCCTAACCACATTAAAGCCAGCATTAGCTGGCTTTTTTAATCAGATATTTTTAGAAAGAATAGATATAAACATATAGGTGTAAAAAAGATAGCAAAACTATTTAACTTTTCTATTTGTAACATCCAAAGAATACAAAACAACATCAAACGCTTCATTTTCATCATGATATTGCTGGGTTTCAATGTAAGTCATACCAAGCTTTTTCATAACTTTAATCGATGCTGTATTTAATGGATCGGCTATTGCTGAAAACTTTGAAATACTATCTTGTTGCTGACTTATATGATTAATTAATGCCAAAGCACTTTCAGTTGCAATTCCATTCCCCCAAGTTGCTTGTTTAAAGCGCCAACCAATTTCTAAATCATCTAATTTTGGTTTGTCACTAAAGAACCCCATAGGCCTGATTAAAATCCAGCCTAAGAAAACATCATTTAAATCAAATACCTTCCACTGGCCCCAACACTTCTCTTGATTTAGATATTTTGCTAAGCGAGGAATTGAAACATCTTCTATCTCTTGTCTTGATGGTGCTTCTCCACCATTAATATATTGCATGACTGCAGGGTCTTGATCTAATTCAAATAATAAATCTGCATCATCAAGTGTCATGAGTGATATTTTTAATCGCTGGGTAACAATGAGAGTCATAAGTTTATTCCATTAAATGACAGGATAGATAAAAGTATCTGAAGTTTTAACTCTTATAAATTATAGGCATAAAAAAAGGAACCCGAAGGCTCCTTTTTTAAAGCAATACAGCTAATTACTTAGCTAAAGCTTCTTTTGCTTTTTCAACTAAAGTTGTAAATACAACTTTGTCGAATACAGCGATGTCAGCCAAAATCTTACGATCGATTTCGATTGATGCTTTTTTAAGGCCATTAATGAAACGGCTATAAGAAAGACCATTTTGACGAGAAGCCGCATTGATACGTGCAATCCAAAGTTGACGGAATTGACGTTTCTTCTGACGACGGTCACGGTAAGCATATTGACCAGCTTTAGTTACTGCTTGAACAGCAACGCGGTAAGTACGAGAGCGAGCTCCGTAATAACCTTTGGCTAATTTAAGTACTTTCTTGTGACGAGCACGAGCGGTTACACCACGCTTAACTCTAGGCATTGTTCATATCTCCTTTAATTAAGCGTATGGTAGTTGACGTGCGATTGCTGGCACATCAGACTTTGCAACTAAACATTTAGCACGTAAGTGACGTTTACGCTTAGTGCTCTTCTTTGTCAAAATATGACGTAAGTGTGCTTGTTTACGCTTGAAACCATTAGCGGTTTTTCTGAAGCGCTTTTGAACACCCTTATCTGTTTTCATTTTAGGCATTGCTAAAACTCCGCATTGGGACATTAATAAAACGTAAGGCGAGCAAAACCCTCAAAAGGACTTTGCTACTTTTTAGTGGGTTGCCCTACTATTTCTTTTTAGGTGCGAGGACCATAACTGCTTGTCGACCTTCCATTTTCGGGAAAGATTCAACAACAGCATATGTTTCCAAATCTGCTTTGATACGGTTCAAAAGATCCATACCAAGACTTTGGTGTGCCATTTCGCGACCACGGAAACGCAGCGTAATTTTCGCTTTGTCCCCATCTTCAAGAAAACGAATCAGGTTGCGTAGTTTTACCTGATAGTCGTTTTCATCAGTGCCAGGACGGAATTTTATTTCCTTCAGCTGGACCTGTTTCTGCTTCTTTTTTTGTTCTTTTTGAGCTTTCGCTTTATCAAAAAGGAACTTACCGTAGTCCATTATGCGACAGACAGGTGGTTCAGCATTAGGACTGATTTCAACTAGGTCTACACCTGCTTCATCAGCTAATTCTTGAGCCTGTGAAATACTAACGATTCCAACTGCCTCACCATTGATATCCGATAAACGAACTTCTGGTACGCCAGTGATTTCATCGTTAATACGATTAGGGGCTGGCTGTCGCCCTGCTGCTCTCTTGATCTTTATGACCTATTCCTCCAACAATAATAGACTACGGCTAGAAATTTGTTCTTGTATCTTGGCAGCGAAATCATTGATTTTCATCTTGCCTAAATCGATACCGTCACGTGTTCTTACCGCAACTTCCTTATTTTCCATTTCTTGATCGCCTACGACCAATAAATAAGGTACACGCTTTAACGTATGTTCACGTATTTTAAAGCCTATTTTCTCATTCCTCAAGTCTTTAGATGCACGAATGCCACTTTCTTTGAAAGTTTTAACAATTTCGTCAACATAATCAGACTGTTTATCTGTAATATTCATAACAATTACTTGCTGTGGAGCAAGCCATGTTGGGAATTTACCTGCGTATTCTTCAATTAGAATACCTAAGAAACGTTCAAGAGACCCTAAAATAGCTCTGTGGATCATAACTGGCGTTTGACGCGTGTTGTCTTCGGCAACGTAAGTTGCACCAAGACGTGATGGTAATGCGTAATCTAATTGCACAGTACCACACTGCCATGCACGGTCTAAACAGTCATGAAGTGTAAATTCGATTTTAGGACCGTAGAAGGCACCTTCACCTGGTAAAATCTCGAATTCGATATCATTAGCAACAAGTGCTTGCTTCAGTGCTTCTTCTGCTCTATCCCACATGTCGTCATCACCAATACGTTTTTCAGGACGTGTTGATAATTTTACGACGATGTTGTCGAAACCAAAAGTACCATAAGTATCATATACCATTTGGATACATTCACTTACTTGCTCTTGTACTTGTCCATCGGTACAAAATACATGTGCATCATCTTGAGTAAAGCCACGTACGCGCATTAACCCATGTAGTGAACCTGATGGCTCATTACGATGACAACAACCGAATTCAGCCATTTTTAATGGTAAATCACGGTATGACTTCAAACCTTGATTAAAGATTTGGACGTGTCCAGGACAGTTCATTGGCTTAATGGCATATTCGCGGTTTTCACTGTTTGTAGTGAACATCGCATCAGAATACTTATCCCAGTGACCTGAACGTTCCCATAAGTTACGATCCATCATTAATGGACCTTTCACTTCTTGGTAGGTGTATTGACCTAACTTTTGACGAATAAACTTTTCAAGCTCTAAATACAAACTCCAACCGTCGTTATGCCAGAATACCATTCCAGGTGCTTCTTCTTGCATATGGTAAAGATCTAATTGCTTACCAATTTTACGATGATCACGTTTAGCCGCTTCTTCAAGACGGTTTAAATGTACTTTTAATGCTTTTTTATCAGCCCATGCTGTGCCGTATACACGCTGCAGCATTTTGTTGTCTGAATTACCACGCCAATATGCACCAGCAACACTCATTAATTTAAAGTGCTGACAGAACTTCATGTTTGGAACGTGTGGGCCACGACACATATCAACATATTCTTCATGATGATATAAAGCCGGCGTCGCATCTTTACTGATGTTTTCATCTAAGATTGCGATTTTGTATTCTTCACCGCGTGCTTCAAAAGTATCGCGGGCTTCTTGCCAAGAAACGACGTTCTTAACAACGTTGTAATTGGTTTTTGCAAGCGCACTCATGCGCTTCTCAAGAGCATCGATATCTTCTTGAGTCAATTTATGATCTAAATCGATGTCATAGTAAAAACCATTATCGATAACAGGACCAATAGCCATTTTTGTTTCAGGCCACATTTGCTTAATCGCATGACCTAATAAATGTGCACAAGAATGGCGAAGGATTTCAACACCCTCTTCATCTTTAGCCGTAATGATTGAAAGATCTGAATCTGTGGTGATTAAGTCACAAGCATCAACTAATTCGCCATTAACGCGACCAGCAATACAAGCTTTAGCTAAACCAGGACCGATGTCAGCAGCGACATCGTAAGTAGAAACAGAATCTGCAAACTCGCGTTTGCTGCCATCAGGCAATGTAATAATTGGCATTTAATTTCCTTATCCAGTGGTGACCCACACGTAGGGTCACTTGGTAATAAATAATAAATAAAAGAAATGCCACCGAACTACAGACATTACAGGAGTCTGAGTTAGTAGTGGCATGAAATTGCATTGTATGTGAAAAGCGCTTTTGCAAGCAAGCGATGTGCATGGCTAAATCCTATTTAACTGCACATTATTTAAAGAATTAAGCTATTGATTTCAGTAAATCAGTTTTGTCCCTGTTTGATTGACATCAAATAACAAATTCAGATGTTAGTTGATATTAATAAGAGTCAACTATAATGATTATGGTAAGGGATAAAACTAATGGTTTGTGGCTTAATTGATAGCTATTAATAAGGAGTTGAATATGAATTTAGTAAGCCGGGTAATTAGTTGCCCACACTGTGGGCATAATCAACATGTTCACATTGATACAAGCTTAGGCGATCAAGAATATTATGATGACTGTCGAATTTGCTGTAATTCGATTCATATGAGGCTTCATGTCGATGACTCGAATAAAACGATTCAATTATTCATTGATTCTGATAACGAGCAATTGTATTAACTGCTCGTTATGAAAGTAGCCTTTAAACTAAGTTACTATTATCGAGTGCTTTTTTAGCTAATATACGTTCAACAGTATCGACGATAACTTGAGTTTGACTGTCTATTTCAATATTAATTTTATCGCCAACATTACAATCACTTAAGTTGGTCAACTTTAGAGTTTCTGGAATAAGGTGTAACTTGAATGTATTCTCGTCGAGTTTGCCAACAGTTAAACTGCAACCATTAACGCCTACAAACCCCTTATAAAAGATATAGTCCATCCATTTGGGAGGAATACTCAAGGTCAAATTGAAATGAGTATCAGTTTCACTCACTTCTTCAATCGTTGCCATAGCATGAACATGGCCAGATAAAATGTGACCACCAATTTCTTTTTCGAAGGTTAATGAACGTTCAATGTTCACTTTGTTACCTGGCTCAACAAAATTTAAGTTTGTTACTTGTAACGTCTCTTCCATTACATCGAAATAAACTCTATCATTCTCCAGTTTAGTAACAGTTAAACATACGCCATTATTTGCAACACTCGCACCGGTTTCTAAACCTTGTTGCAGCTCTTCTGGAATTTTGACTTCAAACGTTTTTAAACCGCTTTGCTCTATAATCGACACCACATCACATGTGGCTTGAACGATACCAGTAAACATATTTTCACTCGTTAGTTAAAAGGTTTTCTAATGAATCACACAGGCTTTCAAGCCAAAAAATTAATTCAACTGGCATTGCCAGTATTAATTGCACAAGTAACCCAAACCATGATGGGCTTTATCGATACAGTCATGGCTGGCAGAGTCAGTGCTCTTGATATGGCAGCTGTGGCTATCGGTACCAGTTTATGGTTACCTGCCTTACTTTTTGTACAAGGCCTTATTCTCGCATTTACACCAGTATTTGCCCACCATCACGGTGCTAATAACCCGAAAGCAATACAACCGCTAATGTCGCAAGCATTCTATATTGCCATAATAGGTACGGTCGGTGTTTTGCTGTTCCTCTCATTTGCGAACACAATTTTCAAAATGATGGAACTGGATCCTGAATTAGCTAATTTAAGTGCGGGATATCTAAACGGATTTATGTGGGGCGTTCCTGCTTTTATTCTATATCAAATATTACGTGGATGTGCAGAAGGTATTTCTTATACGTTACCTACTATGGTGATTGGTTTTGTAGGTCTAGCAGTAAACATTCCTGCAAACTATATCTTCATTTATGGACACTTTGGTATGCCAGCTATGGGCGGCGCAGGTTGTGGTGTTGCTACGGCACTTGTTTTTTGGGCAATGTTGATTGCCATGATGATCTATATGCAGTTCCACAAGAAATTTGATGAAATAGCACCGTTTAGTCGTTTAAACAAACCTAACTGGAAAACAATCTGGCAAATGACTAAACATGGTATGCCGATAGCAATGGCATTATTTTTTGAAGTGAGTCTATTCGCTGTTATTGCGCTATTACTCGCCCCCCTTGGCGCGACGGTTGTTGCTGGACACCAAATAGCACTAAACTTCTCATCTATTGTGTTTATGTTGCCATTATCTATTGGTATCGCTGTATCAATTCGAGTGGGATATTACTTAGGACAAGACAAATTAGAGATAAGCAATTTAGTGACAAAAATAGGCTTATCTATTGCTTTTTCTTTAGCGGTATTGACCGCTGTTATCACAGTACTTTTCAAAACCCAAATTGCTTTACTGTATAACAACAACCCTGAGGTTGTAGCTTTAGCAGGTAGCTTAATGTTCTTAGCTGCACTGTATCAGTTATCTGATTCAATTCAGGTAGTCGCTGCAGGCGCATTACGTGGCTACAAAGATACCCAAAGTGCATTTTATATCACTCTAATCTCGTATTGGGCTATAGGTATGACTTTAGGCTATATATTAGCAAGAACTGACATCATCGTTCCTGCAATGGGAGCTCATGGTTTTTGGATTGGTTTAATCGCTGGTTTAACGAGTGCTGCAGTGTTGTTTGCAATAAGGCTTCGCTATATCCAAACTTCTGGAAAGTTAAAAGCTGCGATATCTGATAGTCATTGATGTTTTGGTTACTAGTATCTATATGAGTTATGGCATATAAGCTACGCATTATTAAGCTTATATGCTGTAATTAACTCCAAAATGAACAGCAAATCACCACTCAATCATTTTTTTATCATTTTTGCTTGCATCAATCACGGTATACCGTAATATATCGCTCGTTCCAAAGATTACATGAATTTGTTTTCTTTAAACGATACAACTGTAGCTCAGCTGGTTAGAGCACCACCTTGACATGGTGGGGGTCGGTGGTTCGAATCCACTCAGTTGTACCATCTCCTTTTGAGATTGAAATCTTGAAATACAACCGTAGCTCAGTTGGTTAGAGCACTACCTTGACATGGTAGGGGTCGGTGGTTCGAATCCACTCGGTTGTACCAACTTTTAGTGATAATCAATCTTAAATATAAAAACTTCATCAATATTTAAAATCTCCAACTAATCAGGCATTATATCTCTTATCAATATTATTGATATTTGACTTCATAAAATTATTTGCACCTATTGATAGTTATCGTAACATTTAGAGACTAATAGTCTTGTCGCAAATAATTTAATATTCAAAATAACTACCCTCATGATTATTATGCAGAATGAACTATTAATCTGAATGAACTATTAATATTCCCAAGACACTATTGTGTCAATTCAAATAGTATATATTGCATTTATATCGTTAAATAAGTGAAACCTTTTATAGGTTATATCTATACATCTACGGATACACTTAATCTATTTTACCCACGCCCTTACCTGTCGCTGCCCAGTAGATTCCACCGAATAAGTGCTGTAAAAACAAAGGGTCTTGGTAGGTAGCTGGTAAATGTCCTAATGCAGTATAAAATGAACGTCCGCCATCAATCTCTTGATACCATGCAATGGGGTGAAAATCTCCCATACCACTTACCCTTACATCCCCCCATTGAGCTGCAGGCTTATAAGTCGACTCATCAACCGTTAAAATATACTTCAAGTTTTCAGAAAGAGGCTCACTGAAATGATAATATTCATCGGTCCATAAAAAGGAGCTTGGTAGAAGTGAACTTCCTGGAAAGTCGGCTTGGACAACATTTATTTTAGCGGTTTGAATTGCAGGATGAATTACAAACATTCTCCCCACTAGTTGCGTATACCATGGCCATTGATACTCAGTATCAGAGGCAGAATGCACCCCGACAAAACCTTTACCAGATTGAATAAACAGCTTCATCGCCTTTTGCTGCTCATCATTAAGTACATCACCCGTAGTATTTAAGAAAATAATGGCATCAAATCGGTCTAAATTTTTACTATTAAACTGTTTAGCATCTTCATGCCATTCATAATCAAAGTGATGCTTTTCAGCTAACACCTTCACGGCATTCACTCCCTCTAAAATGCTTTGGTGATGCCACCCTGCTGTTTTAGTAAATAACAGTACTTTAAATTGCTTGGCTGATAGTACGGGGCTACTTAAAAGCGCCATGCAAAAACCAATAACCAACAAAAAATGACGAGACCAAATCATACTACCCCCCACCCTAAATAATGATGTTAATCTATATTTTTTAATGACTTAAAGTAACCCGACTTTTAACTGCTTATCTGCAAAATCAACCGCTCTAGCTGTCATTGCCATAAAAGTAATAGAAGGATTAACACAAGAAGTTGATGAAAATGCAGCGCCATCAGTCACAAACAAATTGGCAACTTCATGACATTGATTCCATTTATTAAGATATGAGGTTTTTGCATCTGCCCCCATACAACATCCGCCCATTTCATGAATTGCCCCTCCTGGCGGTGCATATCCTTCAAATCCTTTAATATCTTCAAGACCCGCAGCGGTTAATATTTCAACCGCCGTTGCAGTCATATCATCTACCATGTTTATTTCATTTTGCTGGTATGTCACATCTGTTACCAATAAAGGTAAGCCCCATTGGTCAGTTTTAGTCGGATGCAAAATCACACGATTTTCATAGCGCGGCAACACTTCACCAAAGCCCCACATGCTAAAGTACCAATTACCCGGCTGGCCGACTTTCGCTTTAAAGTCTGCACCTATCCCTTGGCCATTTTTAGCCCATTGCCAACCACTTCTATTTGCACCACCTTGAAAACCATAGCCTCGAATAAAAGGTTTTTGGGGCTGATTTGTATTTGACGATGTAGTAGGCGACGTGGGCTCAAGATTACGAAAACGTGGTATATATACTCCTCCAGGTCGCCGCCCTTTATAGTAATCATCTAAATACCCGGGCATTTTTCCACTAGCTCCACCACCGCCACAGTGATCCATAATGTATCGGCCTAAAATATCATGTCGATTACCAATACCATTTGGGTAGATTGTTGAAGTTGAATTTAACAGGATTTGAACCGTACCCAATGTTGATGCACACATAAACACCACTTTGGCACCAATGGTATGAGACTCACCAGTTTTATTATTTACGTAACGTACACCAGCAGCTTTTTGGCGTTGCTCATCATATAAAACAGCTTGTACTTGAGCATTTGCAATTAATGTCAAATTGCCCGTCTTTTTAGCGGAAGGCAAAGCTGCAGAGTTAGAGGAATAATAACCGCCAAAAGAACAACCTCTAGGGCACTCACTTCTGGCTTGGCACTGAACTCTGCCTAAGTCGGTATGAACCTTATTAGCTTGGGTTAAATTGGCCATTCGAGCAGGAATAAACTTGCGTTCGGGAAAGGCTCGCTCGACTTTAGCCTTCATTTCACGTTCGACAATATTCAACGGTTGCGGCGGTAAAAATTGTCCATCTGGCAATTGCGGTAGGTTTTCATAACTACCTGAAATCCCGACGTAAGGTTCAATATAGTCATACCAAGGAGCTATATCTTGATATCGTATAGGCCAATCTACACCATAACCATCTTGCTGATTTGCTTTAAAGTCTTGTTCGCACCAACGGTAACTTTGTCTACCCCAAATTAATGATTTACCTCCCACAGTAGCGCTTCGATACCAAATAAATGGTTGTTTTTGGATGTAAGGGTTTTCAAGGTCATTAATTAAATGGTGCTTAGTAAAGTCACTATAGATGTATATATTTTTCTGAATGTGCTGTTGTAATTTAAACTCTTGTAACACTTCCCCCCGAAAAGGCATTTGCCAAGGTGCTAATCCTTCCGTTTTATATTGACCGTGTTCAATAGGGTCGCCACGGTCCAATACCAAAGTTTTATAACCTTTCTCACAAAACTCTTTTGCCGCAATTCCCCCAGACATTCCTGAGCCGACAACGATAACATCATAATCCATTAATTTTTCCTGATTTTTTGTCTGCAGTTAAAACCAAACGCCACCAACTTGATCTAACTTTATTTCTTGATATGGCCCGGGAATAGGATCAAAGTTTAACGCCTGAGTCGCGCCAACTTTTGACGTGTAATAACCAATCACAATCAGTTGTTTTAGCTTGCTATAGAATGTGCTTTGCTCAGTACCCTGATACATCTCACGATCAATTTTTTGGACTAATTCAACTTGTCGACTGCTCGAAAGTTGCAACAAACGGTCACTAATTAAATGGTCCATTTGAGCAACAAAAACCTTGCGCTCTTTTGTAGTCATAAAATGATGTACGTAATAGTCTACATATAAGTGAGTTTCAGCTTGGCTAGCACTGGGAGTGTCTGTTTGTGGAATGATGATATCGGCAATGAGTTTGATGCATTCAAGTTGTGTTTCAGTAAAGTGACCCTTTGAGGCGTTATTATTTATCTGAGATGTGATTGCATCTGCCATGCTCTCGACTGACACAACACTACAACCTAAAACAACAGAAAGGTTGATTAAAAATTGACGTCTATTCATACCAGTACCATCCATGAAACACAGATAAGAATTCAGAAACGGTTATCAACTATCTGACAGCAATTCTTATAACCTAGTGAAATTATAATGTGATAATACCTTAACGCTAACATTGTTTATTGTCTACAATTTATTAGTTGGGCTTTATTCTGTAATTATCGAGGTAATTTGATGGGCTGTTTTAGTAAGTGATTCAAGCAAGTCATCCGCGCTATTATCGCCATTGGATTGAATTTCAAACGTGGACATACTTAACGCAGCAATCACTTTTGCATTCGGATTGCCAATAAGTACGGAATAATCTTTTACCCCAGTCAATAAACTATTCTGCTGCACAATAAATCCAGATTGTCTTATAGCTTCTAACTCTGTGGTTAAATGACATCGTTCAGGCGCCCCCAAACGACTAAATGTCGAATCATGCTCTATTAACATTGTTTGTACCTCTTCATTACTATTTGCTAATAGCAATTTTCCCGCTGTCGATTGGCTTAGGCTAAACATTGCACCTTCAGTAATGCTCAAATGCATGGCACTAGTGCTTCTAGCATAAACAATTACCATCGCTTGGCTTTGATACAGCATGCTTAAATAACACGACTGACCACTACTCACGGCGAGATCTTCCATATACGGCAACGCCGATTGTCGAACAAGATCGATGGGGACAATATTTCTAGATAGGTGATACAACTTTAGCGATAATTCATATCGACCTGTTGTGGGGTGACGTTGAACATAACCCCGCTTTTCCAATCCAACAAGCACTCTATAAATTTCATTTGGGACACGCCCAACTCCTACCGCTATCTCACTTTGACTGCAAGGCAACGCATTACCAACCAAAAACTCAAGTATATCCAACCCTTTATCTAACGCGGGCACAGCATATTTGGGGCTCGCTTTATCTTTCACTTTGGCTCCTTTTATTTAAAGATTCTTATATGAACAAAAAAAAAATTTAAACGTCAGCAAACACTAATAAACACAATGAAACAGATACTTAACTTACCTTTTAATATTCATATATAAATGTCATATTTTAATATGAATTCTAGTTGAAATTATCAGCATTACCAGCAATCATTGTCAACAATAGACATTAATCATATTCAATTAAGGACAATATCAAATGACGTTAACCGCCGAGCAAATTACACAATTTAATCAAAATGGATATTTGATTATGAAGGGTTACTATTCGCAGGAAGAAATTTTACGATTGCAGCAAGCTGCATTTAACGATGAAACATTGTATGAACGTGCCTGGGATAAAAAAGATGCACAAGGCGCAGTCAGTAAAGTATGTTTATGGCAAAAAACCGGTGACGACTTTTACAGCATGTTTTCACGCAGTCGACGTTTAGTTGATGTCTGCGAACAATTAATTGGTGAAGAGGTGTATCACACCAGTACAAAAATTATGATGAAAGAACCCTTTGTTGGCGGAGCATGGGAATGGCATCAAGACTTTGGTTACTGGCATCGCGACAACTTTATGCTCTACCCCAAAGCAATTAGTTGCATGATTGCGATTAACAAGGCTACCCCAGAAAATGGCTGCTTACAGGTGCTAAAAGGCTCACACCACTTAGGCCGTTTAGACCACAACAAAACCGGTGATCAAAAAGGCGCAGCAATGGCGTTTGTGGAAGAAGCGATGAAATATCATCCCATTATCAATGTCGAGCTTGAGCCTGGGGATGTGTTATTTTTCCACTGTAATTTACTGCATAAGTCTAACCAAAACCGTTCGTCAGAGCCTCGCTGGTCAATGATCAGTGCTTACAACGCCATCAGTAATCAATCTTTCCAAGAAAATGAAGCCATTTATTATCCATTACATCGCGTGGATGACGATGCGATTTTGAATTGGCAAGCCAGTTAGTCAATTTAACCTTTCAGCTTAATTAACCTAAACCGCTTAAAATAGTCTTTAAGCGGTTTTAGCATAAGAGAAAACCATGCCTGCTAAACACACGCTAACTCAACATGCCCTTCCCTCAAATGGACAAGACCCTCATGGCAAAATAATCGGTCAGGGTGAGTTTACATACTTAGTTGATGCCCATTGGGGCAAACTTGACCCTACAAAATATCCAGTTGAAAACTGTCATGGTTTTGCGATGGATGCCAAAGGCCGCATCTTTATGATTACCGATAATCCACGCAATAATATTTTAGTCTATAACCAGCAAGGTGAATTACTGGATGCATTCAGTAGCCAATTTCCAGGTGGACACGCGATTAAAATTGTTAAAGAAGATCAGCAAGAATTTATCTATGTCGTAGACAGTGGCTGGGTAGTGAATCGCCATTGGGATGGTAAAAGTGTCGATAAATGGGATAGCCCATATAACAAAGTCATTCCACAAAGTGGCTTTGTGGCCAAAATGACCTTAGACGGCAAGCTGATTTATACCATTGGTCACCCGCAAACTTACGGGGTTTATAAACCTGAACAACCCTTTCGCCCGACAGACATCGCCATCGCACCTAATGGCGATTTATATGTCACCGACGGTTACGGCAGTGACTTTTTACTGCATTACAACAAGCAAGGCCAGTACATTCATCATTGGGGCGGCCATGATAATGAAGATGTAAACGACAACCTGCACAATACCCACGGTATTGAAATAGACCTGCGTGACAAACATAACCCGACACTAATGGTCAGCTCTCGGTTCGAACAATGCTTAAAGGTATTCTCATTAACGGGGGAGTTCATTAAAAAAATTGATACAAACGGCGCTTATATTGGCGGGCCAGTGTTTAAAGGCAACTTATTCTACGCGCCTGTTTGCTGGTCACATGTTAATAATCATAATGCCGACAACACGGGTTTTATCAGTATTTTTGATAACAATAATACTGTAATCGCCAATTTAGGCGCAACTGCACCACAGTACCTTAATGGCCAATTACAACCCATGCAAAGCACTGAAGATGTGTTTAACCACGTACATTGTCTTTGTGTCGATGAGGATAATAACCTGTATGTTGGACAATGGAATGCCCAGCAAAGTTATCCAATGAAGCTGATAAGGCAATAATGTTAAACATGGCTTACTAAAAACACGATGATTTGAAAGCTAAATGACAGACGAAGTAGATGAGTTTGTTGATCGACCATCTTGGATACTAAAGGCATTTAATTGCAAAAGGAGCTAAATAAGTTAGGCTCGCCCATTGACTAGCGGGAGGCTCATATGTGTTAGGTGAAATTAATCACCATGCCTCCAGACAGGAAAAGCAAATTCTAGGCCTTGCTCTTCATGTACATTTAGAAGCGGGTCAAGTGCATCAAGATCTAATTCTGGTGGAACGTCGACTGAAATCAAAGAATACTGGTTGAGAGTCTCGACTTTACAACCAAGCCTTTTGAGCATATCTACAAAAAATGTAGTATCGACACCGTTATTATTCATTACCCAAATAACTGAGTGACCAGACTTTTCTATTATCTCAAAATCAAATATATGTTCATTTACTTCATCAGGGGTAGCAGAGAATATATCCCCGTATGCCAAATCAGGAATAAAAAAAGGAGCATTAACTAATTTATAATTTCCATCTATCCGTTCACACCAAACACCTTCACCGCCTACTGGTGGCCAGCCATTTTCAATATCGAGAGCGAACATAACTTTTTCGGCTGACACTAAACTTCCTTTTTCACCTAACCGCTTATTCAACAGCACATCATTCAATGTCGGCCGTTTAAGTTATTGATTAACAACATCCTACATTTGCTATCTTATTGATGTAAAGCTCTTTTCATTTCAATAATCATAAAACAAGGCTTACACTGATATTTATCTTTTTGAATACAGCTGGTTTGTTGCTAATAGTAAAATAAAAAGCTAAAAGCCACAGCAGACCCTCGATTAAAGATCTCGAGGGTGACGGCTAGGAAAATATCGCGGGTAGCAGTTAGGGGGATCAAAACCTAAAGGACAATACATATGAATTTAAGACATTATTGTGCTTGCTCTATATTAGCAAAAAACGCAAACGTTTTTGCCACATGCTGATGCCAATAGTCCCAACTATGCCCACCATCAAAGATGTCAAATGTATGGTCAATATCGGCCTTAATGAGTCGCTTTACTAATTGGTAATTAGCGGTAAACAGTGGGTCATCTTTACCGCAATCTAATCTTAACGGTGCTAATGTCGACTTATGTTGATTTAACGTGGTGAACACATCTCCTGCATATATATCAGTGGTTTGTTTTAGTGAATCTAACGTTTTGCTGTCAACAAAATTGGTAAAATCTTCAATATGAGTAATTGATGAATGAGCCGATATTCCGCTAAATACATGGGGATACTTCGCCCCTAATCGTAATGCGCCATACCCGCCCATTGATAAGCCAGAAATATAAATATTTGATTTATCAGAACACATAGCTTGAGTGTTAATCACCGCTGAAATGACATCTTCAACAATCCATGATTCATAATCTGCATGTTGAAATGGTAAATAACCACTGCCTTCATAGTGGCCCCCGTCTGATGGCATCACCAGCACAAACTCGCTCAAACCTTGTTGCCGAAGGTTTTGATAAACCTGCTCTACTCCACCAAGTTGGCTCCATACCCAATGGCTACCATATACTCCATGTAGCAGAATGATAATAGGCACGTTTGAACTTTGTGTGGCTTGCCGGTAAACACTGATATCACCTCGGCCATTCAAGTGGCTGCTATAAGCCGTAATCGTGACAAAATTATTGCTGGAAAGAGTCAGCGGTGAAACTTCTAAACTATTGACTGTCATTAATGATTTCCTACGAAAAAGTATTAGCACTAGCACTAAGCACTAAAAATTAACACCATGAGTGACTTCGGGTTAATTAATCCTCAAACACAATCACGCCTTTGGCGATTCGCCCAGCTAACATGTCATCAAAACCTGATTGCAACTCTGCTAATGTGTAGGTTTTGGTCACTAGCTCATCCAATTTAAGCTTTCCTGCATCATACAGTTGTAATATTTGACCAAAATCGCGTTTAGGATTGCATTGACCATAAAGCGGATTAATGTAAATTTTATCCCACTCAAAAAGCGTACAATCAAAATCAATTTTTTGTTCAATACCACTCACTTGAACGGCCACACCTGCACTACGAATTAATGCCAATGGCGCTGACCCCAAAGCCGGTACGGCGGTACATTCAAAAGCAAAATCGGCTCCTCGTCCATGGGTTAATGCTTTAACCTGAGTCACCATGTTGATTAAGTCTGGATCATCTTTGTCAGCCAATACGGTATGTGTTGCACCAAATTCCTTTGCCTGTGCTAAGCGATTTAGTGATAAATCTATAGCTATAATTTTTGCAGCCCCCGATATGGCGGCGCCTTGAATCACATTTAACCCCACGCCGCCACAACCTAAAACCGCAACACTGGCACCGGCGTTAACTTTGGCGGCATTAACCACCGAACCATAACCTGTCATCACCCCACAACCAACAATACTGGCACTGGGGAAGTCGATATTGCTGTTAATTTTAATGACCGCGGCAGCCTTCACAATCGTGTATTCACTCATGGTGCCTAAATGAAAAGAGCGCGTTAGCGCACTGCCATTGTGTTGGCAGCCTTGTTCATTGGCATGGCCACACAAACCGTTTCCAGTCACAGGACTATTCACTTCGCAAATATGTAAGTTGCCTTCTTGGCATTGAAAACATTCACCACAGGGAATGGCCCAATTTAAAATCACTTTATCGCCAATGCCTAAGTCTTTTACGTTTTCACCTAACTCAACAATGACCCCCGCGCCCTCATGACCAATGATAAATTTTTTATTCCATGTCTTGATAGAGTCCCAGTCGGTATGACAAATCCCAGAAGCTTTAATTTTTATTTTTACTTCGCCTGCCGCAGGTTTACCAAGCGTCACCGTGTCAAAAAAGAAACCGCCTTTACCATCTGCAATTGCAGCCCTTGCCTTGTACATGTAAACTCCTAATTGTTAACAATAAGCATAAAACTATGAAAAAACCAACCATATACTGTGAACCTTACTCGATAAAACAAGGTAACGACTTTGAAATTCATTACGTGAGTTATCTGCAGCATGATAGCTATTCATGCTTTTTGCATTTTCATCAGGTTCACGAATTTATATTTTTTGAACAAATTGACGGTAAATATTTTTATCACCAGGGTGAAACATCACTCTCAGACTATGAAGCCGTATATACTCCCTCTATGGAAAGCCACAACTTCGCGCTC
The DNA here is from genome assembly GCF_023283825.1 of Shewanella olleyana. Taxonomy (GTDB): domain Bacteria; phylum Pseudomonadota; class Gammaproteobacteria; order Enterobacterales; family Shewanellaceae; genus Shewanella; species Shewanella olleyana. The sequence continues at coordinate 197,317 of NZ_JAKILD010000002.1, read as the reverse complement.
AATTCCCGGGCAAAATCTTGGTATATAGTGCAATTTGTACCTGAACGCCTTAACGACCCAGCACTGGCAGAATTCAGCCAGATATTAAGTTCAGGGTTACATTTGAGTTTTCCAGCTGACGTTCAACAAAGAATCCACCTACTGCTCAGTTGGTTACTCAGTGAGTTTAGCCAACACCCCAAAAGTCAAACCTGCCAGCAATTGTTTAACAGCTTAGTCACTATGGTGTGTGAATACGGCCAAAGTCGCTTAAGCAAACAACACACACCGTTAAATGTGTCGAATGGCTATAAAAAACTTGCCCCATTAATGGCCTTATTAAAACAAAATAACTGTGCGAATTTATCGCTAGATCAAGCGGCTGCACTGTGTCATTTATCACCTTCGTATTTTTCTAGGGTGTTTAAAAACCACTTTCGTGTGCCCTATAGCGATTATATTATTCAGCACAAGTTATATAGTGCCGCTCGATTATTAGGGCAAACCAACCTATCTATTACTGATATGTCTTATGACTTAGGCTTTTCAAGCTCGTCATACTTTATAAAACAATTTAAACAACACTTTGGTTTAACCCCGCACCAATACCGTCGCCAATTAAAAACAGATCTCAGTTCAGGCTAGTTACAGGCTCGATAAGTAAGCTCGTTTTAGTAAGCTCAGTATCTAATGCACTAAGCAATGACTTATTCACCTGCATGTTGTGTTTAATGGCCTGAGTACCTAATACATAGGCTTTAGCAAGATTTACCGCTTCAACGCATAACAAACGGTCTGCTTTGAAATACCACACAGAGAATTGCTCAGCAGATTCTTGACACACAATTAGCTCGTCATATCCGTCAGAAAGACCCACTATTTGTAATTTGCATTGATATTGATCAGACCAAAACCAGGGAACGGCTTCTTGAGTGTTAGGGCGACTATCGTTTTGAATCGTTTGATTAACAGTATTAGTGTCAGGCACAACAGTCGGTAAGTTACCCGTAATAAACTGTGCAACAGTCTTAGCCTGTTCAACAGCATTTTGAACAGACTCCAGTTTGAGCCATCGCTGATATCGTTGGCTAAAGTATTCAGTGCAATCACCAATTGAAAAAATATTGGGATGAGATGTCTGACACACGGCATTAACTTTAACCCCTTGTTCAACATCAACACCTGCAGCAATTGCTAACTGAGTATTACGTCTTACGCCCACCCCTACTATGATAAAATCAGCGGGATACTGCGTGCCATCGCCACAAACAACAATGTGTTTATCCGCTTGATGAATCACTTCAACTACATCTTTACCCGTTGTTAGCGTCACCCCTTTATCACGATGTAATTGGGTTAAAAAATCAGACATAACATGCGAGGTCACTCTGGATAAAATGTGTGATTGTTTTTCGATCACGGTGACCTTTGCACCCAAGGCAATAAACGAAGATGCGCATTCAAGGCCGATATATCCGCCGCCAATAATAACAACTTGCTTATCTTTGCTATTCGTTAATGCCGACTTAATCGCCAGTGCATCTGCATAGGTGCGCATGGCAAAAAAACGGTTAACACCTGTTTCATCAACCGTATCTGACAACCCTTTAATCGGCGGAATAAAAGCATCACATCCGGTTGCAATAATTAATTTATCAAAAGGAATGACTTCACTATTGGCTAAAGTAATCTGCTGAGTTTTGCTGTCTACTGAGGTCACATTTTGGCCTAGATTTAGGCTAATTTCGTTATCAATGTAAGCTTTTTCTGCTTTTAAAGGTGAGCTGACAAGTGCATCTGATTGCAGTGTTTTTTTAGACAACGGTGGTCGGTGATATGGCAACTGTGGGTCACGGTCAAGTAAGATTATCCGCCCTTTCCACCCTTGCTGACGCAAGTTAAACGCTGCACTCACCCCAGCATGACTAGCACCAATGATCACCATATTTAAATTTAACGCTTCATCTTTAGTTTGCATAAGTCATAATCACTTTATTAATTAGCCACAACAAACGTCATACCATCAATCACTTCTGACACTTCAATTTGGCAGCATAAACGGCTAAATTCACGCACATTGTCATCTAATTGCAGCATGTCACTTTCAATCTCTTCAGGCTGACCTATTTTTTCAAAATCGGCAGGTTCAACATATATATGACAAGTGGCACATGAACATACACCGCCACAATCACCATCAATGCCTGCTACACCATTTGCCACAGCCAACTCCATTAAAGATCCACTGTCGCCTTCCACTTCCATCGAGCCGTTGTTTTGAGTAACAAAAATGACTTTAGCCATGATTTAATTCCTTTATTGTAGGTGTTATGTTTTGCGTTATTCGTTATTTAGCAGACAGGCTAACCACTAGACGGTTAAAGCCCACTTTGCGTGAAAACTCACCGAGCTGTTCAATGTTTTCATCAGCACTGACAACATCAATGTCATTGACTTTATTAGCCAACGTTAACACCAGTTGTCTTAAAATCTGCCTTGCATGAGTTGCCCCTAAACAATTGTGATGACTAAAACCAAAACTCACATGGGGATTCACTTTACGATCAAAATCGACAGTATTAGGATGACTAAACACATTCTCATCTCGATTAGCCGATGCCCAACATAATGAAATCCTGCTATCGGCTTTGATGGCATGTTCGCAAACTGCAGTGTCTTCTGTGACCACGCGGCCCATCTGTGTTAACGGTGAAAAATAGCGAATTAACTCTTCAACCGCCCGATTATTGATGTTAGGCTCAGCTGCAATGCGCTTTAAATCATCCATATTTTCACTAAAGTAAGCTAAGGTATTGGTGATCGCGTTAATGACCGTATCTCGACCACCCGCAAAAGTTAAAATCATCACCCCTTTAATTTGTTCTTTAGTCAGCTTTTTCCCATCAACCTCAGCATTAAGTAACACGGTATACAGGTCTTGTTCAGACGCTTCACAAGGCTGGTTATTTATACTGGCTTTATCAATTTCAGCATCAATATAGTCATATAAAATATTAGCTTTATTGGCATCTAAATGACTGGATTCGCTTCTGAATACGTGCGTGCCCCAATCAATCCAGGTTTGAGCATTATCCATAGGGGTATTTAATAATAAAGTGAGCGCTTTAGACTGAAGTGGCAAAGCAAAATCAGCCACAATATCAAGCGAATCCGCCGATAAAGCTTGGGCAATGGTGATATCAATGATCTGCTGTAACTTAATTTGATATGATTTATCTTGTGGTCGTTTAAACCAAGGATTAAGTAATTCACGGAAACCTTTGTGCTCAGGGGGATCCACTTCAAATGGGATTTGTCTGGTTTCTCGTATGGCTACTTCAGATGGGATAACAATTCGACCAGGTTTAGCGCCAGATTGAAAAGTAGCACAATTATGCGCAGCCTTGCGTACCTCCTTCAAGCCCAAAATCATACTAATAGGGTCGTTTTGATCGTCCATTTGACCTATGCCTGATGTGGTGCGCTGCGTTGCAAATGCATCATTAAATTGGCTAACACCGCTAATTTTGGTTGTCATTATTACACCTCAAAATGTATAAACTTTGTCATATCCTAGCGAGTTACTTGATGCTTAAATACACAAATAGTGTTCAAAAATATCACTTTGATGTCCTTTGTTAACTTATTAATAGGGATAAAAAAAGGCTATTGCAGCGGGGAAATAGCCTAATAAATAATGCTTATATTCAAAGCTTATTGTTTGAGTCGTTGCTGATACATAGTCGAGGTGACGGTTTTAACGGCATTAATTAACGCAGGATAAGGTGTGTCGGTGACGGTCACAAAACCAATATTGGCATTTTCACCATCAAATGCACGACCGGTAAGCGGTTCATCAATATATTGAAACCAGTGTGCGCCAACCATATAAGGTTTTTCCAAAACACTTTCCATATATTGCTGATACTTGTCAGCCCTATCTTGCTGACCACTAGCATGAACAATTCCAGGATTGAATAAACCAGAGCCTTCAGTACTGCCTATATGAAACTCACCAATAACCACGGGTAAATCAACTTCTTCTAAAAATGCCCAAAAATGCGGTTGCATGCCTTCTTCATAAATATTGAAGCTCAATACATCAGAATACTTTAATGAAGCCTTAATGATTTCATCAGGCATGCCCCAATTCGCCATTCTGGCGCCCATGTATAAATGATTAGGCATTTTCTCTGCTAAAGTGTTATGTACCACGTTAAAGTATTGTTCACCTAAAATTTCTAATAAACGCGATAAATCAGCCACTTGGTTTTCGCTAAATTGGCTAAAGGTAACCCCTTGGTTAAGTGTTCCCCAATCACTAATGTCAGTTTGCCAAGCGGCATTTAACTGCTCAATTTTGTTATACTTTTGCTGTAAGAATTCACTAAAGGCTTTTTTAGCAGGACTTTCAGTGACGCTTTTAGATAATGCATCTAAAATTACGCCGTACCTCGCGGCGACTGAACCATCACGTTCGCCCCAGCTTTTTTCATTATCGATAAAAATGCCTGCACACCAAGGTGAGTCGTTAACTGCTGCAGAAATCTCATCAATGGTAACTTTAGCGCGTCGAGCAAATTCTGGGTCAAAAGGATCAGGCATCAGCCCCCAATGGTTAACCGAACCAGAAAGCGTTTTAAAATCACCAATAATCCAACCATTGGCAAAATATGGCACTTGTTCGGCCGCATAAAAGGCCGGGTCAACCCAATTGCCGAACGAGGTAAAACCCCAGTCTTTCATTCTAGACAATGTCACCTCATGCCATTTTGTTAAATAAGCACCTTCAGGCTGATTGCCATATTTACGTTGTAAATTCGCTTGATAAAAACTGTATGTTTCACCATGAGGCATTGCGCCCTTGTGGGTTGAACGGCGGTAACTGTACTGTTTAGCCAGCGGATCGGAGTATTCTGGCAACCACTCAAACATATTGTGGCGTAGCGGTGAAGTCACGTACCGGCTGTCTTTTATGGCTTGTGGAATGTGCACTGTTCCCATTGAATCTTCAGGAGTGGTTTCGCTGGGGTCACGATAACGCACAGCATCATCTTTATAATCAATCCCGGTTAAGGTAGACATATTGGCCATGCGCACATTAGCTGGCCCATGTGAGAAAAACACATGTCCTTCAGGGTCCACCATCCACCATTTACCATCAATTTTTTCCGTTCTAAAAAAACCTGATGCTTCAAGTTTAGGCCCTTTTGTATACCCACCGTATTTTGAACGGTTTGGCATGCCTGTTGATGCATTAAGTTGAGCCAACTCTTCTGCTGTTTGCTGTGCTAATTGTTCATCTGAGGTAATTTTTAGCGGATAATCAATCAGCGCGTTTTGGCCATACTGGTCAACAATATTTTTCATCCATTGTGGATTTGTCTTTGGATTCGCCCTAATGCGAATATCAGAGACTTCTAGAGAATGGTTTTCTAGTATTCCTATCGTAAAAAAATTTAACGCTGCAATTTGAGTTAAATCTACATCATCTGCTCGCCAAGAACGCCAAACCATCAACAAATCATCGGTTTCCCATGGTTTAGCATCGCCCCATAAACCTGTCTCAGTATCGGCTTCTATGCCATCAAGGGGGAAAAACACTGTGCCCTTGTAAAGGGGTTCGATACTCACAGACCGACTTTGATATTCCCCCTGTAGATTCTCAACAGACAAATAAAAATGCACAGATTTATCTTGAGGATTCACGACATTAAACGCTAAGTTATATTGTGAATATTGCGATAAATTCCAAGGCTGCTCAGGCACGATACTAACAGTAGAAATATTGTGTTGCGCTGAAAACTCAATATCAAGTTGGTTTTGGTTTACTTTGCTTGAGGCTGATTTATTTTGCACCCAGCTTTGCTGTTCTTGTGAGTCAAAGCTGACCAAGGTTGTTATTAAGGAAGGCGCAAGCGTGCTAACGTCCTCTTCGATGTTGTCAGTTGTAATAGTCGTTACTGTTAAAGTCGGCTGCTTGACCTTTGCTTGCTCTGAGCAGCCGGCTATCGCAATGGCACTACTCAGAACAAGTAGTTGATAACTATAATTCTTTTTCATGTGGTTCTCCTAACCATCAGCCAATAATAAGCAAATTGAATTGATTAAACCCCAGGTGCTTGTAAGTTTGGTATTGGAACAAAAAAAGGGCCACAAATGTGACCCTTTATATAAAGTTACCTTTAGAAGTTCATTCGTGCATTTAAACGGAATGTACGTCCTGTTTGATATTGATAAACAGTACGTGAGTCAGTTGCATCACCGCTTATTGGACTTCCTTCATCTAACACCTCGCCATTCACATTTAAGAATCGACTGGTGTAATATTGACGTACACCTTCATCGGTTAAGTTAACGGCCTGGAATGAGAAGGTGACAAAATCATTCAGTTTATAACTCGCTGAGAAATCGAGTGTTTGACGTCCCTCTTCCCATAACGAACCTGACTCCCAAGAACGTTTAGCAAGTTGATCACTGTTGCCTCTGTAAGAAAGGCGCAATTGATGGCCATTTTTTTCCCAAAAAGCCGTTAAGTTATAACTGTGTTCAGGTGTATACGCTACTTGTAACTCTGGTAACTTTACACTGTCATCAATAGAGGACACTTCTTGGTCATATTGGCTATCTTGATAGGTATAGTTGGTTTGAATACCTAAACCAGACATCCATCCAGGTAACATATCGAAGGTTTGAATATATTGTAATTCAACCCCTTTAATTGTCGCGCCTTTGCCATTCTTAATACGTGTCGTTTTAAATTGGGCACACATTTGTTCTAAATCGCCAGAATACATCCAGTCTTCTCGGAACTCATCACTGCCTTGAAAACGTTTGGGCATACACTGCTCAAGGCTATCTTGGCCTGCGATTAATACTAGATCTTCAGGGTTATATGACTCGTTTTCATCAAGCCCGACACCACGTAAATCATCCATGTAGGTCACTACAGTTTCTGATTCTTCAAAGTTAGTCATATCTTTATAGAAAAGACCTGCAGATAACATACTCGTTTCGTTGAAATACCATTCATAGGATAAATCAAAGTTAACTGACTCTAATGGATCAAGCTTTGGCGATGTTAATGTAATCGTGTTATTACGGTTATAACCGCCCCACTGTGTTTCTCGTACTTTAAAACCAGGACGTAGAGAATCAATTTGAGGGCGCGCCATTGTTTTAGATGCTGCAAATCGTAAAACCGTGTCATCTAACAAGATGTAATTTAGATTTAAACTTGGCAGAAATACATCATAATCATGAGTTCCAGTCACATCAAAAGTTCGAAGGCTTCTATCTTCAGTTGCAACTAACTGTCCATTTTCATCAATCTCTCGATCACCATAAACATAATATTTTTCTGTAGATACATCGCTATGGCGCCATAACCACCAATCTGATTCATTTGGATTGCCTTGTACTGCATTAGGGTCAAAACAAGGACCTTCATCGGCAAGTGCTATATCATCAGAAAAGTCATTAGTTCCGTTAGTATCGTAACCTTGGCCATCAACACGACCCCAGCGGGCTTCTGCATTCCAATCTGTACCATAAAATGGGATCGCACTACATTCAGGAAGACTCGAATCTCTCAATTCAGCCAGCTTGAAAGGGTCCATTAAACGGCCAACATTACCTGGGTCAAATGCAAACTGAACACCTGAAGAACCCGCGGCTGAAACTTCAGTTTTAACATAACGGACACCTAAATCACCAGATAACTTGCCATCTAAAAAGTCAAAATTGGCTTTTAAATAGGTAGCAAAGTTTTCTAACTCTGCAGAGCGAGTATTAGAGTCATCAGCATCAAAACCTACTGCTGGAGAACCTAGGGCTACTTCAAAAGCCTTAAACGCAGAGAATGTTGTCCAACCATCAGTAATCGAATCCCGTCCATAGCCATTACTAGCCATAAAGTCATCAACAGGGAAATTTGAATCAGTTGCAAACAAATCGCCAGATAACGAATTCAGACCGTCATTCAACACTGCAGGGTTACCCGTATAAGGGTTATTAACGACAACACCTTCGGCCACACTGTTAAAGGCATTCTGTTGATTATCGACGTATTTTTCACGCTCAGAGTATTTAGCACCAAACTCAATACTTCTCAAAGGGCCGACATCTAATACCCAATCGAAATCAATAAAAGCAGACTTTTGAGTATCTTCAACTGCCACAACTGAGCGATTCAAGAAGGTTAAATGCTGAGCATTTAATTCATCAGCGTTAAAACCTGTGGTTGAATAGTTATCCCAAACATTTAATGGGTCACCAAACTCATTGTTAGCACCAAAGTCAATTAAGCCACTGCCATCGACAATAGTACAAGGTCCATTTGTACAGTCGTAACCTACTGGCTCGATATCTGTTTCAGGAACATTCTTAATTAACCAACGGTTAATATTGCTAAAGTTTTGCATGGCAATGAAAACTTGATTTTCAGGAATGCGTTCTGATTTTGAATAACCTAAACCAGCATCCATAATGAGATTATCAGTAATATCATGGCGTACATCGAATGATACGACTGTGTTTTCTTCTTCATACTTGTTTTCAGACTGGCTCAAACCGCCATCACCAAAGCGATTTAGGTATTTAGTAAATGTATTTGTTTTAGTGTCAATGGTATGCCAATTTTGTTGAGGATCAGTCCATTGTGAAGGGCCGCCCCCTAAACCTGGGTCAACCCCTTCAATCATGTTACCTTGCTGGCCACTGCGTACTTGTACACCATGCATCGAGCTTTCAAAAGCTTGTTTGGTGTAGTTAGTATTCAAATTAAATTCTGTTGAGTTTGTTGGTGCCCACTGTAAACCCAAGTTAAAATTCATGCGGTCTACATCGTTATTGTACAACTCGTAACGGGTATTTTTATTGGTAAGGCCCCAAACGTCTTGTACTTGATTACCGTCGGTATCTGTTGCTAAATGAGAAAACTCGGACACCCAGTTATCAGCACTATATTGATCTTTACGATAAGAATTTGTTTCTTTGACTGCAGTAAAAATTACCCCGAATGTGTCATCTAACAGTTTCTCAGAAAATGTGCCTGAAATCTTGTAGTTATCATCCTCTAGTAAATCGTTATATCGACCTTCTACCGTTACAGTTCTAATTTTATAATTTAAATCTAACGGCTTGTTAGTAATCAAATTAATGTTTGCACCTAAAGCCCCTTCTTCATGGTCAGCACTGGGTGTTTTTACGACTTCAATTTTTGATAAAATATCTGAAGAGTACTGCGACAAGTCAACACTTTGGCTAAAGTCAGTTGAACCTAACTGTACACCGTTCATGCTGATATTATTTTGTTGAGAGTTCGCACCACGTACGGTAATCCTTGAACCTTCACCGTCAACTGACTGAACTGTAACACCGGTTACACGAGATAATGCATCAGCAATATTTTGGTCTGTAGATTTACCAATATCTTCGGCGTTAATTGAGTCTGTTAAATTTTCTGAAAAGCGTTTGTCATTAATTGATTTTTTTAAACTACTTTTTAATCCTTTAACCTGAATAACTTCCATTTCTTCTGCATTATTATCAGAAGCTTCCTCTGCAGTCACTTGCATAGACATTGCAGCAAGCAAAGCTATGCAAACCGGACTGTATTTATAGCTTGTCGTTTTAATTGGCATGTTTACTCCCCCAAGAGCGTTTAGTTTCTGCCTAACCTGAGCCGCTAAAGTTAATATAATGTTGCAACCCTGTTTGTAAACACTACTCAACTAGAGAAGTTGTGTCAACATAATTTTGTTAACAATCTTCAATATTTTTTTTATTATTTTATCTGATATTCGTTTATTTACTTCGCTAAACGCTTACATAACCACTCACTCAAACTAGGCTTAAGTCTATGATTTAAAATAATACTTACTGTTGTGAATTTAATTTTAACAGATGAGGAATTGTAACGGTATTGTTAATTATCTTGCGAAGGGGAATATGATTTTTGGTTGCATTTTATGAATTAATCATACAAAAACAATCCAAAGCGGCCGCTACCAATGTAGCGCAATTGTTGCAATTAAGGTGCCTGAAAAATAAAAAGCTGCCCTCGATAAAAGATCTCGAGGGTAACGGATTTATAATCATTCTGGCAACGCTTTTGCCGGAATCTGCAGTTAAGCCTGTTCAAATTTATGAATATAAGGCCAGCCAGGAAATTGCTTTCCTTTACTCGGGTCGATATTCCACTCCCAACATTCAAACTCAAACTGTTGGGCTTTATGGTCAACCTTTACAATGCCGTATCCTTCACTTTTTAGTGAACGGTCTGCCAAAAAGTTACTCCATGAATTATTGGTTTGTTGCTTAAAGTCATCATAAGTCACTTTCGGATTTGCCACAGCCAATACGCGCATTTTATTGCCAAAGGTATCTGTAAAGTTACCGGTGTTAGGGTCTTTATTAAATTGGTTATCCAACTTATCTAACCCTTCAAACCAACGCTGCCAGAAAGCTGCAGCGGCAGGACCGGCAAAAAATAGCGGTCCATCATCAAAGGTATCAAGACCTTGTTTTGCCATCATAGGTAAATGTTGATCGCCACAAATCACAACAGCACCAGCATCTTTAATTAACTTAACCGCGCGAGTTCTGCCATCAGGCGGGTATCCATTTGAATCATAATCTAATAATGGCTCTAAATTACTCTTAGTTTGTGGAGAGCCCCAAATAGACGATGCAATGCACACCTTAGGCAACTCATTATCCATATCAGCCCATGCACGTAAAAACTGCTCCTGGCGATGACCTAACAGCTCACCCTGAGTATGTAGCGGGTTAATTTTTGTATTACGTCGCGATTTAAATTTTCGGTCTTCCACTAAAGCAAAACTGACACCACCGTACACAAAAACACCATAAGTCACGGGGATATCATGCTCTATTGGTGTGGAATCATAAGCATCAGGATTATGCCCATGCTGCATTCGATAAACCATTTTAACGAGCGCTTTGGTCTCCATATAACCGCCGTCTTCTTCAGTGCGTTTTTCGCCCTCAAGTACCACAGGGTCTCTTCCCCCTACGCCCCACAAGTTTCCTTGTAATACATCGTGGTCATCAGCTAACAATATGGAGGGTTTATTGCGGATTGAATCTCTAAATGTCCAATACCACAAATACCAGCGATACAACATATCTAAATGAGAATCGGGTCTACCTCGCCATACTTGGGTTGGCGTAGCTTCATAATATTGGTCACCACAAAAAACATACATATCAGGATCATGGCTGTTGCAATTGTCCACAAGTTCACTATGTGGAAATAAAATGTTTTCAGGTCCAAAACGACCTAATAACTTTTCTTGTTTTAAACGAGTTTTATAGTGCTCAATATCTAATGACAAATTTGTTGCGACTAAACAAGAATATAACGCAATCGATAACGGCTTAGACTGACCAGGGTCTTTCAAGATTTGACCTTGATATAACACATCTATTTGGTCATTTTCATGGCTAACAACACGATAATCATATTGTTGAGCGTTATCCCAACCTTCTACTCTAAATTGAATCACATAACCCGGTTCAATTTGTGAAGTAGTAGATCGCCATTCGCTGTTTGATGATTGTCGGTATTCAAGTGTAACGTTGCGATATTCATTATCAGCAACAGGCATAAATTGTGCGCTTAGCTTTAATACCGATTTATTCAGGCTATGCATACAACCAATAACCGGCCCTAATCCTCTGTCATCGAATTTAGACAGCTTTTCACCACCGGACTGTATATCTTCAAACGCCCATCTTGCGCCGCTTTGTTTAGATGGCATTGATGACAACAACATAACTCCGCCAAGTAACTCAGAACTTGGCACCCCAGTACGCACAATAAAGCCTAATTCTTTGTTGGTTTTACTGTCTATGGCCACTAGACGTATATCAAAGTTATTATTTGATACTGGATCAATATGGCAATCTAGAATAATTTCACGGTCATGAAGATGGCCAATGTTTACGGAATTGGTTCTAACTACTTTTTCGAAAGCCAGTGGTTTTTTTGTGTCAGAAAAGTCTCTAAAACTTAGCTCACCTTTATCATTAATGACTGCCATAAAGCCGCCATTTTTTCCAGAAGCACGTTGAATTAACGCACTAGCACGGTAATCAAGTTTATCTGCACCTGCCCCTAATAAGAAGCCACAAAAACCCGATTTAGTCGGCTTTAAATTACTGACTTTAGCTTTAATACGTGCAGGCTTTTGCGCGTCGTTGAGTTGGCGAGTTAAAATAGACACCGTACGCATTTCAAAGCCGCGATCTCCGCGAATACATTCAATTCTACCAGCATTCAAACGCCAATCTTGCAAACGATTCCCCCAAAATGCTTTGCCAAGCCAAGGGCGTTGAACATTGTTTGGCAATATTTCAATGGGCACGGTTTGCGTTAATGAGTGTCTATTAGCAGCAGCTCTTGCTGCTTGTGTCGGAAACAGCATGCTTCCTGTTGCTAACGCCGACAGTTTTATAAAACTTCGTCTATCCATAACTACCTCATTTTTCTTATTTTAATTAGCCACTTACTTGAATTGCATACTTAAGTCTTCAACAATAAGACCTAATAATTAAACGGTGTTCAGTTACTGTTTTGAAAAGTCCCCGCATCAAGTACTTGCCGTTTTATTGTAAAACGGCAAATAAAATTCCAGTTCCAGCTAGGGTCATACTTATGGCAAAGCCCCCAAGATAGACCGGGTTTAGCAAGCTTTGATTGGGACTGCTCGGTAAAATTAGGATCGCGATACAAGCCTATGGCTTCTGGCGCGCCTTTAATGTGCGCTTTAATATCAAAATTAATCCCATCTTGTGCAAACTGGATAGTATTTTTTTCAGGGCCATCGGTGGTTAATAACGTTGCAATACCGCCTTGGTAGTTCCAAACCACCACCTCATGTCCACTATTTGAAATCGGGTTAAGTTCAGACTTTATATAGGGGCCAGTAACATTATCAGCTACTGCTACACCGTGTTTTATTTCACGGCCACCAAAATTCATTTCTTCGCCCATAGTTTCACCTTTATAATAAAGATAAAACTTGTCATTAAAAAATAACAAGCAAGGGTCATGAACTTTATGACTGTCAAAACTACCTTTACTCAGTACATGAAAACGGTTGTCTTCATCACCGCGCCAAACACCATCTTTACTAGGACTGAGAATTGGCGCAGCAGATTTAGACCAAGGTCCAAATGGACTATCGGCGCTTGCTAGCGCAATGTGTTCATACTGCCTATTGGTATATGGGGTCATAACGGTTTGATAAACTAGGTAATAGCGGCCTTGATGTGCGAGCACTTCAGGTGTAAATATTGCTCTGTCATCATAGTTTCCACTCGCGCCTCGCGTTATTGCTACGCCTTGCTCTTTCCATGTGTCTCCGTCTGTAGAAGTTGCATGCCAAACCTCTGTCAAATCCCAAGGAAACACTTTGTCATTGATATTATCTGATCCAAAACCAACGGTTTCCCCTTCACCTTTTGTGTACCAGCAATGAAATACCCCATCAACTTCTATAACAGAAGATGGGTCACGCCTGATAACACCTTCCTCAAAAGCAAAATCACCTTTCAAAGGACTCACATCAAATTCCACCATCCAGTCTGATGGTTGGCTATCGTAACCGCGTTCTATTGCACGTTGGCTGGCACGGCTTAATGACTTAGTTGCATTCATATCATTTCCCAAAACTGGATATTTATTTGTACTGTTAAATCACTTTTTTATTGCTGGTTACAACTGCGCAATAATGTTTATTGTCGATAATGGCACCAGGATGCTGAACGACTACTCTTGCTACATTGCAGGCATTGACTAAAGCATCTTCGATACCATAGCCACTGAGTCTAGAAGCTAAATATGTCCCCGCGAACGAATCGCCTGCCGCGGTGGAGTCAACTTGAATAGGTGCTGCAATAAATGTTTCATGAGCTATTAATTCACCACATTGATATGCGAGTGTGCCTTGCTCACCACTTTTAATAATTATTTCAGTTGCACCTAATTGCTGGCAGTACAGCATTACATCAATGGGTGACTGGTGATCAAATAATAATTGATGTTCATCTAAACCAGGTAAAACAATGTCACTATGCTGATATGCTCGCTCTAACCAGAGCTTTGCATGTTCAGCCCCTTTCCACATTGCAACTCGGTAGTTAGGATCAAATGCTATTGTTGCTCCTTGTTCACGCATGCTTTTAGTCAAAGATAATAAAACATGTTTATCTTCTTCAGATAAAATCCCTAAGGTAATACCACTAAAGAAAACCGTGTCCGTATTACCTAGTTTTTTAAGTAAAAGATCTAATGGTAATAAACTCATCATTTGTGTGGCTGCGGAATCATTACGCCAGTAACTAAAACTTCTTTCACCTTTGTCATCCGTTGCTATAGCGTATATTCCAATCGTTGAGTCATCAGTAGTTATTACTTTGTCAGTATTTAATTGATGAGACTGCCAAGCTTTAATCATCGTATGGCTTATCGCATCCTCACCAACAGCAGTGAAAAACTGACAATCAAGTTGCGGGTTAAACCGTTTAGCATAAACCAGTGCATTATAGGTATCGCCAGCATAAGAGCGATTTAATAAATTAGGTGAGTGTTCTATCAATTCCATCATGCATTCACCGATAGCCAATATTGTTTTCATCTTTATGCTTCACTCTTCTCTAAAGGAGTCGCTTTAGTGATTGGAGCTTCATTATTCGAAGCGATATCTGGCTTAGATAACAAATTAGCTATGTCTTCAATCGATTTATTTTTAGTTTCGGGCATAATTTTATATAACAACACAAAACCAATCGCACCGCAGATAGCGTAAAACAAGAATATTTCATCGGCCCCAAATACGCTTAACTGCCAAGGAAAAAATTGTTGCACCAAATAGCTAACAAAACTTGCAATAAAAGCAAATACAGGAATAGCGATACCACGTATATGAGTTGGAAAAATTTCTGAAAATAACACCCACATAATTGGACCTATTGAGAAGTGAAAAGCGGCGATAAAACCAATCACCCCAGCTATAATAAGATTAACATTGATATTTGCCGCACTTTGAAGCAGTTGGCTTTCATATAACTTAGCCTCTGAAGCTCCCATTAAATTAATCAATGCATCCTTAAACTCAACGTCGCTTTGATAAATAATGTTTGCCATAGAACTTATATCAACCAATGAATGCTGTTCTATTAGTTCACTGATTTGCATTTCATTCAGCGTATAAGTTGCCTGACTGAAGCCCCAATAACATGCAAACAAACTGATTGTGGCTGTGGCCAAGCCCCAAATAACCAAGGGCCTTCTGCCTAAACGGTCAATGAGTAATATCGCCACAATAGTAAAAATAATACTGACTAGTCCCACTATAACCGCTTGGAAGAAAGCAGCGTCCGTCCCAATACCTAACTGTTCGAAGACGGTTGGCGCATAAAACATAATCGCATTGATACCGGTTATCTGTTGGACAACGGCAATCGTCAGAGCAATGATCATTGCACTTCTGACTTTGGTATCAAACAAGCTTTTAAATAATTCAAATAGAGTCTGTTTTCCTTGGTGGTTATTTAAACTTGCTTTAATATCGGCAATTTCTTGCTCACACTGCTCATCAGAATGAATGCCACGATTAGCTAACTGGTTAAATTGCTTGATTATTTTTCTTGCCTTTTTATCTTTTTGTTTCATGACTAGCCAACGAGGGCTTTGAGGAACGTTGAGTAAAAGGCAGAACCAGATAACAGCAGGTAAAATTTCAATACCGAGCATCCAGCGCCACGTATATATATCAAGCCCTAAGGTGGACACTAATGGATGCTGACTTTCGGAGAATTCTAAAATGGCGTAATTTGCGAAATAAGCAATCGACAAACCAACAACGATGTTTATTTGAATGATAGAAACGAGTTTTCCTCTTAAATGAGACGGCGCGATTTCACCAATGTACATCGCAGCAACAGACAAAGAAGTAAAAGCTAAGCCACCGATGAACCTAGCAATAACTAGAGATTCAAAACTTGTAGCCAGTACTGACATCACGGCTGAAATAATATAGATAAATGAAATGATAACTAAGGTTTGCTTTCGGCCAATTTTGTCACAAATAAATCCGGTCACCATTAAGGCAAAAATAACCCCGAAGCCAGGAGCGCTGACTACGGTACCAACCTGTAAATCAGATAATCCAAACTCATTAGTGACAAATCTGACCGTGCCAGATATTAACGCAGCGTCTAATCCGAAAATAAACCCACCTAACGCTACCACGAGTGCACAATACAAAACACTATGACTTCTGGTCATTTTAAATACTTCCACTGTTATTTTGATTAGCTATTGACGTTTGTTCTGCCAGTGCATTGAAACTTATCAACTATCACCTAATTGGCCTATGTAGCACTTAAACAACACCAAACAGAACTTACATACATTTAACATCACATTAGCACTAAGTGTTTCCCACAAGCAACTATTGTTAACAATTTACTATTAAAAATGATCGGGAATTTTAGAAAACAACCAAAGTAAACATTTATAACATCATGTAATCTATTGTTTATCAGTGTATTCTCTTCATGATATCAATCCACGTAACAAGGAAACTTCAAAATTAATGGATTAATTTATAAAACTAAAAAATTAATTCACCCAGGTTATCTTGTTAATAAAATATTGCGCACAGAGTTTTTACAATGTAGATTGTTAACAAAATCAAATTAGCAACTATGTCGTAACTGGTTATGGAAAGTAAATTATGAATAGCGTAAAGAGTGAAAATAAAACCGGCAGCAATCGATTTAAGCTTAGTCAGCAAGTAATGTTATTTTCTGCGTTGTTACTCTCGTTAGGAGCATGCCAAAATGATTCAACCAAGAAAACAGTTCACTCTGAATCTAACGCTAACTCACAATTGATTAACCAACAATCAAGCTCAACCGAATTACAAACTATCGATTTAATTAACTTTTCCAGTGAAGATAATATTAAAAATGTCATTTCTGTTAACGCTGCAAAAACTCAATTAAAAGATGCTGTACTTTATGTAAATTTTCTTTCTAAAGAAAACAGTTACAGCAATGTCAGCTTTGCCCCTAAAACACCATGGGACTGGAGTGATTTAACTGATTTCAATTTAGCATTTGAGATCAGTAATCCAGGTCAGCATAGTGTTCAACTTTATCTAGATATTAGTGATATTGATGGTGCTAACTACACTCGCACAGTAAGTGTACCAGCAGGCACCAAACCACAAATTTACTACGCAAAAATGGCTGGACACGATTTAGGGACACCTGATGGCGATCATAAAGTAGAGCTTAATTTTACTTCAGGACTGCGATCTAACCCTGATACATGGAAAAGTGAAGAAAGTCAGTTTACCTCTATGTGGGGCAAAAAAAATCTTAATACCAAGGGTATTTCGCGTATTAGCTTAAGCGTTCAAAGTAATCTCCATGATAAACAAATTATGGTTAGCAAAATGCAATTACGTCAGAACCCTGAATTTAATCCATTATTCTTAACCAATATTGTCGACCAATATGGACAAAATAATACTGATGATTTTATTGGCAAAATTACTACTGACGTTCAGTTTGAACAACAAAGACAGCAAGAAGCTAAAACCTTAACAGGTAAAGTTGCAGATGGCCGAAGTCAATATGGTGGATGGTTAAATGGCCCTAAATTAAATGCGACTGGCTTTTTCCGTGCTGAAAAGGTCAATAACAAATGGTCTTTAGTTGACCCTGATGGTTTTCTTTATATAGCAACAGGTATTGATATTATTCGATTATCAAACTCATCTACCATGACTGGTTACGATTTTGATCAAAGCTATATAGTACAACCTACTGATGAAGAGGTAACACCTGAAGATTCGCAAAAACTCAATAGAGTTAGTGAAGAGGCTATTAATAGCCGCTTTGTCTCATCAGAAGTGCGAGCCAAAATGTTTAGTTGGTTACCTAGCTACGATGAACCTTTAGGAAAACATTTCGGTTATCGAAGAAGTGCTCACTCGGGGCCAGTAAAACATGGTGAAACTTATAGTTTTTACGCAGCGAATTTAGAAAGAAAATATGGCCAGCAACCTGAAGGCTATATGCAAGCATGGGAAGATACAACCGTTAACCGTATGCTGGACTGGGGCTTCACTTCATTAGGTAATTGGACTGATCCACGTTACTACGACAATAATAAAATCCCATATTTTGCCAACGGTTGGATAATCGGTGATTATAAAACGGTATCCAGTGGCGATGATTTTTGGGCGCCAATGCCAGATGTATTTGATCCCGAGTTTGAAAAAAGAGCTTTGGCCACAGCAAAAGCTGTTTACGAAGAAGTAAAAAATAACCCGTGGTGTGTCGGTATATTCATTGATAACGAGAAAAGTTTTGGACGCTCCGACAGTATTGCTAGCCACTATGGCATCGTGGTTAACACATTGACACGTGATGGTGCTGAGGTCCCAACAAAAGCGGTATTCACACGTGTTATGAAACAAAAGTACCAACAGATTGAAAAACTTAACGCTGTATGGGGGACCAACATATCAGATTGGGCTGAATTTGATAAAGGTATCGATTCATCAATCAATAATGATAACCAAGTCGTTGATTATGGTTTGTTATTAACAACCTATGCTGATAAATATTTTAGCACTGTAGATAAAGCATTACAGCAATACCTGCCAAACCATATGTACTTAGGCTCGCGATTCCCAGATTGGGGGATGCCGATAGAAGTTGTTAAGTCATCAGCAAAATTTGTAGATGTCATCAGTTTTAATTCTTATAAAGAAGGTTTACCGAAACAGAAATGGCAATTTTTAGCTGATATTGACATGCCAAGCATCATTGGCGAATTTCATATTGGTGCTAAAGATTCAGGTTTATACCATCCAGGTCTTATTCACGCTGCAGATCAACAGGATCGTGCTGTAATGTATAAAGATTACATGAACTCCCTCATCGATAACCCTTACTTCATTGGTGCGCATTGGTTCCAGTATATAGACTCACCTATAACGGGGCGTGCCTATGATGGCGAAAATTATAATGTTGGCTTTATTTCAGTTACTGACACGCCTTACCCATATATGGTTGAAGCGGCTAAGGAAATAAATAGTAAGATGTATCAACGTCGTTTCGGTCAAAAATAATTGATTTTTAAGGCGTCTTATATCCCCAATAAGTCGTCTTAATTTTGATCCACTTTTGTGGATCGATTGAATCTGGTTAGGTCTCCAGAGTTGCCCTAGTACTTTTATTGCATATTACGTTCGTTTATCGTCAATTAACGACATAAACTTTGTTAACAATAAAACGTACCCAGGGCATTTTTTATATAAAAATACATCCCTACCTCCCCCCCTCTCCTTTACTATCAATAACTTGCAAAATAATATTGTGTATATTTTTAACAATATGACATTTGACAATTGTATTAAATGACTTAAGTGTCTAGAATGTTTAAATATAATATTGAATAGCGGAAACAACATGGCTACTGCAAAACCAACTAAAATTTTATCAGTTAAAGACCAAATTGCAGATCAACTCAGATCAGATATCATTGCCGGTGATTTAGCACCGAATACTAAATTAAATGAACAAGAGTTAGCTAAACGTTTTGGATTATCACGCGGCCCTATTCGTGACGTTATTTTACAGTTGACTAAAGAAGGCTTATTAATTTCAAAGAACAATTGCGGCGCATCAGTTAATAGCGTACTAGAGCCTAAACTGCAAAAGCTGATGATTAATTTGCGAAGAAATATCGAAGTTTATGCCATTGAAAGCTTAAAAAACAATCCATTGAATGAAGAGGATTTAGGGCAGTTAGAAAATATTCTCGATGATTTACAAGGTGCTTTTGATGACGAAGATTATACAGAAGTCACTAAAATAGATATCTCGTTTCATAACTATTTAATTAATAAAGCTGGTGGCGAAGATCTCGTCAATATTTGGTATCCATACGTAATGAGAATGCGTTTAAACTACAAACGAATTACTACAAGTTCTGAATGTGTTAATGAACACAGAGGGATCTTGCAAGCTTTACGTGACGGTGATATTACTAGTGCCGTTAAAGCAATCAAAGCGAACATTAAATGATCTAAGCTTAGTAAATATAAAGCTAGATAAAATAAAAGCTATATTCAAACTGACGTTTAAAGGGCAGCCTAACCTCTGTCCTTTTTTATTGTATTTATTACAGACGCCCGAAAATTAATCAATTGCATCGAATATTGATCCTCCCACAAAACAATCAGCGCTGAGTTAAACCTTGCAATTATCAAATGTAAAACATGAGTACATTGCGAAAGTTGTTATTTCAACACCTCAATACCCTTGCCCCCCCATAACACACTTTGCAATACCTAGAATCGCTTCATTACTCATTTGATATAAGCATCTGAATTTAAAATCAATTATAACTTATACACTGCCCACAACTAAATTTAATTATATTGAAACCAAAATTATTTATAACGCAAATTATTCATATAAATATTTAAAAACAATACCTTAATGCATCAAATAATTTCAACCAAAATAAATATATCGAAAACTATAAATTTTGTTAACAATTTAATGGTAACAATGTTAATTTATTAATAAGTCAATTGGGGATACAGGATTTATTCGTAAGTAAGTACTTTGTTGCTTTAAACGAATTTGATGTCATCACTGTGCAGTTAACCCGCCTACTCTAACTGTATTAAACATAAGTGAGCATCATGAAACAATATGCAAGTCAGCCTTTATATTTGGCTATGATTACCTTCGTTCTATTAACGACCTTAACTGCTTGTGGAGGAAGTGATTCAAATACAGCCTCTGATGACACAACAGATATAATTAGTCCGCCAGACTCAAGTACACCCGTGCCTGATACGAGTATCGACGAGGTCATTTTTACACCATTAAATGATATTCCACTTTCAACTTTAGCTTCATCTAACCTTGTTACTATCAGTGGTATAGATACTGAAATTGATATCAGTATTGATAAAGGCGAATTCTCAATAAACGGTGCTGATTACACGAGTACATCAAGTAAAATTAATAATGGTGACACCGTCAGCGTTCAACTCATGTCTGCAGAACACATTGCTACCGAAACCATTGCAACAATCTCCCTTGGAACATTTAACACTCGTTTTGTCATAACCACGATTAATAAACTAGCAGTAGAAAATACTCAGTTGTCGTTTAATTTAGATACTGTTCATAGTGTTAATGGCGTTGATAGTTTTACAAGAGAAAAGTTTATTACCGTCCATGCATCTCATACTGAAAATGATTGGTATTCAGTGGGTACAAATGAATCAGAGGATCTTATTACTGAATTTGTTGAAGGCTATGACGTCTATTTTGGTAGAGATACAGGCGGCATGCATTATCAATTAAGTTTACTACCAGAATCATCAATTAATGCAGGTTATGTAGATGCTGAAATTGCCACTAACAATGGTGGTAATAGTCGTTGGATCTATACCACTGGCACCGACAAAACAGCCGAAAAGAAACGTCAACACGAACACCGTAACGCCAACATGGTTGTTGCTGCTCAACAGCACCCATACTGGCCAGATGGGAAAGACACAGGCCAAGGATGGGCATTCTCACAGCTTGACACCACTGAGGAGCCTTTTGGAACAGCTACTGGCGATTATATGGGTCAATTTATAGCAAAATACTTCAACAAAAATGATGGTGTTGATATTTATGGCCAACCAAAGCCTAAATACATAGAAGTCATGAATGAACCTTTATACGAATTAGTTGATATTGCTGACGACCCAGCTTCTGTAAATCAAGTGTTTCAATTCCACAGCAATGTTGCTAAAGCCATTAAAACCGTAACAGTCGATGGTGTTTATACCAATGACAATGTATTAATTGGTGGATACACCGTTGCTTTCCCAGATTTTGATAAACAAAACTTTCAACGCTGGGAAACACGTGATAAAGCATTTATTGACGTGGCAGGTAATGATATGGATTTTATTTCATTACACTTCTATGATTTCCCTGCATTTCAAGACAGAACAGAGCTACGTACTGGTAGTAATATTGAAGCAAGTTTCGATATGCTAGAACATTATATGCATTTGTCTTTAGGCGATATTAAACCTTTTCTTGTATCTGAATTTGGCGCCCAAACCCATTCCTTATTTAATCAGCCGTGGCTCGCATATCGTGATTGGTTTCACTTAAAAGCCATTAATGGTCAGCTAATGTCTTTTCTAGAAAGACCAGATCAGATCGAGATGGCTATTCCATTTGTGCCAATAAAAGCGGAATGGGGAAGACTGAGTGACACCGTCCCCTATTACACACGTTTAATGCGTCAAAAATTCGAAAAAACAGGTGAAACTGGTGATGAGTATGTCTATACCGACATGGTCAAATTTTATCAATTATGGTCTGAAGTGAAAGGCACTCGTGTTGACAGCTTTTCTACCGATTTAGATATGCAGTTAAATGCATTTGTTGATGGAAGCAATGCCTATTTAATAATTAATAGTTTGGAGCATATGCCGACAACTGTAGATATTACTTTATTGGGTTTAGGCGATAACACCCCTTCTGAAATATTGGTTAAGCAGCTTTATCTCGATGAGCAAACACCTATGCTCAGTGAAACTAATGTAAGTGATATTGCATTTATCGACTCACTCGAAATTGCTGCAGAAGCTACGGTGATTATTAAGCTGAGTTACGATAATGATATTGAACTTAACCACACACAAATCGAAACTAAGTATTACGCAGATAAATATAAACAACCGATCACTGCTAACAACACCTTAAACTTTTCAATTAATGATGTCGTTATCGCAGAAAATGGAGAAGCTGTTTTACGTCTTGGGCTTGGTCGTGAACACGGTAAATCCCTCACACCCAATGTGATGATAAATAGTCAGCCAGTTGAGGTTACTGCTGATTATCGAGGCTACGATCAATATCACAAAGGTGAAGGACGTTTACAATTTTTTGGCGTCATTGAGCTCTCTATATCTAATCAATTTATTCAAACAGACAACACTATTGAGCTCACATTTGATGACGATGGCGGTTTTGTCACCTCTCTATCAATGCAATATTTCCAGCATTCAAAACAGCTAACGCGTAATAACCAATAAACTTATTCGTTAACCTGCATGGTACGCATGCTGGTAATCAACCTATCTGGCTTTCATGTTTTCCACAACACAACATGAAGGCGAGATCTATTCTTGTTGTTGCAAGAATAGTCACAAGCAACACTTTCATTAAAAATTAAGTCATCATTTAAGGGAACTATATGAAACATAAACTCAGTCAAATCAGCAAAGCCGTTGTGTTCAGTAGTAGTGTTTTATTACTGACAGGTCAATATGCGGTTAGCGCCGATTGGGATACGATTCCATTACCTGCCAATGCAGGGAGCGGAATGGTTTGGAAGTTAAACGAAAATTACTCCGATTCATTTAATTACACAGGTAAAACATCGACCTTTACCAGTAAATGGAATGACACCTATTTCAATAATTGGGAAGGGCCGGGACTAACACGATGGAGTAGCAGTGAATCTTGGGTCTCTGATGGAAACTTGATTATTAGCGCTTCACGTAAAGCCCCTAACCTGGTTAATGCAGGTGTGATTACCTCTAAAACCAAAGTTAAATTCCCGATTTTTCTGGAAGCCAGCATCAAAGTGAGTAATTTAGAGTTATCTTCTAACTTTTGGCTACTAAGCGAAAATGATGAACGAGAAATAGACATATTAGAAGTTTATGGTGGAGCGCGTGAAACATGGTTTGCTCAAAATATGTCAACTAATTTTCATGTCTTTTTGAGAAATAACGACAATAGTATTAGAAGCGATTTTAACGATCAAACACATAATACTCCTGTTTGGGGAAATTATTGGCGTGAAGGTTTTCATCGCTTTGGCGCGTATTGGAAGAGCCCTACTGACGTAACCTTTTACATTGACGGTCAAGAAACACCACAAGGTTCTTGGGCCGAAGTTGTCATGAAGGACAAAGACTATACTGGCGCCATTATGGATAAAAATCAGTACACTATGGATGAGGAAATGTATATCATTTTAGATACTGAGGACCACTCATGGCGTTCTGAAGCAGGAAATGTGGCTACCGATGCGGATTTAGCCGACTCAAGTAAAAATAAAATGTTTGTAGACTGGATTCGAGTTTATCAACCGGTAAGTGATGGAACCTCGGGCGGAGATATTTTGCCTAATCTGCGATATCAAATGACAGCTAAACACAGCAATAAGTGTATTGATGTGAAAAATAGCCAGATGAATAATGGTACTACATATCAACAAGCTAGCTGTAATACTAACGACAGTGATCAACAATTCAGTTTTACCCAACTTTCAAATGGTTTTTACACAATTAAAGCTAACGTTAGCAATCTATGCATGGATTTAGCAGCAGGGTCAATGGCTGATGGCGCTAAAATTCAACAATGGGTTTGTAATAGCAATAATCAAAATCAAATGTGGAATCTTATCGACAAAGGCAATGGTCAATATGAAATTCGAAATAAAGTCAGTAATAAGTGCTTAGACATCGCAGGTAAAGCGATCACAGATGGTGCATCCCTCACTCAATGGAGTTGTTATAACGGTGATAATCAGCGATTTTCGTTGAGTAATTAACGTAGCGCTTCACTTAAAACACCCAATGTTAGGGTATTAACATTGGGTGTTTTATTACTAAAACTTCTTTAGCCAACATAACTCATCATCATATTCTTTAAGTCGAGGATACGTTTGGCTACCACTGGTTTGACATAAAGCTACAAATAACAAGCTTTTAGACCGTTTTAATAAGATTTAAATAACTATTGATTAGTAATTTAGTATTTACAATAAACCGCTAGAATAGTGATGCTTTAGGTTCAAGTTATACTGTTAGCTAGCTGAATATACTGAAAATATACAGCCTCTATAAAACCCATAGCTGGATAGGTTTTCTGGCTTGTAGGTCATAAGCAACGACAAATAATGTTTAACCGATAAGATTTATAGCTTGTCAGGTTATATGTAGTAGCTTACCCCAATCAGCATAAAAAAATGATCATTCTTACTAGTTAAAATTGTTTATAACTTCGTTAGAAATTTTGTAGGTAGAGCAACTAGCTAGCTACAATTTCTGCCTTGTTCTAAGTGATTTTGCCTACACAATATCGATCACTTATTTATCCCGATAGTTATTACATAAATCATTCGGTTTGTTAAATTGCAATCAATTTTCAGATGCACTATAGATAAGTCCCGCAGAACTGAAAAGCTAACCTTCATTTCGCATAGCAATCATTTTTTGTATTTGCCCCATGGAACCAGCTATTAAATAACAGGCTTGTAAGTATCCATTTTGATGAAGCTGATTTAATAAATCCCCTGATAAAGCAGCTAATTTTTGTTCATTAATCACGTATAAACCATCAAAGTTTATTTTTTCAATTTGGCGATCACTTTCATTCATGCCACGCTGCAGGCGTTGTTTAATCGACACCCCAAGTTGTATTGATTCAATCAGGTCGTGTTCAACTAAAACAGCAACAAACTGCTCTGTTCTAACGATCCCCTGGGCTAAGTCAAATACCATCTTATTCATTTGCTTCAAATATTCAGTAGGTTGACCATTTCCATCAAATAACAAATGAGCGGCATGCTGTTGCATATCAGTATCAGTATCAATATCAGTATCAGTATTGACCACTCTTTTATTATCCATATCGATAGTTAATACAGTATTTTTAGCATTGGGAGCATCTTCCATACTCGTGTAACCTACCATAAAAGGTTGACGTCGAATATGCAGTGGGATGTATTGACTAGACCATCCTTTATCATTTAGAAATAAATTTTCGCCTGGCTCAAATCCCAATAAAGCATGTAAGCCAAACTGCCCTGTTTGGTTGTTTTTCAACAAACAACATGGGTACTCAAGCATCAGTTGACGTAATTCATCCGCAATGACAGGTACAAAATGAACGTTCTCTCCAAACTCACTGCCATGTCCTCTTATCACTGAGGTGTTTTTATGAATTTTGCTATCTACAATGACATTATTCATGCAAGTTCCTTTTATATTTTTTGTAAACCGTACTGATTAATTAAATTAATTAATTCACGTTGGGAGGGTAATGAGCGAGTTAAGTGTTTCTGTTGCTCATATACACCATTCGATATTTGTTTACCTCTTTGCAATGAAGCTGCTGAATAACCTAAATGTGAAGGCTCAGTTTTAAACCCCATACCATACAAAATATATTGATAGCTCGCTGCTGGGAATACTTCTGTTGCATGAACAAAATCATCATCACTGGGCGCTTGATAACGCCATAACTCTAATAAGCGCTTAAGACTGTCGGGAATCGAGTCTGGGTTACGATTATCAATCCAAAATTGACTATCATTTCGTTGATTTAACATGTAATGCAACTTTAAAAAATCAATAATCCTATTCCATCGATAAAGGAAGGTTTCATTGAAACGACGAGCGACAATATCCATTGAGCCACGATTTGCCGGTAATTGCTGTGCGATCATATTTGCGGATATTTCCACTAGTAATAGTGCTGACGCTTCTAAGGGCTCTAAGAATCCAGCAGACAAACCAATAGCGACACAGTTTTTGTGCCAAAACTTTTCTCTATGTCCAGGGTTTATTGGAATCTTTCTAAATTGAAGTTCATCTACATTTTCAACGCTATCAGTTAAGTAAGTCTTTAACTCTTTTATGGCTTGTTGCTCAGTAATATATTGACTTGAATAAACATGCCCCACACCGCGTCGGTGAGTTAAGCCAATATCCCATATCCAACCTGCAGACTGCGCGGTTGAAATAGTGTGAGATGCTATTGGGCTTTGTACGTTTTCATAAGGGACTTGAACAGCAATAGCATTATCCACAAATAGCACATCTTTGCAGCATTTAAATGGCACTTGATAATGCTCGCCTATCAGTAAAGA
The DNA here is from genome assembly GCF_023283825.1 of Shewanella olleyana. Lineage (GTDB taxonomy): Bacteria > Pseudomonadota > Gammaproteobacteria > Enterobacterales > Shewanellaceae > Shewanella > Shewanella olleyana. The sequence continues at coordinate 170,310 of NZ_JAKILD010000002.1, read as the reverse complement.
TTTAAATCCGCTGCAATCAATAAACAAATCACCGCACACATCACCATTATTAGTGGTTGTTAGACTGTGAATATCACCGTAATTGTCATTATGTATCCCTATGACGTCATCCAAAACATGATTGACCCTTAGCTGCTCTGTACAATGCTTTTGTAAAAATGTTGAAAAAGCGCCTGCATCTAAGTGATAAGCGTAATTAGCGACAGCATCATATTCAGCTGTTGTGATAAATTTAGGCGCTAGCCCTGCCTCACAAATAGCTTCTTGTGGGCTAACACACATTGAAAATGAAGGTGTGGCATTATTTTTCACTTGTTGACTAGGTTGATAGGGAAATGAAAGCGAAATCCAATGGGCGGTTGTATCTGCTACTTCCCCTTCAGGTAACATTAAAGGATGGTAGTAATAGTCATCATTTGTTCCAGTTACCCATTTTGAGAACTTGGCACCTTGTTTGAAGCTTACGTAACATTGTTTGATAAAATCTGTTTCTCTAATCCCCATATTTTTAAGGGTTCGGCGCATGGTTGGCCATGTACCTTCTCCTACTCCGATCGGTGGGACATTAGCTGACTCAATTAGCGTTACGCTGTAATTTTTATCATGTTGTTTGTTCAATTTTGCGGCTAAGGTACCAGCGGTTATCCAGCCTGCAGTTCCACCACCAAGAATAACAATTTTGCTAATGTTTTTTTCATATTTTAAGTCTGTGATTGGATTTTTTTCTATATCACTGGTCATATTAACTCCAATTCTTGTTATGAATTTTTTTGTTTGAAAAACTTAGTGGGTCAATAGAAATGGAAAAGCTGCTACATAAAATGCAGCAGCTTGCTTATTCTAATGATGAAATAATTGAATCACATCTAAAAGTAATGCGTTCAAATCAGCATTAAAACTTAGCACTAATACCAACTGTGAATCGTGGACCATACTGCTCAGCTGCGAGCAATTGCTCTTCAAAACGCCCATAACGGCGAACAGTTTCATCAGTTAAGTTAAGACCATCAAGAGATACTGTAAGCATCTCATTAATATCGTAACTTAAGCTCATATCCAGCTGGCCATAAGCTTCCGTAAACGTCGGTTCATTGCCAAGCGCAAGCAAGAACTCATCACGCCAGTTATATGCAAGACGTGCTTGAAAACCGAAGTTTTCATAAAACGCGACCAAGTTTCCTGAATCACTTAAGCCCGTTAAAGCAATAGTTTGATCAAAATTGTAAGGATCAAAAGACTCATCACTGTTCACAATAGTGTAGTTAGCAACGGTACCGAAACCACTCTCACCAAACATGTATTGAGCATTTAACTCCCAACCATCAACTTCACGATTTTGTAAGTTGTCCGGTGTAGCCACTTCCCATGTTATTACTGGATCTGTTGACTGGCTTAGACACGCTGGATTAGGTACATCTGATGCGTCCGGACAACCCGCACGTGGATTTACACTTGGATCACGAAGTGGATCACCATTAACATCATTAATAGAGCGATTCTCGGTACCTGCTCCAATGAAGTTTTCTACATACTTTTTAAAATATCCAATCGATGCAAAGCTGCCGTCATCAAAATACCATTCTAGAGATAAATCAAAGTTATCTGAAGTCACTGGTAATAGATTTGGGTTACCCTGTGAGGCGTTAAATGGCCCCCCCGGACGAGCATCTACATTGGTTGCAGGGAACATTGCACTGATCCCTGCACGTGCTAATGTGCGACTATATGAAAAACGTGTAATAACGTCATCGGTTACCGACATATTAAAATCAAAGTTAGGTAAAATGCGCGTATAACTACCTGTAAGTTCGTCAGACGTTGGCGTATCGTTATACACAGGACGTAACTCTTGAGGATGACGGAAATTCATCGCAATGATGCCGTTTTGGACAGAGTATGCTGTTACGTCTGTATCCTCGTAACGTACACCGACATTCATTTTGACTGGCATATCATTAAATTCAGTATCAAAATCAAATGATAAATATGCAGCTAATGTTTCTTCATTTACGCCGTTAGTTTTAATATTAGGTTCAGCAAATTTACCTTCGCTTTTAACAATATCAATAAACTGATTGACGTCATACTGAGAAATATAAGGGAATAATTGGTCAGCACCAGGGAACTGATCTGCAGTGTCACCTAACGGAACAAAACCTAAATCTAAGTCATCAAGTGGTATATCAACAAAAGAGAAAACTTCACTTAATCGCGTATCAATGGTGTAGTCAGTATTCATCACACCGAAATTGATTTTAGTGAGAGCGCTATCTGATGCTGCGTTTTCCCAAGTACCCGAAATACGGTATTGCTTAACATTGTTTTCCATCGAATAGCCGCGCTTTTGGTATAAGTCAGAAACAATATTGTCTTTGTTATACGCGCCGCCAGGTAAGTTTGAATCATCAACAATAATTGATGGTATATCACCGATAAAATCTGCACCAATCAACCCAACCGACCCAGATGGATTTTTCAAGTTAGCTAGTGTTTCAGCTGTTTGACCGTCAGGGTTCGACTCTGACGTAGAATCATGAATATCCACTTCAAAACTTAGTGTATCTGTTGCTCGCCATTCAATATTGAGTCCTAACGAATCATTCTCTTTTTGTTCGTAGTACTCCCAAGCCCAAAAGTTTAGCTCATCGTCTTGATCGCGTGGGTTCCACAATGTACCGTTAGCATTTGCCGATCCACTTGGATTATCAAACCAGAATGCTGAACGGTTGGTATAACTGGTTTGCTCGAAACGCGATATGGTGTAATCCAATGTCGCGACAACTGATTCAATGGGTTGAAGTTGTAACACAGCCTGTGCATTTTGACGGGTACGCTCTGTATCAACATGTTCTGTTTTGGCAGTCCATGGAGTCCATATGGCCTGTTCAGGATTTCTATCTGTATCGATTGCGCTTAAATCAACATTGTCACGACTGCGGTTTCTAACCCAGCCATCTGTACCGACAATATCGGTATGACTATCCCGTTCTGCATGAGAGGCAGATAATAAAAAGCCAACTTTGTCATCGGCAAATGTTTGGCTGATCATGCCTGACACTTCTGGCGTGACCGAATCACCTTTATCAACACTGGTATCGTATATCCCTTTTGCAGTAACAAATGCTTTAAATCCATCGTAATCAAAAGGTTTTGCTGTTTGGATATCAATGGTCGCGCCAATACCACCTGAAGTAATGTGAGCTTTACCGGTTTTATAAACATTGACGCCAGATACACTTTCAGCAGCTATTTCTCGGAAGTTGAAACTACGTGAAACCCCTTCTGACTGCAGCGCTGATGAGTTTGGCATTTGGCGACCGTTTAACGTTACCAAGTTAAATTCAGGTCCAAAACCCCGGACAGTGACTTTGTTACCTTCATTATTTGCACGGTCAATTGAGACACCCGCTATGCGTTGAAGTGATTCAGCTAAGTTCGTATCGGGTAACTTACCAATATCTTCAGCACTAATGGCATCAACGACACCATCAGAATAGCGCTTTGTGTAAGCTGACTTGGTTAAAGAACTTCTAATACCTTTAACCTGAATGACTTCAGTTTCTTGCGCTTGTGAATCTGAAACTAGTTCTTCAGCTTGTGCCCCAACACTTGCTGCGACCATCATCGCACAATAAACAGTACTATATTTGAACGTTTTTTGTTTCATCTTGAAAAACCTTCTTGTAATGTGATTTTGTCCCCCCAAATCCGTACACCTATCCTTAAATACAATGTAGTTAACAATAAAAAACGTGAACGAATTGTTAACAATCTGCTATTTTTTAACCAATATGTCAACGTTTTTTTGGTTTAAGTTAATTGTTAACAATTCATGATTGGTTATTTATCTTGATTTACAAGGCCTTTAAATAATGAGGAACAATAATTAAATTTATTCAATTAGCTTCAATACACAAAGTAAATTGTACTTTTAGCATGTTTATTTAACGCGTCTTCTAAAGGATGTGCATTTGTTAATACGCTTTTGTACAACAAATATAAAAGGAAACTCCCCAAACATAAGTTCGGGGAGATGATGGATGGATTGTGCTGAGATGAAGATCGTAGTAGATAAAAAGAAAATGTTATGGTGTCTCTTGTGCACCTAGAGCAGAGTTAAAACGTTGATTGTATATATCACGATTAATGGCTTTCGCGGCATTTACAAGTTCTGTATAAGGTTGATCCGTTACCGATACAAAACCCACATTATAGTTTTCACCATCATAAGCCCGCCCCGTTAACGGCGAATCAATATATTGAAACCAGTGAGCCCCAACAAAGTATTTGTTATGGATAACGCTTTTCAAGTAGTCCTGATACATCACCCCTCTATCTTTTTGCGACTCAGCAGGGACAAGTCCTGGGTGTAATAAACCTGAGTCAACAGCGCCATTGTGAAATTCACCAATAATACTTGGACGGTCAATCTCATCTAAAAAGCGCCAAAAGCCTTTATCTAAACCTTCATTGTAATAGTTATAGCTCATTACATCTGCATATTTTGCTGCTGCAGCGCGTACTTCGGGGCTCATGCCCCAGCTGGCAAACCTGGCGCCCATATATAAATGGTTTGGCATATATTCCGTCAAGGCCGCACTCACCGTTTTAAAGTAAGCTTCTGCATATAACGACAACAACATTGATAAATCGACTTCAATGGCTTTATTCACTTCTGCCAATTCAACACCTTGTACTATTTCATCCCAAGAGAAGTGTTGTTGCCATGCACTGTTAAGTGACTCTATGGTGGAATACTTATTTCGCAAAGCCACAACAAATGCCGCTTTAGCAGGGCTTTCTTCCGCGGAGCGGGTTAAGGTGTTGAGCACGATTCCATATTGTCCTTCAAGCGAGTTCATGGTTCCCCAGCTTTTTTCGTTATCAATAAACACCCCCACACACCATGGATTGTTATTCACTTCTGCGGCAATTTGGGCAACGGTTGCTTTAGTTCGTTCAGTAAAAACGGGGTCAAAAGGATCGGGTAACGGACTCCAATAATCATTGCCACTGCTGACCGTTTTGAAGTCACCAATAATCCAACCATTAGCGAAATAAGGAAAACGATTCATTTGATAATATCCTGGATCAACCCAGTTACCAAAAGAGGTAAACCCCCAACTTTGCATTCGATTAATGGTATTGTCTTTCCATTTTTCCACTAATTTTTTAGGGTCATTTTCGGCAAATTTACGTTGTAAATTTGCTCGATAAAAACTAAACGTTTCTCCAGAAGGTACCGGCCCAGTATGAACGCTACGACGATACCCGAAGTTCTGCCCTAATGGGTCATCGTAACTGGGTAACCAGCTAAACATATCACTACGCAGTGCTGACACGAGTTTGCGACTGGGTAAGGCTTGATGATCAACTTGATTTAACCCTAATGAATCTTCTGGTGTTAAATCAGTGGCTAACTTTATATTTATTAATGCAGGATCAAAATCATACCCTGTGATGGTTGAGGTATTAGCCATGCGAATATTGGCAATACCATTTGAAAAGAACAAATAGCCTTCAGGGTCAACTAATGTCCATTTATCTTGATACTTATCAACTCTATAATAGCCTGTAGCAGCTAATTGGGGACCATTAATCCATCCGTTAAACTGACTTCTGTCAGCGAGTCGTGGCGCATTTTTCAATTCGGCAATCTCTTGTGCACTTCGTTGCTGTAATTGTTCAACTGAGTTCACTTTACCGTTGAAATTGTATTTCGCGTTTTGGCCAAACTTATCCACCAAACCCACTAAATAATCACTTACTACCGCTTTAGGTGTAATTAAACGCACATTATCAAATGAGAGATGCTTATCAACTAACGAGCCGCCAACCTGAAACTCAACGGCGGTTATGTGGTGTAAATCTAAGTCTTTTTTACCGCCGCGCCATTCAATTTGTTGGTAGTCTGTGAGCCAATATTTAGGGTTTGAACGAATACCAGTATTTTGTGCTAGTTCGTCACCGCTTAACACGATGTAATAGGTTTGGGAGGAAGAAGCTGGAATAACCGTACTGCGTGATTGATGGTCTTTTTGGTCAAACGCCTTAACATAAAGTGGCGTGGACGCATCAGCATGGTTGGTAATGTCTACTGCAATAGCAACATCTTTATAAGCACTAACATCCCATGGTGATGCGGCCTGCAAAGTAATATTGGCTTTATAATTAATTTCAGATTGAAAGTTAACCTCTAGGGCACTATTACCACCGCTTTTAACTGCGGAAAACTGGGCATTTTTGGCAACAATATTGTGTAACTGATCAATATTTTCAAAGTCGAACAGCATACGTTCTAAATTGACATTATCAGCCGGAAGAATAATCTGTTTTTTAGCCTCAATCACATTCGTTGTTGTGGTTGCCGATGGAGTATTGGGGTTGCAGCCCATTAACGTCAATAAGCTCCCTAATAAAAGCGAGCCACTCAATGCACGCGCTATAGTAGAAATGTTATTAGAAACCTGAATTGAAACCTTATTTAACAAAAGTGTAGACATATCGCCTCCTGCAATATGGTCAGCTAAACAACTACGCTGATAATGGTTAATTAATGCCTTAAGAATTCACTGAATACCTGCCAAATATTAAATCTCAGTTGCCATAACCCATTGCACTGTCTTGCCAGTGAAAAATGTCTAATGATGGAATAAACAGAATGAATTAACTTAAAAATTGAAGCCTTGAGGAGACCCCTCAAGGCTTAGTACCAAATGTTGTTTTATTCGGCTTCGTTCATGTAAACGGTTTTCTTTTCTACGTATTGTTCTAAGCCATACTTACCGTCTTCGCCACCCATACCACTCATTTTCCAACCGTTATGGAAACCTTGATGCTGTTCACCCAGACCACGGTTTACGTACACCTCGCCCACTTCCATTTCAGCAATAGCTTGATGAATATAAGCAAGGTTTTTGGTATATAAATAAGCCGATAAGCCGTATTCACTGTCGTTAGTGTAAGCAATAGCGTCATCAATACAGTTAATTTTTATAATAGGTAATACTGGGCCAAACGTTTCTTCATGAACCAGAATATTATCTTGGGTGACATCGGTTAGTACTGTTGGTTCGTACCAATGCCCGCCTTCAAAACCACTTACAGTAGCGACCTTACCACCGGTTTCTAATGTGGCGCCTTGTGCAATGCTTTTTTGCACTAAGTCATCAATGTTTTTGATTTCATTGGCATTAACTTTAGGCCCCATGTCAGTGGTAGGGTCCATAGGATCACCCACTTTAAGAGCCTTAACTTTAAGTAAAAATTTATCCATAAAGGCGCTGTAAATATCTTGATGAACATACAAACGCTCAGCACAGGTACACACTTGACCACAGTTAGCAAAACGCGCGGTTACGGCATCATCAACGGCTTTGTCTAAATCAGCATCTTCCATGACAATAAAGGGGGCTTTACCACCCAGTTCTAGCATAACGGGTGTGAGGTGCTTCCCTGCTGCTTGATAAATAATTTGTCCGGCACGGGTACTGCCAGTCATGGTAATAAGCTGAGTGATTTCATTTTCACATAAATGTTGCCCAACCACTGAGCCCGTACCATTGACGATATTCAGCACACCTGCAGGAATACCTGCTTCATTAGCGATTCGGCCAAGCTCAAGTGTGGCTAATGGCGTTTCTTGAGTCGGCTTAATAACAATGCTGTTGCCAGTCACCAACGCAGGGCCAATTTTTCTACCCGCCAATGCTAATGGAAAGTTCCATGCGGTAATAGCAACAACCACACCTTTTGGCACTTTATGGATGTAAATTTTTTCGTTTTCATGATCAGATGGCAGAATATCACCTTGCAGCGTTAACGCATTATCACAGGCATACTCTACAAATGTGGCCGTGACATTCACTTCCATCTTTGCCACTTCTAGCAATTTACCTTGCTCTTTAACTAACAATTCGGCTAAACCATCTAAATTGTCGCGAATACCCGCGGCAAATTTACGTAATATTGTCGCACGTTCTCTTGGGGTCAGTTTTGCCCACGATTTTTGAGCATTTTGTGCTACTTCTAACGCATCTTGTGCATCGGCGACACAACCTTCAGGGATTTCACCCACTAACTTGCCTGTACTGGGTGAAAATACTTTAATGACACCCTCGGCTTTTGACGGTACATATTCGCCATTGAGGAAATTTACTTTGTTTCTGACTTGCATGGCTATCTCCCCATCCATCCGCCATCAACCAGTAACACACTACCATTCATGTAGTCTGATGCGGCTGACGCTAAAAATACTGTTGGCCCTTTAAAGTCATCCGGCGTGCCCCATCGGCCTTGTGGTATACGCTCTAAAATAGAAGCCGCACGTGCTGGGTCATTTCGCAGCGCTTCAGTGTTGTCTGTCGCAATATAGCCTGGTGCAATGGCATTCACATTCACCCCTTTACCAGCCCATTCATTCGCAAGCGCCTTAGTCAACTGGCCAATAGCGCCTTTACTGGCCGCATAACCCGGTACAGTAATACCACCTTGAAAAGTTAATAATGACGCAGTAAATATCACTTTACCTGAGCCACGCTCAATCATTTTTTTACCAAACTCGCGACTAATAATAAACTGCGAGTTTAAGTTAATGTCGATGATTTTATCCCAATACTCATCACGGTGCTCTGCGGCTGGCTCACGTAAAATTGACCCTGCATTGTTCACGAGAATATCAATAACATCATGTTTTGCATTCACTTGCTCAATAAAGGCATAAACACTTTTACGGTCTGAAAAGTCACACTGATAAGCTGAAAACTGACGGCCTAATGCGGTAACCGCTTGTTCAATATCAGAGCCAGTTGCTGCTAAACTTGCAGACACACCAATAATATCGGCACCAGCTTCTGCTAACGCTTCAGCCATCGCTTTACCAATACCACGGCTACAACCTGTAACCAGGGCAACTTTACCTGTTAAATCAAATTTGTTTTGCATAACCATTCCTAAATTACAGCGCGATAATTATTGTTGTTCACATGACACTAATGCTTTCATGCCTATAGGATTGTTGTCCATACTAGCAAATGCATCGCCAATGTCAGATAACTTACTGATCGATGTGATAAAAGGTTTTAGATCAACTTTGCCAGAAGCCACTAACTCTACTGCCATTTCAAAATCAGCATGTTCATAAACGCGTGCGCCTAATAGCTCTAATTCTTTCCAGAAAAATTGGAACAGATCAACCTGTGGTTTTTGCGAATGAATCGCCACCATACAAATTCGCCCACGAACTGCCGCTACCTGTACCATTGCATCCACAGCGGGCTGAACACCCGACACCTCAAACACCGCATCTGCACCTTTTTGATTAGACCACGGCTTAACAAATGTTGCGATATCATCAGTGATAGGGTTGATGGTTTCGATGCCATACTGCGCAGCAAACTGGCGACGGTTTTCATTCGGTTCAGAAATAAGCACATGTGCACCTATCGACTTAGCGACTAAAGCAACCAATTGACCAATCGGGCCGCCACCCAGTACCACAACATGCTCGCCAGACTTAACACGCGCTCTGCTTATGTCATGACAGGCTACCGCTAAAGGCTCAATTAACGCGCCTTGTTGTAAGTCAACATTGGCAGGTAATTTATGTAACGTGCGTGCCTTTACTGTCCAAGAGTTTTGGAATGCGCCTGGAGTATCAATACCCATAAACTTGAGGTTATGGCACACATGAGAGTGCCCAGCATGACACGCAGGACAGTCGCCGCAATAGTCGAGTGGACGCACCACAACTCGCTCGCCAACTGCAAATCCGCTGACATTTTTACCGATTTCGGCCACGGTGCCCGATATTTCATGGCCAATAGTGTGAGGAGGCTTAACGCGTGCATCCATCACCCCGTGATAAATATGCATATCTGTGCCACAAATTCCGACAAAGCCAACATTAATACGCACTTCATCGTCTTTAGGCTCGATAGGAGATGCATCAATGATGCTAAAAGTTTTATTACCAATATATTGTGCAGCTTGCATATGTTTTGCCTTATGACTGAAGAATTAGATAGGGATTAAGTAATGTTTGGTCAAATTCAACGCCAGTGCCAATAAGATCAGGCACACACGCTTTACCTTGTTCAATTTTAAGCGGATGGGTTGTATATTGATCGATTGGGAATGAATGTACTTCTAAATAGCCTGCATTAGGTTGAGACGCTAATAATGAAACGTGTAGCTCATGCATGCCATGACTACAAACAGGTAAATTATTGGCATAAGCTAGTTGTGCTACTTGTAACCACCCCGTAATACCGCCAATATTTGAAGCATCGGGTTGTAAAAAACCCAGTTTTGATTGCGCAATTGCATAGGTGAACTCATGAATAGTATGTAAGTTTTCACCCATTGCTAAAGGAATGTTAGTGGCATCAGCAATGTTAGCGTAGCCCATGTAATCATCAGGAATAGTCGGCTCTTCAAACCACTTAATATCACAATGCTCGATAGCGCGAGAAAAGCGAATGGCTTGCTCTGACGTTAGCGAGTAATTAGCATCCACCATAAATGTCACATCAGGCCCTATGAGCTTTCTGACCGCTTCAACACGACGAACATCTTCCTTATAGTCAGCTTTACCTACTTTTATTTTTACAGCTTTAAATCCAAGGTCTAAATAACCTTTAATATTGTCGAGTAGTTTTTGCTCAGAAAAATTCAAATCAATACCACCAGCATAACAATTCACACGCTGACTGACGCCACCAGCAACTTGCCATAAAGGTTGATTAATACGTTTACATTTAATATCCCATAAGGCGATATCCACTGCTGAAATAGCAAAACTAAGCAAGCCACCGCGGCCAACATAGTGAAAATGCCACTGTAACTGATCCCAAATACGATAAATTTCAGCACTGTCCTGGCCGAGTAACAGTGGTTTCATTTCATCATTAAGCAATGAAAATATTGCACGACCACCTTTTCCACTCGTATAGGTATATCCGACACCTTCGAAACCATCGGCTGTTGTTATGCGCATTACAATCAATTCAAAATGGGTATGGTCTCCATGCTTAGCGTCTGAAAGTACTTCTGCTAATGGTACTTGATAGTACTCAACTTTTATCGCTTCAATTTTTGTCATCTCATTAGTCATATGTAGACTCGCCACCTGATATGATTTACGGTTTATTGTTAACAATTTACACTCACACCTGCACAATGTAAAGCATAAGTTAAAAGTTAACGTGCGTTGATTAACAAAAATTCAAACATTAAACCGAGATCCTATGGTGATTATTTTTACCCGTTAATCTTTAGAAACTGTTTACTAATTGCAGCCTCTTGTTTATTGTTAACAAAATAACAGTGAGGTTACCTATGAGTAAAAAACGGATTTCTGAACACATTATCTCTCTTACCCTTTTAACCATTCCCACAATTACAGCGATGAATATTATGCACGCTGTTGCTGCCCAACCGATGACACCTTTTTTTAAAGAAGTGACAGAAAAAAGTCAGCTAAGTTCTTTTCCTGCTTGGAAATATGGTGGGCCAGCGACAGTTGATTTAAATAGAGATGGTAGCTATGACTTACTGTTAACCAATCATGACCAATGGCCAACTCAGTTATTTTATGGCAGCAAGGAAGGCACCTTTACCGCAGGACAACACTTACTTGGTCAAGCTGATGTTCATGGTATTTCAGCCGGCGATTACAACCAGAATGGAGAAGTTGATGTGATAATCACCTTAGGCGGAGGTAATGGTACCAGCCCTCAACCCCCAAGGTTATTCAAACAACATCAAGGACAATTTATTGATGTTACCGCTGAAAGTGGACTGGCAAACATGGGAGCAAGGGGGCGCTCTGCACGTTGGTTAGATGTGGATAATGATGGTGATTTAGACTTAATTCAAATTAACGCAGAAAAAATGGTAAATGAAAATGTCCCTCGTAATTTGTTATTTATCAATCAAGGTAATGGGCAATTTGTATACCATTCTAGCCCGTTGTTTGAAGATATTGATGCCGAAAAAGTACTGGTTACTCAGCTAAATGATGACCAATACCCCGACCTAATAACGTTCAATGCCTATTCCGCATTACAAATATGGTTAGGACAAGCCGAAGGCCAATATATCAATGGTACCTCTCAGTACTTGCCACCACATCTGCAAGACATTGAGTTTGTCACTGCTGTGGCTCAAACAGATATAGACAACGATGGTGATGTTGATTTGTATTTGGCAAGAGGAAAGTCATATTATCAAATAGCGAATAACGCGCTGTCTTTTGACGAAAAACTTACAAGACTGGATATTCGTGATGAAGGCAATAAAAGTCAAGATGGTATCCGTTTTACGAGTAAAGGGCCTATTACCCTAACAGATTTTTACCATTTTCCTCGCGGACCTAAGCTCATCAAATTACCAGTATTTATTGGTGATACCCCAGCCCGTATTAATCCGCCTCAAACACCTGTGATGATCAGTCCAGAGTTAGCAGTAGGCAAAACCAGTATTGATATGTCAGGTTGGTATCTTCAATATTTAGGCATTGTTAAACAAGGGCAAAACTTAGGGCAACATCAATGGCGTCTTGACTGGAAATTAAATGATAATTTAGCTTGGGACATCAGAGCATCTATTGTGGGCGTTACCTCAGTACAACCCAACTGGAAGCCGCAGGAACTCGGGGTCGATGACATATTGTTATTAAATGATAACGGACGCTTTACCGATATATCATCTCGACTTCCGCCTCAATCAAAAGATAATAATTGGGGCGTAATCAGCGCCGATTTTGATAATAATAGTTACCGTGATTTCTTTGTTTATCGCTTTGGTGAATTAAATCAAAGAACTGAAGATATATTGTTGCTCAATAATCAAGGGGAATTTGAACAAATTATTCAACATGGCGCCACAACCTTAGGCACTCAAGCTCATGGCGATATGGGGGCTGCCTTTGATATGAATCACGATGGTTTTGTTGATATTATCAGTGGTGACGATGATAACGGTCAGTGGCATGTGTTTAAGAATCGAGTTAATCATGCCAAATCCATCGAAGGTAAAAGTCATTTTATTAATATAAATGTGGGATACAGCGACAGCGGCATTGATCCAATAGGCGCAAAAGTTGTGATAAATTATCAACACACTGAAGATAATAAACCTGTCACACAAACCTTTACGGTTGGTTCAGTGAGTGCGGCTCATTCACAAAGCTTGATGAACCTAGTCCATTTTGGTTTAGGTGCTACGTCTGTCGTTAATAGTATAAACGTAACATGGCGAGATAATAGCCAGCTGCAACAACACAATATTACCGCTGACCAATGGTTACAAATGGGCAACTAGTGCCGGTCACTCTTCAGTCAGGTAAATTGCCATCGTGTCATTGCTATAGCGTTATTGCCCAAATGTCATTGCGATAGTGTAAAAACAACATTGCCCGATAACTATTCGTTATCGGGCAATCATCTATCCAATGTTAACTATCAGACTTACCTAACAGACAACGACAGCACTTGTGCGCCCTGCTCTGCGGTGCAAATAAATACGGAAGCCGTTAACTGACTTTGCTGGGTATATTGTGCATCAATCGCATTGACGACTCGGTCAACTAGGTTTGCAGGTAATATTGATACCACACAGCCACCAAAGCCGCCACCGGTCATTCTCACACCGCCTAACTCACCCATCTCGGTTTTCATTATGTCGACTAATACGTCAATTTCTGTAACGGTTATTTCAAAATCATCCCGCATTGAAGCATGAGACTCCGCCATTAACTTTTGCAATACGGGCATATTACTGGACTTCAATGCTTCGGCTGCATCAAGGGTACGTTGATTTTCGGTAATAATGTGCTTAGCACGCTTGGCGGTCACAGGGTTTAACTCTGCTTGTCGTAAATTAAATTCATGTATATCAACATCACGAAGCGCCTTTACCCCAAAAAATTCGGCAGCCTGTTCACACTGTAATCGCCGAGTATTGTATTCACTGTCCACTAAACCGCGTTGTTTATTTGAATTAACAATTAATATGCGCCAATTATTAGGAATTATAACCGGGGTGGTGTGTAAAGAGCGGCAATCAATCAGCAATGCATGATCTTTCTCAGCTTGTGCTGAAATTAATTGGTCCATAATGCCACAATTACAGCCAACAAACTGATTTTCAGCTTGTTGTGCATTTAGCGCAATCTCTTGGGATGTCAGAGGTAAATCGTATAGTGATTTAAACGTCATCCCTATCACCACCTCCAACGCAGCTGATGAACTTAACCCTGCACCTTGAGGCACATTACCACTAACCACAATATCAGCACCGCTAAATTCAAGCCCTCTTAAATGCAAGTGCTTAACCACGCCACGAATATAATTAGCCCAAGTTTGATTCGATGGCTCTATGTTTGCACCAATCAAAAACTCATCTTCGGCATTATTATAATCGACCGATATTACCCTAACCAAATTATCATCACGTGGGCTGGCAGCAACTACTGCAGCAAAATTTATTGCGCAAGGCAATACAAACCCATCATTGTAATCAGTATGTTCGCCAATTAAATTAACCCGACCTGGCGCTTGCAATAAATGACTAGCCTGATAACCAAACGCGTTAGAAAAGGTGTTACTGACGATATTTATCAATTCATTATTCATGGTTGGCCTGCCAGTTATCACGAGTGAGATTTATAATGAACAGCAGACACACCTCTTAAGCGTTCTGCTGCTTGTTCTGGCGTGAGATCACGTTGAGATTCAGCCATCATTTCATAACCCACCATAAATTTACGAACCGTTGCTGAACGGAGTAAAGGTGGGAAAAAACTCGCATGTAATGTCCATTCAGCATGCTGGCGGCCATCAAATGGTGCACCATGCCAACCCATAGAATATGGAAATGAACAGTTGAACAAGTTGTCATAACGAGTGGTAATCTGTTTAACAATGTCAGCCAAAGTAACTTGCTGTTCAGTGGTTAAATCGACCATTGTTTGAATTGCAAATCGGGGAAGTAACAAGGTTTCAAAAGGCCACGCGGCCCAGTAAGGAACCACAACAACCCAATCTTCATTACTGACGACAACCCGTGTTTTTTCAGATAGTTCTCGCTCAACATAATCGTTAAGTAAGTTACTATTGTGCTGCTCAAAATAGTTTTTAAAAGCGCTATTTTTTTTGTTCGCTAAAGTCGGAAGTTGGTTTTGTGCCCACACTTGACCATGAGGATGAGGGTTTGAGCACCCCATTACAGCACCTTTATTTTCAAACACTTGTACCCATTGATAATGCTTGCCTAACTCTTCAGTTTGCTGTTTCCACGCTTGTACAACATAGGTTAACTCTTCAACTGAAAGCTGTGGCAAGGTTTTGCTGTGATCAGGAGAAAAACAAATCACTCGACTGACACCCTGTTCAGTATGCGTTTTAAATAACGGGTCATCTTGTACAAACTTTACTGTATCTTTTTTCAAAGCAGCAAAATCATTCTCAAAAACATAAGTTTTAGAATAAGATGGATTAATTTCACCATTGATTCGAACATTACCAGCACATAAGTAACACTCTTGCTCGTAGGGCTTTTTTTCTTCTTCATCCACATTTTCAACCTGCCCTTGCCAGGGGCGTTTTGCACGATGAGGCGACACAAGTACCCACTCACTCGTCATAGGGTTATATCGACGATGAGGGTGTTCTGTTGGGTCAAATAGATTACTTTCTTGCTGCATGATTACCTTCTCAAAATATCAACAAAACATCAATTTTTGTAAAAAAGCCCTTTAGCTATTGAAAACACCCTAGCTATTGAAAGCATGCGTGAAAAATTATTTTTCCTACCCGCTCTCAGAAAGACTGACAAAATTCAGCACTGAATATGACGTACACAAACCGAGTTTACGTTAACTGAACAAAGTTAAATAACTATGATAAACTAGCACAAATAAAACATATTGTTAACAATAAACTTAATACAATTATGTAGTATCGTATCCTAACAAGATACATACCCAAAAATGTTAATCAATTATCGGTGAGTGGGAGTTAACTCCACAATCCCAGCTTGTGAACCGTCATTCTCTGAATTTTGGTTGAATACCCGCTACATTGAGGTTATTTACCATTTACGTATCAAATAAAGGATTAAAAATGAGGATCAGTCATCTCACTAAAGAATTAACGCTATGGCTAATTGTTGTGTTTATTTTAGCTGGCTGCAGCACCAAAACCATCAGTACCAGCTCATCTAGCGCACAACTAACGTCCAAACATACCGAAACTAAGCAGAACCATACGGCGACGATTGAGGGTATATATCAAATATACTCACCCGAATCGCTTAATGTGCTTGATCCCAATCAACCAGTTAAAGTGTTAGCAAGTGGATTTGAATGGGTGGAAGGTCCGGTGTGGTCATCATTGGGCAATTACTTACTTTTCTCAGATATACCGACTCATAAAGTCTTTAAATATGATGAGCAAAATGGGCTCAGTGAATATTTATCAAACAGCGGCTTTTCAAATGGTTTGGTTATCGATCAACAAAACGCGTTAGTCTTATTACAATCACGTAGTCGTCAAATTGCCAAAATGAACGCTTCACTCTCTCAGCCTGCCAATGAATATGAAATTATCATCGACAGTTACCGCAATAAACGACTCAATAGCCCAAATGATGGCGTAATAACGGCTAACGGGAGTTTGTTTTTTACCGACCCACCATATGGACTCGAAGGTAAACTAAATGATCCGGCTAAAGAGCTGAGTTTTCAAGGAGTATATAGGCTAAATAACAACCACCAACTCACTTTAATAGATGACACGATTGTGTACCCTAACGGTATCGCATTAACCAAAGACGAGCGTACACTTTATGTAGCCGCATCTGACCCTAACAAACCAGCTTGGTACCAATATCAACTTGATGAAAACTTGCAAGTGACTCATAAAAAAGTTTTTTATGAACTGCCACCAACCACGGCAGCTGACCACGGTTTGCCAGATGGGCTTAAAATACACCCTTCAGGCATTATTTTTGCGACGGGCCCAAATGGTATATTTCTATTTGATAAAGCAGCAAAATTACTCGCTAAGATCGATTTACCCATCATAGCGGCAAATCTTGCATTTAATGGCGATTATTCAAAACTTTACATTACCGCACATCAAAAAATATTGAGTATTAATTTGAAGATAATGAAATAACGGTTTGCATTTATATTGATGATAATGACTTCATCCTTATCAACATCAACTCTGTACCTTTTTTTCACACATAACTTGACCTGTAAGATGCGGAGCTACCCACTACAGGTTTATTAAGTACAATAAAAATCAACTCATCCTACTGTAATAACTCGGTAAGACTCCGTAATCTAATTCATATACTGCTTGGTTATTAACTGTCGACCGCGTACTAACCCAATACGATCATTATATTGTTAAATATCATTCTGATTCCGGTAAAAAATGACAATCAGTTGGATTGTCACTTTAGAAAGTCGAAACTATTCCCTATTCATACCCATTCGGGTTTGCAGACTGCCAGCGCCAAGTATCAACCATCATTTGTTCTAGTGAACGATTAGCTTGCCAATTTAGTTGCGAATTGGCTTTTTGAGCATTAGCCCAAAATGCGGGTAAGTCACCTGCTCTACGTGGACTGACTTCATACGGGATCTTTTTATCAACGGCTTGCTCGAAGGCATTAACGATTTCAAATACAGACACACCATTACCAGTGCCTAAATTAAATGATTCAACCCCCGTAAAATCTGTATTGGTATTTAACCAATTCATTGCCGCTACATGACCTTCTGCTAAATCCATTACATGTAAGTAATCGCGTTCACAGGTACCATCTTTAGTTGGGTAATCTGAACCGAATATGCTCAGTTTTTCACGCTTACCCACCATGACTTGGGCAACATAAGGCAGTAGATTGTTTGGAATACCTTTAGGCGATTCACCAATTTGACCGCTTTCATGGGCGCCAATGGGATTGAAATAACGAAGAGAAACACCTCTAAATGCAGGGTTAGAAGCCGCAGTATCGGCCATTATACGCTCAACCATCACTTTAGTTGCCCCATAAGGACTTGAAGGTGTACCTAATTTCATTGACTCCACATACGGCACTTCATTTTCTTCGCCATAGACTGTCGCTGATGAGCTAAATATAAAATTATTCACCTGATGTTCAGCCATAGCTTCTAGTAAACAGACGGAGCCGTGTACATTGTTTTGATAATACTCTAAAGGTATTTGGGCCGACTCACCTACTGCTTTAAGTGCTGCAAAATGAATGACTGTATCTATTTTATGCGCTTTTAAAACTGACGATAGTTGCTTTTTATTTCTAATGTCACCTTCAACAAACTCAACAGATTTACCCGTTAGGGTCTCTACTCTTTTAATAGATTCAATGTTTGAGTTAAATAAGTTATCAAAAACAATGACGTCACTGTCATTTTCTAATAATGATAAAACGGTGTGAGAACCAATATATCCTGCACCACCTGTTACTAAAACATTCATCTTTTGTCCCTTTAACAATCACAAATGAAGTGACGTAATTTATCTAAGCCTATGGAGATAATACAATAATACTTTTAGTTGGTTCTAATGCATACCTTAAAACAAACAAAAAAAGGCCTTTTTTAGCCATTATTCTTATAAGTTATCATCCCTCGGGCAGCAGCTTCATCCCTGACATCTTCTTAAACAAATAATTAACATAAGCGTGTCATTACACTTTGCTTATTCAAACTATCGAGTTATTTATTAGGTCAATTTAATACACACTATCGACACAAACTACAATTAAATGACTGTTTTTATGGTTATTCCCTTACAACTAACAACTTATATGAATCAGACACATTAAATTACACATTGAAACAGTAAGGGTTTAACAATCTATGTAACATAACCGTATAATACTATTAACTCATTATCGTCATAGACTCAGTCTGTGATTTAGCTTCAACAAGAGGAAGTGTCGTGGCTACTGCAAAGCAAATTATTCTACCTATTGGGATTATAGGTGTGGGTGTATTGATAACGGGCTTGCTTGTTTCAATGCAAAAACCGCCAGAAGAAAAACCACCTGTAGATAACACCCCGCTAGTATCGGTTGAAACCATTAACTATAAGCCGATGAAATTTACAGTGAGTTCTTATGGTGTTGTCAATGCTAAGTATCACACTGAGTTAGTCGCTCAAGTCAGTGGTGAAATTACTTACCTTTCCGATTCATTTGTTAAGGGTGGTTTCATTAAAAAAGGCGATGTACTCGCACGAATTGACCCTAGTGATTATGAGTCAGCTTTATTAGATGCCCAAGCAAATCTAGCATCAGCAAAAGCAACACTCGTTCAAGAAAAGGCCAACGCTCAAGTAGCAGAACGTGAGTGGGCCGAGATTACTGACAGTAAGCCAAGTGATTTAAGTTTACGTAAACCGCAGCTAGCGCAAGAAATTGCCAAACTTAAAAGTGCAGAAGCTGGATTACTTCGGGCCCAGCGCAATCTCGAACGTGCAATTATCAGAGCACCCTATGACGCATTGATCGGGAGTCGAAATATCGGATTAGGGGCATATGTTAGTAATGGTTCTCCTATCGGTCTGGTATATAGCACAGATAAAGCTGAAGTACGTTTACCGCTTGCAGATAAAGAAATGCAATATTTAGATCGTAAAGGCGCTAATGCCAAAGTGACTCTAGTCGGTAATTTTGCTGGTGAAAAACAAGAATGGGTTGGAACGATTGTTCGCAGTGAAGGCGTTATCGACAGTAAGAGTCGGATGACTTATTTAGTGGCTGAAATTGATGACCCTTATGGACTCAAAAAAGATCACAAAGAACTTCGTTATGGCACTTACGTAACAGCCCACATTGGTGGAACCCATGCTGGTCAAGTGGCTGTTGTACCGCGCCACCTCATAGTTAACGGCCTTGTTGCTACGATGGACAGTGACAAAAAGCTTAGATACCTCCCTGTGAACATCATCAGACAAGATGGCAGTAACGTCATCATTTCAAGTGGCCTAGAAGATGGGATGAACATCATTACTTCAGCGTTAGATTACCCTGTTGAAGGAATGACGGTTGCTTTACCTCAAGATAAGATTTTACAAACCGAGCCTGAAGTAGGAGTCGATTCTGACACTGCTATCGCCATGGATGATAAGGAATAATTCATGGAAGATACTAATAAAGGCTTAATTGCATGGTTTGCACGAAATAGTGTTGCAGCAAACCTATTGATGATCATTATTTTATTAGGGGGTTTATTAACCGCTAATACTATTCGTAAACAATTTTTCCCTGCGGTCGAAATAAACTGGATTGAGTTCAGTGCAGTTTACCCAGGCGCAGCCCCGCAAGAAGTGGAAGAAGGTATTACAGTAAAAATTGAACAAGCGTTAGAAACCGTTCAAGGCTTACAGCGTGTTATTACCTATTCCAATCGCAATCAAGCAAACGGTTATTTCCGTATTGAAGATTCGTACGATCCACAAATCGTACTTGATGAAGTTAAATCTGAAATTGGTTCGGTATCGACCTTCCCTGCTGGAATGGAATTTCCAAAAGTAGAAAGAATTAAAATACGTCAGGAAGTGATGTATTTGAGCCTTTATGGGGATTTATCACAGCGCCAATTAAAAGATTTAGGCGAAAAAATCCATAAAGAAATCATGCAGCTACCTAACGTTAATATTGCAGATTTTTACGGTGGGTTAAATTACGAAATTAGCGTAGAAGTCAGTAAGGATAGACTGCGTGAATTTGGGCTTAACTTTAATGATGTTGCTGAAGCTGTACGTGGGTATTCACGTAATATGTCTGCTGGACAGATTAAAGCCGAAAATGGATATATTAACTTACGTGTAGAAAACCAAGCCTACGTTGGTTATGAGTTCGAAGATTTACCCTTACTCACATTAGATGACGGTACTAATTTACTGTTAGGTGATGTAGCAACCGTAAACGATGGGTTTGAAGAAGGTATTCAATACTCAAAGTTTAATGGTCAAAATGCGGTGACTTTTTTTGTCGGCGCGGCTAAAAATCAAAGTATCACTGATGTCGCTGATACGATGAAAACTTACATTGCTAAAAAACAAGCTTTATTACCTGAAGGCGTCACACTTGAGCCTTGGGTTGATATGACCTACTACCTTGATGGTCGTCTTGATTTAATGCTAGATAGCATGAAAACAGGTGCGGTATTGGTCTTCTTTATGTTGGCGTTATTTTTGCGCGTCAGATTAGCATTTTGGGTGATGATGGGTCTGCCTGTTTGTTTCTTAGGTACCCTGCTATTCATGCCAATGGCATTTATTGATGTCACAATTAACGTTATCAGTTTATTCGCCTTTATTCTTGTTCTGGGTATTGTGGTAGATGATGCCATTGTTATGGGTGAAAGTGCTCATACCGAATGCCAAGAAAATGGCCAAAATATTGATAGTGTTATCCGCGGTGTTAAACGTGTAGCCATGCCTGCAACTTTTGGTGTTTTAACAACCATTGCAGCATTTCTTCCCATTACTTTAGATGACGGCCCTTCCTCTGCTTTCGGCCAA
This sequence comes from Shewanella olleyana, assembly GCF_023283825.1. Taxonomy (GTDB): domain Bacteria; phylum Pseudomonadota; class Gammaproteobacteria; order Enterobacterales; family Shewanellaceae; genus Shewanella; species Shewanella olleyana. The sequence goes on along the minus strand of NZ_JAKILD010000002.1, from coordinate 148,744 downwards.
GCAATTGGTTTTGTGGTAATCCTTTGTTTGCTGTTCTCTTTAGTGGAATCCAAGTTAATTCTACCTTCGCATCTAGCGCATATGAACAAGCCAAAAGTCGTTCAACCCGGTTCTAAAAACCCTTTAGATTGGTTACGAAATGGCGTTAACTTTGTTCAGGGTAAAATTGAGAAAAACTTAACGTGGTTTATTGGCAATATCTACAAGCCAAGTCTGACACTGGCAGTGAAATATCGTTATGCGGTTATTTCAACATTTGTAATGCTCATTGTTATTTGTGCAGCGCTTTATATCAGTGGTTTAGTTCGCTTTATTGGCCAACCCAAAATTCCTCATGATTTTCCACGCATTAGTTTAGAAATGAATGTCGATGCCGCAGAAACAGCCACATTGGATGCTGCTCACTCCATTGAAGAAGCATTAAGGAAGGTTGAGTCACAACTAGAAGATCAATACGGACAAGGCATGATTGCTGAGTTACAAGTTGAACTTCAAGGCAGAACTCGTGCAGAAGTCAGAACTAAACTTGTGGATCCTGCAATTAGGCCAATAAACACCTTCGAAGTCGCTGAAATGTGGCGTCAAGCCATGCCTAAAATACCGGGAGTTAAATCCTTTGAAGTTCAAGATAGCCTATTTGGAGGCGGTCGTGACGATGGCGACATTAGCTTTAGACTGGAAGGTAATGATGATGCTCAGCTTATTGCAGCCTCTCAGGCATTAAAAGATAAACTGAATACACTAAAAGGCGTGAGTGATGTAAACGATAGCCGTCAGTCATCGGCTAAAGAAGTTCAGTTTAACTTAAAGCCATTAGCCCATAGTCTTGGACTCACTTTAGCCAATATTGCATCGCAAGTGGGTAACAGTTTCTATGGACTTGAAGCCCAGCGGATCATTCGAAATGGTGAAGAAATAAAGGTAATGCTTCGTTACCCTGAAGCTCAACGTAACTCAATTGCATTAGTACAAGAGGTATTGATTAAAACACCTCAAGGTGCAGAGTTACCTTTATCTGAAGTTGCCAATATTGATGTTGTTCAAGGTGTTAATAGCATTCGCCGTGAGAATGGGAATCGTACTATTAATGTGTGGGCATCGGTTGATGCTGAACAAGCCGAACCCTTTAAATTAGCCAAAGATATTCGTGATAACTTTATGCCGGAATTACTGACTAAATACCCGCGAGTAAAAAGCGAAGTTTCAGGGAATATTCAGGAACAGTTAGACAGTGCAGATACGCAATTGCGAGACTTCATTATTTCAATGTTAGTCATTTATAGCCTGTTAGCAATTCCTCTTAAATCTTATGTTCAGCCGTTCATGATCATGTCTGTGATCCCATTTGGGGTAATTGGCTCAATGCTGGGTCATATTATTTTAGGTATTGATTTAAGTGCACTATCGGTATTCGGCATAATTGCAGCAGCTGGTGTAGTTGTGAATGACTCACTTGTAATGGTGGATTATGTCAATAATTCTCGTAAACGTGGGGTACCGTTAAATGAAGCAGTCATTAACGCGGGTTGTCGTCGTTTTAGAGCGATTATGCTGACTTCATTAACCACATTTATTGGATTAATGCCAATAATGACTGAAACCAGTATGCAGGCTCAAATGGTTATTCCAATGGCGGTCTCACTTGCATTTGGTGTGCTGTTCGCCACTGTAGTCACACTGTGTTTAATTCCGTGTCTTTATATCGCTATTGAGGATATGCGCGGCATTGTAAGAGGCATATGGAGAATGTATGTGCCTGAGCCAACGGAGCAGTCAACGCCTAAATCGGTTCAAGAAATCACTGGGCAAACTTCGTAATAAAATATTAAATTAGTCACAAAATTAAAAAGCCAGTTAAACTTATGTTTACTGGCTTTTATTTTTTAGCTTTCGCGAATTTAGCTATTCTCCGTCGCCATGATTTTATGGTACAGCTTATCTTTCATTTCAACTCGCTGCTGTTTAAGCTCGTGAATTGATTCATCAGAAATAGGCGAGTCTTTTAATTCAAGCTCACGGATCTGTTGATCTAATAAGTCATATTGCTTTAGCACAGCGGCAAAATCAGCATTACTTTTAATGAGTTCAGCAATAGTGTCTATATGGTCTGGAAATTCGTTTCTAAGAGAGTGATTCTCACCTAACATAAAAGCCTCTTTTCGTTGTTAATCAGTGTTTCAAGATAGAAATGGTTGTAAAATTTTGACATTAAAATTCAGCCCGTTAACTAGAAAGTCACTGTAAAATGTAGAGTAATTAGATTATAAATCAAGCTATATTTTAGTTTATAAAAACAACACCACAGAATAAAAATTGAATGTAAGGCTTGTTTTTTAGTCTTTAAATTCGCTTTAGAAGCAAAACATGAGTAATTGATGTCAAAAACGCCTTACAATTATCCAAACCCTTGTAAAAATTGAATTAATAAACCTGACCAATACCTATACACCCAAAGATGAGTGAGTAAAGCAGAACTGTATTATTTTAAATTATTCAAAGTCACTATGAATTTCAATTAGTTATGCAAAATTGCAGTTTTGTATCGACAACAAACTACTTAAGTAGGCAAGAATCCTCTGCACCGATAAATATTATGTAAGTTCAAAATAAAACATCGAGACCCAACCACACAGACTTGTTTAAATTGTTTGTCTCAAATCATACCTGAACAAGTGGTAAACAGTTAATAGGTAAATAAATCAACCAAAAGTAGGCCTCATTTTATGCCTTTTTTTATATACTTAAGTAACTTGTTATTGTTAAACCTTTTGTAAAAATGGAGCTAAATTATTATGGACAATACAAATCATACAATTAGAAGAATCATCAGTTCTTTTATGATTGTTGTAATGTCCTTGCTTTCATTTGTTACAACTCATTGTTCGGCAGAAGAAACCAAATCACTTTGTCGAACCGGTGAACATCAACTATCTTGGTCTGGTGGTGGGGCCTACCCTAAAATTCTAAGTCATAATAACGAGTTGCATCTGATTTCTGATGTGTCGGGTATTTGGAAGTCAGGCTTAAATGATACTAACTGGGCAAGTAAAAATACTGGTTTAGCCAACTTAAGCCTTGCAACATTAATTTATTCAGTTTCAAACCCGTTAATAGGTTATGTAACAACTAAAACAGGTATTTCTAGAACCTTAGATGGAGGCGAAACGTGGAACAGTGTTGAAAACCTTCCTACAGGCTTGAGTTTCAGACGTTGGGATAGTTACAGTAATATCATTATTGATGAAGCAAACGCGATGAATTTCTATTTTGGAGATAATAAAGGTCAAATTTTCTTTTATCACGAGGAAGTAGCTGAATTAATAACTATAGTTCCTGATCAGAACACCATTTCAACTCTACTATTAACAAAGGACAACTACTTAATAGCAGGTACAAACTCAAACAGATATGTTTTTCAAAAAGACCCTTCTACTTCTGAATGGAAGTTAAGCAAACAAGACTCAAACCCAGCTTTAGATTTAGCTTCTATTTTCTTTAATGGCAAAGAACATCTCTTTTCAGTCGGAACTAACGATGTTCTTTTATCAACAGATAATGGCTTAAACTGGTTGCCTTTGAACATCTCAGAATACAGTACACTTAATGAGCAAATTTCGACACACAGAATCTCTGCTGCAGTAAACAACCAAAATGAAATTAGTATTATTATCGCTTGGTATCAAGACTGGCAATCAGGGGTATTGATAAGTAAAGATTCTGGTAAAACATGGTATCAAGAACTAAGTAATCTAGATTACTCAACCAGCAACCCTACCCGTTCATGGAATGACTACAGCATTAATAAAGTCATGTCAGTTGATATAAGTTCTATTGATGACGACACATTTTATTTTTCAACATATTGGGGTATTTGGCAGTCTACTGATTCTGGGTATACATGGAGTGAAAATTTTAAAAATGGTGCTTCAAACACTGTAGGGTCATCTATCGCTTTGACTGATGATGGGGATTTGATTACAGCTTCAATGGACGTTGGCGTCATACGTTACCCTCTAGATAAAAAACCAATATCACTCTTGCCAATGGCAACTGAAGATTATTTCGATGAAGATGTTGCTGGTCACTTTTGGAATATAGTCGTAGATTCTGAAAGGCTGATTGCAACTAGCAGCGCTTGGTCTTCTAAAGCAAATCAGATTTTAATAAGTGAAGATAACGGTCAAACATGGACTAGAGTAAGTGAAGGCTTGCCTTCTTATTATGAAACCTCCTGGCCTATATGGGACAAAGGGTACGCCCGAGCCTTAATTAAAGACAAAAACATTAGCAATAAACTTTATCTCGGAATTGATGGTCACGGATTATTTATATCTACAAATGGTGGATATAATTGGCAGAAATCAGTCACTAAACCCGGCAGCAAACGTATTTATAATGGTTTAGATCAAGATGAAACGACCAATACCTTGTATTGGGGAACCGCTTCTAATGGCGTTTACACTACAGTGGATGATGGTAGGACTTGGATACACGATGGTTTAAAAAGATTATATGTGTATGACTTAGTCGTGAGTAAATCAGGTGTAGTTTATGCAGGAACAGCAAACTCTGAAACTGCAGGTCATGGAGCAGCGATTTACAAAAAAGAATCGTCCATAAGTGAGTGGCAATTAGTTAAGGACTTTGAAGTAATTGGTGCTATAGATGCATTAACAATAGATCCTAAAAACGAAAGAAGAGTCATCGTTAGCCTAATTAATTGGGTAAATAATAATACTGGTGCAATTTATATCAGTGACGATGCTGGTACAAACTGGTCTTTAATTCCTGAATACCAAGGGGTTGGCGCTGCAGATATGTTGATATCTCCTTGTTCAGATGATTTGTTTATCATTGGTTATTCTCAAGGCGTGAAAAAAATTAACTTAACCCCTTTTAATGAACAAATAGATTTAGGAGTTAATATTAACAATTTCAGTATTTTGAAAGATCATTGGGCTTGGAAATACTATGAAAGTGAACAAGCGCGTTCTGTATGGAAAAGTGGTGCTCAAATAGGCTGGACAGTAACAACATCAGCAGTTAGTAATATCAAAATTTTTTTTGAAGCTATAAATAAGCCTGGTGACCGAAAATTACCTTTAAACTACCCTGGTTTTGAATTGCAAATTGTTCTTAATGGAGAGGTTATATCAGAGCAAGTCGTTAAAGCATCTGACACCCAATGGAAAGAGGTAAACTTTCTGCTGCCTGAAGTATCCAAAGGCACGCACACTATCGAAATTCTATGGCTAAATAATGTATCTAGCCCAACGGTGGATACTAACTTTGCATTAAAAAATATCAAGATGATTCAAACGCCAGTTAATTAATGGTTAAATTTATTTTCATAAAAATCTGATAGCTATGTGTCATCACTTCATTATATCTGTGATTAAATTTGTCCTGAGAGTCTTATAGTTTAATTGTAATCAGAAGTTCTAGTACAAAGTACGAACTACTACAAAATCAAATTTGAATTTAAAGCGTACCCCAGGCTGATATGCACCTTTCAGATTTCTCACGTTTGCAACCATGATCACAAATACTGGATTAAATTTTTTCTAAATTTGCTCTAGTGCTCCTTAACAACTTTAATTAAAAAGGTTTACCAAACACTGCATTAGCAACACCTGATTCAAGTAATATTAAGAACAACTGTTCACAAAAAAATTAAATCGAGTGTTTTAATATTGATCTTAATCAATATGATAATTATGAAATCATTTATATTAGATTAACAAATTTTAATCCTCCCACACGGAATAGGTTAATTCATGGATACACATTCAGCTTTATATGAACGGTGTAAAAACCGATTAGCAGAACTACGTGAAACTGCGCCTCGCCAAACCGTTACGTTAGACGAAAAACTAAAAGAAAACGGCATAACAAGACGTGAATTCATGACATGGAGTGCGTCAGTCACCGCTTTACTTGCACTTCCTCTCCCTTTTACCAGCTTAGTTTCTGAAGCCGCTGAACTTGCAGATAGAGTTCCTCTCATATGGTTACATATGGCTGAATGTACTGGTTGTTCAGAGTCTCTTATCAGAACCGATACGCCTAATCTCGATAGCTTGATATTTGATCACATATCACTGGAATATCATGAAACCTTAATGGCAGCAGCAGGTTGGCAGGCTGAAGAAAACCTTGAACATGCGATGGAGGCCTATAAAGGTAACTACCTCTTAGCTGTCGAAGGGGCTATTCCAACGGCCAATAACGGTGCTTTTTTAACTGTTGGCTGTAAAGGTCATACAGGGATGCACATCGTTAAAGAAGCCGCTGAAGGCGCTGCTGCTATTATTTCTGTAGGTACGTGTGCTGCATTCGGCGGTGTACAAGCTGCTGCTCCTAATCCAACGGGTGCGAAAGGTGTTCAGGATGTCATTAACAAACCAGTAATTAATTTAGGTGGCTGTCCACCAAGTGAAAAGAACATCGTCGGCACGCTGATGTACTTCATCATGTTTGGCAAACTCCCAGCTTTAGATATGTTTAATCGTCCTAAGTGGGCTTACGGCGCACGCGTGCACGATAACTGTGAACGACGCGGACGTTTTGATGCCGGTGAATTTGTAGAGACATTTGGCGATCAAGGCGCAAAAGATGGCTACTGTTTATATAAAGTGGGCTGTAAAGGACCATACACATATAACAATTGTCCTACCGAGCGATTTAATCATCACACTAGTTGGCCAGTGCTTGCGGGGCATGGCTGTATCGGTTGCTCTGAACCTAATTTCTGGGATGACATGGCAGATTTCGAAAAACCATTAGGAAGACAGTTATTACATGGGGTTGATGCTACTGCAGATACCATAGGCGCAGTTCTTCTTGGCGCTACCGTTGTCGGCATTGGCGCTCATGCCGTTGCAAGTCTTTTTGCCAAGCCTTTAGAGGAATAACCCATGAACAAACGTGTTGTAATCGATCCTATTACTCGAATTGAAGGCCATCTTCGTGTCGAAGTTGAAGTAGATGAAAATAATGTCATCAAAAAAGCTTGGTCATCTTCCACTCTATGGCGTGGTATTGAGGTTATTTTAAAAGGCCGCACACCTATGGATGTCGGCTTAATGGTGCAACGTATTTGCGGCGTATGTACCTATTCCCATTATCGCTGCGGAACTGAAGCTGTTGAAAATGCCTTAGGTGTCAAAATTCCACTTAATGCCAAATATCTTCGCTCACTGATGCAAACGTCATTACATATGCATGACCATATTGTGCATTTTTATCATTTACATGGCTTAGACTGGGTAGATGTGGTTTCAGCATTAAGTGCCGATCCTGCTCTAGCAGCTCAAGAAGCGCTTAAATATACTGCCAACCCAATTGCTGCAGGTGAAGGTGACTTACGGGCTGCGCAAGAGCGTGTTAAAGGATTAGTGGATACTGGTAAACTTGGCCCTTTTGCTAATGCTTATTGGGGCAATAGAACTTATAAGTTTACCCCAGAGCAAAACTTAATCGCGCTGTCGCATTACTTAAAAGCACTCGAAGTACAACGAGTGGCTGCAGAAATGATGGCAATATTTGGTGGTAAATCCCCTCACCCACAATCACTTGTTGTCGGCGGTGTTACTTCTGTACGAGACATGCTAAGTCCCGCTCGACTTCAAGAGTGGAAACAAAAGCATGCAGTAGTGCAAGACTTCATTCTACGCGCATATAAAGCTGATATCGTTATGGCAGCGGCTGCTTATGGAACCGAGCCTAGTGTTCTTGGTGGCGTTAACGTGAAAAACTTCATGGCGACCAATGACTTTATACTATCAGACGGCCAGTACATGTTTGATCAGGGCGTTATCATGAATGGTGACCTTGCTGGTGTTAGCGATATTGATCCTGATTCCATTAAAGAAGATGTCACCCATGCATGGTATGACGCTGAAAAACCACAACACCCTTATGAAGGAACAACGATTCCAAACTATACAGGTTTTGTTGAACGTGACACTGTTTATGGCAAACTTCCAACCGTTGATGGTGATGGCAAATACTCTTGGGTTAAATCTCCACGATATAAAGGCGAACCGATTGAAGTTGGTCCATTGGCATCATTATTAGTGAGTTATGCTCGTGGCAATAAAGTCGTGGTTGAAGCCGTAAATGACCTTTTAAGCGCTACAGGTTTACCTATTGAAGCCTTATATACAACCCTCGGCCGTACCGCTGCTCGTATGCTTCAAACAGTGATTGTTGCTGAAGAAGGCTTAAAAACCTTTGATGCCATGTTAGCCAATATGCAATCTGATGAAAGTACTTATGTTACCCCTGAAATAGATTCAAGTAAGGATTATGTCGGTCACGCTATGATTGAAGCTCCTCGTGGTATGTTAAGTCATTGGATTAGGATCAAAGGCGGTAAAGTTGAAAACTACCAAGCCATTGTACCGACAACATGGAATGCTGGCCCTGTTGATGTAAACGGAAAAGTTGGCCCCTACGAAGCTTCTTTAATCGGCTTAGAGCTTGAAGATCCAAGTAAACCCCTTGAAGTGATACGCGTTATTCACTCTTTCGACCCTTGTATGGCTTGTGCTGTACACGTGATGGACTATAAAGGGACGAGTTTAGGTGAATTCCGCATTGACCCTAACGGGGTTTAATCGGATTGAATATCTAAGAGGAATTGATTATGACTCAGGTAGCTACCCATCATAGAGAATTAATTTTCTCGCCCGCCATCCGGATTTTTCATTGGTTGAGGGCACTATCGATTGTGGTATTGATTGCAACAGGATTTTATCTTTCTTGGCCATTTTTAGTGGCGCCGGAATCATCTGATGTATTAGTTCAGGGATGGATCCGATTTGCCCACATTATTTTTGGCTTTGCCTTAACCGCCATCACCATCATTCGATTTTATTTGTTTTTCTTTAGTCGCAATAGTGCGAATGAAAGACGCTCTATAAAAGATGTACTTAGTGTGAAAAGCTGGATAGTCCAAATTAAGTCTTACATTTGGATGGGAAATTTAGATAAAGCTGGCATATATGGACCACTACAGTTTGTCACTTATGTCGGGATTTCATTTGCCGCCTTATTTATGTGTATTACTGGCTTAGTGCTATATGCCAATGTTTACCACGAAGGATTTGGTGGTCTTATTTGGGATGTATCGGCTTGGTTTACGGCTCTAATGGGAGGACTGGCAGAAGTTAGAGTTTGGCATCACATTATGACATGGGCATTTATCATATTTATGGTAATCCATGTTTATATGGCCGTATGGTCTGGTATACGCTTTAAACATAATTCTGTTGACTCAATCGTCTCAGGTTATGACTACCACAAGGATCATTAACACTTGTCTACTACCCTACTTATTGGGATAGGTAACGTACTGTACGCCGATGAAGGTATCGGCGTACATTTCGTTAATTATATCCAAGAAAAATATCAATTTAACCACCCTACAGACAAAATTGACTTACTGGACGGTGGCACACTTGCACAAGGGTTAATCCCTATTCTATGTAAATATGATAACTTAATTGTTGTGGATACAGTCAACAGTCCCGGAGTCGGTCCTGGTGAAGTATATTCATTTAACTTTGATCAAGCACCACCTGAAATTGATTGGCAAGGAAGCGCTCATGAAGTTGAGATGCTGCAAACCCTTATCATGATGGAAATGGTTGGCGATAGACCTAATACCCATGTTGTGGGTGTTACACCAACAGTTATCGAACCTATGACGTTGGGACTTACGCCGTCTATCCAAGCTGCGGTTCCCACGATGGAAAAAGTATTACTTAAGCACCTTACTGAGCAAGGATTTACGTATCAGCAAAAAGCTGAAGTTGATATTAACGCACTTATCCCTGATTCATATAAACGCGGAAACTTAGAATATGCCTAAGATTAGTTTTAACTTTTTTTGTCATCGCGATATTCCTCTGTACGCAGATCTATGTAATCTTTATCTCGCAGATGACCGTTTCGATTTTACCATTGGTCACCACATTAATAATGACCTACAAGCTAAGCATGCCCAATTCAGGCCAGTACACACTTACTTTCTTGAAGTAGAAGCTTCTGAGACTGAACTTAGTGCCTTAGCTGACGAAATAGCGGCGAAATTCTTATATTCTATATGGCTTGAAAGTGCAGAAGTCATTTTAATCGAACAAAGAAAAGGCACTAAAACCTGTTTACAACACCAAGCTTTACATCAAGGCTTTTGCAGTGAATGTGAACCTCTCATCTCTAACTTAGATAAAGACATTGAGATATCTACACCTTGCCCTCAGTGTTTTGGTGAACGCAAGCTTCAACAATATGAAATTGGATTAAATCAACAAGATATATCAGATGTAGTTGATAGAATACTGCAAGGTGAAGAAGTTTGGCTAGGTAAACAAACAAGCCAAGTTAGTTTAAGCTTACATCCGATTGTATCCAATCAAACTTCAGCATTATGTGATGGTGATTTACAACAAGTATTAATTACCGACCCACAAGTAATTTCATCATCATTTATTGTAAATCAGCAGCAAGCACTTGCTTTATCTAGCTTCGAAAAGCCATTTTTAAAGCTGCAACCAAATATAAAGCTAGAAAATGAACACACTGTATTAAATCAAGATTTGAATGATAGTTATTACAATGTGGCATTCGCTGACAGCCGATTACTCATTCGTGTAGCTGCACTATTAAAAAGTAAACAAATTGATTGGTTATATATCAAAAAACCACAAAAAAACGTCAGTGTTTCTTGGGTTAATAATGTTTGGGTTCAAAACCAAGCAACCGCAGATATATTCTTTAAAGCGCCGATGCCAAAGCACGATGACAACCGATATCTGCAAGATGATCGTTTATATAATGCATCTTGGCAAAAAAATACTTTAACATGTACTGTCACTGAATCTGATGAAACCTTAGCAAGCAGTCTGATTCAACAAAAACCATTACCGGGTATAGATGCAGCAACTTGTGCATTACACGCTGGATTATTAAGTACCGGTTGCGTTACTAGCAGTAAGAGTTCAATAGAAGCTTCTTCTAGTCTTAAAAAACTAGCTTGTATTTATTTATCAAAAAGCCAATCAAGTTGTGTCATCACACAAACTCAGCAAGGCGACATTGGTTCATTTTTACAAATGCCTACACTGCCACAAAGTGGTAATCAATTAGTTGAAGAACTAGTCGCATCTGATAAAAACACTATATTTAACAAATACTGTGTTGCTTACCCTGAGGTATTCAAATTACTGGCTGACTTTACGTTATCAGCAAGTACTCAAGCTGACAGCTTACAAACCTTTATGGCATATGCGGCGTTAATCGTATTGCCAGATGAAGAAGTCAGAAAAAATGGACCTAATTCTGCAATTTCAACTGTCCCAGAGTTAGCTGATAAATTCCACGCATTAGCACAACGTTATCATGGCAATAATGCCCCAAGAGTCGATTTTCCACTGTGTGCAATTAATAGTGAAGATAACAATGCCCTACATAAACGTTCTATAAATTGGCGCAAAACACTCGCCAGTTTAATGAGCTTTAAATTAGCGGGCGCTAACCCTGCGATTTTAGCATTTGGTTTTTTTGACTCACTAACAGATTATTTAAGTAACTGGGTAGATCATTTAGAGCAAGAACAAGGGATCGATGCAGTTGTGTTAGCTGGGAGCGATTTTAGTTATGAAGTCATGGCAAGCAGATTATGTATACGCCTTGGGAAAAACTATCCATTAATTGTAAATCGTCAACTGGATTTAGAAGGTGCCAATATCGCTGTTGGTGGAATGTACCTTGCTAAACGGCGCCGATAGGAGCGATTAATGGCAATTGATAACAGTTATCGCCAACAAGTCAGGCTAAATATTAACGGCATTGTCCAAGGTGTTGGATTTAGGCCGTTTGTTTACCGTCTTGCCACTCAATCTAATCTTGTGGGTTCTATATTAAACAACCAACAAGGTGTGTGTATTCATTTACAAGGATTGAATACTGATATCAATAAGGTTGTACATCAACTAAAAGTTAACCCGCCTCCTCTAGCACGTATCGATAAGTTGCTAATTAAAGAAGAAGCTATAGATAGCTCACTGCAACATTTTGTCATTGAAACCAGCACCCGTAGTGCTGATTCTGTCGTGTCTATTTCAGCCGACAAAAGTGTTTGTGGTGACTGTTTACTTGAAATGCGCGACCCTAAAAACCGCCATTATCAGTACCCTTTTACCAATTGTACCAATTGTGGACCTCGTTATAGCATCATTAAGAATCTGCCATACGATCGCATTAATACATCAATGGCAGACTTCGTGATGTGTGATGAATGCGCGTATGCTTACAAGGATCCATTAAACCGACGATATCACGCCCAGCCCGTCAGTTGCCCAAAGTGTGGACCACAACTGAGCTATATCGATTGTGCAACTAATTCAAATCTGGAGAATACAGAATATAGTTCTCTCACTAACTCACAAATAATCAGAAAAGTTGTCAGTGAGCTCAATAATGGAAAAATTATTGCGATAAAAGGATTAGGTGGATTTCATATCATTTGTGATGCCACTAATGATGCAGCAGTTAAGCGTCTTCGTCAGCGAAAGCACCGAAAAGCTAAACCATTAGCAGTTATGGCAACGGATATACGTAATGCTCGTCAAATGGTTGAAGGGACACGTAAAGAATGGCAAGTCCTCAGCTCTGCAGAAAATCCTATTACACTAATGAAAAAAAGAAGTGATATGGAGATTAACCTAAGTCCTGCACTTGCGCCGAATATTGATACTTTAGGTATATTTTTGCCATATACGCCGCTGCATCATCTACTCGTAGAAGCCTTTAAAAAACCGCTTGTGGCCACCAGTGCTAATATATCTGGCTTACCTATCATTACCGTGGGTAATGAAATCAACCAAAAGCTTAGCAAAGTGGTAGACGGGATTGTTGATCATAATAGGCCAATCGTTAATGCCTGTGATGACAGTGTGGTGCAAGTTATTGACGATAAAATCCAAGTCATTCGACTCGCAAGAGGTTATGCACCACTTAGCATTCCATTGAGCAATAAATTACAACATCACCTATTAGCTGTTGGCGCTCAACAGAAGAATACCCAGTGTTTCGCATTTAATGAAAGTGCGTTTGTCAGTCCACACATTGGAGACTTACATAATCTAGAAACCAACCAATATTTCGAGCAAACACTCAATACTTTTCACAGGTTGTATCAATTTACCCCCGAACAAATTATCGCTGATAAGCATCCAGAGTATGCTTCATCACAGTGGGCTACAACACAGGCAATCGAACAAAAGATCCCTCTTGCAAATGTTCAGCATCACTATGCTCACGTACTGAGTGTTCTCGCAGCCAACGATTATCAGAAACAAGTGTTAGCGTTTAGCTTTGATGGCACAGGGCTTGGAGATGATAAGCAATTATGGGGCAGCGAATGTATGTTAGCAGATGCGTATACTTTTGAAATTATATCGCACTTTAAAGCCTTTAAACTGATTGGCGGTGAGCAAGCCATAAAGCAACCTGTACGTATTCTGTTAGCCTTGTTATTTGAAACTATGACTGTCGATGAAATCATGACATTGCCAATTAATGCCATTCAGCAAATGGATAAATTAACAGTCAATAATCTGCACAAAATGTGGCTTAATAACAGTGCTTGTATTGAGTGCCGCTCGGTAGGACGTATTTTTGATGCTGTTGCGGTAGCTCTAAACCTAATTATAGAGAATGATTTTGAAGCACAAGCTGGGATGCTGATTAGCACTCACGCAAATATGGCTATTGACTCAAATCAGCAAAACTATGCCAACAGTCTAGTCTGTAATTCTTACACAACTGATAAGCTGTCACTAATTTTAAATGAGGATCTTGCCGATAATTTAACCGGTAATATAAGCCCCCTCATCAATACCAAAACAAACAATATTCAAATGTTTGAACCTTCAAAACTCATCAACCAGTTAATCACTCGCTTAGTTAACACAAAAAATAGCAACGACATTCCAGGTATGACGAACCAACTGTGTTTAGAGTTTATTGAAAGTTTAAGCAAAGTTGTTTGCTATATGGCAGAACAATATCCAAGTCATAAACTGATTTTATGTGGCGGTGTTTTTCAAAATAAATTGTTATATGAGATAACCTTACAGCAATTAAATCATCATTTAAGTTACACACCGGATAAGGTGTTACCCAGTAAATTGGTTCCCATAAATGATGCAGGTATTTCATTAGGCCAAATTTGGTATGCGTACCAACAACTAAACAGATCACAAACACAGCATTAATTCTATTAAGAATTTAATTTTGCTGATGTTAATCAAAGAATTAATTAAGACCCCTGTTAATACTGGATAAAGTCAGATTAAAGTGGTTTTTTAAGGAGTATAACAATGTGCCAAGATTGCGGATGTTCATTAACCGATCACTCAAATTTACATTCTAATCCACAACTTAATGACACTAAAACACTGTCAGTCATTCATAAGATATTGGATAAAAATGATCACGAAGCCCAACATAACCGTGAACATTTTGAAGCGAATAATGTACGCGCTTTCAATCTGATGAGTAGCCCTGGTAGTGGAAAAACAACTTTACTTGAACACTTACATGAATATTTACCTAAGAAATATGCAGTGATCGAAGGCGATCTTGAAACTTCAAGGGATGCTGACAGATTAATAGCTAAAGGAATTGAAGCCTATCAGGTACAGACGGGGTCAGCCTGTCACTTAGATGCCTTTATGGTTCATCAGGCACTTCACCACATTGACTTAAAACCTATTGATGTATGTTTTGTAGAAAATGTTGGTAATTTGGTTTGCCCGGCTAGTTATGATGTTGGCACCCATAAAAATATTGTGTTGTTATCAGTACCCGAAGGTGACGACAAAATAGAAAAGTACCCTGTCATGTTCCGCCGAGCTGACCTTGTGCTCATTACCAAAATGGATTTAGCTGAACACTTTGATTTTTCACTTGTTGAATGTCGCAAACAACTTGAAAAACTCAATCCAGACGTCACGCTTATCCCTGTATCAGTAAAAGACGCACAATCAATTACAGCTGTTGCTAACTGGATACAAAAGTATCAAGGAGAGTTTTAATATGTGTTTATCAGTCCCTTCACAAGTTACTGAAATACATGATGATGCAAGCGTCACTGTTGATACCTTAGGGGTTAAACGCCGAGTAAGCTCACACCTGATGACAGAACCTTTAGCCATTGGTGACTTCGTCCTAATCCACATTGGTTTTGTGATGAATAAAATTGATGAGGTTGAAGCAAACTTAAGTTTAGAGCTATATAAAGAGATTATTGAGAAACTCGAAGCTGAGGAGCAAGCATGATAAAACTTGCTGATCTATACCAGCAGTTCAGAAACCCTGATACGATAAGAGCCTTATCTAATCGTATCAATCAACTTGCCAGTGATATAGATGCTGATATTAACATAATGGAAGTTTGCGGTGGGCACACCCATACCATTATGAAATATGGTCTTAATCAATTATTGCCATCTAACATCAAGTTTATTCATGGACCAGGTTGCCCTGTGTGTATTATGCCAAAGGAGCGAATAGATCACGCCGCTACCTTAGCCCAACTTCCTGATGTCATTTTATTAACGCTCGGCGACATGATTAGAGTGCCGGGCTCTAAAGGTAATCTCGCTAAGTTTCGCTCTCAAGGAGCGGATATTAGACCACTATACGACCCAATGGACGCCATCACTATTGCTCAGGAAAACCCTGATAAAACAGTGATATTTTT
The DNA here is from genome assembly GCF_023283825.1 of Shewanella olleyana. GTDB lineage: Bacteria > Pseudomonadota > Gammaproteobacteria > Enterobacterales > Shewanellaceae > Shewanella > Shewanella olleyana. The sequence continues at coordinate 132,969 of NZ_JAKILD010000002.1, read as the reverse complement.
TGCTATCGGTTTTGAAACATCAACACCTATGACAGCCGTGTTAATCGATCAGGCAGAAAAGCTTCATATTGATAATTTGTTATTTCATATCAATCATGTACTCGTTCCACCAGCAATAGATGCTGTTATGGCAGATACACAAAGTAAGGTAAATGCGTTTATAGGTCCAGCGCACGTCAGCGTGATAAGCGGCGCAAAAATATATCGACCTGCTGTTGAACAATACAACACCCCTATTGTCGTTTCTGGTTTTGAACCTGTCGATGTTATGGAGTCGATTTTACGCATTGTGCAACAAAAGCATGAAGATAAAGCTGAGCTTGATGTTCAATATAGTCGAGCAGTTTCAGAAGATGGTAACCTGGCCGCGCAGGCGATAATAAACCAATATTTAACAGTTAAAGATAGTTTTAGATGGCGAGGTTTGGGTCCTATACCTAATTCAGCATTACGACTTAAAGATGAATTTAAACATCGTGATGCGGAAGTTATCTTTAAGACTCAATTACCCACCGAAGAAATTGACGATCATAAAGCATGTCAATGTGGCGATATACTTCGCGGATTATCTAATCCACCTGATTGTAAGGTTTTCGGCCGCGGTTGCACCCCAGATAATCCGTTAGGCAGTTGTATGGTGAGTTCTGAAGGTGCTTGTAACGCTTATTATCGTTATGCAGGAGTGTCTCATGCCAATCCAAAAAAATGATCAAGTTCAATTAAGCCACGGTGGTGGTGGCAAAGAGATGAATACGTTAATCAATGACCTATTTTTCAAAGCGTTTTCTAATCCTATTTTAGAGTCTCAAGAAGATGCTGCTCAGTTACAACTGTCAGGCGCAACGGCTTTTACCACTGACTCCTTTACGGTGGATCCTTTGTTTTTTGCCGGTGGTAATATTGGCAAATTAGCGATTGCAGGCACCGTCAACGATTTAGCCATGATGGGCGCAATTCCAGAATATCTAAGTTGTAGCTTTATTATTGAAGAAGGCTTTGCAATTCAAGACTTACAAACCATTGTGAATAGCATGGCAGAAGAAATGCAATACAGTGGTGCTCATATTGTCTGCGGAGACACCAAAGTCGTTCCTAAAGGCTGCGCTGATGGTATTTTTATCAATACTTCAGGTGTAGGCAAAATCATTAAACAAAACATCTCAGTTAATAACTTAGTGGCTGATGATGTGATTATTGTTTCAAGGGATATTGGTAGACACGGCGCTGCAATTTTAATGGCTCGAGACAGTCTATCGTTGGAGTCTGAATTAACCAGTGATTGTGCAACATTATGGCCAATAGTTGAGCAGCTAATTGCCGCTAATATCGATATCCACGCTATGAGAGATGCAACCCGTGGCGGCCTTTCAGCAGTGTTAAATGAATGGGCAACGGCATCTAATGTTGGCATTGATGTGGATGAAAAAAACATCCCTGTTTCATCTGAAGTACAAGGCTTATGTGAGCTATATGGCTTTGAGCCATTTGACCTTGCCAACGAGGGGACTTTTATCATTGCCCTGCCACGAAGTGCAGCAGATAAAGCTTTAGAAGTAATGACTCAATATTGTCAATGCGATCAAGCTGCTGTTATAGGTTATGTAACTGATGAACATAACGGCAAGGTGGTGTTAAATACTCCTTGGGGAAGTAGTCGCTACTTAGATTTACCTCAGGGTGAATTGCTGCCAAGGATCTGCTGATGCACGAATATTCAATTGTGATGTCATTAATGGAGCAAATTGAGCAATTAGCGCAAGATAATAACGCAAATGAAATAATCAGAGTTGATATTAAAGTGGGCGTGTTAAGCGGAGTTGAACCACATTTACTTCAAAATGCATTTGATACGTTCAAGCTAAATACTGTTTGTCATGATGCTCAATTAAATATGCAACTTCAGCCATTAGTGATTGAATGCCGACAATGTCATCACAAAACTGAATTAACTGAAAGAAATGTCATTTGTCCTCACTGTAAAAGCTATGATACGCGTGTCATTGACGGTGAAGATATGATGTTAATGCAGTTAGAAATGAATGCTAGTTAAACTAGATAAAACGAAAGTAAGAAACTGAAGAAATTAAGAAACTGTCTATATCAGTAGTTGAGATCAATACAGTGAGAATCAATGTAGTTGACCATTATTGATTACGATTTGTAAGTTTAAATATTTTATCAATAACCTATTTGTTAAAAGGAAACAATCATGAAAGCAAAACTAACCGCACTAGTATTAGCCGCAGCGCCAACGATCGCATTTGCACACGAAGGACACGGTGGTGTTGGGCTTTTCCATCATATGTATGAATTGGCACCAGCCATTGCATTAGTTGCCGTAGTCGCATTTATTTACTACAAAAAATCTAAGTAACTGTACGGTTTCTTGAATTTCTTGTATAAAAAAGCCCTCATATGAGGGCTTTAATTTATAGCTAAATAGTGAACTTAAAAATTGTCAGCTTATGCTTTTAATGCGGCATCAATCATGACCTGAGCTTGACTGATAATGTCACTTAAATGTGATTCACTAACAAAACTTTCAGCGTAGATTTTAAATAATGCCTCAGTGCCTGAAGGACGTGCTGCAAACCATCCGTTTTCAGTGGTGACTTTAATACCGCCAATGGCGGCATTGTTACCCGGTGCATGTGACAAAATAGCAGTTATGGTTTCACCCGCTAAGGTTTTATCAGTAAAGCTATCTGAAGATAATTTTTCAAATTTAGCTTTCTTCTTCAAACTAATCGGGCTATCGATACGAGTATAAAAACTTTGTCCAAATTGCTCGGTTAATTCGACATAGCGCTGAGCAGGTGTTTTACCCGTTACCGCTAATATTTCAGCTGCGAGTAATGCCAAGATGAAGCCATCTTTGTCAGTACACCAAGTACTGCCGTCTCTATTTAGAAATGCAGCACCTGCACTCTCTTCGCCGCCGAATGCAATTGAACTGTTAGCTAAACCATCAACAAACCATTTAAAGCCCACTGGCACTTCTAAACATTGACGGTTATGTGATTGGCAAATTCTGTCAATAATAGCGCTAGAAACCAAGGTTTTACCAATGGCTAAATCAGCTGACCAATCTTTGCGGTAAGTCAGCAAATAATCGATAGCAACGGCTAAATAATGATTAGGGTTCATTAAACCGAAACCTGGACAGACTATGCCGTGTCTATCGTAATCAGGATCGTTACCGACACACACATCAAAGTTTTCACTATGTTCAAGTAGACCCGCCATGGCATAAGGTGAGGAACAATCCATACGGATTTTTCCATCTTTATCTAAAGTCATAAACCCAAATGAAGGATCAACTTTATCATTGACTAGAGTGATATCTAAACCGTATTGTTTGGCAATGTGTGACCAATAATAAATGCCTGAACCACCTAAAGGATCAACGCCAATACGAATGTTAGCTTTAGCAATGGCTTGCATATCAATCACACTTGAAAGCGAATTAACATATGGTGCAATAAAATCGACTTCATCAATCCAGCCAGACTCAAGTGCTACACCATAATTAACCTTTTTAACACCTGATAATTGTTGTGCTAAATACTCATTCGCTTTAGATTCGATTAATTTAGTAATCTCAGCTTCAGCAGGTCCGCCATGAGGTGGATTATATTTAATACCCCCATCTTGTGGAGGATTGTGAGAGGGAGTAATGATTAAGCCGTCAGTTAATTCAACACCATTTTGAGCGGCGGAATCACTTGCAGCAACATTTGCTGCAATAATGGCTTGAGACACTACTGGCGTTGGAGTGAATCCATCATCTTGCTGAACTTTAACCGCAACTTGGTTTGCCGTTAACACTTCAAGCACTGACATGTACGCAGCATAAGACAATGCATGAGTATCAAAACCAACAATCATAGGTCCTTTGATGCCAGCTTGTTGACGGTAATCAACTACAGCCTGCGTTATCGCCCAAATATGATTTTGATTAAAACTGGCTTTTAACGAACTACCACGATGCCCAGATGTACCAAAAGTGACCTTTTGTTGCACATCCTCGACATTGGGTGTTATGCGATAATAATGACTCATCAACTTTGGTAAGTTGATCAAGTCTGTTTGTAACGCGACTTTCCCTGCTCTATTGTGAATCGCCACCCCGAGTCTCCCTTCTTAGATTTTAAATTCTTTGTGCAATCGATTTTGCCTGCTCTTCATTACAACCTAATTGCAATAACACTTCCGATAAAATGGTGCGTTTTTTAGCGGTATTATTGTTGGTTGTTACCCAATAACCACTGTCTCCAATTTCCTTTGGATTAGCAGATTGGCTTGCTGACAAAAGTTCAGCTTTTGAGCGTGCAAAATACAAACGCCCACGGCCTTGAATCTTTAGTATTTGTTCAAAAGTCGCAGGGGTCAGCTTTGATAAAGATTCTAGTAAGAACATAAAGCGCCCTACAGCACCTTTTTGTTGTGACAACATATGCTCATGTACAACGTCATTGAAGTTGATATTAGTTGCAACAGGTATCGTTTCTTGTTCTACAGCTTCTACTGGCTCGCTACTAGTCACTTCAACGTCATGTATTTCTTCTATTGCAACAGTATTAACAGCTTCTTGAGTCGATTCTAAACTTGGATGACTAATAGCAAGAGGTTCAGCAGGTTCGGTAGTTTCAACAGAAAGATCTAGTAATCGACGTAAAATATCTGATGCACTTTCGCCAATACGTTCCGTTTTACTTGCAATATGACGATAAAGTTCTTCGTCAACCTCAATATATTTCATATTAGTCAATATCCTTTGGTCTTTAAAAGGTAAACCGCCAAGTACTTATTATTCGATTTATACAACAATCGCAAATGTGCTGAATCATTGTTCTATATAGTGGCAGTCAAAAGATCGAGTATGATCGATCGAATTATTATTAACAGTCTACCCATCTGTCGCAATAGTTAAAGGGCAAAAGTCACTAAATCTTTCAAATTTAGTCAATTTCAATAAAACAATGAGCTGGTGGATTGTTTAATGAACATATGATCTTGGCTTAATTAATTTCGCCACTTGAAATTTGGTGTATTTTACAGGCAAAATCACCGCCTCATTGATTGTGATAACGGATAAAAGCCTCATGCATTATGTTTCCTCTGGCGAAGGCCAACCAGTCATCTTGATACACGGGCTATTTGGTAATTTAGATAATCTTAAAAATCTTGCTAGTACTCTAGAAGAAAATTACCAAGTCATTCGAGTCGACTTACCTAATCACGGCAAAAGTGAACACTGGGAATTTATGGATTACCCAAGCCTTGCAAAAGAGTGTGTGAACTTATTGGAAGAGTTAAATCTGTCTGAAGCTCACTTTGTCGGTCATTCTATGGGAGGAAAAGTCGCTATGGCGTTAGCTTTATTACACCCAGAGATGGTAACAAGCTTAGTTGTCGCAGATATTGCTCCAGTATCTTACAGTCCACGCCATCAAAAGGTGTTCGCAGGCCTAACCAGCATGCCAATGGCTGAACTCACATCAAGAAGTGCTGCACTAGAGCACTTAATCAACGCCGACATTGATTTGGGTACTGCACAGTTTTTATTAAAGAACTTACAACGTGCCGATAATGGTTTTGAATGGAAAATGAACCTTGATGGATTGATTGAAAATTACCCCCACATCATTGGTTGGGAAATGCCGGATGCTGTGTATAGCAAACCGTGCTTTTTTATCCGCGGTGGTGAATCAGAATATGTTTTAGCTGAGCATACAAATGCAATTATGAAACAATTCCCTAAGGTCACCGCAAAAACGATAAATGGTACAGGTCATTGGTTACATGCACAAAAACCTGAAATTTTTAATCGCTTGGTCGGAGAGTTTATTGATAAACACCAAAGTTAGCGTTCGATAGATGTGGCATAAGTAAACAACTCAGTAAATTTATAAAAAATGAACTAGGCAGATATAGCCCACGTATCATCATTGTGGTATATTCCCGCCCTCTTTTAGCCTTAAAGTAAAACTGAAGGTAAAAACATGTTGAATCAATACATGGATCAAATTGAGACTCTCGGTCTAAACTTGTTTTTTGCTTTAATTTTTTTCTTTATCGGCATGGCGATTCACGATGTACTCAAACAAGGCAAAGTGCCTAAGTTTGGACGATATATCGTTTGGTTAGTATTATTCCTTGGCTGTGCCGGGTTTGTAGCAAAAGGTATTATTCAGATGACCTGGGAAGGCTCAGGCATCGGTTAAACAAAACGATGGCAAAAGAATCAACAGACAGAACAACGATTGACCTGTTTGCTTCTGAAAAACGTCGTGGACGTCCAAGAAGCAATCCCTTAAGTCGGGAACAACAGCTAAAAATCAATAAGCGTAATCAGATCCAACGGGATCGCGCTAATGGATTAAAACGAATAGAGTTAAAGGTGTCACAAGTTTTGTATGACGCCTTGAACGAACAAGCATTGGCCAGTAACATCAGCCGTAGCCAGTTAATCGAATTAATCCTGCAACAACAAATCGACAACTGAACCATATTTTATAATTCGCAAAGCGAACTAGATATTTAAAGGATAGCCAATGGCAACTGTAGGTCTTTTTTTCGGTAGTGACACTGGTAATACCGAGGCTGTAGCCAAAATGATCCAGAAGAAACTGGGTAAGCAAATGGTTGATGTTAAAGACATCGCCAAAAGCACAAAGGAACAAATCGCTGAATTCGATTTGATTCTATTCGGTATCCCAACTTGGTACTACGGTGAAGCGCAATGTGATTGGGATGACTTTTTCCCAGAACTTGAGCAAGTAGACTTCACTGACAAGTTAGTGGCAATTTTTGGTTGTGGTGATCAGGAAGATTATGCTGAATACTTCCTTGATGCTATGGGCATGGTAGGTGACATTGTTTCTGAACGTGGTGGTATCATCATTGGTCATTGGCCAACTGAAGGTTACGACTTCGAAGCTTCTAAAGGCCTTGTCGATGATAAGCACTTTATTGGCCTAGGTATCGATGAAGATCGTCAACCAGAACTAACAGAAGAGCGCGTAGACGCTTGGGTTAAACAGATTTACGAAGAAATGTGCTTAGCTGAATTAGAAGACTAATCAATTTCTTTAGTGATAAGCGACTTGTTAGATCATCACTAAACAATAAAAAAGCGGCTAAAGCCGCTTTTTTTGAACCTGAGATTTGAATAAAGATTAATTAATACTTTACAGCTTATCCAGTAACTATATTTTGAAAAGCAAATTGTTTAAGGCAAGTCTACATGACCAATGAAACACCAGCAGCTAGCTCATATAAGTCACCACACTGGGATATATTCTGTGTCGTTGTCGATAACTATGGTGATATTGGCGTAACGTGGCGCCTTGCAAAACAATTAGCAGCAGAATATCAAATTGAAATTAATTTATGGGTTGATGACCTAAATAGTTTTTCACATATACTGCCTGAACTCGATAAAACATTATCTCAGCAGCAATTTTTTGGTGTGAATATTTTTAAATGGAATAAACCATTAGATATCCCTTATAGGCCAGGAAGTGTTTTAATAGAGGCTTTTGCCTGTGAATTGCCATCACAGGTTTTATCGACTATTGATGAATTACATCAAGAAAGTAAAACAAATTTTGAACAATCGATAAACACCGCCAGTAAACCGCCTGTATGGCTAAATCTAGAGTATCTATCTGCTGAAGATTGGGTCGATGGTTGTCATGGTTTACCGTCTATGCAAGCAAGCGGCATTAATAAGCATTTTTATTTCCCGGGTTTTACATCTAAAAGTGGTGGGTTAATTTGTGAGTCTGATTTGTTTAATCAACGAGATAAATGGCAATCATCTCCTAGCAACAAATTAGCTTTATTTAAAAAATTAGGCTTAATCGGTATAGAAGCAAATGACATTGTCATTAGTGTATTCAGCTATGAGACGCTTGCCTTAACCGCTTTGTGTAACTACTGGGCGAATATTGAAGTTCAAAATAACTCTGAACAAACAGCCATTCATGCCTTGATACCATTAGGTAAAAGCTTAGCCAGTATTGAAAGCCTCATCAGCACACCACTTAATAAGATTAAAGCTGGGCAACAGTTTACTGTCGGTAATTTAACTATTCATATTCTCCCCATGACAGCTCAAACCCAGTTTGATCGACTACTCTGGAGTTGTGATTTTAATATCGTTCGCGGAGAAGACTCATTTTTGCGCGCACAATGGGCCGCAAAACCGTTTATTTGGCACATATACCCGCAAGAAGATGATTATCATCTAGTAAAATTACAGGCTTTTGTTAATATCTACTGCTTAAACCTTGAAGATGATGCTGCAAATGCTTGGTCTAAAACCAATTTTGCTTTCAATCAACAAGAATCCAATGTCGTAGAACATTGGCAACAACTCATTTGTGCTCAATCGGCGTTACAGCAACATGCTAAACATTGGCCGATTGATGCTAAAAAGGATGCAGATCTTGCTTCTCGACTGGTTGAATTTGTGAAAACCAGCTAAGATACTGCGCAATTAAAAATTAATACCTAAAATATAGGAATAAAGTAATGAAAACTGCTCATGAACTCCGTCCTGGTAACGTGATCATGTTAGATGGCAGCCCGTGGGTTGTTCAGAAAACTGAAACAACTCGCTCTGGCCGTAACGCTGCAATCGTTAAGATGAAGCTTAAAAACGTTCTTCAAGATTCTACCACTGAAACCACCTTTAAAGGTGAAGACAAAATGGAAGATATCATCCTAGAACGTCTTGCATGTACTTATTCTTACTATGCTGATCCTATGTATGTATTCATGGATGCAGAGTACAACCAATACGATGTTGAAGCTGACAACTTAGGTGATGCTGGTGCTTATATTGTTGACGGTATGGAAGAAGAATGTTCAGTTACTTTCTATGAAGGTAAAGCGATTTCTGTTGAACTGCCTGTCACTATCGTACGTGAAGTAACCTACACTGAGCCAGCTGCTCGTGGTGATACTTCAGGTAAAGTAATGAAGCCTGCAACCATTACTGGTGGCGGTACTGTTACTGTTGCTGAATTCGTTAAAATTGGCGACAAAATCGAAATCGATACTCGTACAAACGAATTCAAAAAGCGCGTTTAATCAACCGACTTTTTATCGCTATAGCGAAAAAGACAAAAAGCCAGCTATTGCTGGCTTTTTTATGTTTTTTAATTGCTTAAACATAATTAATCAATAACAGAGACTTGTACTTCAAACTCTCACCTTAAAAGCGTTTTAAACTAATTGAAGGCCACTCATCGAAGTTTAAAACCAATTCAAGGCAGTCCCGAACCCGCTAGCAGAATAAAACCCTAAATAAACTATGAAATCTACTAAATAAACCTTTTATCTACTCAACAAATTCGTTATTGTTCGCAGACTTAAGTCGTATTAGTAAGGTTAAGCAAGTATGCGTCCCATCATCAAATCCAATAAACTCGATAGTGTGTGCTATGACATCCGTGGACCTGTGCATAAAGAAGCACGTCGTCTTGAAGATGAAGGCCACCGTATTTTAAAACTCAATATCGGTAACCCTGCCCCATTTGGATTTGAAGCCCCTGAAGAAATTGTACGTGATGTCATCCTAAACTTGCCAAGCGCACAAGGATATTGCGAATCTAAAGGGTTATTCTCTGCCCGTAAAGCCATTGTGCAGCATTATCAGGCGCAAGGTATTCACGGTATCGATATTGAAGATGTCTATATTGGAAATGGTGCTTCAGAGCTAATTTGCATGGCGCTACAAGGTTTATTGAATACGGATGATGAAGTATTGATCCCATCACCTGATTATCCTTTATGGACTGCTGCTGCTAACCTAGCTGGTGGTAAAGCTGTACATTACCGCTGCGATGAAGAATCAGACTGGTTTCCAGATTTAGAAGATATAAAAAGTAAAATTACACCTCGTACTCGAGGCATAGTGATTATTAACCCTAATAATCCGACCGGTGCGGTTTACAGTAAAGAATTACTGTTAGATGTGATTGAACTTTGTCGTCAACACGACATCATTTTATTTGCCGATGAGATATACGATAAGATTTTATACGATGATGCTGTACACACCCATGCAGCGTCGTTATCTGACGATATTCTAACAGTCACCTTTAATGGTTTATCAAAAGCGTATCGCGCTGCGGGTTTCCGTGTCGGCTGGATGGTGCTTAGTGGTAATTTAAAATCTGCGGCAAACTACATTGAAGGTTTAGACATGCTGGCCTCAATGCGTTTATGCTCAAACGTACCTAATCAACATGCTATTCAGACAGCATTAGGTGGCTATCAGAGTATTAATGAATTAATCCTGCCAAATGGTCGTTTGACCGCTCAACGTGACGTATGTTTTGATGCTTTGAATAGTATCCCAGGTGTTAGCGTTAAAAAGCCTAAAGGCGCATTATATGCGTTTCCTAAATTAGACATGAAAAAGTTTAATTTGCGTGATGATGAGCGCTTAGTTTTAGATTTACTTAAATCTCAAAAAATACTGTTAGTTCAAGGCACTGCATTTAACTGGCCTGAGCCTGACCATGTCCGAGTGGTATTTTTACCTCATAAAGAAGATTTATCAAAAGCATTAACCGACTTTGGTAATTTTTTAGAAGACTATTCTCAGTAACTTAGAAGATAATTATCAGTAACCGCTGCAATTACAATAGCCGTAATAGTTTTCAGGTTCCGATAAAAAGCCACTGTAAAATTTACAGTGGCTTTTTGCTCTTACGATTAAGGTAAATATTCAGTTTTAAAGCAAAGGACTAAATAGGTAAAAAACTTGTTCAATGAATCGCTTGTACATCGGACGTTGCTCCCACTCTTCAACAGTCAAAATATCAGAGTCATCCATATAACTTTGTAATAAAGCCCCTAACCTAGCAGCAAATTTAATGTCATCGACAGCCAAGGTTAATTCAAAATTCAACCACAAGCTGCGCATATCCATGTTTACTGTACCGATCAGGCAGTGCTCATCATCAATAAGCACCGACTTAGTATGTAACAGACCACCATTAAATTGATGTATATTCACGCCTGCATCTAATAATTCAGTAAAGAATGAACTGCTCGCCCACTTCACCATGGTGGAATCATTTTTACGAGGAATAATAATATTCACATCAACACCTCGTAAAGACGCAGTCACCAGCGCATCCAATAATTGCTCACTTGGCACAAAGTAAGGAGTTGTGATCACGATTTTTTGTTGCGCCTGATATAAGCTTTGTAGCAAGACTTGGTGTATCACTTCTTCTGGCATTCCAGGGCCTGAAGGAATGGCCTGAACTAAAGACGAAGTATCGCTGCAATAAGCTTCTGGTGGTTTAGCTGGCATAATCCGCTCGTTCGTTTCAACTTCCCAGTCCCAAGCACTCACCGTATTCATGACAGGGACCACAGGACCAGAAATTCTGACCATCATATCAATCCATTCACCAACACCATCTGATTGCTTAAAGCATTTAGGGTCAACGAGGTTCATTGAACCTGTATATCCAATACTATTATCAATGACGACGATCTTACGATGAAGACGTAAATCCATTCTTCTGAAAAACATTCTTAATGGACTGACAATCAGCGCCGCAACGACATTAATACCAACGGCTTTCATTTGTTCGGGCCATTGAGATTTGAAAAATTGCCGGCTACCTGCGGCATCAAGCAACAACTTTACAGCTATTCCTCGTTTAGCTGCGTTGATCAATGCTAACGCCACCTCATCAGCTAAACCTCCAGGATTCCAGATATAAAACTCTAAATGAATAGCCGTTTTAGCTTCATTTATGTCTTTAATGATGGAAGTTAAGATTTGCTCAGGGGTATGTTGCAGCACTAACTCATTGGCCATCAATGAGGGTATCGATAACTGCACGTCACATAGCTTACTGATTGAATGTGCATAATCACTTTGTTTGTCTGGTTGGTGGGCGTTATGTTGATACAAAGAAGAGAACCACTCACCATAAGGTTTAAACATAGCTTTAGAGCGACTAGAACGTGCTTTTCCTAAATGTAATTCGCCAAACAACAGATAAGCAATCACACCGACAAAGGGTAGGAAATAAATAATCAATAGCCACGAAAAAGATACGCCAACACTCCGCCGTTTAATCACAATTCGTGTTGCTACGCCACCGAGTATTAACCAATATAGGAAAACACCAAGTACAGCAATTATTTGGGTTAAATGATCCATAGGTATCTGATTCGCCCTAAGCTTTATAGTGAAATAGCAATAAATTAATAGTACAGTTTGATTGTACTGAATATTCCGTCAAACGTCATAAATAGAGCATTTAGCTTACTAGTCTTAATGTTGTCGTACACAATAACATTGGTACACGGCGATGTTATACAAAAAAGCTTTCAACGAGGTATCTTGAAAATTAAACATAAATACCTGTTAACTTTTTTGCTTATTAGCGGATTACTATTGTGTTATCACAGCATAATTGCAACTTTTAATGGAAAGCCTGAGGTCATGATGAGTGAACAACCGCCTTTTTTCGTATCCAATTGCTCTGTACAACCTTCTTCAGCATCCATAGATCGGCAAGGACTGTTAAATATTGCGGTTTGGAATATTTACAAGCAGAAGAAACTTAATTGGCAACCTGTACTCACAGAGTTAACCCAAAACAATGATCTAGTTCTGCTACAAGAAGCTAAATTAAACCGCACATTTCAACAATACTTAGAAGAAAAACAGTTTCATGTAGTGATGGCCAAAGGCTTTAAATTGATGAACGTCCCAATGGGTGTCATGAACGTATCGACTCAACCAGCTAATGAGGCCTGTGCTTATCAAACAACCGAACCATTAATTCGCTTTGCAAAATCAACTTTAGTCAGTCGTTATCCATTATCAACAGGTGAACAACTTCTAGTGATTAATTTACATGGAGTTAATTTTGATGTGCGTTTAACAAGCTTTGAGGCGCAATTTAAGCAAATACTCAGTAAAGTAACCGCTCACCGTGGGCCAGTTATTTTAGCCGGTGACTTTAATACTTGGCGTGATGGGAGACTAGATATTGTTAAGCAATTAGCTCATGGATTAAGACTTGAAGAGGCGCAATATAAAGTCGATTTCAGAAAACGCGTATTTGGGCTGCCATTAGACCACCTTTATTACCGTGGCTTAAGCTTAATCAATGCCAATTCGAATGAAACTACCGCATCAGATCACAACCCAATTCAAACTCAGTTTGCACTAAAATAAACACTAATTTTTATTTTAGTTCAGCAAACGTTTGTTGTAGAAACGTCAGAATACTTTAAAGCACATTAAGCGAGATTCATCACAGGTAAAACGATAAAAGTCTTCTTCTCTATCTTGCTCACCGACAAATGCCATTAAGGCTTTCTTATCTGTGCCTTTTACTAATTCTCTAATTTGCGCTAACCGCTCAGTAAACTTAGTTAACACGCTGGCTTGCCAACCTTCAGTATTAATTTCAACAAAGTAAGGTCTTAAATTCTTTTTCTTACCAGCACTTTGTTGCCACCAACCTGCTGAGAGTTTAATTTTAATTATATTGTTGTCTATTTCAGGCTTATCCCAAGACAAAATACTAAAGAAAATCTTGGTTTCAGGTTCAGCAGTTTGAAAACGAAATTTTTGTTTACCGATGGGATTATTGATCTTTTGGAAAATCTGTTGGTACTGATTGCCCTTGATACCTTCAAAAGTTAATTCACGATCACGATCAAACGGAAAATTGAAATATTGATCAACTAAGGTTTGAAAAGAACTGGTGACATAGTTTTGTTTAGTTTTAGTGTGTCCAGCATTAGCTGCAGAAGAAATGTTTTGAGCGCCAATTCGCTTGCTATCACTGGGCTCTTCATTGATAAGCTCTTCATGAATAAATTTAGCTGACTTTACCGCAGCAAGATTGAACCGGTTTGGGTATGCGAGCGGAAAACCTTCTTCGGTCGATATTCGACTCGTTTTAGCTTGCTCACGAATTTTTGCCGTTGCTTTAGCGTAGCAACCTGCTTTGTGTTCAGCATTTTTGCCCGTTTTAAAATACGGTTTGCGCAGGTTTACTGATTTTTTATAGGAGCAAGGAATTAACGACACACCGCATTCATCACAAACAAATTGGTAAGACTTAACATTTTCTAAAACGTATAAGTCTTCATTGGTGACGATTTTATTTAGCTCAATACAACGGGCATCATCCATTTTGCACTCTATAATTAATTCAATAAACTAGATTAAAACTAAGCTAATTTAATTTCAAATTTAAGTTATAAAATATTGAATAAAAACAGATTGATTATCTGGTGATTCAGCAATAACTCAAGTAATGTTGTAGCTATATCAGTATTAGCACATTCCGTATTCAGCGAGTAACGACTCTCTAGGGGACGAAAATGAAACCAAGCACATTTATGGCATGGATCACCCGTATGCCACTTCTCGAACGCTGGGCTTTAATGCACTGCTTTCAAAAAGAGAACGTATCAGAGCATTGCCATCAAGTAGCCGTAATAGCCCATTTATTAGTGGTGATTAAAAACAAACGTTTTGGCGGAAATTTAAACCCTGAAAAAGCGGCTACCATCGCGCTTTATCATGAAGTCTCAGAAACCAAACTTCAGGACATCAATACAAATACCAAATACCACAGCCCTGAATTTACTAAAGCATTTAAAAAGCTTGAAGACTTAGCAGAAAAAGAATGCCTTGCTTCATTGCCAGCTGATTTACGAGAAGAAATGGAGCCATTACTCGTTCAGTCAGAAGTTGACCCCGAATACAAAGCCATTGTAAAAGCTGCTGATATCTTACAAGCCTATGTCAAAACCATGAATGAGCTAAGATTCAATAACGATGAGTTTCATCACGTTAAAGATAATCTAGATAAAAAGCTCAATGAAATTCAGCAACAGCTGCCTGAAGTTAAATGCTTCATTGATATCTTTTTAGATAGCTGTACCTCCACATTAGATAAGTTAACTGAAAACGATCCGCAAATTTAACCCATTGATATGTTGAAGATTAATTAAAATACATTGCGTCGCCTTTAATAAAAGGAAGTGAAATGCCAGATACGATTTCTTATAAAATACCTGATAATGAACAAGCCCATAACCCTTGGCATGACAGACGTTTAGGTGAAGATAAATTAAGGCGCAATGATCACCGCAGCCCTTTTCAGCGTGACCGTGCCCGTATTTTACATTCTGCAGCTTTCAGACGTTTACAGGCTAAAACTCAAGTTCATGGTATTGGCATGAATGATTTTTTCAGAACAAGACTGACTCATTCTTTAGAAGTCTCTCAAATCGGCACAGGTATCGCTGCGCAGCTTAAACGTAAATATCCACAAATAAATGACCTTCTTGATTCAATGAGTTTGATTGAATCTTTATGCCTAGCCCATGATATTGGCCATCCACCTTTTGGTCATGGTGGCGAAGTCGCCCTTAATTATATGATGCGAGATCACGGTGGGTTTGAAGGTAATGGCCAAACCTTTCGTATTCTTGCAAGGCTTGAACCTTACACTCAATACTGGGGAATGAATTTAACCCGAAGAACACTATTGGGGATCTTAAAATACCCAGCTCTTTATAACAAACTGCACGTAGACTTAGGCCAACAAGAAATTAAAAATCATCGTCAACTTAAACCTTCAGAATGGCCGCCTGTAAAAAGTTTGTTTGATGATGATAAAGACATTTACGATTGGGTATTAGCCGGATTAACACCTGCCGATAGAAATCGCTTTATAAGTGCTAAGCCAAGTCCAACAGAGGCCTACCCTCACCATAGAACACAATATAAGTCGTTTGATTGCTCCATAATGGAATTAGCAGATGATATTGCTTACGCTGTACATGATTTAGAAGATGCTATTGTCATGGGGATTGTTACTCCTATTCAGTGGCAGCAAGATGTAGCTAACCATTTATCTGAAAGTGAAGATCCTTGGTTAAGTCATGAGTTTAAAACTATCGCAGATAAACTGTTCTCACATCAACATCACTTGCGAAAGGATGCTATTGGCACACTAGTTAATGGCTTTGTCACTGACATTATTATTTCAGAAGATACTCATTTCGAAGAACCACTTTTAAGATTTAATGCCGAACTTCAACCCGATTTTGCCGACGCATTGGATACGCTTAAAAGGTTTGTCTTCAAATACGTGATACGTAAGCCAGAAATTCAAATGCTCGAATACAAGGGACAGCAAATTGTCATGGAATTATTTGAGGCTTTTGAATCTGATCCTCTTCGCCTTTTGCCATTAAACACTCAAGAGCGTTGGCAACATGCAAAAGACAATAACTTAAATGAAATGCGAATTATTGCGGATTATATTTCTGGGATGACCGATGAATTTGCAGGTCGTCTACATCAACAACTTTTCGGACCAAAATCTGCAGGGATTTTTGAAATCAGCCTTGAAAGATAAATTTGGCAATCTAAACTAAGTCATAAATAAAGGGCTCACTATTTAGCGAGCCCATTAACAACTTTCCAAACTACAGCCTTTCTTTTAGCCTAAATCAGCATTAAGTTGAGCGCTGCAGATATGTGATTTTAATAACACCATTTCATTGTCATAAAACCTTAAACTAATCTCATTATGTTTAAACTGTGAACTACTCGTTAAATTCATCAGCATCTTCGTAATAAACTTACCAATAGAACTCAATTTGTGTCGTTGATCACGATATTCATGCCTCTAAAGAGGTAATTTTATAACAAGGATTAAGAGTTCGTAAAAATAAACAAATTTTACTATTGAATAAGAGTCGTTACCTAAAACTGTTTAGTTAACTATTTTTTAAGGAAGTGATTATGACTGTCACCAATACTGAGCAACTTAACCAACTTGTTGACCGAGTGTCAAAAGCTCAAAAAGAGTTCGCTAATTTTAGCCAAGAACAAGTCGACAACATTTTTAGAGCTGCAGCACTCGCAGCTACTGATGCACGTATTTCATTAGCCAAAATGGCAGCGACTGAAACTAATATGGGACTATTAGAAGATAAAGTGATTAAGAACCACTTTGCTTCTGAATATATCTATAACAAATACAAAGATGATAAAACCTGCGGCATCATTGCCGAAGATGTCACTTTTGGTACCATCACCATTGCAGAGCCTGTCGGTATCATTTGCGGAATTGTACCAACCACTAACCCGACATCTACAGCGATCTTTAAAGCGTTAATCAGCCTTAAAACCCGAAATGGCATTATATTTTCGCCGCATCCTCGGGCTAAACAGTCAACTACAACTGCCGCTAGAATTGTGCTTGAGGCGGCAATTGAAGCCGGTGCACCAAAAGACATTATTGGCTGGATTGATGAACCTTCAGTTGCCCTTTCTAATCAGTTAATGACTCATGAGCAAATTAACTTAATCCTTGCGACAGGTGGCCCTGGAATGGTGAAAGCCGCCTACTCATCTGGTAAGCCAGCTATTGGTGTTGGAGCTGG
The DNA here is from genome assembly GCF_023283825.1 of Shewanella olleyana. Taxonomy (GTDB): domain Bacteria; phylum Pseudomonadota; class Gammaproteobacteria; order Enterobacterales; family Shewanellaceae; genus Shewanella; species Shewanella olleyana. The sequence goes on along the minus strand of NZ_JAKILD010000002.1, from coordinate 115,494 downwards.
TAATACACCGATTGTAATTGATGAAACCGCTGATATTAAACGAGCAGTCAGCTCCATTTTAATGTCAAAAACATTCGATTACGGCGTTGTTTGTGCTTCAGAGCAAGCCGTGGTCGTGGTTGATAGCATTTACGAACAAGTTAAAGAACGTTTCGCAACTCACGGTGGCTATATGCTAACAGTCGCTGAAACTAAAGCCATGCAAGATGTGATTCTTAAAAATGGTAATTTAAATGCTGACATAGTCGGACAAAGTGCTGCGACTATCGCTGCAATGGCTGATATAGAGGTACCAAGTTGGACTAAAGTGCTTATTGGTGAAGTGACTGAAATTAGTGATGCAGAAGCGTTTGCACATGAAAAACTATCACCACTTTTAGGCATGTATCGTGCAACAGACTTTAACGATGCCATGGATAAAGCAGAAGCATTAGTCACACTCGGTGGTATTGGCCATACATCAGGTTTATATACCGACCAAGATGGACAAAGTGAACGTGTTAAAGCTTTTGGTTTTAGAATGAAAACGGCTCGTATCCTAATCAATACCCCCGCATCACAAGGCGGTATCGGTGATCTGTACAACTTTAAACTCGCGCCATCATTAACTTTAGGTTGTGGCTCTTGGGGCGGCAACTCAATTTCTGAAAATGTCGGACCAAGCCATTTAATCAATAAGAAAACTGTCGCGAAAAGGGCTGAAAATATGTTGTGGCATAAACTACCTTCATCAATCTACTTCCGCCGCGGCAGCTTACCTATTGCACTTGAAGAATTAGAAACTAAAAAACGTGCCTTAATCGTGACTGATAAGTTTTTATTCAACAATGGCTACTGTGATGAAACCATCAAAATTTTAAAAGCTCAGGGTTTAGAAACAGAAGTGTTTTATGAAGTCGAAGCTGACCCAACACTTGCCATTGTTAAACAAGGTGCAAAAGTTGCTCAAAGTTTCCAACCTGATGTCATCATCGCTTTAGGTGGTGGTTCACCAATGGATGCAGCTAAAATTATTTGGGTACTATACGAGCATCCTGATGTCGATTTTGCAGACTTAGCACTTCGCTTTATGGATATTCGTAAACGTATTTATAAATTCCCTAAGTTGGGCGTAAAAGCACAAATGGTAGCCATTCCAACAACTTCAGGGACTGGTTCAGAGGTAACTCCGTTTGCCGTTGTTACTGATGAAGTCAGCGGTATGAAATACCCTATTGCTGATTATCAGTTAACGCCTAATATCGCGATTGTGGATCCAAACCTTGTTATGGATATGCCTAAATCACTCACCGCTTTTGGTGGCATTGATGCAGTAACCCATGCATTAGAAGCTTATGTTAGTGTTATGGCAAACGAATTCAGTGATGGCCAAGCACTGCAAGCGATGGATCTATTAGTTGAGTATTTACCCGCGGCATATGAACAAGGTGCAAATGCGCCTGTGGCTCGTGAAAAAGTCCATAACGGCGCAACCATAGCCGGTATTGCCTTTGCAAATGCTTTCTTGGGTATTTGTCACTCACTTGCTCATAAACTTGGAGCAGAGTTCCATTTAGCACACGGTTTAGCTAATGCCCTACTCATCAGTAATGTAATTAGATTTAATGCTACTGATATGCCGACTAAGCAAGCATCATTCAGCCAATATGATCGCCCTAAAGCATTGTGTCGTTACGCAACAATTGCTGAGCATTTAAAAATTGAAGGCGTTGATACGGTAGAAACGGATAGTGAAAAAGTTGAGTTGTTAATCGCTAAGATAGATGAACTCAAATCAGTAGTGGGCATTCCTGCTTCTATTCAAGAAGCTGGCGTTAACGAGGCTGATTTCTTAGCAAAACTGGATGAGTTAGCTGAACATGCTTTTGATGACCAGTGTACTGGCGCTAATCCACGTTACCCATTAATTAAAGAGCTAAAACAAATTCTAATTGATAGCTTTTACGGTACAAAGTATCAAGACGAACAAGCTTAATGATTACTTGATTTAAAACCTTGCTGCTTAGGCTTTATCCTTAATAAGAGTGTTAATAAAGCCAGTAATTAAGTCATAAACTAAAACGCTAGCCATTCAATTTGAATTGGCTAGCGTTTTTATTAGCGTATACTTTAAAACAACCATACTTAAAAACAACCAAGCAATGATTGCGACTAAACTCAGCTTCTGTTTTACTAATCATATTAATTCCAACAACTTTTAGTGAATGTTCAATGAATCGTCGTGTGTTTTTAAAAACCTTATTAGCTGGCGGGACTATATCTACTGCAGCGGTTGGAATAACTTGGTTTTCAATCGACATGGAAACTCAGCCACTTACTATTAAACACACACTGACAAAGTTAGCGAAGATAAAACAACAGTTACTAGCAATGACAAACACTGAAGATCTCATATCCTTTACAACTGGTAAGTGGGATTTAAATCAGATATTTAACCATTGCGCACAAAGTGTCGAATATTCGATGACGGGATATCCTGAGCATAAATCTGAAGTATTTAAACAGACAGTTGGAACCCTAGCATTTTCTGCCTTTGCAGCAAAAGGGAAAATGAAACACAATCTGAGTGAGGCAATACCAGGAGCCCCTGCATTGTTAGAAACAAAACCTTTGAGTACCGAATACATCCTAACTGCTTTAAGTCGTTTCACAACATCGTTAACAGATTTTGAGTCCTACACAGGGAAATTACAGCCCCACTTTGCCTATGGCGAACTTTCTAAACAAGAATATACTTTAGCCCATGCAATGCATTTCAATAACCATTTATTGGAATTAATTGTTGAATAACGTTATGTGCTAAAACCTGATTAATTACCTTTATCGCTTTATTAACTGAATACAGGCCTTAACAAGCACTAATTTACACTATAAGTTTAATTTCATTTCAACTAAGGTTTTGCTAAAACCAAGCTTTTTGTAAGCACGAATTGCAGCTTCGTTGTCATCATAAACATCAAGGTAAAAGTCATTAACTAATCGTTGTTTGCTCCATTGAACAAGTTTATCAATTAACAATTGATTAATTCCGTGCCCTCTATGCTCTGGAGCAACATACATAAAACCTAAATAGCCATGTTTATCGTGATTTAAAGATCGCTTTGAGGATCTTATTTGAACATAACCTGTAGCGATAATCCGGCCTTCTATTTCACCGACCAGTATGTAACTTTGATCATCTGTTAGTAAGCTTTCAAGATCATAGTAATATGCATTTTCAGATTTTATTGATGAATTAAAAGGTCGCTCTGCTTGCACAACTTGTTGCTCAAGTCCCTTCAATAAATCAATGTCTTGCGATGTTGCTTTTCTAAATTTAAGGTTCAATTGTTTTTCGCCTGCTATGAATAATCTGAAGTTTGCCAAAGTAGAACTTAGTGGTGCAGTCATTATTATTTACCAACATCACCAATACACTTCCCTAATACACGTCTCTGATATACTTCTTTGATACACGTCACTGTCACACACATGTAATTTAGCCAATTATTTTACCAAACTTCTGCTTATGACTGTCTACTACTTGTTACCGCTTCAATCAATGCATTAGGTCTGTCTACGCCAATGTAAATGCGAGTAATATCGGCCATTGGCCTTGATAGTGTTATTTCTATATTAGGAACGCCACTGAAATTATAACGTTTTACATGAGGTTGCCGTTTAATAAATTCATGATTCGTCGAGATACTTTGAATATTTAATATTGGAACGATCATAGTGTTAAACACCCCATAGCGAATAAATATGTTTTGTTTATCGATAGTGATGGGACGACGGGACATTGAAAGGTATTCAGCGATAAAAAACACTAAACTAAACAGAGTTAAAGCGGTAATGATATTTGCGGCGAAAGGCGACCAAATGAAATGTAAGACTAAATGCATTAATGGGATTTCAAATGCAATCATCAAAATAAAGCCAAGGGCATTAGATTGTTGGCTATCTTTCAAGTGATAGTAAAAAGCATGTTCACCAGAATAAAAATTAGATTTTATAAATCGACTACAAAAAATGAAGTACCAAACACGGACTTCTAGCAGCAATATATTAGCAATTGTATTATCACCAAACGTTGATTTAACGGCAGATTCAATAGCTAAGTCAGGATCTTCTTTTGTACTAACCGCTTGTTTAATCGCAACAAAAACACAGTAAATGGCACTTAGTTCCATAAAGACAAACAAGATCAATATGATGTAACGTAAATCTGTTAGATAGGGCCAAATAGATTGATGTTGCTCGGGAATAAAATAGCTTCCAAAGGTTACAAATAAAACAAAGTAACTAATAGACTTAATGAGAGCTTGCTTGACTGATTTAATGCATAACAAACAAATCAATGGCACTGTTATCGTGATATCAATTAAAAATAACCAGTCATGATTAGCTAAGCCATTGCTATTGAGCCAATTATCCGTGTTGAAGAAATAATACCAAGCACACAAAAGCAACAAGAAACTGATCAAAGGTATTTTTGATATCCAAACTTGAGACTGTGTTGTCATTCATAATCCTTCATGCATCATTCAAACATTAAGTGCTATGGCCTGAACAGGTATTTAGCATTGACTTAAAGCGGTAAATGGCTTTTTAAGCAATGCATTAACCAAGATAATTTTCACTCTGTTGATTATATTAATGATATATCAGGTATAAAAAAACCACCCAAAAGGTGGTTTTTTAACTAAGCAAAACGCTAACATCTAAAGAGCGCTAATTGCATCTTTACATAATTGAGTAATTCGTTCCCAATCACCCTGCTCCATTGCATCTGTTGGTGCGATCCAACTGCCGCCAATACAATCCACGTTTGGTAATGCTAAATAGTTTTTGTAACTATTAGGTGTAATACCACCAGTAGGACAAAAACGAATATTAGCTAATGGGCCAGAGAACGCTTTAAGCGCATTCACACCACCTGAAGCTTCAGCTGGGAAGAATTTAAAGTGGGTGTAACCCAATTCCATTCCTACCATGACTTCAGAAATACTTGCTACACCAGGAATTAAAGGCACATTGCCTTTCTTCGCAGCTTCAAGTAACCCTTTTGTCGCACCTGGAGTGATAATAAATTGTGAACCAGCATCAATCGCTTGCTGTAAATGAAGTTCATTTAAAATCGTACCTGCACCCACAATGGCTTCTGGTACTTCTTTAGCAATTAATTCAATTGCTTCTAAAGCACACTCTGTGCGTAAAGTAATCTCTAAAACACTTATGCCACCCGCAACTAATGCTTTCGCTAACGGTACAGCATGCTCAATTTTATTGATAACCATTACAGGAACAATCGGACTGCGTTTAAAAATATCTTGTGGCTGTAATGTCCAGTTATTCTCAAGCATTCGTTAATCTTCCTTACAATTAGTAAATTTCGTCAATGGCACTGGTACTGCGAGCGCCTGTTTCAGGACTGCTTAAACTACTTCGAAGTGCACCAAATAGTTCGCGTCCCATGCCATAACTTGAATGATGTAAATCCACTTTACCGGCAACCCGAGCAGCTAAGGTGGCTTCATCAACAAGTAAACTCAATTCGCCTGTATCGGCATTAACTCTTATTAAATCGCCATCTTCTACTTTGGCGATAATTCCTCCATCTAACGCTTCTGGCGTTAAATGAATAGCTGCTGGTACTTTACCTGACGCACCTGACATACGACCGTCGGTAACCAAGGCAACTTTAAAGCCTTTGTCTTGTAATGTTCCAAGGTACGGAGTTAACTTATGTAACTCAGGCATACCGTTAGCTTTAGGCCCTTGGCCTTTTACTACAACGACACAATCTCTATCTAGTTCGCCAGCTTGGAAAATAGCGTCCAATTTGTTTTGATCGTCAATCACAACAGCTGGACCTTCAACAATACGATTAGCACTAGGCACTGCAGATACTTTGATCACTGCTCGACCTAAATTACCTTTCAGTAATTTCAAACCGCCATTGTTTTGGAAAGGCGTACCAACATTGGTTAATACTTCTTTATCTAAACTGTCGGTAGGTCCATCAACCCATGTGAGTTTTCCATCTAAAATGCGTGGCTCTTGGGTATACTTACGAAGACCAAAACCTGCAACTGTATTGACATCTTCATGGATCAGACCTGCATCAAGCAATTCTTTTACTAAAAATGCCATTCCACCTGCTGCATGAAAATGGTTAATATCAGCGTGACCATTTGGATAAACCTTGGCCATTAATGGTACGCAGTCTGATAAATCAGAAAAGTCATCCCAGTTGACAATGATGCCTGCAGCACGAGCTGCAGCAACAATATGCATAGTCAGGTTGGTCGAGCCACCAGTGGCAAGGATACCGACGATGCCATTAACTACTGATTTTTCATTAACCACTTCACCAATTGGTGTATATTGCGTGCCCATTTCAGTTAAACGACACACTTGTTTGGCTGCCATCGCGGTTAATTCATCACGCAATGGATCATCAGGGTTTACGAATGAAGAACCAGGAAGCTGTAGCCCCATGATTTCTAACATCAACTGGTTCGAGTTTGCAGTACCATAGAATGTACAAGTACCGGCGCTGTGATAAGAGCTAGATTCAGCTTCAAGTAATGCAGCACGATCAACCTTGCCTTGGGCAAACTGCTGACGTACACGTGCTTTTTCTTTATTGGGAATACCAGACTTCATTGGGCCAGCAGGCACAAACATCATAGGTAAATGACCAAAACTCAACGCTCCAATTAATAAACCAGGGACGATTTTGTCACAAATACCCAGTAGTAATGCACCGTCAAACATGTTGTGAGATAACCCCACAGCTGTTGACATGGCAATCACTTCACGACTTAATAAACTCAATTCCATACCAGGTTGACCTTGAGTCACACCATCACACATTGCAGGTACACCCGCTGCAACTTGCGCGACGCTACCCACTTCTTGACACGCTTTTTTCAAAAAGTTTGGGTAATCTTCGTATGGTTGATGCGCTGAAAGCATGTCATTAAAAGCCGTTACAATGCCAATGTTGGCTTTTGTTAACTGGCGTAATGACTCTTTATCAGCGGGCTGACACGCTGCAAAACCATGGGCTAAGTTGCCACAGCTTAACGCGCTACGATGAACGCCTTTAGCGCTTGCATCATTTAAAGCTTGTAAGTATTTTTCACGAGAATCTTTGCTACGTTCGATAATTCTATCGGTAACAGCTTGAACTACTGAGTGCATAATTGACTCCTTTAAGCGCTATAGAACACATCAACGGGCGTTTTACGCTGCGCTAATACTGCTCTGATAGGCATTTCGTTCACATCGTCAGCTTGTAGTGCTTGGCGATAAACGGATAATTTTGATTCACCAACAAGATGTAGGTAAATTTGACGACTATTTAAAATCGCACCTTTAGATAAGGTAATGCGAGCATGTGGTGCAGTAGTTGGATTAACCGCCGCGCACAATGCATCAGTTGTAAATGCATTTTCTAACTCAGCACTGCATGGGAACCACGAACAAGTGTGGCCATCAGTACCCATGCCTAATACCACTACATCGAATGGCTTAGGGAAGTTAGCTAAAGATTCAATCGTCATATCACAGCCCTTCTCTGGGCTTTCAAACATATTTTTTAAACCGCGAAATTTGGCACTGGCCGCGCGGTTTTGTAATAAATGTTCACGAACTAAGCGCTCGTTAGAATCATTAGCTTCAGCATCAACCCATCGCTCATCCGCTAAAGTGACGTATACATCACTCCAATCAATGGCTTTATTACTTAATAACTTAAACAATTTAAGTGGCGTAGAGCCACCAGATACGACAAGGCTAGCCTTACCACGACTATCGACAGCATCTTGCAATTGAGTTGCAATTTTTTCAGCAAGCTTGGCTTCTAAATCGCTTGGCGTATCAAATGACTTAAATACAGATTCTTTAATCATCTTAAAATCCTTACTCGTCCCAAGAACGACCGTCTTTAGTGATAAGTGCTACAGAAGCAACTGGGCCCCATGTACCTGCAGGATAAGGCTTTGGTTTTTCACCGCCATTTTCCCAAGAGTTCATAATTCCATCGACCCATGTCCACGCTTCTTCAACTTCATCACGACGAACAAACAATGCTTGGTTACCAATCATAGCTTCAAGCAATAAACGCTCATAAGCATCAGCAATACGCTCGTTCTTAAACGTATCCGTGAAACTTAAATCGAGTTTAGTCGTTTGAATACGTTGCTTTTCTTCCAAACCTGGGACTTTATTCATCATTTGAATTTCAACGCCTTCATGAGGCTGTAAACGAATAGTCAACTTGTTCGGCGGAAGGTTGCGCATACTGTCGCGGTATAGGTTTAACGGTGGGTTTTTGAAGTACACCACAATTTCTGAACTCTTGAACGGCATGCGCTTACCACTACGTAGGTAGAATGGTACGCCTGCCCAGCGCCAATTATCGATGTCTACTCTTAACGCGACGAAAGTTTCAGTACTTGATTTAACGTTAGCACCTTCTTCTTCTAAGTAACCCGGAACTGGGCTGCCTTTTAAGAAGCCAGCTGTGTATTGGCCACGTACGGTATTTTCAAAAACATTATAAGGAGTGATAGGACGTAATGATTTAAGTACTTTTACTTTTTCATCACGAATGCTGTCCGCATCAAGATTGACTGGAGGATCCATCGCTACAAGGGTTAACACTTGCAATAAATGGTTTTGGATCATGTCACGCATTTGACCAGCAGTATCAAAGTAACCCCAACGTCCTTCAATACCCACTTCTTCAGCAACCGTAATTTGTACATGATCAATCGTACGGTTATCCCACTTAGAAGCAAACAAAGAATTAGCAAAACGAAGAGCAATCAAATTTTGTACCGTTTCTTTACCTAAGTAATGATCAATACGATAAACCTGATTTTCATTAAAATATTCTGAAACTTTGTTGTTAATGACTTTTGAAGACTCAAGACACGTCCCGATTGGCTTTTCAAGTACAATACGCGTATCAGGGTGTATTAAGTTTTGTTCGTTAAGACAACGACAGATATCACCAAAGATAGAAGGAGGAGTTGCAAAATAACTTACCATTACGCGCTTTGTTGGTTCTAGTAAGTCATGGAAAGCTTTATAACCTTCAGCTTCCGTAAAATTAGTGCCGATATAATGGCAACGAGCAATAAATCTTTCGAGGGTTTCTTCACATAATTCGTCTTTAACAAAAGTGTTTAAAGCTTTTTGAACTAAGGCGATAAACTCTTCTTGAGTGAAAGCATCTTTGGCGACACCAATCACTTTCGTATCTTTATCTAGCAGGTTTGCTTTATCTAATTGATAAAGTGAAGGCAGTAATTTACGTCTCGCGAGATCGCCCTTCGTACCAAAAAGTACAAAATCGCAAGCCTTAGCCCCTGATGATGAGTTACTCATTGCTTTACATACTCCTTTATATTGTGTGTCCATTGGCTATTATTTTTAGTTGCCGATGATTTAAAACACACTTTTGTTGTAATATAACAACAGAATTTGATTTGTGCATCTATAATTTGAAAATATTCGTTTGTCTTGTATCTAGCCTTTTTAACATAAAACCTGATAGTATTTTGGTGATAAAATTACTGAACTCGCTGTTTATAGTTACAGAAAAACTCGGTAAAGTGACTACATATCGTTTATAGAAGTACGAAAATTACTTCATTTACCCTTAAAATGTAATTTATGATATAAAATTACATCATCCATTTTAGCGGACAATTGCTTATGAATACCCTTGAAAAGGTGCAAAAAAGCCTTACACAATTTAGTAAGTCAGAGCGTAAAGTGGCAGAAGTTATCTTATCTTCGCCACAGACAGCTATTCACTCAAGTATAGCGACGCTAGCAAAAATGGCTGACGTCAGTGAGCCAACGGTGAATCGCTTTTGTCGTCGTTTAGATACTAAGGGTTTCCCTGATTTTAAATTACATCTGGCACAAAGTCTCGCTAACGGTACACCTTATGTTAGCCGCCATGTTGAAGAAGATGATTCACCAGAATCTTATACAACAAAAATCTTCGAATCTTCAATGGCATCCCTTGATACAGCGCGTCAGAGCTTAGATGTAGTCGCTGTCAACAAAGCAGTTGATATTCTTACACAAGCTAAAACAATTTCATTTTTCGGACTGGGTGCTTCTTCTTCTGTTGCCCATGATGCTCAAAATAAATTTTTCAGATTCAACGTACCTGTCATATGTTTTGATGACGTTTTAATGCAACGTATGAGCTGCATTGGATGTGATGAAGGCGATGTAGTGGTACTTATTTCTCATACAGGTCGCACTAAATCCCTTATTGAGATTGCCCGTATCGCCCGTGAGAACGGTGCAGCCGTAATCGGTATCACAGCGCGTAACTCTCCTCTTTCTCATGAATGTACCCTGCCAGTGACCATGGAAGTACCAGAAGACACAGACATGTACCTTCCAATGGCTTCTCGTTTAGCACAGCTTGTTACTATCGATGTTTTAGCAACAGGCTTTACCCTGCGTAGAGGCCCTCGTTTCCGTGACAATTTGAAGCGAGTTAAAGAAGTTTTAAAAGAATCTCGCGTTAATAAAGATCTTACTATTTAAATATTGCCTTTAAATTACAGGTCTAAAAAGCCGAACAGTATTGCCTGTTCGGCCTTTTTATTGTCTAAAGATCGATTCTGTCACAAAAATAAAACACTAAAACCGTTCTTTTTGTTTGTAACTTTCCTACAAAATGCCAAAATCTCTGTTAATATAGTTTCATTATTTGTACCGAATTCTTTTTCTTTAAATTAACGGAGTATCTTATGTTCCGCAGAACTAAAATCGTTACTACACTAGGCCCAGCAACTGACCGTGATGACAATCTACGTAAAATCATCGCAGCGGGTGCAAATGTGGTACGTCTTAACTTCTCACATGGTTCACCAGAAGATCACCTCAAGCGTGCTACAGACGCTCGTAACATCGCTAAAGAGTTAGGCGTTCATGTTGCGGTATTAGGCGATTTACAAGGTCCTAAAATTCGTGTTTCTACTTTCAAAGATAACAAAAAAGTTCAATTGAACTTAGGTGATACCTTTGTATTAGACGCAGCCTTAGGCAAAGGTGAAGGTGACGAAAAGCAAGTTGGTATTGATTACAAAGAATTACCAAACGATGTCACAATCGGCGATATTCTAATGCTTGATGACGGTCGCGTTCAACTACGTGTTGAATCAGTTGATGGGCAAAAAGTTTTCACTACTGTTACTGTTGCAGGCCCTTTATCAAATAATAAAGGTATCAACAAACAAGGCGGCGGATTAACCGCTCCTGCATTAACTGATAAAGACAAAGCAGACATTTTAACTGCGGCGCAAATTCAAGTTGATTACCTAGCTGTTTCATTCCCACGAACAGGTGCAGATTTAGATTTAGCCCGTAAACTTGCTGAAGATGCTGGTAGCTTCGCGCTAATCGTATCTAAAGTAGAGCGTGCTGAAGCTGTTGGTACTGATGAAGCAATGGATGATGTGATTAAAGCATCTGACGCTGTCATGGTTGCTCGTGGTGATTTAGGTGTTGAAATTGGTGACGCAGCATTAGTAGCTGTTCAAAAGAAACTCATTAAACGCTCTCGTCAGCTAAACAAAGTCGTTATTACTGCAACGCAGATGATGGAATCTATGATTTCTAGTCCTATGCCAACACGTGCAGAAGTGATGGACGTTGCAAACGCCGTACTTGATGGCACTGATGCTGTAATGCTTTCAGCCGAAACTGCTGCTGGTGACTTCCCTGAAGAAACAGTATTAGCAATGAGCAATGTGTGTAAAGGCGCAGAGCAACATCCTTCTGTTATGTCTTCAAAACATAGGCTTGATCAAAAGTTTAATTCTATTGAAGAAACGATTGCGCTTTCGACTATGTATGCAGCAAACCACCTTGAAGGCGTTAAAGCTATCATTAGCTTAACTGAATCTGGTGAGACAACTAAGTTAATGTCTCGTATCAGTTCTGCATTGCCGATTTTTGCTTTATCTCGTCATCAGAAAACTTTAGCTAAATTAGCTTTATTCCGCGGTGTTATGCCTGTTCAGTTTGATTCAACTGCAGTAGCTGCAGATGCATTAGCAACAGAGGCTTTAAAAGCTGTAGCGAAAGCTGGTTACCTTAAAACAGGTGACATGGTATTAATGACTAAAGGCGACGCAATGGAAACTGTTGGCGGCACTAACACTTGTAAAGTATTGGTCGTAGCATAATAGCCATTGACGCTTATATGTAATCTTTAAGTCTTTATTTAGTACAGTTTAAAGACATAAAAAAACCACCTCAATGAGGTGGTTTTTTAATATGTGTGTTTTAAATTGATCCAGGACTACGGAAGTCCTAGCTAGTGATGCAAACTATAACGTCTCAAAGTCATTAACGTTAATTGCGGCTAAGCGCTTTGCATCAGCATCAGTTAATAAATCATGCTCTTCTTGAGTAATGACATTTTTCTCTAACGCTTCTGCGAATGTCGCAAGTGCAGGTAGTTTAGGTGTTAATTCCCCTGCTTTTTGTGATTTTCTTATTTTAGCGTATAAGTGCTTACAGTTAATTTTTGCTAAAAACGCTGACTCGACCTCAGCAATCCCGCTCTTATCGCCTTCTAAGTCAGCACACAAGAAAGTGATTCTATCTCTTGCAGGTGAAGGTTGTAAGAAATTATCAGCTAATGTCGTTGCTTGTTTATCTGTTGGCGCATTAAAGTGATTACCAATAGGGAAGATAATCACTTTTAATAAAATACCAACAAGCTTGCTTGGGAAATTACGCGTCGCATCCTGTAAAGCTTTAGCTGCTAGATGCAAACGTTCAGTCATAACGTAATGAACAATTGGCAAGTCATCTTGCTGACGTCCGTTATCTTCAAACTGTTTAAGCGTCGCAGATGCAAGATACAATTGACTTAGTACATCACCCATACGCGCTGAAATCATTTCTTTACGTTTTAAATCACCACCCATTATCAACATCGATAAATCTGTCATGATAGCTAAGCCAGATGATAAACGACTCATATCTTTATAATATTGCTGGGTTGTTCCACTGACAGGTGAAGAGTTAGTTTTACTCGCTGTTAATGCATTAAATAAAGCCATCACGCCGTTTCTCGCTGCATAACCCATGTGACCCATTAGCAAAGAATCAAAACGGTTAATAGCCGCTTTTTGATCTTCCATTGCTGCTGTTTCCATTTCAGCTAATACATATGGATGACAACGGGTCGCACCTTGACCAAAGATCATCAATGAGCGGGTTAAAATATTGGCACCTTCAACAGTGATAGATATAGGGCTAGACATATAGGCATGACCTAGATAGTTTTTCTCGCCTAGCTGAATACCTTTACCTGATTGTATATCCATTGCATCTTCAACGACATCACGACCCAATTCAGTCATGTGGTATTTTGCAATTGCGGTAACCACAGACGGTTTAACTTTTAAATCAATACCGGTTGTTGTTAAGCAACGGGCAGCTTCTAGCTGATAAGTGTTAGCAATAATGCGTGCTAACGCTTCTTGAACCCCTTCAAACTTGCCTATTGGCATGCCAAACTGTTGTCTAACATAACTGTAAGCTGTTGTTGTTTTGGTTGCCATTTGCGCTGAAGCAGTAGCTAACGCAGGTAAAGAAATACCACGACCCGCTGACAAACATTCAACTAACATACGCCAGCCTTTACCTGCAAACTGAGGTCCACCAATGATCCAGTCAAGTGGAATGAACACATCTTTACCACTCGTTGTCCCGTTCATAAAGGCCATCATTAATGGATTATGACGACGACCGATTTCAACACCTTCATGATCTGTCGGGATCAGCGCACAAGTGATACCAATGTTTTCTTCATCACCTAATAAGCCATCAGGATCACGCATTTGAAATGCTAATCCTAATACCGTTGCTACAGGTGCAAGCGTAATATAACGTTTATCCCAAGTCAGACTTAACCCTAAAGTGTCTTCACCGTTAAACTCACGGCGACACACAATGCCTAAATCGGGGATAGCCCCCGCATCAGAACCAGCTTCTGGTCCTGTTAATGCAAAACATGGTAGCTCTTCGCCTACAGCAAGTGGTGGCAACCAACGTTCTTTCTGCTCTTGTGTACCGTAATGCGTTAGAAGCTCACCTGGGCCCAATGAATTTGGCACCATTACTGTTACAGCCGCACTAATACTTCTTGTCGCGATTTTACTGACAATCGTTGAGTTTGCATAAGCTGAAAACTCACGACCACCGAACTTTTTCGGAATGATTAAGGCAAAAAAACCTTCTTTTTTGAAGTAATCCCATAATTCAGGTGGTAAATCCTTACGGTTATGAACAATGTCATAATCATCAATCATGGTGAGTGCTGTCATCACTTGATTGTTGATAAAGTCTTGCTCTTCAGCTGAAAGGGTCGACTTTCCATAATTATGTAGGGTATTCCAATTTGGATTACCGCGAAATAATTCACCTTCCCACCAAACATCACCCGCTTCCATTGCTTCTTTTTCAGTACTTGAAAGAGGTGGTAAAACTTTCTTGAAAAAACTAAATACAGGACGCGTAATGAAACGCATCCTTAAATTACGCACACCAAACAACACGAAGAGTGCTATTAATACTAGTATTAGGACAGTCATGTTAATCCCTTATTCCTTTGCTAAAATTGGTACTGAAACGCCAGCGGCCATGTAAGGTATCACCTTACGGATAATTGCTTCGGTGTCGTTATGTTCACCATAATCAGCCTCTGCAATTTCATTCAATGCATCTGCTGAAGCCATAGTGAAAACGATAGTCCCTAAGGTAAAGTGTAGTCGCCAGAACATTTCTGCAGGCGGAATATGTGGGGCACTGGCTGAAACCGCTTTAACAAAAGCTTCGAGGTATTTACCATAATGAGTTGTGATAAACCATCTCAAATGCCCTTGGCTTTCAATGTAACCACGTCCTAATAACTGTAAAAAAATCGTGGTACCGCCATGACGAACTTGGTTCAATTCCAGCAAAGGCTTAATCAGTGATGAAAATATTTCATTTAAGTTTGCCAGCTCTGGATTTTTAAATAACCTTTGTATTTCAGCAGCTGCACTAGGCATGAAGACATCTAAATATCTTGCTAATACGGCACGAATGAGTTCTTTCTTTGAACCAAAATGATAATTAACTGAAGCTAAATTGACTTCAGCTTTACTGGTTATTAATCTTAACGATGTTTCTGAAAAGCCTCTTTCGGCGAATAACTTTTCAGCAGCATCTAGAATTCTTGTTTTTGTATCTGTTCTGCTTGCCATTCCATGACCCATTTTAATTTAAAACACCCGTTTAAATTAAACATTGAGCGCACAGTTGTCAATCTAATTTACTGAACTCACGATAAAGAAATCGAAGGGTTTGAGCTTTCATAACGGTGGCCTTCACAAGAAAATAGTAAACAGCATATTTATATATATTACCCTCGGGGAAAATGAGATGAATGCTGTAAGTTGAAATACCCTTTTAAACACCTGTCTAAGATACACAAATAATTAGCATTCTTGGATCTTGATGTAAGCCTATATCTGATAATTTATACAGGTTATGTTTGAAGAGGATTATTTTCCATTTATACAAGCTAGTAAGCCCTAAACAGTAGACTCTTTATAAAAGTGGTTTCACGCTTTGTTGGATACACCTTTGTAAAAATAAGAGCTGATTAGCTGTAGTAGCTTAGCCATTAATTCATCGACCTCGATTTAAACGATTCATTTCGAACCAAACTCAAAAAACCATTAAGCATTTTTATTTATCAGAACAGTGTTTTACTGTTCATGTGTTCATAATTCAGTAAGGCACATCTTTTATAATGAACAAATTGGTCGCTCAGCGCCCTTACCAAGTTAACTTTTTGCTAAAGCAGTAAAACCTCAAAAACACCAACCGGCAACATTACCAAAACGAACTACACAACAAAGTTACAACCATTGTGAAAAACTGTTCAATTCACTTCTAGTCTCACAATATTAACTAAAACTAGGTTATTTTAAGCTTCAAAATGACTAAGTTAATCGTCATTTAAATTGAGTTTTATCTAATAACTAAATTGTGGGTAAACCACAAAGGATTCTTCCAACTGTAAATTCGAAAACTAAAAAATATCGCCAGAGTTTAATTATTCGGTTTCATAGTTAGAAACCAAGGTCCCGTATGAAAAAAAGCAGTTATGTAAAATATCGAAAAAAACGAACCAAAAGACTCAACAATGAGATTGATGAAAAAGATAGTAACTTAGCCTCAATAGCTATTTTTGTTGGCTTATTATTAGTGTTAGCCTATTTATTCGTTTAAAACTATTTTTAAGAGACAATCAAAATTTTTTATTCATGAAAATATGAAAGCCCGTTGTACGGGCTTAATTATGGGTGTTGCAGTTATTGTCTGAATTCTGGCATACCATCACTACCTAAAGCCGCTCCCTTTTCTATTCGTTTCACTTGCAACAACTCTTTGCTGCTCTGATTTAACTAACATGACAAATAACGCGCCAGTGCCTCCATGTTCACGAGTCGCACTATGAAAAGCCTGAACTTCTTCAAGTTGTTCTAACCAGTTGTTTACTGCAGTCTTCATCAAAGCTGGGTAAGGTTTACTGTTAAAACCTTTACCATGAATAACCAGTAAGTTTCGCTCGCCTCTATTGTGCGCCTTTAGGACTAAATCAATAAGCGCCTCTCGGGCTTGTGACAAACTGTAAGCATGTAAATCAATCACCGATTTGATTTTATACTTACCTAAACGTAAGTGACGAAATACTTCTTCCTGAACACCATTCTTTTTATAACTGAGAACATCATCTGGTTTAACAGGTTCAAATATTGCGGGCGCTAGTGAAAGCTTTTGTAAATATTCATTTTGCTCGGCTGCTGCCCTTCTAGCGAGCTGTGCACCTGTAACACCCAGGGAGGACGCATGAAAGTGATTGTTGTTTGCTGTTAATGGTTTAACATCAGCCATTGCGGCCATAAATAAATCATCGTCTTGTTGCTGCATAATCCCCCTCCTACACACTTTGTAAAGATTCGACGCTTTTGATACTAGTAAGAATAATTTATAGTGTCACCCATATTTTGAAGATGTTGCATTCAATTAGAAATTATAATTAAGAGCATTATATTTACATGAGCCAAATCAAACTGTTGTTTATTAGTTATATCTCTTTCATGAGTTTTTTCGTATCTGCTGAACAAACAACAGATAATGAAGCGCTTAATGCAAATTATAAAGTTTTCTCTGCGGCATTTGAAAATTTAGACCTAAATAAAATCAATAATATATATACAAATGACGCAGTGTATATATCTGAAACCCTTGATAAAGAAATTATCACAGGCAAAGAGGCTATTCTTGGCCTTTATTCAGGTTTCTTTAAAAAAATAGCAAAAAAGTCTGCGCATATTGATGTGGACTTTAGAGTGATTAACCGTGAGTTGTCTGATAAAAATGCCACCGATGTTGGTTATTATCTGGTTCGCTTTCATCCAAGAAAAGAAACAGGTGAGCCAACAAGCGTCTTTTCCGGCAAATTTGTTTTAGTTTCAAGAAAAGGGAAAGACAACCAATGGCAATTTATTGTTGATTCAAACACAAAAGCCAATCCAGATTTCTACTTTTCAGCCAAACCTGTTTCTAATCTTTACTTTGGTCGTCAATTCAACCCTACTCTTGAGCCTGTTGAAGAAGTCGTTGTCGAGCTTGAAGTAGTCACTGAACCTGAGCCTGATACTCAAAATCACTAGACGTATTAAGCTAGGTTAGCTGTTCATTTCCTGCCGTTTTAGTAATAATGCTCCTATAGCGCATATTCCCGTAAAAACCTTTAGTAACTAAACCAATGAATTCAGATACCACTCTTTTATGCCCATGTGGCAAACCAAACAACTATATAGACTGCTGTCAACCTTACCATTTGGCCCAAAAATCGGCTAAGAATGTTGAAGACCTTATGCGTTCGCGTTATTCCGCTTTTGCGTTACAAGAATTTCAATATTTATTGGATACTCATCATCCTGATTACAAAAATGGATTAACCTTGCAATTGCTTGCACAGGGAGCTAACGAAACACAGTGGTTAGGATTAGATGTTGAACAGTCAAATCAAGACCCTAGTATTGGATCGGGTACAGTGACTTTTAAAGCCTGGTATCTCAATGAAGGGTGTATTGATGCAATATATGAATGTTCGCAGTTTAAGTATATAAACGGAAGTTGGTTCTACACTGAAGGACAGCAAAAACAGGCTCAATTACCTAAAAGAAATGACAAATGTATCTGCCATAGTGGTAAAAAATTCAAAGCTTGCTGTATGAAGAAACAATACTGATCTGAATATTTTGATTTAAATACTAGATATTAATCATTACTTAAATATTAATGAACCACTTTATTCTGTTCAAAAATGAACTTTGAAAACTCATTTTCTCTAATCGCAGGACTATACAAGAAGCCTTGAGCGTGATGACAACAGCTATCTTCTAGAAACAGTTCTTGTTCTTTGGTTTCGACCCCTTCCGCTGTTAACGAAATATTCAACGCTTTTGCCATAGCGATAATCGCACTGACGATTTCTCGGCTTTCGTGACTTGTGGTTAAATCGGAAATAAATGAACGATCAATTTTAAGCTTACTGATTGGGAATTGCTTAAGATATCGCATTGAGCTGTAACCCGTTCCAAAGTCGTCAATGGCAAGCCCGACGCCTAAATCAGCAAGTTCCTGACATAATCGTGTCGCATGACGTATATCACCCATTAATTCAGTTTCAGTTATTTCAAGAATTAAACTTTGCGGTTTTAAGCGATAACGAGTCACTAAATTCCATACTTGCTCAAAAAGGTTACCACTAAAGAACTGTCTCGCTGCGACATTAACGTGCATAACTATATCGACATTCTTACGTTGCCATAAATTCAATTGCTTACAAGCAGCCTCTAGTACCCAATCGCCAATCGCGTTAATCATTCCTGACTGTTCGGCGATCTCAATAAAAGCCCCTGGATATAACACACCTTTTTTAGGGTGATGCCAACGAATCAGGGCTTCGGCGCCGATGAATTTATGATTATTTAAATCCATTAAAGGTTGATAATAAAGCTCGAACTGTCTGCCACGAATAGCTGTCATTAAATCTCGTTCAATATCAGCATTATTTTTAAAAGTCGCCAGTAAATCATCATTAAAGATTTGATAATTCATCATGGCTTTCTTTTTAGCATATTGCAGGGCAATATCTGCACATGATAGCGGTGAAAACTGCGATGCGACCGCTGCCACATCAACAACTGCGATAGCAGCTTTAGGGTCAACTTTCTCGCGGCCAATAACAGAAGGTACAGCAAGTTTTTGATACAACTTAATGATTTTCTCTTCTAATATTTCAGCTGAAGCTAATTCAGGTAACAACACAGCAAATTCATCACTACCTACTCGAGCCACATCTACAGCATCATTACTTTGAGCAAAATGTTTTAATCGTCTTGCGACTTCAGTTAGTAGTGCATCACCTTGTTCATGACCACTAGTATCATTAAAGCGTTTAAAGCCCATCAAATCGATTAAAATTAATATGCCTTTGGTTGCTCTATCAAGTTGCTGAGTAAAATGAAGGCGGTTATGCAAACCTGTTAATGTGCAATTCCAAGCAAGGTTTTCTAATTCGTCTTTATGGCGACGTTGATCCGAAACATCAATACAAGATACTAGTGCATAATAGTTACCCTTCTGAGTAACAAAACGATTTGCTTGGTATTGTACCCAATATCTGCTGCCATCTTGCCTTACTAATTCTGTTTCACCCTTTACCATTTCTCCAGCAATGAGCTTTTCAGTTAGTTCATTTGCTAAGTCACGTTTACCACGAAAAAAATCTAGGGTGATTAATTCATTGTCTTGAACGACTTCTCGGCTAAGCCCGGTTAATTTCTCATGAGCCGGGTTGATATATTCTATAATTTGGGTTTTAAGATTAACCAACATCAAAACATGCTGAGCTTGTTCTGTCGCACTATGAAACAAAGTTAACCGTTCATCATTATCATAAGCGTACTGAGTGGCTAAAGTTAATGCCAATTGATCTGCAAATTGGCATGCGAACTCTATCGTTGGAATTGAAAGTTCTACATGATGATCAAACTCAATACACAGCAAACCTTCAATATGGCCGTTAATTCGAATAGCGACATCAAGGTTCGATTGAATACCAGACTGTTTATAATAATCTGAAAAGCAGGCTAAACGTTTGTCTGAGGCAGAAATGCTACTGGCAATGTGTCTGTAGCGGCGGATTTCTTCAAAATAGGTTTCAGAGGCAAAGTTATCATGCCTTAGTTGCTTAATAGCGTCACTGATGGCAACAACAGGCGATAAACAAGCAACCACTTTTTGCTCAAGTGCTTTATTACGCAGAGAAATGACTGACACGCAGGTTGCGTTGAAGTGTTTCAATAACAATTTACATGCTAATTCAGAGGTTCGGGTAAAATCCCCTTTCTCTTTAGCGACAGAGTTAACAATTAACTCTAATAAATGTTGTTGCTCAGTTTGTTTCATTATTATTCCCAACAAGACAGCATAGCAATCGGGTTGACCTCATTCTTAGGAGGTTTTATCGCATTTAAAGTCAGGGTAAGTAACTTACCCATTAAATTACAGTCACATAACTGTATGTATGATTAAGCTAAAAAGGCTTAATCCAAAAGTAGTACTGTTACGCAGGTTACACTTACAACAAAAAAATACAAGATGTAACCGGCGAATTAAAGATAACAATCTATAACTTGAGTGTTTATAGACTATTTTCTAATTGAAAAATCATTTTTTCGGCTGTGAACTCAAAATCGATGAAGACAGTTAAATGAGTTTCTGTTTTATCTAGACGAGTATTCACGTTATCAAAACGTGTCTTTGCCTTATTAATAATACTTTCAGCATCAGCTGCCGCATTATCGCCTTCTACTTGAAGGATAAGTTGAGTATCTTGTTCATCTATCACGGTACCAATATCAACAAATGAGCCACAGTCATTGCAACTATCACTGACTTGAACTTCTTGCTTAGTAATCGTTTTAATCATTCCAATCGCCTTTCAGTTCGTTAAAGCGTCAGCATATCGTAAAAACTGTAATTAATAATCTAGTTAGTTCACACAATTAGCAGAACATAATATTCAACAAATATTACAGAAAGAAACATTATTGCTTATTAATCAAGCAACTGCATAAAGTTGGTTAGCTAATGTTTCACTAATTTTACGTTGAGTGGCTAATTGATCTAAAAAATGTATTTGGTTTAAATCTGAAATGTCAGGCGCTTTCTGTTGATGCTTTAATTTAGTTAACTCGTCACAATTGGCTAAGACTATTTGCATCTCATCTTCATACTTACCACGGGTGACTAATGCTTCTGGGTGTAAAGCTTGTTTCAAATGAAATTGAGAGGCGCCACTTATATGAAAATCATTAGCATGGTTAACTGCCTGCTGCTCACTTAAATCGCATACGAGTTGCTGCTTTTGAGGTAGTTCAAAAGCTTTGTACAATTTTTCATCTACATTAAGTTCTTTATCAAGCTGAAATTGACACATGTCTCTTGCGTCAGTTGAAAGCATAGATAAAAGAAGTGCAAATTCACCACGTCGATCATGTTCAATCGCATCATTTAAGCGATTGCCCAGTTGTAGTTCATTGACTAAAGGAAACTCAATTTGCATATAAAAACATCATTAATAACAGCGATTGTTATTTTATCGACCACTTGAACAAATACTTGAGAGTTATTTTCGATTTTGGCTTTACTTATATTTAATTCGTGACTATTATTCTCGCCGCAATTGAGGAGGGGTTCCCGAGTGGCCAAAGGGATCAGACTGTAAATCTGACGGCTCAGCCTTCGAAGGTTCGAATCCTTCTCCCTCCACCATTTGCACTAGTGATAAATATACCGTTTCGTGGAGGGGTTCCCGAGTGGCCAAAGGGATCAGACTGTAAATCTGACGGCTCAGCCTTCGAAGGTTCGAATCCTTCTCCCTCCACCATTTATCGGTATGGTTAACACTTATATTTATTGTTGTGGCCAACAATGAATAACATAGCAAGACAAATAAGAAAATGTGGAGGGGTTCCCGAGTGGCCAAAGGGATCAGACTGTAAATCTGACGGCTCAGCCTTCGAAGGTTCGAATCCTTCTCCCTCCACCACTTCTTATACTTCCTGTTAATTTCAGATCAAATTCAACTCAATAAATTTTTAATCAATTTCCTTACATTTATATCAATATTTTATATTTAAATATTTCTTTGCCTATTTAATTCTCCCAATAAATTGATCCTAAAAAAATTACTTCACAATTAATTCAACAATTTTTATTAAAATTAGATGCAAACACTGTTAGCCGCTAATAATTGTGATTAAGATGATTCTTTTATTGTTCTATAGGGCTACACAATGTCAAAGCTATGGGTAAACCAAGCCATCGCGAAAATCGAAGCCGACTTTCAGCGAAGTGCCGATACACACTTAATCAAATTAGACCTCCCCCAGCTTGACGGTATCGATATTTATTTAAAAGATGAAAGCACCCATCCAACGGGTAGCCTTAAACATCGTTTAGCCCGTTCATTGTTCTTGTACGCTTTATCAAATGGTTGGGTAAAAGAAGACACCACTATAATTGAGTCCTCTTCAGGAAGCACTGCGGTATCCGAAGCATACTTTTCACGTTTATTAGGGCTGCCCTTCATTGCGGTCATGCCATCTTCTACTGCGAAGACCAAGATTGAACAAATAGAGTTCTACGGTGGACAATGTCACTTTGTCGACCACAGCAGTAAAATATATGCAGAGTCTCAACGTCTTGCAGAAGAGTTAAATGGCCATTACATGGATCAGTTTACTTATGCAGAGCGTGCAACCGATTGGCGCGGTAATAACAATATTGCCGACTCCATTTTCAACCAAATGAAGAAAGAGCCATACCCTATTCCCACTTGGATTGTAATGAGCCCAGGTACAGGCGGTACATCAGCAACTATCGGTCGCTATCTCAACTATCAGCAACTCCCAACACAATTATGTGTTGTAGACCCTGAAAACTCGGTTTTTTACGACTATTTTTACAAACGAGATTTATCATTAACCTGCGAAAATGGCAGTAAAATTGAAGGGATCGGAAGACCGAGAGTTGAGCCTTCATTTATAGCCGGTGTCGTTGACGAAATGATTAAAATTCCTGACGCGGCATCTCTTGCCACAATGAACTGGTTAGCCAGACTCATTGGCCGTAAAGTGGGCCCTTCTACTGGCACCAATTTATTCGGGATTATGCAACTGGCTTGTAAGATGAAGCAACAAGGGCAACGAGGCTCATTAGTCACTTTACTGTGTGATTCAGGTGAACGATATCTAGATACTTACTATGATGCACAATGGATTGCTGACAACATAGGCTCAACTGAGCAATATGATGAGTTACTGGCAAAGTTTGATAAAACAGGCAGCCTTAGCTAATCACATACGCTTTAGCTAAATAAGCTTGCAAACGTCATGTTTAATTAAATCTCATAGTAAAAAACCGCTTAAATAAGCGGTTTTTGATTTGTAAAATCATAAAAATTCAATATTGTTGCCATGCACTAGTCAATATCTAAGTATTTATGTGTTTGGATGGACAAGCGCCAGTTTCGAGCAATACAGGTTTTCATAGCAAGTTCTGTTGCCCTAGTTTTTTGACTGATAGGCTGCAAGCAAATTGTTTTATCGCTGATATCGATCGGAGCAAGTAAATTATCTAATTCATCAATATGTTTCTGTGTTGCAATAGGATGCTTAATTTCATTGGCGCGATTTAGTGCTTGTTCAAGTACTGCATAACCACCCTTCATGTTTACTTTTGGTGAAACCGTCACCCAAACATCTTGATGGCAAAGTATTTCAAATGTGCCACTGGTTTCAATTTGAATATCGTAACCTGCTGCAATGAAATCATTTGTCAAAGTCGTAACATCATATAAGCAAGGTTCGCCACCTGTTAATACAATATGCTTAGCGGTAAACCCCTTGGCTTTAAATGCATTAATAAGACTCGATGCATCATGCTCAGCCCAGCGCCCAATGGTGCCATCAACTTGGATCACTTGTTCTTGAGCAACTTTATTCTCAGCTAATACTTCCCATGTTTGTTTAGTGTCACACCAAGAGCAACCTACAGGACAACCTTGTAGACGAACAAAAATAGCTGGCACCCCCGTAAACGTCCCCTCACCTTGGATTGTTTCAAAAACTTCGTTTACAGGATACTTCATTGGCTAACCTTATTTAAAATGGCACTAAATCTCGTTGGTCTTGTAAAGTGCAGACCGATTCAAAGGCGCATTTATAGATGATTTTCGAACCAGCTGCAAGTTTTTGCTATCGCAAGCTGCATTAAGTTAAAATACATCTAAATTAATAATTAATTGAGTAATAACGGTATAATTTTTCTATTGAAACAAACTCTTTAAAACCAGTACTTCAGTAGCAAAGTGCAGTTATTATTTTTACGGTAAAATTTATGTCTAAAGCAATTGTAGTTTTCTCTGGTGGCCAAGACTCCACAACCTGCCTAATCCAAGCCATGACTCAATATGATGAAGTCCATGCTATTACTTTTGACTATGGCCAACGTCATCGTCAAGAAATTGAAATTGCACAGTCGTTAGCGAAGCAACTTAACATTGCGAGTCATAAGGTCATGGATGTTAGCCTGCTTAATGAATTAGCGATTTCATCACTGACTAGAGATGCCATTCCCGTTTCACACGAGCTAATGGACAATGGATTGCCGAGCACCTTCGTACCGGGTAGAAACATTTTATTTTTAACTCTCGCAGGTATTTATGCTTATCAACTAGGCTGCGAAGCAATCATTACCGGGGTTTGCGAGACTGATTTCTCAGGATACCCCGATTGCCGTGACGAGTTCATAAAATCAATGCAGCAATCTTTAGCATTGGGTATGGATAAGCCATTAAAGATAGTGACGCCATTAATGTGGCTCAATAAAGCTGAAACATGGGCACTAGCGGATAAGTACCAGTCGCTATCTTTAGTTACTGACGAAACATTAACTTGCTATAACGGTATCAAAGGCAGTGGTTGTGGCGATTGCCCAGCATGTTTACTCAGACAGCGTGGTTTAGATGAATACCTAAACAACAAGCAAAGCGTTATGGACTCTTTAAACGCTAAGCAATTAGCTGAGTAACATAGTCGTTGATAATTTTTAATGTTTAAACATTAAAGAAACCAATGAAAATTTGAGTGTTAACTATAATAAACAGCAATGTGAAGTGTAAATGGATTTAAAACATGGCAAGAAGAAGTAATAAAAGTGCAGGCACCTACTATTTCGCCATCATGGTCAGTGTATGTTGTTGTGTTTTGTTTGTTTTATCAATTAGCCCAATGGGTGCAGTTGATGTTAACAATCTATTCAGTTATCGCTATGACAACATTAGTGACGGGCAATATTGGCGAATAATTACAGGTAACTTGTTACATACCAATTTATGGCATTTGCTCATGAACCTCGCTGGTTTTTGGGTCATTTTATTTCTACACGAAATGCATTACAAAGGCAGTGCTAACAAATTCATCAGCTTGTTTTTAAGTCTCTGTGTATTTGAGGGGTTAGGGTTATATTTCTTTTACCCTGAACTTAAAGGATATGTTGGATTAAGTGGACTGTTACACGGTTTATTCACCTTCGGCGCTCTATTAGATATCCGTAAAGGTTACTTTTCTGGCTATCTGTTACTTATTGGTGTCTTTACAAAAGTCGGCTATGAAATGTATTTTGGAGCAAGTGAAAGTGTTAGTGCCATCATCAATGCTCGAGTTGCTACGGAGTCACATTTTATCGGCGTAATAAGTGGATTACTTTGTGGCTTAGTCTGGTTGCCGCTAACACGATTTTTTAAGCACAATAAAACTATCACTTCTTAAACGAAACTTATTGCCACCAGCTAAATATTTATTTAACTATATTTCGAAAACAGCAGCTAAGGTTGCTGTTTTTGTTTTATTGCTTTTAATCTTCAATCCCAGCACCTAAGTATATATTTGGCCGCCAAATCTGCATTAAAATTTCAGGATTTTCAATCGGTAGAAAACCATTTTGAGCGTATAAACCATGGGCGTCACGGGTGGCAAGCATCATTCTACGTAATCCAACCACGTTGTCATGATTAACAATCACATCGATAAGCCACTTACTTAACCCCTTACCTCTATGGTCATCCAAAATAAAAACATCAGCAAGGTAGGCAAAAGTTGCTTGATCAGTGATAAGCCTTGCAAAGCCAACCTGCACATTTGAATCTGTGAACACACTAAAACAAAATGAATGCTTAATCGCTTTTTGTAATGTTTTCATTGGAATGTCTTTAGCCCAATAAGAGCTAGAAATAAACGTGTGCACGATATCAATATCAATTTGGGCATTGTCGGTACTGATGTAATAACCATTAATATCATTGTGCCGTGTTTTATTTTCCAACGTTATATCCCTTGCCTATCTTTGATTGCAAGCCAGCTTGTATACAAACTAATATTTAGTCCACTTCTGTATGCCGCTTGGTATAAGCCAATAAGGCTTGGTCATCGAGTCTCGTAGATTGATTCAATCCAGCAATCACCCCAAGCTGATCTGCTGTTGTTCTGTGCTGACCAAGCTTAAGCTTTCCTTCAATGGATGTTATCGAGATTTTAAAACCAATAATAGCTTTCGAAAGCTTGGCTTTATATTCAGCTGGAATAAAGCCATGTTCACTTGCACTGTTATTTAAAGGTGACAGTAAACCTGATTCATATTTATCAATAGTATCTGTTAACACCTGCAACGTGGTTTCTTCATCCGTTAAAGACACCTCACCTTTTATATGAACAGCAGCATAATTCCAGGTTGGTACCGCAGGAAACGAATCGTACCAGGTTGGTGAGATATAACCGTGAGGTCCGGAAAAAACCGCTAAAATTGGCTCACAGTCCATTGATTTCCAGTGGCTGTTTGCTTTGGCAAGGTGGCCATATAGGGTACCCAATTCCCCCTCTTCACGTTTTAACAGTAATGGTAAATGTGATGCCGTTAAATTTGAGGTTGTTAGCACTGCAAACCCAAATTCATCGATAAAATCGTGAATTTGCTGCTGTGATTCCATTTGTAACTTTTTGGGGATATACATAGTTTATTACCTGGTTTCCTGCTTGGTATTTTGGATTTTTAATCGACTAAACTTAATCAATGATTTTTGTTTGAAGATATTCGGTTAGTCGCTGTTGTAAAGGGAGAATTGCATCTTGATTTATCAAGTACTCAGCTATCGGCATCAATCGCCAATATTGACCTTCATTACCAAAATGGATTGATTCAATTTCATTGCAAGTAGCTATCGCAGTGAAGAAATACGAATATCCATTTGCTGTTTGATTATTTCCCCGTTGTTTATATATCAACCTATCGATAGGTAACGCAATAGAAAATTCTTCATACAACTCTCGCAAAACACACTCTTCAGGAGTTTCATTGCCTTCTCGGCCACCACCAGGGAAATCCCACTTGTTTGGAAAAGGAATATGATCAAAATTATCTCTTCTGTAAACTACCAGTTGTTCTTGATAAATTAATGCCAACTTACAACCTGTAAAACCTCTATTCATATCATTGAAATCAGTCGGCATCAGTTCAAACCCCATTAACAAAAAACCAGTGACTAGCACTGGTTTAATAAATGATTAAGTTACCTGCTAAAAAAAGCAAATGTATAGAGCATCAAGCAATCACAATAAAGCCTATAAATGTAATCGTTGCAGCTATCAGAGTATAAGGTAACTGTGTAATGGCATGACTTACCAAATTACAACCCGCACCTTGTGCAGCCAATACCGTTGAATCACTGTAAAAACAAGCTTGGCTACCAAATGATGACGCTGATAATAAAGCCCCAATCACTAATGGAATATCAGCGCCTACCGCTTGTGCTAATGGCATCACAATAGGAATTGAAACTGCAAATATCCCCCAACTCGAGCCTGTGGCGAAAGCTAATAAAGCCATCGCAACAAACACCACTGCTGGCAAAAGCTGAGCAGTCATGTATGGACTCAAGCTTTCGATAACAAATTGCGGCAGTAATAATTGGTCGCAAACATCTTTAAAGATAAAAGCTGCTATGACAGTGCCAATTGCAGGCAACATGCTTTTAAAGCCATCTATCATTTGCTCCATCATTTCAGAAAATGGCATCAATTTCTGCACTGCATAATATGGGATAGTAATGACCATAGTGGCTAATAAGCCTAACCAAACATCAATATCAAAATACACCGTAAAACCCACTAACATTACAATGGGGACTAAGAAATTATGTAATTTACCTTGATGATCTGCTGTTTTAAATTCATCTTCCATGGCTTTAACTGCATAGTCATTACTGGTTTGTATGTCTTCAGACTCATCAACAGGAATACCAATGCCTTGTTTCGCTTTCAATTCTGCTTTTTTCATAGGGCCGATTAACGGAATAACCCCCATTACAACTAATGGCACCATAATCACAGCGACCCATGCATATAACATATACGGTATTGCAGACATGTACACAGTGATCGCTTGCCCAGTATCGGCTATGCCGTTATCAACTAATAAACCACCAAAGAAAACCGCCCAAGTCGATAATGGCACCAACACACAAATCGGCGCAGCAGTAGAATCGACAACATAAGCCAACATTTCTCTGGAAATACGAAACTTATCAGTGACACGTTTCATCGTCTCACCAACCGTAAGCGCATTGAGGTAATCGTCAATAAATATCGCGACACCTAATACAAAGGTCATCATCAAAGATGACTTAGGTCCTTTGGCCACTTTCAATGCATTCTTACCAAATGCAAAGGCACCACCAGTTCTGACTAGCAGAGCGATTAACGCGCCAAAAGTACCACACACCAAAATTAGCCAACCTATCGTTTCATCGGCCATGACTTTGAGAGAAATTTCTGAAAAGTTATTTAATGCTTCGGTTGGGTCGAGCATTAATAAACCCACAACAGCGCCTATCACCAATGCGAGGATAGGCCTTCTTAATATAATTGCTAATATCAAAACAACCACAGGCGGGATCAAGCTGATCGCTGATGGCTCTGTCATGACGTCTTTCCTTGTTTAAAATAGAGTTAGAAAATGGATGTGCAAAATAATGTCGTTATGTCATCGAGTCAACATAAATTAAACATTACAGGCAAATAAAATATGAATTTTTGACAGAGAAATCAACTTTGAAAACGAGCCACAGATATAACAAGAAATACAGATTAATATCCAGTTAAACTAAATGTTCAATATCTTTAATACCATTAAATTTGGTTTATTGGTTTTAGTTACTTTCAGCTGAGTCGAGATTATAATTAATTGATTTCTATTTTCACTCTTTTTAACTTCTAAGGCAGCGCATGAACGAATTAACATTAGATAAAATCGACTTTGCAATCCTAACAGAACTCCAACATCACGGTCGTTTATCAAATCAAGAGCTCGCCCAAAAAGTGGGCTTGTCGCCTTCACCTTGTTCTCGTCGAGTTAAAGCATTAGAGGATGCTGGCTATATAGCAGGTTACTCAACTTTATTGAATGCTGAACACTTTAACTTAGCACTCACAGTCTATATTCAGATTCGATTAGAAAAGCATACCAGCGAAACACTAGAAGCATTTGAAAAAGACATACTCAACTATCAAGAAGTACAAGAATGCAGCTTAATCACAGGTAGTGAAGCTGATTACCAGCTCAAAGTTTTAGTCAAAGACATGCAGAACTACAAACTGTTTTTACTGGACAAACTCACTGTGAATCCAAACATAGCAGGGATCCATTCGAGCTTTGTTCTTAAAAATGTCAAAAGCAGCACAGCAATCCCTATTAACTAAACGTGCGCCAGTTCAAACTTTCAAATAAAAACTAAATTACAGAAGATTGCGCAAAGCTCGCACCCTCAACAACTCAACAAAATTTAATATCAACATATTCTCTAATGGAAAGTTTAAATAGCCAAAAATAGCATAAAAATAACCATTAACATTACCAAAAGAGATTTACCAGCAATAAACCTTCATTGCAAAAGCTCAGAAAATCACTATTATCCGCGCTCTTTAAAATCTTAACTCATCAGAGAGTCATAATGAGCGCACATACAGACGGACATTTTAGTTCACGCATCGGTTTTATCATGGCAGCTGCTGGCTCCGCAGTCGGTGTAGGTAATATTTGGGGCTTTCCTACTCAAGCGGCTACTCATGGTGGGGGCGCCTTTTTATTAGTTTATGTATTACTGATCATTTTATTAGGCTACCCAATGTTAATGGCTGAATTGATGGTTGGTCGACACGGCCAAACAAACCCAGCCGACGCGATGGCTAAACTGGGTCGTAACAAATTAAGCCAAAACATTGGTAAAACTATCGGGTTAATCTCGATCATTACAGCCACATTAATTTGTACTTTTTACAGTATCCTCTCTGGCTGGTTTATCAGCTTTGCATTAGCGCCCATTGCAGAAATAGCCCAACAACCCAATATCGCGCATTGGTTAACTGATTTTTCGATATCAAGAAACCTAACCTTTACCTTAGTGTTTATTTGTTTAGTCATATTAGTCATTAGACAAGGGATACAAAATGGTATTGAACGATGGTCAAAACGCTTAATGCCTATGCTTTTACTGATGCTAATAGGCGGTGCTGCGTACATATTAAGTCAACCTGGAGCCATAACTGGCCTTAAAGTACTGTTAGTCCCTGACTTTTCGATGGTGTTTCATACTGATGTACTGGTTAGCGCACTAGGACAAACATTTTTCTCATTATCTGTGGGTACTGGTGCAATGATGGTTTACGGTGCTTATCTAAATAAACAAGAGAACTTAAGTCAGCTAACTGCATATGTGACACTAACAGATACCATGGTGGCATTCTTGGCTGCACTAATGATTATTCCAGCAATGTATGTCGCCCAACACAATGGCGTACAAATATTTGCTGATGATGGCAGTTTACTTAATTCAGATACTTTAGTGTTTACTGTTTTGCCTGCTTTATTTGATTCTATTGGTGGAATGAGTCAATACCTACTCGCCATTGTTTTTTTTGCATTAATGACAATTGCAGGTTTAACATCTGCGATGTCAATTGTTGAAGTTCCCACAAGTTATATTGTTGAGAAAACATCTATTAAACGTGGTAAAGCAACATTGATAGTAGGAACCGTCATTGCAGTAATAGCTTCTTTCATTGTATTTAACTTTAGTGCTCTATTTGGTTTTATTATCACCATGACCACAGAACGAGCTCAACCGTTAATAGCACTGGGAATAGCAATATTTATGGGCTGGGTTTGGCATAGAAACGATTTACTTGCTGAAATAGCTCAACAAGATGGCGTAAATCAAAACAGCTTATTCTGGCGTGTATGGCAGGTTTACGTAAAATATGTTTGTCCGCTATTAATCATCGTAATTATCATGCAGCTTTTTAGCTAAGTACTTTAACTAAGTACTTTAACTAAGTACTTTAACTAAGTACTTTAGTTACTTTGATACTTTACTCAATAAGATAAAAACCAGTATCCAGTTAATCATCTCAGAAGAAATCTTGAGAAAATCAACCGCGATACTGGTTTAAACTTCTAACTAAGGTTTAAATCAAAGTTATTATTTCTCACGATTACTTATCCATTTAGACAAAGGTTTCGCAGATATACCGTGAACAATTAAACTAATAAACACGGTGCAGATGACTGTCATTGCAATGAAATCACCGCCTGGCAGATCTCGCTCTAACATGATCACCACAAATACAATTGATGCTAGGCCTCGCGGGCCAAACCAACCAAGGAATAACCTCGAAGATATATCTTCGCCTTTACAGCCCAAAGCTAAAAATACAGGAAGCATTCTGACTATGGTTAAACTCAATAACGCATAGAGCAACATAGTCCAAGTAAATGACTCAAATGCAGGCCCAATAATCATGGCGCCAAACAGCATCCACGTTAAAAGAGCTAAGATTTCACCAATACCCTCTGTTGGTAAAATCAATTTCTGTTTATGCTCATTCATTAAATAACCAAATAATAAGCCCCCTGTGAACGCTGCTATATATCCGCTTCCTTCTAATGATTGTGAAATAGCAAAGCAGCACAAAGCAAGAGTTAATACTATGTTTTGGCTCCAGACTTCTGCAATCCAATTTTTGTTATAGCAATAAGTAATAAGCTTGGTTGCAATATAACTACATGAAAGACCGACAATTAAACCAACCCCTAACTCTTCTAAAAAATAGGTTAAGGCAATTTGCGTTACTTCTCCTTCAGCGACACTACCAGCAGCTAATGCTAAAAATACAAATAATATTGGCACGCATAAACCGTCATTTAACCCACTTTCAATATTTAAGCCTTCACGTAACTTGGGGGGAACTATTGGGCTAGATACAACAGCTTTACCAAGCGCTGCATCCGTTGCCGCAAGCATTGTAGCCAAAGCGGCAATCTCATAAACAGACAAATTGGGGAATAACAGATAACCCACGATGAAACCAAGTACAATAGCGCCAGGTAAACCATAAAGGAGCATTCTCGAAGGAATAGAGATATGACGTTTGAGGACACTCAAATTACTATTAGATGCATCGCAAAAAAGAACGACAGCAAGTGTTAGGTCTGCGAAAACACGCATCCCAGAACCATCAGCAGTTTTACCTAGCCAACCTAAGACTGATGGACCTAATACAAAACCAACAACCACAAAAACCATAGGCCCAGATATCATCGAATTTTCAACTCTACCTGCAATAACGCTATAACAGAACGCAAAAATGGCCAATATGGCCAACTCTTCATACATTATTCAATCTCCACATTTAGCTTATGGTCGATAAACCAATTAAGATTATTTATTAGGCCGTGTTGACCTTCGATGGTTAAATTTTGTTCGAGATAAAAGTGTTTTAATTGAGGCGGATGGATTGATGCCTAGTCATCTAAGCGAAATTCATCCAACAAAGAGTAAAACACTTTTAGTCGAACCCTTTGGGCAGCGTTTGTTGGCGATTTTTACTGCGTTATCGACTTTTTATGTAGAATAACTACACCACAAAGTCTCTGCCTTGTATAAATGGCCAACAATTCGCTGCAAAAACAACCTTGAAAGATCAACACCCCCTAATATCTCTACAGTAGACTTTTTAATAACTAGGTCGCAACTTTGATTTAGCTACAACTATGATTCTGCCAGTTAGGAGCTATTAATTCAGCACCTTAACACTTTTTAGTAACATCTTTTTATAAAACAGTAATAGGCTCTTATCGACATGTCTTAATAATTCTAATATCTCCCGAGGTCATGTTGGTTCTTGTTGATTGAATTACGTTCGAATCAGTGTTCTATTTAACGTCTCCTTAATCATAATGTTTAAATAAGAAATTTTGTTCAGGACAGCCTGGAAAACCAGGCGCGGTGCCGATGATTGTAAAACCATTCTTTTGATAAAAGTCAGAAGCTTGGAATGCCAAAGTATCAACTTGTGCAGCAAGACAGCCTCGCTTTCTGGCTTCACTTTCAGCGAGCGCCATAAGTTTATAACCTAGCCCTTCACCTCTTAGTTTTTCATCAACCCACAATACATTAATCAAAAACTTATTATAAATGGTTCTTCCTGCTAATCCTGCAATCACATTATCATTGTCATCTTTTATAACAACAGTTAGTGGCTTTGATGTTTCATCCCCCATTTGCTCATGATTAAATGAGCGCACACCTGCAACTAACTGCTCAACAATTTGTTCAGCTTCTGTATTTATCACTTCAATCTTCACGCTTATTTCCTTCAACACTCAGTTTGTTATTGTCGTCTGCAATTTGTTAATAGAGTCGCTATTAGACTAAAACACATACTACAAATACGCACATTTAAAATTGAATTTTTTTCACTACAAAAATATATATACTCAGCTCACGAATAAATCAACCAACAAAAAGGCCGCTACTCTGTAGCGGCCTTTAAATTTCTTATATGAATTTAAATCAACCCACCTTGAGAAATTAACTATAGGTATTGCTTAAGAAAAACCAAATACTTATTTGAAGCACTAATTCGATTATCCTTTTTACTGAATCCATGACCTTCATCATCAAAAATCAGATAATCAACATGAGTTCCACCAGCACGAATAGATTCAACCATTTCATCACTTTCGATTTTTAATACCCTTGGATCATTTGCCCCTTGCACTACTAACACAGGGCTTTTAACTTGATGACCAAAAAATACTGGAGAGATATTGTGTAACCTTTCTCCATCGACTGCAGGGTCACCTAATTCATCATATAAGCTTTTTCTGAACGCTTCCCAATATGGTGGAATGCTTTCTAGGGTTCGAACCCAATTGGTTACACCAAAAATATTGATCCCAACTTTAAACTCATCGGTGAATGCCATTGCAGCCATTGTTAAGTAGCCACCATAACTGCCACCCATCACGCCGATTTTATCAGCATCAACCCAATCTAAACTTTGTAGGTACTTTTTGTTATATACCACATCTCGTAAATCATCTTCACCATGACGTTTATCATCTAAGTGAAAGAATGTTTTACCGTAACCGCTTGAACCACGATTATTGATTTTAACGATCGCGTAGCCATTATTGACCAAATGCTGAACCGTGGCAGAGTAGCCCTTACGTGATTGCCCTCCTGGCCCGCCATGTATATAGATTAAGGCAGGCACTTTGGTAAACTCAGCTTGTTTAGGCTTATATAAAATAGCGGGGATCTCAACACCATCGAAGCTTTTGAATCGAATGACTTCGCCCGCCACTAAATTTTCTTCTTTGATCGCTGGATTGCCAGAGTTAGTCAGGCGCAATACTTTATCTGTGCCTAGTTTATGACTATATAAATTAGATGGTGAGGTATCGGAATTGATATAGAACACCATTGACGAAGAGTCTTGTGAGAAATTAACTCCACGTAGATCGCCACTAGGTAACGCAGGTAAAGACAGTGCTTTATTATTGCTAACATCAGTAATGGTTAACTGAGTTTGAGCATCAGCATTAATACCGGTAATTTGATAACGGCCATCTTTAGAAAAATAGCTAAAACTGACATCCCAATCCGCTTTATAGTTTAACTCACTTTCACCTGTACCAATATCATAGGTCCAAGCCTGGTTAAACTCGCCAAACTCATTGGTAGCATATAACAGCTGCTTATTATCTTTGGTAAAGGTATAGGCATAATAAGAAACATCACCAGTATGCTCTGTGATTAATCTAGGCTTAGACATCTTTAAACG
Organism: Shewanella olleyana; assembly: GCF_023283825.1. Taxonomy (GTDB): domain Bacteria; phylum Pseudomonadota; class Gammaproteobacteria; order Enterobacterales; family Shewanellaceae; genus Shewanella; species Shewanella olleyana. The sequence continues at coordinate 80,077 of NZ_JAKILD010000002.1, read as the reverse complement.
TAAATCGACTAAATATAAATCGGTGTTGCTATTAGAATGATTTTTACTTAAAGCGATAAAACGTCCATTAGGACTTATGCTCTCTACAGTGAAGCCTGAATCATTTTTGTATATTAAAGAACGACTATAATCAGCTGTATTATATTGATAAACATCAAAATATTTTGGATCGCGTTCATTGGTCATTACAAAAAATGATTCATCACCTTCATGCCATGACAGCATCATTGCTTTAAGGCCTTCGCCAGGCGTTAAATCAATTTCTGACCCATCATAGTCTTGAACAAATAAATGGTTTAATTCATCTCCACCTTTATCAGCGCTATAAAGAAAACGATCGTCCTTTGGAAACCACGATTCAACATAGATTGACTCTTCTGTAGAAAATGTTAATTGAGTTGTTTTTAAACCATCTACAGGCACCTTGTAGGCATTAAAAATACCGCTATCATCATTACTAACCAGTACAGCACTACCAGAGTGATTTATCGACGAACCAAATACACTGGTGGTTTTATAGAACTCTTCTGCGCTATAACTTTTAAAATTGCTTTGTGCGGGAGGTGAAATTTGAGGGGCTGTTTGTACTTGTTTATCTGCAGTGGAGCAACCTGTCAGCACTAGCGCAATCACTGCGCTACTCATCAGCGTCTTAAGCATAATATATCCTTATTTGCTTGAAATTGATTTTCTCAATAAATTGACAACTCAACAGCTTACTAAGAAATTGAACACAAATTAAACTAACATTTACATGCTTTAATGGCTAATGTGTTTACTCATTTAAAACCTTTAAATTGTAACGCTTTAATTTGCTGTATTTCATCTGGCGTTAAGGCTTTATAGCCTCTTGGATAAGCCCAGCCATATCCCCAACGATAGGTAGTTGGAAAATATGGACTACCGCCGACACGCACGCCAGCTAGCATTAACTCAGCTATTTGAGGCTGTCCCACTTTTGCGACGCATTGTTTTAATCGTTTATCAGAGTCAAGTCTCTGTTTGTAACTGCCGCCTTGCCAATAATCAAAGTCATGGGCAGTACAACACTTAAGCCAAAGTTGTTGATGCTGTAAAGTGCCATCAGGGAACACACTGCAGCTATCAGAAGTGAATGGTACTATTTCATCGTCAAATGAAAGGTTATACCAATCAGCATAAGAACATGATCATTCTTACTGGTTAAAATCGCTTATAACTTCGTTATAAATTTTGTAGGTAGAGCAACTAGCTAGCTGCAATTCCAGCCTTGTTCTAAACGATTTTCCCTACGTAATATCTGATCACTTATTTATCCCAATTGGTATTAAATAAGCCGCCAGCAATCAAATAAGCTGACACCCACCCCGTATCTAAAATACGACTTATTGATTTTATTAAACAAGTTAATTCCGAAAAACCAGCAGATAGCTATGTTTATCTTGAGTTAGCATTTCTGTTTGTTCAGGTACGTGATAATTAATTAAGGCAGCGATAACAAAAAAAACCAGAAAGGTTACCGCCAGAGCAGCAAATATAACTGCTATAAATCGTAAAAATGTAGCCATAATTTTGCTAACTTTTTCTGATAAATTTATTCATCTTTGTATGATGATTTGATTTCTAAAATTTGCTCTAAGCATTGATTAAACAGAATGACCAATGCAGGGTCAAAATGTTTACCCGCTTCATCATTAATTAATTTTGCTGCGTCTTCAACAGACCATGCCTTTGGTATGGCCTTTCAAATGACAACACTGTAGAACTAAGGAATATATTACAAGGAGTTAGAATCACAATCATCATTTATCGTTAGCAAACATAACGGTGACGATATTTACTTACTAGTTTTATCGTTATATAACTAAACAAGCTTATCCCAAGCACATCTGCAATTAAATCGCTAATATCAAATGTCCTCGTCGCTATAAACCCTTGGCTTATTTCTTCAAGCAAAACAAAAATACTGATTATCCCAACGGCATAATAGATTCGAATTGGCTTTCTTGGATTAATTGGATTAGATGGATCATAGTTAAGCGTAAAGAAAGCACACTTAGACGCCAGTAAACTTATTGCTGTTAGGCTGCCAAATAGACAGAAATGACCCAATTTATCACCATATGGAATGGCTCTGACAAGATCAAAAAAGATATTATTCCCGCCAGAATTTGCTTGAAAGATAATCCACACGATAAAAGCTAAAAAACTAATACAGCTCAATATACTGACAATATATAACACTCTATTGTGATCAGTACGATTGATGTTTAGCTGCTTTTCATTAGCCGCTTTAATTTGATGACGAGATTTATCTGGGTCGGTATTAAGCGTCATTATCTAATTATTCCATTAATAACTGTCTACAAAGTACACAGCATTACTTGCTATCCATTAATAGAGATCAGATTACACATGAGCGCTTTATTTAAGCAAGCTAACATTAACAAGAATATACCTTTAAAATCATTGTATTGGTTTAGTTCCTAATGCTAAATCTATTGCAGCATTAGCATGGATTTTGGTTGTATCGTACAAAGGCACTTTAGTGTCAGATTGATTAATGAGTAACGCTATTTCTGTACAGCCCAAAATTACGGCTTCGGCGCCTTGGACAAATAACCCCTCTACAATCGATAAGTAAGCCGCTTTAGACTTCGGCGCCTTGGACAAATAACCCCTCTACAATCGATAAGTAAGCCGCTTTAGACTTCGGCTTAAACTCACCTTTACACAATTCGTTATATATAACCTCATGTACTACTTTTTGCTCTGACTCACTTGGCACTATAACGGTAATATCATGCTTATCTTTTAAACGTCCTTTATAAAAATCTTGCTGCATGGTGAACCCTGTGCCTAATAACCCAACTGTTTTAACGCCATCACTGATAAGTCGCTCAGCTGTGGCATCTGCAATATGTAAAATCGGAATATTAATGTGGGCTGATATTTCTTCATAGACTTTGTGCATCGTATTAGTGCAAATTAATAGAAAATCAGCACCCGCTTTTTCTACATTTAGCGCAGTTTGAGAAAGGATAATAGCTGTTTGTTGCCAATTGCCTTGATGCTGCAACTTTTCAATTTCATCAAAATCAACACTCAACATCGCTATTTTTGCGGAGTGTAAACCTCCCAACTGCCTGTTAACCCCTTCGTTGAGAGCTTTGTAATAGCTCGCCGTTGATTCCCAGCTCATCCCGCCAAGCAAACCGATGGTCTTCATATTGATTTCCTATTAAAAAGAATTAAAACAGCACTGTATATTTTCTACCGATCAGCGGGATGCGCTACCCCATCGTATAAGCTGACTTGTTCAATTTTTAAAGGGTTAATCCCATCTAAACAAGCTATGTTAAAACCAAATTGTTTTGGATTGGAGCGGCGCTGATGATGGGCATAAATTCCGCAAATTTGACAGAAGTAATGATTCGCCGTCATGGTATTAAACTAATACAGGCTCAAATAGTCTTCGCCTTTAATAAATCGAATCGCGTCCAGAGTAATTGAAGCAACAATAGCACCACGGCGGCGGCACATACTGCAATCACAGCGCCGAACATCCACTAAACCATCAGGTAATGACAATTCCATTTGTACAGCGCCGCAATGGCAACTTGCTTGGTGCAAAGGCTGTATTTTAACTTTATCCACCTCAGTCAATATGATCATTACGCTTCCTTATTCTGTTAACTGTATTACATCCAATTTACTCGGTGGTGATTAGACAATAAGTTAACACGATTATTAGAGCTAAATGAACTAACAGATTGAAGCTGACGTCTTGAATCAGAAAGATGAACAAGAATGATAAACCAGACCGATTAAAGACAGTCGCTAAATAAAAAAGGAGCCAAGGCTCCTTTCTTTTGTTACTTTTTACATTGATTACTGCTTGTAAATTTTTCCGCCTTTCATAACAAAATCTACATCTAATAACTCTTCGATATTCTTAAGTGGACTGCCATCTGTGGCAATAATATCGGCATATTTACCCACTTCAATGGTACCTAACTTTTCAGACATATCGATGAGATCAGCAGCATTAACAGTTGCCGACTTTAAGATATCGCTGTTTGTCATTCCGGCTTGATGCATTAAAACCGCTTCTTGGGCATTAATACCATGTTTAGACACACCACTGTCTGTACCAAATGCTATTTTAACGCCTGCTTTGTAAGACTTTTCAAAGTTTGCCAACATGTCAGGACCGACTTTTATCGCCTTAGCCTTTACGGGTTCAGACATAAAACCAGAGGTTTCGGCCATATCCACAACCGTCGCGCCAGCTAATAATGTAGGCACTAAATAAGCCCCAGTTTGCTTAAACAATTTAATGGTTTCGTCATCAGCGTAGCTGCCATGTTCAACGCTATCGACACCTGCGCGAAGTGCGGCGTTAATCCCGGCTGTAGCATGTGCATGACTAGCAACTTTTCGGCCTAAACCATGCGCTGTTTCAACAATCTCTTTTAACTCTAAATTCGTCATTTGTTGGCCAGTACCCGTATCGGTATCAGATAACACGCCACCAGTTGATGCCACTTTAATAGCATCAGCGCCATATTTGATGGCTTGTCGGGTCATTTTACGGCACTCGTAAGGTCCATCACATAACGTTTTTGGCGACTTCATCGCTAACAAATCAGGCGCCATGCCGTCAGCATCTAAGTGCCCGCCTGTAATCGAAATGCCAGCAGCCGCAATGATACGTGGGCCATCTATCCAGCCTTTCTCGACGCCATCACGTAATGCATACATTTGCTCGGGTTCACTTAATAAATCCCTTACTGTCGTAAAACCTGACATCAAGGTCGTTTTGGCATAATGAACGCTTTTCATCGCCACATCAGCATCTGAGAGTTTCACTGTGTCTTTGGTGTTATCTGGCCCCAGTTCCATTTGCAGATGGACGTGCATATCCATTAAACCTGGCATAACAAAGCTGTCTGACAAATCAATCAGCTTGGCATCTTTAGCAATCTTATTCGCCGCGACAAATCCTTTTTTAACCGCAATAATTTCACCGTCTTTAATAACAACAGTTTGCTTAGTCAGTGGCGACTTGCCAGGTATAGTGAGTAGTTCACCGGCATGAATCACTTTGGTTTCAGCAAACACAGAGTGAGACAACAAAGCGCTGACCATCATTGAAGCTAGCGTTAATTTTTTTGTAAATTGTAGTTTTTTTATTGTTTTCATAAGAAATATACCAGCAGCAACAAAGGCTTTATTATTAGGGCCTGTTGAGCTTTCAAGGTTGTTTTTGCAGCGAATTGTTGGCCATTTATACAAGGCAGAGACTTTGTGGTGTAGTTATTCTGCATAAAAAGTCGATAACGCAGTAAAAATCGCCAACAAACGTTGCCCAAAGGGTTCGACTAAAAGTGTTTTACTCTTTGTTGGATGAATCTTTGTGAATAAAAGGTGCTTAGATGACTAGGCATCAATCCATCCGCCTCAATTAAAACACTTTTATCTCGAACAAAATTTAACCAGAAAAGATCAACAGACCCTAGTTTTTTAGTTTATATTATTTAAAACATTATCAAGGATAGGCATTTAAGGCCTATCTCAATAGACACTTAATATAACTCACCCAACACGTATGTAAATATTAGTTCACATAATTTTACCATTTTCGGGTCTTGTGGTAATTTATGCTTACAAAATTAACCCTCTAATTAATATAAAAAAGGGTTATAAAAGTCCATCGAACCTCATTCGCTTTCATTAATAGTCAAGGAATACTTATGAACAAAGGCATATATCTGGTGTTAATGATGACGCCAATGGCCGCAGCCATTGGCACATCATCAGCATTAGCCAACACCACAACGACTGTCCCACCTACCAATACATTACAACTTGAAGATATCTTCACATTGGAATATGCCTCCAATCTTGAAATTAACAATGATGGCGACGAGGTCTATTTTGTCCGTAATTACATGGACATTCATAACGATAAAAAGCTTGGGAATATTTGGAAAGTCGATAGTAAGAAGCGTTTAACGCCAGTAACTAACGGTTTGCATTTGGACTTTTCACCGACATTGTCTCCCGATAACTCGAAGCTCGCTTATATTTCAACAGCCAGTGGCTCACCACAAATTCACATTAAATGGTTAGAAACCGGTGATGCAGGTCAAATGAGTCATTTTAGCCACAGTCCGAGTAACCTTACTTGGTCACCTGATGGCACACAAATCGCTTTTACTCGCTTTGTACCGAGCAAACCTAAATCGGTCGTGTCACTGCCAGGTAAACCTCAAAATGCTGAGTGGGCTAAACCTGCTGTCTACATTGATGACATGTATTATCGTTTTGATGGCGCAGGTTTTACCAAACCAGGTAACAGCCATATCTTTGTTATGTCAGCCAATGGCGGCTCAGCAAGACAAATCACCCAAGGCGAATTTGATCATCGCGGCAATATCAGTTGGTCTAAAGACGGTAAGCAATTGATTTACGCAACCAATACCCGTGAAGATAAAGAGCTTGAATGGACAGACAGTAATATTTTTAGTGTTAACCTCCAATCTCAACAAGTGACACAATTAACCGATCGACTAGGCCCTGATAATGCACCGCATGTATCACCCAACGGCAAATACATTGCATATTTAGGTTACGATCAACACCACATGAACTATGAGAACACCCTACTCTATGTCATGGATATCGACGGCAAGAATAAACGTGCGATAACAACCGATTTAGACCGTTCAATTAATAGCATCCAATGGGCTGATAACAGCAAAGCTGTGTATATGAGTTATCACGATAAAGGTGAAACTTATGTGGCTTACCAGCCGTTAAGTGGCAAGCGCAAAATCGTCGCTGAAAATCTAGGTGGACTTGCATTTGGCCGCCCATACACAGGCAGCGAATTTGATGTCGCAGAAAATGGCACTATTGCTTTCACTTACTCAAACCCGCAACGACCAGCAGATATTGCTATTACTCGAAAAGGGAAAACCAATCAGTTAACTGATTTAAACAGTGATGCGCTTGATTACAAGACATTAGCTGATATTAAAGAAATTAATGTGAAGTCATCTTATGATGATAGAAATATTCAAGCTTGGGTTGCATACCCACCTAATTACCAAGCCGACAAAAAAGCCGGTAAAACATTCCCTCTAATTTTAGAGATCCATGGCGGCCCAGTAACTAACTATGGCCCTCACTTCTCTGCCGAAATTCAGCTAATGGCGGCAAGTGGCTATGTGGTGGTGTATGCCAACCCTCGAGGGAGTGACAGTTATGGTAAAGAGTTTGCCCAAACAATTCATAATAACTATCCAAGCCAAGATTATGATGACTTAATGTCAGTTGTTGATGGCGTGATCGCTCAAGATGCAATTAATGAAGATGCTTTGTTCGTCACTGGTGGCTCAGGTGGTGGTGTATTAACAGCATGGATTATCGGCCATACCAACAGATTTAAAGCAGCAGTTGTCGCCAAGCCAGTCATTAATTGGTATAGCTTTGCTTTAACCACTGATATTTATCCGTTTGTGATTAAAAATTGGTTTAAAAAAATGCCATGGGAAGATACAGCCCATTACATGAAACTGTCGCCAATTAGTTATGTCGGCAATGTCACCACACCAACTATGCTATTAACAGGTGAAGCAGATCAACGAACACCGATTGCTGAAACAGAGCAGTATTACCAAGCACTTAAACTGCGTAACATCGATACTGCGATGGTGAGAATACCAGATGCACCTCATGGTATTTATAAAAGACCAAGTAACTTAATGTCTAAAGTTGCCCATATTCTATGGTGGTTTGAGCAATATCAACAGCCTCAGTAAGCTGTGAGCATTTAATTTTATAAATAACAAAGCCAGAGTCATGACTCTGGTTTTTTCTTATTTGCGATATTTAGTTTTTAGCTGTCTTCCTTAATTGCCCAACCCTTTACTGCGATACAGTCCGCATGCTGATTAAAAAATAAAAACAGATTAGTAAACGCGATACCAGCTTCAGCTTTTGTTGATTGACTATCCAACATTGCAGCCTTACCTTGAGATGCCATCAGTGCACAGTCACTTGCCTGCTGTACGAATATTTCATTATCTGCTGCCATTTCACCATACTCAGGATGAACTACGATTGGTGGCGTTGTACTAATAGAACAAGAGATAAGTGAGGTAACTATTAAGCATAAGGTTAAGAATTTGGTGGCTTGGCCTGTGAATGTCATAAGAATCCTTTCTGTATATCTCGATTTTATTTGTGCTTAATGATGATACTGATTTAAACGTAAGTTAGCAGCTATGTCCTTGATGATGCATTCTTCTATATTGAAGTAAACCACTTGTTCTAACTCAGCTTTATCACATTAATACAAAGAATTTAAGCAGAACCTCTTCATCTTCTCCTCATGTAAAAAGCGTTATTATCTATATTATTTAAATCAAATTGTCAGGGATTACATGTTCACTATTGCACTAAAACAGATTCGCCAACATTTTATTAATATCTTTATTTTTATCTGTTCGTTCGCTGCTTTTGTCGTGAGTCAATTATTAATGACTCACTGATTTATTTATCAGTTCTATCAGTTCTTTTAGTAAGAAATCGATTAAACAGGAGTTAACCTATGTTGTACTTAACTGACATATATGAGCAAGTTATAGGTCAAATTAAAACTAAATTCCCATTGTTATTAACGATCATCGTAACGGTTTTGATGAGTGGTTGCACCACAGTAACCCATTCCCCTGCAGTAAAAGCTCATTCAGCAAAAGTATCATCTACAATAGTCCATCATCACGTCGCACCTAAAAAGGTCGTTGTTGTAAAACCAGTAAGGAAATCACAAGTCGTAGTGATCAAAAAATATCGCTAGTAACTCTATGTCGGGTTATTAATTGAATAATCACAATAACTAACTCTTAAAAATCATAATGCCCTTTGTAAAATAACGGGCTCTTTCGATAAATATGGCAGATAGATTGAAATTTGAACCCTACATTAATGCGCTACAAACCTTTTAACTGTAGGGTCGAACTATCTCAAATTCCACAAAGCAAAAAGCCCGCTAATAACTTAGCGAGCTTCTCTTAATATGGCGGAGAGATAGGGATTTGAACCCTAGATGGGCTACAAACCCATGCCGGTTTTCAAGACCGGTGCATTCGACCACTCTGCCATCTCTCCGAACGCCGAGAATAATAAGGGGATGAGCTTGTACTGTAAAGGATAATTTCGAAATTAATCGCTGTTTGTTTAAGTTAGCATCACTCTGATCGTTTTTTATCATCATTGGATAAATTAAACTCAGTCAGTCAATAAAGCTTTATTCAAATTGAAGCCCAAATTGGCCGTAAACACCGAATCCAACTTGTACAAAACTTTGGCTTATAAAAAAAGTCACTTCCTTAAATAGAAAGTGACTCTCAATAAATCGTGAAGTTGAAACAAACTTATAAAAGATTAGTTAGCCTGCATTACAACATTCTTGCTTTCTACATAATTTGAAATTTCTAATGTGTGCAAGAGCAACAATGACGGCACCAAATATAGTTGCCACTTTTTCCCCTACCTCACCTAATAAATCATGGCCATAAAGGGCTGATGCCGCTAATGCAATGAGTCCTGTCACTGCTAACAACAATACTTTTGTGTCTTTATGACGTTTACAACCTAATAAAACGGCGACAGAACTCGTTGGTAAAACAATCCAAACCATCACTTGATGATAAAGATGATCGGATAAAGGCAACGCCGATAATGATGGTAACAAAGCGAGTAAAATTGGAGTTGCAACACAATGTATTGCACACAAAGCTGAAATGGCTATGGCGAATTTGTCTAACACAGACTGAGTGGCGTGGTTCATTTTCTTCCTTAAAAACACAATTGGGTTATTTCAGTTCAGGTTAATATTAGACATGATTACCAAACAAAATGCTACTATGTATCATTTATATTATTTGCCTTCACTCAACATAGTTAGAATAATTCAACCTAAGCTTTTCTATATTTTTATAAATTGAAATTTGTAGCTCAAAATTTAAGTACAAAAAAGCCCATTACATTGAGTAACAGGCTTTCATAAAATAGTAGTGAGAAGGCGTTAACTTTTTAAAACGTAAATCACAACATCGTTTTTATCTTTAGACTAAGTCTCATTACTGAACTAGATAACTTTATCGGCTTTATCCAATCTACTTTTTTGTTCAACTTCAGTGAGCAAACCTCTAATTAAACTTAAACAACCTAAAAGCAAAATAATGGTAAAAGGCAGCGCGGCAATAATCGTAATTGATTGTAAAGCTTGAATTGACTGCGTTCCGCCAATCCATAACATTACCATTGCAATAGCTCCAGAGATCACAACCCACACTACCTTCTGGCGCTCAGGGACTTCTAATTTACCGCCCGCAGTCATACCGTCAATCACGATAGAACCAGAATCTAAAGTCGTCACAAAGAAAACAATAATGAGTGCGATCGCAATGAGTGATAAAATGTTACCCAGCGGATAGGCCTCTAACATGTAAAACAAACTTAGCGATACGTCTGTAATACCTTGATCGATACCAAGCTGCCCTACTTTATCAATGACCTGTTGAATAGCCACACCACCAAAAGTTGACATCCAGGCTGTAGTTACAGCTGTCGGTATGAGCAATACACATAACAAAAACTCACGAATCGTTCTGCCTTTTGAAATGCGCGCGACAAACATGCCGAAAAATGGTGCATACGCGACCCACCAAGCCCAGTAAAAAACAGTCCAACCATGCAACCATGTCGTATCCTCACGACCAGATGACTGACTTAAAGGAATGATATTTTTCACATAGCCCGTCACTGCTGTAGCGAGTGAATCAAGTACTGTGGTGAAATTAAGCGCTGCAATGAATCCGATAAATATAAAGGCGATAATCATGTTTAGGTTACTTAATAGCTTCACCCCTCCATTCATGCCGCGCAGTACAGAGAAAGTAGCTAACCCCATAATGAGCAGGATAATACCCTGCTGGAGGAAGATATTATTTTCAAACCCAAACACATGGCTAATGCCACTGGCAGCCTGCGTTCCACCTAAACCGAGTGAAGTAGCTAAGCCAAACAAGGTAACCAACACAGTTAAAACATCAATCACATCACCTGTTTTGCCCCAGACTTTATCACCAAATATTGGATAAAAAACCGAACGCATGGATAAAGGCAGCCCTTTGTTATAAACAAAATAAGCGAGGCAAAGCGCAGTCATCCCATAAATTGCCCAAGCGTGAAATCCCCAGTGAAAAACGGTTGCCCCTAATGACACTTCACGGCCTTCTGCAGTATAAGGGTCAACACTTAATGGAGTCCCAAACCAATTGGTGAAAAATGCGGTAGGTTCTGCAACGCCCCAAAAAATTAACCCAATCCCCATTCCCGCAGCAAATAGCATCGCTATCCAGGACATCATGGAATAATCAGCCTCTGCTTTATCGCCACCTAAGCGAATTTTACCCAAAGGTGAAAACGCAATAACAACAGCGAAAAGCAGCATTAAATTAGCTCCCCACATGAATAGGAAGTCAAAATTTGAAAGCACGGATCCTTTTACTGAGTCAATGGCAGCTTTAGCGTCAGCTGGTGAAAGTAGTAATAAGGTAACGATGAATAAAAGAGATAGGCCGACTGAGGCGGTAAAAACGGTGTTGTGGACATCCATACCCAATTTATTAACGTTATCTTGTCCAATTTGATAATCTGTAGATTCAATACTGTATTTGTCTGATTTAAAACTCATAAATTATGATGTTCGTATATTCGATTAACGAATATAAAGACCACTCCATTTTGCTTAATGTTTGATTAGCTACCTGCATCACTATTCCGACTGTGATGCCTCCTAAATAAGGAAATCAAGGCTACAAGCAAATCCCAAGTGTGTGATTCTAACATAAAATACCATCGCAATTTTGATGTAGTCCATTTGACTTAAAAAAAACAACATATAGAGTCATAACCTTAAATAATTGCAACTTACGCTTAAAACTAACAACAAGCACAATGGGTTGAGTCATAAAGATAATTACTTAATCAAATTTGATTAAAGTTAAATGTTGGATTTCGAGTGTAATTAGCAAGTTGAGAGGTGCTGAATGGTAAATCTCATTTTTGGACATTAATCAGTTAGAGCTAATTCTCAAAATCCTTTAACTCACATTACGATAAGTAAGGCTTAATTCAGAACCATTACGGAAATTGCTGTGGTCTGCTTCTAATTGACTGGTAAAGTTAGCTATTCTAGTAAGGTTAGATTAGTGACACAATCAATAATTCGTAGAAAATAACCCGAGCTTCACGATTGAAAGGAGTTACTTTGGCTTTTAATTTTGAGACCAGCACACACATTGAACATGGTTATTTATTAAAGCCCTATATAGATAAAGAGATGGAAGAATTTCCTATAATCTTTGATAGGTTTTGTGCCGCACTTTATATGGCAACTATGGCTTGTAGCAATTCAGATACTCCTCAAATTAGCGAAGAAGCAAGAAAATCCGCTTATTTAAGGGCATCCCTAGCTGAGTTTACAGGGCTAGTAGATATACTAAACGTTACTATGCCGCACATCCCTAAGAATCTATATAGCCATTATAAAAGTAGCAATGCCTTATTTCATATGCTTAATCTACTCAGAAATTACAATATACATTTGGCCAAGAGTTCTCTTGAGCAAAAGACCATGAAAATTCGTTATCTTTTTGATATGGAGAATGAACACGACCGCACAATTGATTACATCTCAAACCTATCCGTGACAGAATTATTGCGATTAAATTGCGCAAAATGCTATACAAGAAAACAGTTAGAAGAACTAGTGCAATATTTCGAGTATCAGCAGCATGAATTCGAGATTCAAACTTTAATCGAGAAAGGTATATTAGATTTTTCTGAACATATTTTAGAGCTCTTAAAGAATACATCTAAAAAGGAATAAAGGAGTTTGTAGTGGATAACAGATATTGGCCACGGTTTTGTAAATTACTGCAATAACTCGGAGTCTATCATTAGGTAAAATTATGTCATTAGCACTAGTTTGTAACTAACTTAGTGGCATGAAAGAGTTATGAACAGCAACTTTATAATTCATTTATCTCTGCTTAATTATCGAAAACCATCACTTCAATCTAATCCATTGCCTGCCGCAGGAATGTTCAGGATGAACGGAATGCCGCGATCACATGGATGTGAAAGAGCGGCCTTATGTGCAGATACAACTGCGAGACGCTGGCTCTTGATTTAAAAGTAAGCATCCCTGTAAGCTCTGCTAAAACATCCATGTTTTGGTCATATTTGTTCCAGAAAAATGGTGACATTCCCACCGTCCTTGGCGGTCAAAAGCTCGCTGCTGTATCTACACTGGGATTATTATCTCTTCGATTTGACTGTATTGTTAAAAACTTAAAGAACTAAAAAGATCAGGGATCTATTCGGTCTACAAACGAATTTCAAAGCTGGATAATCCCCCGTTGGAAATTTTTCGCTTTCCAGAAAATTTCGCCGGGGCTGCTGGGCAGATGCAAGAGGGGTGAGCATTTTCAACCTTCTTGCTCTGCTCTTTATAACAAATGGGCACAGCACCACGACTATAACTTGCTAAAATAGCTTACAAGTTTTGAATCAAAATCGTGTGTACTATTTAAGCTGAATTACAACGACTTTAGACCACATTCAGGTGGCGGAGCTAAAGGCACGAAGGGGACTTCACTTTACCTCTAAGTGCCCCTCATCTTTTACACTAAGCGATAACCGTCATATTGTTTAAAATATTCCAAAAGCGCATTCATAGAAAATAATACTGTTGTTAATTTTAACTTCACTAGTTTTAGAATCAAAAAACTCCCATAATTGAAAAGAGCAAATGAATGCAATAGTATATAACAAGCTAAATTAAAAGGAATTATGATGAAAAAAGCGTTAATTGCTTTAGGGGTAATCTGTTTAACTTTTACTGCAACAATTCGTTCCGAAGAGGCAGCACCACTCGCTTTAAAAGTAGGATTTTGGGAGGGTATTGGTATTGATACCTTTTCTTACGAGTTACTTCAAATTAACCCAAATGGGAAGCATAGAGCTTACACTTTGGGCATTCATGGTGGTTTCCAAAGTTATCAACTTAACGGTTTTGACAATAGTGATATCAGCTGTAATAACTCTGAATGTACTATTACTATGCCAAAACCAATTAGAAATGAATTTACCCACCTTATCATCACTCCATTAACCAAGGAACGTTATAACGTCATTGAGATAGTTACTGATAAAGACCAGAAACATATTTTTAGCAGAAAATATGAACTTCAAAAACAATCAGGTCGATCAACTCCAAGGCAATTTATAGCTAAAAACAAGCAACGTTTACAATCAATTTCTTCATACGATGATAAAGAAATAAATGGGTTTTGGACTGGTGTCATGACTAATACTGATAGCTCATCATTAATTAGCTTCGACATTGATCCTAATTCATCATCTCAACTCGTACGATATATCAATGGCACACAATTCAATTTTAGCCTTGATTTTGCACCTGGTGATATTGAAACATTAGGCAAACTAACCACAATCGAAACTATATCTTCAGAATCTACGACGAAAATAGTCATGGAACAAATAGTCCCCAATGCATTAGAAGGTGTTATTTACTCCGATAATTTCATGGGTTCATTTAAGTTATATCGAGTTAAAGCGCCTAAATCTGATTAACTGGTCGTCCTATAGCTTTGCTTACTAGGTTCTTATTCAAAATCACCCCGGTTGCTCTTTAATTACCACATTCTGGTGGAGGATGCTTAATGGCCTTAAGGGAGTTCCCCCTTAACAGTAGCTTGCGTGCTCATTTTTGGGGATATAAAAAGTGAGATGCAAGCTTAACTGGTTAACTACATGACACATTTTACATTCACCATTTTTGATATCCGAACATCATGCTCTAATTGGATCCGAAACAACGCATTATTATCCGCCTTCCAAGATTTGCAAGACACCCCTGCACATCTTCAAAACACTACTTTTGCTTCTCACTACCACTCCACCTTAAAAGCATTTACTGTTATGTGTATGCCCAATCAACTTTGCAACGACATACGCTTCAATACTTACCGGTTCCTGAAAGCAAAAAGCCCGCTAAATATTAGCGGGCTTTTCTTAATATGACGGAGAGATAGGGATTTGAGACCTACATTCAGACGCTACAAACCTTTTAAACAACTTCCCAAATATCTCATACTTCAGAAAGCAAAAAAACCGTTACTTTGCAGTAACGGGCTTTTCTAAATATGGCGGAGAGATAGGGATTTTAACCCTACATTGACGCGCTACAAACCTTTTAACTTTAGAGTCGAACTATCTCAAGTTCCAAAAAGCAAAAAGCCCGCTAATAACTTAGCGGGCTTCTCTTAATATGGCGGAGAGATAGGGATTTGAACCCTAGATGGGCTACAAACCCATGCCGGTTTTCAAGACCGGTGCATTCGACCACTCTGCCATCTCTCCGAACGCCGAGAATAATAATGCCCTCGACGTTTCATGTAAAGCAATAAAACTAATAAAACTAATCGATTGCCTGACTTAGCATCAATCTGCTGTATTTTTGTCAGCCTGGACAGCAATTCGAGCAGGATCTGGCTTTACAAAACACTGCTTAACTGAGTCCCAGCTATCATGCTTTGATAAACGGTAACCGATAAAGACACCAATCGAGCTCAATACAATACCTAAACCAATGGTCATTTCAGCATACTGTGCCAACATCGCCACAATACTTGATGCTCCAAATGCCATGCCGATTTGAATAAAGTTCTGTAGGCCAGCTGCCTTGGTCGCATTTTTGCTAAACTGTTGTAGTGCGTTATTCACAACAATTGGATAGATCGCACCGTTAGCGGCCGCTAATACAGAGAAAACAATCAGCAGTGGGAAGATAGTTTCAGCTGGAATGATTAACGTTACTAATGCAATTGCTGCAACACAAACAAAGAATAAGCCTAATACGTAGTTAAGTGCTTTAGTGCCGCCACAATTTTTGACGAGCACTTTGCTCATGTAGCCACCCACGATGAACATAATTGTTTGTGGAATAAAGCTTAAGCCTATCGCCTGTGCTTCATAGCCATATTTAATCATTACACTCGGCCAAACAGTCAGGTAACTAAAGAACGCAGCAGAACAGGCACCAAAAATAACCACATTACCTAAGTAACGGGTGTTCTTTAAAATGCTTTTATAGCTGATGCTCTCTTGCGCTTCAGCTTGTTTACTTTCGCCGCCAACTAACCACTTGGTTAACACGATTAACAGTAACGCCACCATTACTAAGGTAACGAATACTGCGCGCCAACCAAAATTACTTACTATAGAAGCACCAACTAACGGTGCTACCGCTGGTGATAATGCTACTAATGGCATAATGTTGGAGAATATTTTCTGTGCTTTTTCAGCATCATACTTCTCAACAACAATAGCTTGCCAAATAACGCCTGCACTACATGCACCTAAAGCTTGAAAAAAGCGTGCGATATTTAACATCACAATCGATTCACTGGCGACGATGGCACCACTCGCTGCTGCAAACAAAGCAAGCCCGATAATCAATGCTTTTTGCTTACCGACTTTTTCAACTAAAGGTCCATATAACAATTGACCTAATGCAAGACCCGCTAAAAAGGTCGTTAAAGAAAATGCTACATTACTCAAGCTTGTTGAAAATGAATCAGCAATATTTTGAAACGCAGGTAAATACATATCTGTAGCAATAAAGCCCAGCATGCTGAGTAAAGCAAGATAGCCTAATAAAATAAAGTACTGTAATTTAGCTGAGCTGCTCTCAGAAGACTTTGATGGTGCATTGTTCATGTGAAAATGTATTCCAAATTGGGACTGTTAGAAATCAGCGTGCAGTCTAATCACTTGCAAAAGTATTGTGAAACGTTTACTTTTGATGACTGCATTCATAAATTTTCACAGCAAAGGATAGCCCTCTATGCTTTCAGAACAAGCATTGGAAATGATTGATATAGTCGCTCGTGTTGGTAGTTTCACCGCTGCAGCCAATCAATTGCACAAAGTTCCATCAGCCGTTAGCTATGCCGTAAAACAAATAGAAGATGAACTTGGTGTCATTTTGTTTGAAAGGCATCATCGTAGTGTAAGTTTAACTGAACCTGGTAAACATTTTGTGCAGCACGCCCGTGAACTGCTTGCAGAAATGAATGACTTAAAACGCAGTACGCAACGTGTCGCTAACGGCTGGCAACCCACTTTATCGATAGCATTGGATAATATTGTGCGTGCAGATCGAATCAGTGTGTTAATTGCAGACTTTTATCGCCACTTCAGTGATGTTGAGTTAATTATCCGCATTGAAGTGTTTAATGGCGTTTGGGAAGCATTAGCCACAGGAAGAAGTGACATTGCTATTGGCGCAACAACAGCCATTCCTGTTGGTGGCGTATTTCAATATAAAGACATGCGCGATATTGAATGGGCATTCTTAGTAAGTAAAAACCATCCATTAGCACATATCGACCGTCCTCTTACTGATGACGAAATGCGCCAGTACCCGTCTATTTGTCTTGAAGATACATCGCGAGAGATCCCTAAGCGCACAACTTGGCTGTTAGACAACCAACGCCGCTTAGTGGTGCCCGATTGGATCAGAGCAATTAATTGCTTCAGAGACGGTTCAGGTATTGGCTACATGCCACTTAACCTCGCTAAACCTTTTATACAGTCAGGCTCGCTTATCTCAAAAACATTAGAGAACCCCAAAAATGCCAGTCCGTGTTGTTTAGCATGGAACCAAGAAAAGATGTCTCCTGCCCTTGAGTGGGTTTTAGACTACTTAGGTGACACTGAGAAGTTACATAGAGAGTGGTTGGCTTAACTTGAATTAGCAGGAATTACCCCCATATTAGTTTTATGGTCAATACTCAACGGAATTTAACAGCCCTGAGTGAATTCAATAATTAATGTTCAGTTAAGCTAGTTTTTTAACAATAGACCTTAATATTAATAAAAATAATAAAGCGGGTTGATTTGCCGACAAAAACCAACAATTTTTGAAGCTAAATCAATTCGTTTATGAAGATAACTTTAAGCTGTAGTAAAGCTGAGGTATCATCAGCTTAAGTAAATAGTAATTTATCAATTTGTTCCAGAGCTTTTTCATTAAGGAACAACCCTTTTAACGTCTTGGAGACTGTTATGAATCAACAAACTTTGTCTGGCCAACAAGCCACGACGATGGAAACCAATAAACTCATTAAAAACACATACATGTTATTGTCGATGACTTTAGCATTTGCTGCTGTAATGGCAGGTGTTGCAATGGCAATGAATATCGGTCCTTTCATGTCTATCGGTCTATCACTTGGTAGTATCGTAGTGATGATGGTGACGTTGAAAAAAGCAGATAACGCTTCAGGTTTAGCTTGGATTTTTGCCTTCACCGGTATGCAAGGTGCATCATTAGGCTACATTCTTAACCATTATGTGGGAATGGCTAATGGTCCTGAGTTAATTATGCAAGCCTTTGGTTTAACTTCGGTTATCTTCATTTCGCTTTCAGCATATGCTATTACGACTAAGAAAGATTTCAACTTCATGGGTGGCTTCTTATTCGCTGGCTTGTTAGTTGTTATCGGCCTTTCACTTATTAACATGTTCTTCGTTAATAGCGGTGCAATGTTTATGGCGCTTCAAGCTGCTGTAGCAATGATCATGGTTGGTTTAATCCTTTATGATACAAGCCGTATCGTAAACGGTGGCGAAACTAACTACATTCGCGCTACGATTTCATTATTCTTAAACTTCATTAACTTATTCATGGCCCTACTTCACTTGTTAGGCATGGGTAACGATGACTAATCTGCGAGTGCCTGCTTTTTTCCTCGGTCGATGACCTTGTGATTAATCAGTTAACTACGCTAAAATGGCTCCCTTACAGGAGCCATTTTTTATTGTTATGAATAAATTTATTATCCAAGTTAATGGCACAGTCTATGGCTCAACCGCGAGTTTTAGAGCCCTTCGCTTTACTGAAAGCGTATTATCACTGGGTCATCAAGTCAGTAGTATTTTCTTTTATCAAGACGGTGTAACAAATAGCAGTGCGCTTATTTGCCCAGCCTCAGATGAACATGACTTACACCGTGCTTGGGAAAGGCTTGCTAAAGAGCATAATCTTAAGCTAGTAAACTGCGTCTCGGCAGCATTGAGACGTGGTGTATTATCAGAGCAAGATGCTCAAGAAAATAACAAAACGTCAGCTAACGCCAGTAACCATTTTGTTATGGGTGGTTTAGGTGAACTTGTCACTGGTATTGAAGAGTCTGATAGGCTTATTTGTTTTTAAGATGACGCAAAAAGGTTTAATACGATGAAAAAAATCTGCGTCATATTCAGACACAGTCCAACTGGCAATACTTCAAGTCGCGAAGGCTTAGATTTTGCTATGTTAAGCGCAAGCTTTGAGCAGGAAGTCAGTGTGGTATTTACTGATGAAGCTGTGCTGCATTTATTAGCAGGTCAACAACCTGAGTTAGTTGGCAGCAAAGACTACCTATCAACGTTTAAAGCGTTGAGCTTATACGACATTGAAACAGTGCTTGTATGCCACGATTCAGCTAAACGGTTCGGTATAGCATCCAGTGAGTTTAATTTCGAAGCCGAATTGGCATCTGCTACGCAAATTCAGCAATTAATTCAAGACGCCAATGAAGTGGTGGTTTACTAATATGATTTTACATCAAGTTCAAACCTCTGCCACAGTCGATAACGCCCTCAACTGCTGTTTACGCTACATTGACGACTCAGACAGTATCTTACTCACAGACGATGCGCTCAATTGTTTACTCGATAAACAATGGCAGCAACGTTTATCAAATTATAAACTGTACGTACTGATTGAAGATATTGAAGCTAGGGGCTTAAGTCATCGCTTACCTCAGTCTACCAATATTTCAATCATAGATTATGACCAGTTCGTTCTGGCTACACTGCAACACACTAAGGTGATCACTTGGTAGATTCATTTGACTTTAATGGCCAGCAGATAGAAATTGACGCTAAAGGCTATTTAAAAAATTACACTGACTGGCAAGCCGATATGGCGCCAGTGCTCGCGCAAACCGAAGATATTGTGCTGACAGACCAGCATTGGGAAGTTATCAACTTCGTTCGTGATTTTTATTTAGAATATAAAACAAGCCCTGCGATCCGAGTGCTTGTTAAAGCTATTGGCCAGTCTTTAGGGGCAGATAAAGGCAATTCAAAATACCTTTATACTCTATTTCCTGTAGGCCCTGCCAAACAAGCGACTAAGATTGCTGGACTGCCTAAACCAGCAAAATGTATCTAAATTGGCACCTACGAATCTAGAAACCAGAAGAACTAGAAACCATAAGAGTTAGAAACCAGAATATCTAGATGCCAGAATACCTAGAAGCATAAAATCAAAAAAGGAGACATACAGTCTCCTTTTTATTGATGAAATACTATAAAACTAACAGCATTTGTAAGTGCTATAGCGCAATTTATAGAACGTATTTAGCAGAGAACATGACTCGATTAAGTTCTCCTTCTACATCACTTTCTTTACTGTTTTTAGCATACATATATTCAACGCCAAATGTTAAAGGCTTAATAGGTGAATAAAGTAAGTTCACATAGCCTGAATAAGAGTCTTTGTTAGCATTCTCTCCTGTTAAATCCACATCGTTATCTGCACTGAAAGCTGATGCTGTAATACTGCTACGCCACTTATCATTCCACCAATGGCGATAAGCGATATAACCACCAAATGAGCTTATTGCTTCAATATCCCCGTCGCTATCAAGCACGCCCGCATTGACATAATTAAGCGCCATGTAACGTCCAAGCCCTTCGCCATAGGTTGCACTGAATTTAATATCATCTTTACCAACAGGTAAAATACCGCTAAAACTGACACCATAACCTAGTGCAGTAGAGTCGAACTTTATATCGTCATATGTCGAGTCAACGTTCAATTGTCTTGCTAAAGCTGCCACGGACAACTTAGCACCGCCTTCCGTTTTCATGTTATAGCGTGCTACAAAATCTGGCACCATGCCACTGCCACTGACTATTCGAGAAGAGCTCTGATTTTTGTTTAAGGTCGTTTCAGGGTTTTCTATTGAAAACTGAAAACCACCATTTGTATAACGAATTTGAGCTTGACGAACAAAAGGAGTCCCTTCTGCTGCGCCAACAAAGTCTAAATTCTCAGGTAAAGCTGAAGGATTTTGGAATGTTGTCCAAGTTTGACCGAATGTCCAGTTGTCATAGCTAATGAAAGCATGACGAATACGAGGTGAATAACTGTTTGAAACTCGCTCATTACCATCAGCATGGGTCATAAAATCAAGTTCAATGAAACCTGTAAGCTTATGGCCATCCATATCTGTCATTGTTTTAAAGTTAAAACGAGATTCCCTTGCTTGAAAGTCAACAACTTGCTCACTATTACCATCGACACCGTAAATGGTGCCTGGCACATAAAACTGTCTAGAAATATGCCCTGAATCAGGCGCACCATTACTATAATTGCTAAACATAGTATCGACTTTAATATATCCGCCGAATTGCATATCAGTGTCATCAAGAACTGAAGCATTAACACTGGTTGCGCTAAGTGCACTAGTAACCATGACCCCGATTACACTCAATTGCTTTTTGTTCAGTGAGAAAGGATTGTTGATTGTTTTTTTATTTGCAGAAACTAGAGAATTTTTCATTACATCACCCTTGTTATTTGAATAACAAAATCATAGTTTTAGAATTGATTCCAAAACGAGAGTTACAAGGTGGTTTAAAACAAATGACACACTTGCCTTTAAAAAGTTAAATACGTGTTAGATATTATGAGTTTTAGTGATAAACAAGAAGTTTTGGCGCTAAGTCCAAATTGTGAACGGCATCTTTATAGCTTAAATGATTTAGTCAGTTTTTGGGTGAATAATTAGTCTTTGAGTTAATCATTGGCCTTTGACTTAGAAGATAGTCCTCCTATTTAACTTGACTCAATTAGTTATCTGGCAAATATTCGCGACCTGACTTGATCAAGTTGCTTTCACCTATCCTTTTATCATTAAGCGCCTTGCCATAATTTTCACGACAATGTGAGCATGGGCTCATGGTATTGATTAATCGGCCACGTTTTGAATATTTTCGTATATAAGCATGTGAAATGGTCACATTTTGCCTGTTCAGTAACGCTGTCTTGGCAATTTTTGACTTTAAATTGAATACCGCAGCATCTTCAGCACACTGAGAATCATCAGCTCTACCCCAGCCTACAGTTTCAAAACCTGAATCATCTATATATTTTGCAGCGACCCATGGCCCACTGTGATGGCCTGTTGGTTCTCCATTAGGAAAGTAAGAGGGTTTATTGGCAAGTTCATAAGGAATAAGCTCAAGTGGATCAGTCGGTGCTTGTTCGCAATTTACATCTAAAGCCGAACTTGGCTTTTTGGTCACAAAGAAATGATGGTTATGGCTAAGTTTCACATCACGTAGTTTACTCACAAGCTGCGGATCAGGATGACGAGTATCTACAGCATTAATTGTAACAATGACTGCTACAGCCCCACTACGGGCAAGAATCTCATCGCCAACATTAAGCTTTGAAGCTTTAATCCATTGCTGATCTATAAAGCAAAAGTCATGCATGCTTTCAACATACATTAATGTGGTTAATTCATTGATTGAATATTCTATTTCTAACATCTTATTGTGGCTTTGAACTTAGGTAAATTGACAGACTTTTAGTTTTTAACATGAGTACTTTTAGCTTGTAACATGAGCATCATATAGCTAGTAAAAGTGATTATATCAGTTAATTGCAGGCATAAAAAAACCAAACTTAATGTTTGGTTTTTTTGCCTAACATATACAGTGGATAAGGTTTAACCGATCTTTTCTAGGCCACGCATATAAGGACGTAGCACTTCGGGAACCGTGATTGAACCATCAGCATTTTGGTAGTTTTCTAAAATAGCGACTACTGTACGACCGACAGCTAAACCAGAACCATTTAGTGTATGTAAAAGCGTTGGCTTTTTATCATTAACACCACGGTAGCGAGCTTGCATACGACGAGCTTGGAAATCTTTCATGTTAGAACAAGAAGAGATTTCACGGTAGGTGTTTTGCGCTGGTAACCACACTTCTAAATCATATGTTTTTGAAGCGCCGAAGCCCATATCACCCGTACATAACATCATTGTACGGTATGGAAGACCTAAGCCTTGTAGTACTTTTTCAGCATGACCAGTCAATTCTTCAAGTGCCGCCATTGAATCTTCTGGCTTAACAATTTGAACAAGTTCTACTTTATCGAACTGATGCTGACGAATTAGACCACGTGTATCACGACCGTATGAACCCGCTTCACTACGGAAACAAGAGGTTAATGCCGTCATTTTAAGTGGCAGATTAGCTTCTTCAACAATTGTGTCACGAACCATGTTGGTTAATGGCACTTCTGCTGTTGGAATTAAGCTTAAACCTTGACCTTCTTCAGTCGCAGGCTTGGTGTGGAATAAATCTTCACCAAACTTTGGCAATTGACCTGTACCTAATAAGCTTTCTTCATTCACTAACACAGGTACGTACATTTCAGTGTAACCGTGCTCTTCTGTGTGAAGATCTAACATGTATTGACCCACAGCACGGGTTAAACGTGCAACTTGGCCTTTCATCACGATGAAACGTGAACCGGTAATTTTCACGGCGCTTTTGAAGTCTAATCCGTCTAGGCCTTCACCAAGATCTAAATGATCTTTAACTTCAAAATCAAATTTTGTTGGCTCGCCCCAAGTGCGAACTTCAACGTTGTCATTTTCATCAGCACCACTAGGAACAGCTTCATCAGGTAAGTTAGGCATGCTCATAGCGATACCATTTAACTCAGCTAATAACTCAGCTAGTTCAGTTTTTTTCGCATCCAGTTGAGAACCTAAGTCCCCTACTTTAGCCATGATTTCACTGACATCTTCACCACGAGACTTAGCTTGACCGATGGATTTAGAGATAGCATTACGGGATGCTTGTAATTCTTCTGTTTCCACTTGTAGCGACTTACGTTTTTCTTCTAAAGCTGTAAGACGGCTAACATCAAGGATAAAACCACGTTTAGCTAAAAGCTCAGCTGTGACTTCAAGTTCGTTACGCAAAAATTTTGGATCTAACATGTTTTATATTCTTAATAGTTAAATGCGAGAAAATACTAGCTGCTGGCCGACATACACCATGAAAATACATAGGATGACATTCAACAACACGTTGAGAATTGCTTTTACAAAGAGTCCTTCTTGCATCAGCAATAATGTTTCATTGGAAAAAGTCGAAAAGGTCGTTAACGCTCCTAACAGCCCAACACCAACCATGGCTTTAATTTCAGGACTAAGGTGACTTGTTTCGAGACCGATGGCATAAACAATGCCCATCAAGAAAGATCCCAATATATTGACCAACAGTGTACCAAAAGGGAAACTGCTTCCAAATAGCTGAAGCATTAAAATTGAAATAACATAGCGAAAAACTGCACCAATTGAGCCACCAAGTGCCACAAACATGATATTGGTCAAGCTAATCATAGCGTTTTACCTCACTTGTTCTGTCAAGTTCAGCTAAATGAATCAGCTTATCCTTAATGCGCTTTTCAAAACCGCGCTCGGTAGGATAATAAAACTGACTTTGCTGCAGTGTCTCTGGAAAGTAATTTTCGCCAGGGGCATAAGCGCCGGGTTCATCATGAGCATAGCGGTATTCAGCGCCAAGTCCCATGTTTTTCATTAACTGTGTTGGCGCATTACGAAGATGATCAGGCACCGACTCGTGGCCCGTTTCCCTTGCTAATGCGCGTGCGGCTTTAAAAGCGGTATAAACAGCATTACTTTTTGGTGCACTAGCCAAATACACAATGGCTTGTGCAATGGCACGTTCGCCTTCTGCAGGGCCAACGCGATGAAAACAATCCCAAGCGTTGAGCGCGATATTCATAGCTGTAGGGTCAGCATTACCGATGTCTTCTGAAGCAATTGCAAGCAGTCTTCTTGCTACATATAAAGGATCGCCGCCGCCTTCTAAAATTCGGCAATACCAATACAGTGCTGCATCAGGTGATGAACCACGCACCGATTTATGCACTGCGGATATCAAATCGTAAAATTGATCGCCATTTTTATCGTAAGCCGCCATTTGATGGCCGGCGACCTGAGTGAGCATTTCTTGGGTAAAACTATCATTATCACTGACTAAGTCACTCATTAACTCTAATAAATTAAGTGCCTTACGTGCGTCGCCATCTGAGGTGGCAGCTAATTGCTGCATAACATCATTTGGCATAGTGAAATTGCGTTTACCAAAACCACGTTCAGTGTCTGTTAAAGCTTGATTGATAATTTGAGCAATATCATCACCGTCTAGGCGATTGATGAGATATACCCTTGCTCGTGACAATAAGGCGTTATTGAGTTCAAACGACGGGTTTTCAGTGGTGGCACCAACAAAAATCACCGTACCATCTTCGATAAATGGCAAAAAGGCATCTTGTTGGCTTTTATTAAAACGATGGACTTCGTCAACAAACAGCAAGGTACGTTGGCCTCGACTTTGAGCCACGGCTTTAGCTTGTTCAATGGCTGCACGAATCTCTTTCACGCCCGACGTTACCGCTGATATACGCTCGACATGGGCGTTCGCATAGTGAGCAACTAATTCGGCTAATGTGGTTTTACCGGTACCTGGTGGGCCCCAAAGCAGCATCGAATGAGCTCTGTTAGCTTCTAATGCTTGTCTTAAAGGTTGACCCTCACCCAGTAAATGACTTTGCCCGACGTATTCATTTATCTCCCTCGGTCGCATTCTAGCGGCTAAAGGACGAAAGTCAGGGGCAAAATCAAAACCTAAATTAGACACAGTGACCTACTGGGCAGCGTTGCTACGTTGATCATCAATATCAACATTGGCCGGAACGACAAAATCAAACAAGCTTTGCTCATCTTCTGCCACACTTGTTTGATTAGTTAACACAAACTGGCTGTGGTTACCTTGCTCATCGAGTAAGTTAAAATCAGTCAATTGAGTCGTATCAAAACAAACGTTCACGGTAACAACACTGCTTTCAAGTGACTTAGGCTTAATTAAGTAACATGCTTTACCCGACTCAGGTTTTACTTGGCTAACATGGTACTGCGCCCACGTTGCTTCATCACGATGTACAAGTAATGCAATTGGTGATGCCTCAACCGCATCAGCAAAATCCATCACAGTGACTTCTTCTGCGAACGGATTGAAAATCCATAAATCTTTACCATCAGCAACAATCAGTGATTCGTCAGGCTGAGTGAGATGCCAATAAAACTTGTTTGGATAAGCAAGTGCAAAAACACCTTCACCAGATTGAATCACTTTATTATTGATATCAGTAACCGTTTGGCTAAAGTCAGCTTTTAACGAATCAAGCGACTCGAGTTTTTCACGCAGAACACTCGAGTCATCTGCTTGAGCTGGAGCTGCTAGCAACACGGCTAACATTGATAATAAACCAATACATTTTTTCATTTTTATACCTACTACTTAATTCAGTTAGCGTACCCAGTAAGTGCATCAAATAACTGTATCTAATATTTGTATCTAAAAACTATAAGATACCTTCTAGCCACGTGGGGGTGGCGGCGCTAATACTTCACGATTACCATTGTGGCCTTGGCTACTAACAATCCCTTGGGATTCCATCATTTCGATAATGCGGGCTGCGCGGTTATAACCAATTTTAAACTTACGTTGCACGCTTGAAATTGAACCTCTGCGGGTTTCAGTGACAAAAGCGACGGCCTCATCGTATAACTGATCAGTATCGTCATCGCTTTCGGCGGTTTCACCCGGTAACAAAACTTGTTCTCCGTCACTAACACCATTAAGAATTTCTTCTACATACTGTGGTTTTCCACGTGCATGCCAATCAGCTACGACTTTGTGCACTTCATGGTCATCAATGAAGGCGCCATGAACACGGACAGGTACACTGGTGCCTGGAGGAAGATAAAGCATATCACCCATACCAAGCAGTGTTTCTGCACCTTGCTGATCCAAAATAGTACGTGAATCGATACGCGATGATACTTGGAAAGCAATACGTGTCGGTACGTTGGCTTTAATCAAACCCGTAATAACATCTACCGATGGGCGCTGTGTTGCTAAAATTAAGTGAATACCAGCAGCACGGGCTTTTTGAGCGATACGAGCGATAAGCTCTTCGACTTTTTTACCCACAATCATGATCATGTCAGCAAATTCATCAACGACGACGACTATAGACGGTAATTTATCAAGTTCAGGCGCTTGCTCATCCATACTCTCTGATGATTTCCAAAGCGGGTCTACTATCGGTGTACCTGCTTCTTTGGCCAGTTTTATCTTGGTGTTGTAGCCTTTAAGGTTACGCACACCTAATGCTGACATCAGTTTGTAGCGACGCTCCATTTCACCCACACACCAACGAAGTGCATTCGCAGCTTCCTTCATATCTGTGACAACTTCACATAACAAATGAGGAATGCCTTCATACACTGAAAGCTCTAGCATTTTCGGGTCAATCATGATGAAACGAACATCTTCTGGGCCAGATTTATACAAAATACTGGTGATCATGACGTTCACACCAACAGACTTACCTGAACCTGTCGTACCGGCAACAAGTAGATGCGGCATTTTACCTAAATCAACCACAACGGGATCGCCTGCAATATCCTCACCAAGCACCATTGATAAATTTGACTGACTTTCATCAAAAGTTTTGCTATCCAGCACATCGCGCATGAACACGGTTTCACGGAACTTGTTCGGTAACTCTAAGCCGACATAAGCTTTACCCGGGATAACTTCAACTACGCGTACGCTTTCAGCCAATAATGAACGGGCTAAATCTTTCGATAGATTAGTAATTTTCGACGCTTTAACACCAGGTGCTAGTTCAAGCTCAAAGCGAGTCACTACAGGACCTGGGAAAACACCAACAACATTGGCGACAATATTAAAGTCAGCTAACTTGGTTTCAACTAACCGAGCAACAATATCTAGCTCATCTTTTGTAATTGGGTTTTCTTTACGATCTGGTACATCGAGTAATGTAATACTTGGCAAAGGTGGCATGGCAACACGAGGTTGGCTCATCACAACTTGAGGTTCTTGCCCTGGAATGATAACCACACCTTCGGCGATATAAGGCTTATCAGTAGTTGCTGCAACTGGGTTATTTGCTGCGTGATTTGCTGCGTTAGCACTGCCATCCGAATTGTGTTGTTCACTGCTTTGCTGGTTTTTAACCGCTGCAGCCATTACAGTCGCACCAATAGATGTTGTGCGTTCAAACTCATCACCGAAATCTATGGTTTGATCATTATTGGCTCCGGTAGCATGAGCAGTTTGATTAGTATGAGTTAAATCGACAGCTGGCGCATCGCCTGTAGCAATCCAAGGTTCTGCCGAGTCATCATTTTCATTATTAATACTAACTTGCGGCTCTACTCTGCCCTGCCCATTGACTGGCTCTAGTTGATTTTGGTTATCAACGTCATCATCTTGGTTGTCGTCAGGGGTATTATCTCGAGCTGGAATAATCTTAGATTTCATTCTCGCAAAGACAGATTGCTTAACTGGCTCAGATTCATACTCGTCTTCATCAACTTCTGATTCGGATACTGCATCTGAATGAGTTTCAAATTGTGGCTCTAACTTACCGCCGTAGGTTCTTTCTGTAGATTGAGTATCAGTCGTTTCCGTTACTTCGCCATCGATAGCTTCATATTCATCTGACTTATCTCGTCTTTGTTTGAACTTATCGACCACAGACATAAAGCCGCGGGTATCTTCTGTTTCATTTGAACCGTTCAAGTAACTTGGAAGACTAATCAATTTTTTAACGCACCATATGGTGCCGTAACCTGTCGCTTCAATGACAGTTAACCAACTGATACCTGTGGTTAAGGTAAAACCTGCGCCAATAAAACACAGCAGTAACAGTGTGGTTCCGAGATTATTAAAGTAAGGCAACATAGCTTGGCTAATAACATCACCTGCTACTCCGCCCGCAGAAAACACATACATATCGTCAGCATTCATGCTGGCTAAAGCTGCCAATGCTAATACCATCAACATAAAGCCGATGATCCGTAAACCTACAGAAAAGTAATCTATTTCAAATAATTTATGAGTGCGGTTAAAAATAAACCAACCGGTTGCCGCTATGATGACTGGAATGAGATAGGCGATAAAACCAAAGAAATAAAATAAAACATCTGCAGTCCAAGCTCCAACTGCGCCAGTTAGGTTATTAATTTCACCTTGAAAATGAGACTGGCTCCAACCTGGATCATTTGGATCAAAGCTGCTGAGTGCCAGAAGAATGTAAGTTGCTGTCATGCAACAAATGATCAATCCACCTTCTAGAAGACGTTGAAGGCCACTAAGTGTTTGAAGACTATTTCCCTGAGACAAACGAAAACACCCGAATAAGAATTAAATAAGAATGATAACAATAACAGAATATCGCTGATGTTGCAGTGATTATGCAACGCTAAGAAGCCAAGCTCAACCTAATGTTTTCAGATAGATGGCAGCTTAACCAAAAATTAATTTACTGTTTATTAATAGGCTATTTTTACATCAAAAAAGCAGCGTTTTTAAACTTGAAGTAAATTTTAGGCAAAAAAATAAAGGGCTGTGCCCTTTATTTTTATTGGTCAGAAAGTTTAGTAGCTGTCCGCTAATAAATTTAATGCGACTTTATTAGTTTGTTTGACTTCTTCCATGACCACATAAGTACGAGTATCAGAAACTGATGGCAACTTAAGTAGTGTCTCACCTAATAAACGACGATATGCCGACATATCAGATACTCGAGTCTTCAATAAATAATCAAAGTCTCCAGACACTAAATGACATTCTTGAATATCATCGAGTAACTGAACGGCTTTGTTGAAGCGCTCAAAAATATCAGGCGTATCGCGTGTTAACGTGATTTCCACAAATACAAGTAAAGATGCACCAAGATAATGAGGGTTAACTAATGCAGTATAGCCATTAATGTAACCTTGTTTCTCGAGACGCTTAACTCGCTCTAAACAAGGAGTAGGACTAAGCCCTACTCTTTTCGATAACTCCACGTTTGATATGCGACCATCAACTTGAAGTTCATTGAGGATATTACGGTCAATCCGATCTAAATCTTTTACAGAATTTTTCTTATTATTTGCCATATTATTAACCTTGCTTTAGCACAAAAACAACATATTCATCTTTTAATGTGTAAAGTTTAGCAGCATAAACTGCGTCTTGGGCACTATACTAGACTTCCCTGAAATAAGCACGTTCAGGCGAGCGATTATAATAACAATTGAACTGTCAACAACGACAACAGAGCAAATAGAGGCACATAATGATTATTGGTATCCCTACTGAAATCAAAAACCACGAGTACCGTGTAGGTATGGTTCCTTCAAGCGTTCGCGAATTAACGATTAAAGGCCATGATGTATTCGTACAATCTGATGCTGGTATTGGCATTGGCTTTACCAATCAAGATTATATTGACGCTGGTGCTTCTATTTTAGAAACAGCCGCAGAAGTGTTTGCACAATCAGATATGATTGTGAAAGTTAAAGAGCCTCAAGCTATTGAGCGCGCTATGCTTCGTGAAGATCAAATCCTATTCACGTACCTGCATTTAGCCCCTGATATGCCGCAAACTGAAGACTTAATCAAAAGTAAATCAGTCTGTATCGCTTATGAAACTGTTACAGATGACCGTGGTGGCCTTCCTTTATTAGCACCTATGTCAGAAGTCGCTGGCCGTATGTCAATTCAAGCAGGTGCTCGTGCCCTTGAAAAGTCATTAGGTGGACGCGGTATGTTACTTGGCGGTGTACCAGGTGTTGAACCAGCTAAAGTCGTTATCATTGGTGGCGGTATGGTTGGTACTAATGCTGCACAAATGGCTGTAGGCATGGGCGCTGACGTAGTTGTACTTGACCGTAGCATCGATGCGTTACGTCGTTTAAATGTTCAGTTTGGTTCTTCAGTGAAAGCTATTTACTCGACAGCTGACGCTATTGAACGTCATGTAATTGATGCTGACTTAGTGATTGGCGGTGTACTTGTACCAGGCGCTGCAGCACCTAAGTTAGTGACCCGTGACATGATTTCACGTATGAAACCAGGCAGTGCGATTGTCGATGTAGCAATTGACCAAGGAGGCTGTGTAGAGACTTCTTACGCAACAACTCACCAAGATCCAACTTACATTGTAGATGACGTGGTTCATTACTGTGTAGCGAACATGCCTGGCGCTGTAGCTCGTACTTCTACTTTTGCACTTAACAATGCAACGCTGCCGTACATTCTTAAGCTTGCAAACTTAGGTTACAAAAAGGCGCTACTTGCTGATCAACACTTACTAAATGGCCTAAACGTTATCCATGGTAAGTTGGTATGTAAAGAAGTTGCTGAAGCGTTAGCACTTGAGTTTACAGAAGCTAAAATCATGCTTGGCTAATGCTTATTTCACAGTAGTAAAATCATGTTGTGCTTAAAAACCGCTCTTGGAGCGGTTTTTTTATATACAAAAATCATCGAAATAGGCTTAATTTCAAACCATTTAAAATGTGACAACTTGCATCATTCGTTCATTTTACAACCAGCTTACAAGTGTTTGCTAAAAACTCGATAATTATTACTCAATAATTAAAGCTAGTTAATTGATTAGCTAAAATAGTCGAATAATGTTCATTATCTCAAAGCTATCCTCTACAACCCCCATTCAGTAAGAGTTTCATTAAAATAAAAACATAATTTGTTCTTAAAATAACATCAATATTTTGCCATAGGGTTTTATCCTGTGTAATTTTTTTTAAGCAGTGTTTTTGACTATTGGTAAAATAGCTAAAATTCTCTACAATTTAGTGATTATTTTCGTATTAAGAAGTGACTTAAAATGTGGTTTCAAAAACAAATTAACTTAAAGTCTCGGCCTCGTGGTTTTCATTTAATCACTGATGAAATCCTACAACAAATTCCTGAGTTAGCTAATTTCTCAGTTGGCATCATGCATGTTTTTTTACAACATACATCAGCCTCTATCACCATTAACGAAAACGCAGATCCAAGTGTTAGACAAGACTTTGAATCCTATTTTAATCGCACTGCAGCTGAGAATGAGACTTATTATGTGCATACCTATGAAGGTAGCGATGATATGCCAGCGCATTTAAAATCCAGCTTATTGGGATGTGAATTATCTATTCCGATCAGCCAAGGACAATTGGCAGTGGGCATGTGGCAAGGGATCTATCTTGGCGAACATAGAAACCACGGTGGCAGTAGACAAGTGTTAATTACCATTCAAGGCGAATAATTAATTGCCATTTTTGGTCTTAGCTAGTAATTGAAAATAGGTAATGAGTTAACTGATACTAGGGCCTGATGATCTTGCTGGTTAAGTTACGTTAGAAAAAAAAGTATTTTAATTGAGGCGGATGGATTGATGCCTAGGGCCTGTTGATCTTTGCAGGTTAAGTTTTGTTCGAAATAAAAGCGTTTTAATTGAGGCGGATGGATTGATGCCTAGTCATCTAAGCAAAATTCATCCACCAAAGAGTAAAACGCTTTTAATCGAACCCTTTGGGCAGCGTTTGTTGGCCATTTTTACTGCGTTATCGACTTTTTATGTAGAATAACGACACCACAAAGTCTCTGCCTTGTATAAATGGCCAACAATTCGCTGCAAAAACAACCTTGAAAGATCAACACGCCCTAGTCACCTAAGCATCTTTTATTCACAAAGATGCATCCAACAACTTAGAGCAGCGTTCATCATCTTCAATTTGAGTAATAATGAACAGTTTAATGACTCAAAGCTTGTTAGACAGTTAGTGACTTATTGAGAAGCCAGCAAGTCATAAAAAGCTTGTTTAGGCATTGGCCTATAGAAAAAGTATCCCTGTATAGCATCAACATGATTGTTTTTGACAAAATCTAACTGCGCTTGAGTCTCTACGCCTTCAGCTGTTACTGAAAGTTCAAGTGCATTACTCATACTGGCAATAGCTTCTACCAATGCTTTATGACGGGGCCCTTGTTCTATCTTTTGAATAAAGGCTTTGTCGATTTTAATTTGATCCACTGGAAAATTAACTAGGTAAGATAACGATGAGTAACCTGTTCCAAAATCATCAACTGAGATTTTAATGCCCCAATGACGCAATTGATTTAATAGAGTCTCAACATTTTGGTGTTGTTCCATCATCAGTGACTCGGTTATTTCTAAGGTCAATAAATCAAATGGAAAATCTGACATTGCTTGATCGCGAATAAAGTCTTCAAAGAAACAAATAAATTGTTTTTGCAGATCATCGGTTAAAAATTCACATGTGGAAACGTTAACAGCCAACGCTATCGGGTGTCCTTGTTGCCAACGTTCAGTAATAATTGCCAGTGCTTGCTGTCTAATCCACTTGCCAATAGGAATAATTAGCCCAGACTGCTCAGCTATAGGAATAAACTCCTCTGGGGAAATAAACTCACCGTTAAGTTGCCAGCGGAGCAAAACTTCAGCTTTTTCGATTTTAGATGAGTGAATAGAAACAATAGGTTGAAAATACAGCTCGAACGCCTCATCGTTAATTGCCTTACTCAGTTCCATTTGTAAATATGCCGTTCTTTCAGCATTTTTTTGCATAGCTTTATTAAAAAACTGATAGCTATTACGACCTTTCAACTTAACATCATACATTGCTTGACTAGCAAAATTAATTAACGATTCAACAATGGTAGAGTCTTCTGGGTAACGTGAAATCCCAATGCTCATTGTCGGGTGGATATGCAGTCCTTCAATCACCACAAGCTCTGCAACTGATAAATTAATCTGTTTAGCAATCGAGATCAGTTCTTGGACGGTTATTTGACCGGGTATAAATAAACCAAATTCATCCCCTGCCATTCTTGCTAATAAACTATTTCTTGGTGCAATTAACGTTAATCGATCAGCGACTTCTTTTAGTAATCCATCGCCATTTTCATTCCCGAGGCTGTCATTAATTAATTTGAAATTATCAATATCCATTAATAGAACACTACATGCGATATTTTGCTGCTTAGTGCGTTCATGCTGCCAAACATAATCGTATATTTTATCTAAGAAACAACGACGATTAGCTAAGCTGGTCAGTGCATCATTGTTAGCTTGATAATGGATTAATTTATTGGCACTTTTATGTTCACTAATATCAGTTATTAACCAAGAAAAACAATTTTGCTCGCCATGATAATCTCTGAACGTAGTAACGGTGACTTCTGCATCAAAAGTCTGCCCATTTCGTTTGTAACCTATTAATTCCCCCTGCCACGTTTTACCTCTAGTTAGATTTTTAAGCATCGAAACTAACGATTTTTCGTCTGACTTTTCAAAAAAGACTTCGGGTTCAAACACAGACTTATCCGCAGTAAAATCCCGTGTAATAGTCTTAAACATCGGATTAACCTGCAATAAAGAATGAGTGTCAGTGGTAATAACCAATCCCATTGGTAACTTACTGAATATACGGCTGGTTAACCTTTGCAGGTGTAATGCCTGACTACGCTCTATGGCTAAACTTCCTAACTTAGCCGCTTCTTGGATCAATTCAAGGTCTAAATCAGACGGAGACTTTTTAGTATCATAATACATAGCGAATGTGCCGAGCACTTCACCATGAGAGTCAATAATAGGTTCAGACCAACACGCTTTAAGTCCTGCTTTGAGTGGCAACTCTTTGTAAGCAGCCCAATTAGGATGGGTTTCAATATCCTCAACAATAATTCGTTTACCCGTTGCAGCGGCCGCGCCGCACGATCCAACTTCGGGGCCGATTTCTACGCCGTGTATAGCTTGATTATATTCTTCAGGAAGACTTGGAGCCGCACCATTTAGCAGTCTTTTTTTATCATTACTGATTAATAGAACAGAAGCTTTGGTGCCTATTTTTTGTGCTTCGATGGAAAGAACTAAAGAATGAAGGATTTCACGAAGGGGTGAGCCAGAAAGAACCATAGATAAAATTGTACTGTAGCGCTCAATGCTCGATGAGCGGTGTGTTAACACATCAAAATTTTCAGTGCTTTTACTTATATACTGCGCGCTATCCATAGAGCTCCTACAATCACAATCATCTATAACTGCTTATGACAGTTTTAATTTTCTATGTTCTGTACATGAAGATTATGCATTATTACAGCTAAAATCAACAAAGTTGTTACACTGTGGCAATTAGTATATTTGTACTAATTTTCCCATCTGTCTATTACAGCTAGAAAAACTCAAAACTACCATGTTATATGCTACTTAAAATAAAAAAGCAGTATTGTCTGCTAACAATACTGCTTCTAATACTTGTTTTATTTTAAAACAATAGAGTTTACGCTTCGCTAACACGTTCGATGCGAGCTAAATAAAATCCATCAAAACCATGTTCTGAAACGAGAATCTCTTCATCATCGAGCAATGTAAAGTGTGGGTTAGCTGCGATAAAAGCATCCACTTGATTTCGGTTTTCATCAGGCATGATAGAACATGTCGCATAAACCAAGATCCCACCCACTTTCACCATACGGCTATAGCTTTGTAAAATGTCTTTCTGCAACTCTATTAGTACAGGTAAACGCTCTGGTGTATCGCGCCACTTAGAATCAGGGTTGCGTTTTAGTACACCTAATCCTGAACACGGAACATCTAGCAGAACACGATCTGCAGTCAGCTTTAAACGCTTTATAGTTTTACTGCTAGCGATGATACGGGTTTCAACATTGTGAGCGCCAGCTCTACGAGCACGAGATTTGAGGTTATCTAATTTCCATTGCTCAACATCCATGGCAAGTAAACGACCTTTACCTTTCATTTGCGCAGCAATATGAAGGGTTTTGCCACCTGCACCAGCACAAGCATCAACAACGCGCATGCCCGGTTTTGCATCTACAGCTGCTGCAACAAGTTGCGATCCAGCATCTTGTTGTTCAAAAAAACCTTCTTTAAACGCAGCTGTTTTAAATAGTGCTGAATCTGAACGTACTTCTAGTGCACTTTCAACACCTTCAACCTCTACTGTCGCAACTAACTCTTTGGTTAAACGTTGTTTTAACTCATCGCGTGTACCTTTTAATGAGTTAGCACGAATATAACGCTTCGGTACGGCCGCTAATGCAGCTCTTTCAGCAGGCCATTTATCACCTAACTGCTCAGCGCCTAACGTATCTAACCATTCAGGACAGCCATCCCATAAAGCCGGTTGTGTTTTAGCTTGTGCAATACGTTCAGCTAAATCTTGGGCATCAACTTGTAGTGCATACTCCATTTTTGGTAATTCAAGCTCATGGAATAAATGCCAACCATTGATTAGTTTTGACCCCATACGCTCAATATCGTCAGCTTTCATGTCAACGATGTAACAATAAAGGTTTAATCGACGAAGAATATCACCTGTGACAGTGGTTATGCGGGCTAATTCTGCTGGCGGATATTGCATGCCAGAAAAGTTGTGAGAATATGCTCTATCTAATGGTTTACCATCAGTTAACACCATGGTTAGCACATCAATTACCAGTTCAGATGAACTGCCAGAAAGTGGGAAAGTCAGCATTGGGGATCTCACAGAGTAAAGAAAAAGAAGTTATTACAGAAAAAGCGCTTGGATCATAGGAGCTAACTTGCTCTAGCGCAAGTATTGATTACGAATAATCAGGGTTAACTCTATTTAAAATATAATAAAAGCCCTAAATATAAAAAGCAGCCATATGGCTGCTTTTTATATCAAACGAAGTAACAAAAATTAGTTGGTGCTTTTAAGATAGTTGAGAGCCCTTAGCACCATAAAACACGATAAAGGCATAACAAACTACCGGCAAGATAAAGGCTGGTTGTATGCCCATTGAATCAGCCATAACACCTTGAAGTAGCGGAATGATTGCGCCACCCACAATGGCTAAACATAATATGCCACTGCCTTGAGATGTATGTGGACCAAGATCCCTTAGCGCTAAACTGAAAATCGTTGGGAACATAATAGAATTAAACAAACCCACAGCCAGAATCGCGTACATAGCAATTTCTCCACTGGTGTACATTGCAATTAATACTAAAAGTGCGGCTACCAAGCCATTAAATGCCAACACTTTACCAGCTGCAATCTTTTGCATCACTGCAGAACCAATAAAGCGGCCTACCATTGCGCCGCCCCAGTAATAGGTAATGTATTTCGCAGCGTCAGCTTCTTTAAGCCCAACGATATGCTCTTCACCTAGAAAGTTAACTAAGAAGCTACCAATTGAGACTTCTGCACCCACATAAACAAAGATACCAACTGCACCGAGAACTAAATGCATACTTTGTGTTGCGCTGGTTTTACCTTTATAGCTCACTTCACCTGTTGAGTTTTGTTCAACATGGGATTCAATAACAGGAAGTTTTAACTTAGCAAAAATGATTGCAAGCACTGCTAATGTAGCTGACAGAAACAAATATGGCATTTTTACCACTTCTGCCTCAGCTTGTGCATGTCCTAACTCGCCTACTGCACCTGTGGCTACAGATAGAATCAATATCGCGCCAAAATAAGGAGCAACTGTGGTTCCTAATGCATTAAAAGCTTGGGTTAAATTTAGACGACTTGAAGCAGTTTCTTCACTACCAAGAGCATTCACGTAGGGATTAGCAGCGACTTGTAAGATAGTGATGCCAGATGCAAGCACAAAGAGTGCACCTAAAAACAGACCATAAACGGCAAAGTCAGCTGCAGGGTAAAACAATGCACAACCAATACTTGCAATCACAAGTCCAGTGACTATGCCTCTTTGATAGCCTAATTTTTTAACTAAATTACCAGCAGGCAATGAAACTAAAAAATAAGCCCCAAAGAAACAAAATTGAATCAGCATCGCTTCGGTATAACTAAGCGAGAACACAGCTTTCAAATGTGGAATGAGAATGTCATTTAAGCAGGTAATAAAACCCCACATAAAAAACAACGAAGTCAGTGATACAAGTGCAAAACGATATTTACCATCACCAGAATGGGTGACGGTGGCTGTTCCGCTAGAAATTGTTGAGGCCATAATTAAGATTCTCTAGTTATTGTATTAAGACACTACTGCTTGATTATAAAAATTGAGTATTCCAAATTTATAAAAGAAAACAGCAACTCTAGGTTGCTGTTGTCATATATCAGTCGATGATGGCAAAAAAGCTATTAAATGCTGCAAGCTTTAAGATTTTTTCGTTAGCAAGTACACCAGACGTTAAGCCATGATTATCGATAACTTGCTTGATATTGAACTTTGAAACATCAAACTGGTTATCGGTATTTGCCAGGTTAAATACCACTAACAAAGTTTGAGTTTCAAAATGACGTGTAAACGCGAGTACAGGCTCTTCGCTTTCAATAAACTTGATATCACCAGCAACCAATGCTGGATATTGTTTACGCCAAGCCAAGAAATGGCGATAAGCATGTAAACTTGAATCTGCATTTGCTTCTTGTACATCTACAGATAAGGCTTTATGTTCAGCAGGAATAGGAAGCCATGCTTGCTTATTCTCACTGAATCCTGCTTGTTGATTATCCTTTAACCAGGGCATTGGCGTCCGGCAACCATCTCTTCCCTTGAACATCGGCCAAAATGTAATGCCGAAAGGATCTTGTAATTGTTCAAACTCAATTGGCGCTTCGGTTAAACCCAGTTCTTCACCTTGATAACTACATACACTGCCGCGCAATGAACATAATAAACCGTTAAGCATTTTAACCAAATCAGGATTCGTTTCGCCTTTGCCCCAACGCGTTGCTACGCGCTGCACGTCATGATTTCCTATGGCCCAACAAGGCCAACCATCACCAATGCTGGCTTCTAGCTCTTCTACCGTTTGTCTTATATAAGCTGCACTAAAGTCGTTAGTGAGTAACTCGAAGCTGTATGCCATATGCAGGCGATCATCACCTTGAGTATATTCTGCCATCGTAGCCAATGAATCTTCAGATGACACTTCACCTAATGTCACTGCGCCAGGATACTTATTGATTAATGCACGTAAATCTTCAATAAAGCCGACTGTTTGAGGTCGTGTATTGTTGTAATAATGATATTGGTAAGCATAAGGGTTATCTTCACTAAACCCTCTTCCTTGACGTTGATCTTTAGGTTTTGCCGGATTATCGCGTAATTGCTCATCGTGATAACAAAATGTAATGGCATCTAAGCGAAATCCATCAACGCCTTTTTTAAGCCAAAACTCAACATTATCAAGTACTGCCTGTCTCACTTCTGGATTGTGAAAGTTTAGATCTGGCTGGCTTTTAAGAAAGTTATGCAAATAATACTGCTGACGACGTGGTTCCCACTCCCAAGCGCAGCCACCAAATATCGCAAGCCAATTGTTAGGCGCTGTTCCATCTTCTTGAGGATCTGCCCATACATACCAATCGGACTTATCATTATCTCTACTTAGTTTACTTTGCTTAAACCAAGCATGCTGCTCTGAGGTGTGGCTTAACACCTGATCAATGACAACTTTGATGTTCAATTGATGTGCTTTAGCGATGAGTTCATCAAAGTCATTCATCGTACCGAACATTGGGTCGACATCTAAGTAATCACTGATGTCATAACCAAAATCTTTCATTGGCGACTTAAAGAAAGGAGAGATCCAAATAGCATCGACATTCAAGCTAGCTATGTAATCAAGTTTTGCAATAATTCCCTGTAAATCACCCACTCCGTCGCCATTAGAATCCATTAAGCTTCGTGGATATATCTGGTATATCACTCCGCCGCGCCACCATGATAACTGACTCATTGCACACCCTCTGTAATAGAGAACTAACTATTAAACGACCTTGACCTAGTTAACTCTTTGTTGCGACCCAGTAACAGGTCGTCATTATTATTTAATTGCCTCGAGGATACGTGAATATGGAAATCAGGTTCAATAGAGCTGCATACGTATGCAAAGAATTAAACCATTTTATAAAATTACTTTCAAACACCTTAAGTGCTACAATTCAATAACTTAACCAACTACCAACATGACTTTTAAATGTTAATTAAAAGTAAAAAAACAGCCATTTTTACTTTGCACAACCTTTGAATACGTATGCATAACGTTGTCGATGAAAGAAAGCTAGGAGTAGTATCTTCACTGTTCCGCAACAAAACGGAAATAAACCTCAGCGCTTATGCAGTCAATTAAGCAAGCTGAAGGAAAATACTATAAAGACTGTAATTATAAATAATAGAAATCTAGTAGCTCTACCTTACAAACATAAGAGCTACTGGCCATTCAGAAGGGGAAAGATGGATGTCGCTATTTAAACCAAGCTTGCTAACGTTAGCAATGGTTGCTGCCAGTACAAGTATGTACGGCTTTGCAGCTGAAGCAGAAGATGCTGCTACTGCAGACGAATCAATTGAAGTACTAAAGGTCACCGGTATTCGCCGTAGCTTACAAGAGTCTCAATCATTGAAGATGTCTTCATCATCAATTGTTGAAGCTATTTCAGCTGAAGATATCGGTAAACTACCTGATGTCAGTATCGCAGAATCACTAGCACGTCTTCCTGGTGTATCAGCTCAGCGTCTTGATGGCCGTGCAAACGTCATCTCTAT
This sequence comes from Shewanella olleyana, assembly GCF_023283825.1. Classification (GTDB taxonomy): domain Bacteria; phylum Pseudomonadota; class Gammaproteobacteria; order Enterobacterales; family Shewanellaceae; genus Shewanella; species Shewanella olleyana. The sequence continues at coordinate 39,355 of NZ_JAKILD010000002.1, read as the reverse complement.
TCGTGGTATGGGTCCAGACTTTACTACTGCAACTCTAAACGGTCGCGAGCAGGCATCTGTCAATGACAACCGTGGTGTTGAATTTGACCAATACCCTTCTGAATTATTAAATCGTGTAGTTGTATATAAATCACCTGATGCAACTGTTATGGCTCAAGCCATTGGTGGCACAGTTGATATGCAAACCATTAGTCCATTAGCACATGGCGAGCAAACATTCGCTATTGGTTTACGCGGCGAAATGAATGACCTTGGCGCACTAAACAGTGGCTCAGAAGACACGGGTTACCGTGGCAGCATCTCTTATATTGACCAATTTGCAGATGACACAATTGGTATTGCATTAGGTTACGCACGTATGCAGTCACCTAACCAAGAAGAACGCTGGCAAGCATGGGGTTATCCAGAAAATGATGCAGGTGATAGTGTTCTTGGTGGTGCTAAACCATTTGTTCGATCAAGTGAACTTGAGCGTGATGGTGTATTAGCAGTCTTTGAATATGTACCTAATGATTTTTACCAAACTAAAGTTGACCTTTATTACTCAAAGTTCACTGATGACCAACGTTTACGTGGTATCGAAATCCCTGCTGCTTGGGGCGCAAACGGCGGTGTAGTTGCTTCAGAAACTGAAGATGGCCTTGTTACTGAAGGCACTATTAATGGCGCTGAGGTTGTGATTCGTAATGACGTTAACAAACGTGATGCTGAATCATTATCGATTGGCTGGAATAACAAATTTACCATTAACGATAATTGGTCTGTAGAAGCTGATATCGCCCTTTCAAAAGCTGAACGTACTGATATTGGTATGGAAAGCTACAGTGGTACAGGTCGTGGTACTGGTGTTGGCGCGGTTGATGATTTAGGTTTTGCTTATAATGGCGACGGTGGCTACAACTTTACTCACGGTTTAGATTATGCTGATCCAAACGTTATCAAGTTAGGCGATCCACTAGGCTGGGGTAGCCCACTTGGTGCTAATACCCAAGATGGTTTCATTAACAAACCTGAAATTGAAGATGAATTAAAGTCATTTCGCCTAAGTGCTGAATATGTGTTTGATGAAGGCATTATGCGTAGCATCGAATTTGGTGTTAACCGAACAGACCGTGAAAAAACCAAACTTGATAAAGGTTATTTCTTAACGCTTGAAGGTTATGACGGCACTGATCCTAACTATGTTATGACGGTACCAGATGAGTACTTACTTAGCCCTACTTCACTAGATTTTTTTGGTATGGGTGATGTATTAAGTTACGACTCGTTAGCATTTTACAATGACGGTAATTACATTGAAACTGATGTTGCTGATGTAGATGGTAGTCGTGCGGTAAATTCTTGGGAAGTATCTGAAGAAGTTACTACCGCTTTCGTTATGGCAACGATTGATACAGATGTTTACGACGTTCCATTAACGGGTAATTTTGGTATACAAGCGGTAATGACAGATCAAAGTTCAAACGGTACTGCTACTACTATTGAAAATGATGTATTAGTCACTAACCCTAATTATGACAGTGCTTCATACACTGAATGGTTACCAAGCATCAACTTAGGTTTTGAAGTAGCTGATGGTCAAATGCTTCGTGTTGCTGCAGCTCGAGTATTGACCCGTTCGCGCATGGATCAAATGAATGCAAACATCGGTTATAGCTATGAACAAAACCCTACTTCTGGTGTCAACTGGACTGGTGAAGCAGGTAATACGCAACTGCGACCATGGCTTGCTCGCCAATATGACATTAGCTATGAAAACTATTTCAGCGACCAAGGTTATTTTGCATTAGCAGTCTTTTATAAAGATTTAGAAAACTACACGTATAGACAAACATCATTTATCGATTTTACTGATATCGTTCCACCACAAAACCCTGATACTGATAATCCAATTGGTAGTTTTGAACAGTGGCAAAATGGACAAGGCGGTTATGTTCAAGGTATTGAAGCGTCATTCTCATTAGACTTTGGTTTATTTGCTGACGTATTAAATGGTTTTGGTACTGTGATGAGTGGTTCTTACAATGAGAGTGAAGTAAAAGAAACCTCTGATAGTGAATCTACGACGTTACCTGGTCTATCAGAGAAAACATTCAATGCGACTGTTTACTATGAGAACTCAGGCTTTGAAGCACGTGTTAGCTCACGCTACCGTAGTGATTTCTTAGGTGAAGTCACCGCAATCAGCTTAACTCGTCAAAATGTTAACGTAAAAGCTGAAACCGTGGTTGATGCACAAATCGGTTATGACTTCTCTGAAAGTGGTATTGATGCCCTTTACGGTTTATCAGTATTGTTGCAAGTGAATAACTTAACCAATGAGCCTTTCACTTCTTACACAGGTGATGATGCTCGTCATGTACGTGACTACCAAAACTATGGTCGTAACTACATGTTAGGTGCGAACTACAAGTTCTAAGTCATGACTCGTTCTGAGTTGTTTAAAGTGCTCACTCTTTTTAAGAGACAGCAATGAAAAATAAGCCTCTGTAACCTGTTACAGGGGCTTTTTTTACTCATAAAACCAAGTCAAATTAAACAAAAACATAAAGGCGATTACTGTGAATAACAATAAAATCAAAAACATTGTAATTGTAGGTGGTGGCACATCCGGTTGGATGACTGCGGCCATGTTAATCAAACTTTTTAAGAAACAGCTCAACATCACCTTAATCGAATCAGAAGATATCGGTACCATTGGCGTAGGAGAAGCTACCATCCCTCCTCTACAAATATTTAATAGTGTTTTAGGTATTAAAGAAGCTGATTTTATTAAGCAAACGGAGGCTAGTTATAAACTCGGTATTCAGTTTGAGAACTGGGGGCAACAACAAGACAGTTATATGCATGCCTTCGGTGACATTGGAAAAGATATTGGTTACACCCAGTTTCATCATTATTGGTTAAAGTCGAACCCGCAAGATGCCATGTCTTTTTGGAACTACTCTTTAAATTATCAGGCTGCTAAAACCAATAAATTCGATATTATGGATAGTGTTGCTGGCTCACCATTAGCTGGCATAACTCACGCTTATCATTTTGACGCAACGCTTTATGCGCAAATGCTTAGGCAATACAGCGAAAATTTATCGGTAAATCGTATAGAGGGCTTAATCACTTCAGCAGAGTTAACTGTTCAAGGTGATATTGAATCCGTATCGCTTAAAGACGGCCAAGTGATTAAAGGCGACTTATTCATAGACTGCTCAGGTTTTGCAGCATTATTAATAGAAAAACAACTGAACGTTGGTTATGAAAATTGGCAACATTGGCTGCCTTGTGACAGTGCTTATGCCGTACCTTGTGAACGAACCGAACCGTTAGTGCCCTATACTCGCTCAATTGCCCATAATGCTGGCTGGCAGTGGCGCATTCCATTACAGCATCGTACGGGAAATGGTCTAGTTTACTCCAGTAAACACATCTCTGACGAGGCTGCAAAAGCACTATTACTTGAAAATCTTGATGGCAAAGCATTAGCTGAACCTAAAAAAATAAACTTCAAAACAGGCCGCCGTGAAATGCAATGGCACAAAAACTGTGTCGCAATCGGCCTATCAAGTGGCTTTTTAGAACCGCTTGAATCGACTAGTTTGCATCTAGTTCAATCTGCCATTATCCGCCTAACTAAATTTTTCCCCCACAATGGTATACAACAAGCCAATGTTGATGAATATAACCGACAGTCAAAACAAGAATTTGAACAAATACGCGACTTTATCATTCTTCATTATCACGTCAATAACAGAACCCATTCTTCAAATAAGCCAGATCTATGGCAGCAATGTCGCGACATGCCGATACCTGATTCATTAAAGCAAAAAATCGAATTGTTTCGTGCAACAGGAACGGTAACGCGTTATCAAGATGAACTTTTCACTGAGGCTGCTTGGGTCCAAGTACTGTTAGGACAAGGTATTGAACCAGAGGACTATAATCCCCTTGCCAACAACATTACCGATAGTGATCTAAAAGAGTTTTTAGCTAACGTGAAGCAAATCATTGCAACAGCTGTCAATCAAATGCCTAGCCATGATGATTTCATCAAGGGTTTATAAATTTATTAGCAGTCTTTAACAGATTCTATCTAGCAAACAATCATTATTAAAAAATAGAATAAAAGGTTTTCAACATGACTTTTCAACCCAATAAATTGACCTATTCTCTACTGGCTACTTTAATGTTTTCAGTGCCTTCGTTTGCCGAAATTACCAATCTTTCTGTTGAGCCTGAATCATGGTGGGCTGATATGCAGAACAGCCAATTACAAATACTGGTATATGGCGAGAACATTAGTCAAATGCAGGTTAAGTTAGATCAATCTCAGGGCGTAAAACTGAAGCAAACTCATCAATCAATCAGCCCCAATCACCTTTTCATCGACCTTGATTTAAAAAATGCTCAACCTCAAACACTGCAGTTCGGGCTTTATGACAACGACACATTTGTACAAAGCTTTGATTACTCAATACAAGCTCGTGAAGCAGGTTCTCGTGATAGACAAGGTTTTAGCAACAAAGATGTTATCTACCTCATCACACCAGATAGATTTGTGAATGGTAATCCAGCCAATGATAACCACCCTACTATGTTAGAAACCATCAATCGCGCAGATAAAGACGGTCGACATGGTGGCGATATCATGGGGATCCGCAAAGCTTTACCCTACCTACAAGAATTAGGTATCACCCAGTTATGGATAAACCCATTACTAGAGAACAACCAAGACAAATACTCTTATCATGGGTACTCAACCACAGACTTTTACAAAATTGATCCTCGCTTTGGCAGCAATGAAGAATACAAGTCATTAGTTGAAGAAGCGCAGCAATTTGGTATTGGGATCATCAAAGATGTCATAGTTAATCACATGGGCTCGGGTCACCGTTGGATGGCTGACTTTCCTACTGCAACATGGATAAATGGCCAAAGTGAGTGGCAACAAGACCCTAAAAACATCATGTATACCAGTCATCGTAGAACCACAGTCCAAGATCCATACGCAATGGCTAATGATAGAGCTGAATTTGAAAATGGCTGGTTTACTGACACTATGCCAGACATGAATCAAAACGATCCATTTATGGCCACATACCTGATACAAAATAGTATTTGGTGGGTGGAATATGCCGGTTTAAGCGGCATTCGCGAAGATACTTATTCTTATGCAGACAAGTCATTTTTGACTCGTTGGTCAAAAGCTATTATGGATGAATATCCAAACTTCAATATTGTCGGTGAAGAGTGGACTGATAACCCAATTACAGTCAGTTATTGGCAAGCAGGAAAACAAAACGCCGACGGCTATGTATCACACACACCTAGCATGATGGACTTTCCTTTGTATGAGGTTCTTATTTCAAGCCTGACAGAAAAGGAAGATTGGGGCAGCGGTTTAATAAATCTATATGAGATGTTAGCCAATGATGTAGTGTACGCAAAACCAACTGACCTCGTGTTATTTGAAAGTAATCACGATACTAACCGCTTATACAGTTTAATGGGCAATGACTTAGCCGCTTATAAAATGGCAATGGCTTATGTGGTGAGCAGCAATCGCATTCCACAAATGTTTTATGGCACTGAAGTACTAATGGAAAGTCCCACTAAAGATCGTAATGACGGTCTAGTTCGCAGTGATTTCCCTGGTGGATGGCAAGACGATTCAGTGAATGTTTTTACTCAGAAAAACTTAACGTCAGAGCAAGTAGATGCACTTAACTTTAATAAATCTTTATTAAATTTCCGTAAAACCTCACTAGCACTGCAGCAAGGTAAACTATCTCATTATGTACCCAAAGACGGGGTGTACGTACAAGCAAGAAGCTACCAGCAAGCTGGAAAGTCTGAAGATGTGTTGATTATTTATAATAAGAATGAACAGGCAATTGATATTGATTTATCGCGCTTTAGTGATGTGATTAACAATAACAAAGTGGGGCTTGATATTTTTAGTCAACATTCGTATTCATTAGATAAGTCGCTCACTTTACAAGAAAAAGGTGTCACTATCTTAAGCTTGAGTCAGTAACAAAAATTTGCTCGATACAGCATATAAAATCAAAACTAACATCAGTCAAAAGAGACAGATATGCAATTAAAACCGACAAAGTTATCCAGTTTGCCTTTATGGACTCTCGCATTAATACTGGGAGGATGTTCAGGTCAAAACAGTAATGGTACGCAAACTACAGTGGTGAGTTCAGACAAGGAACCAACAGTTAAAGCTGAGCCTACAAACAAGGTAAATCAGGCTATTCCATTACAAGGAAAGCCCGTTGTATACCAAGTGTTTACTCGACTATATGGTAACACCAATACCACCAATAAACCTTGGGGAACCATAGATGAAAATGGCGTAGGAAAATTTAGTGATTTTACTGATGTAGCACTGCAAGACATAAAATCACTTGGTACCACGCACCTTTGGTACACAGGGATCCCTCATCACGCAGTGATTAATGACTACACCGAGTTTGGTATCAGTAATGATGACCCTGATGTGGTTAAAGGTCGTGCGGGCTCTCCTTATGCCGTAAAAGATTACTATAACGTTAATCCTGATCTCGCAGATAACCCAAAGCAACGATTAGCGGAATTTGAAGCGTTAATTAGCAGAACTCACAATAATGGCATGAAAGTCATCATTGATATTGTCCCAAATCATGTCGCCCGTCGTTATGAATCACTTGACCAAAACACCGCTTTACCTGAAAACCGCCATTTCGGGAAACTAGATAATACTCAAGTTGAATACGCTAAAAATAACAATTTTTATTATGTTGTTGGTGAAGAATTCAATGTGCCAGAGCCTATCAACGGATATTCACCTTTAGGCGGTGAACTGCATCCTTTAGCCGATGGCAAATTTAACGAAGTTCCTGCAAAATGGACAGGCAACGGTTCACGCTTGGCGAAACCCGATGCCAATGACTGGTATGAAACAGTCAAGGTTAACTATGGTGTCAAACCAGATGGTTCATATGACTTTCCGGTGCTACCTGAGGATTACGCTAATAAAACGGCTTCGGAGCATCACCAGTTTTGGCAATCACAACAGCCAGAATCGATCCCAGACTCTTGGGTTAAATTTAAAGACATCACAGAGTTCTGGTTAGCAAAAGGTGTTGATGGTTTTCGCTATGACATGGCTGAAATGGTGCCCGTAGAGTTTTGGAGTTACCTAAACAGTAATATTAAACAGTTAAACCCAAACGCATTCTTATTGGCAGAGGTGTATAACCCGAGCCTTTATCGCGACTACATTCATTCAGGAAAAATGGATTATTTGTACGATAAAGTCGACTTATATGACACTCTTAAAGATATTATTCATGGCAAAGAATCTACCGCTCAAATTGCCGCTGACCAAGCTAAGGTAATGGATATTGAGCAGCACATGCTTCATTTCCTTGAAAACCATGATGAACAACGTATTCATACCACTGATTTTGCAGGTAGCCCAGAAGCCGCCCTACCCGCTATGGTTGTTTCAACCACCATTAGCCGTTCGCCGACGTTATTGTATTTTGGTCAAGATGTTGGTGAACAAGGAGCTGAAAATGCAGGATTTGGTCAGCCAACAAGAACCAGTATCTTTGACTATGTTGGCGTGCCAGCACACCAACGTTGGATGAATAATGGCTTGTTTGATGGTGGGCAATCAACAGATGCTGAAAAATCGTTACGCAAATACTATCAAATCTTACTAAACCTCAGTCATACCGCACCTGCTTTAAGTGGCAATTACTTTGAGCTGGATAGTGCAAACCGTTCAAAGCTTTCAGAACATGCACAACCGATAGCACAAGAGCTAAACTATCAAGCTGGGTACAACGATAAGGTATTCGCGTTTAGTCGTTACAATGATACTCAAGTATTGGTTGTAGTAAGTAATTTTAGTAAATCGGCTGAATCATCTTTCGCATTAACCCTGCCAACTGAACTCATCAATTTAGCGAAACTTGATAAGGCTCAATACCCATTAACAGACTTGTTAAACCCGAGTCTTTCACAGCCTGAGCAACTGCAAATAATTGATGGTATCGGCACGTTACAGATAAAGTTAAATCCACTTGAATCTAAGGTGCTTGCTATCAATCTAAAACAATAACAGCAAGGCACTAACTTGCTGATAGCTCTATGGTCATTCATCTTGAGCCATGGAACAAAGCTAGGCTGTTAAATCGCCACTGTAAGCAATAAAAAATAGGCCAGATAATTAACTTATCTGGCCTATTCCATTTGTGTTATTTAAACAATGCTAATTCATAGTGACTTAACGCTATTTGTTGCTATTTATATAACACAACAGGCTCAACTGATATTTGATAATCCTGCTCTAGTTGCTCTAGCAATATCTGGCTTAGTTGCGCAGTTGCACCATAAAATTTTGATTCACTGTTTTCAACAACGAGAGATAAAAATCGACCAGACCATGGTAATAAATGTAATTTTAACAAGGTCGCCGCCCTATCGGTCTCGGGATGCTCACATAAAGACTCATTAAAATCATTGAGGCTGGAATTATCTTCAGCTTCATCAAGCTCCATACAATGAATTAAGGCGACTAACATTAAACTAAAATGATCAACGGGTTCATTTTGAGCAAGCGTAAAGTTCAACTGATATTTTTTACAAAACTCCATAAACGCGAGTGTTGTTAAATCAAATAAACGATTCTGTTTATTGAGGTACACCGATCCCCAAGGATAAGCCAACTTACCTTTGGGACGTAAAAATAACATATTAAAATCTTGTTTTAAGTCCACTAATGGAGTTTCAATGGCAAGTTGCTTAATGTCTTTTAGCAGGATTAAAACTGGATCTTGCAAGTTAGTGTTATTTGTTATGAATAATGAGGTATCCAGTTCAGATATCGTTTTTTTTAATTCTTCATCAGGATATCGATAAAAAATTTCAGCTATAAGATTAAACATTAACGCCTTAGATTTAACGTTATCAGCATTAGTCATGTTATTTCCTTATTATTTAATTCACTCAATAGTATTTCAGGTTATTATTTATGTCTGTGATACATTCCAATTTATAAAAATATTTAAAAACAATTTATAAGATAGTGATTCAGATCATTAATCTTGTTAGGAATTATTTGTATTATAAATTATTGCTGTTAATACATGATAGGTAAAATTATGTTAGTCATGAGTTTTAAAGAAAGATGGCGTGCAGCGGAACTAGCCAGTGCAATAGAAAGAAGCTTAAAGGATGAAGCTGTGTGGTTAGCTTCCCCAAACACTGCAAAATCAATAGATGCTATCAGTAGAAAGCTGTCTAGCCTTGTTATAACAGACTTTATTAGAGTAGACCCTCTGCCTAAGACCTTAAATGAAGCCGAGCTAATGACTGTATTTTTTAATGCCTTTAGCATCATAATCAATAAAAGTGTTAATCAAGAAACCATTACAAAAATAGATTACTCAATTATTGCATTAGCAAGAGGCTTCGCTTTAGATATTAATTTATCGCATAACCAAGAGTTATTAGATCATGCTAGCTCAGTTATTCAAGTTGCAAATAACTGGGAGAAACATATTAGAGAATTAAATCAAAGCAGAAACTCTCGGTTCACTGTTTAAATTTTTATAAATATATTAGTTTATTTAAAGTGTCACCCAAATAACAAACACCAGTATTTAACTGGCGTTTTTATTAAACTTTCGTATTAGTTTAAGTTATAAAAAATTCTTATAAACCTAAACTAAATTTGAACATTAATTTCTTAGTTTAATAAACACTGTCGACGGTCCTGTCCCTAAATCTTGGTGACCATCACCTGACAAACTCGCCCCAGGTAGTGCTAACGCTTCGCTTTGATCCATCACATCTAGTACTTGTACAGGGCAGCCTTGGACGCAATAAGGTTTTTCATCTATTGCAAGTCTGTCTTTACACATATCGCATTTAGATAAGATACCACGATTAGGGTCCACTTTAGGTGCATTATAAGGACATGCAAATTTACATGCGCCGCAACCAATACACATACTATCGTCGATATAAACTATGCCATCAGCACGTTGAACCATTGCACCTTCAGGGCACTTTTCCACACACAGTGGATCAGCACAGTGATGGCAAGATTGGCTTAAGAACACCGATACTTGTCTACCTTCACTATTGATTTTTTCACCTTGGCTAATATCGCGCAAAGAGATGAATTCATTCAGATCATTACCAGCTTGGCAGGCTACTGTACACGCTTCGCAACCTACACAGTTTTCTTGGCGAAATACAAAACATTTTTGTTCAGTCATTTGTTTATTCCTTAATGAATTAGGTTACGCCAAAGCGATATCAACACGAGTTGAGTGGAATGTTGAACCATGGTTCATGTCGGTTAACTCACTGTTCGTTAACTGGTTAATCGCTGTGTTACTGCCATTTTCATTAAGCTTCTTCCATGCATTCTTCCACGCGAAGATGGTGCCAGCAGGTGTCATTGCTTCTATCCGAGCGGTATATTGAATAGTGACATCACGTTGACCATAACGACTCGCCACTAGCTTGACTTGATCGCCATCACTAATCCCTTTGCGCATCGCATCATCAGGGTGAATATAAACAGTATGCTGCGGGAAAGTACCTTCAATGTACTTTACATTCGCCCATTGAGAGTTACTGAGTTTTGGATGAGCTGGTGACAATAAACGGAATTCTCGCGCTTTTTCATCGTCAGTCATGCCTTTTGTTGCAAAATCATCTGACTCTGGCGTACCAGTATCAATAACTGGATTGAATTTTTCAGGATCGAAATAAGTGCCGCTAATATCTTTAAATTCAATTTTTCCGCTTGGTGTCGGGAAGTCATAATTTTTACGGTATGGGTAATCCACAACTGGGCTATCCCAATTCTGAACACACAACTCATCGTAACTAATGTTGCCTTGCCAAGTACCACGTAAAATATCGTCAATACTTTCACTGAATTCTGGGTCGCTGTACCCCATCGCTTTAGCTAAATCTTGGAAAATTACCGTATCAGGTTTTGATTGATATAAAGGGCTAATTGCTTGGGTGCTGTGTTTAGCATAGTAACAATGGTAGCTATCAATCATGTTTGATTGCTCAATGTAACTTGAGGTTGGTAATAGATAATCAACATAGTCCATAGTATCGGTTTGGAATAAATCGATACCGACTAAGAACAAATCATCGCGCATTAAACCAATTTCAATTAAATCTGCATCTGGCGCGATAGCAATTGGGTTACTTGAATACACAATCATTGCTTTAATTGGGTCACACGGTTCATCAAAAGCAAGCGGTCCAACTTGACCATCTTCATGTTGATAATCTTCTGGTAATAGTGATTTGCCAATTTCACTGATATTAACGGTATCTCGTACTGCATCTTCTGGCGTTAAGTGATTCCCGCTACAGTAACCCCAATTAAACATGCCACCAGCTTGAGTATTCAAGTACACAACACCTGCACCTACTTTACCGATATTACCAGTAAGGGCCGCTAGCGTTGGAATAGCTTTAACCATACGTCCGCCATTAAGCGTACGTTGTAAGCCATAACCAATTCGGATCATCGCGCATTCAGCGCCGGCATAAGCCCTAGCAAATGACTGATATTGTGCTTTAGTTACACCCGTTTCAGCTTCAATTTGCTCATGAGTAAACTCTTCTAAACGTGCCAAAAGCGCATCATAGTCTTGAGTATGTGCATCGATGAAACCAGTATCGTGTAGACCTTCTTCAATTAGCGTTTTAGCAATACCGATGACTAAAGTTGCATCTGTACCAGGTGTTGGCTGAAGCCAGATATCAGCTTGGGAGGCGAGCGGCGTTCTTGCGGGGTTAACCACTAAGATCTTTGCACCTTTATCACGAGCTTCATTAATGAACTTAAGATGATGAATATTAGTGGCTTGCTCGTTAGTCCCCCATGACACAAAACACTTGGTATTCACATAATCTTCTGGGCTTGGCCCTGAGAATTCACCCAAAATAGAACTCATGCCTGAATATCCTGCACTAGCACAAATGTTTCTTTGTAAGTTACGACCGCCAATACGGTTAAAGAAACGATTTGAGCCTGAGCTTGCACTAATGCCGCTATAACCTGAGTAAAAATATGGCACGATGGCATTACCGGTATAGGTCTCGATAACTTCGTTTAATTTAGCAGCAATTTCACTGTTAGCCTGTTCCCATGTAATCGGTTCAAACGTAGCACCAGGGCCACGAGGTCCAACGCGTTTCATCGGTTGCTTAATTCGTTCTGGGCTATATATTGACTCTAAATAAGCATGGCCTTTAACGCACGGGGTTCCTGCTGTAACTGGGTGCGATGTGTCGCCAGTAATAGAAACAGCAACACCATCTTTGGTAGAAACTAACAAGCTACATCTGTCACCACAGTTACGCGGACAAGTAGTATGGAATATACCGTCTGGTTCAGGTGTTGGAGGCTCAGTTACTGGTGGTTCACTTGGTGAGTCATCATCGCTGCTTGAGCAACCCATGATGCTAGCAGAAAATGCAAATGCACTACTGCCTTTTAAAAAGCTACGTCTGTTCATTGCCATGATAGTTTCCTTGTTATTATTTAAGGAAACCATAACAAAGGTAAAATTTACCAAACACTAGATTTGTGAAGATTATCTAACTAGGTCAAGTAATTAGCTGCAATATTAATATGATCACAATTGCTATTTATGGAAATACCAATTACTAATAGCAGGCTATTATTGAAGTGTTTTTACACAAAAACTGCTAAACAATTCCAAGTCATATATATATGTATCAGCAAAGCCTTTACCCCTAACAAGCAAATATCGATACATCTAGTTTTTTGACAATTTATTTATTGTGTGATTTTTGCCCAAATTTTATTTTCAAAAAATAAAAAATAGTTATCAGTGTTTAATATTCATATATGAATAATATACGTTTTAAAGGTTGAATACGTATGCAGGAAATTGCAGCCAAAATATGAACAGTTTTAGTATGAGGAGATATAAATAATTATAAAAATGGAGTAATAGATGTCGTTTTCAACAAGGATTGCATCAGCCAGAACGAATTCTCAGACTATACCAGCCAATAAGTTAGCTACGTTACCTATGATTGTTGCTTTAACATTAATGGCTAGTCACAGTGTGGTTGCTAAAACCGTCTCAGTGAATTCTCCTGACGACAATATTTCTATTTCAATCACTGATGACAACGACAGACCTGAATATAAGGTCACTTTTAATGGTAAAGATGCCGTACTCAGCTCAAGACTTGGCTTAGTATTTGAATCACTTGGTGAGTTTGGCAGTGGATTTGATATTACTGATAGCTCAAGCTCCTTAAATTCGTCTCGCTGGCAACAACCTTGGGGCGAACGCGAATGGATTGAAGATAACCACAACAAACTCAGTACCACCTTTTCGAACGGTCAGTATCAATTTACTCTGGAATTTAAAGCGTTCAATGATGGTATTGGCTTTAGGTATATCGTGCCGAAACAAGCTGCACTAACTTCAACGGATTCGCTCAATATCACCAATGAATTAACCGAATTTTCTGTCCCTGATGCCCACAATGCCACCGCATGGTGGATACCAGGTCGTGGCTGGAATCGCTACGAGTATTTATATAACACCACTAGCGTTATTAAAGTCGATCGTGCCCACACACCATTTACTTATAAATTAGCTTCTGGGCTCCATCTCAGTATTCATGAAGCAGCCCTGACAGACTATGCCGCTATGGTGCTCGACCAACGACGAGACGGCACACTTAAAGCTGATTTAACCCCATGGTCAGATGGTACATTAGTCAAAACCCAACCCGGTTTTAAAACACCTTGGCGAACCATTCAAATTGCTGAAAAAGCCACAGGATTACTTAATTCAGATTTAATACTCAATTTAAATGAGCCCAACAAGCTTGGTGATGTGTCTTGGGTTGAACCAGGAAAATATGTTGGTATTTGGTGGGGCATGCATTTAAATGAGAACACATGGGGCTCTGGAGAAAAGCATGGCGCGACCACCAGCGAAACTAAACGATATATGGACTTTGCGGCTCAGTATGGTTTTGATGGCGTGCTCGTTGAAGGCTGGAATTTAGGTTGGGATGGCAGTTGGTTTCATAATGGCGACGTTTTTAGTTTTACCCAATCATATGATGATTTTGATATTGACGCAGTAAGTCAGCATGGCGCCAGTAAAAATGTTCGTTTAATCGGTCATCATGAAACATCAGGTTCAGTGACTAATTACCGCAACCAAATGAGTGATGCCTATGATTTATACCAAGCTCATGGCGTGACACAAATCAAAACAGGTTATGTTGCTGATGGCGGTGATATAAAACGTGTGGATGAAAATGGCATTACCCGTCACGAGTGGCACGACGGTCAGTTCATGGTGAATGAGTATTTGCACAGCATTAAAGAAGCTGCAAAACGTGGAATTAGCATTAATACTCACGAACCAGTAAAAGATACAGGCCTTCGCCGTACCTACCCTAACTGGATAGCAAGAGAAGGAGCCCGCGGGCAAGAGTTTAATGCTTGGGGCACACCGCCTAATAATCCAGAACATACCGCTATCTTGCCTTATACCCGAATGCTATCTGGCCCTATGGACTTTACTCCAGGTATTTTTGATCTCGCTCCAAAAGGCTTAGACGCTGTTAATCGTGTACAAACGACCCTTACAAAACAATTAGCCTTGTACGTTGTGTTATATAGCCCAATACAAATGGCTGCGGACTTACCAAGAAACTATGTTGAAAGACTAGATGCATTTCAGTTCATTCAAGATGTTCCGACTGATTGGAGCCAAAGCATAGCGGTTGCTGGCGAGATTGGTGATTATGTTGCATTTGCACGTAAGGATAGAGCTTCAGAAGATTGGTATCTAGGGGCGCTAACCGACGAAAATGCCCGTAAAATTGACATTAAATTAGACTTTTTAAGCCCTAATAAACAATACCAGGCCCAAATTTATCGTGATGGTGAAAAGGCCAATTGGAAAACTAATCCATATGACTATGTCATTGAAACTAAAACCGTCACGGCAAAAGACTCACTTGTGATGTCATTAGCCACCAGTGGTGGTACTGCTATAAGATTTAAAGCAATATAGTAACAAGTAAGTCCTAGATTCAAAACTCAGTTCTCCCCCTAAAAGCCTGATGTGCAATGTCTTCATTGCCTTCAGGTTTTTCTTCATTTACAGTGCGTTATTCTACATCTTAAATTAAAATCTAGAATCTAAACTCGCTGCACCCCTGTTACAAATATGATCACCTTTCGTTGTGCATAAATGATGAATACGTATGTAATTAGTTGTGCCAAAATCCGCCTCAAGGCTAATATAAAACCTGCTAAATTTCTTCCTCTGCTTGTGGGGATGGAATGGGCTAGGTCGTTACTGGCGCATCACCTTCATCGGATTGTGTCAGGTTTTGAGTACCTTTGTTAACTTCTTATCAACCGAAGATAACAATACGAGCTCTTTGGCGAATACCCGTCTTAGGGAGATGAGTATTCGCCATTTTTTTAACTATCGTTTTATCGGACGTATTAAGTACCTAGCGCTAGCCACTAGTAAAATAAGAATTCAGCCATGATGCTGAACGAGCCATTTATAATGGAAGATAAAGGAAGATACATGTCTGCCGAAAATATTCACCAATCTCAGGATCTAAGTCAGGTCAAACGCCGTCAGCAACCAGAACTCAGCTTCTGGCAAATTTTTAATATGTGCTTTGGTTTTTTGGGGATCCAATTTGGTTTTGCACTTCAAAACGCTAATGTCAGTCGTATTTTTCAAACCTTAGGGGCTGAAATTGATGAAATCCCTATTCTATGGATTGCCGCTCCTTTAACCGGTCTTATCGTTCAACCTATCATAGGTTACTTAAGTGATAACACCTGGAACGGCTTAGGACGTCGTCGCCCTTATTTTCTTATTGGTGCAATCTGTACCACACTTGCATTGTTTATCATGCCGCACTCTCCTGTTCTTTGGGTTGCCGCAGGTATGCTGTGGATAATGGATGCATCGATTAACATTGCAATGGAGCCATTTCGTGCATTTGTCGGTGATAACCTGCCAAAATCACAGCGAACCCAAGGCTATGCAATGCAAAGCTTCTTTATCGGTATCGGCGCAGTGGTTGCTTCCGCCCTACCTTACTTATTAACAAACTACTTTGATGTTGCTAATACCGCACCTGAAGGTCAAATTGCTGACTCAGTTCGATATGCCTTTTATTTTGGCGGCGCAGTGTTATTTCTTGCAGTTGGTTGGACAATCATTACTTCTAAAGAATATTCGCCAGAAGAAATCAGTGCATTTCAAGCCCATGACGAAGCAGACTCAGGGACAGAAACTTCGGAAGAAATTCGCACGCGAACACCACAACAGTATCAGTTTGCAGCCATGTTATGGATGGCCGTAGGCGCGGTATCGACAGGTCTAGTATTCGGTTTTGATTTAGACAAACAACTTTATATTTTAACCATAGGTATTTTCACCTTTGGTCCTTTGCAGTGGTACTGCTCTTCAGCACTTAAGAAAGTTAAATCAACTGACATTGCAGAGCGCGAAGCGTTAGGAATGGTATTCAATGTTGTCGATGATTTATTTCATATGCCAAAAGCCATGCACCAACTGGCCATAGTGCAGTTTTTCTCATGGTTTGCTTTATTTGCCATGTGGATTTATACCACATCAGCTGTGACGTCATATCATTACGGCACTTCAGATGTACTGACAAAAGCATACAATGATGGCGCTGATTGGGTTGGAATGCTGTTTGCTTCTTATAACGGCTTTGCCGCTCTTGCCGCTATCGCAATCCCCTTCTTAGCCAAAGCTGTGGGCATTCGCTTTGCTCATACCATTAACTTGTCTTTAGGTGGATTTGGACTCATCAGCTTTTTCTTCATTACTGATCCAGCCTTGTTGTGGATACCTATGATTGGTGTTGGTATCGCTTGGGCATCAATTTTGTCAGTCCCTTACGCTATGTTATCAGGCATTTTACCGCCTAAAAAAATGGGCGTATTTATGGGGATTTTTAACTTCTTTATCGTCATCCCTCAACTTTTAGCTGCCAGTGTATTGGGTGTTATTTTGAAAACTTTGTTTGATGGCGAACCTATATTTGCACTTATTACCGGTGGCGTGTTCATGATTATTGCTGGTGTTGCCGTGTTATTTGTCGACCAGCCAAAAAGCGACGTTTAAATATATTCAACAAACTGGCTAGTGAGACAACTTACCTAGCCAGAAATATTATAAAAATAGAATTCAAATTGGGGAAAATCAGTGATGAAAACCTTGTTAAACAATGCCACGACACATAAAAAAACACCTTTAGCGCAAGCTGTGAATGTGGCGTTAATTAGTGCATCAATATTGGCATTATCGGCATGCTCTCAAAACGATAGTGAACAGAATGCGAGTAACTCTTCAGAAAAAGCGCCAACTGCCGCTTCTTCAACAGCTGTTATTTCTACATCTGATGTCCAATCAGCACCAGGCGCGCCAGGTATTGACCCAACATGGGCATTTTCAGGCAAAACTGGCATAGGTACATCGTACGAACCTTATGTAGACGGTCAATATCAAAGCAGCGTTGATAACCCTGTGAGTAAAGTATGGTTCTCTCTTGCCCAAGGCATTCTTACTGAAACCATGTACGGCATGATCCATAACGCTCAACTTAAAGAAATGCAGTTTATTGTTACTGGTGAAGGTTTTGTTGATACAGAGAAAGAAGACACCATCAGTACCATCGAGTATCTACATCAAGATGAGCAAGGCCGACCTTTATCATTAGCTTATAAAGTGATTAACAAAGCTAAAAACGGTCAATATCAAATTGAGAAACACTTTTTTACTGATCCAAACCGTGACAGCATGATGATGAAAGTTGTTTTCACTGCATTTGCTGACGACGTAACTCCTCATTTATATGCAAATCCACATGTCGATAATAGCGGCGCTAATGACATTGCCACTATTGAAGGTCAAGCTTTGCTGGCTTACACCGATAAAGCTGATTCATCCGTGATGACAATAAAATCTGATGTTGCTTTCACTCAAGCAAGCGCTGGTTTTGTTGGCACATCAGGTGGCCTGGTTGATTTAAAAGATAATGGAAAATTGAATAACCTTTATCAAACCACCAGCACTGATAACACATCTGTTGGTAATGTTGCGTTAACCGCTCAATATTCCACTCTAAACAAAGCCCAAGGCGAAAACACACTTGAGATGAATGTTGTGATTGGCTTTGGCGCTGATAAACAAAGCAGTTTAGCAAACGCCGATGCTACACTGGATGCAGGTTATGACAAAGTATTAAGTGCTTATTTAGGTGATGATAAACATATTGGCTGGAAAGACTATTTAGCTTCATTACCTGCTATCAATGGTATGAGTGTAAATACGACCGATGAAGGTCAACTCCTCTATACCAGCGCATTAGTATTAAAAGCTCAAGAAGATAAAACTCATGCTGGCGCGTTAATCGCCTCTTTATCAAACCCTTGGGGTGATTCAGTTTCTGCTAAAGTCGGTAGTACTGGCTATAAAGCAGTGTGGCCAAGAGATTTCTATCAATGTGCAATGGCATTTCTAGCCTTAGGCGATACTGAAACACCTAAAGTTGCCTTTGAATATTTGAAAAAAGTACAAGTGAGCCAACAAACTCCTGAGTATGTAGGCACTCCAGGTTGGTTCTTACAAAAAACCCATGTTGATGGCGAAATTGAATGGGTTGGCGTACAACTCGATCAAACTGCAATGCCAATCATGCTGGGTTGGAAGTTATGGCAAGCTAACGTATTAACAGATGCTGAAATCACCCAGTGGTATCAAGAAATGCTCAAACCAGCAGCTGACTTCCTAGTCACTGGCGGTAAAGTAAAACTGGATTGGAATGACACAGAAATCACTCCGCCGAGCACTCAACAAGAGCGCTGGGAAGAACAAGCTGGCTTCTCGCCTTCTACCACAGCAGCTGTGATTGCAGGTCTTATCGCAGCAAGTGATTTAGCTAAACTCGCTAAAGATGGTCAAGGCGAGGAGTACTTAGCGATTGCTAAGAAACTTGAAGCCAGCCTTGAAAGTACCATGGTCACGAATAACGGCGAATTAGCAAAAGACAACAAACCTTATTACGTGCGTATTAGCCCAAATGGGAACCCTAATAACAATGATAAATTACTTGATAACAACGGTAAGCCAGGTTTAGACCAACGTACTATTTTAGACGGCGGCTTTTTAGAATTAGTTCGTTATGGTGTAAAAGTAGCGAACGATAGCGTTATTCAAAACAGCGTAATGTTAATCGATGACACCAGTCTTGAGGATAATTTACGGGTTAAGTATGAATTTACCGCTAAAGATGGCAGTAAAATCCCAGGCTTCAGACGCTATGGTAACGATGGTTACGGTGAAGATATTACAACGGGTTTGAGCTACGCGGAAAAAGGCAATACAGCTGATCAACGTGGTCGAGTGTGGCCTTTCTTTACCGGTGAACGTGGTCATTATGAACTTGCTTTAGCAAAATCTACCGACACACTAACCCCTGAAGTACACCAGCAATTGATTAATACTTATGTTCAAGGGATGGAAACTTTTGCTAATGAAGGCATGATGCTTCCAGAACAAGCATGGGACGGAGTTGGCAATCCAACTCGCTATAACTACGCTATGGGTCAAGGTACAAACTCAGCAACACCACTGGCTTGGACCCATGCCGAATACGTGAAATTAGTTCGCTCAATGACAGACAAAGCGGTTTGGGACTTCTACCCTGTCGTTGCAGAGAAACTAAAAAAGTAATCACGGTCGAACAGTTCAACTGTCATTAACCATGACTTCAGGGCTCAATTCCATCAAAAGGCCACTTAATTGTGGCCTTTTAATTTCCTTGTATTTAAAAAGTGATTCAAATATCATCAATTCACTAAATGTCAGTAAATAACCCTGCATTTTCTTGTACTTAATCTAGTATTAACTACAGATAATAATTTGTCTAAGGATCGGACTTTGAAAAGCAAATATCTTTCTGTTTTAAAAAATACAGGCTCGATTAAGCTAGCAATTATTTTTGCCATCTGCATAACAACGTCTTTATTGCTATTGTTTTTCTCAGCAAGTAACCCAGAGCCAATTGATAAACCAACAATAAAAATTGGAGTATCTCAAACCCCACTAACATCTCCTTTTATCGTAGCAAAACATTTATCATTATTTGAGCAAGCATCACTAAATGTAGAACTAGTTGATTGTTTTGGAGGCGTTGCCTGCAGTGAAGCATTGATTGATGATCAAGTAGACTTCGCAACAGCATCCGAATCAGTAGTGATGTTTAAGAGTTATCAAACTCATGATATTGCTCTACTCGCAAGTTTTGTTCAATCAACTAATGATTTAAAGTTATTGACGTTAAACAAACACCTTTCCTTTGATAACAAGTCAATCAATAACAGCGAATTAAATCACCTTGGCAATACACAACATAAAGTAGGGATTGTTAAGGGTAGTTCTAGTGAATATTATTTTGATACTTTGCAAATAGCACAAGGTTTGGATACCGCTAATATCGAGAAGGTGTATTTAACACCAAAAGAGCTTGTTGATGCTTTGATAAATAAACATGTAGATGCGATTTCTATCTGGGAGCCCTATGGTTATCAAGTGAATATGTTATCTAATGCCCCTATGACTAATTTAGGAATACAAGGAATATATCAACTTCACTTTAATTTAATTTCGAAGAGATCCCGCCTATCGCAAATCAATACATTGGAAGACAGGCAAGTAAATAAAATCATAGTAGTTCTAGAGCAATCAATTAATTGGATTAACGAAAACCCCGACGCTGCAATGAATATTGTTGCAAAACACCTCAACGTCCCTTTAAACCAAATCAAGTGGTCATGGGATGACTATATTTTTAGGTTAAGTATAAGCAGCACACTACTTTCAAGCCTTCAAATGCAGTCACACTGGGCAAAGCAGCAAGGTTTAGTCCAAGGAAAAGAACCAAACTTTCGAGAGGTCATCTTCAGCGAGCCATTTGAAGAAGCCAAGTCGGCTATGGAGTTGTCATGGTAAATTCTATAAACGGAAAACTCATCACCTTGCTATGTGTCAGCTTTATTTTCACCTTATTGCTTAGCTATTCATTTTTCCAGATACATTTAGCCCAACATAAAAAAACTGATGCATTGCAGTACTTTTCAGCGCTGCAAAAAAATATTGATGATCTTCGAAGCCAGTTTTGGCTTTTTTCTCAAAGGCAAGATAAAGCCAGTTTTGCTCAAGTAACACAATCTCATCAATCGCTGACCAATAAGCTCGAAAAACAAAGCTTTTATAATCAACGGGTGTTTAATCTAAAAAAACTCACCAATGATATGTCATCTTTATTAAATCAAGAACTGAAACTGTCCTCTCAAACTGTTGGACTGTCTGATAATCAGGTAACTCAAGCAAGAAACTTATTACAAAATCGCTATATTATTTTGATTGAAAATATGTCTGAAGAAGTCGCCTATTTAAATAAAAATACATTAGATAGCAATGAACGTGCTATCACTTCAGTTATGCTTTACTCTGCCCTAGGCCTTATCCTCACAGGTACATTTGTACTTGCGATAAACTTCTCAATTTATCAACGCTTTAAAATAGGATCTAATCGAATAAAAAAAGGAATTGAAACGCTATCAAAAGGTGACTTATCACATAAAATTGATGCAAATAATTTAGATATCGAGTTTGGTCTTTTAGCATCTTTTTTTAATGATATGACCAGTAAACTTGATGCTAGTATGATGTCAAAACAAGAGCTAGAAGATGAAGTAAACCGTCAAACTAGCGAACTTAAAAAACAAAAACAGCAACTCCAAACCCTATCTGAAAAAGACCATTTAACCGGAATTATGAACCGTAGAGCCCTAGAGCAATCGCTAGACTTAATTATTGCTAATGCAAAATTGAGTCAAAGTAAAGTTGCGCTATTCTTTATCGACGTTGATAATTTTAAAATCATCAACGACACCATAGGTCATGACGCTGGTGACACAGTACTTAAAAAAGTGGCATTACGATTACAACAATGTATTCGTAAAACCGATATTGTCGGTCGCTTGGGTGGAGATGAGTTTGTGGTATGTTTAGGTCTGACGGATAACTTAGACCAAATTTCGCAAAAAGCACAATTAATCTTAGATACGATCAGTCAACCTATTGAATTTAATGGAAGCACAATTAATATATCCACAAGTATGGGAGTGAGTTACTACCCTTTCCAAGCAAAATCGAGAAATAGGTTAATTAAGCAAGCGGACGAATTTATGTATAAAGCTAAAGAGTTAGAAGGATCTGCATGCTTTGATGGACAAGAAGTACTTGCCCAAAATCACTTATCAAACAGAACAATGAGTGGTTAATGCAACTATTTGAACAAGCTACAGAGTTTGATTCCAATATTAATCACTAAAGAATAGTATTATCAGCCTTTAATGATAGCAATCATGTTCATCACAATGACTGCCAAAGCACCTGCAACTATACCAAATACGGCATTTAATATACTCGGTGTAATCGCTGCTAAAAAACCGCCAACGTAAGCAAGTTCACTCATAAGTGACGCTATCAACGCAATCTGCGAGCCAATGGCATGAATGCCATGGGTTAATATGCCACCACCGACCATAAACATGGCGATGGTGCCAACTATGGTGAGTCCTTTCATTAAGTATGGAGCTGAAGCCAATAACCAGAACCCCATTTTATGCCATAGGGCAACTATGTGTCCCTCACCTTTACGTTGAGTAAGATAAAGTCCCAAATCATCAATTTTAACGATACCAGCAACTAAACCATAAACCCCTAACGTCATAATGATGGCTATAACACTCAAGGTTAAAAACTGACTCAGTAAACTACTTTCGGCAACGACGCCTAAACTAATTGCGATAATTTCAGCTGACAACACAAAATCAGTTCTAATTGCCCCTTTTACTTTCTTTTTTTCAAAATCAGCAATGTCTTGTGCCGATTTTTCGATAACTTGTTTCTCTGTTATTTCGGCTTGTTTATCTTTTCGATGCACGTAGGAATGATGAACTTTTTCAAAACCTTCAAAACACAAAAACAAACCACCAAACATCAGCAATGGTGTAATCGCCCAAGGAATAAAAGCACTAATCAATAAAGCTGCAGGGACTAAAATTAATTTATTGAAGAATGAGCCTTTAGCCACCGCCCAAACTACTGGTAATTCACGCTCAGAAGCCACACCTGACACTTGCTGAGCATTTAAGGCTAAGTCATCACCTAACACCCCAGCCGTTTTTCTGGCTGCGATTTTACTCATTGCAGCTACATCATCTAAAATCGCAGCAATGTCATCCAATAACATTAATAAGCTTGCACCTGCCATATTTCGTCCTTGTATTTCTCTTTATTGATTCCACTAATTAAAAGGGGTCAGTTAAAAAGCATATTGCCAAACTAGCCCGAATGTATCGAAATCATTTCCGATACGGGTAATCACTCCCGTGCTGACATTAAGCTTTATGCTGTGATGCTGATTAAAAGCCAAAGAATAAGTTAGACCAAAGCGAGAATTATCTTGTGAATCATCAGCATCGACACCGTTTTTAGTGGTTTCGCCTCCAACAAAGTAATTACCGCTTAACGATAACCAATGCCCACGACCAATACTATAAATAATATGCCCTTGAAATGTGTATTGAGCCTGCTTCTCAAGTTCGGTTTGATTATAAAATTCATCGTTATCACTATAGAGCCTAATAGATGTCATCGCACTGTATTGCCAATCACCTGCGGTATATGACATACCGATACCAGGTCTAAAAACCCATTGGTTGGCTCCAGCATTAATGAGTTTATTTTTGTCATAAGTCCCTACGGGTAAACTTAATTGTAAACTAGTACCGATCACTAACCCTTCTTCATATTGAGCAAAATCTTTGCGCTCAAGAGCGCGAGCACCGTAGAAGTTCCATGTCAGCCTTATATTCGGGTCGCCATAGCCACAACGATCCGCTTCTACAACTTCATTTTGGTAATCTGCAGAGCCTTTCATACAAATCCTGGCCATCGACATATCTAATTTAGAAGAACTGCCAGCGATAGCAAAAGAATGAGCATAACCTAATACAGCAGCGTCTAGTTTCAGGTGAGCATCTTTTAAAGGGACTGATGGCGAAGGTGATAACGCACCTTCAGAATGTAAATAGCCAACAGCCATAAATTGCATATCAATAGGGATGTTGGTATAGCTTCGGGGTTCAAGATCTTGCGATTTAACCTGAATGGAAAACACGCTAATGAAACAACATAATATCACTGAGTTTCGTGACAGTAGCGGCTGAAATTTCGATATAATTCTCAAATAGTCCATACTTTTAATAAACTCATTATCCTTAATGGCGCTTAGTTATTTGAGTACTTTATAGTTTAAGTCTTAAAAATAAGTTTCAACAACATTCAAAGCTGCTCTCAATCATGTTGCCGTTATCATATTCAAACAATAACGGCGCAATAGTTTAAATATCAGTATTTGCGTCAGTACTCGTTTACCCACTTGTGCTAACGCCTTGCACGAGGCCAAATGTTAGTGTCGATCAATTTTATTCATCACATCATCAAAATGGCTAGCTCTTACTGAGTAATCAACCTCGGGGTTCGCTGTTAATTGGCTAATCTTCCGTTTCAGTATTACCACCACATGAATGACGGACAACCATATTCGTTGGAATAAGTTGTGGGCCCACTTCTTTGCCTCGGATCAGTTTTAATAGACTCTCTACTAAAATTTCCCCAGCTAGCTTAGTATTTTGCTTAACCGTTGTTAATGAAGGATTAGCAAAACTTGCAACTGGAATATCATCATATCCCACTACTGCGATGTCTTCTGGTACCCTCACGCCACGTTTTTTAAGTGCACGGATGGCGCCAATTGCAATTAAATCACTGGCGGCGAAAATCGAGTCAAATTCATGGCCGCTATCTAATAATTTCATCGCAGCATCAAAACCAGAGCTTTCAGTACTAATCGCGTCAAATTGACATTTTTTATTCAATTTAATCCCGACTTTTTTAAGTACCTCAGCATGACCTAAGTAGCGGTCACGAAACTCAGGGCTGTGCTCAGAGGCGTCACCTAAGAAGGCTATTTTAGTTAACCCTAATAAAATCATATGTTCAGTCGCGATAACTCCGCCTTGATGATTATCACAGCCGATAGATAACACTTCTTTGTTGTTATGCTCAGCCCCCCAGATAATGAAATGAGTATTTTGTTCTAATAACTTTTGCAGCTTGTGCTCATAATCTACGTAGTCGCCATAGCCCAATAAAATAATGCCATCTGCCTTATTGCTGTCTTCGTAATCGGCATGCCAATCACTGGATAGTTGCTGAAAAGACACTAACAAGTCGTAGCCTTGTTGGGCTGTAGCACGAGTAATAGAGCCAAGCATTGAAAGGAAAAATGGATTAATTAACGATTCATCGTTGGTGGGATCTTCACAGATTAATAATGCCAAAGTATGGCTATTTTGAGTGCGTAAGTTACTGGCATTCTTATCAACTTTATAATTGAGTTCTTTTGCAATAGCTTGAATTCGTTGACGAGTTTCGAGATTAACCAAAGGACTATTTCTCAAAGCACGAGAAACAGTTGATTGAGAAACGCCAGCGCGATAGGCGATATCAATGGAGGTAGCTTTAGATGTCATATTAGCATCAGGCCTTTTTATAGTTATTTTAGGTACTCACACCCAGTTTATACCTAAAATAATCTTAATAATCACCGTTTTAATTTAATTTATAAGCCTAATTCATTCAATAAATCATCGGCATCATCTGCTACCACAACAGGTGCATCTTTTTTCGCAACTGATTTACCTTGGGTGTTGTTACTATTTCCGTGTGCTTCGATCAATGAATCTGGGTCAAATTCTTCATCTAATTCAAACTCTTTGAGTTTAATAAACTCAGTTTTATCCATAGCAAATTCAAGATAGAAAATATGATTATCAGCAGTTTTAAATGACACTCGTCTTGATACTGCTTCATCTAAATTAGTGTCAATCGATATAGTTAACTCTTTATTGATGGTTAACATTTTAGGCTGACTTTGGCTGATCGACGTTTGTAATTCTTTTGATATAGTTTTGATGAAATCGCCTAAAATTTGATTCATCAATTCACCCATGACATTTCCCACATCATCTGAGGTGTGTGAGAAAGCAAGTTCTGACTCTGGCATTCCCATGTTAATCATATATCTACGGTATATCTCAATGGCAGCTTCTTTTGAAAAATTGATGACAACTAAACCAGAGAAACCACCGTCAAAAATCGAAAAACAGCCTAGGTCAGGCTTTAAACAGGTACGCGTGATATTTTGTACCATCCCAGCATGAGTCACTTGGCTGTCACTAGTACTTGAAAGAACATGAGAAACTGAATGACACAGCTTAAGTAAGATGTCATCCGTTGTAACAATTTGAACTGAATCCATAACAATGTTTACCTAGTTTTATTTTCCATCATTCTGAGGCTTATCGCATAATAAATCAAAGGCAAAACAACTCATTATCAAAAATAAATAAAACCCGTAACAACCCAAGCGTTAACATCTTGAAAAACATCGCTTTACCTCCCTAGCAACAGCACTTAACCCTAAGTTCAAAATGTATCTTTTTGTAAAAAAATATCAGTGGATCACACTTCTTATATTTACAAGTTCTTTATAGGATAAAAACTGTCTATATTTACGCAATACATTGTAGCAATTCATTTTTTAAGGGTACTTATGATCGCCTTCCTCAGACAGTTAACCATTTTGAAACGACTTATCATTATGTTAGCTTTGGCGGCTATAGGTACGGTATGTTTCGCCAGTTTTTCAATCAATGAACAATACAATAACCTTCTCAATCAAAAAATAGTCCAAATTGAAGCGCAAGTTTCTACTGCAACGTCTTTACTCAATTCGCTTACTAGACAAAACAATAATCAAGTTGATGAAACTAACTTTAAACAATACGCTTTATCGTTAATTTCTGACCTGCGTTATGGTAACAATGAATCCTACATCGTCGTCGATGCTGATAATGTCATTATTAGCTTTCCTGAAAACAGTATGCTCGAAGGCCGCTCTTTTGATAGCTACATTGCATCAGACGGATCTAAACCACTTATTGACCTCGTTAACAACGCGAGGAGAATGACAAAAAGTCAGTTTGAGTATCAAGCTAACCTTCCTTCTACTTCTGGTATTGAAACAATTTTATCTGGCGCAGAATTCTATCCAGAATGGGGCTGGACTATTATTGCTCATGGAAGTTCGAGTGATGTGATAGACAGCATGGGTAGCGTGGTCATTAATTATTTAATTATTATGATGCTTATTTCTATCCCTATTTTTGGCTTTTTCTTACTACTGAATGTGTCTATCACCTCTCCTATCAATGCAGCTATTGCAGCAATGGAAGATATTGCTAAAGGTGAAGGCGATTTATCTAAACGTTTAGACAACAGTGGTAAAGATGAAGTCGCCAAAATGGCTGATGCATTCAATGATTTCGTCATAAAAATTGCCGCTGTAGTGTCAGAGTTAAAGCCACTTGGTAAAGAACTTGATATGGACGCGCAGCATTTACTTGTTGCAGTAGAAGAGTCAAATCAAAGCGCTGAGCTTATCCATAGTGAAACACAAAGTGTTGCTACAGCAGTCAATCAAATGCTGGCGACTACCAATGACATGGCCCAAAACACTTATCAAGCTGCTGATGGCGCTAATAACGTTAAGGTGCAAGCACAACAATCCCATGCATTTATGCAAGAAACAGTACACGAAACCGACTTACTGGTTACTGAGCTTAAAAATGCCGAGAATGTAACCCATGATTTAGGCAAATCATCTGTAGAAATCAGTACTATTTTAGATACCATTGGTGGAATTGCAGATCAAACCAACCTACTCGCTTTAAACGCTGCAATTGAAGCTGCCCGCGCAGGTGAATATGGCCGTGGTTTTGCGGTTGTTGCTGATGAAGTCAGAGCCCTAGCAACTCGCACGCAAGCATCAACGAACGAAATCAATAAAATTATCACCAACATTCATGATGGCGTTGAGCTGGTAATTAAGAGTAATACTGAAACCCAAGAGCAATCAATTCAATTACAATCTAAAGCGATTCAATCACAAGAAGCTATGACAGAAATACTTGCTGTTATTGCTAATATCAGTGACATGAACACCCAACTTGCTAGCGCGACTGAAGAACAGTCGCAAGTGACTGAAGAAATAAACCGTAATATCACGACTATTTCTGAATTAACCGAAATCGCTGTAAGAACCAATGAAACTAACTCAGATGCGGCTCAATCACTGCAAACCATTAGTCAAAATGTCACCGAAAGCTTAAGCCAGTTCAAAACAGATTAATTAACCTGACAAGCAGCGAAATCACCTTTACAAATTAGAGGCGCGAATTAATGACTCGCGCCTCTTATTTGTTAGATGAATCATATTTAATTTCAAAACCAAGTTAATGCTATATATCGACTGTAAGCCCGCTAAGGTTTACGGTATTATTCTGCCTATAATTTTTAAAAGAGTTAGTTTAGATGTACGAAAAAACCGTCACTATTATCGCTCCCCACGGAATTCACACCCGACCAGCTGCATTATTGGTCAAAGCTGCAAAAAACTTTGACTGTGACGTCATAGTCGAATGTAATGGTAAACAAGCAAGTGCCAAGAGTTTGTTTAAATTGCAAACATTAGGGTTATATCAAGGCCAATCTGTTAAGGTATTTGCTGATGGAGAACAGGCTGAAAAAGCAGTAGAGACTGTCTCTGAATTACTTATCACTCTCAGTTAACAGGAACGTTTATGGCAGTAACAGGTATTGTTGTTTCCCCCGGAATTGCTTTTGGCCAAGCCGTTCATATTAATCTTCACAATCAAACTGTCGATTATCGTTTATTACCTGTCGCCAATATTGCTAAAGAGTGTGAAAAAGCCACTAAAGCCATTGGCTTCTTAAGTTCTCACCTAAAGCATTGCCAAGCTAAAATTGAACCGGACAGCGAGCATTTTCATTTAATCGATGCTGATATCATGCTGTTAGAAGATGACGATTTAGCTGAGCAACTCAAAAATTACATTACCCGATTTAGATTTTCTGCAGTTGTTTCTGTTGAACGAATATTTGCTCAACATGCTGAAGAGTTGGCTCAGCTAGATGATCCATATATGGCAAATCGCAGCAATGACGTACTTTGCCTAGGCAAACGTTTGATGTCTGCGGTCAATGGTACCTTGCAGTGGGATGTATCTAAACTCACCGACAACAGTATTTTACTAGCTGAAGATATTACCCCTGCTGAGTTTGCCACCATTCCGTTAAATAAAATTAAAGGAATCGTGCTTCAAACTGGTGGTTTGACCAGTCATACAGCCATTTTGGCAAAAGCTGCAGGGATCCCTGCTTTATTAAGTTGCCAATTTAATACCCACGACATCACTGATGGCAGCCCGCTGATTTTAGACGCCATCAGTGGTGAACTGCACATCAAGCCATCTCCTGAAACAACACTGCAGTTAAAGCAAAAGTCAGAGCAAGAAACACAGCGACGTGCTGCTTTACTGCAATATGTTGATAAGCCCAGTGTTACCCGCGATGGCCACCCAGTATGTCTACTGGCCAATGTCAGCAGCTTAAATGATGTCACTCAAATTGAGCATAGCGGCGCAGCTGGCATTGGCTTATTCAGAACTGAATTTTTATTAATGCAAGTGGATTCGGTGCCTGATGAAAAACAGCAATATCAGCAATATTGCGATGCACTTCATAGTTTAAACGGCAAAGTGCTGACTATACGTACCTTTGATATTGGTGCTGATAAAGAAATCCCCTGTTTAAGCCAGCAATACGAAGATAACCCCGCTTTAGGCGTGCGCGGCATACGCTATAGCCTTCAGCATCAATCTTTATTTACCACTCAAATTAAAGCTGTTCTTAGAGCAGCTAATCATGGCCGGATAAGACTTTTATTTCCTATGGTGAATCAAGTTGAAGAACTTGAGCAAGCATTTGAGTTAATAGAATCCTGCAAGCAACAACTTATTGAAGAAGAAAAAGGATTCGGCGAACTCAATATCGGCATAATGGTAGAAACACCAGCTGCCGTACTTAACTTGCCGCACTTATTACCAAAGCTAGATTTTGTCAGTATCGGCAGTAACGATTTAACTCAGTATACCTTGGCTGCAGACCGTGGAAATCCTGAGCTAGTAAAGGACTACCCACCTGTATCACCGGCCATGATTCGATTTATTAAAATGGCAGTGGACACCTGTAAAATCCATCAAATCAAAGTGTGTTTATGCGGTGAATTAGCCAGTGATACGAAACTAATTAGCTTATTAGTCGGTCTAGGTATTGACGAGTTAAGTGTCAATACCGCCAGCTTATTAGATGTTAAAGCGACTATCTGTAAT
This sequence comes from Shewanella olleyana, assembly GCF_023283825.1. Taxonomy (GTDB): domain Bacteria; phylum Pseudomonadota; class Gammaproteobacteria; order Enterobacterales; family Shewanellaceae; genus Shewanella; species Shewanella olleyana. The sequence goes on along the minus strand of NZ_JAKILD010000002.1, from coordinate 8,799 downwards.
GGCCAATATCAGCATTTTTACACCCAAGCACAACAGGCATTAGGCTTTAGCCACATAGAACAATTAAACGAGTTATTCAGTTAATTTGACTTTATTTAGTATTTTTCAATATTTATTGTTTATAAAAAAATCAGACAACACTAGAATAAAACCATAAAAACATTATAAAAAGAGGCTATATCTCATGGGATTTTTAAGCCGTATACGCCGACTTATTTCAGGGCAACCTACCTTAACCGGTGGTATTCAAATTTTTGCACCTGTTTCAGGCGACCTAGTAGAAATAGAACAAGTACCTGATGTCGTCTTTGCTGAAAAGATCGTCGGCGATGGATTAGCCATTAACCCGACCGGTAAGCTTATTTTAGCACCGATTGATGGCACCATAGGTAAAATATTTGAAACCAATCATGCTTTTAGTATCGAGTCCCCTCAAGGTCTAGAACTATTTGTTCATTTTGGCGTAGGCACAGTTGAGCTGCGCGGAAATGGTTTTAAACGATTGGCAGAAGAAGGACAACAAGTAAAAGTAGGCGATCCTATTTTGGAATTTGATTTGGAGTATTTAACTGATCAAGTTGAAAGCCTTTTGACCCCAGTTGTACTTGCCAATATGGAAGACGTGCAATATCTCGTTAAAGCTGAAGGCCAAGTCACGGCGGGTAAAGATGTCATCTTTACCGTTGAGCTTTAACTAAAGAAACAAAATCGAAATAAACTCTACAAATTGACATTGCGCAGCTGCTTAAATAGCAACAAATCATTATTAAATTGAGCAGCTAAGCGCTACAACAAGATTCAAGGATATATTCACACAATGAGTAATAGCGTTATATACGGCATTAAAAACTGCGATACCGTTCGTAAAGCACGTAAATGGTTAGAAGCAGAAGACCAAGCTTTCACCTTCCATGACTTTCGTGAGCAAGGCATTAACGCTGACATCATTAATCAATGGTTTGAACTAACTGATTGGGAATTGTTGTTTAACAAACGTAGTACCAGTTTCAGAAATTTAACTGATGAGCAAAAAGCGGATATCACTAAAGAAAAAGCGCTGCAGTTAATGGTGGAGTTTCCAACGTTAATTAAACGTCCAGTGTTGATTCAAAATGAGCAAATTCTACTTGGCTTTAAAGCTGCAGACTACCAAGCGTGGTTTAAATAATGACTCAAGAAGTATTAGAACTGGCCAAAGATTTACTGTCTCGCCCGTCGGTCACGCCATTAGATGAAGGCTGTCAGGAGCTCATGGGCGATAGACTTGCTGCTGCAGGGTTTAATATTGAATCCATGGTCTTCGATGATACCACTAACATGTGGGCTAGACGTGGCAATGAAAGCCCAGTATTTTGTTTTGCTGGTCATACCGACGTTGTACCAACAGGTGACTTAAGTAAATGGCATACCCCACCTTTTGAGCCAACTGTCATTGACGATTATATTCATGGTCGCGGCGCGGCGGACATGAAAGGCTCTTTAGCTGCCATGGTTGTTGCTACTGAGCGATTTGTTGCCAAGCATCCTGATCATAAAGGTTCAATTGCTTTTTTAATTACCAGTGATGAAGAAGGCCCGTTTATCAATGGCACTACTCGTGTTATTGATACTCTCGAAGCACGTAATGAGAAAATTACTTGGTCATTAGTTGGCGAGCCTTCATCAACCCATAAACTCGGAGACGTGGTAAAAAATGGTCGCCGCGGCAGTTTAACGGGCAATTTAACCGTTAAAGGTATACAAGGTCATGTGGCTTACCCTCACCTTGCTGATAACCCAATCCACAAAGCATCACCTGCACTGGCTGAGCTTGCTCAAATGCATTGGGATAATGGTAATGAGTTTTTTCCGCCAACCAGTTTTCAAATAGCCAACATTAATGGCGGTACCGGCGCATCCAACGTTATACCTGGTGATTTACAAGTCATGTTTAACTTCAGATACTCAACTGAAGTCACCGCAGAGGAATTGATTAAGCGCGTGCTTAATATCCTAGATGCTCATGGTTTAGATTACGACATCAATTGGGTGTTTAATGGCTTACCTTTTTTAACAGGTGACGGTCCATTATTAGAGGCCACTAAAGCCGCAATACTTGACGTTACTGGCTATGAAACTGATCCACAAACCTCAGGTGGCACATCTGATGGTCGTTTTATCGCGCCAACTGGCGCCCAAGTGATTGAACTTGGACCGGTAAATGCCACCATTCATAAAATTAATGAGTGCGTTAAAGTATCTGACTTAGAAATTTTAGCCCTGTGCTATGAATCTATTTTGGAAAAACTACTTTGCGAGTAATGGCACCACAGCCAGCACTAGAACATCCAGTCCTGTATGGACTGGATGATGCTCATTTAGTTTCGTTTGGCAATTTCCTGCTGACTGAAGCAACATCATTAGCCTTTAAATCAATGCAACAAAAAGCATTAGCTGATGGCATTGATATCCAAATATGTTCTGCTTATCGCAGTTTCGAACGTCAAATGGCCATTTGGAACGGAAAAGCTCAAGGTAAGCGCCCTTTACTCGATATTCGAAATCAGCCATTAAATCCATCATCTTTAACTGATAATGAATTGGTAGACGCTATTTTATGCTGGTCTGCTTTACCAGGTGCATCACGGCACCATTGGGGCACCGATATCGATGTTTTTGACGCTAAGCAGATTAGTAAAGCTGACTTGCAATTAATTAGCGATGAATATGAAAATGAAGGGCCCTGTACCAATTTAGCCAATTGGCTAACAGCACATGCACAGCAGTTTGGTTTTTACTTACCATATCAGCCAAATCAATCTGGGGTGAGCCCAGAGCCATGGCATTTAAGTTATTACCCTGAGTCATCAAAGCTTTTATCACAATATCAACCAAATTCCTTAAGACAACTCTTGTCTCAATCTGAAATCACTTTACAATCAGCCCTGCTTAAAAAGCTCGATGAATTAGTCGAACAGTATGTGTTTTATGTCGCCGATATCCCAAAGTAAATCGCTGGTATTATTTTATTAGTGAAATAGAATTATCGATAATTAAGATACAACGCTTACTTGTAAATTAACCTATGTTAGGGCGTGTTGATCTTTCAAGGTTGTTTTTGCAGCGAATTATTAGCCATTTATACAAGGCAGAGACTTTGTGGTGTAGTTATTCTACATAAAAAGTCGATAACGCAGTAAAAATCGCCAACAAACGCTGCCCAAAGGGTTCGACTAAAAGTGTTTTACTCTTTGTTGGATGCATCTTTTTAAAAAGAAGTGCTTAGATGACTAGGCATCAATCCATCCGCCTCAATTAAAACACTTTTATCTCGAACAAAGTTTAACCAGCAAAGTTCAACACGCCCTAATAACATTAATCACCGTTTTACGTTTTAGAGAACTCCATGACGCCATTAAAATCTCACAGCTTCAACATCAATAGTCAAAACCTTAGCTTTACTGATGTTGGCCAAGGTCCTGTCTTACTGTTTATTCATGGTTTTCTTGCTGATAACACTATGTGGCAGCCCCAAATCGATGCCCTAAGTGAACATTATCGCTGTATCGCAATCGATTTATGGGCACATGGTCAATCTGATCCTATGCCAGCAGGTACCACGTCGCTGGTGACCATTGCAGAGCATTGCTTAGCCCTACTCGCCTCATTAGACATCAGCCAATGTACAGTCATAGGTAATGGTACAGGCAGTGCTATCGCCGCTGAAATGGTACTCGCTAAACCAACACTAGTTGCCAAGTTAGTTATGGCAAATGGTTTTATTGGATTTGAACCACAAGTGAATTGTGCCAAATACCAAGCTTGGATTGATCAAGCCAACCAGCAAAATGAATGTAATGAAGAGCTCGCTGAAACCGTCGCCGATAAATTCTTTACACCCAATAGTCAATCAGACGCTAAAACGGCCTTTACACAAAAACTAACACAATTATCAAAACAACAAATAGAACAGCTCGCGTTATTCAGTCCGTTAGCTTTTTATAAACGCGATACTTTAGAGCTTGTTGAGCAGTTCACCTTGCCTTGTTTAATTCTTATTGGTGAACAAAACCAACTAAGAACAATGTTAGAAGCCTATTTAATGCAAGACTGCATTACAGGTAGTAAACTAATTCAAATTGCTGAAGCAGGACATTTTGCTAATATTGAGCAAACAGCAAAAGTGAATCAACTCTTATTAAGTTTTCTTAACGACGCTTGAAATGCTTCGAAAAGTTAATTCAAATGGATAGACCAGCATAATCAAAATTGCTGATATACTCTTGAAAATGATGAAAATCTGCTAAATGGCTGATTAAAACAAACTCTACATACTTCACTTTTATTTGGGTCTATAACATTAAATGAAATTACTTAAGCCTCTTTTTGATAACAATCGCCGCTGGGCTGAACGTATAAATCAAGAAGACCCTGATTTCTTCCAGCAACTTGCAGAGCAACAACATCCAGAATACTTATGGATTGGTTGTTCAGATAGCCGCGTACCATCAAATCAGATTATTGATTTGATGCCTGGTGAAGTTTTTGTTCACCGTAATATTGCCAACATGGTGATCCATACCGATCTCAACTGCCTATCAGTGATTCAATACGCTGTTGAAGTACTTAAAGTTAAGCACATCATGGTTGTTGGTCATTATGGTTGTGGCGGCGTTAAAGCCTCAATGAGTAACGATCGCTTTGGTCTCATTGATAATTGGTTAGGCCACCTTAAAGATATTTATCGTTTACATCGTGCCGATCTAGATGAACTTGATGAAGAGCAACGCTTTAATCGACTATGTGAGCTTAACGTGATGGAACAAGTTGCTAATGTCACCAGTACATCAATTGTTCAAGATGCTTGGGATCGTGGTCAAGAACTCGCTATTCACGGTTGGATTTACGGGATTAACAATGGTTTATTAACAGACTTAGATGTGACTGTTTTCAGTGAACACGCTAAGAATAACTCTGAAAATTTATCTAATTAATCATCTTGAGTTTTTAAACAACAAAGCCCACTGAAACGTGGGCTTTGTTGTATTTGTCTACTATGAAAAAGTATTAGTTCTTTGAATATATTGGGCTTTGATGAATATTCCCATTTAATAAATCTAAAGCATTTTATTTTCCATACTATGAAACTCGAACAGCATATAGTTAATGCAATTCAAGCCCTAACCCAGTTATAATCTTCGGGTTTATTTAGCGAGATCATACGCAAAGCATTTTAAAGGAGATAATTTCCATGCCAGGTTTTGAATTATTTGGTCCGGAGGAAAAGCAAGAAGTCGCTGATGTGATGGAAAACGGTTTTACCTTTCGTTATAACTTCGAACACATGCGTAATGATCGCTGGAAGACTCGTGAGATGGAAGCCCTTCTTTGCGAAAAAATGAATGCAAAGCACGCACATCTTGTTTCTAGTGGCACCGCCGCATTACAAACAGCTATGGCTGCTGCAGGTATTGGCGCGGGTGATGAAGTTATCGTTCCTCCGTTTACTTTTGTTGCCTCAGTAGAAGCTGTATTCATGGCAGGCGCAGTGCCAATTTTCGCTGAGATTGATGAAACGCTTTGTTTATCTCCTGAAGGCATTGAAGCTGCAATTACTCCTCGCACAAAAGCAATTAACCTTGTTCATATGTGTGGTTCTATGGCTAAAATGGATGAAATTTTAGCGGTATGTAAAAAACACAATTTAGTCATCCTTGAAGATGCATGCCAAGCCATTGGCGGCAGCTACAAAGGTAAAGCACTAGGTACTATTGGTGACGTGGGTTGTTACTCGTTTGATTCTGTTAAAACCATCACCTGCGGTGAAGGCGGCGCTGTCATCACGAATAACGAAACTATTTACAACCATGCTCATATGTTCTCAGATCATGGCCATGACCATGTCGGTAATGACCGCGGCGCTGAAGGCCACCCAATCATGGGCTTGAACTTCCGTATTTCTGAAATGAATTCAGCTATGGGTCTAGCTCAGCTTCGTAAATTAGACAAGATTATCGATATTCAGCGCACCAACAAAAAGTTAATTAAAGATGCAATGGCTGATATTCCAGAAGTGACATTCCGTGAAATTCCAGATCCTAAAGGTGATTCAGCAGGTTTCTTAACTTTCTTGATGCCAACAGAAGAGCGCACAGTTGAAATTAGCAAGAAGTTAGCTGAAAACGGCGTTGATGGGTGTTTCTACTGGTATGTGAACAACTGGCATTACCTGAATAACTGGAAGCACATAAAAGAGCTTAAGTCTTCTGCTGCTTTACCCATTACATTAATTCAAGAACGCCCTGATTATACTAAGGTTCAAACACCGAAGTCTGATGCCATCATGAGTCGCACAATCTCAATGTTAATCAAACTGTCGTGGACAGAAGCAGAAATAGCGCAGCGTATTGAAAATATCAAGCGTGCTTTCGCTTAATTTACAATCAATAGTATTAGTTTCTTCAGTTATTAATGATAATGACTCAATTAAATCTCAAGGATGAAACTTGATGAGTTTTAAAAACTTCAAATGTGTACCAAAAATGATTTTTGGCCGTGGGTCATTTGCTCAGTTAGATGCAGTATTAGCAGCCGAACGTAAAGCAGCCAATGACTTCGTGGTATTTTTAGTTGATGATGTTCATCAAAATAAGTCGCTTGCTGGACGTTTACCTGCTAAAACACATGACTTAATTATCTATGTTAACGTTGAAGAAGAACCCACAACGAAACAAGTCGACGCACTAACAGCACAAGTTCAAGCTTTTAATACTAAACTTCCTGTAAGTGTTATTGGTCTAGGTGGCGGCTCAACACTCGACTTAGCCAAAGCGGTTTCACTTATGTTGACTAATAATGGCGGCAGCGCTGAATACCAAGGCTGGGATCTCATTAACAACCCTGCAGTACATCATATTGGCATTCCAACAATTTCAGGTACTGGTGCAGAAGCGTCACGCACAGCAGTACTTTGTGGCCCTGTTCGTAAACTTGGTTTGAATTCAGATTACACCGTATTTGATCAAATCATTATGGATTCAGAACTTATTGCAGGTGTCCCGACTGAACAATGGTTCTTCACTGGTATGGATTGTTACATCCACTGTGTTGAATCGTTAGAAGGGACTTACTTAAACGAATTTGCTAAAGCATATGCTGAAAAGTCTATGGACTTATGTCGTGAAGTCTTCATTAATAATCATGAAGAAAAAGACGACAAACTGATGATGGCATCTTACATGGGCGGTATGAGTATCGCATACAGTCAAGTAGGTGCATGTCACGCTATATCTTATGGTTTAGGCTATGTATTAGGGTATCACCACGGGATAGGTAACTGTTTAGCGTTTAACGTGCTTGAAGAGTTTTACCCTGAGGGTGTTGAAGAGTTCCGTAAAATGATGGCACTCCATAACATTAATTTACCAAAACATATCTGTAGAGACCTACCAGATGAAACTATCGCTAAGATGGTTGCTGTAACTAAGAGCATGGGACCATTATGGGACAATGTGTATGGCGCAGGCTGGGAAGAAAAAGTTACCGATGAAATGCTGACTAAGCTATTTCGTCGAATTTAATTTAACCATAAAACAAATTTCTAGGGTTCATTAGGCCCTTTATTTACCATCTAAAAAAATAGGTTTATCGATGAAAGTTACTCTTTTAATTCCAGCTAGATATGGTTCTAGCCGATTCCCTGGCAAACCATTAGCACCAATCAATGGTAAACCGATGATCCAACACGTCGTTGAACGGGCATCATTAGCTAAAGGGGTCGATAATATTTATGTTGCAACTGATGATGACCGCATTAAAGAAGTCGTAGAATCAATTGGTGGTCAGGTTGTGATGACAAGTTCTGATGCTGCATCTGGCACAGATCGAATCAATGAAGCTATTAGCAAACTGGGCTTAGCTGATGATGATTTAGTCATTAACCTTCAAGGAGATCAACCTCTTATTGATCCAATTTCTATTGAGCAAATTATCACCCTATTTAAACGCCATCCTGGAGAGTTTGAAATGGCGACATTAGGTTTTGAAATTGTTGACGAAAAAGTACGTCATGACCCTATGCATGTTAAAGTTGTATTCGATAATGAGTTTAACGCGTTGTACTTTTCTCGATCATGTATCCCTTTTGGCCGTGACACTGACGATTACCCAGTGTACAAACATATTGGTGTTTATGCTTACACGCGTCGATTTGTGAATGCTTTTGCCAAGTTACCTCTTGGACGCCTAGAGAACCTAGAAAAACTTGAGCAACTCCGTGCGTTAGAATATGGGTATAAAATCAAAGTAGCAATTAGTGCGTTTGATTCACCAGAAGTTGATACACCAGAAGATGTTCGCAAATGCGAGCAACGCTTAGCTGTTGATTAAATTCATTAAAATTCAATTGAGGTAGGCATGGATTTATCTGGTTTAGAAGTATGGATTATTATTATTTTAGTTGTTGGTATTATTGCCAGTAATCTAGCTGTGCTGAAATACAGCGCTAAATTTAAAATGCCTCAGTTTGGTGATCCTAAAAAACCGAGTAATGAAAGCTCTGATATAGAAAGTCCTGATACTGAAAGCGACAAAACTGAATCATCTTCTGATAGTGACAAGAATAATACTAGGCACTGAAGCGAAGCTAATAACACGAAGCAGACAAAACGAAGTAAATAGCATTTATAAAAAAGAGACTCATTTGAGTCTCTTCAGATTAATGACAAACCCCCACTTTTTTTAAGTGGGGGTTTTATTTTATTGGTTTATACGCATTTCACGACGTTTATTTAAAAACACATCTTGAGCAATATTGTTGGT
>NZ_JAKILD010000001.1 GCF_023283825.1 Shewanella olleyana | reverse complement strand
AAAGCCAACTGCTCTACCAACTGAGCTAACAGCCCATCTAGTTTTTCGTAATGATGCATTACGTCTGAATCAAAGCCTAACTGGCAATCTCACTTTCAGAAAAGTGGTGGGCTGTGAAGGATTCGAACCTTCGACCAATTGGTTAAAAGCCAACTGCTCTACCAACTGAGCTAACAGCCCATCTAGTTTTTCGTAATGATGCATTACGTCTGAATCAAAGCCTAACTGGCAATCTCACTTTCAGAAAAGTGGTGGGTCGTGAAGGATTCGAACCTTCGACCAATTGGTTAAAAGCCAACTGCTCTACCAACTGAGCTAACGACCCATCTTTACTAATTAGATTAAGTGAAGACTATAAATAGAGTTCAATCAATCTGTCATCAAAATAAGTTAATCTAACCTGTTTAATGACCCCAGAACGTCGCTCCGTTCTGAGGGCGCCTATAATACCTTTTTCATCTTCTCATGCAAGCGCAATTTATGGTTTTTTTGCCGTTTGCACTAAAAATAAACTAAGAGGCTGTTTTTTAGTTAAATTAGGCTTATAAAGCCGACAGATGTTGCTGTGCTAATCGAGCAGAGGCACTATTCGCATATTCTTTTAATACACGGTTATAGAAAGTCTTTGCAGTGGCACTATCACCCTCTTTCTCAGCAATCATGCCTAGCTTGACTAAACTATCACCACGCTTGTTAGAGTTAGGGTATTTACTCACCACAGTATCAAAAGCTTGCTTAGCTTCTGGAAAGGTACCTTTATTAAATAATAACTGCCCAAGCCAGTAATTTGCATTAGCAGCATAAGTGGAATCAGGATATTGCTTAATAAATTCACTGAACGCTGGAATAGCTTCATCGTACTTTCTTTCTTTAAGCACGAGATTAACAGCTTGTTCATAGCTCGCTGTTTCGCCTAAAGTTGATTGACTCGCAGAGTTTGCACTTGAATCAGCCACTGTCACCGTTGTAGAAGCTGCACTGGCAGATAAGTTGGCGATTTCTTCATAAAGCTGACGTTGACGCTGAAGCATTTGACTAATTTGATAATCTTGCTGTTCAGTAATGCCACGTAAATCGAGTACTTCACGTTGTAAAGCATCTAAACGTTGTTGTGCTTCAAATTCACTTTGTTGTTTCGCTTTAATAATACGCTCTAAACGCGAAATTCGATCATCACTTGAACCACCAGCAATATCTTGTACCGGCGCAGGTGCAGCTGTTGCGCCTGCTGCTACAAACATTGCAGCCATTAAAACAGCATGTTTCATCAATAAACTCCTAAACAGGCCAGTAGGACTGACCTTCCGTATACGTCAGTTGAATTTTTACGTTATTAGTAAACTAGAACACCACGACGGTTCTTTGCAAAACCACTTTCTGAGCGAGAAAAATCTAATGGTTTTTCTTCACCGTAGCTCACAACACTCATTTGGCTAGCTTGTACGCCCATACCTTGCAGGTATTTAGCAATAGCTTTTGCACGACGCTCGCCTAATGCAATGTTGTACTCTGGTGTACCGCGCTCATCTGCGTGACCTTCAATAAGCACACGCACATTTGGATGCTCAACTAAGTAATTACCATGTGCTTGGATAATAGCAGCATTTTCGCTTTGAACTTCACTTCGGTCAAAGTCAAAATAAATGATGTTTTGTGCACGTAATTCTTCTTGTTCAACACGTTGCTGTTCTTCTGGCGTTAAGATTGGCGCAGCGCCACCAGTTTCAACACCGCCAGAACCATATTCACCGCCAGTAGTTGTGGTAGTAGAACCACTTGTTGAACCACTTGCATCAGTTTCAGATTCTGAAGTTGTGCTACATGCACCTAATGCCATTACAGGTACAACAACTAACATAGCTTTAAACAACTTATTCAGATTCATGGGTAATCCTTAATTAATTTTATAAAAATGGAGACCAGGCTGGCGATTTCACTTCGCCTTGGCCCGCTGGTAGTCTTGCTTTAAATCGTCCATCCATAGATACCGCTGCTAACACTTGTTTGCCTCGGTAAGTAGTACCATAGATAACCATGGTTCCATTCGGTGCAATACTGGGAGACTCATCAAGTTGAGTCGAAGTGAGTACTTCCATAAAACGAGTTTTAAGATCCATTCTCGCAATATTGTATTTGCCATTGGTACGGTTAACAAAAATCATGCTACGACCATCAGGCGTTATTGTTCCACCTAAGTTCCACTCACCTTCAAATGTTACTCGTGAAATTTTACCTGTACTCAGTTTCACTTGATAAATTTGTGGTCTACCACCTCGCTCAGAGGTGAATATCAATGATTCACCATCTGGCGTCCAAGATGCCTCGGTATCGATAGCATAATGATTGGTCACACGCTTTAATGCTTTAGTGGCGATATCAATAATATAAATTTCTGGCTGGCCATCTTTAGATAAGGTCACTGCAAGTTTTTTACCATCTGGTGAAAAGCTTGGTGCGCCATTAATACCTTGATGCGAGCTCACCTTAACACGTTCTTGAGTATAGATATCTTGAACAAAAATTTCCGCTCTACGGTTCTCAAAACTGACATACGCTAAACGACGTCCATCTGGTGACCAAGCTGGTGACATCAATGGCTCAGGAGAACGCAATAGCATTTGTTCGTTATAGCCATCGTAATCAGAAATCATTAAATGATAAGGAGACTTCTCACCTTGCTTAACGACAACATAAGCAACGCGACTTAAAAATGCGCCACGAATGCCAGTCAGTTTTTCATACACTATGTCACTTATACGGTGACCATACTGTCTGAACTGAGCTTCACTTATCACTGTTTCGCGACTTTCTAATAATAAGTCGCTTGCAGGTGTTGGTCCTTGACCCGTTTGCAGTTGTGCTTTTACAAGATCAATCAGATCAAAGCTAACTAAATACTGATTAGTACCATAAGGTGTAATCGAGCCAACTAATAGCGCATCAGAAGCAGTTTGTTCCCAACCCGTCGCGTTAAACTCTTTTACTGTACTAATATTCGCTTGAGGTAAGCTTCTAGCATCAAGAGGGCTGAATGTTCCACTTCTCGCTAAATCACTCGTCACAACATCACTAATTTGCTGCGGCGCTGCATCGGTCCCTTTCCAAACAAACGGCATTACAGCAATAGGCCTTGCTGCATCTACACCCTCAGTAATAACAATATCTAATGCTGCGTTAGCCGAAGTACTGGTTAAAAGTACTAATATCGTTAACCATTTTGCCAAAATCTTCATGTGACTCCTTTAATTAAATTCCGGTGATACGGTTAAATTAATTTCTTTCATTTTGTTATAAACATCAGCTTCTGATGAAACAGGCAAACGCCCAGCTTTATTAATCGCAGCTTTAGCAGCGCGGCAAACAACTTGGTCACCACTTAACGTTTGGCTAGCAGTAACAAAGCCATCTTGTGCTAAACGTATTAATACCCGACAACTTTTACCACGCATAGATTCATCAACAACTAAATTGCGTTGAATGGTAGATTTAATCATTGCGGTATATTTATTAACTTCTGACACCACTTGTTTGTTACGTGTTGCTGATAAAGCAACTTGCTCTGCAGCCATTGCTTCAGCCATTTCGCGTTCTTGACGAGCACGCTCAGCTTCTTCAGCTTTTCGTTTTCTTTCAGCTTCTTCTTTACGTTTACGCTCATCTTCACGTTTTTTAGCCGCTGCAGCTTCTTCTGCTTTACGTTTTTCAGCCGCTTTTTTCTCAGCAGCTTGACGTTCCGCTTCCTGCTTTTTGCGCAATTCTGCGGCTTTTTGGGCTTTTTCTTTCTCTTGCTCTTCTTTTAATTTAGCGGCTTTCGCAGCATTGTTCGCTTTCAGCGTTTCTTGTTCTTTCAACTTGCGTTGATTTTCAAGTTGCTTAATACGCTCTTGTTCTTTACGGACTTCTTCTTTCGCTTTACGCGCTTGTCTGTCTAACTCAGCTTGTCGCTCACGCTCTATTCGAGCTGAGTCTTCACGTTGTTTTTTAAGTTTCTCAGCATGGTCATTAATACGTTGCTGATCCACCACTACAGCTTGCACTATCGGCTCAGATTGCTGTGCTTGAGGTAAATGCTTTGGCTTGTCTTCAAAGCTAATCCCTAACGCTAGCACCACTATAACGCCAACATGCACGCCAGCAGAAATGGTAATGGGTAAAGTTAATTCAGATTTAGCAGCCACCAAATTACTCCTTAGGTGAATCAGTCATTAAGCCCACTGCAGGTACACCCGCACCTTGAAGACTGACCATTAACTGAATAACATTTTCATAAGGAATACGTCGATCCGCTTTGACCACTACAGGTCTTTCAGGTTCAAGCAAAATCATTGCTCCAACTTGAATCGAAATCTCATCGAGTGACAAGGAATCATCATTTGATCCACTACCCACATTAAGAAAGTACTCACCAAACTCATCAATCGATGCAACAATCGGCGGTTTGCTTTCAGCGGGTAACGGTTCAGCTTCACCTTGAGGTAATTCAACTTTGACCCCTTGAGAAACAATCGGTGCTGTTACCATAAAGATAATTAACAGCACCAACATCACATCAATATAAGGTACTACATTAATTTCGGCGACCGGACGACGGCGCTTGCGTTGATACATTACCCCACTTCCTTCTCGCTGTAGGCTTGGCGTTGCAATATGTTAGAGAACTCTTCCATAAAGTTAACGTGTGCCATTTCAATTTTTTCTACTTGAGTTGAGAAACGGTTGTAACCAATAACAGCTGGAATCGCGGCAAATAGGCCCATTGCTGTAGCAATCAAGGCTTCGGCAATACCAGGAGCAACCATGGTTAAAGTGGCGTTTTCAACCGCACCAAGTGCAATAAATGAGTTCATGATGCCCCATACGGTTCCAAACAAACCAATATATGGACTTGTTGAACCAATGGTCGCCAATAAAGGAAGATGTGTTTCTAGACGCTCAACTTCGCGAGACAAACTCACTCGCATCGCACGGGTTGTGCCATCCATTACCGCTTCAGGAGATTTACTGTTTGCTTGGCTTAAGCGTGAATATTCTTTAAAGCCTGCGACAAATAGAGCTTCTAAACCTGAAACACCTTCAGTACGTGCTGATAATTCTTTATATAATTTATTGAGATCGACACCAGACCAAAAGGTATCTTCAAACTTTATCGATTTGGCGCGAGCACTATTCAGTAACTTTCGGCGCTGAATAATCACAGCCCATGAGGCGATTGATAGGCATAATAAAGTTAGCATTACTAACTTAACGAGAACACTTGCCTCTAAAAAAAGACCAATAAAAGAAATTTCAGCTTGCACGATTAAACTCCTGCACAATATTTAATGGGATAGCTCTTGGTCGCATACGTGATAACGCTATACAAGCGACAACGATGGTGCCTTCACAATAACAGTCGCCATTGTCGTCAAGCAAACGCTGCTTAAAGATCAATGACGCTTTTTTCAATTCTATGACCTGCGATTCAACAATCAAGTTCTGTTCAAATCGTGCTGCAATGCGATAATCTAATTCGGCATGCTTTACAACAAAAGCAATATCTTCTGCGAGCAGCACGCTTTGAACTATACCCATGGATTTTAACCATTCAGTTCGAGCACGTTCAAAGAAGTTCAAATAGTTAGAATGATAAACCACTCCACCGGCATCGGTGTCTTCATAATAAATCGAAATAGGCCATGTAAACATAATTAGCGATTGTGAATTTTGCGTAATAAAAGATGGCTTACTATACCGAGTACCTTGACGCTTGTGAACAAAAGGACTGAGTAAAGGAGGCTTTATTTTAAGGCCGAACACTTAATTTGCCATTAATAATCGGCTTTTGCAGAGATAAGCGTTAGAAATGAAGAAACTTTAATGTTAACCCTTGATAAATTTACATTCTATTAACGACTTGCGGTGACTACTCAGATTTATAAACGTATAAATATCAACCTACAAAAATTTATTCAGCTTTAAGATCATTTACTCTGTTTACCTAATCTAAACAGTATACTTATATATGTCTTTTTAACGCCTAAAGCAATTAACACAAATACTGGTATGCACCTCTTACTCTTCGTTATAAAAGTCAAAAACCAAACTGTGTCTTAAACTGAGTTTCGTTTTCAGTCTATTAAAAACTTTCACTAGCGCGATTAAAGCTATTAATACCTAAATCCGTTCTGCTTAAGAAGAGGCTAAAAATAAAGCGCGACTATCAATATACCCTCTATCTACCCTGAACTTTAGTATTACCAATAGATTTGGATAAGATAATTTATTGCTTGCACGGATTTAAATAATTTAGAAGCCACTTACTATCATTTGCAATTTAAGTACTTAAATACGGTTAATATCGTAAAGCATGAGCAGATAATGAACAATAATGCTTTGTCAGCATGTTTAATATTCATCAACTGTTCTTAGGGTTATCGTGTTTAAGCTAATCATAGATAAATAAAAGGTGACCTACGTCACCCACTGGCTAAATAACCCGATATCATAGACTTACAAAGCATTAAATTATTTCAAATACTTTGATATTTATTCTAAGTTAGCCGATATTTAACAATTGTATATCATTGAGAAAATGCTCTATTACGACTAAATATTCACTTGGTATGCTTATAAAGTATGTTTTATTCCATTTTAATCACTTAAGTGTGATTATAATGAAAATAACTTCAAAACATAAGATTAGTTTTACTAATGTGAAACTGAAATTTTTCTAGTTTGTCAATCTAGAGCAAAATCTCTAATATGTATCTTGTTTTCAGGACATAGCTAACTTAGTTATTGAAAACCAAGAACTCCAAGATGATGTACCCCAATACCTCATCTTATCCCTGGTTCTTATGCTTGACTTCCTTCCTTGAATTTGTGAATACAAATTGTTTGGCCCGCTTACTTTAAGCGGGCTTTTTTTTGTCTTTAATTTGGGCCGATTTAATAATCTAGTGCCTAAATGACTGAGCTATCAATCACGATACAGGCTGTCTTTATACAATATTTTATAACAGGCACAAAAAATGGCTTAGCGTGTTTAGCTAAACCATTAGAGTCGTTACACCATTTATCAAATTTGGATTTCAGAAACTAGATACTTTTTGAAATCTTAATCACTACGCGACGGTTGCGGGCTCTTTCTTCAATAAGATTATTCGATGCCACATGGCGTCTTTCACCATGTCCAGTTTTATGAATTCGACTTTCTTCAATACCACTTGCCACTAATAAGTCAGCCACTGAGTCAGCACGACGCTCTGATACACGCTGGTTAATAGAACGACCACCGTAGCTATCTGTGTAGGCATCAACAAAAATTAACTCTACATCAGAGTCATAGGATAGATATTCTTGTACACGATTCAATTGCTGCTTAGAAAAACGCGTTAAATTAGTGCCACCTTCTTCATAATTTAACACTGTGAAAGCGATATCATCGAATCCATAAGGTAATAAGGTGGATAAACAAGAACGGAATTGTCGATACTGCCCACCAAAGTTTGCAGCAGATAAACCTACAGCAACTTTATCTGACTTGTTATACCAATCAGCATAATAAAACGTTGGTTGCATACCTTTACTAAGTTCTGACAACATTGACCAAGCGGCCTGCTTAGGGACTTCACCATTAAACTGCTTTTGGTATTTAAGTTTAGTGATGGCTTTCTCATTAACACCAGGGCGCCATTGAGGGGCTTTACTGATAAGTTCAGCATTGGTGACCTGATCAGGCTTATTCCACATATCAAGCGTGAAATTAAGATTGAGGTCTTTACCTGCTCTGCTGGTAAAAATGGCTTTACCATAATCAGGAATATCATGCTCTAGGCGACATTCAATCGGGCTGTTTTGACTAATACGCCACATTGAATCATCTAAAGACGCAACATAGTGCTGTAGATCTGCTTGCGCAGGAAATACAAAACTTAAGCTCGACAGTAGAATTACTTTACGCCACATAAAAACACCCTGTTTATTGGTCACAATTCTATATCGGCAATGTTTTATTATTCTTTAGCAGAGAAATCACACAATCAAACATGACACTGAGCCGCAGTTTTTGCATAATAGCCGACATATTAGAGAATGAGGTTTTTAATGAGCGATATCTGCGACGCAAACAAATTCAAACACCGCTTTAGAGGTTACTTTCCTGTTGTTATCGATGTCGAAACTGCAGGTTTTAATGCCGCCACTGATGCGTTGCTAGAAATAGCGGTCACGACCCTTAAAATGAATGACGATGGTTTTATCGAATTAGACAAAACTCAGCACTTTCATATTGAGCCATTCGAAGGGTCAAACCTTGAACCCGAAGCATTGGCATTTAATGGCATAGATCCAACGAATCCATTACGTGGTGCAGTAGATGAAAAGCAGGCCTTTTTAGAAATCTTCAAGAATGTCAAAAAAGCGCAAAAAGCTGCAGATTGCCATCGTTGTATCATCGTCGCTCACAATGCCGCTTTCGATATCGGCTTTGTTAATAAAGCTATTGAACGTAACGATTTAAAACGTTCACCATTCCACCCTTTTGCCACATTCGATACCGCGACGTTAGCTGGCTTAGCGATTGGTCACACTGTACTGGCAAAAGCTTGTAAAATGGCAGGCATCGACTTTGACAATAAAGAAGCACACTCAGCTTTATACGACACCGAACGAACCGCTGAATTATTTTGTTATATCGTCAATAAGTGGAAAACGTTAGGCGGTTGGCCAATGGTGAGTGAAGAAGCAGATGAAGTTGATACTAATGACAATGCTATTGAAAGTGTAAAGGATGAGCCTGCGAGTTAATTAGCATTATTCAAGACACAAAAAAAGCTGCCTAGGCAGCTTTTTTAATCTCTAACAAAAGCAATTAAAGCTTGTCAGAATTGTCTTTTAAGTAAGAAGCAACACCTTCAGTTGTTGCAGTCATACCTTTGTCGCCTTTTTCCCAACCAGCAGGACAAACTTCACCGTGCTCTTCGTGGAATTGTAATGCATCGATCATACGTAGCATTTCATCAACGTTACGGCCTAATGGTAGGTCGTTAACTACTTGATGACGAACTTGACCTTCTTTGTCGATCAAGAAAGAGGCACGGAAAGCAACACCAGCTTCTGGATGCTCAACATCGTATGCTTTACAGATTTCGTGCTTAACGTCAGCTACTAGAGTGTAGTTAACTTCGCCGATACCGCCTTTATCTACAGCAGTATTTCTCCAAGCGTGATGTGAGAACTGAGAATCGATAGAAACACCAATAACTTCAACACCACGTTTAGTGAATTCTTCAATACGGTGATCAAAAGCGATCAACTCTGAAGGACACACGAAAGTGAAATCAAGTGGGTAAAAGAAAACAACTGCTGATTTACCTTTAATCGCGGTAGATAGATTGAAACTATCAACGATTTCACCAGTACCAAGAACCGCTGCGGCAGTAAAATCTGGGGCCGGACGGCCTACTAATACGCTCATTTTATATCTCCATCTATGGATTGAAAAAAACTTTAAAACAATGCCTGTTAATCTGAGTAGCATTATACCCAAACGAAATCATTATGCGAGATAGCTCACACAAATGCTTTTGTCTGAAAAATATCTAATTAGGATAATTGCGATATACCTTACCCCTAATTGATTAAATAAATAAGTCTTTTAAAGTGAAATATGTTTCACCTGCTGAAAAAATGCCCCAACCTTACACGCAGCTAACTCGCAAGATTAAATTCAACATCGTAACAGGCCTTGTTACATCAATGAAAAACCTTCCTTACATGCAAACACTTTCTGTAAACTGAATAGAGATAAACTGGACATGAGGTTTGATACAGACAAGAATGAGTTCACTATGTCTATCTAATAACAAAACTTAATAAGAAAAAATTAATATGAATGCGGTCGTAATTGCTGTCACCTTAATGCTTGCATTGAGTCTCATGCGTGTAAATGTTGTCATTGCGCTAACTGTAAGCGCACTTGTTGCGGGTCTAGTAGGAGGTTTAGATATTCATCAAACTATCGCCGCCTTTAACGACGGTCTTGGCGGTGGAGCACAAATTGCTTTGAGTTACGCCTTATTGGGCGCCTTTGCAGCTGCGTTATCTCATTCAGGTTTAACAACGCTAATTTCCCACAACATTATAAAAAAAGTGGGTAAAGAGCCAAATAGTACAAACACATTAGTTGTGCGTTGGTTATTACTTGTATCCATTTTATTGATGGCAATAAGTTCGCAAAACATTTTGCCAATCCATATTGCGTTTATTCCCATTTTGATTCCGCCATTACTGCATGTGTTAAGCAAACTGCAAATTGATCGACGCCTTGTGGCTTGTATTATCACTTTTGGTCTTGTAACGACCTATATGATTTTACCTATTGGGTTTGGTGGTATTTTCTTAAATGATATCTTACTGGCTAACTTGAACAACAATGGCCTTGAAGCGGTTAAAGAGCAAATTCCAACAGCCATGCTTCTACCTGCACTGGGTATGATTACCGGTTTATTAACCGCCGTATTTATTACCTACCGTAAGCCACGCATATATGAAGCAAAAGATATTGAAGTTGAACAAGAAGCTGTTGGTATCAATAAAAAGACCATTGTTATTTCTCTTGTGGCCATCGTGGCAACATTGGTTGTACAACTGCAAACTGATTCAATGATTTTTGGTGCCCTAACTGGTTTCATCATCTTCCGCTTCTCAGGCATTATTAAACCTGATGTTAGACAAGATATGTTTAACCAAGGTGTATTAATGATGGCAAATATCGGCTTCATCATGATTGCCGCCGCAGGCTTTGCAGCGGTAGTTAAATCAACGGGCGAAGTCGGCACGCTTGTGACCTCTTTAGGCGATATTATTGGTGACAATAAAGCTTTGGCCGCGTTACTTATGCTAATCGTTGGTTTATTGATTACAATGGGAATTGGTTCTTCTTTCTCGACCATTCCCATTATCGCTACTATTTATGTACCGTTAGCATTAACCTTTGGTTTCTCTGTGGCTGCAACTATTGCACTTGTAGGCACAGCTGCCGCATTGGGTGATGCAGGCTCTCCTGCATCAGATTCAACTTTGGGGCCTACCGCCGGCCTGAATGCTGATGGGCAGCACGATCATATCCGTGACAGCGTTATTCCAACCTTCATTCACTACAATATTCCACTTATCGGTTTTGGCTGGATAGCTGCGATGGTGTTGTAGTTTTTGTTTGTATAAAAAATTACCCAATAAAAAAGGAGCCATTGGCTCCTTTTTTAGTTTCTCAGCTAACTACATTATTTAGTGCCGAAAATCTTATCACCTGCATCACCTAAACCAGGTAAAATATAACCTTGCTCATTTAAGCAGTCATCAATAGATGCAGTGAATAATTCGATATCAGGATGCGCTTCTTCTAACGCTTTAATCCCTTCTGGCGCAGCAACTAGCACTAGTGCTTTAATTGATACGCAGCCACGCTTTTTCAATAAATCGATAGTCGCAATCATTGAACCGCCAGTTGCAAGCATTGGGTCGACGACAATTGCGACACGCTCATCTACATTGCTTACTAACTTATCGAAATAAGGCACAGGCTCTAATGTTTCTTCATCGCGGTAAATACCGACAACAGAGATTTTAGCACTTGGCATATGCTCAAGTACGCCATCCATCATTCCAAGGCCTGCACGTAGGATTGGCACTACTGTAACCTTTTTACCTTTAATCTGTTCAATCTCAACTGGGCCATTCCAGCCATTAATAGTGACAGTTTCTGTTTCAAAGTCTGCAGTTGCTTCGTACGTCAATAGGCTACCTACTTCTGTTGCTAGCTCACGGAAACGCTTAGTACTGATCTCAGCCTCACGCATCAACCCTACTTTATGACGAATTAACGGGTGTTTTACTTCAACAACTTTCATTTTTGCACTCCTAATGATGAGATATTTTTCGCAAATTGTTCAAATTCTAGTTTATTTATTCTCTTTATAAAACATAAAGTTTCATAATTGCAGCCAATCTCACGCTAAACAGCTAAAACCATTACAGAAAACTGTTTTCATAATCGGATAAACCTGAAACATGACTTTCGACGCCTATCACAAGCTGATAGAATAGCGCCGCATAAAATCCCATAAAACGATGTACCTTAGAGGATCCTCCGTGAGCACTCCTACACCACTTAGCTATAAAGACGCTGGCGTTGATATCGATGCTGGTAATGCATTAGTCAATAACATTAAATCTGCGGTAAAACGCACTCACCGTCCTGAAGTAATGGGCAACCTAGGTGGTTTTGGCGCTCTTTGCGAATTGCCAACTAAATACAAACACCCTGTATTGGTTTCTGGTACTGACGGTGTTGGAACCAAGTTACGTTTAGCCATTGATTACAAAAAGCATGACACTGTTGGTGTTGATTTAGTTGCTATGTGTGTCAATGACTTAATCGTGTCTGGTGCAGAACCTTTATTCTTCCTAGATTACTACGCTACAGGCAAGTTAGATGTTGAAACTGCAACATCAGTAGTTAATGGTATTGCTGAAGGTTGTCATCAATCAGGTTGTGCTTTAATCGGTGGTGAAACTGCTGAAATGCCTGGTATGTATGAAGGTGAAGACTACGATTTAGCAGGTTTCTGTGTTGGTGTTGCTGAAAAAGAAGCCATTATCGACGGGACTAAAGTTAAATCTGGTGATGCACTGATTGCCTTAGGTTCTACTGGCCCTCACTCAAACGGTTACTCGTTAGTGCGTAAAGTATTAGAAGTAAGCAAAGCAGATCCACAACAAGATCTTGCTGGTAAGCCACTAATCGAACATTTATTAGAGCCAACAAAAATTTACGTTAAGCCATTACTAAAATTGCTTGAGCAAACTGAAGTTCATGCAATGGCGCACATCACTGGCGGCGGGTTCTGGGAAAATATCCCACGCGTATTACCAGATGATTGCAAAGCTGTCGTTAAAGGTGACTCTTGGCAGTGGCCTGTCGTTTTTGACTGGTTAATGGAAAACGGCAACATTGAACAATTTGAAATGTACCGTACCTTTAACTGTGGCGTAGGTATGATCATTGCGCTTCCTGCTGAAAAAGTTGAAACTGCGTTAGAATTACTGAAAGCTGAAGGCGAAAATGCTTGGTTGATCGGTGAAATTGCAAATCGTCAAGGTGACGAAGAGCAAGTGGAGATTAACTAGATGTCTGAATGCTGTCGCGTTCTTGTTCTTATTTCAGGGAACGGTAGTAACTTACAAGCCATTATTGATGGTTGTGATGATAACCTTAGCGCCGAAGTCGTTGGGGTCATCAGCAATAAGCCTGATGCATATGGACTTGTCCGTGCACATCATGCTGAAATCAATACCAGCTGCGTTATCGCTCGTAAGGATGAAAGCCGTCAGCAGTATGACATACGCTTACAACAAGCCATTGAACAGTATCAACCTGACTTAATAGTGCTTGCTGGCTTTATGCGTATCTTGTCTGATGAATTTGTTAGTCAATATATGGGGAAAATGATCAATATTCACCCTTCTTTATTGCCTAAATATGCTGGATTACATACCCATCAGAGAGCGTTAGACGCAAAAGATAGTGAACATGGCGCCAGTGTGCACTTTGTTATTCCTGAACTCGATGCTGGCCCTGTTATTCTACAGGCTAAAGTACCCGTTTATGAAGATGACACAGTTGAAACCTTATCTAGCCGCGTTCATGAACAAGAGCATGCTATATACCCGTTAGTGGTAAAATGGTTCAGCTTAAAAAGACTTAACATGGTAGATAACAAAGCCTATTTGGATGACCAATTAATTGGCATTCATGGCTATGCGCCTGATTAAGAGCTTTTACTGTCATTAGCTATAAAAAAATCTCGCCTAGGCGAGATTTTTTGTTTTAATCAGAATATTCTGGCAC
The DNA here is from genome assembly GCF_023283825.1 of Shewanella olleyana. Classification (GTDB taxonomy): domain Bacteria; phylum Pseudomonadota; class Gammaproteobacteria; order Enterobacterales; family Shewanellaceae; genus Shewanella; species Shewanella olleyana. The sequence continues at coordinate 353,772 of NZ_JAKILD010000001.1, read as the reverse complement.
TTACCTGTGCTATTAAATTAACGAACAGGCAAATCCATTCCAGCAAACATTTCATCAATTAATTGTTGGTCACGCAGTGCAACTGCCTTCTCAACAACATCACGGGTTAAGTGAGGCGCAAAGTTATACATAAAGTCATACATGTAACTGCGTAAAAAGCTGCCACGTCTAAAGCCAATCTTTGTAGTACTGTGAGCAAATAAATGTCTTGCATCAATTGCCACTAAATCTTTATCTATGACTGGATCAATCGCCATGGAAGCAATGACTCCAACACCAAGTCCTAGTCTTACATATGTTTTCAACACATCTGCACTGGTTGCACTGAATACCACTCTTGGCTCTAGCTCAGCCTTCTTGAATGACTTTTCAATTTCAGATGCTTTATCGAAGCCAAATACATAAGTTACTAACGGGAATTCCGCTAAATCTTCGATCGTCAGGGTTTTACGGTTGGCTAACGGATGATCGCGAGTCACAACAATTGAGCGATTCCAGTGGTAACAAGGCAACATGATTAAATCAGAATAAAGGTGCATTGCTTCTGTCGCGATAGCAAAATCTGCATCACCTCGAGCCGCCTGCTCACTAATTTGCGAAGGCGTTCCTTGATGCATGTGCAAGTTCACTTTTGGGTAGCGTTTAATAAAAGGCTTAATGACTTGTGGCAATGCGTAACGAGCTTGGGTGTCAGTGGTAGCAATGTTTAGCTCACCTTGATTTGGCTGAGTATATTCTTCAGATACTTTTTTAATACTTTCAACTTTGCCTAAAATATCGTTAGAAATATCAATGACCAATTGCCCTGCTGGTGTCACATGGGTTAAATGCTTACCACTTCGGCCAAATATTTGAATGCCCAGTTCATCTTCAAGCATTCTAACTTGCTTACTGATCCCTGGCTGCGATGTGTAAAGGTCTTCGGCTGTTGCTGAGACATTCAAATTGTGTTTTACCACTTCTGCAATATATCTTAGTTGCTGTAATTTCATGTTACGACCTTTACGTTGTGCCAGATGTTCATCAGTTTTTTACAAAAAGCTTTCGATATAAGTAAACGTGTATATTAAAAATACACAATAAAATAGTTTATGAAAGATTCGTTATAGCTAAATGTTATAGACCATCTAAATTATTAATGCAAATAGTAATAACGAGATTGAGAATTTTGCATGTTATTAGCCTCTAATGGTAATCTTGCAGACTGAGTCGAAACTTATAATAATTCTTAACTAATTGAATGACTTTTTATACGACACTCGTCGTGTCTTGAGCTAAGATATAATCACAAATTTAATAAAAGTGGTATTAAACCACTCAGCTGTTAATTATTGAACGGAAACCATATGACCTTTACCTTGGTATTGATACTGCTAGGTGCACTTTTTATTCTGATCATTGGTATTAGTGTTATTCAGCAACAAAAAGAACGTGCTGAAGCAGAGCGAAGAATGGAATTAAAACGCCATAGAGCCATTATTAATGAAACCGAAAATGTTTTATCAAATACAGGCTTGGCTTCATTTCCTAGCAGTGTAATTTTGGTGCTATATAAGCGAATTAATGAAGCACTTGAGTTATCACTTGCTCATTTAGAGAATCAACCGCAACAAGCAGACTATCAACGTCGACTGGCCGATATACAAGCGCAAATAACGACCTTAAGCACTAGCCCTTCACAAGCTTTAGCGATTGAAAACTTTCGCTTACCAGACAATGACAAGCAAATTTTAGAATTAGTCCAAATGCTAAAGAAGCTAAAAGCCATTGTTAGAGCTGAAAACAACAAAGGCAAACTCGACCCTCAGGTGTTTGGTGAGGCTGAGAATCGTATTGATAGTTATCAACTACGAATTAACGTAGAGTCGATGCTTTCCCGTTCACGCGCAGCTAACTCACTCAAACAATTCGGCTCTTCTAAGCAAATGGTGTCAAAAGCGTTAGCGACTTTACAAGCGATTAAGGCCAAAACACCAAACGACCCATTCATTAGTCGAAAGGTTGAAGAAGCGAAAGAGTTATTAGAAGAGATTAATTCTCAGCAAAAACAGATGAACCCTGAAATTGTTAAAACGCCTAAGAATGAAGAAGATGATATCGATATGCTATTCCAACCTAAAAAGAAATGGTAACAGCAAAAGATATTGTTAGTTTAGGTTTGATATTCAGACCACAGAAATAAAGCCTCGTAAGAGGCTTTTTTTTGGCACAAACAAAATGCGGCTAATCGGATTTAGGCCGTCTATTTAATCAAAAGCGACTTAATAGAGTGATATCAAATTGCTCTCTCATCAGCCGCTGTTGGCTCACTAGTCTTGAAATAGCAACTTGGGTAATAATCTCTCTTAAAGTTGTAATACTCGACAACTAGACTATGTTCGAAATAGCTAAGTGACAGTTTTAAGAGACTATATTTAAATGACACTATTTATATGACTGTATCAAAATTGGAATTTAGTAAAAATCAGCCAATAAAAATGGGACCAATTGGTCCCATTTTTCAAAGCTAGATTTGTTTAAGAGGCCTTTTTCTTCGCCGCTTTCTTAGCTGGTTTTTTCTTAGTTGACTCGCTTACCCATTTGCCACCGATAAACTTAGAAGACCAACCCGTTGCTTTACCATCAACTTCAGTTGCAACGTATTGCTCCTTAGTTTTACGGCTAAATTTAACAGCGGCTTTGTTACCATCATCATCAGTTACAGGCGCATCAGCTAAGAACTGATATTTAGGCCATAATTGGTCACGGTAATGAACCAATTCCTCTACTAAAGGCGCGCGGGTTTCACGAGACTTAGGGAAAGTACTTGCTGCAAGGAAAATACCTGCTGCGCCATCACGTAATACAAAGTGCGCATCTGATTTAGTACATTTTAAATCAGGCAAGAAGATTGGATCTTCTTTTGGCGGCGCCGCTTCACCACTCTTAAGCAGTTTACGGGTGTTCTTACACTCAGTGTTAGTACAGCCAAAGTATTTACCAAAGCGGCCATTTTTAAGTTCCATATCATTGCCGCATTTATCACACTCAATGATTGGTCCTTCATAGCCTTTAATCTTAAATTGGCCAGCTTCAATTTCATAACCTTCACATGTTGGGTTGTTACCACACACATGTAATTTACGGCCTTCATCGATTAAGTAACTGTCCATTGCTGTGCCACAAATTCCACAACGATGTTTAGCTCGAAGCGCATCTGTTTCTGCATCTTCATTATCACTAACCGCTTCTTCACCAGGGGTTAGGTTCATCGTGGTTTTACAACGCTCTTTTGGTGGCAATGCATAACCAGAACAACCTAAGAATACCCCAGTTGTCCCTGTTCTGATCCCCATTGGGCGACCACAAGTAGGACATTTGATATCTTCAGCGAGTACCATCTCATTAAGACGCATACCGCCTTCTTCAGGATCTAATTCAGCATGTTTAAGTTGCTCAGTTAAATCTGCATAGAAGCCATCAAGAACGGTTTTCCACTCTAACTTACCTTGTGCTACATCATCGAGCGTTTGCTCCATGCTAGCAGTGAAGTCAAAGTTCATAATGTCACTGAAACTTTCAACTAGACGGTCACTGACAATCTCACCCATTTTTTCAGCAAAGAATCGACGATTCTCAACTTTGACATAACCACGATCTTGAATCGTAGAAATAATCGTTGCATATGTAGATGGACGGCCAATGCCTCGTTTCTCAAGCTCTTTTACCAGAGATGCTTCACTAAATCGCGCAGGCGGTTTGGTGAAATGCTGTTTAGGTAATAACTCATTAAGGTCTAACACGTCACCTTTATCTAAAGGTGGTAATGTGTTGTCTTCATCATTCTTCTTACCCATTGGTGGCTGAACTTTAGTCCAACCATCAAAACGTAATGTGCGACCACTGGCTTTTAATTCGTAATCACCCGCAGTGACAGTAAGACGAGTTGCATCATATTTGGCAGGCATCATCTGACAAGCAACAAATTGGCGCCAAATCAACTCATAAAGACGCTGAGCGTCTCTTTCCATATCTGTTAGAGATGCTGACTGTACAATGACGTTTGACGGTCTGATAGCTTCATGCGCCTCTTGAGCACCTTCTTTGCTACCATAACGTAATGGTTGTTCAGGTAAATACTTCTTACCGTACTCTGAACCAATCATGTCACGCACGCCTTCGACGGCTTCTTTACTTAAGTTTGTAGAATCGGTACGCATATAAGTAATATGACCCGCTTCATACAAACGTTGCGCCATCATCATGGTCTTTTTAACACCAAAACCAAGACGGGTACTCGCTGCTTGTTGCAACGTCGACGTAATATAAGGTGCAGAAGGTTTACTTGACGTTGCTTTGTCATCACGACCGGTGACAACAAACTTGGCATCTTTTAACGCATCTAATGCAACTTGCGCTTGAGCTTCATTAATTGGGTTAAATGCAGCCGATTGAAATTTAGCCACCTGCATTTTAAGCTTTTGCTGCTGTGAAGTTGCTAAGTCAGCATGCACATCCCAAAACTCTTCCGGTACAAATGCTTTAATCTCACCTTCACGTTCAACGACTAAGCGAACTGCGACAGACTGCACTCGACCAGCAGATAGGCCCCTTGCCACTTTCTTCCAAAGTAGCGGCGACACCATGAAACCAACAACACGGTCTAAGAATCGACGCGCTTGTTGTGCATTAACCATGTTGGTATCAAGTATAGAAGGTTCACTAAATGCATCTTGAATTGCTGATTTAGTAATTTCGTTAAAGACAACACGTTGATAACGAGATTCGTCACCACCAATGATCTCTTGTAAATGCCAAGCAATTGCCTCTCCCTCTCTATCCAAATCGGTTGCGAGATAGATGTGGTCAGCTTTTTCAGCAAGTGCTTTTAATTCTTTAACGACTTTTTCTTTGCCAGGCAATATTTGATATTTGGCTGCCCAGCCTTTTTCAGGATTAATACCCATGCGAGCCACTAACGCACGTTTATCGCGTTGCAGCTTATATTTAGCTTTCTCTTCAGGAGCCATTTTCCTGACTTCAGCAGGTGTTTTAGTCGCAACCTTGCTGTCAGGCGATGATGATGTAGGCAAATCACGGATATGACCTACACTCGATTTAACGATGAATTCTTTACCAAGGTATTTATTAATAGTCTTGGCTTTGGCCGGCGATTCGACAATAACTAGCGATTTACCCATAGATTAATTTGCGCCAAAAAGTCTCTGATAGATTAAATTGGTTCCATATATAGAGTGTTGAGACGAATGTTTCAAGTAAATACCTCTATTATGTTTCCAGCGAGCCATTTTTTAATCAATTATAAAAAATGAGAAAAAATAATATTGCGTTAATTAAAAGTAATATTTCATTATTTATGGTCTAGCAAGTAAAACTTGTGCATGTTTAGTCACTTTTTCAATTTTTGCGACCAAAGTCACCGCTTGTTAAGGCCTATTTCATCAGTATACTGGCTGTAATCTTGCACTACCTAGCAGCAAATGAACTCATTTCATAACAATAACAAATACATTTTAAGGATAATAAATGAAGCACTTCGAAGCGAACTTTGATGGACTTGTCGGACCAACCCACAATTATGCAGGTTTATCTTTTGGTAATGTAGCCTCATATAGTAACGCTGCGCAAGCTTCAAATCCAAAGTCTGCAGCTAAGCAAGGATTGAAAAAAGCAAAAGCCTTAGCAGATTTAGGCATGATTCAGGGGGTTTTAGCACCTCAAGAACGTCCTGATTTATATTCTCTTCGTCGTATGGGGTTTGCTGGTTCTGATGCTGAAGTGTTAAATCAAGCCGCTAAGCACGCACCTGCATTATTGAATGCATGTTGCAGCGCGTCTTCAATGTGGACGGCAAATGCTGCTACCGTTTCTCCCAGTGCTGATACACGAGATGGTAAAGTTCATTTTACCCCCGCAAACTTGGTCGATAAGCTTCACCGTAGTATCGAACCACTAACAACCGGCAATATCTTAAAAGGCACTTTTAAAGACGAACGATTTTTTAAACATCATCTACATTTACCTGAGCATGCAAGTTTTGGGGATGAAGGTGCAGCTAACCATACTCGCCTTTGTAACGACTACGGCCATTCAGGCGTGGAATTATTTGTCTATGGACAAGAAGCAACCAACCCTAATGCTGTGAAACCAACGAAATTTCCTGCGAGACAAACATTAGAAGCTTCACAAGCGGTTGCTCGCTTACATCAACTTGATGAAGAAAGCAGCGTGTTTATGCAACAAAACCCAAATGTTATTGATCAAGGGGTATTTCATAATGACGTTATTTCAGTGGGTAACCAAAATGTATTGTTTTACCATGAACAGGCATTTCTAAATACTGAAGCTAAATTCGAAGAAATTCGCCGTAAAATGAATACCGATGTTCACTTTATTAAAGTAGCAACAGATCAGGTATCAATTAATGATGCTGTTAAGAGCTACTTATTTAATACCCAAATCATCACATTACCAAATGGTGAGATGGCAATTATTGCTCCGACAAACTGTCAAGAAAACCCAGCAGTATTTGCTTACCTCAATGAATTAGTCACGTTAGGTACGCCAATTAAACAAGTTCAATACTATGATGTGAAACAAAGCATGCAAAATGGCGGCGGCCCAGCTTGTCTTCGTTTACGTGTGGCAATGAGTGAATTAGAAATTTCAGCAGTGAATCAAAACACGCTAATGAATGATGCATTGTTTAATCGATTAAATGTGTGGGTAGATAAGCACTATCGTGACAGCCTTGAAGTTAAAGACTTAGCAGACCCACAACTAATTATCGAGTCTCGAACAGCGTTAGATGAGCTCACTCAGATATTAAAACTGGGCAGTGTTTATCAATTCCAGAAGTAATTTACTGCTTTTAATAAACATAAAAAAATGCCGCTCAATGAGCGGCATTTTTTGTAAGTACTTAGTTAGATAGCTAACTATAAAATATTAATACCAATCGCTAAGACTTCAGTCAGTGTACCTCCTGGTGTCTCTGTTGTTACAGAAAACACTCCAGAGTTTGGCTCATCTTCACCTTTTAGTGAAACCGCAAAATTGCGACCACCATTATGGTTAGAGCTTGGCCATGTAATGCTTGAAGTACTTGTGACAGAGCCAGCTGAGGCCGCAAAGGTGACAATAGTTCCAGCAGGTAACTGTTGATTGTGTAGATCTGACAAGGTGAACGCAATACTTGCAGAGCCTTTACCGATAATTTGAATGGGAGTATTTGCATCATGCACTCTAGGTTCTACAATAGAATTCCCATCTTCATCTTCACCTATAACTTCATCAACAATCTGAATCTCTTCAGGTAAGGAAGCTACTGCTGTACTACCAGACATAACGATTACGATACTACGTCTAATGAAAAGTGATTTTTCATCACTCACCCCATCTGCACAGCCAGCGTGAACAGGGTCTGAACATAGTACTCCGTTATATAAACCATCAGCTTTATCAAAAACAGTATTTACATTGAAATCAATTAGTTCCTCTAAAGAGCCACCGTCAAGACCTTTTAAAGCGTCATCAGCTTGAGGATTAAAAATGGAATCTTCGTTGTAATCGTTAAAGGCATCATTTAAATCGAATTTCTCACCAGTTACGTCCGTGCCTGTCAAGAACTCATTCATTTCATCAGCGTCAAAGCGTCCGTTACCATTTAAATCAGGGAAAGATTCTTCACCAATAGCTGTTGCGGTGATAGTTGCACGACCACCGTACGGTTGCCCGTAAAAGTTACCGTAAACAATGTTGTCAGCTTCACAAGTAAGATCTTCTGTTTTATCAGAAAGTTTATAACATTTTAGGTTTTGAACTGGGCTTAAAATTTGCTCACCTAAAGCATTATAAAAACTTTTACCTTCTGGGCGTGGTAACTGAGAAGTCCAGGTAACTGAACATGCACCATTAATTGTTTGACATGCATCTTCAATAGAGCCACCTTCAGTGGTGAAATTAACAGTAGTTCCATCTGGCACCGGGTTATTAAAGGCATCAGCCATACGGGCAGTGACTTCAACTTCTGTTCCTTCTTCATTCCAGCCTTCAGCATTCAAAATAGTTGAAGATAATGAAAAACTGTCTTGATCAGGTATACCAGTCGAAACGACTAATTGACTTGACTGGCTTGAAATAACCGGAGATGAGCCTTGAATGGTACCTGTCACCCTAACTGATGTTGCAACGGTACCTGTGGTCACTACTGTTTGAACAATACCTTCATTATTGGTTGTAGCTGTCTCAGGATTAATTGAAATTCCACCTACAACTGTATTTAATGAGAAATCTACAGCTTGATTCGCAACAACATTGCTATTTTTATCGAGCACTTGAAACTTCACCACTGACGATTCAATACCACCAGTACCTAAAATACCAATATTTTCTGGTTCAGCTGATACGAATACAATACTGCCAATATCAGATTGTAAAACATTAATAGTCGCAACGGCTGATAAACTTATGCCACCAGCATTAGCCGTAACATTAATTTGATCTTCCCCCACACAACCTGCAGCGAGATAAGTCGATGTTGCTACACCATTAGAAGATGAAACTGGAGAACTTAATTCTGCCTGCGCAGGGCTTTTTGTCGCACAAGTAGATGAAAAATTCACATCAATAGGTTGTGTGAAAGGATTACCTTCTTCATCTTGAATCAAAACAGTAACTGTCGCCGTACCGCCTGCTGATAAATCAGTGGTGCTCACTTCAGCATCCCCCTCAGTAAAAGGAGAACCGCTTCCCATCACAACATTAGTTGCACCAACAACAACAATCGCTTCACCTTTTTCACCAGTCGAAAGTGATGCGGTAACTAGACCTGCGCCTAAAGAGCTGCCCGCATAAATATCTACGGAAGCTTGGTTTTCATCGTTTGTCACAGCAGAAGTAATCGGTAAATCACCAATTTCTGAACTAAATGTCACAATAGTTGGCTTACTAATACCTGTGACCGTTGCAACCAATACTCCTGGAACAAGTGTACTAATTGTTTTTACTTCTGCCCCTGTAGCATCAAATAGCTTGAGACTAACTTGTGCTCCGCCACCAGCTTCACCACCATCACCCAACATAGTAAATGCCAAGGTATCAGTTTCACCAGATTCAATACTTGCTGTTACAGAACCTGAACCAGCAATTTCAGCAGAAAACAAGTTAATTGTCGCTACGCCTTCAGAGTTCGTTACTGCTGTTGCTGTTGATATATCAAAAGAACCTAGCGCAGCATTATTTAATTCGAAGCTAACTAATTCACCAGATACAGCGCCGTTAATTGAGCTAGTAATAGTCGCAGTTAAAAGTGCACCTGTGGTTGCATCAACACTTTCACCAGATGCTACTGAAGATGTCAGTTCAACTGTAAAAATTTCAGTGGGATCGGTTCCCCCACTGCCGTCATCAGTAATGCTTCCCCCACCACTACAAGCAAAAAGAAAAATTGAACTTAAAAGCGCTAAAAATAGTCTTTGTGCTGACCTCATTGTCAGTCTCCCTGTTACATTAAAATCGTACTTAAGATTTATAATAGTTACTTATAACGTTATATTACACAAAAATCTGGTAACCTTTTCGTTACTCTACTGTTTTATTCGGCATTTTTCCTTAAAAACTTTAACTTTTATGCCGTTTCATAAGATTTATTTTCCTGCTAGGCTTTAAAGATAAAAAATAAAAATCATCAACAATCGATGATTGAGATTGGAAGGAAGTAGTTTTGAATAAAAATAGTAAGCTTGGTTTAACAAGCAAAATCCTCATCGGCATGGGTGCTGGTATTCTTCTCGGTTTAATTTTAAGAAATGTATTTCCCGAAAGCCTGTTCGTCAAAGATTATATTACCGAAGGCATTTTACATGTTGTCGGTACCATCTTTATTTCAAGTTTAAAAATGTTAGTTGTACCACTTGTTTTTGTATCGCTCGTTTGTGGTACTAGTTCACTAAGTGACCCTTCTAAATTAGGTCGACTAGGCGGCAAAACCATCGCCTTTTATATGTTCACAACGGCAATCGCCCTTACCGTTGCAATCACATTAGCTCTTATCGTCCATCCTGGAAACGCCTCTCTTGCCACTTCAGCAATGGAGTTCAGCACCAAAGATGCACCAAGTCTTTCAGAAGTCGTGATTAACATTGTTCCAACGAACCCAATTGAAGCCATGAGCCAAGGTAACATGCTGCAAATTATTATCTTTGCTGTCATCTTTGGTTTTGCTATTTCTCATATTGGTGAGCGCGGTGCTCGTGTATCACGACTGTTCAATGACTTAAACGAAGTCATCATGAGAGTAGTTACTTTAGTCATGCAACTAGCGCCGTATGGTGTATTTGCGTTAATGGCAAAGTTAAGTCTAACCCTTGGGTTAGAAACTTTAGGCAGTGTTATTCAATACTTCTTCTTAGTGATTTTTGTATTACTTGTGCAGGCATTAGTTGTATACCCAACCCTATTGAAAACATTTACGGGCCTAAACCCATTCATGTTTTTACGTAAAATGCGTGATGTTCAGTTGTTTGCCTTCAGTACTGCAAGTTCGAATGCAACATTACCAGTAACTATCGAAACCTGTGAACACCGTTTAGGTGCTGATAATAAAGTTGCTTCATTTACTCTGCCTCTAGGTGCAACCATCAATATGGATGGCACAGCTATTATGCAAGGTGTAGCAACAGTATTTATTGCGCAAGTATTTGGTATTGAATTAAGTCTGATGGATTATGCCTTGGTTGTCGTAACTGCAACGTTAGCTTCTATCGGTACTGCTGGTGTTCCTGGTGTTGGTTTAATCATGCTGGCGATGGTACTTAACCAAGTTGGTCTACCTGTTGAAGGTATTGCCCTAATTATCGGTGTTGACCGTCTATTAGATATGATACGTACAGCAGTTAACGTTACTGGTGATTCTGTTGCGACAGTAGTCATTGCTAAATCAGAAGGCGAGTTCAACGAAGAGATCTTCAATGACTCACAAGCGGGTAAAGTTGGTTCAAGCTTCGAAGATCAAGTTAAAAATGCTTAAATTGCTAAAAAGTTTTAAATAACTTGATTTCAAAAGGCGCCATGATGGCGCCTTATTTATTATTGCGATAACCTAGTTAAGTTAATATCCAAAGCTGTTTATCAGTACTCATTGAAAATCAATTCGGAATCACAATTAAATGGACTTTGCTTTACTCTCAACTCTTGCCGTAATTCATTGCCTTGCGCTAATCAGCCCCGGTCCTGATTTTGCGATTATTGTCAAAACATCCACACAACAAAGTCGGCAAACCGCATTAATGTGCGCAACTGGTATAAGTGTAGCAATACTGCTCCATAGCTTAATGTCTTTGCTGGGTATTAGCTTAATGATCCAACAGTCAGAAATAGCTTACCTTGCCGTTCAACTTATTGGGGTAAGTTACCTTGCCTATATGGGATTTGGCGCAATTAGCTCAGTGCTAACATCAAATAATTTTCAATCTAAAAATGAGTTCAAAAACCCGACTGAAGAAAATCAAAATGCTGAAACATCAAAAGTAGATAAAGAAGATAAACTAGTAGCCAATCGTCAATTCAAAGAAATAAAACCTAGCAAAGGTTTCCAATTAGGTCTTTATACAAACCTTCTTAACCCCAAGGCGCTAATATTCTTTATCACCATTTTTACAGTATTAGTGACGCCACAAGTTACAATAGAAACTAAAGTAGCTTCTGCTGCTTTACTGTTTTCATTGTCAGTCATCTGGTTTTGCTTTCTCGCCATCATGTTAACTAAACCTATAATCCAAAAAAGAATGGTTAAAGGTAGCAAAGCAATTGATGCTATAACTGGCGTAATATTCATGGGGGTTGCAATCACGATTTTAATCAGTTTAATTAATGTTCACATTATCGGTTAAGCACTTATTGAGTTTGTTACTTACTGAGATATTCACTTGTCGCGATAGCAACATGAAAATATAGTCGCTTGTAAATATAATCCTTTGTAAATATAGTCGCTTGTCGAAAAAGTCATTAGCCATTACAGTCAGTAATGGTTAAGTATTAATAAGTTATTGTGTATTATCATCTGATGAAAACGTTTGGCTTACGTTAATTGAGTTTAAACTCTCACTTTAATAAGTACTTACATCAATATCATTTTCGTTTTACTTATATACATCTACTAGAGTATTGCTATGAGAATTTTGGTCATTGAAGACGATCCTATTTTATCCCACCACCTAAATGTTCAGTTATCTGATTTAGGAAACCAAGTTCAGGTTGCACTAACAGCCAAAGAAGGCTTTTATCAAGCAACCAACTACCCTATTGATATCGCCATTGTCGACCTAGGTTTACCAGATAAAGACGGCATGACTCTTATTTCTGATATACGCAACGCCGATGTTAAAGCGCCAATCTTAATTTTAACCGCGCGCGTAAACTGGCAAGATAAAGTAGAAGGCTTAAACGCTGGCGCAGATGACTATTTAGTCAAGCCATTTCAGAAAGAAGAATTGGTTGCTCGTCTAGATGCTTTAGTTAGAAGAAGTGCCGGCTTCGTAAAACCGACGATTAGCAGTGGCACACTGCAACTCGACTTAGCGGCAAAGCAAGTCAGTTTGAATGAAGAAAATATGGAAGTGACTGCATTCGAATATCTGATCCTCGAATATTTAATGCGCCACTGCCATGAAGTTGTCGCTAAACAGCGTTTGCTAGACGTAGTCTATGGCGATAAAGAAGGTGACCCAAATACCATTGAAGTCATGGTCAGTCGAATTCGCAAAAAGCTCAACAATGGCGGGATTGACAACCCTATTGCTACCATTCGCGGCCAAGGATATAAATTTAACTTACCATGCAGCTAAGTTTTAAGCCCAAAAAGCGTCTGCTAGCAAGGATGTTTATTACCTCGTTAACTATTATTGCATTAGTTGGCTTTGGGTTAGCGTGGTCAGTCACCATACTTCATGCACAAAATAGCTATAACCAGGAAACATCTCAGCTCATTGCTGAAATGCCTCAAATCGCAGCAGAACTTAGAGAGCACAATCTCATTCCCGCTGACAATAGCTGGCTCAATGACAACAATAAACAAAAACGTTATATGATGGCCAGCTGTACTCAATCTTTCGATGATGTGTGGATTTCTTCATTAGCGACAGACAGAGGACTGAATAACATCTGTCAGCGTTTTGAATCAATCGCTGACACAAGCCCCCCGTATTACTTAACGATGTCAGATGAAAAGTCATATTTTGCTTATTTACTGCCAGTTGAGCTAAATCAAACCCAATACAATATGGTCGTATTAAAAGATGCCGACTCTGTAGAAAATGAATTCAAACGATTTAAAAAGCTCACTTACCTTCGTCTTGCTGTCGTGATGTTACTCGCCTTTATTTTGCTTATTAGCGCAGCCTATTGGTGTCTTCGCCCAATGGGTAGATTGAAGAGTGAATTGCAAGCGATAGGAGAAGGTAAAAAAGAATCTCTTTCTAATGGTTACCCTCACGAATTGGAGGGCGTAACTCAAGCATTAAATCAATTGCTGACTCAATCAAGCGAACAGCAAGAGCGCTATCAAAATGCAATGAATGATTTAGCCCATAGCCTTAAAACACGCTTAGCTGCAGTACATGCCATAACAGATGACAAATTACTTTCTAAAGCAGATGCCAGTGAAAAGATCATGCAACAAGTAGGTCAAATGGATCAGCTGGTTAAGTATCAATTGAAACGTGCTCTTGTGGGGCGTCAAGGTTTAGTACACGAGCAAACCTCAGTTGCACCAATGGTTGAACAACTGTCTCAGATGTTATTTAAAATTTACCGTGAAAAAGGGGTCAGGTTTAGCACTAATATCGAACCAAAAGTCAGCTTTCCCATCAATAAAGGCGATTTAATGGAGCTTTGTGGCAATTTAATGGAAAACGCATTCAGGTTATCAATAAGCGAAGTGATAATTTCAGCCCATATTGATCAAGATGGCAATGCGGTACTTATAGTAGAAGATGACGGACCTGGCGTTGAAGATGCTTTAAAAGAGCGCATCATCCAACGTGGCGTTCGTGCTGATACTCAATCACCAGGCCAAGGTATTGGTCTTGCTGTCTGTAATGAGATCGTGAGTAGCTATCATGGCTTGCTTTCAATCACAGAAAGTCACTTACAAGGTGCAAAATTCACTATAAAAATTCCACCTCAATAAACACAGTTACTTCATGTAATAGTTCGTTCTAAGTCCTCAAAATTAGATATGTCATAAAAGAAAGGTAAAACGAGGAACAAAAGCGAGGGGCTATATGCTCGCTTTTATTTGAAGTATGAGTAGTGCGTAACCCTTTTTTACACTAGCTAATAGGTGCGTATAACTGCTCAGCTTTATTAAACATAATCCACGAGGTAGCAATATATTTGTCATGACTTTTTGGCGTATTACCACGATGAGTGTGAGTAAAACCTGCAGGGGCAATGACCATAGTGCCTTTTTTCGGTTTGACTGATTTACCTTGATAATAAAATTCAGTTTCACCGCCTTGTTCAACATCATTTAAGTAGTACATATATAACACCACTCTATGTAGCGCCTCATGAGATCCTACTTGTGGAAAATTTTCTGAATGCCAATGCGGGTAACCACCCACACCTTGTAAATATTTTTGTATATTCACCGAACCACTGCGATACAAATACTTCGTTAAAGCTTCAGCCCTTGGTTCACCAAGCGTATTAAAGTTATCAGGATTAAGCGTAACCGGATTGCCCAGCTCATCTGACACGCTAACTGAGACAGCCCCCATTAACGCCATAGGGTATTGTTTAAAATAATGTGCAGCATGCTTTAAAGTGACTTGAAGTAATTCATTCTTAATCGACGTTAAATCACTATAATTATCCAGGGTTAAATCAAGGCTTTGCTTTTTACTTTTATCGACACCTTGACCGGTTTTGCCTTCTATCACACCTTCATGTTGCTCGAAAGTCATTATCAGCCTGTCACATAAATCATCCGTAATTGCATTGGGAATGACCTCAATAAAATCCATATTTAATCAGCACTTTTCTATAATGTAATGATAATATGCTGCCACGGAATTGATAAATTGGCAAAAGTTGGCTGTTCATCATTCGCAACTCTAATAATAAAAGTGACTTTAGGTATTTGCTTTAACCTATGAAAAATTCTGTAAAAGTTTCTATCAATCAAATTCAAGTGGGCAACTTTATTCGCCTACCTGTTTCGTGGAAGGACCACCCTTTCCTTTTCAGTAATTTTAAAGTTAAAACCCAATCACAAATTGAGCTAATTAAGAGTCTTGGTATCGAGCAAGTCTTTTACGATACAGAACGAAGTGACACTGAATTACTCGCCTTAAAGAGTTCCTCAGACAAAACTCTACCTGTTGATGGCGATGGTTTAGATAAATTAAAACTTGAAATGGATCAATATAAACATGACCAAATCGAGTCACAGAAAAAACTTCGTCGCAGCATAAAAAAGACCGAGCAACAATTTGAACGTTCTTTATCAATGATGCGCTCAACCGTCTCTAAACTGGGCAGCCGTCCACTAAACTCCGTTAATGATGCTAAAGATATGATTAGCTCAATGACCAATATGCTACTTAACTCAGATGATTTAGTGCTGCATTTAATGGGAGATGTAAAGCCTGGTGACTTAATTTATCACCACTCATTAAATGTCTCAGTCATGTCTATGATGTTAGGTAAAAGTCTTGAATGGAGTCGTGAAGATATAGAGTTAATAGGACTAGGCGCATTATTTCATGACGTCGGCAAGCTCAAAATCCCCAGTAATATTCTTAATAAGCATGTTCAGCTCACTAAGCCAGAACAAAACTTAATTAAGCAACATCCATTGATGAGCCTTAACTTTCTTAAACTTGCAGATACCTTTCCTGAGCAAGCTAAACCTATGATCGCTAATCATCACGAGTTTATTGATGGCTCAGGCTATCCTAAAGGTTTAAAAGGTGATGAATTAGATAAGTTTTCACAGTTAATCACTGTGGTAAATGAGTATGATGATTTGTGTAATGGCACTAAAGTCTCCAAAGCAAAAACGCCCTATGCATCTTTGGGGATCATTTATAAAAATTATAAACAAAAGCTAAATAACGAATATGTTGGAAAATTGATTAAAACCATCGGTATTTATCCGCCTGGCAGTGTCATTGAATTATCCAGCGGTCAATTTGGCATGGTCATGTCAGTGAATCTTAATAAAATCTTATTCCCGCAAATCATGCTTTACGACCCACTTGTGCCAAAAGAGCAAGCGCCTATCATCGATTTAGAACGGGAAGAAATCAGTATTGTCCGCTGCCTGCCAGCTTCAGCCCTACCAGAAAATATATTTAAATATTTAAATCCAAGAGAGCGAATAAGTTACGGTATTGGTCAACCTTAGTCTTTTATAAAATTCAGATACAAAAAAACCATTAATTACATCGTAATTAATGGTTTTAAAAATTTACAAAGCGGTTAATTCGAGCCTATAACCAGCCTTTACGTTTAAAGAAGAAATAGGTACCACTAGCACTAGCAAGCATTAAACCAATCGCCATTGGGTAGCCAAAACGCCAGTCTAATTCAGGCATATTAGCAAAGTTCATCCCGTAACTACTGGCTATTACTGTTGGCGGTAAAAATACAACTGCAGCAACTGAAAAGATCTTAATAATCTTAGTTTGCTGTATACCACTAAAGCCCATCGCAGCATCCAACAAGAAATTTAATTTATCAAAAATAAATTGGCTGTGCGGCATTAACGATTCAATGTCCGATAACATTTCACGTAAATCTTTAATGTTTTCTTCTGATAAATGCTCACGATAATAACGCTGAATGTAACGTAACGAGCGCTGTGTATCGAGCAAACTCAAACGTATTTTACCATTAGAGTCTTCTTGTAAAGTGATCATTTTAAAGACTTCGTCCAGCTCTTCATCATCAAACACTTTTTCACTCACATTATCTAAAACTGAATATACATCTTCAATTAAGTCAGATAGATAATCGACTTTTAAATGGAACAACTCAATCATTAACCCTTGGGGCGTTGTCGCATCTAATCGACCTAATCGTAAATAGTTACGTAGTAAGCGGATCAAACCAACATCATCTTCGCGAATGGTCAGTAAAAAATCTTCTCTCAAGTTGAAGGAAACGTTAATGCCTCTAACATCTGAGCCTACTCGCTGCGGAAATAAAGAATTAATATGCAGTCCATCTTTGCTTTGGAAAAAACGCGCAGAAGCTTCAATTTCGTTAATATCTTCCTCTTCGAGGACTTCTTCAACCGAAAACCGACTCAACCATTCCCTTTCATCATCATTGGGTTTGAACATGTCTAACCATAATGTTTGTTCGGGTATACTGTCTTGAACATTCAGTTCGTGAACAGTTAACTTGCGATTTTTGTAAACATAGGCAGTAATCATGATTCCCCCAGAGTGGTCACTTAAAGGTGTCCACCAGAAATTAGCTATATAAAACAGGCATAAATTTTTTGGCTAGTGTACTAAAATAATTTGATAATAAAATCTTTAAATGTAATTAAGAGCAAATAACCTCGCAAATGCGCCCAAATCAATAAATTCATATAATAAGTGCAAAAAAAAGCGTCCAAATGGACGCTTTAATTTAAATATGTTGTTTTATTCGCCTTTAAGACGGCGGTCTAATTGGTCTTTTAAGTTTGCCGGTACACCTTTAATTAATAAGGTGTCAGAAATAGGATCGTAAATAACACGCTCACCTAAATGACCTCCATCAAAACTTAATGTCACTCCGCCACCTGTGCCCGAAAACTTCTTTAATGTTCGTAAACTGGCTTTATCGGCAGGAAACTCTTCATCAAGCTCGTAAGTGCCACCACAAGCAAAGTCATAAAATGAATCCATACCAGAGTCTGCTAGCTCATCAGCTAAATCCTTAACTTCAATATCCGCGCCTTCGTCGGCTCGTTCACTACAATAATCAAATACTTTGTCACGACATTGCTGACGCTCATCTTTGGTCAACTCACTGCTAGCAACAAAGTCTTCAACGGCATGCATTAAGGTTTTATTTTGCGCCTTGGTGTTAACACCTTCAACACAACCCATAAAGTCTAAAAAGAAATCTGCAACTTTACGACCAGCGCGGCCACGAACAAATGAAATATACTTGCGGGAATCTTTGTCAGCTTGCCATTCTGTTAAATCAATTCGAGCCGCCAATTGAACATTCGTTAAGTCTAGATGATTATTTTGCGACAGCTCCATATCATCAAGTACAGTCATAGATGGTTTGGCATTTAATAAAGCCACAAACAAATAATCACTGGTCATGCTGGTATAGCATGACATTAATAAAAAACCACCTTGGCTAAAGTCATACTTTGCTAACTCTTCTTGCAGCAATTTACTGGCTGCACTACTGAACTCTACAAAGCCAAGCTCGCCACTACGATATTCATTTAGGGCATTTGAAAAAGCTGGATTGGCTTCTCCATCTTCGCCATGAGTACCAAAAAAGCCAAAACCTTTACCCGCTTTACCAGTATAAGTTTGATGTAACTCTTCCAGCATAGACTCTACAGCATTACTGTTTAACAGTGGCTGCGGTCTTAGACGACAACTTAGTTGCCCCTGACTGTCTTGGGAGATTTCATGGATAATTGCTTGTTCGATATTGATGCTCATAAGCCCTAACTGATCTGTAATGATGGAAGCGAAATAGCGCTCAATATCATAACAGAGAGTTTTAAAAAGTCTCAAAAAATCTTATTAAATCGTGCGGCAACAATTAAATATCGTCTTTCTAAACCCAAGCTAATCAATTCAGATAACATCTAACTATAAATTAAGATAAAACCCTGAGATTAGATGTAATTTTAGCCATGATAAACTTGCAGCAACCACGCTTGAAATCCGATATAATGACGAGCTAATTCATTACTTTTTGAACTTTTCTGATTATGGCTATCCAATCTAAATATACCAATACCCAAGTTGAAGCATTAATTACTGAGCTTTTAGCGGTACTTAACAAGCATCAAGCACCAACTGACTTAAGCCTGATGGTATTAGGCAACTGTGTTTCACACCTACTTGAAAACAAAGTACCAAGTGAATCTCGTCAAGCTGTAGCTGAACAGTTCGCTAAAGCTTTAGCGCAATCAGTTAAAGCCGACTAAGTATATAAAGTCATTTAAATTTTTCAAAGGTATGCTATTTTTAAGTTTTACTTTTGGCACAATTATTTTGATTCCAGATAGGATTAGGAAAACGATACCGCATGGTTGAGCGTAAAAAACAAATGACTCGTGACAAAGTCTCACGTCTTGTTAATTGGGGACACTGGTTTGCCTTCTTTAATGGTTTTTTAGCCATGATAGTGGGCGCCCGATATTTATCGAGTGTCGGTTACCCTGAAACCATTATTGGTTGGGGCTACCTTGCCATCAGCACTATTGGTCATTTTAGTTTTTTAGCCTTTATTGTTTATGTCGTCTTTCTTTTTCCTGTCACCTTATTATTACCATACTCGAAAATACTGCGGGGCTATGCAGCGCTTGTCGCCACTCTCGGCCTGTGCATTTTACTGTATGACACCATTATATTTGATGACTATGGCATTCACTTAAGCCCATTTGCATTTGATCTTGCTTGGACAGATCTTAACGCCTTGCTTAAAAGCACGTCATACATAGCCACACCTACGGCAATTATTTTAATCGAGTTGACTGCAGCTAACTTTATTTGGAAAAGAATCGAGAAGTTAGAAAAAAAGCAACTGGGTAATAAAGCCATTGCATTCGTCGGCATTTGTTTTGTCAGTAGTCATTTAGTGCATATTTGGGCTGATGCATCAGACGTCACACAGATAACTCGCTTTGATGACACCTACCCTCTGTCTTATCCTGCCACTGCACGCTCGTTTATGGAAAGCCACGGTATTGAAGGCACGAACATTGAAGATAACCGTTATCAAACCAAGTCGAGACAACTCAGTTATCCGGTATTGCCTTTGCAATGTAAGGCGCCATCTTTAATAAAAGACCAACCCAATGTGTTGATTGTTTCCGTCGATGGATTAAGAGCGGATATGGTGAATGAGCTCACCATGCCTTTTTTAACGCAATACCAATTAGACAATAAACAATTCACCGAACACTACAGCGGTGGAAACCAATTTAAAACCGGAATGTTTGCACTCTTTTATGGCTTACAAGGCAATTATGGTGACAGAAAAGAGTTTTATCATACACCGCCAGTAATGACTGGAGCCTTGAAAGAAGCAGGTTATCAGCAAGCAATTTTCCTGCCGGAAGATAATCAACGCGTCTTTGAAAACCGTTCAATATTTAATGGGCTTTCTGTTTTTAGTAATAGCAGTGAAGAAGGCAGTGCTCAGACAGATATAAAAAATGTACAGCAGTTTATTAACTGGAGTGCTGAACAAGGTTCCCATTGGTTCTCAATGGTTAATTTATCTGCACCAAAACATTACGACACCCCGATTGGCTTTTTAGGGGTCGAAACCGTTAAGCCACACATCGACTTAAAGCCGGCGCAAAAAGTGCTATACAATCAATACCGACAATCTTTGTTCTTTATTGATCAACAGTTGCAGCAACTTTTCAATCATATTGATAATAATACCGTGGTGGTGATAACCGGTACTCATGGACAGATATTCAGCAGTAATCCTTCTGAAGTTAATCAGGACTTATCACCGGGTAACGTTAAAGTGCCTTTTGTGATGCATTTACCTAAAACCTCTTCAGATACTGTCAGTTACCGCACCAGCCATTATGGCGTAGTGCCGACCATAATGAGTCAAGTGCTACACTGTAACAACTCAATCACTGATTACAGCTCTGGCTACAGCTTATTGCAGCCAAGTGAGCAAAATTGGGTTTATATCGGCGACAGCAGTACTTTTGCAATTTACCAAAATGATGAGATAACGGTTTTAGACCGTCATGGTAAATATCGAATATATGATATTGAGTATAAAAAAAGACTTAAACAAAAGTTGAGTGCTCCTGAGCTAATACAAGTTATGCGGGAAGGCCGAAGACTGTACAATCAATAACAATCAAGTTGAATAAGTGTTTAAATAACAATCAACTGAAGGTGTTTTTCAGTATATCTATTGCCAGAAAAATACCTTATTGTTAATCTATGCAGCGTAAGATTCTGCTCGGGATATGGCCTAGTCCGGTAAGGCGCTTGTCTGGGGGACAAGAGATCACAGGTTCAAATCCTGTTATCCCGACCAATTCTTATTTCCCCTTTGGTTAAACTTATCTGCTTGCCAACTTTATTATTCTAAGACAATTATGTCTAATCTCACTATAGCCGTATCGTTATAAGTCAACTTTTAAACTCATCAGATTTTGAACTCTATCACTTAAAGATAAAACAAAAGTCGACTTATGTGAGATATGCAATAGAACCCAAACTATTCATTACGCTATATTGATGCATCTTAAATACATGAATGACTGTAAAATGGGTTAAGGAAGGTAACAATGTGGTGGCGTATTATTCTAATTTCTATAGCTTACGTACTGCTAGCCGCTCATTTTTTACGTTTTGGCCAAATGCCACTCGCCATCACTTGTGTCCTGCTTCCCTTACTTCTGTTGCTTAAAAACAACTTAATGACGCGACTAATACAAATGGGGCTGATAATAGCAACGTTAATTGTATGGGCGCCGGCCACATACCAATATATTAACTTGAGGATCACTATGAATGAGCCTTGGTACTTGTTAGCGACCATCATGGGTACAGTCATCACATTCAGTTTTTTTGCTAGTTATTGTATTAATGGCCTAGTCAATCCACCAAGAGACAAAAACTGCCTGTTTAGATAATCAGTCTGACTTTCCCAAATAAAAATACCGACATGATTATGTCGGTATTTTTATTTGGGAAAGTCATTAACGACTCATCGCTATCTGACAACCAACTTTTAAAGCAATCAACTCTCAAGACTATCAATTCTTAAGGTAATCAACTCTTAAATAGCCACTTTTTTATCGCTTGTCTTCGATACCACAATAAAAGTAAACAAACGCCAATATAAATGCTTGGCTCGATAATTTCTGACTTAACCGACCAATAAAAGTGTACTGGAGCTAATAATGCCATTAAATAAATCCAATTATGTAATGACTGCCATCCCCTACCCATTTTACGCTTAACCGCTTGGAAAGAGGTTAATGCCAATAGACTAGCAATAATAAAGCTTGCAGCACCGACTAATATATAAGGTCTTTTAATAATTTCTTCAAATAAAAATCCCCACGCAAACAGCAAGTCTAAACTGATAAATGCGGCAATATGAAGGCAAGCATAAGCAAATACATATAAGCCGACCAACCTTCTTGTTTGTAGCAGTAAACCTTGTTTGAATCGCTTAGCAATGGGTGAAATAAGCAATGTCACCACTAAAGCATTAATCGCGCCCATACCCGTATAATGAATAATGTATTGCACAGGATCGCCGCCGGCATTATCGGTCAACACCATTACGACTAAGTAAATAATCGGGCTCAAAAAACTTAAATGTAAAAAGCCTTTAAGCCAGAACAGACCTCTAGGTGTTAAGCGCTTCAATAGTACTTCCTTAAATCAAGGTTTTTATATAAATCCGCCACTTGATCGCCATAGCCATTAAACATTTGGGTAGGGATTCGTTTAGCCGAAAATAAGCCACCCTCGCCAATACTACGCTCAGATGCCTGAGACCACCTTGGATGATCCACCTGCGGATTTACGTTGGCATAAAAACCATATTCATGGGGAGCTAATTGATTCCAACTGGTTGGCGGCTGCTTATCTGTAACACGGATTTTTACCACTGACTTAATGCTTTTAAAACCATATTTCCACGGTAATACCAGTCTCACTGGAGCGCCGTTTTGCGGTGGTAAGGTTTTACCATATAGACCAACCGCTAAAAATGGTAACTCATTCATGGCTTCATTAATGGTTAAGCCTTCAACATAAGGATAATGAATACCTCCGCCCATTAAACGGTTCTTTTGCCCAGGCATTTGGTCAGGGTCAAATAAGGTTTCAAAAGCAACATGAGTTGCCTTATTTGACACACCAGCCATTTTTAACAGCTCAGCTAATGAGAACCCAATCCAAGGCACAACCATTGACCATGCTTCAACACAACGTAAGCGGTAAACACGCTCTTCAAGATCAAACTTGGTCGTTAAGTCATTTAAATCAAGAGTCAAAGGCTTATCTACCAAGCCTTCAATTCTTAATTCCCAAGGATTAACTTGAAACTGCTGGGCATTTTCAAATGGGTCTTGCTTACTGGTACCAAATTCGTAGAAGTTATTATGGCGAGTAATTTTATCTTCAGGAGTTAAGCGGTCGCTAATCTGAAATTGGCTTGGTTTACTGTAATCAAGTCCTTGCACAGCAAAAGCAGGCTTATCTTCACTGCCAAATAAATCAAATAAACCCGCTTGAACTTGACCTGGTAAACTGGCCCCTAATGCCCCTAATCCAAGAGCTTTAACTATGTTACGTCTGTCGCTGAATACACTTTCAGGGGTAACCTCATTGTCCTTGAGTGACCATGAAGGTTTATTGATAATTCCTTTAGTAAACCCTTTTTTAGATACCATAAATCACTCCTTGCTGCTCACTTAGAACAAAATTAATCGCTTCGATAAACTATAAGACAGTTCAATACGAAAATATATTTCAAATAGTTTAAGGGCTTTTGATCTTTCATGGTTATTTTTGCAGCGAGTTGTTGACCGCTTATACAAGGCAGAGGATTTGTAGTGTAGTTATTCTACATAAAAAGCCAATAACGCTGTAGAAGCGGTCAACAAACGCTGCCCGAAGGGTTCGATTAAAAATACTTTAGTCATTGTTGAGTGCATTTCGCTTAGATGGCTAGGCAGCAATCCACTCGCCTCGAATAAAGTATTTTTACTTCGAACAAAATCTAAACAGCAAAGAACAACAGCCCCTAGCTTTTTATTGTTTTGAGTTTATAAATTAGGCGCTTAAGTATTAAATAGCCTGTTACTCTCTTGCGCCAGAATTAATGGCATGAGAATCTTAAGCATCATTTTCAGCAGGTCGAAATTATGACGCTTCCCACTTCTTTATCTATCGCCGAAATCATCGCATTATCTGCAGCAGCATTTGTAGGTTTACTCATTGGCGCCTTATTGAATCAACGATTAACCCGTCAGCGTTGGGAGCAACATAGAGACAAGATTGCCGATGAAATGAGTCAATTACAATCTGACTTAGAGATCAAACAAACACTATTACAACAACAAATTGAAGAGAAAGAAGACGCTCTGCATCAGACTCGTGAAAGATCTGAATTACTCATCGCCCAGTTATCAAAACTTGAAGCCCAAGCTGAGCGAGTTCCCCAACTTGAGCAGAATCTAACAGATGGTCAACGTAAGTTCATGGAAACTCAACTGGCCCTATCTAAATCTAATGCCATGCAGCAAAGCATCCAGACTCAAGCCAATACCGAAAAAGCTGCGCTCAATGACAAAATTGCATTGCTTGAAAGTGCAGAAGAAAGATTAAAGCTGCAATTCGAAAACCTCGCTAACCGCATTTTTGAAGAACGAAGTGAAAACTTTAAGCAACAAAACGTTACTCAAATCGATGGCGTTCTTGGCCCGCTTAAACAACAACTAGAAGGCTTCAGACAGCAAATCCGCGAATCTTATACCCAAGAGCAAACTGAGCGTAGCGCATTAAAGCACCAACTAGACCATCTAAAAGATCTTAATCTTAAGATGAGCCAAGATGCGATTAACTTAACCAAAGCTCTTAAAGGTGATAATAAGCAACAAGGTAACTGGGGCGAAGTTATCCTTGAGCGAGTACTGCAAGAAAGTGGCCTACGAGAAGGTCATGAGTACGATATTCAGCAAGATTTAAAGGATGAACAAGGTAAACGCTTTAAGCCAGATGTTATTGTTCACCTTCCCGAGCAAAAAGATGTGGTTATCGATGCAAAAATGTCACTGGTGGCATACGAGCGTTTCTTTAATAGCGACGATGAAATCGTGCAACAACAGGCTATTAAAGAGTTAGCTTTGTCCATTCGACAACACATTAAAGGGTTAAGCCAAAAAGATTATCACAAGTTACACGGCTTAAAGAGCCTCGACTATGTGTTGATGTTTATCCCGATAGAGCCGGCTTTTTTACTCGCGCTTGAATCAGACCCAGCATTAGTCAGCTTTGCACTCGATCATAATATTATGCTCGTCAGCCCAACCAACTTATTAGTCGCGCTGCGCACCATTAATAATATTTGGCGCTACGAATATCAAAATCAAAACGCCCAAAGCATTGCTGCTCAAGCGGCTAAAATTTATGACAAACTGTGTGGCTATGTTGAAGACATGGATAAACTCGGTAGAGCACTAGAAACGGCTGACAAAACTTATCAGCAAGCTATGAGTAAACTGTCACAAGGTAAAGGTAACCTGATAAGACAAGCTCATATCATGCAAAAACTAGGCGTGGAAACCAGCAAGAATTTAGACCCGCAGCTTATTAGCAAAGCATTAGATGACTCAAAAGAGCACTAATCGGTTATAAGTAACGAAATGAACTCATAATGAATCAAAATTAAC
The DNA here is from genome assembly GCF_023283825.1 of Shewanella olleyana. GTDB lineage: Bacteria > Pseudomonadota > Gammaproteobacteria > Enterobacterales > Shewanellaceae > Shewanella > Shewanella olleyana. Next base: position 328,121 of record NZ_JAKILD010000001.1, on the reverse strand, counting down.
AGCGCACAAATAGCTATTTGCACTATTATTTTGATTGAGTTCATTATTAATGAGTGTATCGAGCCTAATTATATTAAATGAATTCAGGTGAAATTAATTGGCTTAAGTTAAGTTAAGTTAAGTTGAGTTGAATTAAAACCGCTTAGCCGCAAGATATAAATTACAACACTGCTGATTACGGTAAAAATCGTACTCAAGTTAAGTTTTCGCAACGAAGTCGTACTGAGGCGGAGGTCTCATTATTATGCGTAACATGGTGTATTTTTCATTGGTCACCCTCGCCTTGCTATTAATGCAAGGCTTGAGTCATCACGCTAGTGCTAACGAGATGAGTTATAGCGCTGAACAGCAATTGTATCTGGATGCTCGAAAAGCACTAGATAAAAGACAAATGAAAACCTATAACAAGTTACGCACACAGCTTGGTGACTACCCACTTAACGTCTATCTTGATTACCATGAAAAAGGTGCCAGCATCTTAAAACTTAATGGTGAGCAAGCTCATACTGCTATCGAAGCTTTCAATGCCACGCCGCTTTATAACACCTTGCGATACCGCTATTTAAAAAATGCAGGTAAAGGTAAACAATGGAAAAACTTTCTCGCAATCTCACCTAACACGCCTAATGATACGGCCTTGCAATGCTATTATTTCAGAGCGCAACTATCTCAAGGTAATTCAAAAGTGGCCTTCGATGGCGCAGAAAGATTATGGCAATATGGCCGCTCACGCCCTAAAGAATGTGACGTACTTTTCAGTGAATGGACTAAGGCAGGTAAACGCACCCAATCACTGATTTGGTCACGGATGCTTTTGAGCTTTAATGAAAGTCAGTACGGACTCACCCAATACTTAGCAAGAAAAATAACCAAGAATAAAGCTGAAGCAGAGCTACTTATTTCAGTTTATCGCGACCCAAATAGCTTGCGCCATACCCGCAAATTTTCATCTAAATCACCCATGGTAGGTGACATTGTCACGGTTGGTCTCAGAAAACTTGCCCGAAAAGATCTCAAGCAAGCGGTTAAGCTTTACAAAAAATATGACAAAGCCAATCGATTTAACCCCATTAAAGGGCAGCAGTTAAACCGCTACATAGTCCGCCGAGCGCTCATCTATAAAGAAGCCGACTTACTTGAGCACATTGATGCTAGTTTGCCTGTTCTAGACTCTGATGATTTATTTCAAATCAGACTTCGTTGGGCCATTAGCGAGCAAGATACTGACACCATCAAACACTACCTTGCTTTACTCAGTGACGATGTGATTGATGACTCTCGCTGGCAATATTGGCAAGCACGTTATTTAGACGAAAATGCTAGAAATGAGGCCGATAAGCTTCAGTCTGAGCAAATATCTAAACAACTCAGTCAGGCGCGTAACTTTTACGGTTTTCATACCGCGCAAACTATCAAAGCCCCACTTGCTATGAACGATGATAATTTACAGTCAAACCCAGCGCTTGCAGCAAGGCTGAATGATGATCCTGCAATGGCCAGAATCGTTGAGCTTATTGCAATGGATAAAACTCGCGATGCCCGCAATGAATGGGTGCACATGCTACGCAGACAATCAAACCCAATGCGCGCTGAATATGGACTATATGCCCTTGAGCAAGGTTGGTTTGATTACAGTGTAGAGGCCAGTATTCAAGCTAAACAATGGAATAGCTTAAAATTACGCTTCCCTCCTGCAGCCCAAACAGAGTTTGAAAAAGCCAGCAAAAAATATAAGGTCAATATTGATGAAGTACGCGCGATAGCAAGGCGTGAAAGCGCTTTTTATCCATACGCGACATCGGGTGTGGGCGCTCGCGGCTTAATGCAGCTTATGCCTGCAACGGCCAAAGAAACAGCGCGTAAAAACAAGCTGACATTTAAGCGCAAAAACGATTTATATAAAGTTGACTATAACGTACAGCTTGGTAGTGCATATTATAGTGAGCTACTAAAACAGTTCGATAATAATCGCGTATTAGCCTCGGCGGCATACAATGCGGGGCCTCACCGAGTAAAACGTTGGCTAAAAGAGTCTGACGGCAAATTAGATGTCATGAGCTTTATCGAAACCATTCCCTATAAAGAAACTCGTGAATACGTGCAAGCCGTATTAAGCTACCGTTTAATTTATCAACAATCACATAGTCCTGATGCCAGTATGTTCAGTAAAAAAGAGCTTAACTTCTTGTATTAAATAGCTGATAGGTTTTTATATAAAATTAAATAAACTTTTACAGCTTAATCTCGTTAAGTACTTTCCTTCTAATTACTGACAAGGTAACGTTATAGGTTCGGTGTATTTGTTAACAGGTATAACACAATTGCTTGTTAACTAACGGAGTCCTGAGTGCCAGCGTCAAAACTAAAACAATTATTATCGCAATTAGAAAGTGTATTACTGGGTAAACCTGAGCAAATCAAACTTGCCGTGGCCTGTATTTTAGCAAAAGGCCATTTATTAATTGAAGATTTACCGGGTATGGGGAAAACCAGTTTATCTCAAGCGCTCGCCACTTCATTAGGCATGAGTTATCAACGGATCCAATTTACCAGTGACATGTTACCTGCCGACATTCTTGGTGTATCAATTTACCAACAAGAACAACAAGCATTTACCTTTCATCCAGGCCCTATCTTCAATCAAATGTTATTAGCCGATGAAATTAACCGAGCCAGCCCTAAAACACAAAGTGCACTTCTTGAAGCGATGGCTGAGCGCCAAATTACTTTAGATAGCACAACACACCCGCTACCCAAACCATTTTTTGTTATTGCCACGCAAAACCCCATTGAGCAATCTGGGACTTTCCCTTTGCCAGAGTCGCAGCTCGACAGATTCATGATGCGAATATCCATAGGCTACCCAAATGAGCAAGCTGAGCTTGAAATGCTCAAAGGCTTAACCACTCGAAGTGTTGCTGAGCCACTATCACAATGTTTTACTCCTTCTGAGCTCATCAGCATACAAAGCCAAGTACAAAAAGTTAGCGCATCAGATGCAGTGCTTAAATATCTTATTAATCTGGCACAATTTTCTCGTGAGCAAGCTGACGGTAACGGTTTATCACCCAGAGCCAGTATTGCACTGTTAGATGCAGCTAAAGCCTGGGCGTTTTTACATCATCGAAATTATGTGGTGCCGGAGGATATTCAAGCCGTATTTCATTGTGTAGCCGAACACCGAATTCGCACTAATAGTCAGTTACAAGGGCAAGCTTTGTCAGATCATATTCTTGCCAGCGTTAACCCAATTAGTTAACAAGCATGAAATCATCAGCTGACCCGCAAGCCCATTACCGCCCTAAGCCCAAATGGTATTCGCGCTTTATTCCTAAACGAATAAAGCAGCGCTGGGGGCGCTGGTTAAACAAACGCATTCCACCCAATAAGCTCGTTACCCTTACTCACAAGAGTATCTTTATTTTACCCAGTGGGTTTGGCCTTGCTTGGTTTGTACTTATTGGTGTGCTGTACCTTTTCGGCACTAATTATCAAAACAATTTAGTCATTGGGTTAAGTTTATTACTCGCGAGTGTGCTGCATACTTGCATCATTTACAGTTATAAAAACTTGGCAGGACTGACCTTAACCTCACAAGTACCACCTGAAACACATGCCAATCAGAATATGGCATTTCCGGTAAGCTTATCCAGTAAGATTAATAAAAATAATAGTCATACTAGCCACCAGCAAATTTGTCTAAACTTTGCTGAGCAGCGCCATATTCGCTTAACCGAAGTTGGTGAGTCTACACATGCTACCATCGCATTTTCTCCTCAAGCACGCGGCGAATTTAATCCAGGCAGAATACAAGTGTCATCTAACTTCCCTCTAGGGCTATTTCGCGCTTGGTCATATGTTGATCTCGATATTAACCACATTATTTATGCCGAACCACTCAACACCCAAGTGTCACTGACAAGTCTTGATGACGATAACACGAGTGAGTTTGACCACGGTAAACTGCAACCTGGGGTTGATGATTACAAGGGTTTAAAAACCTATGTTGAAGGTGAATCGTTAAAACAAGTTGCCTGGAAACAGTGGGCCCAAGGCCGAGGCATGCTAACCAAAGAATTTGCTCAACCAGAAGGTAAACCTGTGTGGCTAAGTCTTGATGACACTCAAGGCACTAATATTGAACAAAAGCTGAGTAAGCTTGCATGGCAGGTCAACGCCTTGTCTCAATCTCAACAGATCTTTGGTTTAGCCCTGCACCAAGATGTAATAGAACAAGACAGTGGTGAAGCGCATCGAAAACAATGCCAGCAATTAATTGCCTTATTTGTTAAATCAAAGTTTGCCAAACCAAAGCACTCCCATTCAAAGAATTCCAAATCAAATGATAGAGGTGCAGATGAGATTTAAAAAATCAGCGCCTCAAACAACAAGTTCGAATGATTCATTTAACGATGATTTTAATGAGAACATTAGCCGTAATACCCTGTTTTGGTTACTACTTACTAATGTTTTAGTGTTATCGCCGCTATACCAAGATGCGACCCTATGGAGCATTGGCATCTGCGCCATTTGTTTTGTTTGGCGTGTGGGTATTTATTTAGGTAAAGTCGCCGCACCGCCTAAGCTACTCGTCACTAGCCTAGCCATAGGCGCTGCAGCTACACTCGCTTTAGTGGCCAAAGAGATTGGTATGCTCAATGCGCTAGTCAATTTGTTATTACTCGGTTATGCCCTTAAATACATAGAAATGCGCCAAATTCGCGACGTAAAAGTCGTCGTGTTAGTCGGTTATTTTTTAATTGCATTTGCACTGCTTGAACGCCAAGGAATGCTGGATGCTGTGCACCTTTTGTTTGTCTGTGTCATCAATGCCTGTGTATTAATCAGCGTATATCAACACAGCAGCAAAAAAGTAAACTTATCCTTTGGTTTTAAGGTCTTTTTACAAAGCCTGCCACTCGCTTTACTTCTATTTGTCGTATTCCCTCGCCTGCCGCCACTATGGTTAGCTCCGAGTATGAAAAATGCCACAACCGGCATATCAGATGAGATATCACTAGGCGATATTAGTAAATTGACCCGCTCACCAAGTCTTGCTTTTAGAGTCGGATTTGATAACGAAGTCAATAACACCACTAAGCAACAGTTAATTGCCAATGAGCAATTATATTGGCGAGCCTTGGTAATGGAAAGTTACGATGGACAAACTTGGAAGCAAGCTAATTTAAGAAAAAATGAGCAACGCAGTGCTTACGGTAACCGTTCACAACGGCACGACTCTCAAGTCGTAGATAAGTCTTCAGCCTTAAATTACCAAGTCATCACTGAGCCTACTTACCAAAAATGGCTGTTTGGATTAGATCAGTCTTTCTCTGAAACCGAGCAAGTAGTAGAACTTGCTGACTTAAGGTTATTTTCATTACGTAACATCGATCAACGGTTTAGCTATCGCGTCACTTCTTTTCCTAATAGTTCACTAGAGGAGCAACTACCGCCACTTACAAAACGGATCAATCTATCTCTCCCTAAAGACACTAATCCGAAGGCACACGCTTTAGCACAGCAATTTGCTACAGATTACCCTATTCCTCGCGACCGAATCGCCGCGATGATGCGCTACTTTAATCAACAATCCTTCTACTACACCTTAAGCCCACCTGCTATTGGTAGCAACCAAGTCGATGATTTCTTATTTGAAAATCAAGCTGGTTTTTGTTCTCACTATGCTTCAGCCCTAGTATTTATGGCACGTTCAAGTGGCATCCCTGCTCGTATGGTCGCCGGCTATCAAGGCGGTGAATATAACCCTAAAGCCGGTTATTACAGCGTTTATCAATATATGGCACATGCATGGACCGAAGTTTGGCTGGAAGGACTTGGGTGGGTAAGATTTGATCCAACCGCTATGATTGCTCCCGATAGGATTCTAGATGGTTTTGATGCCATGTTTACCGGTGAAGATAGCTACTTGCAAGATAGCCCTTTTACCAGTTTACGCGTAAAAGAAATTCCTTGGCTTAACGATATTCGTTTGCAACTTGCCAGTTTAGATTTTTATTGGAGTGTTTGGGTACTCGGGTTTGATGAAGAGCGTCAACTGCAAGTACTCAGTGAATTACTAGGCGAAGTTAATACCAGTAAAATAATCATTTTAATGATCATTAGCTTTAGCATTATTGCATTAGTGATTGCCTACTATGCGGGTGTATTTAACTTAAGCCCCAAACAAGACCCAATCATCAAACGCTATAACCTGATTTGCAATAAGTTAGCTAACAAAGGTTATCAACGAGAAACTATGCCACCACAGGCGTTTGCAACTTTTATCCACCAAGCTGTTCATCAAGAGCAACCACAATTAGCCGCTGATTTTGACAAGATGACAGAGCACTTTATTGCACTGCAATATCAACCATTGAGTGACAAGCAAATTGAACAACATCAAACCTTGTTTAAACGCTATTTTAGGAAAGTGAAAATGGGGTTGTAGGGTTACTTACTTAATGTTATTTCAATAACTTAATCCTATTTAGCTCGTTTGAATTAGCTTAACGTCGTGGCGCTTCGCCCACACCAGACCAAAAGGGTATCAACAGCAATACCCTCTTGGAACACCCCGCTGCCCCTACGAAATTTTCTGGAAAGCGAAATATTTCAATGGGGATGTTCATAGCGTCAAACTTCATTTTTAGTCCGCCTCGTCAATCTGCAAAAATCACTAACGCTTACGATGGGGCGTCCCTTCCCCTCGAAAGCTAGCCAGACATCCATGTCTGGACTCACGCAATTTTCTTGATTTCCTTAATTCCAGATAAACATTCAAAGAAGGTCAAAATCAAAATAAATACTATTAAAGCCCACTTTCATATAAACCAAAACAGGAATAATAAATGAATCTGCAGACTCAATAATCTCCGTTGGAAGTGTCCGAATGCGTTGAGCTAATTTGCGTGATGGAGGCAGGACGCCGACATAGCCTCAGATTGAGCCAAGGATGGCGAATCTGAGGCGATAGCTAATTAGCTCTATAGCATGAGGAATAACACTTCGTCGGAGCGGCAAGGGATATCGAAAAGGGAAATGCTGTTGTTTCCCTTTCGTCGGGTGTGGGCGAAGCGCCACGACCTTAATCCTAATTCAAACAAAGTTTGGAAATAAAATAAGCCACCAACACCAATAGTTACTTTCCAATTAATGATGTTCGTTTATCCTGAAAAACTTTGATAGAGTATTCATAAGCTAATAACTTTACTAAAAAAGTTTCAATAATAGTTTTTAAATGTACATACACGTTTTACTAAGTATATACACATGCACACTATACAAGTGTCATTTTTCGGAGGTTTGGTGAAATATATTATTATTGCTTTACTAATTCTTATTTTGAGTCCTTTAGTAGTTAAATTGTATATTTCAGTTGTCCCTGGTGACATGGTTGGAACGATCGATGGTTGGTTAAGTTTTGCTGGAGGGTATACTGGCGGACTGTTAGCATTTATTTCAGCTCTATATATTTTTCAAAGTCAGCGAAAAGAAAATGTAAAACCATTTTTAGATGTAAAGGCTATTGAAAAGGATACCTCTAGTATTTTATATGATTTAGCATACCCAAACCCTGACTTCATACAAACTGATACTTGTAAAACTATTGGTCTGAATAGAAAAGATTTTTCTAACAATTTATATAAAAAATATTGGTTTAGGCCCTTGCTTAAAGCTTAATCTGCTTAATCTGCTTAATCTGCTTAATGAAAACGAAAAAATATTATTTCACTATTTTAAGTATGAAAATCGATTTTAGAGTAATAAATCATTAGCTACTGTAGAAGTTGGAAAAGGTGTGACTTGTGCAATCTGTATTGATTTGCACAAAGCAAATGCTGGTGAATACTTTACTGCTATGTACATTCTTGAATATTCGGATATATATGATATGTCACACAAGCAGAAAATTGAAATCCATAAAGTGTCAAAGGATTCATACGGTATTTCGATGAAATAAAAACATAAAATTAGTGGGTCAAAGTAAACTAAACCTTTGAACTCTTTAACCTGTCTTACCAACTCACCTACCCCCGAAAATAACACAAACCTAAGCAAGCAAAACTCTTTCCATTTGCTTGCTATTTTATCGTTTAACCACCCTATGTTATAAAAGCCTTTCAAACCGAATAACAACCTCTTAGAATGGTTTTTATCATCAGTTGCCGAGTCAGTAATGCTTAGATTAATTCAATCAAATCAGATGGAAGTGCTGTCTGAACAGCTTTCCAAAATGTTAGCTATTCCCCTTGATAATGCTAACTTACTGGCAAATGAACATATCTTGGTCCAAAGTCCGGGTATGTCGACTTGGCTGCGCTTAGAAGTGGCTAAATACAATGGTATTGCGGCTGCCCTATCCTTTCCGCTGCCGTCTAGCTTTACTTGGCAACTGTGCCATGAATTATTACCCGATGTACCCAAAGATAATGCTTTTACCAAAGCCGCCATGACTTGGAAGTTAATGGACTTATTGCCAAGGCTATTAACTGATGAAGATTTTGCTCCACTTAACGCTTATCTAACGCCAGAACTAAAACAAGAACTAGCACCTGAACAGTCAACTCAACATGCCAGTGAATCCGGCTCTAATTCGGTTACTGCTGGTCAAAGTGATCATTTAAATGCTTTATCAGTTCAGCATCAACAGCACTTTGATGCGATGAAGCTTTATCAGCTTTGTGGTCGTGTTGCCGATATCTTTGACCAATACTTAGTATATCGCCCGAGCTGGATTTTAGGTTGGGAGCAAAACGAGCAACCGATTAAGCTTGAAGAAAACCAGTTATGGCAGCCTAAGCTTTGGCGAGCTTTGATTGAATACAACCAAAATGAAATTAATGGCAGCCATTATCACCGTGCCAACCTCCATCAAGAGTTAATCTCTGCATTACAAAACCCACAAACCGTGATTGGCTCTTTACCTGAGCGGTTGTTTGTTTTTGGTATTTCGTCAATGCCGCCGCAAACCCTTGAAGTGCTTTACCATCTCGCGGAACGCATTGAAGTCATCATGTTTTCACTAAGCCCTTGTCAGCATTATTGGGGCGATATAGTTGACCCGAAAGCTCGCGCTCGTATGGCGCTGCAATATACTGATAAAAAACAGTTAGGTGAGCTGTGGGAAGAAAAACTCGAAGTGGGCAATCCCATTCTGGCTAACAACGGTAAAATGGGCCGCGAATTATTAGACTTGATGCTCGAGCTCCCTGCTGAGCATACCGACTTTAATTACGATTGTTATATTGAACCGCAGCAGTCACCTGATGAGTTAAACCTACTTCAAGGTTTGCAGTTTGATATTTTACAAATGGAAACCTTAGGCGAGCCGCTTGGGCCTGACGCCCACTTCTACCAAAATACCGCGTTGAGAAGAAGTCTTAAATCAACGGATGATTCCATTACTTTGCGAAGCTGTCATAGTCCGCTACGGGAAGTTGAAACCTTACATGATCATTTATTAGAGCTGCTTTCCAGCCAAGACAATACTGACGCTATTTTGCCAAAAGATATCGTGGTCATGATGCCAGATGTCGCTGCTTATGCGCCTTATATTGATGCCGTATTTGGCACCAGTAACAGCCAACAAAGCGGAGTATTTGATAAGCCCCGAGGCGCACGACAAAGTAACTATTATATTCCTTATGCCATTGCTGATAGAGGCGCGGCGCAAGAGTCCCCTTTGATTAATAGCTTCTTGAATTTACTTAATATTAATCAAAGCCGCTTTGGCCTAACGGATATTATTAGTATCTTAGAAGTGCCTGCTATTTTACGTAAATTTCAGCTTGATGATGACAATTTGCAACTTATCAGGCGCTGGCTTGATGATGCCAATGTACGTTGGGGGCGAGATGAGCAAACTCGCTTACAACAAGGCGTGCCTGCTTTTAATCAAAATTCATGGGCATTTGGCATTAGCCGCCTCATTCAGGGCTATGCGTTTAATGATGAATCATCGCTTTATCATGACACCCTGCTGGTTAAAGGGGTTGAAGGTCAGTCTGCACAGACTTTGGGATACTTGCTTAACTTCTTAGAATCCATTGATGAATACCAGCTGCAACTCGCAACTCCTTGCCCAACGCTTGAGCGTATTGAACAACTTTATCAATTGCTTGAAGTGTTTTTTGAAGCCGACGATGATGAGCGCGAGCAAGTACAAACTATCCGTGAAGCGTTAACCGCTTTAAAAGAAGAGCTTGAAGCCGCAGGTCATCAAGGTGAGCTCGATATTGAAGTGCTTAAACAATGGTTTAATCAACGCTTAAATGAATCTCGAGTTGGCCAGCGTTACCTTGCTGGCAGTGTGAATTTTTGTACCTTAATGCCAATGCGATCTATCCCGTTTAAAGTGGTGTGTTTATTGGGTATGAACGACGGTGTTTACCCTCGAGTTCAGCACCCTGTTGGCTTTGATTTAATGGCCCACAACGGTGCGATTAAAGGCGACCGTTCACGCAGACTTGATGACAGATACTTGTTTTTAGAAGCGCTATTATCAGCAAGACAACAGCTTTACATCAGCTACATTGGCCACTCAGAGCGAGATAACGCAGAGCGTATTCCGTCAATGTTAGTATCTGAACTCATTGAGTATTATCAGCTCTGTTATTTTGCCGATTATCGTTTTGCAGACCATCAAAATAGCCAAGCTAAAATAAGCCGTGAAAATGTCACTAACGACGCCGCCGATCAAGCCATCATTGAGCACCTCATTGTTCAGCAGCCGTTGCAGCCTTTTGACGCAAAATTATTCCAGCCGCAAACAATGACTGAAGTACAGCATGACTCTTTGCATCACAGTGGCTTGCAACTAAACTCACTGCAACCAAGCTCATTACAACAAAGCTCATTGCAACAAAGCTATAGCCGCCAGTGGTGTCCGCCCAAATTTAATGATCAACGAATTGCTAAATGGCAAGCATCATTTATCAATCCATTGCAGCCTATCGATGTCGACTTACAAGCAGAGCAAGCTGATGCTAGTTCAGCCCAACACACACTTGAATTATCAGCATTATTACGATTTTTCAGAAGCCCAGCCCAGTTCTTTTTAAATCGTAGCCTTAAAGTCGACTTTAACCTGCGCATTCAGGCTGACGATAATGATGAGCCTTTCGGATTAGATTCCCTTGAGCGTTATAAACTGCAATCGGCTTTATTAGATAGCGCCATATCCAATCGGCTAGAGCATGCTGATATTGAGTTTATCGCGCAGCTAAAAGCCAGTGGTCAGCTACCAATGCAGCCTTTTGATGACTTGTTGCTCAGTCAATATCAAAAAGATATCGCCGCTTTAATCGGCCGAGTTCAATTTCTTACCGCTGAAACTCACACTACCGAAGTGGATGTCGACTTGTTATTCAGTGATATTACGCTCAATCAGCAACAATCAATCGAGGTCAATTTAATCGGCCGCATTGATGATATTTATGCCAAAGGCCAAGTGAACTACCGCCCAGGAACAGCCCATGGCAGAGACTTTTTACGGGTTTATTTACGTCACTTATGCTTAAACGCTGCTGGAGTAGAGAAAAACAGTTACCTGTTAGATATTGGTCACTTCCATGCATTCACTGCCATTAAAGCCGATGCGGCTTATCAACTATTGGCGCAATTTATTCAAGGTTACGTTAATGGCCAAGCGCAGCCATTGTGCTTTATGCCCCGCACAGCCCTTGCGTATGTTGAAGCTGAAGGCGAGCACAGTGAAAAGCTCCATGAAGCGCAAAGCCAGTGGATTGATGAACAAACAGAATTTGGTGAAGGAAACGATCCGCACAATAAGCGCTTATTTAGTTTCCCAGAAGATTTTACCAAACAAGGGTTTGGCCATACAGCCATGCAACTACTTAAGCCTATGTTGAGTGTATATCACAAAGGCACTTTAGCAGAGCTAGATGAATACATCAGTGAAAGCATTTCAGCCAATACAGAGGGCAAGCAATAATGGTCACGGTCACCAAACTTAATCCCCTCACTTTACCGTTTACTGGCAGCAGCTTAATTGAAGCCAGTGCAGGCACAGGTAAAACCTATACCATTTCTGGTTTGTATTTGCGCTTACTGTTGGGCGAAAACGATAATGAAAATAAAGATGAAGTTATTCGAGCGCCTCTCACTTGTGAGCAGATCTTGGTAGTAACTTTTACCAATGCGGCGACTGAAGAGTTACGCGATCGGATCCGCAAGCGAATTCAGGTGGCTTTTAAATGCTTTATTGGCCTTGAGACCGACGATGAGTTTGTTAACGCCCTTTATCAGCAAATCCCAGAGTCAGAACGTTCAATCGCCTTAAGACGGCTAGATTTAGCACTGAAGTCATTGGATGAAGCCGCTATTTTTACCATTCATGGTTTTTGTCAGCGCATTTTATCTGACATGGCCTTTGAATCATCGCTATTGTTTGAATCTGAATTTACCCTAGATGACAGCGAGTTTTTACACCATGCCGTAAGAGATTTTTGGCGCGAGACCTGTTATCCACTGCCGCCTGTGTTAGCTCAAGTGGTTGCCAATGAATTTGGCAGTCCTGATGATTTAGCCAAGCAATTAAGACAATTGTTAGGCGCGACTCAAGCTAAAACCTCACTGATTACCAAAGATTTTAATAAGCTCACTTCTGAGCTTATGCAAAGCTTGTCACGCTTTAAAATGCGCTGGCCTGCAGACAGTGAAACTGCGCTTACCCTGCTCCATAGTCTGCCACTTAATGGCGCTCGATTTGGTAAAAAAGCCGATGAGTACCCTAAACTTGCAGCCATGTTCGATCGCTTAAGCAATTGGGTCAAAGCTGAGCATGGTTTACCACCAATCAAAGATTTAGAAATGCTGGCGCTATCAGAGCTTAAGCTTAATAAAGGCGGAGAAGTGCCCACTCCAGCTGAAGCGCCATTATTAGATCATATTGAGCGACTTTTTGAGTTAATAAATCAAATCAAACCGGCATTTTTAGTGCGCGCTAAAGATGGCATCAAATTACGTTTTGCATTGCAAAAAGCCCAGCGAAATTTAATGACGCCCGATGATTTATTAATCACCTTAGCTGGCGCATTAGAACCGAGCGAACAAGATTCAAGTCTTGAGCAAGCATCGGATTCAGTAGTCTCTCAGCAATTAGCAAAAGCCATTGCTAAACGCTTCCCGGTGGCATTAATTGATGAGTTCCAAGATACCGATCCGTTGCAATTTGCTATTTTCTCGGCTATTTACCAGCAACAAAAGCAATTAGACAAACTCAGCTTACTGATGATTGGCGATCCCAAACAGGCGATTTATGCCTTTCGCGGCGCTGATATTCACACCTATATTCAAGCCCGTAAGCAAACTCAGGCTCATTACAACCTAGAAACCAATTACCGTTCATCAACCGCACTTGTTAATGGCGTGAATCAATTATTTAGCCAACATGACGATCCGTTTATCAGCGATGCTATCCCGTATGATGTAGTCAATACCCCTAAAAGTGCTGACAATAAACGACTTACTGAAGCAGCCACTAACGCTGCTGCACTGCGAATAAAGTTACTGGCAGAGGATGACTCAGGGTTAAATAAAACCACAGCTCGTAAAGTATTAGCCGCCGATGCAGCCAGTGAAATTAAACGCTTACTCACTGAGTCACAAGATGGTCAGTGCTATATGGGTAATAATACCGACCCAGTTAAAAATAAACCGCTTATCGCCAAAGACATTGCAGTATTAGTTCGTGATCGTAATGAAGCGGCGGTAATGAAAAAAGCCTTGAGTGAGCGCAATATCGGCGCGGTATTTCTTAGCCGAGACAGCGTATTTAAAACCCAAGAAGCTTTTGAACTGGCCATTATTTTACGGGCGTTAGCCAATCCAAAAGACGAGCGTAGTTTACGCTCCGCTATGGCGACCGAGCTGATGGGTTATAACGCAGAGCAAATCCATCTATTCAACCAAGATGAAGAGCAGCGCCAAGATTTATTGGATAAGTTTGCCCATTGGCATCAACTATGGAGCCGTCACGGCATAATGCCTGCACTGCTCTCACTTGCCAGTGAAACCGAGCTTATTAAACGATACCTAGCCAAAGGTCATACTGATAAGTCCGCTTTAGCAAACGGTCACAGTGAAATTGAAATTAGTGAAAGCAGTGAAACAGAAAGTGGCGAACGCCGCTTAACCGATTTCCGTCACCTTGCTGAATTACTGCAACAAAAAGCCACCGAGCTTGATGGCAGCAGTGCATTGATTAATTGGTTTGAACAACAACTTATCGAAGGACAAGGCAGCGACGAGCAACAGCTTAGGCTTGAAAGTGAACAGAACTTAGTCCAAATCGTCACAATTCATAAGAGTAAAGGCCTAGAGTACCCAGTGTGTTTTGTGCCCTTTATCAGTTTAGCGCGTGACAATCGCCGTAAACCGACGCCGATGCTTTATCATCAAAACGATCAATTAATCTGGGATGTCGAAGCCACGAAAGAAGGCTGGGAGCAATACAAGCAAGAAAATCTTGCCGAAGATTTACGCCTATTATATGTGGCGCTGACTCGACCTGTGTATGTGTGTTATTTATACATTGCCAATCACAGCCGCATGTTAAAAGCCGGTATTAGCAGCCAATTATGTGAAACCGCTATTGGCTATTTACTGGGAATTACCACCAAAGAGTGTGACTTTGAACTGCTTAAGTTAAAAGCCTTGGCGCTTACCAAAGATAAAGCCGACAATAGGATTGATGCTATCAGTGTCAGCGATATTGAAGCTATCGATGAGTCAGCACTCGTTAATAACGATAACAACGACCAAGATCTGGCGCCAAAAATCTTACATCGCGGCTACCACACACCTTGGCGTGTAGGCAGTTATTCGGGTCTGGTAAAACATCTCGCTCACGAGAAAGTCGCCCCTGGCGCAGATGATGAGGATTTCAGTCAAGAAATCCAACCTCAGTTTGAGCCACACAGCGATATCAACCCTTTTGATACTGAACTACAAGAAGACGCGATAAACCGCTTCACTTTCGAGCGAGGCGCTAATGCCGGTAGTTTTATGCATTTAGTTTTAGAGTTGTTTGATTTCACCAATGCTGAAAATGAGTTACCCGAAGCATTAACCAAAGCCATGGATCAATATGGTTTTGATAAAGAACTATGGACTGACACTTTATATGACTGGTATCTACAGATCCTGCATACGCCACTATTAACGGGATACCAGCAGTGCGATCAACAATTGCTGAACTCACAAGGCATGGCATTAACCTTAAGTGAGTTAACTGAACAACAAAAGCTGGTTGAAATGGAGTTTTACCTGCCCATTAGTCAATTAAAGTCTGAGCAATTGAATCAATTATTAAGCCAATACGGTTACGATGCAGGACTTGAATTTGATGAACTACAAGGCATGCTTAAAGGCTTTATCGATTTAACTTTTGAATACAACGGCCAATATTATATTGCCGATTATAAATCTAACCATTTAGGTGATGATTACCTCGATTACAGCATCGAAGCTATGGGTAACGCCATTAGCAGCCATCGCTATAACCTACAATATATCTTGTATACCTTGGCGCTGCATCGTTACTTGTCACTGCGTATGCCCAATTATGATTATCAGCAACACATTGGCGGCAGTTTCTATTTATTCTTACGTGGCATGAGCCCGCAAATGCCGCAATCTGGGGTATTCTTCGACAAGCCGCCGCAAGCCTTAATTGAACAATTAGATGTGCTATTTAGCGCTTCTATAGATCAAAGTGCTTCTATGGATCAAAGTGCTTCAACTGAGTTGAGAGCATCAATGGAGTCAGCATCATGAGTCAATTACTCCAACTTCACGCACCAATAAAAGATTTATTAAAACACTGGCAGCAGCAAGGTTTGATTACGCCACTTGACCGTCATTTTGCTTTAGAAATGGCAAATATGCAGGCTAAGCAAGCTGATAAGATAAAGGCCAATTCAACGGCCTATATAAAAGATCAACGTCAGTCTAATGCTGACCATGATGATTTTTTATTGTTTATCTGCGCCCTAGTCAGTCAGCAGCTTTCCAGTCAGCATAGCTGTCTGGTTATCAATAGTATTGATTTAGCCAACCCGTTTTGTGAGCAGCAATCTTTATGTCAATTAACCATTGACCATCAACAAGTTGCAGACGCTATCATTAACTTAGCTTGTGTCGGCAAGCCTTATGATAATCAGCCGCTGATTTTTGAACATGGGCGGTTATATTTAAATAAATATTATCACTTTGAAACCCAGGTCGCTGATCGATTAAATCAAATGGCCGCGATTGATTTAAACGTCAATACTCAGGTTTTACCCGCCTATTTAAATGATTTATTTGATGATGTGAATTCAAACACATCTGCAGCCATAAACTGGCAAAAAGTCGCCACTGCCACAGCATTGACCAAAGCACTCGCTGTGATCACGGGTGGCCCGGGGACAGGTAAAACCACCACAGTCACTAAACTGCTTTTACTGTTACTGACTCAAGAAGCATTAACCATTCGCTTAGTGGCACCGACAGGTAAAGCTGCAGCAAGGTTAAGTGAATCTATCAAAGCGTCTAAATCTCGCCTACTGGCTCAAGTCAGCCAAACAGGCAAATCAGAGTTAATCGATGCGCTGAATAATATTCCAGAAGAAGCGGCCACTTTACATCGCTTGTTAGGGGTCATTCCAAACTCGCACGCCTTTAGGCACCATAAAGACAACCCACTACGATTAGATTTATTGGTCGTCGATGAAGCATCTATGGTGGATTTGCCTATGATGCATAAGTTGCTTAATGCCCTACCAAGCCAATCAAGATTAATACTCTTAGGCGATCAAGACCAGTTAGCCTCTGTTGAAGCTGGCGCAGTATTAGCTGATATTTGCTCGGGACTTGCCAATACTCAAGTCAACACACCAGTCAGTACAGCTGCTAACCCAGAAATAACTAATGAGAAATCACAGCCTTGGCGAATGCGTTATTCAGCTAAACAAGCTGAATTACTCCATCAGTTAACAGGTGAAGATACCCATCAATTTATTGATCAAACACCAATGATTGGTGACAACCTATGCATGTTAATGCACAGCCACCGCTTTAAAGGTGATGCAGGGATTGGCTTGCTTGCAACCGCGGTGAACAGAGTGGATATCAATGGTATTCGCCGTGAATGGCAGCAAGGTCATCAAGAGCTGACATGGATTGAGCATCAAGCTGAAGGTCAAAGCTTACAGCTACTACAAGCTGCAGTTGCTGCTTACAGTCAATACTTGCAAATGGTGCTGGATAATCAACATCATTTTGAACAAGGCGCTACAGAGGCGGGTCACAACGCCGCAGACATTATCGACAGTTTTAATCAGTTCCGCATTTTATGCGCTATGCGTTCAGGTGAATTTGGCGTTGAAGGCATGAACCTCGCCATCACAAATGTACTGAAACAAAATCACTGGATAAAACCCACCCAAGAGTTTTATCTTGGCAGGCCGATCATTATTCAAAGTAACGATTACAACTTAGGTTTGTTTAATGGTGATATTGGACTGATTTTACAAGATGAGCTTAAGCCTGAACGACTTATGGCCTACTTCATCAAAGCAGATGGCAGCTTGCTAAAAGTGCAACCCGCGCGTTTACCACAACATGACAGTTGTTTTGCGATGACCGTACATAAAAGCCAAGGCAGTGAGTTTGAACAAGTGGCGTTTGTTTTGCCGCAAAAACCCAGCAATGCGCAGTGGCAACTACTAACCAAAGAGCTGGTTTACACCGCGATTACTCGCGCTAAAGAGCACTTTATTTGCTTAGGCTCACCTTATGTATTCGAAAGAGCGTGTAAACAAGTGACTTCAAGAGCATCAGGGTTGGCACTGAGGTTATGGGGCAAGGAAAGCGAGTCTGTTTAAACTGTTTTACTTAATTCTGGTTGATTCTAAACTGAACCCTTTTAATAGGCACTTCGTACATTATTGAAAATCAATAATAACGGAATGCCTATGTTTTCTTTTTTTAAAACTAATCCTATCAACAAACTTGAAAAACAATACTCAACACTGCTTGAACAAGCCATGCATGCTCAAAGAAACGGGGATATAAGAACCTACTCGAGCTTAACTGCAGAAGCAGAAGAAGTGCTTAAAAAAATACAAGCTCTTGAAACCGCAAATGTATGAACTGAGTTTGAATAACTTATGTTTAAAAAGCCCATGTTTATAAAGCTCACATTTAACTTGTTCAAGAATCCATACTCATGACTATTGGTTACCGTCTGTTGATTCACAAATTACTTATTACTCTCAATGCATGTGACTTACCCATCAAACAAGCCTTTTATTATTTTTATTCCGAGCAAAGTTACATCGAAGAAATTTGAATCCCAGTGTAAGCGCGGCTGTGACCGTCCATGACATGGACGTCATGGCCGAGCTTTCAGGGATGAACTTGCTGCGTGTCACAGTCGTGCTTGCACATAAGCCTGCGGCAGGCAATAGATTAACTTGAAGCTATGAACTTAAATAAACCTGCCAGTATCAAAGAATTTAAGAAGTATAAAATACATACCCAAGGTTTAAGGTGATTGTTTAAAAGAAGTGCTCACCTAATTCAATAAATATTCAACCAAACTTAAAATTATTGTTAGGAATATCGGAATTAAAGCCATTAGATCGAAATTTTTACTTTGTTTCGTTTGAAGGTTTAATAAGTCCGGGTTCTGAAATTTGAAGATTTCACCGCTGGTTGCTGACTCAATAGCAAAAAGTTTTGACCACTTTTCAGGATTTCCTAGCCTTTTACCATTTAGTAAATATTTCTGCCAACACTCTGGGTATTCATGTTCGATATAAAGGCAAATGTCTTTCTGAATCTGATTATTCTTGATGATTAAATACATCAAGAAAAAGCCATTAAGGCAGATGTAAACAAATAGGTGGTTCATTCTAATCCTTGAATGTAAAACAGAATCCTTTTAACTCGTACTATAAGTTAAACCAATACGGAGAGTCAATTGCCAATAGTTAGATGATCAATTAGCAAGGCACGACTAGAGCATTATGATTTTTGACCATGTATAGTTTAAAAAATACTCTATTTTGCAATCTAAACCTATTTTCACAAACGACTCGCTCATTAATCTGGCTGAAAGCATTCCCCGCATAAATTTTTTGGTGACTTTTAGGTCGATATTGTCTGTAAATCGGATTTATAATGCTCTAGCCGTGAGACTACCCCCAATTAATGGAGCAAACCGAAACATAATGAAAAAAGGCTAGCAATAATGAGATTGCTAGCCTTTGATAAATATTACCTAGATAAGTTAGGTGTTAAAAAGTTTAAGTCTAGATTTAAAAGCTATCTCCAGGAATTCTCACCCAACCTTCCATCAACACTCTTGCACTGCGGCTCATACTGGCTTTGTTAACTTGCCAGTTGTTATCAGCCAATGTCGCCTCTGCGCCAACTTTTAGCGTACCAGACGGATGACCAAACACCACTTGAGTACGTGGTGTGCCACCCGCAGCTAGGTTAACAAGAGAGCCTTCAACAGCAGCAGCTGTGCCTATGGCTACGGCGGCTGTTCCCATCATCGCATGGTGTAATTTCCCCATGGATAATGCGCGCACTTGTAAGTCTATATCAGTACTTGCTATGGCTTTCCCACTAGATGAAGTGTAATCACTTGGGGCTGATACAAAGGCAATTTTAGGTGTATGTTGGCGAGCAGCAGCTTCATCAATGTGATTGACTAATCCCATTTTCACGGCACCATGGGCGCGCAGCATTTCAAAAAATGCTAACGCTTGTGGGTCACTATTAATGTCATCTTGTAGCTCATTTCCTTGATAACCAATATCAGCAGCATTAACAAAAATAGTAGGAATGCCAGCATTGATCATCGTGGCTTTCACTGACTCTACGCCTTTAGCGCTAAACTCAGGAATAGACTGCGGCAGCACTAACTCATCAACCACATTGCCAGTAGGAAACATAGCTGCATCAGCATCAGCTGGCGCCATAAATTCCACCAATACTTCAGCAGCAGGAAATGTAACTCCATCGAGTTCAAAATCACCGGTTTCTTGCACTTCACCATTAGTCATTGGTACGTGAGCAATAATCGTTTTATTGATATTTGCTTGCCAAATACGCACCACAGCAATGCCATTTTGTGGAACTCGGCTCGCATCCACTAAACCGTTTGATATTGCGAAAGAACCAACCGCTGCAGTTAAATTACCGCAATTTCCACTCCAATCGACGAAGGGTTTATCAATGGCCACTTGGCCGAAAAGATAATCTACATCGTGATTTTCTTGGGTGCTTTTCGAGAGAATGACCGTTTTACTAGTACTTGAGGTTGCGCCGCCCATACCGTCGGTTTGTTTACCGTATGGATCTGGGCTGCCAATCACTCTCAGTAAAAGCGAATCACGTGCAGCACCTGCAACTTGAGCAGCTTGGGGTAAATCAGTTAAGTTAAAAAACACCCCTTTACTGGTGCCGCCACGCATGTAGGTAGCTGCAATCTTTACTTGAGGTGCTGATCGTGGCGCTAATTGTTGTGGAGAATGTGTCTTATTTTCCGTAGACATACTAATTCCTACTCGCATTATTTTGTTCAATCAAAATGAGCTAAATACGCAATAAAAAAGCGCGAAACCTGCCTTCATAGCTTTTATTTCGCGCTTTATTTCATGTATTAGTCAGCTATAACGTTACTGGTTACTTTCAAGAAAGTCCTGCGCAAAGCGCTGCAAAATTCCACCAGCTTCATAAACCGATAACTCTTCAGCAGTATCTAAACGGCACTTCACAGGCACTTCAACGCTTTCACCGTTAGTACGAAGAATAATCAAGGTAAGCTGAGCACCAGGTGTACGTTCGCCTACTACATCAAAGGTTTCTGTGCCATCTATGCTATAAGTATGGCGGGTTTCGCCATTGATAAATTCAACAGGCAAGACACCCATTCCCACTAAGTTAGTGCGATGGATTCGCTCAAAACCTTCAGCAACAATTACTTCAACCCCAGCTAAACGAACGCCTTTTGCCGCCCAGTCACGGCTTGAACCTTGGCCGTAATCTTTGCCAGCAACAATCACAAGTGGCTGCTTACGCTCCATGTAGGTTTCAATAGCTTCCCACATTCGACTTACCTGACCTTCTGGCTCAATTCGCGCATAAGAACCTTGTTTGATTTGGCCATTGTCTTGCACCATTTCATTGAGCAGTTTCGGGTTAGCAAACGTTGCACGTTGAGCAGTTAGATGGTCACCGCGATGAGTAGCATAAGAATTAAAATCTTCTTCTGGTAAGCCCATTTTATCTAGGTAGGCACCTGCTGCACTGTCGAGCATAATCGCATTTGATGGCGATAAATGATCGGTAGTGATGTTGTCACCTAATACCGCTAATGGTCGCATGCCTTTCATTGAACGCTCACCGGCTAATGCGCCTTCCCAGTATGGAGGGCGACGAATATAAGTGCTTTGAGGGCGCCACTCATATTGTGGATCAATCTTTGCTGATGAACCCTCTTGTGAAGAGCCATAATCCACTTTTATGTCAAACATAGGCTCATACACTTTGCGGAACTGTTCAGGCTTAACGCTTTTTGCAATCACAGCATCAATTTCTGCATCCGATGGCCATAAATCTTTCAGGCGAATATCGTTACCTTCGTTATCTTTACCTAGTACGTCTTTCTCGATATCAAAACGAATCGTGCCTGCAATCGCATAAGCAACGACTAACGGCGGTGAGGCTAAAAAGGCTTGTTTTGCATATGGATGAATTCGACCATCGAAATTACGGTTACCCGATAGCACTGCAGTGGCGTATAAATCGCGCTCTATCACTTCTTTCTGAATCACAGGATCAAGTGCACCGCTCATGCCATTACAAGTGGTACAAGCAAAACCAACAATACCAAAGCCCAAGGCTTCCAGTTCCGGCAATAATTTGGCTTCTTCAAGGTAAAGTTGCACCGCTTTAGACCCTGGTGCTAACGAGGTTTTAACCCAAGGTTTACGAGTTAACCCTTTAGCATTCGCGTTACGAGCAAGTAAACCTGCTGCAATTACGTTGCGAGGGTTTGAGGTGTTGGTACAGCTGGTAATCGCAGCAATAATACAAGCACCATCAGGCATTAAGCCTGCTTCATTTTCTACTTTGCCACTGATCCCTTCTGCCGCTAAATCAGCGGTAGAAACACGTCTGTGAGGATTAGATGGTCCTGCAATGTTGCGGCCAACTGATGATAAATCAAACTGTAATACACGCTCGTATTCAACATTGGTTAGCGTATCTGCCCATAAACCATTGGCTTTGGCATAGGTTTCAACTAACTCAACTTGCTCATCATCACGGCCAGTCAACTTTAAATAATCGATAGTTTTATCATCGATGTAGAACATAGCTGCTGTAGCGCCAAATTCAGGCGTCATATTTGAGATGGTAGCGCGATCGCCCAAGGTGAGATTTGCAGCGCCTTCACCGTAAAACTCAAGGTAAGTGGACACTACTTTTTGTTCACGCAAAAACTCGGTAATCGCAAGGACGATATCGGTTGCTGTAATACCAGGTTGGCGCTCACCGACAAGCTCAACACCGACAATATCCGGTAGGCGCATCCAAGATGGACGACCTAACATCACGCTTTCAGCTTCTAAGCCGCCCACACCGATGGCAATAACCCCTAACGCATCAACATGTGGCGTATGGCTGTCGGTGCCGACTAAAGTATCAGGAAATGCCACGCCTTCACGGGCTTGCACTACAGGCGACATTTTCTCAAGATTGATTTGATGCATAATGCCATTACCCGGCTGGATCACATCAATGTTTTCAAAGGCCTCTTTGGTCCAATTAATGAAATGAAAACGGTCATCGTTACGTCTATCCTCAATGGCACGATTTTTCTCAAAGGCATCTTTTTCAAACCCTGCGTGCTCTACAGCTAGAGAATGGTCCACAATGAGCTGCGTCGGTACAACTGGGTTTACTTTAGATGGGTCGCCGCCTTTTTCAGCAATGGCGTCACGTAAGCCAGCTAAGTCCACCAATGCGGTTTGGCCTAAAATATCATGACAAACCACACGTGCAGGGTACCAAGGAAAATCTAAATCGCGTTTGCGCTCGATAATTTGTTTAAGTGAGTCGGTTAAGGTCTCTGGCGAGCAACGTCTAACGAGGTTTTCCGCATAAACACGCGATGTGTAAGGTAACTTGGCATAAGCACCTGGGGCTATAGCCTCAACTGCCGCTTGGGTATCAAAATAATCAAGATTAGTACCCGATAACGATTTTCTATAATTGACGTTCATAAACAAGTCCGTTGTTATTGTTTGTTATATCACTCAGCCCGTAATGGTTTGCTGTTCAAATTGCAGTGCACATGTTCGTTGCTTCTTGCAAAGTGTTGGTGCTTTTAGTTTTTATTTTTATTTTTATTTTTTTTATCGCATCAGTTAGGGCGATGAACATGACTAAAGGAAAACAGAATCAAACATAAGCATGAGTGCTTAAATAATTGATGAATTAGATAAAAAGTAAAAAGGCTGACGTCATCCGTCAGCCTAAGCTATTTATCGTTCGCTAATTGGCGTTACAGTGCGCGGCTCAGAACCCGTGTAATCAGCACTTGGTCTGATAATACGGTTATTAGAACGCTGCTCCATCACGTGTGCAGCCCAACCCGTCAAGCGAGAGCACACAAAAATCGGTGTGAATAGCTTAGTTGGAATGCCCATGAAGTGATACGCAGAGGCATGGAAGAAATCAGCATTACAGAAGAGTTTCTTGGTATCCCACATGAACTCTTCACACGCCACAGAAATGTCGTACAAGCTAGTGTCGCCATTCTCGTGTGCAAGCTTTTCTGACCACGCTTTAATAATCACGTTACGCGGATCTGAAGTGCGGTAAATCGCATGACCAAAGCCCATGATTTTTTCTTTACGTTCTAGCATGCCAGCCATTTGTGTTTTGGCATCAGCAGGCGATGTGAACTGTTGGATCATGTCCATCGCTGCTTCGTTTGCGCCGCCATGAAGTGGACCACGTAAAGTACCAATCGCACCGGTAATACATGAGTACATGTCAGATAAGGTTGATGCACAAACACGTGCCGTAAAGGTCGAAGCATTGAACTCGTGTTCAGCGTAAAGAATTAACGATACATCCATCACTTTTCGGTGTTGCTCTGATGGGGTCTCGCCGCGCAGTAGCTTTAAGAAATGGCCGCCAATGGTGTCTTCATCAGTGACACAATCAATTTCAACGCCTTCATGAGAGAATTTATACCAGTAACACATGATGGCAGGGAAAGCCGCCAGTAAGCGGTTTGCAGCAGTATTTTGTTGAGTGAAGTCAACTTCGGGCTCAAGGTTACCTAAAAATGAACAACCTGTACGCATCACATCCATTGGATGAGCATCAGCAGGAATACGCTGAAGCACTTCTTTTAGTGCTTGAGGTAAGTCTCGTTGTGCTGTTAGCGAACTTTTATAGGTTTCTAACTGATCAAATGTTGGTAACTCACCGTTAAATAATAAGTAGGCGACTTCCTCGAAGGTGGCATTTTCAGATAAATCAGCCACATCATAACCGCAATAAGTTAAACCTGAACCTGATTTACCTACAGTACATAATGCTGTTTCACCTGCGCTTTGACCACGAAGGCCTGCGCCACTTAATTTCTTGTCTACCATAATGATGTCCTATTCTTTTATGCTATTTTCTTTTTTAAGTAACTTTCTTTTTATCTAAGTTTCTTTTTATGTCGGGTACATTAGCCGTCAATGGATCATTAATAATTTATCTACTTGCTAGAAACTTATATTGTCCCAAAACAACATTTGCCTATTTTTAATACAGATTTTAAGCAAGTCGTTTCTAGCAAAGACAAATGAACCGTTAATGATATTGCGCTAACTTGTCGTTAATCTTTGACTGTTAACGTTATTTATTTTTACCTTCAGCAAATAAGCTATCTAGCTTTTGCTCGTAATCGTGATAACCCAAGTAATCATATAAATCCATGCGGGTTTGCATCGTGTCGACAACCGCTTTTTGGTCGCCGTCGTTTAAAATGGCTGAGTAAACATTTTCAGCCGCTTTGTTCATTGCACGGAAGGCACTTAATGGATAAAGCACCATGTCAGCGCCCCACTCACCTAGTTGCTGTTTATTCCACAATTCTGTTTGGCCAAACTCAGTGATATTGGCCAAGATTGGCACGTCTAAAGCTTCCGAAAATGCGCGGTAATGCTCTTCTGTTTTAACCGCTTCAGCAAAAATGCCATCGGCGCCAGCTGCGACATAAGCTTTTGCGCGAGCGATTGCTGCATCTAAACCTTCTTGAGCAAATGAGTCTGTACGAGCCATGATGAAAAAGTCTGGATCCGTGCGTGCATCAACTGCTGCTTTAATACGATCAACCATTTCTTCTGTAGAAACGATTTCTTTATTTGGGCGATGACCACAACGCTTTTGCGCGACTTGATCTTCCATATGCACAGCCGCAGCACCTGCTTTTTCCATATCTCGAACGGTTTTAGCAATATTAAATGCGCCGCCCCAACCAGTATCGATATCCACGAGTAACGGTAAATCACAAGCTGAAGTGATGCGTTGTACATCTACAATCACATCATTTAACGATGTCATACCTAAATCAGGTAAACCGTAGGAGGCGTTGGCAACACCTCCGCCTGATAAGTAAATGGCTTGGTGACCAATTTGTTTTGCCATCATTGCTGCATAAGCATTGATAGTCCCAACAATTTGCAATGGTTTATTGTCAGCTAGTGCTTGACGGAATTTTTTGCCTGCGCTCATGATTTCCCTCTCTATTATTTTGCTTTTATCTTTATTAATGGCTTTTATCTAATTTAATCGTTCTAAATTGGCCATTAAGCTATCTGTGTAAATGTTATTTCTACTACCGACTCAATCCTTAAGAACCTTGAGTTTCTAACTTGGTTTCAATATTGGCTTTTGAATACATAATGTGGCGACGCATCAGCATTTCGGCTAATTCTTCATCTCGGTTAGAAATGGCTTTCACAATATGTTTATGCTCATCAAATGCTGTGGTGACACGTGGTCCTGCCATACCTAGTTGAACTCGATACATACGAATAAGATGGTACATTCCGTCTATCAGTACAGAGATGAGGTGCTTGTTTTTACTGCCTAATATAATGCGATAGTGAAAGTCGACATCGCCAGCTTCTTGATAATATGACTCACCAGACTGTACTTCATCAAAATGACGATTGAGCAGTGAATTCAAATCTGCAATTTCACTGTCTGACATATTTTTAGCCGCTAACCTTGCAGCCATGCCTTCTAATGATTCACGCACTTGATAAAGCTCAATCAATCCTTCAGGGCTTAATGCAACCACTCTAGCGCCGACGTTTGCCTTACGCTCAACCAAATGGCAAGACTCCAAACGGTTAATGGCTTCACGAATAACAGCGCGGCTGACTTGATACTTTGTCGACAGTTCAGTTTCACTCAATTTTGACCCAGCTTGGATGTCACCTTCGACAATATCTTTGCGTAACTCAAAGAAAGTCTTGTCTGCGGCGGTTATTGGCTGTTCATTAAAGAATGTCATGGGAATAATACTGAGCTCTATTTCGATTTATTGTCGACAATATAAGCTCATTATATACTCTGGTCAATATAAAGCCGCTGTATTGTCGACAAAGGTCTAACGTGAACGTCAATATTTCGATACGTTTGATTTAACTTTAAGGGGATTCAAACAAAGGGCTTCGAGTATTGTTATTTCGTAACAATAAAAGCACAATGGAATAACACTGATATTTCTTATTAAAAAATAATAGAATCAAGGCTTAACATGTCAGATAGCACCAATGCCGCTCCCGCAACACCTAGGGTTAACCCCGCTGAGAAAAAAGGCTTTTTAAACAGCATTAACCACTTTCGTGGTATTGCGATAATTTTTATTGTTATGGCCCATTGTTATCGCCCAGCCGGATGGGAAGTTGAAACCTTAGCCGATAAAGCATGGTTTAATTTAATGATGAATGGCACTGTATTCTTTGTGTTTATCTCAGGTTTTTTATTCCATCACGTGTTTTATCACCGCTGGGATTATAAGAAATACATGAAGAATAAAACCAAGTTTGTATTTCTGCCTTATTTGCTCTTGTCGCTACCTTGGATTTTTTGGCACTTAACCGTAGGGACAGATCCTGCAATGCACGTTATGTACGCCGATATCGAAAAACCTGCCGTTGCAGCAAGTTGGTATGTCATCACCGGCCGTACGCTAACCGCTTACTGGTATATTCCAATGGGAATGATGCTATTTGCCTTATCACCTTGGGTAATGCATTTAATTAAGCGCCAACACCTACTGATTGTGGCTGTACCATTATTTATCATTGCAATGCTAATCCACCGACCTGAATCAAACCTCAATGCGATTCAGTCTTTGTTTTACTTTTTACCAGTGTATTTGTTTGGCGTTTGGGGCTCAGCTCATCGAGACAAACTGTTCCCATTCATAGATAAATACTGGATGTTGATGTTACTGATAGCCATTGCATTGGCTGTAGCGCAGGCACATTGGTTTGGTGCGGGGACGTTAAATAAAGCCGCACTTGAGTTGACGGTGCCTGATTTAATGTTGCCCCAAAAAATCTTACTGACCTTTGTAATATTGGCCATTTTGAATAAGTTTGAGCACATCAGTATCAAGCCATTGCAAAAGTTAGCAGAAGTGAGCTTTGCGATTTACTTTATTCATCCGTGGATAACCACACCTTGGTGGATGATATATGACAGCCCTGACCTTTTGGGTTTTGCCGGCCGTGGTAATGTTCTCACGACTTTGCTTGTGACTATGGTTGTGATTATTATTTCGTACTTTATCGCTACAGCGATTAAAAAGGTCTTCAATAAAAAAAGCCGTTATTTAATTGGTTGGTAACTAGAATCAATTAATAAAAGAAAAGGCTATTAAAAATGGTTACAACCATGAACCTGAATCAACCAGTTCGCCAATAGAGAAATGTAAAAGAAATCGCTGTTGCTAGTTAAGAACGAACAACAGCGATTTCAATACAGTAATTTTGAGTTAAGCTGACAGCAACAGGTAAGCTTCACTCACTAAAGCGCCCCTTCTAACTCTATTAAAACGGTCATACCAGCAAATTTAAATTTTAAATGAGCGATATTGACGATTAGATAAGCAGTTATCTAAAACCTTTCTTGCGCTAAACCTTACCTGTTCATTATCATGAGCCTAGAATTAAACTGTTTTACTTCGTCAACTTCTCTCGGGGCTTTATGACAACTTTCAATGTACTTCTAATTTGTGGCGGCGGCAGCGCTGAACATGATGTTTCAGTTATGTCTGCGAACTATTTTGAATCGTCTTTAGCAAAGTCAGATAAAGTTAACTTATTGAGACTAGAGCTTGATGCTAATGGTCACTATTTTGATAAAGATGGACATCGCTGCGAATTAACCAACCGTCGTGAAGTTCGTTTTGATAATGAAACTAAGCCTGTGTGGGCTGTAGATTATGCTATTCCTTGTATTCACGGTTTTCCCGGAGAAACTGGCGATATCCAATCATATTTTAATCTTATTCAACTGCCTTACTTTGGTTGCGAGTCAGAAGCATCAAGTAATTGCTTTAATAAAATCACCGCTAAAATGTGGTTTAGTGCGTTAGGTATTCCTAACACACCTTATATTTTCTTAAACGATTTAAACCAACAAGCGGTTGAACAAACAATATCAGCCCTAAATGAATGGGGTTCTGTTTTTGTAAAAGCGGCCTCACAAGGATCATCTGTAGGCTGCTATAAACTTGATGATGCTGAGCAAGTTGAACAAGTGCTTACTGATGCATTTAGTTTTGCCCCGTCGGTTGTCGTTGAGAAAACAATTATTGCTCGCGAGTTAGAAGTTGCTGTTTATGAGTATCAAGGTGAAGTAATTGCAACATTACCCGGTGAAATCATCTGTGCAAGTAATACATTTTACACTTTTGAAGAAAAATATAATGCCAGCAGCCAAGCAAGAACCGATGTTGTGGCACAAAACCTGTCTGCAGAAGTAACGGAGCAAATTAGAGACTATGCCATTAAGGCATTTAAAGGAATGAAGTTAAGACATCTATCAAGAATTGATTTCTTTTTAACTGACGAGAATGAAATTTTATTAAACGAAATTAATACCTTCCCTGGCTCAACGCCTATTTCGATGTTCCCTAAAATGCTACAAAACCACGGTGAAGACTTTACCGCTTACCTTGTAGATAACATCGAAAGTCAGCTTTAACGGGACATATTAATCGAAATAATATTGGAGAATGTTTGCTGATGGCCAGCATTTTCCAATTCATCTCGCCAAGGCTTTTCCTGCACTTTCACCATATAGAAATGCTGCCTGTAAGTATCAGTCACAAAGGCAATCCCGTGCTGCATCAACTCATAATGTATATCATTGATAAACACCAGCGAGAAGCCCTGTCGACCAGTTAACTGATTAATATCTTCTCTTGTTAGGCTCACACCTGTTTCTAACTGGTCAAATTGCAGCTTAAGCCAATTTGCAAAATCTTTAGAACTCACCATAGACATAATACCCCTCCAAACAAAGCTCATTAGAATTATCAGCGGATATCTCATCCGTTGAGAGCTAGCTGAATATGATAAGTATAGTTTGTTAAAGAAATTATATTTGAACCGATACTTTTTATAGACTAAACAGATACGAATCTAGCACTTTAGTTGCAGAGGGCCTTGGCTATCATTAGGGAAGGTTAGAGCGAAACACCATACTCACGATTGATTTTTGTCATAAATCCATCCTGATACATTTCATTTAATGCGTTTACTAATGCTTGGTGCTTTGCATCATCCATAAACTTATTGCACGCCATTGCTCGTAAAGAAGTATGAAAAATAAGTTCAGGTTCACCGAGTTGGACTTTAGCTTGCTCCATTAATACCTTGGCACTGATTAATTCTGCAGCCCAAAGATCGATACGGCCTCTTTCCAGTTTCTTTATATTTAATCCATCATCATTTGTTAACTGAACTTGATACTGAAAAGATTCTAAATATTCACTTATCCCACTACCTAAATAGGTACCAATAGACAATGATTTAGCATCTTGCAGTGTCACTAAAGGAATTGTGCTGTTAGTGGCGCTAAATAATCCATATCGAGAAATTAATACAGGGCCAACCCACTTATATTCACTCTCTATTTGCTGAGTCCGCACAATTGGCAATACACAAACATTTTTGCTCCTTTCCGTCATCGTTAAACCACGTTTAAGCGGGTTAAAAATAATCTTGTACTCAATTTCTGCTCTAGAAAATAACTCGTCGATAATATCAACAATCATACCCTGGTGTTTTGTGTCAGTTTGCTCAGCAAATGGAACGTGTTGATAGGTATAAACAGTAATTTCTTCAGCAACTACTGAATTAATCTCAGCAATTAAAAAAATGACGGTACTGAGTAAAGAATATACGCGCTTCTTACCAAGCATTGATTGCCTCCTCAAAAGGTAATGTCTTACCTTTTACTTTATTTGGCAATTCAGCTTTAGGCGCCCCTGGTTTATTTAACCAATGAGAAGGCACTTGTTTCTTATTCACTTTAGGTCCACAAGTTAAATCTTGTTCTTGTAACTTTATCAAATGATTATCGACTTCCTCCGCTAAGGCGTCCATACCTTCTGTGACAGATAACTCGCCTTCGATAATACGACTAATTGCTTGCCACCAATACCCAGCCATTCCAGGGTAATCAGGTACGTTTGTTCCCGTTGGCGTCCACACATGCCTAGCATGGCTGCGATAAAATTCGACTAAGCCACCTAAATATGGCGCTTTCTGGGCCATATAATCTGACTCTATATCTGACTGACGTATCGGGGTTAACCCTACTAAGGTTTTCTTTAAAGAGACAGTTTTAGAGACAACAAATTGAGCGTAGAGCCATGCAGCAATTTGATTACTTTCTGGAGTATGGTTTAAAAACGTCCAAGCGCCGGTATCTTGATATCCAGACTTCATGCCTTTCTGCCAATACTTACCCACCGGAGAAGGCGCTACTCGCCATTTAGGTGTGCCATCTTTATTCATAACCGCTAAATTCTTTAAGGTAAAGTCAGGCACAAAAGCGGTATACCAAAATATTTGCTGAGCAATATTGCCTTTAGCTGCCCAATGGCCGGATTCGGAAAAAGTGAGTTGCCTTGCTTCTGGCGGCGCATATTTTACTAACCACTCTTTATACTTTTGTATCGCATAAATAGCTGCTGGACTATTTAAGGCACCTCCTCGCTCAACACTGGCTCCTACGGGGTGACAATCCTCGACACGAATTCCCCATTCATCAACAGGTAGGCCATTCGGCAGTCCTTTATCGCCGACTCCAGCCATTGATAACCACGCATCAGAGATCCGCCAACCTAAAGAGGGATCTGACTTAGCATAATCCATGTGACCATAAACTTTTTCACCTGCAATTTCGCTTATGTCATGAGTAAAAAAATGAGCTATATCCTCATAGGCTTGCCAGTTTTGTGGCACCCCTAGAGGGTAGCCATAATTAGCTTCAAATTGTTTTTGGAAATCGGCATTAGCAAACCAGTCACTTCGATACCAATATAAATTGGCAAATTGTTGATCAGGTAACTGATAAATCTTTCCATCAGGACCAGTAGTAAAAGCAAGACCTATAAAGTCGCTCAAATCTAAAGACGGTAGCGTGTATGCCTTTGCTTGGTGATTGATAAGATCGGTTATCGACATAACATGCTGTTGTCTAAAGTGACTGCCAATTAAATCACTATCACTGATATAGGCATCATAAAGGCGTTGCCCTGTCATGACTTGCGCCGAGAACTTCTTAAGCACATCATCTTCATTGGTAAGTTCGTGAATAACATGAATGCCAGTGATGTCGAAAAAGGCTTTAGCGAGAATATTGGATTCGTATTGATGGGTATTTATACGTTCAGAGACAACTCTAATCGTCATGCCTTTAAAAGGCTGAGATTTTTGCTGGAACCATTGCAGCTCTTTCGTTTGTTCTGATAACGATAACGTCGAAGGTTGAAACTCTGTTTCTAACCAGTTTTGCTGAACTTTAGAGAGCTGCTGATTGTTAGCTTGTCGGGGCTCAGGTGTATCATCTGCAAATAGAGCAAATGAAATAAAAACACTTAGCATAATCCCAGCAATCAATGATGCCGAAAAGCGTATTCTTAGTGTATTTTTTATGTCGCTAATTAATAATGATAATGTCTGCATGCATCCTGCTTCAGTGAACGATTCAAGATAAGTTAGCCGAATTAAGTCTCTATAACTACTGAATAATTTATATACTTAAATATAGCGCTATTAGATACAAAAAGGCCAGCTTACGCTGACCTTTTATGATACAAATTGACTAAAGTCTATATGACTTTTATCACAGTGGTAGCTTAAAAACCTTCCACTCCTGCCATATCAGGTAACTGATGAGCAATACCTTTGTGACAGTCAATACAGGTTTTTTCACCACTCGCAAGCGAGGTTGAATGCATCGCTGATGCACGTTTTGATTGACGAGTGAAATCCATATAATCAAAGTTGTGGCAGTTACGACATTCTAAGGAGTCATTCGCTTTTAAACGTGCCCATTCATGTTCCGCTAACTCACGACGTTTGCCTTCAAACTTCTCCCGTGTGTTAATCGTACCAAAAACTTTACCCCAAATTTCTTTCGAAGCCTGCATTTTACGTGCAATTTTATCCGTCCAATTATGTGGAACATGGCAATCTGAACACGTTGCACGAACACCACTTCGATTAGTAAAGTGAATGGTGCTTTGCAACTCTTGATACACATTGCTTTCCATTTCATGGCAACTGGTACAGAACTCCTCAGTGCTTGCTAACTCCAGGGCGGTATTAAAGCCCCCCCAGAAAATAATACCAGCAACGAAGCCGCCTAAAGTCAGAAAACCAAGACTATAATGGACACTTGGTCGGCGTATCACCTTCCAAATCAATTTAAGATTTTCTAGTATTTTTGCAATCATACTGGCTCCTAGTGCTCAGTTTTAGCAGGATTTTTCATTAACTCTTTCACGTCAACGAAATCATTCTCTACAAGTAACTTGGCATCTAATTGAGATACATGACATTGGGTACAGTAGTAACGACGTGGCGATAAAGATGCCAAGAAGTTATTCTCTCTATCCATATAATGCGTCACACTCACCATGGGTGCTTGTGAGTGTCCAGTACTATTACGCGCGTGACACTGCATACATTTGTTTACTTTTAAATCTATCTGATAGCCATCAATTCTGTGAGGAATGATAGGTGGTTGCATCGGATAGTTACGTACTTGCTTCACATCAGAGTTAATCACCTTCTGCATCGCAGGTGGTGTTGGCTCAATATCAATTGGCGCAAGTCGCAAAGTCGCTACCTTATCTTCAGGCACAGGCGCTGTTTCAGCCATAGCACTAAAAGAAAGACTCAATAATACAAATACTGATAAAACATTACGTGTTTTCATGGTCGTTCTCCTTAGGCTTTGACAATCTTAACCGCACACTTCTTAAAGTCAGTTTGCTTAGACAAAGGATCTGTCGCATCAAGTGTGACCTTATTAATTAGCTGGCTAGCGTCAAACCATGGCACGAACACCAAACCAATAGGTGGTTTGTTACGTCCTCTTGTTTCAACACGAGTTTTGATTTCACCACGACGAGATATCACTTTAACTTCATCTCCACGGCGTAAACCACGCTTCTTAGCATCATCTGGATGCATGAAGCAGACTGCATCTGGGAATGCTTTATAAAGCTCAGGTACACGTTGAGTCATTGAACCTGAATGCCAATGCTCTAAAACACGTCCTGTTGATAACCAAATATCAAACTCTTCATCCGGCACTTCAGGCGCCGGCTCGTACGGTAAGGCAAAGATTATCGCTTTTCCGTCAGGTTTACCGTAAAACTCAAACCCTTTACCCGCTTTCACGTATGGATCTGCACCTTCACGATAACGCCACTTGGTTTCTTTACCGTCGACAACTGGCCAACGTAGGCCGTGCTCTTCATGATATCGGTCAAAGTCAGCTAAATCATGACCGTGTCCACGACCAAACTGAGCGTATTCTTCAAACAAGCCTTTTTGAACATAAAAGCCAAAGTGCTTAGCTTCATTATTCATAAACTTAGGGTCGGCATCACTTAACGGGAACTTTTCAACATTGCCGTTTTGGAACAGCACTTCAAATAAGGTTTTGCCTTTGTATTCAGGGTTAGCAGCAAGCACCTCTTTTGACCACACTTCATCAGTGGTAAAGCGTTTAGAGAATTCCATCAGCTGCCATAAATCAGACATTGACTCGCCAGGTGCTTGCACCATTTGATGCCAGAACTGAGTACGACGTTCTGCGTTACCGTAGGCACCTTCTTTTTCAACCCACATTGCTGAAGGTAAAATCAAATCACCGGCTTGGGTAGTAACAGTTGGGTACGCATCAGAAACAACAATGAAATTGTCAGGGTTACGGTATCCAGGTAAACCTTCTTCATTCATGTTAGCCGCAGCTTGCATGTTGTTGTTTACCTGCACCCAATAACAGTTTAAGTCACCGTCTTTAAGTCGTCGGTTTTGTTCAACTGCATGGTAGCCTGGCTTAGGCGGGATAATACCTTCAGGGATATTCCAAATATCTTCAGCAATTTTACGGTGTTTAGGGTTGTTAACCTCCATATCTGCTGGAAGTCTGTGAGAGAAAGTACCCACTTCACGAGCGGTACCACATGCAGAAGGCTGACCCGTTAACGAGAATGGACTATTACCCGGAGTCGAGATTTTACCCACTAATAAGTGAATGTTATAAATCAGGTTATTACACCAAACACCACGAGTATGTTGGTTAAAGCCCATAGTCCAAAAAGAAGTCACTTTCTTTTTAGGATCGGCATATAACTCAGCAAGTTCAATCAGTTTATGCTCTGGTACGCCAGAAAGTTTACTGACACTTTCAACGTCATAATCAGCAACAAACTTTTTAAATTCTTCAAAATCGATTGGGGTTGAATCACCTGCAGTGCTGACATTCTTAGCTTTTTTCTGCAGCGGATGTGAAGCACGTAAACCATAACCGATATCAGTTTCACCTTTACGGAAATTAACATGCTTGCTGATAAAGTCTTTATCCACTTTATCATTTTGAATAATGTAGTTAGCAATAAAGTTAAGCATTGCTAAATCAGTTTGTGGGGTAAAAACAATAGGTAAATCTGCTAAATCAAATGAGCGATGTTGGAATGTAGACAATACCGCCACTTTAACGTGTGGTGCACTTAAACGTCGGTCAGTTACGCGAGTCCAAAGAATTGGATGCATTTCTGCCATGTTGGAGCCCCATAATACAAATGCGTCAGCCGCTTCCATATCATCGTAACAGCCCATTGGCTCATCAATACCAAAGGTACGCATGAAACCACCTACAGCAGATGCCATACAGTGACGCGCGTTAGGGTCGATGTTATTTGAGCCAAAGCCCGCTTTCATCAACTTAACGGCAGCATAACCTTCCCAAACAGTCCACTGACCCGAACCGAACATACCAACTGCAGTAGGCCCTTTAGCTTTAATGGTCTTTTTCCATTTTTCAGCCATGGTATCGAAAGCGGTATCCCAACTGACAGGAGTAAACTCACCGTTTTTATCGTATTTACCGTCTGTCATACGTAACATAGGTGTTTGTAGACGATCACGGCCATACATAATTTTAGAAAGGAAGTAACCTTTTACACAGTTAAGGCCTTTATTCACTTCACTTTTAGCGTCACCATGAGTAGCAACCACTTTACCGTCTCTAGTGGCTACGATGACCGAACAGCCCGTACCACAAAAACGACAAGGCGCTTTGTTCCACTCTAATTTGGTTTGCTCTGAGCTAGTAATTAGGTTACTTGCAGATGCAGGTAAAGCCATTCCAGCAACGCCAGCTGCTGCAATTGCGGCATTGGCTTTCATAAACTCACGTCTGTTCATACTCATTCTTCACCCTCTTCTAGCTCTTCGCTTTGGTGATAAACCATAGTGGCTGTCAGCACACCTGGGATAGCATTAATAGTAGAGATGTCATCCATTAAAGAGCGCTGAGTCGGCCCTTCAATCACCACAACAATCTTCATTTCGTTATTTACTGATAATTCAGCATTTTCCATCGCCATGATTTTCTGACGTACTTCAGCCATTTGTTCAGGTTGTACTTGTACTATTAGGCTAGTTACATGGATTTCTTTTTTGCTCATCGTCATTATTTCTCTATTAATTTTTGTTATTTATTTAAGACTAACCAGCGCCTGGCGGGCCCGAAAGGATTTGACTGAACCAAATGGTAAAACCGAGTGCACTGACTAAAAGTGCTGACAAAATTGGAGCTAAAAAAACCGTTAAGAATATAAAAATTTTAAATTCTAGGCTTTTTTCACTTTGCGGATCTGTACTCATGGAGCCTCCAGCAGAGGTATCGAATGAAAGTAATGTAACAAATTTGTTACCTACTAAGATTGGTGAGAATTTTATCTTTAATCAAAGACTAAACTATATACTCACAAATTGGTAAAACGAAGATTTGTTGATCTAGATCATAAAAAGCGAACTAAACAACTGCCCTATAAAGACTTCTGTTTGACTTAAGAAACTAGACCAAATGGACGAGTGGTCGTTCTTTAAACAAATACAACAATGGCGAATCTCATTGGATTAACGCATTTAATACTTAAGTATATATAGACCCTTCAACAAAGGTTATCAACTTGTTAACTGATATAAGTGATGAGATTTTTTGTTTAAAGATGGTTTTTCAAGTCCAAAACATACTGGGAATGACGTCAAATTGTTTGCTTTTACATCGCAGGTTTATGCGCTAATTTTTGGGTCAAAAAAAAGCACAATTGAATGAATATTCAATTGTGCTAAATAAAAGGTAGTTTCAATTATTAATCTAACTTAACTATTCACTCGATATCGTAGAACTTTTAGTGATTTCTGCTCATCAATATCGGCAAACACTGGTGGGTTTTCAATCCGCTCAATAAACTCAAGACTTGGCGCCGTTTCTGCAACTTGCTGCATTAAAAAATCACAGCCTAATTCTGGTGCATTCAAACAAAGTAACACTTCGCCACCTTCAGCAAGTAACTCTGGCAGCCTACGTAAAAGTCTTACATAATCTTTGGTTGCAACAAAGCTGCCCTTTTGATTACTTGGTGGATCAGCAACAATTAAATCATAAGGGCCTAATTTGGTCAGTTTGCCCCATGATCTAAAAATATCATGACCTAAGAAACGCGCTCCGGACTCAAAACCGTTTATAAGGTGATTTTGCTTACCAATACTCAGTGCACCTTTGCTCATATCCATGTTAACAACTTCGGTCGCACCGCCTTGCAAACCTACAACTGAAAATGCGCAAGTATATGCAAATAGATTTAATACCTTTTTATCTTTAGCATGGGTTTTAACCCATCGACGGCCGTTTGTCATATCGAGAAAAATACCGTGATTTTGACCACGTAAAAGATGAACTAAAAAATCGGCGCCATTTTCTGTCACTATGTGCTTGTCAGGAACCTCACCGGCCACAACATCGGTGACCGTTCTACCCGCATTACGGTATTGGAATACGAGGTTAAACTGCAGTTCATTGTGATGTTGTTGCCATACTTCAGCAATTGCATCAGTTAACACAAGGCGTTCAGCTTCTGATAATTCTTTAAAGCTCGTTAATAATAAGACAGGGTTAAACCAATCTAAACAAAGATGCTCAAAACCTTCAAAACGGCCTCCACGGCCATGAAATAGGCGGCTAAGCTCATTGGTCAACTTCACTTGAGCAAGTGCTTGCCCTAGTGGAAAATCATCACTTACAAGATTCATTTATACTTTCACAACGTTAATTAATTAGTCTTCGATTTTTGTATTACTAGGGTTATATACAGGCCCTAGGCTTTATCATCTGTATTCTTGTCAGTAGTTGAAGCCAAGTTATCAGCAGTTGATGCTAAACTATTATCTGCTTGAACTAAATTGCCTTCAATACCTTCATTTTTTTCGTCTTCATCAGGAGTAACATCGGACAATAAAATAGCAAACCATTTACCGCCTTCACTGGATTCAAGTGCTATTTTGACTATCATAGTCAATGGTACCGAAAGCAGCATACCGACAGAACCGAATAACCACCCCCAGAAGATTAATGATAGAAATACCACTAACGTAGATAAACCTAAGCCCTTGCCCATAAATCTCGGTTCAACAGCGTTACCCATGACAGTATTAGTACCTAGGAACAATAACGCCGTAACACCAGCAGCTCCTGGCCCCATTTGAATAAAGGCCAATAGCACAGCGGGAATAGCAGCAATAATTGAACCAATATTCGGGATATAATTAAGCAAAAATGCTAAAACGGCCCATAACAAAGCGTAATCCACACCAATAATCGATAAACCAATTCCAATGATGATACCTGTAGCCATACTGACAAGGGTTTTAATGACCATGTATTGATTTACAGAGTGCAAAAACT
Organism: Shewanella olleyana; assembly: GCF_023283825.1. Classification (GTDB taxonomy): domain Bacteria; phylum Pseudomonadota; class Gammaproteobacteria; order Enterobacterales; family Shewanellaceae; genus Shewanella; species Shewanella olleyana. Next base: position 289,508 of record NZ_JAKILD010000001.1, on the reverse strand, counting down.
TATCGATTTGCTTTAAACGCATATCAGGATCTGAAAGTGCTAAATGTAGCTTTTTAGGCAAAGATTGCGCTTCGAATAACATGAAAATAATGGTCAAGATAATCAAAAATAAATTGGCCATCACATTACCTAAACCCGACAACATGTTCGTTGTCATGCTAAGTGCCATTCCAGGATCAAAATATTCCAACACCTTGTCTTTAGAAATATTGATATTCAGCGCGTTAAGTTTTTCAAGTACCCAAGAGAACTGCTCAATTAATTGTTGTCGATAAAACGGCATTTGTTGGGTAAATTCATTTATTGAACTCCCAACTAAGCTTGCAAGCCATAACCCCATCATCACAATAAACATCATTAATAAGATGACCGATAGCCATTTAGGCACTCGATAACGGGTCATAAATTGAATTGCTGGATTACAGACTACGGCTAAAAATGCTGATAACACAAATGGCACGACGATAGGACTTGCGGTTTTGATGCCTGCTAAAATAACGACTAAACAAGCCATGATAGCGAAACCACGTAACGCCATCGATGAAGAATTACCGCCACTCATATTTAATGCCCTTTTATATTAATGAACTTTATTGAATTATATGACTCGATTTCATTAACCATCACTCTATTGGCTATTTAAAGCGATAATTAAAGCGTTTTGATATTAAAATCTTAAGACATGAATATGTTAATTGTATATTTCGTAAACTTTGAACATAAAATCTACTACTAAACTAGCACAATAATAATAACTTACGCATTATACTCGTAATCAAGTAACGATGAATGACTATCTTAACGCGATTTAATTAAAAAACAGCCTTAGTTTAACAAGTTAAAGCTGAACAGAAGTTAAATGAGTTAAATGAGTTGAATTAGCAGACTTAAATCATTTCAGTTGTGCAAATTGATCTAGCATCGACTGCATTTCGTAATAACATGTTAAACGTAGCTAATTTAAGCACAAGGTTTTAAACCCAAGCTATTTTAAACCCAAGATATTTTAAACCCAAACTATTTAAAACTAAGCTCCTTGATAGATTAAACCAATACCTTTCGACCGATTAAGTGGTGAGAATATGAATATATTAATGACTGGCGCAACAGGATTTGTCGGACAACAGTTAGTTAAATTGCTAAGTGAACAATCTCACCAGCTCACGATTGTGACTCGAAATATCTCACACGCTACATCAACACTTGGTGCCCAACATAAGTACCTAGACAAGCTAGAACAACTGAATAATCTCAACGATTATGACACTGTCATTAATCTTGCTGGCGAACCCATTGTTGGGAAACGTTGGAGCAACCAACAAAAACAACGCATTTGTGACAGCCGCTGGAACATGACAGCGATGTTAACTCAATTAATTAAACAAAGTGATATGCCACCAGCAAGCTTTATTAGCGCATCTGCGATTGGTTTTTATGGCCGCCAAGGTAGCACGCCAGTTGATGAACACAGCCAAGCCCACAATGAGTTTAGTCACCAAGTATGCAGTGAGTGGGAACATTTAGCCCTAAAAGCTCAATCAGAAAACACAAGAGTATGCGTACTCAGAATTGGAATTGTATTGGGTAAAAATGGCGGCGCATTAGCCAAAATGTTACCACCATTCAAATTAGGGCTCGGTGGCCCTATAGGAAAAGGTCTACACGGCGTGAGTTGGATACATATCGACGATTTAACCCATTTAATTCAGCACTTATTAGTCACTGATGATGCTCAAGGCGTATTTAATGCAACTGCACCAAATCCGGTTAATCACAAATTGTTTGCTGAATCTATTGGCGCTAGTCTAAATCGCCCTGCACTCATCCCCACACCTGTCATAGCCCTAAAACTGGCTATGGGAGAGATGGCCGATTTGATTGTTGAAGGTCAATTTGTATTGCCGAAACGCACACTTGCTTCAGGCTTTAATTTCAAATATCCAGATATCAGCCCAGCTTTAGATTCTATTCTCAAAGCGTAAGAGATTAAAATAAAAGGCTCTAAAGGCTAATGAGATAGCTTCACCTCATTAGCCTTTTTATCCGCAGTTTAATATTAGTTATTTTCTATTGGTAAGTTACTTTTGGCATTTAACCTGAATAACTCCCAACGCTACCAAATGTCGTTATTGATTGATAAGCCCAGTAGTTGTTTCAATGAACCACTCATATCGCTTTGGTAAAGGACGAAACTTTTTACGGATCATGTAAAGCGGTTCTTTGACCTGATGTTTAAGTTTTACTACCGAAATCAGCTCTTGTTGTTCAAAGCTATTAACAGCAAACTCAGGTAACACGGTAAACCCAAGGCCTTTTGAGACAGGTAGTAATATCTGGCTTAGCTGGTTTACATAACTGGCGATTGGGATCGAACCAACTTGTTCATCACTATAGTTACTGCTGATCAATTGCTGCAGGTAATGCATTGCATCAGGATGCGAAATAACACCCAGTGAGATTAATTTATCGAAGTTAATCTCCTCGTTTTTCAACGCTGCTGGCACAATTAAGCATAAATTATCATCACCAATCGCTGTCACCTCAAGCTCAGGGTTAGAGACAAATTGCGTTACTATTCCGATATCAATATCATTATTGATAACTTGCTCTATCACTCTTTTATTTGGCGCAGCTTCTATTGATACAGACAATTCAGGGTGCAATATTTGGTAGTCGATAAAGTGTGGAAACAACCACATAGCCAAGGAGCCAGAACATGCAAAACGACAGTCGCCGACATAGGGGGAATCAAGTTGTATGTCACTTACCAGTTGCTCTTGCTGCTTTAAGAGTTGCTCTCCATATTGCTGCAGTTGTATTCCCGCATCGGTTAATTCAAAACGCTTACCAAAACGTTGTATTAACTGCACGTTTAACTGTTGTTCTAACTTTTGCACATGTTGGCTAACGCCTGGTTGAGTCATAAATAATTGCTCAGCAGTCTGGGTAAAATGCCCTACTTCTGCAAGCTTAAGAAAAGTCGATAACCATTTTTGATTTATCATAAATTCATTGCTCAATACGAACGTTAACGATTTAAATACTATAACAAAAAATTATTCAACTATTAGATTTTAATAACTTGTAGTTAAGGAAAAATCACAGAAAAAATAATGCCGTTAAGGGAACTTAACGGCATTATTGACACAAAAGTAATTAAATGAACAAACAGCTAAGTCAGTTTGTTACTCACCAAAACTATACTTTCTTTTAATTTCCACCACTTCTACTGAGTAAGATTCATACCATTTTTGTTGGCCTAACTTCTGAGCAACCGCATGCTTTGAATCATCATGCCAACGCTTGATATCATCTTCACTGTGCCAATAAGATATCGCAATTTCTTGCTCGCCTTCTGACACAGCAAGAAAGTCTATGCAGTTATATTGTTCAAATGCTAAGTCGCGCATAATCGCGACGGTATCAATATAATGCTGATCTTGAGCGCCAACTTTAGCTTTAAAAATTACCGCAAACATAACTCATTCCTTTATTCATTTTCGAAATCAAATCCCATAATAAAATCCCAAAACTGTCCCTGAAAGCATCGTAATTATGTTGCGATAGTATGCTCGCCAATTTAGCCCGCTTTTAACAAGTCACTACAAGACTGGTTAAGCAATTGGCGACAGCGCCACATTCCTAAAAATGCCACCACTGCAGCGCCAGCTAAAGGTGAAATCCCCCACCAAGGCCAATGCATGTAAACGACCAACTCGAATACTTGAGTTTTAAGCATATAAAGTGCAAATTCCGCTACAATAACCGCCAGAATACCTGCTATAGCGCCAAGTAATGCAAACTCAAGTCCAGTAGCAGAGCGCAGTAACCAACCTGAAGCGCCAAAGGTACGCAGTACCGCTAACTCACGTTGTCTGGTTGCCATGCCCGCTTCAGTTTGTGCTATCAAGACTAAAGCACTCGCTAGCAACACTAAGGCTAAAACCAAAGAAAGCGACAGAGAGACTTGTTCAATGATTTGGCGTAACTGCCCCACCATCGCCCCAACATCAATAACTGAAATAGTCGGGAACTGCTGAATAAGCTGCAATACCACTGCATTTGCCGTTAAGTCACTGCCATTCGCTTTTAAATCTTCATCATTTAAATGAAAACTCGCCATAGAGGTGTAAGAAAATGGCTCTAGCGCTTTGGGTTTAAAGATCATGAAAAAGTTGGGTTGTAGGGTTTCCCATTGCACTTGTCTAAAGCTAGTGACTTTAACGCTAAAGCTTTGGTTATCAATATTAAACGTCATCGTATCGTTTAGTGATAAACCAAGTCGCTCAGCGACTTCCGCTTCAACAGAAACCTCATCATCGGCCTGATTAAAGGTGCCCGAGGTGATTTCATTGTTTGGCGGTAATGTTTCTCGATAAGTTAGATTTAATTCACGAGATATCCCAACTCGGCCTTCAATACCATCTTTCTCTTCTCGACGTGAAATCAGTTCTTCATCGTTAATATGGGTTAAGCGGCCACGGATCACTGGATAGATATCGGTTGCAATAATCTTATTACTATCAAGAAAGTCATTAAGAGGTTTAGTGTCTTCTGGGGCAATGTTCACCAAGAAGTAATTGGGCGCATCTTCTGGTAACTGCTTTTGCCATTCATTCAATAAGTCTTGTCTAAGAGCCAGAATCGTTAGCAATAAAACAAGTGCACTACTGAAGCCAACAAGCTGAACGGCATTTTGCCTTGCACGGCGTCGAAGCCCTGCTAAAGCTAACTGCAATGGGTTCGTGGTTTTCATGCCGACACTATGACCTAAACGGATCATAGCGAAACCTAAAATACTTAACAGCACGCCTAACAGTAATACTGCTAATACCACTGTCATGGTCAATGCGATACTGCGAGAATATAAATAACCCAGTAAAGCCATTGCGCACAAACTCAGTAATAGGTGCAACCACATGCCAAACTGCAGGCCTTCTAACTGCCTTTGCAATACTCTTAATGGTGGAATAGCCAGTAAGCGCATCAAAGGATAAGCCGAGAACATAAAGGCACTGATTAAACCGGTACTCACACCTAACAGCAATGGTCTTGAATAAGGTGGAGAATATGCGGCAATTTCTGCAGGTAAGAATTGATTAATCCCTAGATCTAGCAGCAATCCACCTATCAAACCTAAAACGATGCCCACTAAAGTCACCAGCATTAAATGAATGCCAAACAAGGTTCGAATTTGTTTTGAAGATGCACCAAATGTTTTTAGCATCGCCACGACATCATAATGTCGTTGGCAGTAACGCTGTGCTGCAATACCAATAGCTGCACACGCTAAAGCGATCCCCAATAAACTTGCCAACAATAAAAAGCGCTCTGCACGTTTCACCGCAGAGGCAATAGGAGAATCCCCAGATTGAACATCTGTCCAGCGTTGGCTGTTATTCAGTAATGGTTTTGCTTGAGTTTCAAATTCAGTTAACGCTGCAGCTTCTCCTGCAAACTGATAAATATAATTAACGCGACTACCGGGTTGAATAATCCCCGTTGTTGCAACGTCATCCAAACGCATTAGTAAAACAGGTGACGATGCAAATGGATTAAAACCAGCATCGGGTAATCGGCTTATTTCAGCGGATAGATTTAATTCAGTGTTACCTAGCTCCAAAGTCGTTGGATAACCCAGTAAACCACCGAGTCTATTTTCGTACCAAGCTTCACCCGTTTTAGGTAAAGCTTGGGTAACACCTGAAGATAACTCGATTTCGCCTCGAAGCGGATATCCATCAGCAACGGCTTTAATTGTGACTAATTGAAAGTTATCTCCGGCATAAACCATAGAGTTAAAGGTCATGTTGGTTACATGGGCAATATCTAATGACTCAGCCAGCTCAAGCACGTTTGTATCAAGTTCAACTGGCGAATCAATGATCCTATCAGCGGCAATAAAGTTTGCGGCCTCGCCATTAATAGCAACTTGTAAACGCTCACTGACTCTGGCAAGTCCACTCACCGACAACACAGCTAATGTAATCGCTAATACAATGAGTAATAACTGCCCTTGCATGAGCTCTCTTTTGAATAAACGCCACGCTAATTGCAACTCCATTAGCAGGCCTCCTCATTCGCAGCCTTTGTAGTATTATGTTCAGTAGTGCTTTGCTCTGCATTTGGCTCTGACAAGTGGCCATTGTCCATGACTAATTGTCTTTTACAGCGCTTGGCGAGCTCTAAATCATGAGTCACCAGTACCAAGGTTGTGTCGCTTTCTTGGTTTAAAGCAAACAGCATATCGGCAATTTTATCGCCGTTGGCGCTGTCCAAGTTACCTGTTGGTTCATCAGCAAATAGCACTTTAGGTTCACAGATAAATGCACGTGCAATAGCAACACGTTGTTGCTCACCACCAGATAATTGTTTAGGTAAATGGGTTAAACGATGTGATAAACCAACACGCTCAAGCATGTTTTCCGCTTTCTCACGTGCATTAGCGACACCTGCAAGTTCTGCAGGCAGCATTACGTTTTCAAGGGCGGTTAAGGTGTCAACGAGCATAAAGGATTGGAAAATAAAGCTGACTTTTTGCTTACGTAGCGCCGCTTTTTGTTCTTCGTTCAGTCCTGATAATGCCTGACCATCAAGCAAGATTTCACCTGAGGTTGGTGTATCGAGTGCTGCTAATAGTCCGAGTAAGGTCGATTTACCAGAACCTGATGGACCAAGGATCGCAATACTGTCACCCTGCTTGACATCCATATAAATGCCATTGAGGATAGTAAGCTCTCCCTCTTGGGTCACTACAGTTTTATTGAGGTTAGTAACATTAATGGCACTTGAATTATTTGCAAAATTAGTCGACATACGATCCTTCTTATATTTACCAGCTAAACGCCTGCTTACTGCGGCATTTCTGTTTGTTGCATCAACAATGTTTATTTCTACTTCTAGCTATGCTGCCACGATTTTAATCTTAGGTGATAGTCTAAGTGCAGGTTACGGTATGTCAGAAGAGCAAGGTTGGGTACAATTGTTACGTGATGAACACCCTGAATACAACATAATTAATGGTTCAGTCAGTGGTGAAACCACCGCTGGTGGTTTGCGAAGACTCCCGAATCTACTGGCTTCCACTGACTTTGACCTCGTTGTTGTAGAGCTGGGTGGCAATGATGGCCTTCGCGGTTTTCCGCCTAACAAGCTGAAATCAAATCTTACAAAAATCATTAGCTTGTCTCAAGAGAGCGGCGCTGATGTTCTACTCACTGAGATCATGGTGCCACCAAATTATGGTCCGAGATACACATCAATGTTTAATGGCGTATACCATCAACTTGCCGATGAGTTCGATGTTACTTTGATCCCATTTTTTATGTTGGAAATAGCCCCAAATCCCGACTTAATGCAACGTGACGGCATTCACCCAAATGTTGAGGCTCAACCTCAAATTACGCAATGGATGCAGCCGTGGATCAAAGATGCGTTAAAAAAGTAATCAAGGTTAAAACTTTTCAACTAAAGTAAGCGATTAAAGCAAAAAAGTAATTTTATTTTAAGCTTTAAAGATTAAACTAAACAAAATGGATTTGTTTAAAACGTTACTATCATTTCAATTATAATAACAATGACTCATACCAATGATGAGAAGTGCTAATTCAAATGCACTTTTTCGAATTTTAATTGGTAATACACTATGGCTAAAAGGAAAACTTATGTCCGTCAGTCGTCAAAAGAAAGTTTACTTACCTACAACGACCAGAAAAAATCAATATATTACCGTTGGTTTCCCACTTACTGATGAGTTTATCGCAAATTATGAAAGCTTAGAAAGCTGTTACCAAGAGTTTAGTAAGCTTGTTTTTGAAACTGCTGATAAATTTGAACTTTATAATGTTCACGTTGTTGCGACAGATAAGCTTCCTGTTGTTCGTTTTCATAACGAAGTTTACTGTTTTTCAACTCAAGAACAGCTACGCTTTTTCTACAACCCTGAATATCATGAAGCAAATAGTTTACACATGGTGGCCGATTATCGCGCTAAAAAACTCAAGGTAGTATTTTTAGCGACAGGAGATGAAATACGTAGTAATGCTGCAAACTTCCACGCTCGGATCCGAGAGTTTACTCAAGCTTTATTGCCTCAATTACCAGTCCAAGGCCTAGCGACTAAAATACGCGATCACCAACATATTTCCTATGACCTATATGCCAAAAATAAAGGTCACAAAGAAACCTATGGCTACAAGTTAAGAGCACTAAACAGTCGTTACCAACATCGTGACTGTCCATTACCTGAAGAAGCCAGCGCCCTTTCTTACGCTATGATCACTATGCCAATAGGTCGCCGAATTAAAAATCAGCTTCTAGCAGAAAAGCACGAAAACTATAATGATAGCTACCAAAAAGTTTGCCAAAACTTTATTGAAGCAGCTCAGTCTAAACAACTCAATAAATTGGCAGTAGTTGCTAATGGTAAATACCCTTTAGTGCGTAACAGTAAGTTCGACGATTTACAAAGTACCAATGAATTACAAATGATTGGTTTTGACCCAAACTCCATCGATGCAAGTCCAATATGTCATTGGGATGGTAACGTCATCGCAGAAGCAATACGCTTTGTGATTGTTGCTGATGATAGCAATATTTCAGATGGTGGCTATGGCCGTTTTATGAACCAAGTTGAAGATGCGATGCGCAAATTTATCAGCGACATCGACTTTGATAAAGAACATGTTAATTTAACGATAGGTTTCCATCAACACCTTAGCTACAAAGTATAACTATCTCTATTATTTATAAACGGTAGCCTCGCTGCCGTTTATATTCTCCTACTTTTTATTCCAAACCATTTTTCCTCTCTGTAATAAACATCAAAACCACATGTTAAATAAATGTGGCCAGATCTCACATTGATTAACATATCAAACAAGGCATGTTGGAGAACATACGAAATAAATCGTATCCACTCCTCTAGCGGAACTTTAGGAGTAGGAAATAAATAATAAAAAGCAGGAGATGCTATGTTTAACAAGAAGATGCCATGGCTGGTGCCTACCATAGTAGCAACAGCAGTCACCATGAGTTTGTCGGGTTGTGGTTCAGATGACGATGAACCCACAATCACCGAAACCCCTCCAGTCGTTCAACCGCCTGCAGAAACCGGCCCAACCTTCCCTGAAGGTGCAATCATGGTCGAAGCTGGCGACAACCTCACTATCAGTATTCAAGAAGCCTTAATCAATGCTCAAAGTAATGATGTCATTGTACTTCCTAAGGGTAACTTTAAAATCGAGTCGACATTATTGTTTGATGGGGATGTTGACGGCGATGGTGTGTTTTCTAAAAACGTCACCATTATGGGCTACGGGCAAGATGAAACTGTGCTGGATTTTTCAGAAGCAAACTCTGGCGATGGTATCTTCGTTCAAAACGCAGTGAATATAATTATTCAAGATTTATCCGTTAATGAAGCGAAGAATAACGGTATTAAACTTAAAAATACCAACGGTATTATCTTAAGAAGGCTGGCAACCATTTGGGAGGGTGAACTAGATAAAGATAATGGGGCTTACGGCCTTTATCCTGTTGAATGTGAAAATATCCTCATTGAAGATACCTATGTTCGCGGTAGCGCAGACGCAGGTATTTATGTCGGCCAGTCAGAGTACATTGTTGTACGTCGTAATATTGCCAAAGAGAACGTCGCTGGTATCGAAATCGAAAACTCTAAATATGCTGACGTATATGACAACGAGGCTGTAGGGAATACAGGTGGCGTATTAGTATTCGATTTACCAATTAATAACCAAAGATATGGTTCAAGTGTTCGTGTGTTTAATAATAAAATTCATAGTAACAACACCAAAAACTTCGCCAATGGTTCATCTAACCCTGGTGGTGTCCACATTGTTCCCCCTGGGACAGGCGTTATTATTCTTTCTACGGATGATGTTGAAGTATTCAACAATGACATTAGTAACCATGACAGCTTAGCCGTTGCCGTAACCAGTTTCTTCGTGGCAGAAAGAGATATCAGCACGTTTGTTGCTAACTATGCTCAGCCTGGACAGGCCATTAGTGATGGCTGGCGTGCAACCCCAAGAAATATTCATGTGCATGACAATAACATCAGTGATTACGGCCAAAAACCTAATGGTCATTTGATTGATGACATTATTAAAGCTTACGTACTCACTCATGGGAAAATGCCAGGTATTATTTACGATGGTTTAGGTGAAGCATTATCCAATAATGGCACAGCGGCTTATCTCGGTTTACAAGAATTACCTTTCGCAGAAGACGGCAGTGATAACACTTGTATCATCAACAATGGCGATGTCAGTGTGGGTCGCTTATATGCGAATTCAAATACAGATCAAAACTTGCCAGAAGCATTGTTTCAAGCTCCTCAAGAAGACCTTTTAGCTTGTTCACAAATTAGCTTACCGGTTCATACCGTTACTTTTGGCGATGAAATCTTCGGCTGTGGTGTTGATGATGAAACAGAAGGTTGTGATGGCGGCATCTTAATCGGTGGCGGTGGTTCGATTGGCGAAGGCGAAGGAGGCCTTGAAGGTGATGGCGATTTAAGTTTATGTGAAGCTACTGGCAGCAATGTCAGCTGGGATGCGCTACTCAAAGCCAACTGCCCTAACCTGTCAGATTATAATCTGTTTGCCGACATGGCTAACCCCACCGCAGCACCCAACTCTAATGGCCTACCTTACGATCTCAATACGCCATTATTTACTGATCACGCCACTAAATATCGCTTTGTGTATTTACCCGACGGCACAATAGCCGATTACAGTGAAAATGAATCATTTGATTTCCCTGTGGGCACAGTGATCAGTAAAACATTTGCACTTCCTGAAGATACCAACATGCGCGGTTTTGCAAATGAAGACTTAATTGAGACTCGACTGCTAATCCACCGTGAAACGGGTTGGAGTGCACTCCCTTATGTTTGGAAAGCCGATAAATCCGATGCCGTATTGGCAAAAGCTGGGGCGATTCAGGGTAAACAAGTCACTCATAAAGGTGAAATGCTCAGTTTTGATTATGTTGTTCCTAGCATGAATCAGTGTAAGCAATGTCATCAATTTAAAGCTGATGCTGATAGCAATGCGGTGTTTATGCCTATTGGGCCAAAAGCACGTCACTTAAATCGAGATTATGCTTACAGTGATGGCAGCATGAATCAATTAACTAAGTGGCAATCAGCAGGCATATTACAAGGCCTACCGACATTGACTGATGTCGATATGGTACCAGAGTATCAAGACGGAGATGAAGATAGTATTGCATCAATGTCAGATACAGAATTAATGGCAGCAGCTAAAGGTTACTTGGATATTAACTGTGCACATTGTCATCGACCAGAAGGCAATGCATCAAACACGGGCTTAAAACTTGAGTATTGGCGCAGCTATGCTGAGGATGCTGGGTTTTCTCATGGTACGTGTAAGTCACCTGTGGCTTATGGTGGTGGCACCTTAGGTTATGATGTTGTGCCAGGTAACCCTGAGGAGTCGATTTTACACTTCCGCATGGAAAGTAACGATCCAGGCGATAGAATGCCTGAAATTGGTCGCAGTTTGTCTCATGATGAAGGTGTAGCCTTAATCAACGAATGGATTAAGCGATTACCAGCGGCGTCTTGTTCTTAGTATGCCTTTAAAAAGAGGATGAACTTAGGTTCATCCTCTTTTGTTTCTCTAATTTAAAACACTTACCCGTTTTTATTGTCGTTTTTATTATTGTTAATTCTTTCCCCAGTTCTTTTTATTTGTTCTTTTTATTTGTTCTTTTTCAAAATGAAAGCAGGATAACGCCAATGTTTTATTCCATCCATATCGAAGCCAGTTTTTTGAAACAGACTCTATTGAGTCAGAAATCATTGAATAGAAGTGTTTTAAATCGAAGAGATTTGAATCAAAGAGGTTTGAATCAAAGAGGTTTGGGCCAGACTTTATGGACAAAGAGTGTATGGAAAGAGAGCATATGGAAAAAGAATCTATTAATCATTTCTCTAACTTCAATATTAATGGCATGTGGCGGTTCTGGAAGTGATAGTTCTGAGAGTGGTAGTTCGAATACTGAAGTTCCTTCTACGCCCTCTACGCCTGCAACACCAACGACACCAGAGCAACCTGATACCTCAGATGATGTTTGTCAGCAATCGAGTTCAGAAGTGAATTGGACCGCTTTGATGTCTAAAGACTGCCCTAACTTAAGCGACTACGGTTTATTTACCGATCCAAGCTTGCCGACTCATTCTCCAACGACACCCGGCATCAACTATCAACTGTCCACTGAGCTCTTCTCAAATTATGCCAGTAAATATCGGTTTATTTTTCTACCTGATAATCAATCAATGGTGTTTAATCCACAGCAAGTATTTACCTTGCCTGTCGGCAGTGTTTTAGCTAAAACCTTTGCGTTACCATTCGATACTCAATTAAGTGGTGCAAATAACGAAAAGTTGATTGAAACACGGTTAATGATCCGCCGAGAAGCAGGCTGGACAGCATTAACCTACCAATGGCAGCAAGAAAACGCATCACTCATTATTGCAGGAGCGGATGTAACTCATACATTAAATAATCAAGGTGATTCCATCACTTTCGATTATCATATTCCCAGCAAGGTTGAATGTAAGATCTGTCATCAAATTAATGAAAATGACATCAGCCGTATTAACCCCATAGGTGTAAAAGCACACTTACTGAATCGAGAAATAACCCTAAGTAATGGCAATAAAACTAACCAACTGACTTTTTGGGCAGATGAAAACATGCTTAGTTTACTGCCGGATTTAAATACCGTTGATAAATCACATACGCTTGAAAATAATCAAGCCAGCTTAACCAATCGTGCTAAAGGATATTTAGATATAAATTGTGCTCATTGTCATAATAAACAGGGTTTTGCGAGTATTTCAGGTTTACGATTAAGCTATTTTATTGATCACACAAGCTTTGAGTACGGCATTTGTAAGCAGCCTCCAGGATGGGATGGTGGCCCTAATGGGTTGTCATATGACATAGTGCCAGGAAATGCTGAACGCTCGATATTACATTATCGACAGATATTATCGTCTCCAAAAGACAAAATGCCACCAATAGGCCGTGAGATTATCCATACGGAAGGAACCGAATTAGTTAAGCAATGGATAGATAGCATGTCCCCTAGCATTGGAGTGTGCGAATAAGCTTTAGACTTTAGACTTTAGAGGAATATTTTCAAGCTAACTATTTAGTTTATTAATTTGCCAATTGGTTAAGCCGTAAAAAGTGACCAGGAGGGTAACCTAACCAATGCTTAAAGCTTTGTCTGAAATGGCTCACATCTCCATAACCAAGTGTTTCAGCAATATCTTCAACAGACATTTTATCGGCCAAGATTAAATTGATTGCCGCTTGGCAACGAACTTGGTCGACTAACTTTTGATAGCTTGTCCCTGCTGCAGATAACTTACGCCGAAAACTTCGATCGCTCATATGTATCGTTAAGGCAAACTGTTCTAATTTCGGTGGGTTTGGCATGCTGTGGCGAATAGCAGTCAGCACATTATCAATAAACGAAATACTGTCAGGTGCCGCTTTTTCGCTGTTAACTTGCTCAAATTGATAGGCTAACGGAAAATCTAATACCCCGATATTTAGTCCCCACTCAAAAAAATCACAATCAAAGGTGATTGTTGCGCCAGTTTCTTGAGTCAGGTAGTCAGTATTGCAACTTGGTGAGGCTAAATGAATTTGATCAATAAATACTGGATTATCAACTAACTGTCTTGCAGCGCCTAATAAAGCGCACACACTGTGCTGAAACTGAAAGGCAAATTTATCAGCTGAAACTTTGCCAGTATTAAGCCATCGCACCCACAACTTATCATCTTCAATCCGCACTAAGGTATCTGCAAAACTGCCTGCTAAATCAGGATTTTGAATGACGAATTTAAGGCACTGACCTAAGGTAGTGAACTGGTCAAAAAAAGGCAGTAGTACATCGAGGGATTCAACTTGATAACTGGTACCTAAACGTGCACCAATTTCTTTATCAGGGCTCAGTAAACGTAATTGCTCCATTGCAAACTCAACTTGCCATACATAAACAAACTGCATGGCATTCAGTTCTAATGGTCCTAAGCCCAATTTACAATAGATATCTGCAGCAACAGTTTCACCAAGGTGATCTTCGATAAAATTGAGCAAATTACGTAATTCAAAAGCTGGGTAACATTGATCCCCAACCATCATATTCGCTTTGTAACCCGACTCTTGCTGCATTGATATCCTTATCTTATTATTTAACGGCGTTTTCACGCTCCATTAAACGATTCAAAACACCATCAACTGACATCGAAGCACCATGAGCAATTTTGTCTGCTAATTTTTTCTTCATTTGATATTTAATCTTGATCACTTGATGTTCTTTCGCTAGACCTAAAATAACATCATCACTGGTAGAAATAGCATCGACTAAACCAAGTTCAATGGCTTGTTGACCGTACCAATGTTCACCGGTAGCCACTTTAGCAATGTCCATATCTGGGCGATATTTACTGACAAATTCTTTAAATAGCACGTGGGTTTCTTCAAGCTCTTCTTGAAACTTCTCACGACCTTCATCAGTATTTTCACCGAACACAGTTAAGGTACGTTTGAAGTCACCTGCTGTATGTTGTTCATAATCAATGTCGTGTTTTTTCAGTAAACGGCTAAAGTTAGGTAACTGTGCAACAACACCAATCGAGCCAACAATGGCAAAAGGCGCCGCGTACACTTTATCGGCCACACAAGCCATCATATAACCGCCACTGGCTGCTACCTTATCGATACAAATAGTTAAAGGTATTTTTGCTTGTTTTAATCTGTCTAATTGGCTTGAGGCTAGTCCATAACCATGTACCATACCACCGCCACTCTCTACATTAACCAAAACCTGATCATCTTTATCAGCCACTGTTAAAATCGCGGTAATCTCTTCTCTTAACGAAGCCACTTCACCTGCATCAATACTGCCTTTAAAATCGATTACAAATACTTTTGAAGGTGCTGTTTCTTCTTTTTCAGCCGCTTTATCATCAGCTTTTAACTGCTTCTCGTAAGCCTTAAATTGCTTTTTGGTTAGCAACTCCTCTTTCAACTCTTTCTCAAGTTGTTTTAGCTCATCAGTAACATCAGTTAGCTTAAGTTCACCTTTCTCTGCTTTTTGTTTCATGCTGCTAGCAAGAACAACAATCACTACCGCAAGAATTGCGACGACAATAGTGACAGCCTTAGCTAGAAACATGCCGTACTCAGATAAAAACTCCAAAATACACTCCATAAAGAATTACGTTATTACGGCTTATCTTAGCAGGAAGTTAAACATTGTAGACAATAAAAAACCCAGCATTTGCTGGGTTTTTAGTCAATTAACAATTAAACATCATTATTTAGCTACAAGGTACGATAACTTCTGCATTATCAACAAGAATCGTTGCTGCACCTAAGCCCGCAGTTTTAGCAAATGTGGCGACTTGAGATTGCATTTCAACCGTTGCTTGTGCTGCCATACCGTCTGTTACACCCTCGACTTCACTAGGACTAACGATAGAACTATGATGCCCCTTCGAGAATCTTACCACTCCAGAACCCGCGCTATTGGAACTAACACAACCAAGACCTAAGCCCGCAATTAATGGTTCAGTGCCTGATAATGGGAAGCCTTCCACCTGATTAGGCAATACGCGGTCAGATAAATTACCTGCGCCATCACCTGCAATTTCAATTAAATGCACTGGTAATTGAGTATCCGCTAACATTGCTGCATGGTTAATAGGGTCAGCTGAATCAACTGCTGTTTGCACCGCAAAGGCAAATGTTGGAATAAAGCCAGCATAAACAGCTTTAACTAATGCAGCATATTCAGGCGTTTCTGGCTCATAACCTGCTTCGTTTGCTTCTTTAACTAAAGCCATAAAGTCATCAGTTGCAGTCACTGTCTTAAATAACACAGGGCCAAAAGTCGCAGAGCCGGCAAATGAACCCGCTAAGCCACCAGAGGGAGCCACTAACGATGCGGCATTAATACCGTAAGCATTAGGTAATTCAGTTCCAGATGTTGGGTCGACTAAACCTGTTGAAGCATAAGTGGCTAAAGTCGTTCCAACGATGCCGCCTAAACTTAAGCCTTGAGCGCTAATTTTGCTGATATCAAAAAGTTGTGTTCCTAACTGCCCTTTAGCATCTTCGATATTCGTATATAAACCAGTCAATAATAAACGAAGCGCTAGATGATCCATCGTAGCCTGACGGAAATTATCTCTAACCGTGAGCGTACTTCCTATGTTTACAAACACTAATGGGTTGCCGTATTTGAACGCCTCTGGCTGGCCAACGACTGCTCCATATGATGGATCGGTTGCAGATATAATATACGAGCCAGCACCATCGTTACCGAATGAGCGGGCACCATGTAAAGGCATATCAATCGCAATTGTCGCAATACCTAATGCAGCATAAGAGCCAGCATAAGCAAGCGCCATCTCTTTACCGCCGCCTAAACCGTGTAGAGCAATATTTGTCGGCCACCCATGTGTTGGAGGTGTGAAGGGTAACCCTTGAGACTCTTGAAAAGCCTTCACTTTAGCTTCATTTGGCATTGCAATTAATACAGGTACTGTTTCATAGCTCATTATCTTTGGAATTGGATTCAGTTTTGTCAGATGTTTTGCAGGATCTGCTGCAGTACCATCATCTAAATTCCAAATTTTACCAGCCATTAACGCAGGGTTTTGCAATGCTGCTGCTGGATCCACACCATGTTTATCGGCTTGCGCACTGAAATTAGCAAAACTCATAGTGCCTGACTCAAGCGCTAACAACACCGAAACTGGGCTATCACCTTGGGCAAACCAACGTCCATTCGGCGCACTAGGTGCACCATCTACAATTGGAAAGTCACAAGTAACTGATGAACAATTTCCGTAAACAGGCAATTTAATTGCTGCAGTGTAAACATCAGCTAAGTCTGATACTACATATGCTGCACCGTCTTCAGGAGTAAGGCCTGCTGCTTGGGCTACAGTGTAACCTGCCGAAGTCGGGAATTGCTCAAATGACGGTTGGTAATTAGGGTCTGCAGCCATTAACAGTTTTGTTGTTTCGTAAACATCTGCTACCGACTGAGTGGTGAATAAACCAGAATAAGAAACCGTTTCAGCATCAACACCATGTGCCGCAGCTAATCCTTTCTCGTAGCTATTCACTAAACTTTGAAGTAAAAGCTGCTCATCAGTTTCAAGCGGCTTAGTGTCGATATCTAATTTAAGAAGATTATAAGTCGTTGAGGGCTCAATAGCGCGACCAGCAGAATCTTGAATTAAGCTAGTCGTTGCGTAGATATATGATTGATTCGGCTTCAATGCTTTTAGTGGAACGACAGCAATGGTATTGCCAGAAGCTTGGGCGACAAAATCAACCCCAAATTGGAGTTCTTCTCCAATCTTACATGCTGAAAGCGATAACTCATCAGTACATTCAGGATCGCTTGATAATGCACCGCCAACCGTTGCTTCAAACAAACGCACAGCGCCTGGTTGGAAAACTGATGCAGCGTCGAGTGTTAGCATTTCGCCAGAGTTGTCGACAGCAAGATCCACAGTAATAGAAATTGGAGACGTCGTTGACCACCCATCTAATGCACCTAAAGCTAAGGTTGGATCGACATAATCGACACCGTCTTCACCCGGTATAGCTAACGTACCGTCAGTGGTGCCGTTAAATAAAAGGTCATTTGGCAATGGCACATCACCAGCAGCAGGGTCGAATACCACTTGAGAGAATGGAATGAGTGGTTCCACAGAATCTTTTGCTTCATTTGTACTATCTTCACTACAGCCGCTAAGCCCAAGAGCAGATGCAATAGCAACACCCAATATGAGTCTTTTCATCTTTTTTCCCCAAATCTTGTTGTAATAATTTTAATTTCCCCAAAAATTGGTCACAATAGCGTAAACGCATGACCATAAGGACATATTTTTGTCCTTAACTCATCTCAAGTTAACGTAAAACTATTGAGTTAGCTACATATTTGTTACATGCAAAAGTACTACACGTTAACATTTATCAGTCATTTGTTTAAAACGAACGTTTATCTTTTGTTCGAATCTAGATTTGACGTGCTTTTGCAGCCGAAGGAAAAATTGAACCATGTTGGAATATCAAGCTAAAAAAGATTTACTAAAAAATAAAACAATTCTTGTTACTGGCGCAGGTGCTGGCATCGGTCGTGTTGCAGCAATTAACTTTGCAAAACATGGTGCTACAGTGATTTTACTCGGTAAAACAGTCAAGAAATTAGAAGCCGTTTACGATGAAATAGAACAAGCTGGTTACGCAAAACCTGCTATTGTTCCACTTGATTTAAAAGGTGCCACAGAACAAAACTATAAGGATATGGCAGATACCATTGCTGAACAGTTTGGTCATTTAGATGGCGTTTTACATAATGCCAGCTTACTAGGCGCTTTGGGGCCATTTGAACACATTGATTTAGAGTCACTGGAAGATGTGATGAAAATTAACGTCACTGCTCAAGTTATTTTGACCAAAGCGCTATTACCTATTATGCGCACTGCGCCGTCAGCCTCTTTAATTTTCACCTCAAGCAGTGTTGGCAGACAAGGCCGCGCATATTGGGGACCTTACGCTTTCTCTAAATTTGCCACTGAAGGCATGATGCAAGTATTAGCTCACGAATGTGAAGGCACAAGTGTACGTGTTAATAGTATTAATCCTGGTGCAACTCGTACAGAAATGCGCGCTAAAGCCTATCCGGGTGAAGATCCAGCAACATTAAAAACAGCTGAAGACATTATGCCGACCTACCTTTACCTTATGGGTGATGAGTCTGTTGAGGTTAATGGTCAACAATTAAACGCTCAATAAACATCGAGCAATACAGTAATAATAAAAGGAGCCAATGGCTCCTTTTATTTAAGCGGTGTTGATACTTTTATTTAAGCGGTGTTGATACAAAAGTTGAATAACCAACTCACTTTAGTTATCACTTAACTAAAAACTAATTTGATTTGCGTTTTTCTCTATCAGCTTTTCCCCTACTCCTGATACTTGGCTAAGTTGCTCCAGATTACTGAACTTGCCATTCTTCGTTCGATATTCAACAATCGCTTTGGCTTTAGATTCTCCAATACCTTTTAACTGCTGTAATTCAGCTGTACTGGCCTTGTTAATATTCACTTTAACCTGTTTGGTATCTTTAGCCGAATTGGACTGCATTTGGGCTTGAGGCTGTTTTGAGTCTATTGCAGCAATTTCTTTAGCTTGAATAGATTGAGTAAATACTGATGATAAAGCGCAGGCGTATATAACGCCCATTAGAAATGGATGTTTCATTGTTAACTCCTTTAAGTCCTATTTAAAACCGATCTGCTTCCCTATCCTTGATCGGCTGTTTAAGCTATTTCTTCATCAACAGATTTAACAGAAAATAGCTGTCATAAAACTGTAGTCAACAATACTAATAGTTCAAACTTTAATCTAAAACTATTTCTTTTCTTGATTTGTATTTTTGTCAGTAGTCTGTTTTACTTTGCTTTTTTGCAGCATAGATGCTGAAAAAGATTTCAACTCAGTTAACAATTGCTGATGAATTTGGCCGAGTTTAGGACGATTGTCTTCTTTAAAGCTTAGAGGACGACATAAACCCATAGCTTGATAACCGAGCCTTGCAGTAAGCAAACCACCACCTAGCCCTTGCGCTAACCTTGCTGATAATTTACCTGTCATTTCGACAGATAATAATTGGGTACCTAAATCAGCGACAACTTCAGTTGTGCCCGCATAAACAATATTTACAATAATGCTTTTTATTAGTTTTATTCTGCTCCAGTAACCTAATTCAATGCCGTAAATATCTGCAATTGCATTAATCATGCGCTGGTTACGCCACAAAATAATCGCCATATCTAATACTGCTAACGGACTCGCCGCCAGTAATAATGCTGACTCAGCAGCAAAGCGGCTGACGATTTGTTTTGCTTTCTCATCACGCTCACTTACCACTAAATCATCAAATAACAGTACCATTTCCGCATCATTATGTTCGCTACTGTTAATCGCAGTAAATTGCTGTTTTCCTTTACTTACTGGATAATGCTGCATCAATGGCGCAATAAACTTTTCTGCCTCACCACGTTGCATGCTTTGTGACAACCGCTCGCCTGTCACTTGAGTATCGGCAACGTGTTTAAGCTTAACCAGTTTTCGCCACTCTGAAATGGTCATTGAAGAGACCCATGCCACAACGACTCCCGTCACTGTGGCATAAAAGCCAAATAACCACGGGCTTTGTAAAAACGCACTATGCAAGCCTAAAAGAGTTTGTACAATAACCGCTAAAACAATTCCAACACATGAGAACTTAGCCAATTTAGACCAGCCTTTAGGCGATGTACTGGATTCGATAACCTCAATGTCTTCTGTTATTTCAGCTAACGCTGTTTCACAAATGAACTCGACTTCTGCATAAGATTGCCCAGCTTTAACTTGAGGCTCATCCAGGGTTTCAGACTCAAAAACTTGCTGTTTTTTTAGAACAGTCTGTTGTGTAGATTGCTGTGATTGGCTGCTATTCATATTTGATGAGTTCATTACTGTAATTTATCCCCGAGTAAAAACTGCAGTAAATGGTCTAAACGGATATGGTCAAAACGCGGATCCGAACTTGCTGACGGTGGTAACTTTGGCGGGTTAAATGACACAAAATTAAAGCCCTGTTTTTGCCAAAAGTCATTTTCTGGTAGTGTTTGCGGTACTTCACCCGGGAAAATTGTCAACATATTATGATTTTCATCTATACCTCTTACCACTTCTTGCTCGCCCGATGAGGTGTTAACCATGCCATGCTGGGTTGCTTTAATGGCACTGATGGCCATAGTTTCAACTTCGCAACCTTCATAATTAGCAAAATATTGACTGTGTTTAAGCATATCGGTGAGCAAACTTAACACATGGCTTTGCTGATCACGTGTAACCCTATCAACTTTACTCGCAGCGAATAATAACTTATCAATTTTAGGTGAGAATAAACGTCTCAATAAACTTGATTGACCAAAATGAAAGCTTTCCACAATGCTATTTAACGCATTACCCATATCTTCAAACTGAGCTTTACCATTATTCAGGCCATTAAAGCAGTCCACCAGCACTAACTGACGGTCAAAACTCGCAAAGTAATCACGATAAAACGGTTTAACCACAACAGAGACGTACTCTTGATAGCGTTTTTTTAATATATGGTAATAACTGTCTTCTGCTGTTGTTTCAAGTTCGGCAAGTTGCTCTAAAGATAAATTGACCAAGGGGAAAAACGCCAGCAACGGCGTGTCGGCAAATTCGCCTGGTAATAACATTCTGCCCGGTTGAGCAAGATAAAAACCTTCTTTATTAACGAGGTCAATTAACAAAGCTTGGTATAGGTCAGCAGCGTGTTTAAGCTTGTGCTCATCTGCACTATCTGAGAATTTGATTTCATTTATCGCTGATTCAAAAGCCGGATAACAAGCTGAATGTTTTAGCCTGTTTTTAACAGCTATCTGACCAGTCACCCATTCTGAATAATTTTGTTTTAGCATAGGTAAATCAAGTAACCATTCACCTGGGTAATCAACAATATCGACATATAAAGTGGCGGTATCAGAAATCTTTGCCAAAATGCCTTTTCTTGGACGATATTTAATCGCTAAACGAAGCTCAGAAATATTCCTTGTTGAAGCAGGCCAAGTTGCTGGTGATGACGTTAACGCACTCATTCCACCTTGATAGTCAAAGCTCGCGATAGCTAAATCAGGCTGCATCGCTCGTTTTATACCAATAAGACGATTCTCTCTCGACACTTGCCAAAGTGGTAACGGGTTATGTTTGACGTTACTTCCAGCATGAAGCATTTGATTCACAAGCCCTGTGATAAAAGCAGTTTTACCGGCGCCAGATAAACCCGTCACCGCTAAACGGACATGTCTATCAGTGCTTCGATGTACTAATTGACTCGTTTTTTTGGAAATTTTACTCATTGAACGATCAAAAAAACTCATAATTTATCTCAAGTCGGTTTAAAGCAGGGATGGGTCATTAAGATTTCGGCTAACAACTCTCATTCATATCGAGATTAATTTAGCACTTTGATGACTATAACATCTAGGTAGAAAG
Organism: Shewanella olleyana; assembly: GCF_023283825.1. GTDB lineage: Bacteria > Pseudomonadota > Gammaproteobacteria > Enterobacterales > Shewanellaceae > Shewanella > Shewanella olleyana. The sequence goes on along the minus strand of NZ_JAKILD010000001.1, from coordinate 267,336 downwards.
GAAAAATTCAAGGGCGGTGTACCGCCCATTGGATTTCTAATAGCTTAGTGTAGAGCTAAGTTAAAGCAGCTGGCGCAATTTTATAGGTTATTAATTTCATGTTTTAAATCAAAGTTATCTGAAGTTACATGACGTTCTAAACGTTGTAATCTAATTTCAAGCGCGTAGAACTGGCTATTAACATCATGAAGAGCACGTTTTGCAGGCTCGCCTGCTTGCCATACTTTTTTCTTCACTTCGATATCTTTATGATTCTGTTTAGCACTCTCCTCTAATGTTTTGCTATCCAAAATTAACCATAAAGCGATATAGATGATTAAAATGGGCCCAGAACCGCCAACTAAAAAGATTGATACCGCAATAACACGTACTAACCATGTTTCAAAATTAAAGTAGTCAGCAATCCCTGCACATACTCCTGAAATTTTACCCGATTGGGGGATACGGTATAATGTACGACCGTTAGCTTTGCTCATGTTTCCCCCTCCATTCAGGTGCTTCCGTGTCTAAAATGGCTTCCAACGTTTCAATGCGTTGTCCCATTTTATCCGCTTGGGCGATCAATTCATTCAATTGTGAAAACTCTGCCTCAGTGAGCCCCTGGCTCACTTGTCGCTTACTGCGATAATGAAGAACCAACCAGATAGGCGCCACAATCACTAGAAAAATAATAATTGGGGCAATAAGAAGATCCATATCCATAACTCACCTCTGAAAAAGTTTACTTGTTTGTTTTAGTTTGCGTTTTTGGTGCTGATTTCGCTTTTACTTTCGCTTTTAAAGCTTCTAGCTCTTCATTGACTGAATCTTCAGCTTCTAATGCTGCGAACTCATCAGCAAGGTTACCTTTTTTGCCTAGGTCATAAGCTTCAACTTGAGACTCTAAACCTTCAACACGGCGTTCGTAGTTTTCGAACTTAACCATTGCATCATCAATTTTGCTTGAATCTAACTGCTTTTTCACTTCTAAACGTGAAGTTGCAGTTTGTTTGCGCATGATAATAGTTTTTTGACGAGCGCGTGCATCGTTAAGTTTTTCTTGAAGCTGTTCAACTTCATGCTTAAGGCGTGCTATGTGCTCTTCAACAACTTGTAGTTCCATTTCTAGCGTTTCTAAAATGGTCACTGTTTTTTGTTTTTCAACTAGCGCCGCTTTTGCTAAGTCTTCTCTATCTTTCGATAAAGCCAATTCAGCTTTTGCCTGCCAATCGATAACTTGTTCTTGTACTCGGCTAATACGACGCAGTAGTTCTTTCTTTTCTGCTAACACTTTCGCAGAGGTTGAACGTACTTCTACTAACGTATCTTCCATTTCCTGAATAATCAGACGAACCATTTTTTCTGGATCTTCTGCTTTATCTAATAAAGCACTGATGTTCGAATTAATGATATCTGCAAAGCGTGAGAAGATTCCCATAATGTGTCCCTCAAATATTTTGTTAAAATCGAATATTACTATTCACAAGCCGTGCCAAGTATACATAAATATTAATTTTCAATGAGTTAACCAAATTATTAACTTTTTCTTTATTTTAAAGCGCTAGCCAACTATTATGATTTTCACCACTTGTTAGCGTAATAGACTAAAAATTACAGTGACTAGACAATTTGAGCAAGACAATCTTATCGGACAATCCAATGCTTTATTAGAAGTATTGGAACATGTCTCTAAAGTTGCCCCACTTTCAAAGCCAGTGTTAATCATTGGTGAACGTGGAACTGGTAAAGAACTTATCGCAGAACGGCTACATTTTCTATCTGCACGTTGGGATCAAGAGTTTATTAAGCTTAATTGCTCTTCTTTAAGTGAGTCTTTACTTGAAAGTGAGCTGTTTGGACATGAGTCTGGTGCCTTTACTGGCGCTAAAGGTAAACATGAAGGTCGCTTTGAACGGGCTGATGATGGCACACTATTTTTAGATGAACTCGCTAACACTTCTGGCTTAATACAAGAAAAGCTTCTACGTGTTATTGAATATGGCGAATTTGAACGTGTTGGCGGCAGTAAAACAGTCCAAACCAATGTCAGATTGGTGTGTGCGGCTAATGAAGACTTACCTACTCTGGCTGAAAATGGTGAATTCCGCGCTGATTTACTCGACCGTCTGGCGTTCGATGTTATTACACTGCCGCCATTAAGATGCAGAACTGAAGACATCATGCCACTGGCAGAGTATTTTGCAATCAGTATGGCAAGACAACTAAATTTAGACTTTTTTGGCGGCTTTAGTCCTGTGGCAATAGAGCAGTTAATGTCTCATCGCTGGCCAGGTAATATTCGTGAACTTAAAAACGTGGTCGAACGAAGTGTTTATCGCCGTGGTTCTGATGGTGATGAAATTGACCATATTATCCTTGACCCATTTGCCTCGCCTTATCGTCCAACAAGTCGAGTTAAAACCCGCGAAAGGCAGCAAACAACAGAGAGTGTGAATTTTGAGGAGTCAGCTCCTACAGCAGATACCGAGGCGAGCGAAGAAAGTCAGCTACCTCATGCGAGTCAGTTAAATAATCAGTTTAGCTTTCCAATTAACTTTAAAGAGCACACTGAAAACTATGAGGTTGAACTGCTTAAAAAAGCGTTGGCAGAAAGTCAGTACAACCAAAAGAAAACCGCGGAGTTGCTTGGTTTAAGTTATCACCAACTACGTGGTATTTTAAAAAAATACAACTTATTGGAGAAGGCTTAAGATGATATTTGCTCCTAAGTTATTAACACTGCTAAAATAGTCGTTTACAGCCTAAAAATTAAATGATGATAAAATGCGTGTGAAAAGAGAACGCTGGAATCCCTTAGCATTACTCTGCTTACTATCTTTTTTAGTAACAGCTTGTGGTGAGTTAAATGTCCCATCTGGGATTGTTTATTGCTCAGAGGGTAACCCTGAAACATTTAATCCGCAATTAATCACATCGGGCACCACCATCGATGCGACTTCAAATCAGCTCTATAATCGCCTAATTGATTATAACGATGATTCATCAGACTACACCCCTGCTCTGGCTACTGACTGGAAAGTATCTGATGACGGACTTCAATATCATTTTACCTTGCGCCAAGGTGTACAATTTCAATATAACGATTTGTTCAGCCCATCACGTAATTTTAACGCTGACGACGTCATCTTTTCTTTCGGGCGGATTATTGATGTTAATCATTCTTATCATTTAGTCAGCCGCACAGGTTACCCATTCTTTCAGAGCATTGATTTTGCTAACTTGGTGACTAACATCGAGAAAGTGAATGACTATGAAATTGTTTTTCATTTAGCGCATAAAGATGCGTCATTTTTATCTAACCTAGCAACCGATTTTGCCGTCATTCTATCTGCAGAATATGCGATGCAACAACTTGCAGCAGGAACGCCTGAGAACGTCGACTATTTTGCCATCGGCACAGGCCCTTTCTATTTATCCGAATACGTCAAAAATGAGTATATACGCTTTAAGCGGAACCCGTATTACTGGGGAGACGAAGCGAAAATTGACATGTTAGTTTTTGATATAACTCGTAAAAGTGAAGCAAGGCTGGCTAAAATCATTACTAAAGACTGCCAAGTTTCAGCTCTGCCTAAAGCCAATGAGCTTACTGTTATCAAAAAACATAAACACCTTGAAGTCCGCACAAAACCAGGTTTAAACGTCGCTTTTTGGGCTTTCAATACGCAAAAACCTCCTTTAGATGATGCGCGAGTTCGCCACGCATTAGCGCATGCTGTTGATAAGCAAAATATCCTCGATGTGGTTTATCATGATACCGCTATTGCCGCATCAGGCATGCTACCTCCTGCATCTTGGGCATACTCAGAAACAGAAGATGTGAACCATTATGATCCAGAAGAAGCAAAACGCTTGTTAAAAGAAGCTGGAGTGACCAATCTATCTTTTGATATATGGGCGATGCCTGTTGTCAGAATTTATAATCCAAACGCCCAGAAAACAGCTGAACTGATCCAATCAGACTTAGCTAATATTGGCGTAACAGTAAATATTGTCAGCTACGACTGGAGTGTATTTACTCAAAAACTCATTTCTAGTGATTACGATTCTGTGCTGATTGGTTGGAATGCTGATAACACTGATCCAGATAACTTTTTTACCCCACTGCTGAGTTGTAGTGCGCTAGAGTCGAATAATAATCGCTCTCGTTGGTGTTCAAACGAGCTAGACTCTGTTTTAGCTCAAGCAAAAGAAACTCTTTCAAAGCCGGAGCGAAAAGCGCTTTATCAACAAGCGGAAAAAATTATTCATGAGCAAGTACCTTTGGTTAATATTGCTCATGCTCAAAAACTACTGTTAAAAAATACCGACATCAATATTACAAATGTCAATCCATATGGCGGAATGTCTTTTTCCGATGTTGAACTTATAAAAGAGGAGGTTCAACCCTAATGTGGCGATATTTTGTAAGGCGAATCAACCTCTTTTTTGTAACCTCTATAGTAATGATTTCAGTAATATTTTTTGCAACTGGCATGTTCCCAGTAGAAAAAGGTTACGCGCTCTCGGGCATCCAGTTTCCAACCGTCGAACAACAAGCCCAAACAGTTGAAGACTATAATTTAGAAGATAATCAGCTCAATCAATTTATTGCCTATGTAACCCAACGATTATCAGGAAATTTGGGCATTTCAGTCAACTCGCAACAGAGTGTGGCAGATGAACTCAGTGCAGTATTGCCGGCGTCCTTTGAACTATCGTTATTTGCAGGTTGTATTGCGGTTTTTTTTGGGGTGCCTTTAGGAGTTATCGCCTCCCTAAGTGCGAGTAAAACAATACAGCGCAGCATTTTAGCCATTACCTTGACAGGCTATTCAATACCTGTTTTTTGGCTAGGGCTCACTCTTGCCCTTTGGTTTGGTGTTCACCTTGAGTGGTTACCGATATCTGGACAGATTAATCTTTTATATGAAATTGAACCTGTAACTGGATTCATGTTAATCGATACACTGCTATCAGAGCGCCCATATGCTATCTCGGCTTTTAAAGATGCATTACTACACATTATTTTACCTGCTGTTACCCTAGCAGTATTACCTTTTACAGTGGTCATTCGAATAACCCGTCAAGCTATGATGACTGTAATGACACAAACTTATATTCGTGCTGCAGAAGCAAGAGGCCTGAATACTTTCCGAATATTAATTAGACATGCCCTTCCCAATGCGCTTATACCCGTCCTTAAAGCGTTTGGTTTAATGCTGGGGTCTTTTGCAAGTTATGGCATTCTAGTAGAAGTCATCTTTTCTTGGCCTGGTGTAGGTTTATGGTTGATAAATGGTATTTACCAGCGCGATTACACTGTCATTCAAGCAGGTATTTTGTCTGTTTCATTATTGATTATATTTTTGAGCATTATGATTGATTTAGTGCATACCACTATTAACCCAATTAATAGGAAAGAACTGTATGCCAATTAAGAAACTCTACCAAGAGGAACAAATAGACTCACCATTAGGCCAGTTGTGGCATTCATTTGCTAGCAACCCTTTTGCAGTTGCTGGTTTATGGGCAATCATATTCCTTTTGATTTTGGTGGTACTTGGTCCGCTTTTAGCACCATTTCAGCCAGAAATGCAAAATCCTGATGCTATATTATTGCCCCCATCTTGGGATCAAGCAGGTCATGTCTCCCACTTTTTAGGCACTGACGATTTAGGTCGTGATTTATTTAGCCGGATCCTTCATGGTGTTAGGCTCACCTTTGGTATGTCGCTAATTGTCGTCATTAGCGCGCTGGTGGTTGGATTTGTTATTGGTTCACTTTCAGGAATGATGCGTGGATTAAAGTCGAGTATTCTAGGGCATTTATTAGATGCTTTACTGTCTATTCCGTCCTTGCTACTCGCTATCTTAGTGGTTGCTGTCACGGGGCCTGGACTTACTAATGTATTTTGGGCCGTAGGTATCGCGTTAACCCCACAGTTTGTTCGCGCGATTCATCAAGCTGTTCATGAAGAACTGCAAAAAGAATATGTGACCGCCGCTAAAATTGATGGAGCCAGTCAAATTCAAATTTTCTGGTATGTAATCATGCCAAATGTTTGGGATGTGGTCATCATTCAAACCACCATCGCTATTTCAGTAGCTATCTTGGATATTGCTGCGCTTGGCTTTTTAAATTTAGGTGCACAAGCACCAAGCTCTGAATGGGGTTCAATGATTTTCCAAGGCTTAAATAGCCTACTAATAGCACCATGGACCATTACTATCCCAGGGCTTGCTATTTTATTTACAGTTTTATCCATCAATTTGGTGGGTGACGGATTACGCTCGGCATTAGCGCCGATAAGAAACTAACTTATGCCATTACTTGATGTCAGAAACCTCACCATTGAGCTTGATACACCTCAAGGCAAGGTTAAAGTACTTGAAAAAGTCAGCCTAACCATCAATCCCGGAGAAGTGCATGGTTTAGTGGGTGAGTCAGGCTCTGGTCGGAGTTTACTTGCAAAAGCAGTGCTTGGGGTACTGGGTCCTAACTGGAATATCATTGCCGATCGCATGATGTGGGATGGTCAAAACCTTCTTGAAATGACTTCAAAACAGCGCCGTAATCTAATGGGCACTGATATGACCATGATTTTTCAAGATCCCTCAGGCAGTTTAGATCCCGTCAAAACTATTGGTAGCCAACTTATTGAGTCATTAACGCCGAATAAGGCAGTTCCTTTTTGGCGCCGCTCCAAAGACACCAATTTAACTGCGCAAAAATGGCTGCACAAAGTGGGAATTAAGCAGCCTAAAGCCATTATGAAAAGCTACCCATGGGAATTATCAGAAGGCCAGTGCCAAAAAGTCATGATCGCGATGGCTGTGGCTAACCATCCTAAATTGTTAATTGCTGATGAACCCACTAATTCGATGGAACTCAGTACTCAGGCGCAAATTTTCAGACTACTTTCACAGCTTAATCAATTACAAAACGTGTCAATTTTGCTTGTGAGTCATGAATTAGAAACCTTAGTAAAATGGTGTGATCGCATTAGTATTTTATACAGTGGTCAAATTATGGAATCAGGGCCAGTGAGTGAATTACTTAAAAAACCTTACCACCCATACACCAAAGCGCTATTTAAAAACTTACCTGAGCACACGGGTAAAATGCGCCATAAATCTTATTTACCGACATTGCAGGGTTCGTCACCTTCATTACAACATTTACCCGCGGGTTGCCGATTAGGCCCTCGGTGCCCAGATGCACAACGACAATGCGTTATTCAGCCCAATTTAGCTCACGAAAAAGATCGCTATTTTGCTTGCCACTTCCCATATAACAATGAGACAGAAGATGACAACGCCATTACTTAACGTAACCGATCTCAGTAAGCGGTATTTTATCGGTTATAAACGCTTTAGGGCGCAATATAATCAAGCGCTCTCGCCTGTGTCATTTGAGCTTGAGCGCGGTCAAACCTTAGCGATTGTCGGTCAGGTGAGTTCAGGTAAAAGTACCTTAGCAAGAATGTTAGTAGGTGCTGAGCCTCGCACAACAGGCACTATTGAGTTTGAAGGCGAAACACTCGAGGCGCGTAACTTAAAACAACGCTGCCGATTAATTAGAATGATTTTTCAAGACCCTAATACATCGCTTAATCCAAGATTAACCATTGGTGCATTACTGGAAGAGCCATTGCGTTTTAATACCGATATGACTAGTCATGAACGTAAGGCACAAGTCACTGACACCTTACGTAAAGTGGGCCTGTTACCAGAGCATGCTAGTTTTTACCCGCATATGGTGTCAGAGGGACAAAAACAGCGTGTTGCAGTAGCGCGTGCTTTAATGCTTAACCCTAAAATTATTATTGCCGATGAAGCGCTAACGTCTTTAGATTTGTCGGTACGTTCTCAAATTCTAAATTTGTTGCTCAAGCTACAAAAAGAAATGGGTCTCTCCTATATCTTTGTGACCCACAATTTGAATGTGGTTCGACACTTCAGTGATAAAGTGATGGTACTCAATAAAGGCGTTATGGTTGAGAAAAATACAACTGAGGAATTATTTGAAAACCCACAACATGATTACACCCGCAGACTGATTGCAGAGCAAACACAGCTCGCAGCAAAACGCTAAACTGCTCCAACCACTGAGTTAATTGACCATTTTTAGTAAAAATGAGTGCCATTTCTACGGCTAACTAATTATCCTAGAGCCATTGTTAAAGGAAGATACGAAATTATGATTATTAAACCAAAAACACGTGGCTTTATTTGTACCACAACACACCCAATCGGCTGTGAAGCTAACGTAAAAGAGCAAATTGAATTAACCAAAGCGAAAGGCAAAATTAAAAACGGACCTAAAAAGGTCCTCGTTGTCGGTTCTTCTAGTGGTTACGGCTTATCTTCGCGCATAGCGTCAGCTTTTGGTAGCGATGCCGCGACAATTGGTGTTTTCTTCGAAAAGCCAAGCACTGAAACAAAGCCTGGTACTGCTGGCTGGTATAATTCAGCCTACTTTGACAAGTTTGCCAAAGCTGAAGGCTTATATTCTAAAAGTATCAACTGTGATGCCTTTAGCCATGAAGCAAAACAAAAAGTCATTGAAATGATTAAGGAAGACCTTGGTCAAATCGATATGGTTGTTTACTCTTTAGCCTCTCCAGTACGTAAGCTACCAGATACGGGTGAAGTGATCCGCTCAAGCCTTAAGCCTATAGGTGACACATATACAGCAACAGCTGTAGACACCAATAAAAATACTATCATCGAAACCTCAGTCGAACCTGCTACAGAGCAAGAAATTGCCGATACTGTAACGGTCATGGGCGGCGAAGATTGGGAATTATGGATGAGTGCGCTAAGTGAAGCTGGAGTGTTAACAGACAACTGTAAAACAGTGGCTTACAGCTACATCGGCACAGAAATCACTTGGCCTATCTACTGGCACGGTGCGCTAGGTAAAGCCAAGATGGACCTAGACCGTGCAGCACATGCATTAAATGAAAAGTTATCAGCAACAGGTGGCTCTGCAAATGTAGCGGTACTTAAGAGTGTCGTTACTCAAGCAAGCTCAGCAATCCCTGTAATGCCACTTTATATCGCAATGGTATTTAAGAAAATGCGTGAAGAAGGTGTTCATGAAGGCTGTATGGATCAAATTTACCGCATGTTCAGTGAACGTTTATTCCGTGAAGACGGCGCTGCGCCAGAAACAGATGCTGACAATCGTCTACGTTTAGATGACTGGGAATTACGTGAAGAAATTCAAAAGCATTGTCGTGAGCTTTGGGCTGATGTCACTACAGAAAATTTAACGGAATTAACTGATTATAATGAATATAAAGAAGAATTCTTGAAACTATTTGGTTTCGGAATTGACGGTATTGATTATGATGCAGACGTTAACCCTAACGTAACTTTTGATGTTGTCAGTTTATAACGGCTAAATTTTAAACGAATAAAAACCAAGCCAAGTGCTTGGTTTTTTTATGCCTGTTGATCCTTGTTCTGCTTTTCAAGCTAGCGTTAATTGGCTAATTAGTTATGAATACTAACAAGCAAAAAAAGACCAAGTTGATGAGACTTGGTCTTTGAGGAATATCAGGGATGATGAATTATGTTAAAGCTTATTTCTTTTCAAGTGCATGCTTAGCCGCATTTTCACCTGCTATGCGACCAAATACTACTGTATCGGCAATTGCATTACCGCCTAGACGATTGTAACCATGAACACCACCAGTTACCTCACCTGCTGCGAACAAACCTTCCATTTTCCAGCTTTGTAGGTTTAAAACATTTGTATCAGTGTCAATCGCAATACCGCCCATAGTGTGGTGAATACCCGGAGCAACTTTTACTGCATAAAATGGTGCTTTAGTCAGATTAAGCGGCATGTCAGGACGCTCGAAATCTGTATCTTTTCCTGAAACTTGATAGTCATTATACGCTTTGACAGTATTCGGCAAATCGCTCATTCCGGTGATTTGAGCTAATTCTTCAACAGTATTGGCTTTGCTAAGCATGTTTAAATGCTCATATCCACGAACCATTTCTTTTTTCGCTACCAATTGCTCGTCAAATACTAACCAAGCAAACTGCTCAGGTTGCTTCAAAATAGCATCAGATGCGCGATCTCGGGTAGTCAATTCATTAATAAAACGATCACCATCTTTGTTCACCATGATTGCACCAACGCCGCGGACGGTCTCTGAAATCAATATGCGACTATCTTTACCAATTGTTGGATGAGCTTGAACCCAATCAATATCAGTCATCGATGCGCCAATTTCCTTCGCAAGTAATACACCATCACCTGTCGCTGTGACATTGTTTGAACTTGTCATATCTCTCATAGTAGGACGGTAGTATGACACCATTTCTTTATTCAAACCGTAACCACCAGTTGATAGCACAACAGACTTAGCAGCAACCATGTTATAACCAGTATGACGTCCATGAACTACTACGCCTGCTATTGATTGATCATCGTTTAATACAAGTTTTTCAACACGTGAGTTAACACGTACATCCATTTTACGGTCAACTGAAACTTTTCTTAAAGTATCAATCAAGTATGGACCTACTGAACGTCCACCAGATGGAGCATGAGTACGTTCAGCCTGTTGACCACCTGAGCGTTTTAATTCACTCATATCAGCACCCAGTTCACCTAGCCACTTAACAGCATCAGCAGACTCTTCTGCAAGTATCTGAACAAGCTTCGGGTCGTTCTGGTAACGTCCACCTTTCATGGCATCTTCGATATACCATTCTTCTTTATCTTCGATTCCTTTTGCTTTTTGTTGTGGGGTGCCTACGGCATTCATGCCACCAGCAGCAAGCATTGAATTACCACCGGTATATGGCGCTTTTTCGAATAACACCACATTAGCGCCAGTCATATCTGCAGCAATAGCAGCATTAAAACCTGCAGAACCGCCACCCACAACAATGACATCAACCGTTTCTACTGGCCCTTTAGCAATGGCTTTTTGAATCTTGTCTTGGTTCCAATCGCCGTCCCACTTTTTCTTTTCTTTCGCATCTGCAAAAGGCATTTCCATTTCGAAGTTATGACAATTATTACAAGTCAGTTGAGGTTTAGCATGTGCGGTGTGGCAAGAGGTACAATTGATTTCGCCTAAATGAGATGCATGAGGATCAAACTCTAACTTGTCGTTAACTAAATCTGCATAGCCACCGTGACAATCCTGACATTGAGCATTCTCATGTGTTTCACTATCTGTCATCGATTTTTTGATGTCTTTTATTTTGCCTGTCACATGACAAGTTTGGCAGTCACCCATTTCAGTATGAAATGAAGCCAAATCATTTTTTGCCATTGCGCTGCCAGAAGTCAGCATCATCAGTGCGACTGCCGAAGCTAAATATTTAATTTTCATGTACTCGATCCTTTATTAGTTTTTCTTATGACTCTTTCTGGAAACAAGATTACTCACTAAGAGGTACACAAACTTAGATCTCTATCAAATTTAAGATTCTGTTAAGTTTTTATGAAAACCTGTTCAATTCTCCTTAACTAGCAGCAAAAAACAAACAGCTGTGACTCATATTCATTTTCTAAAAAAATAAAATCACTACGATATAAAACGTGAAACCTAAATACATATACATGTTTATAAATAATAAATTTTATGAATTTTGTATCTCGTTATTAATAATCTTTATTTTTTAAACCAATAAAAATTAACCATTAAAAATCCTATAAAAATAAAAAGACACTAATTTAATTTGTTATGTAAAAACATGGACTAAACATGAAAAAATCATTATTTTCATTATCAACAATAACGCTTCTATCAGCTAACTCTTATTCAGCGTTAGCCGAATCACCTCAATTTTACGGTCGATTAGAAATGGCTGTAACTAATTCAGACAATGGTTCAACAACGCAAAATGGAAAGTCAGGCACTGTATTAGAAAATAACTTTTCAAGATTAGGCGTTCACGGCAGTGAGTTAATTTCAAATGATATTGAATTGCTTTATCGCGTCGAGTTACAAGTCAATTCTGCAACAAACGAAGGTAATAATGATGTCTTCAAACCCAGAAATACCTATTTAGGACTAAAAACTAATTTTGGTACTGTTCTAGTAGGCCGTAATGACACAGTGATGAAAACTTCAAAGGGGACTGCTGAAGCCTTTGCATTAACTAATGCGGCATATAACAGAATGATTGCCGGGCAAGATCGCAAAGCTGACGGCATTACCTATTACTCACCCCAAATAGCGGATTTAATCACTTTTAATGCGACTTATTTGATGGATGATAATTATGCTGAATATGATGACAATGGCGAGCGTACAGATTACAACAAGCAGCAATATGCATTAAGTATTATTGTTGGTGATAAAAAACTAAAAGTCCAACCTTATTATTTAGCAGCTGCTTATAACACTATTGGCGGAGTCGATGCTTATCGTGGTGTGGCACAGTTCAAAATCGGTAATTTAAAATTAGGTGGATTATTTCAAAATACCGAAAGCCAAGAATACAGTTATAAAGAAGGTAATTCCTATTTTGTCAGCGCCATTTATAATTTAAACGGCGTTAATTTAAAAGCGGAAATCGGTAAAGATGAAGCCGGCTTTGGTAGATACTTTAAGAACAGTGCAACATCATCAAGTGAATATCAACGAGCCACTGATGTTGACATTAGTTCATTCGTGATAGGCGCTGATTACCGTATATCTAAATCTACAATGGTATTTGCCCATTATGCCAAATATGAAGGTGAATACAGAGTTGAAAATACGGGCCCAATAATTAATTTAGATGAAGACAACATCTTCACCCTTGGTGTTCGGTACGATTTCTAAAAAATACACATTCTGAGCGTTAGTCAGTCAATCCTAATTAACGCTCACTTTACCCAGTTAAAAGTTTTAATAAAAACATGAGCAGAGTTCCAAAAAACGAAACCTAAAGCCTGATTTTAAAGTTGTTAATTAATATTTCGCTATAATCTCAAACATCATGATTAAAGTAACCTTCACCTTATGAAAATAACGCTTAAACAGCTCACCATCTTTAAAGCCATTCACGATAATGGCCAGATTTCAAAAGCTGCGCAACAACTGCATATGTCTGTACCCGCAGTGAGTATGGCACTAAAAGAGTTAGAAAATTCGTTAGGAACAAGGCTGTTTGAGCGTGGATGTAATGGTCTAACGATTAATGATAATGGTGAAGTTATCCTTCCCTACGCCAATGAAATGCTATCAAAAGGCACTCAATTAGAACAAATGTTTGCTGAGCGAAATGCCGTAGGCGGCACCATCAAGGTAGGTAGCAGCAAAACGGCTGGAAACTACATTTTATCACGTAAGATCCCACAATTTAAAAAGTTGCACCCATTAGTCGATATCAAACTGGTTATTAATAATAGTCTCACAATTGAGAAAATGGTTTCAGAGAAGGAGTTAGATTTAGGCTTTGTTGATGCAAAACCCGGGCTTAACAATCTTAAATATGACCAGTGGTTACAAGATAAAATATGTCTAGTAACTAGCTGCGACAATCCAATTTTAGATGAACCTATTACAGCAGAGTTATTATCAAAACAATTATGGGTTATGGATTCAACATTGTCTGTTTCAAGGCTTCGTAATACTCAATTATTAAGAAGTGCTAAAATCACCATTAATAATGAATTATCAATGAATACTATGGGTGCGATTAAGCGTGCTATAGGCACAGGTATTGGCGTTAGCGTACTGCCTTATTTAGCGGTAAAAGAAGAGATAAAACGCGGTGAAATTATTGAACTGCAACTCGCTGATTGGGATTTCAGTCGTAAATATTGGTCAATTAGTCGAAATGACGAATCCTTGTCACCTCTATTAGAAGAATTTATTAGTTTTTGTAACGCTTAGTTTCATCACTATATAAAAATTAAGGTAGCCAAAGAACTTATGATCAACCAAGATCCAGTAATATTTGGCTTACTGACGACCATTATTGGGTTAATTTTTTATACCAGTAAATCCTCTCACCCTATATGGCAACAAATATACCGTTTTGTACCTGTTATGGTGATGTGCTATGTCCTTCCTTCACTTCTCAATACCTTCAATATTGTTGATGCCAGCCATAGTGACTTAAATACCGTCACCTCAATGTATTTAATGCCAGCATGTTTAGCCCTATTGATCATTAGTGTTGATATTAAATCAATGCTTTTGCTGGGCCCGAAAATTATTATTTTATTTTTAGTCGGCAGCCTTGGTGTCATTATTGGTGGTCCGTTAACGCTGCTAATATTCGCAAAAGTAGCACCAGAAACGATTAACTGGGTCGGAGATGGTGCAGCATGGAAAGGAATGGCAACACTCGCCGCTAATTGGGTCGGTGGTACTGCAAATCAAATTGCCATGAAGGAAATCTATCAAGTTGAAGAAAGCTTGTTTGCGATAATGATATCGGTCAATGTGATTTATTCAGCGATATGGATGTCATTTTTACTTATCTGTGCCAATAACGCCAAAACTATTGATAAAAAACTTGGCTCTGATGCAAGCCAATTCAATAAGCTTATCTCTATCACTGATCGTGAAGTCAGTGAGCACAATATCACTAACAAGCAAACTGCACCGAGCCTGAATACTTACATGATGATGTTTAGTGTGGCTTTTGGCGTGACAGGCTTAGCTCATTTCGGTGCAGATCTGCTGGCACCATTTTTTACAGAACATTACCCATCAACAGCAAAATACAGTTTTACGTCTAAATTCTTTTGGATTGTGATCATAGTGACTACCATGAGTATTATTCTATCCAATACCAAAGCCCGTGAACTAGAATCCGCTGGAGCATCAAAAGTATCGACTGTGATGCTGTACTGCTTGATAGGCAATATGGGATTACAAATGGATCTCACGATGATTGATGACTTCCCAATTTATTTTGCAATTGGATTTGTGTGGTTATCAATTCATGCCATCTTTGTAATTATTGCAGGGCTGTTGATGAAAGCACCAGTGGCTTACATGGCCTTAGCCAGCCAGTGCTGTATTGGTGGTGCAGCCTCCTCGCCTGTTGTGGCAATGGCTTTTCATCGCTCTTTGGCGCCAGTTGCCATCATGTTTTCCGTATTCGGATATGCTTGGGCAACCTATATGGCGTGGATTTGTGCAGAGATGATGCGAATGACTTCGCAGTAAGCCGCGACTGCCATAAACTCATAAATAAAATAGAGCTAACTTTCCCCATCAAACTAAGGCTAAATAGACCCTTGTTTGTTGCTTATCGGGTTCAGTTATATTTACCTTCTCAAAAATTAACGGAATGTCTTTTAATTCAACGCTTTCTTTTTTATTTTGCGCAATTAACCAGGTCCCATATAAATACTTCAGTTTTTTATGCAATGCTTCATCAGAGCCTGTATGGATGAAGGATGCAAACCTACCCTTTGGTATCTCATCAAAATAAAAGAACTCAGAAGACTCGATTAAAGACTTTAAAGCCGTTTTTTGAGTGTCATTAATACTCACTGCAATATCAATATTGTATTGTTCATTTGCTGCTGCGGTTGATTGGTAAATAAAGTTAAAGGTTTGACTGGTAGCTGCCGTGAGTTGATGGGCTTGCCTAAAAGCTCGCATAGCTTGGATAGTTTGCGGTAAATACTCAGCAAGCGTTCGGTGTTTAATCACAATTAATGCAATGCTATCTAGATCTACAATTTCAATATTAACGTCGCTGGCTGATAGTTCTTCATGGCCTTCTGAAAGGGTTTTTAACGGCTGCTGCTTTGCAAAAAAATTTCCCCAGTCTGGTGATTGTTGGAACTGCTGCGGACTTTGGCCAATACTTTTGCTGAATGCTTTTACAAAAGCTATCTCTGATTGATAACCGGCAGATTGTGCGACTTTTGCGATTGATATTGATTTATCAAAACCAAGTTGCTGGGCAACCTCTAAGTTTCTTAGTAACGCAATATAATCATCAATATTGGTATGAAATAAGCTATGAAAAATAAAATCAAAATGATACTGAGGTACTTGAGCGATACTAGCCAACAATCCCATATCTAAGCTCGTTGATAAGTTATTATCGATATGAGTTAACACCTGCTCAAAACGTTGATTTATATTTTCCACTTACACCTCACCTTCTATTGTGCCTGTTTAAATTGAACTAATTGAACTGAGCGGCCGCACTGCATAGCTGATTTAAGCAGTCATTTTATTCCAGCAAAAATAGGCTTCATCTGCTAATGCCAGTAATTGAGAATCTTCTTCAGTATCACCGTAAGCATAAACTTTATCAAAGCTGCTTAATCGATATCGTTGCTTTACTCTGTGCGCTTTTTCGTGAGCACTGCAATCACCATTGATATATCGCCCAGTTAACAGCCCATCACGGGACTCTAATTGAGCACAAATAAGCTCAACATTGTGCTCAGTGCACCAAGGTATTAAATAAGCATCAAGTGATGCAGACACAACGACGATTAAATCACCTTGTTGCTTATGCCACTCTAAGCGCTTTTTAGCTTCAGGTTTTATAACAGCATTTAATGTCGCTGCGTATTTTTGTCCTTGGATAAACACTTCACTTTGCTTTCGACGATAAAAACCTAAACGGCTTATAATAGTGCGAATGGTTGAGCCACCCATCAACTTACGTTTATAAAGTAAAATGAGAGGCAGTAAAAAGGGATAACAAATAATGATGCGCCATTTAGGCACACTGAAATGAATAAATGGCGTGTAGGTATCGATTTCAGTAATGGTGCCATCAAAATCAAATAGCGCAATATTCATGAAGTTCCTTCTACATGAGTAACGTAATAAGCTTATTTACGATATATCTAAAAATGAAATATAAAAAAGCCAAGGTTTCCCTTGGCTTTATACTGATATCTAGTTAACTGAGAAATTATTCAGCGACAGGATACTCAATTTTTGCTTGTGCTTTTAATGCATCAATTACAGAGCGGTAATCAGCTTCGCTGAATTGAGGAGCTAGACGTTGCTTGATGCTATCAAGCACGTTGCTATCAATACCTTCTGCGGCATTAACCTTATCTAAGGCAATCACTGCAAAACCATTTGCTAAAGCAGCTGTGTCAAACGAAACGCCACTTGCTTCAGGAGCTGGCATTTGGAACGCTTTAGTGGTGATTGCTTGATCAATATCTTGGCTAAAGCGCGCCAATTGTGCTTTAGTCTGAATAGTGACTTCAGAGATCTCGTTACCCGCTTTAAGCTCTGCTAAGTAATCGTTCGCTTTTTCGCTTGCTTGAAGGTTAGCTTTATCTTGAACTAAGCGAGCCTCGATACCTGCTTTTACCTCACTTAGAGGTAAAGTGCCTGCATCTTGATGCTTAAGCAGACGAATAACAACAACGTGATTTGGCTCAAGCTCAATCACTTCACTGTTCATGCCACTACCGATAACATCATCAGAAAATGCTGCACGGACTAAAGCAGGCTTATTCAAGTTTGCAGGTGCATTATCACGAGAGAATAACGAAGTAGATTGCACTTCAACGTTTAACGCTTGCGCTGTTTCATCTAACGTGTCAGGTACTTCGTAACTTGTATCAGCTAAGATGCTTTGTAAGCTATAGAATTCATCAACGGCTTTCTTGTTTTTAAGATCAGCAACAATCTTATCTTGAACGTCATCAAATGGTGCTGCCGCGCCAGACTGAACATCAAGTAGCTTGATAATATGGTAACCAAACTCACTCTTAACAACGTCTGAATAGTCACCTTGATCAAGCTCAAATAAAGCCGCATCAAATGCAGGGTCCATTACACCTTGCTCAAACCAGTCAAGTTGACCGCCTTGCTCAGCACTGAATTGATCATCAGAATCCGTTTTAGCCACTTCAGCAAAGTCTTCACCCGCTTGTAACTTCGCTAAACTTGCAGTCGCTTTTGCTTCATCATCGCTATCATCACCAGAAGCAAATAAGATATGTGCAGCTAAGCGCTTTTCAGGCGTCTGGTACTGTTGCTTGTTTTCTTCGTAGTAAGCACGAGCGTCTTCAACACTAGCATCAATACCTTCAGCGATTTTAGCTACATTTAACTCAACGTATTCTAAACTCACTTTTTCTTGATCCATAAACTGCATCAAGTTGCTGTCATAGTAGTTTTTAATCTCTTCATCAGAGATTGAAGCAGAAGCTAAGTAAGGCGCTGAATCTACAACTAAGTAGCGAATATCACGAGTTTGACCTTGAACTTCGGCTAATTGCTTAGCTTCACCGTCTAATACAAACTCAGTCCCCACTAACGCAGTCAACAACTGACGACGAGTCATGTCAGTACGCATCATATTTCTGAAGCTAGTCGTTTGGTAGCCTAACTGACGTAGTACCGCTAAATAACGATCATTATCAAACACGCCATCCGTTTGGAAAGCAGGTTCATTAACAATCGCTTGTCTAATTTGGTCATCAGAAACACGTAAGCCTAAATCTTCTGCTGCTTGAGTCATTAGTTTGTCAGCAATCAGACGGTCTAATACATTTTGCTTGATACCATTCATGTAGTTATCATCAGCAGATAATGCATCAAACATTTCACCTAGTTGTTGCTCTAAGCGGCCACGTTCGTTTTGATAAGCTTGTTCTAGTTCATTTGCAGTAATGTCGTCACCATTAACTACAGCGACAGCAACTTCTGTTGAAGTGCCTAGGTAACTACTTACACCTGCAAATGCGAACGAAAGAATCACTAGCACTAAAATACTTTTAGCAATAACGCCTTGTGAACCTTCGCGAATTTTTTCTAACATCTGAATTCTCGCTTGTTGCGATTAAAAAAATAAAAAGGCGCACCACTTGGGGATGCGCCTTCTTGTAATTTATGTGGAGTTATCAGACGCTACCTCGGGTATGACCCAATTCCTCCGAATATCAAAACTAACTAAGTTTTTTCTGATATTTCTTTCGCAAAAAGCACTGTCAAAACAGTGCTTTCTACAAATGCCTTACAAAAGGCAACGATATTAACTATTTAGTTAACAGCGTCTTTTAGAGCTTTACCAGCTTTGAATGCTGGAATGTTTGCTGCTGCAATTTTGATTTCCGCACCAGTTTGTGGGTTACGGCCAGTACGTTCTGCACGTTGACGTACTTCAAAAGTACCAAAACCAACTAGAGAAATTTTATCGCCTTCTTTAAGTGCTTCAGTAACAGCACCAATGAAAGAATCTAATGCACGGCCAGCGCCAGCTTTAGAAATGTCAGCACCAGAAGCGATTTTCTCGATTAGTTCAGATTTGTTCATGTCATCCCCTTGAATGTTTATTTTCGCGCCGCAACCAAATCCGTCTTTAGAGCGGTCTGCGGAGGCTTTTTGTTATAAGTTTGATACCACACCAAACTTAATTGGAAAACCAAAAAAAATGTACTTGGATACAGCTCAAAGTCAGTTGCGCCAAGGGTTTGGTGCTAACTGACTCTCCACTTATCTAGGCTACCACAGCTTTAGCGTTTGTTAAGCCCCTTTTTTCACTTTTTTTAGGTTCAAAGCAACTTTTTTTGTTGTTTAGCTACTTTTTAACCACTTCAAAGCCCTTTACAGGCCTTTCTAGTGCTAGTTCAAGCACTTCATCAACCCATCTTACTGGGTGAATTTTAAGATCTGCAATAACATTCGCTGGAATTTCTTCCAAGTCACGTTCATTTTCTTTAGGAATAAGAACAACTTTTATACCACCACGATGTGCCGCAAGTAACTTTTCTTTTAAACCACCAATAGGAAGTACTTCACCGCGAAGGGTAATTTCACCGGTCATTGCCACATCACTTTTAACAGGGTTACCCGTTAAACTTGAAACAAGTGCTGTACACATTGCGGCACCTGCTGATGGGCCATCTTTAGGTGTTGCCCCTTCAGGTACGTGGACGTGAATATCACGTTTCTCGTAAAAGTCAGCGTTAATACCTAATTGCTCCGCACGTGCTCTTACTACTGTCATAGCAGCTTGAATCGACTCTTGCATCACATCACCAAGTGAACCGGTATACGCAAGCTTACCTTTACCTGACACTGATGTTGCTTCAATGGTTAACAGATCACCACCAACTTGAGTCCATGCAAGACCAGTCACTTGACCAATTTGGTTATTTGACTCTGCTTTACCGTAATCAAAACGCTGCACTCCAAGGAATGACTTCAAGTTGTCTTGATTCACCTCTACAGTCTTAACGGACTTGTCCAATAAAATCATTTTAACGACTTTACGACATACCTTAGATAGTTCACGCTCTAATGAACGAACACCAGCTTCACGAGTGTAATAACGGATCATGCCGATAATGGCACTATCATCGATATTAATTTCTTTAGGTTTTAGACCATTGCGCTCAACTTGCTTAGTCAACAAATGCTTCTTAGCTATATTCAGTTTTTCATCTTCGGTATAACCCGATAAACGAATCACTTCCATACGGTCTAATAACGGTCCTGGAATATCCATTGAATTAGACGTCGCAACAAACATCACATCAGATAAATCGTAATCGACTTCTAAATAATGGTCGTTAAACGCTGAATTTTGCTCTGGGTCAAGTACCTCAAGCAATGCTGATGATGGATCACCACGCATATCAGAGCTCATCTTATCAATTTCATCTAATAAGAATAATGGGTTTTTCACGCCCACTTTCGCCATTTTTTGAATCACTTTACCTGGCATTGAACCAATGTAAGTACGACGGTGCCCACGGATTTCCGCTTCATCACGCACTCCACCTAAGGCAACACGAACATACTTACGCCCTGTTGCTTTAGCAATAGACTGACCTAATGAAGTTTTACCTACACCCGGTGGACCAACTAAACACAGGATTGGTCCCTTAAGCTGCTTAACGCGGCTTTGAACAGCAAGGTATTCAAGAATACGTTCTTTAACTTTTTCTAAACCATGATGGTCGGTATCTAAAATTTCTTCAGCTTTAGATAAGTCACGCTTAATTTTAGAACGTTGGCTCCAAGGCACTGACGTCATCCAATCAACATAGCTTCTCACCACTGTTGCTTCGGCAGACATTGGTGACATCATTTTTAACTTATTAAGCTCAGCTTCAGCTTTTTCTTTCGCTTCAGCTGGCATTTTAGCTTCTTCAATCTTGCGACCGAGTACTTCAAACTCGTCTTGACCTTCATCAAGATCGCCAAGTTCTTTTTGAATGGCTTTCATTTGCTCATTCAAATAGTACTCACGCTGACTTTTTTCCATCTGCTTTTTAACGCGGCCTCGGATGCGTTTTTCAACTTGTAACAAGTCAATTTCGCCTTCCATCATCGCCATTAAGTATTCAAGACGTTCGCCAACGTTGATCATTTCAAGTACAGATTGCTTGTCTTCTAACTTAAGCGGCATATGGGCAGCCATAGTGTCAGCAAGACGCGCAGCTTCTTCAATACCGGTTAATGAAGTCAGTACTTCTGGTGGGATCTTTTTATTAAGCTTGATGTAACCTTCAAACTGGCTGATAGCACTACGAACGAGTACTTCTTCTTCTTTCTCAGCAAGTTGTTCAGACTCTAAGTATTGTGCAGTTGCGACGAAGAATTCTTCTTCTTGGGTGTACTTGTCAACTTTTGCACGCTGACCACCTTCGACTAATACTTTTACTGTTCCGTCTGGCAATTTAAGTAATTGCAGAATTGACGCCACTGTACCAATTTCGAAAATATCGTCTTTTGTTGGCTCGTCTAAATCAGCTTCTTTCTGTGCGACCAATAAAATTTGTTTATCTTGTTCCATTGCCGATTCTAAACATCGAATTGATTTCTCTCGTCCGACGAATAACGGAATTACCATATGGGGATAAACCACTACATCTCGAAGTGGTAGCACGGGGAGTTCGATATGCGCTTCACGCTCTTGGGTCATAGTTCGATTCCGTTTGATGAATGGATTTTATAATCAGTATATTGGGATGTTTCTTGATCTTTCAATGGCTAATACGAAAAAAGGAGCCCAATGGACTCCTTATTTTTCATAAACAGCTAAAAGCGTCTATTTATTGTTCACCACCAGCGACTTGGCTGTCAGTGTTTTCATAAATCAGGATAGGCGCAGACTCACCTTTAACAACTGATTCATCAACAACAGCTTTAATCACACCTTCCTCAGAAGGAATGTCATACATGGTATCTAATAAGATATCTTCGATGATAGAGCGTAAACCACGAGCACCGGTTTTGCGTGTCATTGCTTTGTGAGCAATGGCTTTAAGCGCATCTTCACGGAACTCTAACTCAACACCTTCCATCTCAAACAAAGCACCGTACTGTTTAGTCAGTGCATTTTTAGGCTGAGATAAAATTTGTACTAAAGCAGATTCATCTAACTCAGTCAGCGTAGCCACAACAGGTAAACGACCAATAAACTCAGGGATTAAACCAAACTTAATTAAATCTTCTGGTTCAACTTTACCAAGCGTTTGTGAAATCGTTGTTTTGTCAGCTTCACCTTTAACTTCTGCACCGAAACCGATACCAGTACCCGTTAAGCCACGTTGTTCAATCACTTTTTCAAGCCCAGCGAACGCACCACCACAGATAAATAAGATTTTAGAGGTATCTACCTGTAAAAACTCTTGCTGAGGATGCTTACGGCCACCTTGCGGAGGAACTGAAGCCACTGTGCCTTCAATCAGTTTCAATAACGCCTGCTGAACACCTTCACCAGACACATCACGTGTAATTGAAGGGTTATCAGATTTACGGCTAATCTTATCGATCTCATCAATGTAAACAATACCACGTTCAGCTTTCTCAACGTCGTAATCACATTTCTGAAGTAGCTTTTGAATGATGTTTTCTACATCTTCACCAACATAACCCGCTTCGGTTAATGTTGTAGCGTCAGCCATGGTGAATGGTACATCTAAAGAACGTGCTAGCGTTTCAGCTAATAACGTTTTACCACTACCTGTTGGACCGATAAGCAAAATATTACTTTTACCTAACTCGACGCCTTCAATGGGCGTGCCATTACGTAATCGTTTATAATGGTTATAAACCGCTACCGACAACACTTTTTTGGCCTGATTTTGGCCAATTACGTAATCATCTAAATGCGTACGTAATTCATGTGGCGACGGTAACTTATCTTGATCGCGCTTAGGCGATATTTCTTTGATTTCTTCGCGAATAATGTCATTGCATAGCTCGACACACTCGTCACAAACATATACTGAAGGTCCAGCGATTAGCTTTCTAACTTCATGTTGGCTTTTTCCGCAAAAAGAGCAGTACAGTAGTTTGCCACTGTCACCGGTACTTTTGTTATCGCCCATTACCCTACCTCTGTTACAGCCTGTTCACTGTTTTCAAAAAAACACCTGTGCATTTATTGTGCAACACAGGAACAGTCAAATATTTTTTATACGCTATTCATCACAGAATAGCGTACTCAGGCCTAAAGATCAGCTACGCTTTTCAAAAACTGAATCAACTAAACCATAATCAGCTGCTTCTTGCGCACTCATAAAGTTATCTCGGTCAGTATCACGCTCGATAACGTCTAATGGTTGGCCAGTATGTTCAGCTAACATTTCGTTTAATTTATTCTTAATGCCTAAGATTTCTTGAGCATGAATTGCGATGTCAGATGCTTGGCCTTGGAAACCACCAAGTGGTTGATGGATCATCACACGTGAATTCGGTAAACAATGACGCTTACCTTCTGCACCACCTGCTAATAAGAATGCTCCCATGCTACATGCTTGACCAATACAAACAGTACTGACATTTGGCTTAATAAATTGCATGGTATCGTAAATTGCCATACCCGCAGTGACTGAACCACCTGGCGAGTTGATGTAGATAGAAATATCTTTATCTGGGCTTTCTGATTCTAGGAACAATAGTTGCGCCACGATCAAGTTAGCCATGTGCTCTTCCACTTGGCCAACCAAGAAAATTACTCGCTCTTTTAATAAACGAGAGTAAATATCATATGAACGCTCACCTTTAGCCGTTTGTTCAACAACCATAGGTACAAGAGCATTGAGTACAGATTCTGGCGCTTTATGCATTTTATGCTTCCCTAAAATAAAAATGGCTCGTATGAGGAACCTCATACGAGCCATTAAATGGCGAACCGCCAATCAAGTCAAGCGATGGTTACGCTTTACCTGTTGCCTTGTTCATAAATTCTTCAAATTCGACATCTTTTAGTGTCACTTTTGCAGATTTTAATAAAACTTCAACAGCTTGCTCTTCAAGCGCTACGTTGCGCATGTTTTGCATAAGCTCTTTGTTGCCATTGTAGTATTCAACAACTTCACTTGGATCTTCGTATGCAGAAGCCATTGAAGCGATAAGACCTTGAACACGTTCGTCTTCAGCTTGAAGTTCGTTAGTTTTGATAACTTCACCAAGAAGTAAACCAACTTTAACACGACGCTCAGCTTGTTCTGTGAATAAATCAGCAGGTAGCTCAGGCATGTTTTCAGTTTGACCACCAAAACGTTGCATAGCTTGTTGACGAAGTACATTAACTTCACCATCAACTAATGCTGAAGGAATAGTGATTTCGTTAGCTGATAATAAGCCTTCGATAACTTGTTCTTTCACATTTGCTTTAAGCGCTTGCTCAAGTTCACGAGTCATGTTTTTACGGATTTCAGCTTTAAGTGCTTCTAGGCCACCTTCAGCGATACCGAATAAAGAAGCGAACTCATCGTTTACTTCTGGTAATTCTGCAGCTTGAACTTCAGTAAGCGTAATAACGAACTTAGCCGCTTTACCTTTTAAGTTTTCTGCATGGTAATCTTCTGGGAACGTCACTTCGATTTCGAATTCGTCGCCAGCTTTATGACCGATAACACCCGCTTCAAAACCTGGGATCATACGGTTGCTACCAAGTTCTAGTTCGAAGTCATCAGCTTTTCCGCCTTCAAACTCTTCACCGTCTACAGAACCTACGAAGTTCATTTTAGCTTTATTGCCTTCTTCAGCAGCAGTTTCAACTACAGCGAATGTAGCGTGTTGCTTGCGAAGCGTTTCAATCATAGTGTCAACGTCAGCGTCATTAACTTCAGCTTGTGGTTGCTCAACTTCGATTGCATCTAAGCCAGTTAATTCAACTTCTGGGTAGATTTCGAAAGTGGCAACGAATACGAAGTTTTCGCCTTCAGTTTCGCCTGGAGCAAAAACTGGCGCGCCAGCTGGGTTTAATTTTTCAGCCATGATCGCTTCAATGAAGTTGCGTTGCATCACTTCACCAGTTACGTCTTGACGAATTGCAGCGCCGTAACGTTGGTTGATCACTGAAACTGGTACTTTACCAGGACGGAAACCTGAAATCTTTGCACGTTTCGCTTCACGTAATAAGTTGTCTTTAACTAATTTCTCAATTTGTTCAGCAGGAACAGAAATTGTTAGGCGACGTTCTAGGCCTTGAGTTGTTTCAACAGAAACTTGCATTGTTTTACCTCGAAATATGTCTGACGTCCTTTGTAATAGTCGAAAGCTCAACTATTAAATATTCGTTTCTTGATGTTTAATGTTTACTAATAAAAGTGCGATACAGCAGCTTTTCAGCGCCATTACCCGTAGTAATTCGTATTAGATATTTATCAAGACGCGACATTATAGCGACGGTTTACTGCGGAGTCGAGTGTGAAAATGGGGTAAAATCGGGATTTTAGGCATAAAAAAAGCGACCTAAGGTCGCTTTCTCTACAATCGTGCATTTTTAATGCAAAAATTGGGGTGACTGATGGGGCTCGAACCCACGACAACCGGAATCACAATCCGGGGCTCTACCAACTGAGCTACAATCACCATAATTTGGTACGCCACTCAGGATTCGAACCTGAGACCCACGCCTTAGAAGGGCGTTGCTCTATCCAGCTGAGCTAGTGGCGCATGGTTTACAAATTTAATCTGTATAACCTGCTAGCTTGATAAACTGATTTGGTGTTCAATTTATGCTTTCAAGCTTATTCGCAAAGCTTGAGCTTTACAAATATAAAATTGGTCGGTGATAGAGGATTCGAACCTCTGACCCTCTCGTCCCAAACGAGATGCGCTACCGGGCTGCGCTAATCACCGAGATGTCTGTAACAAATAAGGTTTAAGTTAATACTTAGCGGCTTATCTGCGAGAACGGAGCGCATATTAACGAGTCACTTTACTATCGTCAACGATTTTTTTTGCATTCTGGTTCAGCTGCTGTTTTTACAAACAAAAAATTCTGTTTTTAATAAATCGTTTAGGCATTATTCATGACATGACTATGGCTGACTGGTAGAATACGCCTCGTTAAAATTCATCTTAATCGCGCCATATAAAGGAAACTATACACTCATGACGGCCCAAAATATTGATGGCAAAGCGATAGCTCAATCTATTAGAACCACATTAAAAGAAAAAGTGTTGGTACGTAAAGCAGCTGGTAAGCGAGTACCAGGTCTTGCGGTGATTCTTGTGGGCGCTGATGCTGCATCACAGGTATATGTTGGTAGCAAACGCCGAGCATGTGAAGAAGTAGGCTTTGAGTCATATTCTTATGATTTAGAGACGACAACCACTGAAACAGAATTATTAGCGTTAATTGATCAATGTAATGAAGACCCTAAAATCGATGGTATTTTAGTGCAGTTACCTTTACCTGATCACATTGAAGACTCGAAAGTCATCGAGCGCATTAGACCAGATAAAGATGTGGACGGATTCCATCCATATAATGTCGGTAGATTAGCCCAGCGCATCCCAGTGCTGCGTTCATGTACGCCAAAAGGCATTATTACTTTAATCAAATCTACTGGAATTGATACCTACGGACTGGATGCCACTATTGTTGGCGCATCAAACATTGTAGGTCGTCCAATGACGTTAGAGTTATTGCTTGCTGGTTGCACAACCACTACATGTCATCGTTTTACTAAAAACCTTGAACAAAAAGTTCGCCAAGCTGATTTGCTGGTAGTCGCAGTAGGTAAACCAGGGTTCATACCTGGCGATTGGATTAAGCCTGGCGCTATTGTGATTGATGTGGGTATCAACCGACTAGAAAGCGGTAAGCTTGTTGGTGATGTAGAGTTTGATATCGCAGCTGAAAAAGCGGCATTTATCACACCTGTACCAGGTGGCGTGGGTCCAATGACCATTGCAAGTCTGCTTGAAAATACCCTGTATGCAGCCGAGCAATACCACGACTAATTAAAGTCTATTGAGTCATGATGAATATTTAAGCCTTATAAAGCTTTACTAAACCAGTCACTGACACAAAAAAGCCTGCAAATTTGCAGGCTTTTTATTTTGCTAAATTAGCGACTTATTAAATCAACTTATAAAGATGCTGAATTCATCGCTCCCTTATTAAGTCTTAAGACTTTTTACGCCAAGTCGTGCCTTCTTCGCCGTCTTCTAAGACAACATTTAACGCATTAAGTCTGTCACGAGCAGCATCAGCAGCTGGCCAGTCTTTTTCAGTACGGGCGCGATTACGTTCAACAATTAACGCTTCGATTTCGGCCACTTCGTCATCACTGCCCTCACCTTGGAAGTAAGCATCAACATCACGATTAATTAAACCTAAAACATCTGTTAATGATTTTAAGCTAACGCCTAAAGCACTCGCTTGTGCCATATCAACTAGTTTTAAACGATTAATTTCACGTACCATTTCAAAAACCACTGAATAGGCTTCAGGCGTATTGAAATCATCATCCATTGCTGTTTTAAATTTAGCAATAAACTCTTCAGCAGGGGCAGCAGCGACAGTCAAATCTAAGCCTTTTAGAGAGGTATAAATACGCTCAAGAGCCGATTTTGCTTGCTTTAAATTATCCTCTGAATAGTTCAGTTGACTACGATAATGACCAGATAATAAGAAATAACGCACTGTTTCAGGATCGTAGTGAGCTAAAACATCACGAATCGTAAAGAAGTTACCTAACGACTTAGACATTTTCTCTTT
Organism: Shewanella olleyana; assembly: GCF_023283825.1. Taxonomy (GTDB): domain Bacteria; phylum Pseudomonadota; class Gammaproteobacteria; order Enterobacterales; family Shewanellaceae; genus Shewanella; species Shewanella olleyana. The sequence goes on along the minus strand of NZ_JAKILD010000001.1, from coordinate 239,457 downwards.
ATCAACCATCACCATACCGGTGTGCATCCAATAGTTAACGTATTGTGTGCCGTGGGCGCAGCATGATTGCGCAATTTCATTTTCATGATGTGGGAACTGTAAATCGCTACCTCCGCCATGAATATCAAAGTGATTACCTAAATGTTTGCTATTCATCGCTGAACATTCAATGTGCCAGCCTGGACGGCCTGGTCCCCATGGAGATTCCCAAGTTGGTTCTCCTGGCTTTGACATTTTCCACAATACGAAGTCCATCGGGTCGCGTTTCGTATCTTCTACTTCTACACGTGCGCCAGCTTGGAGCTGTTCAAGATTTTGACCAGATAAACGTCCGTACTCAGCATATGAAGATACACTAAACAATACATCACCGCTTTCTGACACATAAGCGTGGTCTTTAGCAATAAGTGTTTGCACCATCTCGATGATTTCTTCAATGTGCAATGTTGCTCTTGGCTCAAAATCAGGACGCATCATATTGAGTGAGTCAAAATCATTGTGCATTTCGCCAATTAATCGCTCAGTTAATGAATCACAACTTTCATTATTTTCAGCAGCACGTTTAATGATTTTGTCATCGACGTCAGTAATATTACGCAGGTAATTCACTTCATAACCACGGTAACGCAAGTAACGAACAATCATATCGAAAGAAACAAAAGTACGACCATGACCAATATGACATAAATCGTATATGGTAATACCACATACATACATATCTATCTTGCCAGGGTTAATCGGCTTAAATTCTTGCTTTTCACGACTCATACTATTGTAAATTTTCAACATCGATGGTTCTCTTTTACTCATTTTAATACCAATATAATGGAGCCAAAGTCTACCATGAGCAACACTGTTTTGAACACTGCACTTTAAGCCTCACGTTAGATAAGTTAGAATCGCGCAACAATTTTTATCTAGGTATTTTAATATGATCACTTTGCACACAAACATGGGCGATATCAAAATTGCTCTTAATGCTGAAAAAGCACCTCTAACTGTTGAAAACTTCATCAAGTACGTTAAAGACGGTTTTTATGATGGCACTGTTTTTCACCGTGTAATTGATGGATTCATGGTTCAAGGTGGTGGTTTTACTGAAGATATGGTTCAGAAAACACCTAATGCTGCTATTAAAAATGAAGCAAACAACGGTTTATCAAACAAAGTTGGCACATTAGCAATGGCGCGTACTTCTGATCCGCATTCAGCAACGGCGCAATTTTTTATTAACGTTAGCGACAATACTTTCTTAGATCACAAAGCTGAAACTGGCCAAGGCTGGGGTTACTGTGTATTTGCTGAAGTGGTTGAAGGCTTCGATATTGTTGAAAAAATTAAAGCGGTAAGCACGGGTAACCGTGGTATGCATCAAGATGTACCACTGGAAGCTGTGGTAATCAACAGTGCTAGCATTGCTGAATAAGCAATAGTGCACACTGTATTTATGGGCGATTTGCACTTAAGTGCCGATCGTCCTGATATCTCCCAAGCCTTTATAGACTATCTCAACTCGGATTTATCTGACGTTGAGGCTATGTATATTATTGGTGATTTGTTTGAAGTATGGACCAGTGATGATATCGCTGACCCCTTTACCGACGACATAGCTGCGCATATCAAACAAGTTTCAAAGCGAATGCCAATTTACTTTATTCATGGCAATCGTGACTTTATGATAGGTAAAGAGTTTGCAGCTAAATCAGGTATGCAATTGCTACCTGAAATAAAAGTTCTCGATTTATATGGTGTTAAAACCGTAGTGCTTCATGGCGACAGCTTATGCACTTTAGATAAGTCTTACCAACGCTTCCGCCGCTTTAGAAACTCAGCAATCGTTAAATGGATTTATTGTCACTTACCAAAATCGACTCGACAAAAAATCGCTGCTGATATCAGGCATAAAAGCCAAAATGGAAATCAAGATAAAAGCTATGTCATCATGGATGTAGAACAGTCTGCCGTTGATGCTTTATTAAACGATACCCATAGCCAAAGAATGATCCACGGCCATACTCATCGCCCAGCTATTCATGAATTAGATGACAATAAGCAACGTATCGTCGTCGGCGACTGGTATGAGCAAGGTAGTATTTTGATTGTAAAAAAAGACAGTGCTGAATTACAGCAACTGCCCTTCTCTGCTAAAAAGTAATTAACTGAGTAGTTAATTAAATAAACCAATTATCCAAACTGCATCAATAATTAATTCTAAATACAACCCTTACAACTACCCCTAAAACTAATCCTAGATAATAATTTAGCAACTAAAATTTAGTAACTAGTCAAGCAGGTATTTCATCCCCCCTGATGTATAATTAAATCACTTTATTAAGCTGGGGTACCGCTGTGAAATTTAAAGTCTTCATCGGGTGATAAAATCAATTCAGCTTCTACTTTGGCAAAATGCGCGACGCGCTCACTGATATCTTTATTCGAGATTGACTCTGCAAGTGATAAATAATCTTGATAATGACGAGCTTCAGAGCGGAGCAAAGAGATATAAAACTTTTCTAAATCAGCATCAAGATGCGGCGCTAATTTGGCAAAACGCTCACAGGATCTTGCCTCAATAAATGCACCGATAATAAGCTTATCAACCAATGCATCAGGCTCGAAGGTTTTAACATGTTTCATCATCCCTTTAGCATAACGGCCAGCTTCTAAGAGTTCATAAGGCACATTCTTTTTATCCATTAACTCCATGACCTGATAAAAATGGTGTAACTCTTCCTTTATCAGCAGCACCATTTTATCTACTAAATCCTGTCCATAAGGGCAATTATCTCTAACTGTGACCTGTTTAGTGATATTACTTTTACCTTTTAAGCTTGTTAAACCGCCAACCCTTTTATAGGCAAACTCTTCATAAGGTTTCACCCATTCAGTTAATCGACTCGCACTTTCCTTATCTACTGCATATTTTCGTATCAAAAACATGGCACTTTGCGCCGCTTTAAGCTCGCAAAGTAAATGGTCTCGAAGAATTATCGATAAATTATCAGGATTACTCGCCATTTCTATCCAACTGTCAGGGGTTTCACATTTTAAAAAACGATAAATGGGCGCCAGTAATTGCTGCATTTTGTTCTAAACTTTTATAAGGGTTTGAACGTATTTTACCTGTGTTAAGGACTTTTCTACAGATAAAACACGATTAACCCTTGACGAATCGATGCTTATGTTCAATAAATAGTCTATACATCTTCGTAACAATAGTTGCTAAAGTTGTATTTCAATCTTCTTAAATGGATAAACTTCGAAAGGGATGAAGTTATTACTTAATGAGCTAGTGGTTAAGCGAGTTGAGTATGTGTAGGGCTGATTAAGTCGATTGATATATGGGGCTATGATCAGTTCGTCTGAAGTTTGGCGAGCTATGTATGAATGCTAAACAAGGATAATAAAAATGATACTAAATCACTTAATGGGGCTATACACTCATCCTAAACAAGAGTGGAAAACAATTGAACGTAATCACGAGGCAGTTAAAAGCAGTCTCAGTCATATCTTACTTATCGCATTAATTCCCGCAGTATGTAGCTTTATCGCAACAGCTTATATCGGTTGGCATCCTGCTAACGGAGAACCATTATTTCTCACACCACAAAGTGCGATGTTTATGTCTGTAGGGATGTATTTCGGTCTTATTGCAGGTGTCATGGCTCTCGCTTACTTATCTTTTTGGATGGCAAAAACATTTGATGCTTCTCCAACATTTACTCAAGCGTTAGAGTTAGCAGCCTATACAGCAACACCATTATTTATGGTGGGTATTGCTGTATTGTACCCAGTACTTTGGTTTATCATGCTCGTTGGTTTAGCTGGCTTAGCCTATTCGATTTACTTACTGTACGCAGGCGTGCCTATTATTATGAATATTCCTGAAGAAAAAGGCTTTATCTATGCCAGTTCAGTGGTTACTGCTGGATTAGTGTTATTAGTCGGATTAATGGGAAGCAGCGTTATTTTATGGAGCTTAGGTTTTGGCCCAATGATGCAATGATATTTTCTAGACTATAATTAAAGGCGCTTACGCGCCTTTTTTAATGTGTTTTCATTTCGTTTTACCAAATTCATTAATTAAAACCACTCATTTTGTCGCACTTACAATACGCTCAACGTTTACAAAAACTTGCAACAGTCTTTAGGATAAAATATGACCAAAAACACTTATCAAAAACTTCTCTTTGTGATCTTGTTGCTAGTTGGCTTATTTGCAATAAACCATTGGGTTAAATCTTCTAACCAAACTGATTTGGTTCAATCTTCCACTGATGCACAAATCACAGTTTCAGAAGTTGAGAAACCTTCATCAGCACTTTTAGAACCCAAATATATTAGCCTTAACTCCTTAGATGAGCTTGTCCAGCTGTTTAATTCCCTCAACTACAACACAGAAAGTTGGCAAGCGGGTGTGCGAGAAGTACCTAGACTCACCTTTGAAAGTGTTAGTGAAAAATGGCAGCAAACATCAAATGAAATACCAGTACAGCTTAAAAAAATGGTTTTCTTTAGATTGATGGCACCGTTAATTTTAATCAGTAATGAAAATATCACTATCGAAAGAAAAGTTGTAAAACAAGCTCAGTTGAATGATAAAGAGCTGATAGCAATTGCACAAAAATACCGAGTGATAAATGAATCAGTAGACGCTATCACTGATGAACAACGTCAGCAATTATTAAAACGAGTCGATATCATGCCTCCTTCACTTGTTCTCGCTCAAGCAGCTGAAGAAAGTGGCTGGGCAACATCACGATTTACCCTTGAAGGGAACGCATTCTTTGGGCAGTGGGATTTTAGTGGAAATGGCATGGTACCTAAACAGCAGCGCAAAGAATTAGGTAATTATGGTTTAGCGAGATTTGACACACCTCAAGCATCTGTTGAAGGCTATATGTTAAATATTAATACAAACGCTTCCTATATAAAGTTACGCGAGCTAAGAAGAGACTTAAGAGCTGATAAACAGCCAATAACAGGATTAGAGTTAGCTAACACCTTAGATAAATACTCTGAGCGTGGTCAAGCTTATATTGATGGTATCCAAGGGATGATCCGCTTCAATAAATTAGATCAAGTTGATGAGGCTTATTTAAGTGACGACGCACCAATTCATTTAATATCAGCTAATCAATAAATTCATAATCAGGTGATGGATTACCACTAAAAACAAAAATGCCAGAGCTTTCGCTCTGGCATTTCTTTATCTAAACAAAAGCTATAACACGGTCTTATGCAAAAGAGTCGCGTAATGGCACAGTTAAGTTAAACACTAAATGTTCTTTTGAAGAATCTTTGCTGTCCGCACAGAAGTAACCTTCACGTTCAAACTGATAAGCTTTTTCAACCTCAGCATTAACTAAACCAGCTTCAGCTACACCGTTTAGAACGACTAATGATTCATCATTTAGCACTTCATCTACTGTTTCAAATGATGCAGGTGTCGCTTCGGTAAATAAACGATTGTAAAGACGGAATTCAGCTGGTTTTGCTGTTGAAGCTTCAACCCAATGAATCACACCTTTAACTTTACGACCATCGCTTGGATTCTTACCTAAAGTTTCATTGTCATAGGTACAATAAACAGTAGTGACGTTACCTTCGTCGTCTTGGTCAAAGCGCTCAGCTTTAATGACATAAGCATTACGTAAACGAACTTCTTTGCCTAATACTAAACGTTTGAAGTGTTTATTAGCTGATTCGCGGAAATCTTCAGCATCAATAAATAACTCTTTGCCAAATGCTAATTCACGAGTACCCATTTCAGGTTTATTCGGATGCATTGGTGCATTAATTATTTCAGGCGTATCTGAAGGATAGTTTTCAATAACGACTTTAATCGGCTTCAAAACGGCCATAGCACGAGGTGCAAATTCGTTTAATTCTTCACGAATACACGCATCAAGTACGCCACCTTCGATTAAGTTTTCTTGCTTAGTCACACCAATACGCTGACAAAACTCACGGATCGATGCAGGTGTATAACCTCGACGACGTAAGCCAGCAATCGTAGGCATACGAGGATCATCCCACCCATTAACCAAGTTACGAGTTACAAGATCATTCAGCTTACGCTTCGACATCATCGTGTATTCAAGATTTAGTCTTGAAAACTCATATTGTCTTGTGCGATTTGGTAAATTGAAATCATCTAAATGATCAAGCACCCAATCGTATAAACGACGATTGTCTTGGAACTCTAATGTACATAAAGAGTGAGTAATGTTTTCAATCGCATCAGAAATACAATGTGTGAAATCGTACATTGGGTAAATGCACCATTTGTCACCGGTTTGATGATGGTGAGCAAAACGAATACGATAAATAACTGGATCGCGCATACACATAAACGGTGAAGCCATGTCTATTTTGGCACGAAGTGCACATTCACCTTCTTTGAATTCACCCTTACGCATCTTTTCAAATAACGCTAGGTTCTCTTCAACCGAAGTGTCACGATATGGGCTATTTTTACCTGGCTCTTTTAAGGTGCCACGGTATTCACGAGTTTCTTCTGCATTTAAGAAACAAACGTAAGCCAATCCTTTAGTGATCAGCTCAACAGCATATTGATGCAGCTGGTCAAAATAATTAGACGAATAACGAATTTCACCAGACCACTCGAAACCTAACCAACGAACATCATCCTGTATAGAATGAACATAATCTATGTCTTCTTTTTCAGGGTTCGTATCATCAAAGCGTAAGTTACATTGACCTTGGTAATCTTTCGCAATACCAAAATTTAAACAAATAGACTTCGCATGACCAATGTGTAAAAAACCATTTGGCTCTGGCGGGAAACGGGTTTGCACACTGTTGTGCTTGCCACTTTTTAAGTCTTCATCAATGATATTACGTATGAAGTTACTTGGACGTACTTCGTTGTCCACTTGACTCATGGAGTTCCTCTTAGTGCACGATGGTAAAATTGTCAGACCTTCGATGATCCTACAGTTTTACACGAGTTACAATGCCTGTTTGATAAAAATAGTAGCCTAAAAACAAAAAACCAGCATTTATTAAAATGCTGGTTTTATTTTGAACATTAAAATCGCTTATTCAGTGATTACTCTTACACCTGGTATAATTTGCTGGTTCTTTTTACCTTGCTTCTTAAGCCACAGGTAATAGCCCATTAGTGCAATGGTAAAGAACGAAATCCAACTGATAGATTGCACTGGATGCTTAGCAATATTTGCACCTTGATAAACTACTGTTGCGCTACCGTAAGCTAATGCAAAAGTCCATAATGCGGCAAATCGTGCCCACTTATTACCAAACTCATTCACTAATGCGCCCATCGCTGCAACACATGGTGTGTACAACAAAATAAACAGTAAATAAGAGAAAGCAGCAACCTTAGTTGTAAAGCCTGCTTGAAGTGCACTAAAGGTAGAGCTATCTACGCCCTGCTCTTCGGCTGCTTCTTCAATGCTTTCAACATTACCGACATCGAGTGATAAAGGATCTTCCGGCGCAATACCAAATAAATTCTCAGGTATAGTGCTTAAAGCCTCAGAGAAACTTTCAGATAAACTCGCTAATTCTTCATCACCATCACTTGGGTCAGAATAAAGGCTGTTTAAAGTACCAACAACCGCTTCTTTAGCAAAAATACCGGTAATAATACCCACTGTCGCAGGCCAGTTTTCTTGCTCAACACCCATTGGTGAAAATAGCGGTGTTATTTTTTGGCTCAGTACACTCAACACAGATTCTTTACTGTCTTCATGACCAAAGCTACCATCAGTACCAATCGCATTAACAAAGTTAAGTAAGGTAACCACAATGACAATGGTTTTACCTGCGCCCATAATAAAACTCTTAGTACGTTTAGTTGTACGAGAGAATACCGCTTTTAGCTTAGGCATTTCATAGCTTGGAAGTTCCATGACAACCGCACTGCTACTGCCAGGTAATACTGTGCTACGTAACAATAGGCCAGTACCAACAGCGGCTAAAATACCGATAATATAAAGCAGGAATACTAAGTTCTGACCAGACTCAGGGAAGAAAGCGGCTGCAAATAATGCATACACAGGTAAACGCGCACCACAAGACATGAATGGCGCCATCATACCTGTAACGATTCTTTCTCGTTCACTGCCTAGCGTTCTTGTCGCCATAATCGCAGGTACAGAACAACCGAAACCAACAATCATAGGAACAAATGCTTTGCCAGGTAAACCTATACGGCGCATCAATCCATCGACAACGAAAGCCGCTCGAGACATATACCCAGATGCTTCAAGTACTGACAGAGCCAAAAATAGCGCAGCAATAACAGGAATGAAGGTAGCAACAGTTTGAATACCTTGTCCAATACCGCCAGCTAGAATGGTTACTAGCCAAACAGGTGAGCCAATTGACTCAAGTAATGCACCGAATTGTTCAACAAATACCGCACCTGCTGCAATATCAAAGAAGTCGATGAATGAACTACCGACATTGATACTGAACATAAACATCAAGTACATAACAAATAGGAATACAGGTATACCGAGTACAGGGTGAAGCAATACTTTATCTAATTTATCACTAGCACTTTCATGACCAGCAACATTAACCGAACTATCAAATACTTTCTGAACAAAATCGAAACGAGTAGTAGCAACTAATACTTCGATATCTGTTCCTGACTGTTCTGCAATTTGAGTGCAGTTATTTACAACATCTTTTAAGCTTGTACTATCGCACTGACCACAGCCATTGCCATTACCTAACATGGCGAGTGCACGACCTCGGCTTAGATCTTCTGAGTGATGCTGCAGTTTTTTTACACCTGACTCGATGCTTTCATCGTAATCAAGCTTTAATGGTGACTCTGTGATTTCACCATTTAATAATCTTAAGACCTGATCTTGAACTCGTTTAACATCAGCTTCTTCTCTAGAACAAACAGCAATAACCGGGCAACCAAGCTCTTTGCTCATCGATTCTAAATCAGTTGTGATACCAAGCTTTTTCGCAGCATCTATTTTATTGAGTACGACAACCATAGGTATGCCGAGCTCTCTAAGTTGTACCGTTAAATAAAGATGTCTTTCTATATTAGTCGCATCGACTAAATTAATAATACCGTCAACACGTTGCTCTGCAAGGTACTGCTGTGCAATTTGCTCATCAAGAGAACAGTCACAACTGTTTCCCGCAGGCAATAAATCGTAGATGCCAGGTAGGTCAGTTAAATGAACATTGGTATTATCTAAAGCGAAATAGCCCGTTTTTTTCTCGACAGTAACACCAGACCAGTTACCAACTTGCTGGTTTGAACCTGTAAGCGCATTGAATAATGTAGACTTGCCTGCGTTTGGATTACCAACTGTGACGCAGTGGAATTCTTTAGTCATGTGTTACTACTACCTCAATGATATCTGCTAAATCGCGACGCATACACAAACGACTGCCACGTAATTCTAATTCTACTCCAGAACCCATTGGGGCACGGCGTAACATTCTAAACGCTGTATGAGGTGTTATCCCCATAGATAGCAACTTTCTCTTTACTGTTTGAGGTAAAGAAAGTTGACCGATTTCAGCAATCTTCGCCGTGTCTCCGGGATTAAGTTCACTGAGCTTCATTGGATACCCACCTTGCGTTCAAAATATTTAATATTGAGTAATTTTATATTAGCCATTCTTGCAATACCTTTACCTAGATCATGTTTTGCAAGTGGAAACGAGAATAGTTTTCAATTGTATTGATGATTATGTGATAAAAGCCCGAAAGAAAGTAGTGATTTTACACTTTATATTTGTTAAATGGTTACTAAAGAAGCGCTCGAGTATTGATCATTGAGTTCGGATATCTGATTGCAATAATCCAAAGATGTATTCATCAATTTTATGGTCGCCAATACAATGGTTATCTCTTAGCAAGCCCTCTTGTAAAAAGCCACATTTGAGCATAACGTTAGCTGAACCAAGATTTTCAACCGCGCAATAACCAATAAACTTTTGTATATTAAACTGATGAATTCCCCAATCAATTACAGCCTTAAGGCTTTCGGTTCCATAACCTAAACCTTGATGGTTTGGTGCTATAAGATAACCGACTTCAGCACGGTTCATCACTTCACTTTCACAATAAAACCCGGTCAAGCCAACAAACTCATTCGTATTCACTGTTTCAATAACCAATGTTAGCCATTTCCCCGATGCGTAATCCCAAGGCGCGAGCCTTTGACTAAATGTCTCTTTAATATCAGCAACGGAAGTGACTTTTCGTATGTGCTTTAATACTGATTGATTGGTATTTAAAGCAAGCACGTCAGGCCAATCTGATTCTTGCATACTTCGTATAGTCAGCCTGTCTGTGTATAACTCAATCATTAACGAATCCCTTGTCAATCAGACAACTTTATTTTTCCATGTCCCTAAAACGAAAAAAGGCAGCCGAAGCTGCCTTCAACGATTAAATATAAATTAACCGCGGCTTGTCACCTCAAGAAGATGATAACCAAATTGAGTTTTAACTGGACCTTGCACTTCATTTAACGGCGCGCTAAACACGACTTCGTCAAACTCACGAACCATCATACCCGGACCAAAAGAACCAAGTTCACCACCCTGTGCACCAGAAGGACAAGATGAGTTCGCTTTGGCGATTTCAGCGAAATCTGCACCAGCAACAATTTGTTGCTTTAATTGCTCACATTGCTCTTCTGAGCTAACTAAAAGGTGTCTTGCAGTTGCCTGTACCATGATGTACTCCTACTTATGTAGATTTAAAAGCTTCAAAAATTATAGGGAGCGTAAGCTCCCTATATGTGGTTCACAAAGGTAAGCTAACAGCTATTAACTACTTTGCCAATTCAGATTCAATCCAACGCGCTATTTTTTTCTCCATAACTGCCATAGGCAATGAACCAGTGGTGAGGATTTGGTCATGGAATGCTTTTAAGTCGAACTTTTCACCAAGTTTGGCTTCAGCATCAGCTCTTAGCTTTAAAATGGTTAGTTGGCCAATTTTATACGATAAAGCCTGCCCAGGAATGGCCATGTAACGCTCGACTTCAGCAACAATGTCAGATTCAGCCATCGGCGAGTTATCTTTCATATATTGAATTGCTTGCTCGCGGCTCCAACCTTTTGCATGCAGGCCAGTATCTACAACTAAACGCATAGCGCGAAGCATTTCATCAGATAACTTACCAAAATATTGATATGGGTCTTTAAATAACCCCATTTCAATGCCTAAATACTCGGCATATAACGCCCAACCTTCTTCAAATGCTGTATAGCCTTGAAAGCGTTGAAATTCAGGAATACCTGTAAGCTCTTGCTTGATCGCAATCTGGAAGTGATGACCAGGTGCAGCCTCATGTAAAGATAGCGTCGTCATGCCCCACTTCGGCTGGGCTTTAAGGTTAAAAGTATTGATGTAAAACACGCCCGGACGAGAACCATCTACGGCAGGAGACTGATAAGAGGCCCCTGCTGCTGACTTTTCTCTAAAGCTTTCAACTGGTTTAACAACATAGTCTGCTTTAGGCATGATATTAAAGTACTTTGGCAGCTCTTTATTAATATCATCTTTTAAAGACATATAACCATCAATGAGGCCTTGTCTTTCGGTAAAGAAGTATTGAGGTTCGCTTCCTAAAGAAGCAAAAAATGCCGTTAAATCACCCTCAAATTTAACTTGTTCACGCACAGAATCCATTTCAGTCAAAATACGCTTAACTTCTGACAGACCAATCTGATGAATTTCATCTACTGGCATCGTCGTTGTCGTGTGACTATTTGCTAAAGACTGATACCATTCTTTGCCATTAGGTAACCCCCACCAACCATCAGATGCCCTAGCATATGGTAAATAAGTTTCCTTAAAGTAGTTTCTAAGTTGAGTCAGTGCCGGTAATAAATCAGCATTAATTAACTCAGTATAATCACTTGTTAATGCAGCTCTTTCTTCTGCACTAAAGTTCTCAGGGAATGAATTGATAGGTGCGTAAAATAAGCTTTCATTTGCAGAGGTGACAAGTTGAGCATCTAGCTGCGGAATGATTCTTTCAACCAATATCTTTGGTAAAACGACTTTACTTTGAATTCCTTCATCCATTCGAGCTTGCGCTAAAGCAGTCCACTGAATAAACCCTTTCAAACGACCTAACCAATTTTGATAATCTTCAACGGTTTTAAAAGGTTGGGCGCTTTCACCACTACCTAGTTGGATCATACTGATCACAGTACTATAGAACTGGTTCATCGGAATAAAATGTTCTGGATATGATTCAGCCACTAAGTCCATATGCCGATCATAAATAAACATATCGAAACTGAGCTTTAAATTTTCTGGTAATGATTCAACATCAAGTGATTTAGCTTGTTTTAAATAACGTGAATTAAGTTCGTGGCGCTGTTTGAGATACTCTTCAGTTAAAGAACCACCAAATTGGTCGTTATAATCATTTACACCTACATACGTTGCGTAAATAGGTTCCAAAGCCAGTACATCTTTGAAATAGTTATCAGCCATTTCATTATAAATATCTGCCGCAGTCTTTTGCTCTGTTTGTTCTATTTTGTCAGAAGAAGCGTGTTGGCTAACTGGAGCTGATGTTTGAGGTTCACTGCATGCTTGTAGCAGCAAGAGAGATGAAACGGTCATCGCGATTAGCGTTTTTTGCATAATAATATCCCTACGTTCGACAAAAGTAATTTCGAAAATTCAAATGTCTTATTTATAATTATTGTTGGTCATTTAACTATCTTTTCATGCTATCAGAAAGTAATAAATTGTAACTGAGCATATCAAAAAATAGTTAAACAAATTAGAGATAAAAAAAAAGCCCCTAAAGGGGCTTTTTTTAATAACAATACTAAAGAGTAATATTGTTGATACGTGCTTTTTCTTTGATGTAAGAAATATAACTGTTCGCACTACGCTTGGTCTTACTGTGTTTAGCAGCTCGATTAGCGCGTTTGTACGCAGATTTATATTGCTTCAAACTTAAATGGGCAAGTGTTAGCTCAAGTTCCGCTTCACCTGGTTCATCAAGACCTAAAGATAATGCTTTTTCAAACACCGGAATTGCAGACTTAGGTTGCTCAGAAATTGCTAGAATTTTACCTTGTTTGAGGTATAGCTCAGCATCACCTGACATCTCAGCAGCTTGACCATAAAGTTTAGCAGCTTCATTAAAGTTCTTTGCATTATGGTAGAAACCAGCGAGAATTTTTATGGTTTTTTCATTCTCTTTTATTAGCCCTGATTTCATATGTTTTTCATATAACTTAGCAGCATTGTAAGGAGCACCATTCTGCGACATAAGTTGAGCGAGACGGGTAATATTCCCATCAGACTCTAGAAAACCATTTTTATATGCAAGATCATATGTAGCTAAAGACTTAGTATAATCTTCAGTCATCAAATAAAACTGAGCAAGCTGAACCCAAAGACGTTTATCGTCTTGGAATAAAGGCACCATAATTTCTAGTACTTTTACTGCTTCTTTATATTTCTTTTGATTGAAATATGCAGTCAATTTCATTTGATATAAGCCTTTATCAGGCTTTTCTACTAAAGAAAGACCTTTATCGGCTACTTCAAGTACTTTATCCCACTCTTTAAGTTCACTGTATGCAATACCGACACGGCGGTATACAACTGGGTCAACTTTACAAGTGAAGTCCATCCACTTGTAGTAGTAAGGAATTGCTTCTTTGAACTTCTTTTCTTGTAGTAACAAGTCAGCATACAAACGCAATGTTGCAGCATGATCTGTTCCACCAAGAATGTCGGCATCAACAGCAGATTTTAAGTACTTAACAGAAGTGCTCATTTGACCTTTCTCAGCGTAAAATGAACCAATCATTCGATCAATATAAGCTTTATCAAAGTCATTACTTGTATTTACTTCAAGTAAAATTTCGATTGCTTCATCTAATTGACCTTCTGTGTATCTTTCAAATGCTCTTTGAACTTTCTTACCAGCACTTGCACCAACAGCTCTTGATTGACGGTCGTCAATCGGACACTTTTCAGCAGCTTGAGCCGTAGAAACAGCAAGTAGCGAAGTACAAGAAAAAGTCAGTAATAACGCACTAGCTAGAGTAGTTATCTTATGCATTAATTACCCCTTATCCAGTGTGAAATCAAGCTGAACAGTCATACCAGGAACTTTCATCGCCTTGCCATCAATGATTTTAGGCTTGTATTTCCATTTTTTTAACGCACGAACAGCTTCGCGGTTAAAGATACGTTTGGGTTCTGCTTTGATAACTTGAACGTCTTCGATTCCGCCTAATTCATTAATCGTAAATGAAAGTTGTACATAACCTTCTTTACCATCACGTGCTGCAGCAATTGGGTATTGAGGATCAATACGTACAATCGGTGTTGCATCACCATCACGCGTCATCATGTTACCAAGCTTAAAGCCTGTGCTAGCACCGCCAGCCACAACACCACTCATGTTAAATGCCATATTCGTATCAATATCTGACGACGTATCTGGCGGAGTAGTTTCCGGCTTTGGTGGTTGCTCAGGTGGTGCTGGCGGCTTCGGTTTAACCCTTGGCTTATCCTGAACTTTCGTATCCTGCTTCTCCATACTGATCTCAATGATAGGAGAATCAGATGAGGTGTCGGCGCGCTTTGCGCCGCCACCGACCAAGAAGGCCATGAAGATAAACAAGGCGAAAGTAACAGCAGCACCTAAAATGAGTGATACTATTGCTCTCAGCATATTAGTCTTTCCCCGCTGAAATCGAAATCTTATCGATACCCGCTTTCTTAACGTTGTCCATTACTTTAACAACAAGGCCATGTTCGGCTTCTTGATCTGCTTCAATCAATACAGCCGCTTCTGGTGCTTCAGCCAACATACGTTCAACGTTTGCTGTTACACGCTCGATGTCAACCTGACGGTTTTCCATCTTAATTACGCCTGTATTACTCACACCAATAAAGATGTTCGCAGATTTTTGTTGTGTTGCAGTAGAAGCTTCCGGTTTCTTGTAATCAAGGCCTGAAGGCTTAATGAACGAAGTCGTCACAATAAAGAAGATAAGCATGATAAACACGATATCTAGCATCGGTGTCATATCTACTTGTGCTTCTTCTTCTACATTTAAATGCTTTTTACGTGCCATTTTAAATACTCTCTCTAGTGGTGCGGCAAGCTATCTTTAAGCTTTTCAAGACTGATTTTCATTTTTGCATCTAATCGTGTACTAAAAAATACACCCGATAGTGCAGCAACCATTCCTGCCATTGTTGGCATGGTTGCCATTGAAATACCAGCCGCCATCATACGAGCATTACTCGTACCATGAACTGCCATCACATCGAACACTGCGATCATTCCGGTTACGGTACCTAGTAGACCAATCATAGGACAGATTGCCACTAAGGTTTTGATCATCAGCATACGAGCATTCATATCTTGTTTTGCTTGGGACATCCAAGCTTCACGGATACGGTGCGCATACCAAGAGGTTGAATCCTCTCGATTATTCCATAGGTCTATAATACCTTTATGCTCTTTTGGTGCTACCCAACTGACATACCAAAAGCGCTCTAGCATCAAAACCCACATTAGGAATAGTACAGCCGCTACCAGCCAGAGGATATCTCCTCCGGTGGCCATGAAGCCCCTGACAGAGTCCCAAACGTCCATCAGGATTAGCATCATTAGTCAGCCCTCTTCTCAGCATGGTCTGCAATAATACCAGCACTTTGCTCTTCAAGAACTTGAACAACTGTTTTACTACGCGCGATTACGATTGCGTGCATTAACATTAACGGTAGAGCAGCAACTAGACCTTGTACAGTCGTCATCAATGCCATTGAAATACCGCCAGCCATTAGTCTAGGGTCACCTGTACCGAACAATTGAATTGTTTGGAAGGTTGCAATCATACCTGTAACAGTACCTAACAGACCCATCATAGGAGCAATAGCAGCTAGAACCTTAATGATTGAAATACGTGCTTCTAAAGCAGGGGTTTCTTTAAGGATAGCTTCGTCAAGTTTTAACTCTAGAGTTTCAACATCAACATCTTTGTTCTCATGATAAACCTTAAGTACACGACCTAATGCGTTGTTACCTGGGTTATCAATATTCTTACGTTGAGCTTTAACTTTAGAGCCAACAATGTAAAGAGTGACTAGACGCTCAATCGAAATCAACGCACCAAGAACAAGAATACCGATAATGATGTAACCAATTGGGCCACCAGCTTCGATACGCTCTTCAATCGTTGCTTTCTGAGTAAATACGCTTAATAGAACACCACGAGCTGGATCCACGAATAACTTCTCGTAACCTGATGTTGCACTAGTAAACGATTTAACACTTGATACTTGTGCGCTTCCAGGTTGCTGAGAAAGCTTTTGAATCAAACCTAAGTCAGCGTTATAAACAACATATTCACCATCAGCTAGTAAGTTATAAGCACCAACACGCGTTACAGTAGTCGCTTCAACGTTACCGTCTAAGCCAGTTACTTCAGCGTCAAACTTAACAACTTTACCTGATTCAACCATTTCGAAAAGCTGTGCTTCCCAGAATTGTTCTAACTCATTAATTTTTGGTAATTCTTTACGAGCACCAAGTTCAGCAATAAATGCATCACGGCCTGGAAATTGAGCAGTAATGTTAGAACTAACTAACTTACCAGCAAAATCACCTGCTTCACCTTTAACAACACCAAACATTTCGCCTAAGTCACCAGAAGCAATCTTACGATCTTCTTCTAACTGAGCGATTTTACGTTCGTTGTCAGTAAATGCTTGAGCTAAGTCTTTACCACGTTGTACTTCTGCAGCTAATGCCGCTTTCTCACGCTTCAAAAGTGCAGCTTTATCGCCACGCTCATTTAAGAATTCTGCTTCACGCTGTTTATTTGTTTTATTTGCGTTAGCACGATCTGTTTGTACTTGTTGTAATAATTGTTCAATCGTTTTTGGTGCATCAGCAGCACTAACCATTCCAGAAGTTAGAGACAAGCTAGCAGCAACGATTGCTGTAGTAATAAACTTTTTCATTATTGCGCAGCCTCCGCAGCAGGGATTGGTAAGGCGAATAGATCAGGAGCACCTTGACCACGAGCCTGTTTGATAGCTTTACTTAAGTTACGAAGATAACCAGCTTCTAACTTATCCCAGCTTTTTGTGCTTTCGTTATACATCCAAGCTGACTTTTGGTCTTGGCTTTGAGCATATAAACTCACACGGCCAAAGTTTAAGAAGTCAACTAAGATTTCTTTACCGTCAAGCTCTAATTGGCCTGTTTCAGCAATTAGCTTTGAACCGTACTCACGCTCGATGTTATAAGCATCAAGGATTAGACGGTATTTTTCAGCTAAAGTAACTTCAGCACTGTTTAATGTATCTTTTAAGCGTTGAACACGAGTTTCACGAGCTTCTAGATTAAACGGTAGATCTAAAGCAATAAATTGCTCTAATGCATCAACCATTTTAAACATTAAAGGAACAACACCTTGTCTAAGAGCATCAACACCATCGATATCATCTTGAATCAGCTTCATCGTTGCTTGTTGGTCAGCAACTAGGCCTGCAACATAATCATTGTATGATTTTAAAGATTCACGCTCGTCAGCAACTGAACCATACTCAAAAAGCATGTCTTGTGCTTGATCGAAATATTTATCAACTTTATTTTGCGACGCAGCGGCATCTGTATGGATCTTAGTATCTGCTTTTTGTACATCGCTTAGAGGATCTGCAATCACGAAGTTGCTGCTAGCTAATGCAAGCGCGCCAACCAGTGCAGTAGCGATTTTAGTTCTATTGCTTACCTTGGACATAGTTCCCAACCAATTTATAGTGAATTAGAAAGCTTAACCAGTATGTAACAACCAAGATTAATTTGTTAATCTTTGTTGCTGCAACTAAGTCTATCTTTCTCTTGTGATTGTTAGTTTTTTCTTCCCTATTCTATACCTGCTAAGGCATAGACCCGCTCGCATCATTTCACAAATTGTTGACCTGTGTCAACAATTGAGGACATCAAAACTAGGGAAAATGAAGTGTTGGGCATTAGATATGTTTCAAAAGTTCAAATAGTAAACATTCTTACTAAAATATCCAATTTATCTGTTATACCTATTGTGATTAAAGTATGACCTAATTATGGGGTGGTTTTTTATTACTTAATTTTTATGACATCCATTACCTACAAAGACGTTCTTCATTTATACAAGCAAAAGAAAATGCTAATAAGAAATTTCAGCTACTTACTATTGCGACTTTTCTGCAAATAATCACTCATAGGTTGCTAGCCACTTAAATACCATTCGCCGCAGTATCGAACTACATGAACTACTGTATGACCGGTCTGGACTCCACGCCTCAGTTAGGTTAGTTGAGTTGAATAACACTAAAGCAGAAAAGAGCTGTGTTAATTTATAGATTGTGCTGCGACTCCTAAAAGAGGTGGTGGTTTAACTGCAGAGGATGTTCAAAAATTTATACTTAATGAATTCGGTGTATCCTATTGTCACTCACCTATATATTGGTTATTACATAAACTCGGATTTAGCTAGATAACTAGCCTTTTCAACCCCGTAAACAATCTAAAGAAGCACAAGAAACCTTTACTACAAAATAAAGTAATCGCAGTGCTTCCGGTTTATGTTCCATTTGATCAGGTTGTTATTTGGTTCCAAAACGAGGAGAGTGTTAGACAACAGAATACGACCACGTAATTATGGGCACCGAAAGGCTGAAGAGCAAGAGCAGTAAGGAAACCAAAATCTGAATATGCTTCCCTATTTGGTTTATCTTGCAACCAGTGCGACAGAAGCTTTGGTCACACCTTTTGTTAATCAAGATGCGATGAAACAACATTTAAAACAAATATCTGCAGTAACGGTAAAAGCTCGCTACTCACTTGTTAACGGTGCAGGTTGGCATACAGAAGTTACAACCGCGGCTTTAGAAAGTCTTTGGATATTGAAATTCCCACCTTATTCGCCTGAATTAAACCCTATAAAGCAAGTGTGGAAATTGTTACGTCGGCATTACTTGGTTTGATCAATCACTGCTTTAAAGATTATAAAGATATTATTGATAGATGCTGCCGCGGATGGAATACGTTCATAGAGTGTAAAGCTAGAGCCAAATCACCGTGCCAATGAGATTTCCCGAAGAATCAGGAAAGACTTTAATCATAAGTGGTATTAAAGCTGTCAAGTAAAAAACAATTATATTTTCAAAGTCTACTGATCGTTTATTGTTCAACTTATTTTAATAGTAACTTAAATATAAAAAAGCACCGAACATTTTAATGTTCAGTGCTTTATAAACGTTAGATATATAAAATAATGTTGTAACTATTCAAAATAAATAACTTAATAGTTTGTAAATACTCTTCAATTTAAGAGATTAAAACTTCAAGCCCGCATTAAGGAATACGAAACGCCCTAATGTGTCATAGAAACCAGAAACTGTGTTTGCATTGCTTGATATAGTGTTACCTACCATTGGAGGCTCTTCATCAAAAATATTATTAACACCAGCTGAGAGCGTTAAATAATCAGTTACTGCATAAAGGCCTGACAAGTCAAAATAGCTAACAGCATCAATACCACCATTATCAATCAGTGATGTATCAGCTGTGCCTTCATAGTCTACACTATCAAAATAACGCCACTTCAGCGAAACACTATAATCATCAGCACCGTAAGTAGTTGTTAAATTATGACGCCATTTAGGCGAAGCAAAACATGACGTACTTACAACTCCAGAACAATCATATGAAAGCGAGTCATCTCCTAAAATTGGCTCAACTTCTTTCTTAATGCTGTAATATCCATTAAGGTTGAAATCTAGTGTTCCATTTCCTAAGTCGAGACTATAACTAGCTGTTGCATCTACCCCTTCCCATTTACGGCCACCGATGTTAGAACCGAGGTTTGATACATAACCCTCCTGACCTAGCCATAGGCTTCCAGAAGAACTTCGTTCAATGCTATCACAAAATAATGAATCCCCTGTTGTAGCACAGTTTGTAAGGATACGCTCTGCACCAATAGTTCCGATCACTTCTTCCATTTCAATATTGAAGTAATCCACAGAAAAATTGAAATTTTCTAACGGATTAGCAACTAAACCTAAAGTAAATGTATCAGCTTCTTCAGGCTTTAATTCAGGATTACCGCCTGAAAACTGGTTATACTGTCCAGCTGGAGATTTGGTGATATTGCCGAATTGAGCAGCGGTAACACCAGTATTGGCACACATTTCTTGTGTAAACCCAGCTGCTGTAATTTCCGCTACAGTGCCTGCACAAGGGTCATCACCACTCCATAAGCCAATATTTTGAGAGTCAAATAGTTCGCCGATGTTAGGTGCGCGCATTGCTTTGGCATAGCTAAAACGGAATTTATATGCTTCTACCAAAGTGTAATCAGTACCTAACGAGTAAGTGTAATCGGTTCCAGAAGTCGAATAATCTGAAGCTCGAGCAGCTAAGTTAACATTCCATTCATCGAATACTGGTATTGCGATTTCAGCAAAAGCTTCATTAACAGTAATCTCACCGTATAAACTTGGATTAGGGCCACCTTGACCAAGTAATTGACCTTCTTCATAAACAGTATCAGAAATTCGTTCGTAAGATTGTTCACGGCGTTCTAAACCAAACACAGCTCCAATATTTGATGATGCTGTAGGTAAAGCTAAGTCAAATTCACCAGTAACATAACCGTTATAAATCATCTGAGTAACTAAACCAGTTTGTGTACCAACGCCTGCAAGTTGAGCAGCTTGTTCTGCAGTAACACCATCCAGAGTGAAAACGTTATAATACAGGCAACCGTCCTCTTCATTACACTCAGTATCTACAGCACCTACTCGTGAAGGTATTTTAGGAGCTAGCAAGTCATTTTGGTAAACTGAGCTAGATGAGGTAGCAGAATAAGCGAAGCTTACATCATAAGCCCACGAGTCATTTAACTCACCTTCCATACCAGTTAAAATACGGTAAGAAGAATGCTCTAGGTTATTAGAACGAGCACCACCTTCAACATTACGCTTCCCAATATATGCTACGAATTGATCATCAGGAGTTTGCCCAAAATAGTCTTGTAACTGTTCTTTTTGTAGTTCACTTAAAAGTGGGTTATCGTAATCGAATAAAATTTCTTGGTTAAAGAAAGTACCAGATTCAGCAATTTGACCTGCTGTTCTGTTATGCATAAATGACAATTCCATGTAAGGACGGAAATGTTCGTTAATCTCATAATTAATAAATGCACCAGTTGTAAAACGTTCATTCGGGCGCATAAAGTGATTTACAGGAGCATAGTTATAACGGTAGCCGTCATCTTCCATGAAACCTTCACCATTAGGGTTTAAATAGCCCCAATATTCCTGAGTATAATCAACTTCACCATTTACAACAGGGAACATGTCAAAGTGAGGGTTAGGCGTAGTAGCAGAGCCACCACAAGTATCGCCTGCACCATTTAAAGCACAAGATGCATAATCGCGAGAACCTTGCAACAACTCATCATTGCGGCGCCAAACAGCGTAAGCTACAGCGTGCCCTTTTCCATCATCGAAATCACTACCCAAAGTAACATCAATAGTGTAAGTTTTTCCGTCTACACCCGTATTTCCAGTTTCATAATCGAAATTTTTATCATCCATTAAACCTTGAATATACTTATTGTTATTATCGTGCTGATAGCCTGAAGCTCCAGCATTAATAGCAAAGCCTTCAAAGTCATCATTCATGACAAAGTTAACAACACCAGCAACGGCATCTGCACCATAAACAGCTCCAGCGCCACCAGTTAGAACTTCAACTCGCTTAATTAAAGATGCAGGTATTTGGTTAATATCAGCAACTTGCGAAGTAATACTACCAGCTTGCATACGACGACCATTGATCAAAACAAGAGTTCTGTTTGAGCCAAGGCCACGTAAATCTACTGTTGCTGTGCCTGTCGCTCCGTTAGCCAAAAATGCTGTTTCAGCAGCTTCAACTTGTGGTAACTGATTTAAGACGTCTTCTATACGGTCATAACCTGATGCTTTGATTTCAGTTGCATCCATAACAGTTACTGGGCTAGAAGTCTCTAAATCAGTACGCTTGATACGTGAACCTGTTACAGATATACGTTCAACTGAAGCGCCATCATCTTCAGCAGCGAAAGCTATCGGTGTACTAAGTGCTGCCGCAGCTGCACCGCTAATCATTGCTAGACGCACTGATTTAGCTAATAAATTCTTATGCATTGTCAATCTCCCTGGACTTATATCTTTCTTATTTTCAATTTGATTAAATCAAATTGGTGAATGTGAGCGAATTACACCGCTACTACATTTCAAGAGCAATAAAATCACAAATAAAACATTTATTCAACATATGTTTCATTAACATAACGAGAGAAAGTACCTTTTTCGTAGTGGATCTGTTCACATATCTGAACACAAACAGACTAATCATCTGCCAGCTCAAACCAAGTCACTGTTTTTTAACGATTTAATCATGTACCGCAACACACGCTTAGATTTAACACTTTGTTTTCAAGTGGTGCTTTTTTAAACTAATAAATGTAGACGACCAAAGGTGCAATACACATCCCATTAACAAACGTAAGTGGTTAGCTTTTCTTCAGGCAAAAAAAAAACACCCTTAAAAGGGTGTTTTTTCTTTAGTGTGAAGCTCAATACTAAAGAGTGTAACGAATACCAAAACCAATTCCGTCATCATCAGATAACTTCATTGCAGCTTCTTCGCTACCACTGAAATCACTGCTGTCGATACGACCTTCAATGTAAATAACAGTATTGGCATC
Source organism: Shewanella olleyana (assembly GCF_023283825.1). GTDB lineage: Bacteria > Pseudomonadota > Gammaproteobacteria > Enterobacterales > Shewanellaceae > Shewanella > Shewanella olleyana. Next base: position 216,669 of record NZ_JAKILD010000001.1, on the reverse strand, counting down.
CCAAATGTAATGAACACCTACTGCTGTGAACTGACGTTTAAATGTATCACCGTTGTAGTCTGCTTGATAAGCATCTCCACCATCAATGATATTATAAGAAGCGAATGCACGAATGTTGTTGTTGAAACGGTAAGATAATAATGTTTCAACACCATAAGCATCAGACAATAAACGACCTATGTTATCTGTATCGTGAAATTCTTGTTTGCTGTAGTTGGCTGCTACGTATAAACCTTCAGCATCCCAACCTGCACCATAAGTAAGACCAATACCATAGATTAAATCAGTTTCTTCGATTTTTTCATTATCAACAGTTTCACCGCTGAATTCACCTGTGTTAAAACCGGCTGTTACAACAAACTTATCCGTAGCTTGGTAAGTTAATGCTAAACCATAGGTGTTATTGTATTCAATAGTTGCAATTGATTCTTGTGCATTAATCATAGGAAGAGAAGGCTCGTTACCAACTGAACCATCATCAAATACTTCAAATTCATCTTGTTTTAATTGCGCTTGAACTGCGAAACTGAAGTCACCGAAAGCATTACGGTATTGAATTGTTTTGTCACCACGACCAGTACCGTTTACTGAACCGTCGCCTTTATTAAACGTATATGTACCAGAGGCATCACCATCCCATACAAAACCGTAGTTTGTGTTGTAAACCACGTCGTACCAAGCGCCCCATTGCTTACCAACAGTTAGCGTACCGTATGTGTCGTGGTTAACACCAACATAACCAAGGCGGTTAGCTAAAAATTCGTCATTATCGTAAGATAATTGGTCATTGTTATATTGGATTTTACTGTTACCAAATGGGTTTACGCCCCACTCTAATTTAGCAAATGCATTCCAGCCATCACCCATTTGACGATCAAAGCCAAAGTTAATACGTGAAGCACCATTTACAACTTCTGTCGTATCCTGACCATGATAAACACGAGCATCAACAAAACCACCAATCTCTACTGAGTTCTTATCATCTTTGTAAATCTCAATAGCCGAAGCTGCTGGTACGAACATTACGGTTGTAAGTGCTGAAGCAATTAAAGTTTTTTTCATCGAGCTAAACCTTCCCATTTTATTTTCATCATATTTCTGATAACAGTCCATTTTGTTTGTATTATCCTTTGATTAAAGGCTAGCACGCGGAAATATGTCGAAACAAAGAAATGCATGCTTTTCTCACTGTAATAAACTAAAAGAACACATCAAACAGTACAATCAACTACTAAACCATACAAAAATAGTAACGAATGACCACAAATGCAATATCAAGCAACACTAAATTAACATCATCTGGTTACTGTTGAGGCTGTCAAACCCCTCACCTAACAGAGCTAATACGGGTTCTGCAATGGGTTTAATCTGCTTTTCTACATAATATTGATAATCTATAGATTCATTTAAAGCTTCAATTGGCTGGGCACCATTTAGCGTCATTCTATATTCAATCATTTTTCCCCGTTTGCCGGCTTTAGTGTCACCAGTTATTTGAACTAATCTGATAGCGGCTTTAACATGTGGAGAAGATTTAGCCATATATTCTTCAACATGCCTTTTTAAGCGCTTTCGAAATACTAACTCATCATCTAAGTCGCCATTTTCAAGCTTTTCTAATTCTTGCTGTATATATGCCTTCACATCACCCTGAGTAAACAATAAGAAATACAAATGGTATTGAACCCTTCTAGCTACAGGGCTCCAATCACTTCTCACTTGCTCCATTCCTTTAAACGTCAGCTCAAGCTGCCCTTCGCTATCTTTAGAAGCACCAACATAGCGTTTTTTACTACCGGCATCAGAACCCCTTAGCGTTGGCATGACAAATTGATTGAAATGGCTTTCAAACTCTAATTCTAAAAAGCTGTCAATTTGATATTGTTCAATACAAGTCTGTCGCCATTTCTTGGTGACTAAAGTAGCCAGTTCACTTCCTAGGCTATTGATATCTTCAATTTGGTGATTTTCGCCTAGCCATACAAAGGTTGAATCGGTATCACCATAAATAACTTTATAGCCTGCTTCTTCTATCCAAGTTTTAGTTTGTTTCATTATTTGGTGACCACGCATCGTAATAGAACTTGCGAGCTTGGCGTCATGAAATACGCACCCTTTTGAACCTAATACACCATATAAAGAATTCATTATTATTTTGATAGCTTGAGAAAGCGGTTTATCTTGATGCAATTTAGCGAGCTCTCTTTGCTCTGCTAATTTGGCAATCAAGCTAGGTAATATCGGATTAACACGGCTAAATCTTGCCTCTAAAAAGCCTGGCACTGTTGTATCTTCAGCTTGTAGCTTTGCTTCAACAAGACCTTTAGGGTCAATTAAAAACGTTCGAATGATTGATGGGTACAAGCTCTTAAAATCAAGTACCAGTACATCTTTATAAAAACCTGGAATTGAGTCCATCACATATCCACCGGGTGACTCTAATCCGTTGCTTGCTGCCCTTGCAGGTGCTACATAACCACTTCGATGTAAATGGGGGAGATATAAATTATTGAATGCTGCAACAGATGCCCCGACGCGACCGAACTCTAATCCGGTTAACGTTGCTCTTTCTAATGCGAAAGAAAGAAGTTGGGTTTTCTTGAAAATATCCCAAACAAGCCTGCAGTCTGTCAGATTATATATTGCTAATGCTGGTTTATTGTGGGCAAATAGATGACAAATCTCTTGGCCTCGATTTTCAACATGATCTATCGCTTTACCTTCATTCAATAAATGTTGAGATACGTGTTCGAGGGAGTAACGTTCAAATTGATAAAAAGCCGCTTTAATCCAATCAATGCCATCAAGAACGACCCGACCGGGAAGTGATAATGTTTCGGGCCTAAATTTATCTTCAACTTTCCATGATAGTTCAGTTCCTGCACGGCCAATAAGTAAAGCAATTTTATGCAACTGACAACGTCGATATAATAACGCCAAATCGAAAGTGACAACTGCCCAACCTATGATGACATCCGGATCATAATCATTGAACCAAGCTATCAGTTCATGAATTAATTCAATTTCGTTTTCTACCCATTGAATATATTTACTTGCACCTTCAGCTTTACCTTCTTGGTTTACAGGGTCATCAAGTTGAGGCTGACCAACCATTATCACCTTTTGATATAACACACTCGTATCATCCAGTGCTGACTCAGCACCATATAAGCCGACAGAATACAGCTCTCCTGTAGGGCTACATTCAAAATCCAATGAGATCATTGACAGCGCAACCTCAACATCAGCTTTACGTGCTTTTATTGCAGAATATTTAGGAAGAGCTTTAGCTACGTTCAGTGAAGAAGCTTGTTGATACTCATTCTGCAGTTTATTTATATCTCTAGGTAATGCACCATTTACAATAAATTCAGCATCTAATGCAATAAAGCGTTCTATTAAATAACGCTGTTCTACTCTTATATCTGCTTCATAAATCTCAATTCCCGCATCATTGGCAATTCTTAATAACTGTTTTTGCAGCGTTGTTGACTTAAGGTATATGCATGACACTTGTTGGTGATTAAAATTCTTGAGCTTAATGGGTTCGATACGAATGCCAGAATTAAAGTGGCTTAATATAAGTGCAGTATCTTGTTGTTTACAAAAACATATGACTTCAGCTTGCTCAATTTCAACTAAACAAGGTCCAGATTCTGTTTTCAAAAAATATTGCACTAGCAACTTACCGTTTAGGTACCTTGCATGGCGCGTTAGTACTCTTCCTTTAATTGATAAAAAGTTATTATCCGATTGCAAAACCGTGTCCTGTAAAGATTTTGAAGTCATTAATCACACAACCCATAAAGAGACTCCCGATAAGAGTTTGAAGCGGCCATTACTGGTAAACAGGCTAGATGTGATTTTTTAAACACTTTCTTAAGTAGCAAATTCATCACCTTTATTCATCGCCTTTAAATGACAAGAGTTGTTTTAACATTCGATTATTTATTCCGAACAATCAAAATCACTGTTATTATGTACAGCATATACCAGCAAATAAAGAATTAGTAAGTAAAGATTGCTAATGGGTCATACATGTTAACGGATCATATTAAAACTCAGATCCGCACTATCTATAAAGATATTGCGACTGCGATGCCAAATTTTCGTTCTCGCAGAGAACAAAACTATATGGTGGCAGAAATATCTAAAACGTTAGCAGGTGATTACGATAAGCAGCGTCGTATCATGGTATGCGAAGCTGGAACCGGCATTGGTAAATCTTTATCTTATATTCTAGGCACAATTCCTCTGGCTCTTGCTAGCAAAAAAAAGGTCTGTATTGCAACGGCAACAGTGGCACTTCAAGAGCAGTTACTTCACAAAGATCTCCCCTTCTTTTTGCAACAATCAGGTGTCGACTTTAAATTTGGGCTAGTTAAAGGCAGACAAAGATATGTTTGCCTAGCAAAACTTGCAGCCATGATTGGTCCGGAAGACACTTCGCAAATGGCCATGTGGCAAACTAAACCAGATCAGAGCCAAATTGATTTATTAAAAGCCCTACATCAAGACTTTCAAGAAGGTAAATGGAACGGCGAGATTGATACGTTGAAACAGCCATTACCCGACTTTTTATGGCAACAAATCTGCTGCGATAAACACAGTTGTCACCGCCAAATGTCGAGCCACCACAATTGCCCATTTCATAAAGCACGTGAAGATGTCGAAACTTGGGACGTATTAATCGTTAACCATAGTTTATTATTTGCAGATTTAGAGCTCGGTGGCGGTGTCATTTTACCTGAGCCAGAAGACATGTTTTATGTCATTGATGAAGCCCATCACCTACCGACAGTAGCCAGAGATTTCTCTAGCGCACAAGCGACGCTTCGCGGCGCAAGTGATTGGTTAGAAAAAGCCTCTAAAACCTGTTCAAAACTACAAAACCAACTTAAAACTACCCATATTATTGCGCCAGTCCAAGCCATGTTGGACCATATTGGCGACTTAGTTACGCAACTAAATCAAGTGGCGCATTTTTGCGATACTCAGCCAAAACTATTTGCCAACCCAGAAACGAGATTACGTTTCGAAAATGGTAAGTTACCTGAATCGCTCTTAATTATGGCAGAAAATTTAGCCACCACTTCAAATTTAGCGGTTAAACAGTTTAACAAAATTCAATCCGTGCTCAGTGAAGCCATTAAAGATGGTGAGTTGCCTAAGCATCAGGCTGAAGCCACCCTGTCTGAGGCTGGGTTTATCCTGCAAAGACTCGAGAATTTAAGCAAACTGTGGAAGATGCTTGCAAAAGAAGACTCTAAAAAAGGCGCACCTATGGCGAGGTGGGCTGAGCTTATTACAGGTAAACAGCAAGATTACTTGTTTTGCGCATCGCCTATTGAAGTCGGGTTTATGCTTGAGCATATGTTATGGCAAAAAGCAGCTGGCGTCGTGTTATGCAGCGCCACACTTAGAGCCTTAAATAATTTTAACCATTTTGCTCATCAAGTCGGCTTATCACTCAATGACGGAAGTCGTTTCTTAGCATTGTTGTCACCATTTGATTATGAAAATAATGCCACCTTATTTATTCCTCAAATGAATAACGAGCCAACTGAAGATGCCTTTACTGATGAGCTAGCAGAACAAATCATCGCGCTAGTAGAAGATGAAATGGCGACTTTGGTTTTGTTTGCCTCATACTGGCAAATGGAAAAAGTGACCGATCAAGTCATCAGCAAAATTCCAAAAGACCAACTTTTTGTTCAAGGCACTATGCCAAGGCAACAAATATTACAGCAGCACAAAAAACGTTGTGATGAAGGGAAAGCCAGTATTATTTTTGGTACTGGTAGTTTTTCTGAAGGTTTAGATTTACCAGGTGATTATTTAACTAATTTGATTGTCACGAAACTCCCTTTTGCAGTGCCAACCTCGCCTGTTGAACAAGCCCATGCAGAATACATCAAGAGTAAAGGTGGTAATCCATTTTTACAGCTAACTATTCCTGATGCTTCACGCAAATTAATCCAGAGTTGTGGTAGATTACTCCGTAAAGAAGATGACTATGGTCGGGTAACCATTTTAGACCGACGTCTTATTACTAAGCGTTATGGCAAATCACTACTCGATGCCCTACCGCCATTTCGTAAAGTTATTGAATAGGTATTTATTTGGAATTTTTGTTAGATCCAAGCCATTGGATCATATTAGCCGTCATAGGTCTTGTTGCAGGCTTTATTGATGCCGTTGTCGGTGGTGGTGGATTATTGTCTATTCCAGCCCTATTAACCATGGGGATCCCACCTCATTTAGCACTAGGCACTAATAAGCTGGCAGCTTGTTTTGGTTCTATCACTGCAGGTTACACTTACTATAAGCAACAACTCATCAGATTAAAGTTTTGGCGTACAGCTTTTATAGCCACATTCATTGGCGCGATATTAGGTAGTATCTTTGTTTACTTAATCGATGCCGCTTGGCTCGAAAAGATACTCCCCCTAGTCATCATCAGCATTGCGATTTATACCTTATTCAGTCCAAAAGCCATGGGCGAGAACTTAAAAGAGCCCCCCATGACATCCCCTTGTAAGCAAAAACAAGCAGCGCAAGGAGTGTTACTGGGTGGTTATGATGGATTTGCAGGCCCGGGAATTGGGGCTTTTTGGACTGTATCAAGTATTAGACTACACAAACTCCCTTTGCTTAACAGCTGTGCTTTAGCGCGAGTCATGACATCGGTGAGTAACGTCACTGCGCTGGTCATTTTTGCATTATTGGGTGAAGTTGACTGGATATTAGGGCTATGGATTGGCGTTTGCATGATGGCAGGTTCATATATCGGCGCTAAATCAGCAATTAGATTTGGGATCCCGTTTGTTAAGCCACTGTTTATTATTACTGTATTATCTATTGCTGCACACCTAGCTTGGACGGCATGGCTATGAGAAATACCAATCAGCTTATCTACCAGTTAAAGCAGCAACTTAGTGCACTTGAACAAGACGCTCTGCATCATGATCAACACTTGCCCGCACAACAAAAGAAAATGTTGCAGGACATCGAACGGTTTAACTCGCAACTATTTATTCAGCAAGGCGCTCAGTTAAGCCCATGCATTCAGCAACTAAAAAAAGATATCCAGCAATTAGAAAAGCAACTTTCGCTCAAACTTGATGTCAAAATTATCGAATTGAGCTGTCAGCGTATTCAAGACAGGTTTACCGCATTAAGACGTGCACTAGTGACCACCAACTTAAATGTGAATACAGCTGAACAAAAGCGTGCTAATAGTCGCGCTAGATACGCTAAAAAGCAGCAACAACAGCATTCAGACAGTGGTTTTGCTTGGATAGCTAGCAATGTAATGAAGAATAGCCATCAAATTTATCAGGAATTAAATAAACATTTGAATTGGGCTACAACTTTTGAACAAAAAATTGCCGAAATGGAAACTAAGCTTGCAAACTGTCACAGTACTGACAAAATCACGATACAAAATGAAATTCTTTCTCTACATCGAAGATTAGGGAAATGTCGTCAAGCAATTAGCTATATTGAAGAGCGCATTCAAATGTTTGAACGGCCATATCGAAATAACAATCGTTAAGGAGCAACAATGAAATTTACTCTTCCGCTAAGTGCTGCGTTATTAGCTTTCGTCACTTCAACATCGGCTATAGCTGCTAATCTGACCATTCCTATGTCTTTTGAATACCTAGCGCTTGACGGTAAAGAAATAGATACCAACATGTTTACTCATAAAACCAATTTAGCACTTGAAAATGGTAACCACAAAATTGCAATTCGGTATCACGACATGGTGGATGATGATTTCAGTGACAGTCAGAGCTTCATTAAGTCTTCACCGTTTATTATTGATATCACCGTAGATGGCGATCACGAATACCAACTTAAACCCATTGATGGTGAGTTTGTCAAAAAACCTAAATCGTTTGCAAAGGACCCGCAAGTGGTTATCTCTCGTAAAGATAATGGTTCGGTCAACTATAAAGTCACCCAAACGGACTACAAAGAGAGTAGCTTTATCAGTAATTTATTTGGCGGTAATAAAGGTGAAGATATTGATACACTAGCTGCTTCTGCAACTGACAGTAACGCAAAAACCATACCTGTTGCAGCAGTAGCAACGAGTGCCACAGTAGCAGCAACAGCGCCAGTGTCATCAAAAGCAGCAGCGCCAGCAACTACAGGCGAACCAGCAGGCGATCAATCTGCAACTCACCCAGAGCAAATGCTTCAATATTGGTGGTTACAAGCAGATGAAGAAACAAGAAAGGAATTTATGAGCTGGGCAATTCAGCAACTTTAATACTAATCGTATTTAGTACGCTTTAATTTTGCTTATAACTATTAATTGAATATTCCTCTTGTATATCACGCCAGCTACTCTCAGCTGGCGTTACCTGCTACGCATCGATTCCCGACATCTAAATACCAGCTACTACAGCAATATTTACTCAACCACAATTTGACCACTCCTGCCGACTTTCACTCTCCAGATAAAATCGATATTGAATTAATAAAACAAGTGCACCAGCCCCAATATGTGAACGATTTTATATCGAATAAACTTGAATACAAAGTGATGCGTCGTATTGGTTTTCCTTGGAGTGAAGCGTTACTTAATCGAACCTTACATGCAGTAAATGGCACTACACTGTGTGCAGAGCTAGCAATTAAACACGGCGTATCTTTACATTTAAGTGGAGGATATCACCACGCCCATTACGATTATGGCAGTGGATTTTGCATTTTTAATGATTTAATGATTGCTGCGAATAATATGATTAATATGGGTAAAGCGACTAAAGTGCTTATTATTGATTGCGATGTACATCAAGGTGATGGCACTGCGACACTATCATCGCACTTAGAAAACATAATCAGTTGCTCTTTTCATTGTGCTAAAAACTTTCCTTCACGGAAACCTCATTCTGACCATGACATTGAATTTGACAAGGGCACAAATGATGATGACTTCATCAAAACTTTACAACAAGTCGTTCCTTACCTGATTCAAATCTATCAACCAGACTTGATCCTTTATGATGCAGGTGTTGATATCCATTCAGATGATGACTTAGGCTACCTCAATATTTCAACAGGTGGTATTTTAAGCCGTGATAAGTTTATCTTTAGTCAAGCTAAACAAGCTGAAATCCCTATTGCCGCCGTGATAGGTGGAGGCTATAGCCGAAATGAAGATGAATTAACTCAACGTCATAGCCAACTTTTTATTGCAGCCAACTCAATCTGGTAGCAAACTGATATAAAAGTCATTCTCTTGGAGTAAAATATGCAAGTTGATATCCGTAATTATTATGAAGTTTTACTAATGGAAATACTGAGGGATGAAGGCTTAATGGAAGAACTTCCTGAAGAGTATTTGGCAGATTTATGCTGTGTAACCCTAAATCAATTGCCCGTTCGCTATATTAGGCACTTAGTTGATACCTACTTCTTTGAAGATTATAACGAACTACAAAACATGAAAAATGAAATTCAAGCTGCACTAGAGAAATCTAGAGAGTTTTTGAAAACAAATCTGAAAAAGCGGATTGCCGAAGAAGAAGCTGAAGCAAAAGTAAAACTTGAAGCTTTGCCGATTATTGAAAATAGTTAGCAAAAATACTTAGCGCAAGTAGAGTGACTTCTAAACAATAATTTAAATCTGATTTTGTATATAAAAATAAATTTAAGAAGTAAATCTATATATAGAGAAAAAGAGGAATTTGGAGGTTCCCCTAGAGCCACACCCCGGCACACGAGTCACTTGCTGCGGTTGCTCCCTTCCAGGCCTGGCCGAGTTCACAAGTTATCATTGCGGGGGGACCCTAAGGTCACCATAGATTTCACATAAAGTGATTTTATGTGAACGGCAGGATTATCCCCTAAGCCATTAGCATGATCAAGTTAAATCCGCTCTCTTTTACCATCTTTGTGTCTGTTTGAGCGAAGAACATTCAATTCTGTCGTTATTTGTTCAACTAACCGCTAAAAATGAATAACAATGCTATTTTTCATCAAAAAATATCTAATTTATATAAACTCGAAACAATCTATCTTTTTTAGCAAACACGGCCTTAACCATAGCCACCGTGAGCTGCGTCACACTTCCAGCAAAAACCACTATCACATCTTCTAAAAAGAGCCAAAAAATCAGATTTTAAACACATAAGTCACATAAAACACTTATTATTAGTAATGATAATTTTAGCTAAAAGCAATGTACTCGATGGTTCGTTAGTTAATGATTTTTAAATTAAGCTTGCTCGAATTGAGCATTCCAAATGCTTAAGCACAGATCGGAATGAACACTTGAATACAACAAAAGCAAGCCAAACACCCTTTTTAATTTAACAATTTCAACATTTTAATGTTCAAATTGTTAAATTAAGTAATACCTCTTTCGGAATAGTAAGATCTCAATCACAGTGATTGCAGAGCTAACTCAATAAAATAAGAGAGTTTATTACTAGGTATTAAATGATCCAAACGCTTAATTTAGTGATGAAGAATTAAGTTAAAATAAATCTCTTGCAGGGAACAATGATGAAAAAATTCAATTTTAACACTACTGCCAAAGCGGTATTCAGTGCAGGCCTATTAGCCTTCGCATTGACCGGTTGTGGTAGTGACGGTAAAGATGGTGAAGATGGTGAAGATGGCATCGTCGGTAAACCAATAGGCTCTGTTTCAGCATTAACTAGTACTATTACTACGGCTAGTGTTGATGAAAACCAATTTCTAACGGTTAATTTTAAACTAAGCGATGCTAATGGCGTAGCCGTTGTTGGGTTAACACAAGCTGATGTAGCTGCTATTTCTTTTGGGCGTATTGGTTCTGCTGACGAACCAGGCGAAGATGAAATTGTTAACCCAAGTGTCGACAGACAAATTTGGTTAAGTTATTTCAATAAAGATAAGGGTGACGGTTACTTTACTGGTTCTAGTTATTTTGCTGGAGATAAAAGTGAGTGTGAAGACTGCTTCGTAGATAATCAAGATGGCAGCTACACAATTACCATTGATCAAGCTATTGATACATTAGACAAGTACGATTACATGGCTGACGCAACAAATGGCGTTTACATGTCAATCAAAGCGACTAATAACAGCTCAGAAACTATGGTTAACAACAGTTTCTTTTACTGGGTACCCGCTACTGATGTTCAAGTAGAAAAGCCACTTCAAATCCTTGCCAACTCAGATTGTCAAACATGTCACCGTGCAGGACAAGCTGGTGAACTGTCAATGCATGGCGGTAAACATAACACTGAAGAAGCCTGTTCATTCTGTCACGCTGATTATAACAGTTACAGTAAGCAAGATGAAGATGCTGACGGTAACCCAATTGGTGAAGCATACGAGTATGATGGTTCGATAAAAGGTATGGTTCACAGCATCCATACAACATCGAACTACTCAGAAGACGGTGTTTACCCGCAGATGACATCAAACTGTTTAACTTGTCACAATCCAAATGAAGAGTTTAACCTCACTGATAGCTGGAAGGCTGATGTTGATACCACTGCATGTTGGAGCTGTCATAGCCCAAGCCCTGCTGCAGAAGCAGCCGGTGTACCTGCTCCTCATGGAGGCAACTTTGCAGAGAGAAATTGCTTTGACTGTCACGGTGACAACGGTAACGGACGTGGTGCTAATGACGCTCATTATGGGTTAAACAGCGACTTTTTAGCGACAACACTAAAAGTAGAGTTTAATTCTATGGAAGTTGCAGCTGATGGGTCAGAAATCGAAGTTAACTTTACCGTTAAAAATGGTGAAGAGACGGTAGCGATAAATCAAATCGACCCTCGCCCTTATAAATACGGTGGTTACAACAGTGCAATCGTAATCAATGGTGTATTGACTGATGACTTCTTAGTTAATTACCAAAAAGTTGGCTACGACACGTTTACTGAAAACGCTGATGGCTCTATCACTTCAATTATCAAAGCAACTGATTTCGAAATCGCTACTTTGATTGAAGCAGGTTCAACCATTGCTCTTAGCAGTCAACTGCATGTTTGTTCAGGCAAAGGTGTTATTGAAATCTGTAACACTGATGAGTTAGATGCTGGAGACCAAGATGCTCCATATGTTACCTCTGACACCTTCTACTTTAATTTAGATGGCACTTCAATTGCTGAATCTCCACGTATGCAACATGCTGAAATGGCAGATTGTCAGCAGTGTCATACAACGCAAATTACACATCGTTACACAAATGATATCGATGGTTGTGCTTCTTGTCATAACGGCACGCGTGCAACTTCTGGTGGCGATGCGTCAAACTTAGCGACTAAAGTTCACTCTAAACATTATGTTTATGACTCAAGTGGTTCTCTATTCTTTAAGAAAACAGAGTGTCAAGCGTGTCATGGTGATGATGGTTTCTCAATTCAAGGGATCACATCGGAGTCAACTCCTGTAGCATTTGGTAGTGATGACTTAGGCTTGTTAGTTGTTTCTCCTCAAACCGCAGCTTGTGTTAGTTGTCACGTACCACCTTACGGATTAAATGAATCAACGATTCAGCACATTGAAACAAATGGTGGTGTTGTCGGTAGAATTGACTCATTAGGTGTACCAGAAGCAGATTATGAAGCGTTAAATGTGATAGAGACTTGTTCTACTTGTCACAACGATAATCAACTTCTCGAAGCTCACTCTGATTGGGGCGGACAATAAAGGCTAGATAGCAAAACAAAGAGTCGCCAACGTGCGACTCTTTTTTGCTTTTAGTCAATAAAAATAAGGTTTTTACGAGAAAATATATACCTCTTTATTAATAGACTGATCTGCTTCACAGTATCAGTCGAGGTTTAAAGATTTTTCTTTAATTGTAGATTAATCTTATAATTGATGAATTTAAAACCCAAAAGCTAAATTGACTCAATAGACTACGTATCTAGGCAAAATAAATAGCCAAGTCAAATTTCAGCAATGTCTTATTATGCAGGGACAAAATGATGAACAAGAAAAATTCTAAAATAGCACTGATGCTAGTAGCAAGTGCAGTCAGCCTAGCCTTAACAGGCTGTGGCAGTGACGGAGATGATGGTAAAGACGGTAACCCAGGCCTACCTGGTGGCGAGCCAGCTGAAGCCATTGAACAGTTAAACTTAGAAGTGCTGTCAGTAACTTATGCTGACAACATACCAACTGTAAAAGTTTACGCGACTAATGAAGATGATGAAGCAGTAGTCGGCCTTAAAGACTTCTCAATTGAAAATGCAGCTCAACTTATCCCTGCAGGAGCTAGCGGTGCTGGTAACAGTGCAAACTGGCAGAAGCTAGGTTCTACTTCAACTTTTGTTGATAATAAGAACGGTAGCTACGAATTTACTTTCGAAACCTTTGATACTGAAACCTTCAATACTGAACTAACCCAACGCTTTAACGTAGTTGCTGAAGCTTCGACTTTATTAGACGGTGTTACTGCTGTTCCTGTTAGTGAAATTGTTGCTGACTTTGATGGTGAAGGCTACCAAGCTCAATACACCAAAAACATCGTATCTCATGAAGTATGTGCAAGTTGTCACGCTGAAGGTGAAAAGATTTATCACAAAGCAACGACAGTTGAAACTTGTATCACATGTCACACTCAAGAGTGGGCTGATGGGCGCGGTAAGCCTGAAGTTGCTTTCGCTCACTTAGTTCATAACGTTCATAACTCTAACAAAGTATGGGGCCGTAACGATTACACAGCTGAAACTGCACATGCAATCGTTCAAGACAACTGTCAAACTTGTCACGTTGAATCTGAAGAATTAACAGAATGGGGTAACTGGACACGTATTCCAACCATGGAAACTTGTACGAGTTGTCACACTGGCATCGACTTTGTTGCTGGCGAAGGTCACTCACAACAATCAGATAATTCAAACTGTATTGCATGTCACAACGCAAGCTGGACTGAAGAAATTCACACTGGTGGTTTCGTTGAGAAGAAAGCCTTTATCGATATGTACGGCATGTCTTCTACTCTGACAGTTAATGCTGATACATCAGCAACTTTATCAGTATCAATTACTGATGCAGCTGGCACAGCTGTTGATGCTTCAACGTTGGTTAGCAAAATCCAACGTTTAGAAACGATTACTAACGTTGGCCCTAACTTCCCTATCATGGGTTACAATGCAAGCCCAGGTAGCGGCTTAGCGAAAGTTGCTTACGATTTTGTTAGCGGTGGTGAACTTGCTGCTGACGTTACAATTGTTGGTGGGAATGTTGAATATACTATTCCTTCATTACCATTTGGTGAGTACTCACCAGCAGGTATACAAGACACAGATACGGCATTTAGCTTCATTGGCCTAGAGATGTGTAACAATGGCATTGAAGCTGTTGATTGTGCTGAAGGTGTTGCTACCACGGGGATGAAAGCAGATCTTGTATTCGGTACCCTTTCAGGTGAAGCACCAAGTATGCGTCATACAAACTCTGTCGCATTCAATACTTGTGAAAACTGTCACGGTGACACCTTTGAAATTCACAAAGGCAATCATGCAGGTTTCGTTATGACTGAGCAATTAGGTCGTGAAAATGCTGATGGTGAAGTGGTTGTCGGTGTTGACGGCTGTGTAGCTTGTCATACTCCAGATGGTACTCCATACAGTACGCAAGGTGTTTTTGAAATTAAATTACATGCAAGACATAATGAAGAAGGAATAGTTGGAGACTGTGCACAGTGTCATAATGATTTCAACCTTGATGCGTTTAAACTAAAAGGCGCACTTGCTACCAGTAATTCTGTATCAGATGTATATACCACACCTATCACCGCAACTTGTGGTTCATGTCATAGCCTTGAAGACTACACCAACGAAGATGGTGAGTTTGTTAAAGGCATCAAAGCACATGCCGAAGGTCAAGGCGCTGTTGTAAATGGTTCTTATGAAGATGCCAATGCCTCTGCTCAAGTTGAGTTCTGTATGGCTTGTCATAAGCCTACGATTTTCGATCACACTCAGGTGAACATGTAATTTCAAATAAGGGAGGAGCTTGCTTCTCCCTTACTTTACAAAAATCGCATTTACATCATGAGCTAGATTGGGAAGCCTAACTATGAAAATCAAAATGAAATTAAATTCTATCATCCCGACATTTGTAGCAATGGTATTGCTATCTGTTGGGATGTCTCACTCGGCTTACGCGTCGAAGTGGGATGCAAAAATGACCCCTGACGAAGTGGAAGCTGTTCTTGATAAAAAGTTTGAAGAAGGCAGCTACTCACCTAAAGGCGCAGACTCGTGCCTAATGTGTCACAAACGTTCTGAAAAAGTCATGGATCTCTTTAAAGGTGTTCACGGCGCGATTGAATCATCTAAAAGCCCTATGGCAGGCCTTCAATGTGAAGCATGTCATGGCCCAATGGGTAAACATAACCGTGGTGGTAACGAGCCAATGATTGCTTTTGGCCCTAACTCAACGTTAGCACCAGAAAAGCAAAATAGTGTTTGTATGGGCTGTCACTTAGATGACGAACGTATGTCTTGGAATACTAGCCATCACGATAATGCTGATGTTGCTTGTGCTTCTTGTCATAGTGTACATACAGCCAACGATCCTATTCTGTCTAAAAAGACTGAAATGGAAGTGTGTACTAGCTGTCATACAAAACAAAAAACTGATATGAACAAGCGCTCAAGTCATCCTATGAAATGGAATCAAATGACGTGTAGTGATTGTCATAATCCTCATGGAAGCATGGCTGATTCAGACCTGGTTAAACCAAGTGTGAACGAGACGTGTTATTCATGTCACGCTGAAAAACGTGGCCCTAAACTTTGGGAACACGCGCCTGTAACTGAAAACTGTGTAACGTGTCATAACCCTCATGGTTCAGTGAATGAAGGAATGCTTAAAACTCGTGCTCCACAACTTTGTCAGCAATGTCACGCCAGCGATGGCCATGCAAGTAATGCTTACTTAGGGAACACAGGTATGGGTTCTAATGTTGGTGATAATGCCTTTACTGGTGGCCGCAGTTGTCTAAATTGTCATAGCCAAGTACATGGTTCTAACCACCCTTCTGGCAAATTACTTCAGCGTTAAGGATGTACGACTATGAAATTTAAACTGAATATAATCACCTTAGCGTTAGTTGCCAATGCAGGATTTGCAATGGCAGCAGATGGGTACGGTGTAGGCAGTGCCAATGTTGACAAAGTCAAATTCGACAAATGGGTTTGTAAAGGTTGTGCGGTAGAAACTGGCGTAACTGGCAGTGTTGGCGTTGGTGTGGGTTACAACAGTGAAGATGACATTCACTCAGCTAACGCATTTGGTAGCGATAACGAATTTGCGCCTAAGCTAGACGCTGATGTTAACTACATCGGTGAGTCTGGTTACCGCGCAAAAGTTGAAGCGACTGACCTAGGTTTAGACAACGGCCGATTGGATGTGAACGTCGGTAAATTAGGTCAATACAATTTGAACCTAAACTACCGTTCAATCGCGACTTATGATTCAAACAGTGTCGTTTCTCCATATCAAGGTATTGGCGGTTCAGACTTAACGTTACCTGATAACTGGCAAACTGCTGGTTCAACTGATGGTATGACTGAGTTATACAGTAGCCTTAACCCGTTTGAGCTTTCACTTAAACGTGAACGTGCGGGCCTTGGTTTTGAATATCAAACAGAGTCATTGTTCACAACTTATGTGAATTATCTTCGAGAAGAAAAAACCGGCACTAAAACCGCTTCAGGTAGCTTCTTCAATCAGTCAATGATGATTGCAGAGCCTGTTGATTACACGACTGATAGCATCAATGCTGGTATTAAGTTTAGTGGTTCAAACTGGTTCACAAGCTTAAACTATGACGGCTCAATCTTTAAAAATGATAATGCCCAATTAGGCTATGACAATGCATTTAACCCAACATTTGGTGCGCAAACTCGTGGGTATATGGCGCTCGACCCTGATAACGAATCACACATTGTTTCGCTTCTTGGTCAATATACAGAAAATGGTACCGCAGCTAGTGCGCGCTTAATGTTTGGCCAAATGAGTCAAGATCAAGACCTAGTGACTTCAGGTTACGGGTACAGCGTACCAACAGAGTCTGTAGATGCAAAAGTTGACCTAACAGGTATGACATTAAAAGCAGCATCTCGTGTTAATCGCAGTGTGCGTGTGTCTGGTAGCTACGATTACTCAGACCGTGAAAACAACACAAACATTGAAGAGTGGACTCAAATCAGCATTAACGATGTGAACGGACAAGTGGCATATAATACGCCATATGACCAAACGACACATCGCGCAAAAATTGCAGCTGACTACCGCATTAACCGCGGTATGAAACTTGATGGTGGTGTTGATTACAAGCGTGATGAGCGCAGTTACTCTGAACGTGAAGTCACTGAAGAAAGTACCGTTTGGGCTCGATACCGCTTAAACAGTTTTGATAACTGGGACATGTGGGTGAAAGGTAGTTTCGGTAACCGTGACGGTTCTGATTACCAAGCATCTGAGTGGACATCTTCTGAAAATAACGACCTGTTGCGTAAATACTACCTAGCAGATCGTGATCGCACTATGGTTGAAGCACGCGTTAGCTATACGCCACTTGAAGCCTTGACTGTTGATTTAGGTTTACGCTATGCATTAGATGACTACACTGATACTGAAATTGGCTTAACTGAGTCGAAAGACAGCAGTTACGATATCAACTTCAATTACATGTTCAATAAAGATGTAATGCTGAATGCCTTCTATAACTATCAGGTTATTGAATCTCAGCAATCAGGTAGCAGCACCTTCTCAGGTCCTACTTGGCAAGCAGATATCGAAGATACTGTTGATGTGGTCGGTGCAAACTTAAGTTACAACAACTTAATGGATAGCCGCTTACGTTTAGGCTTAGATTACACTTACTCAGAGTCTGACAGTAACACTCAAGTTCGCCAAGGTATAACGGGTGACTATGGTGACTACTTCGCCAAAGTGCATAACATCAATTTATATGGTCAATACCAAGCCACTGAGAAAATGGCTTTCCGTCTAGATTATAAAATTGAAAAGTACTTAGATAATGATGCTGCAAATGATATCGCACCTGATGATATCTGGAATGTGATGAGTTTTGGCAGTAACAGCCATGACTACACTGCACATATGGTTATGTTAAGCGTTAATTACAAGTTATAAGCTTGAGTTAATAGATAAAAAGCCTGCATTTATGCAGGCTTTTTTGTATCAGTTTTATATCTAGCACTGAGGGAATTTGCCATTTTTTGTGCCGATATTCGCATTTATAAACAAAACACTCGAAATTGCTAAATTAACAAAAGCTATTCTAAACGATGTCGATTAAAATTTGATGCAAAGTATACTATTAGACTCAACATACCATGCCAAAAACACCTCTTTTTCTAACTGGTTTAGCTAGCTTATTTATAGCTATGCCTGCCTACGCATCAACCACAACAATAACGAATGACAGCATACTCATTTTAATTGGGTTAATGGCATTTTCATTTATTAACGCGATTGTACAAGCTTGCTGCTATTTTTCAGGGCAATACGTACAAGCATCATTTAGCCAAAAGCATGTGACTATTTCATTGTTAATACCTGTCGCTGCACTGGTTGGTTTTATCACTCAATATGAATTCTTTGCCCAGTTTGTACTTTACCTCGGCGCAGTGGTGCTATCAGTGGGTATGGCATTAATCCCAATGCCGTTAACCAATAAGAAACCCCCTTCTCGTCTTTCAGCGCTGATTTTACTGACAGGTGCTATAGTGATTTTACCTCTCAGTATTATCGTCGCTCCGATAAGCTTATTCTCAATTGCCTTATGCCACATTGGGCTTAAACAAACACAAGTGCCACCATTTGCTAAGTTCGCAACAGTATTGACTTTATTAACCAGTTACGGTCTATTGTTTTACTGGCTTTATCAATTAATGAACCAAGTAGCGGGCTAAAACACAGCCTATTTTGAGTGACATATGTATGTAATTGACAGTGCAATCGCCAATAGGATTGTAGACAGAACCATGAAAATCATTGGGCACAACATCAATGTGATGAATGCCCAAGGGGTCATTTTAGGTTCTGGTTCTAACGAGCGAATAGGCTCAATCCATGAAGGCGCTTTACTGGCTATTAGTCAAAACCGAAAAGTGGAAATTAACCAAGATATAGCGCCAAGCCTTCAAGGCGTTAAATCAGGGCTTAACTTACCCTTGCACTACCAAGGGCAAATTGTTGGCGTGATTGGCATAACAGGCAAACCCAGTGAGCTTGCACAATATGGTGAGCTACTAAAAATGACCGCTGAAATGATTGTCGAACAAGCCAACTTGCAAGACCAATTACAGTGGCAAAATAGACAAAAGGAAGAGTTTATTCTGCAGCTTATTAGAGCTGAAGACAAAGATATCGACCAACTGACACATTGGGGCCACCAGCTCGGAGTTGATTTAACAGTAAAGCGTGTCGTCGCTATTATCGAAATAGAATCTGTTAATCAGCAACAAATCCATAATAACCAAGCCCTAAAGCAAATAGTCAATTTGTTACAATCCCCAGACCTTAATAGCCTCATTGCCATGACTTCGCTTAACCAGCTAGTCATCTTAAAACCTGCTTACCTTGATGGAAAACAGTGGGATCCTGAACTTGAAAGCCAGCGCATAGATAAACTGTTGAAACGCATTCCAGCCAATATGGAATTAACCCTCAAGATTGCCTTAGGTCACTTCTTTCTCGGGATTGATGGGATCGCTAAATCTTACCGCACCGCGAAAGAAACCCTAGCAATTGGTAAAAGTTTACATCCAGATCGCAATAAATATCTCTATGAAGACTATTCCTTACAAGTTATTTTCACAGGCCTTAAACAGCATTGGCGTGGTGACGCCCTTTCAGCACCTTATTTAAAGTTGGTTGAAGCGGATAAAAATGGCGTACTACAAAAGACCTTATCGACTTATATTCAACATATAGGCGATCATAAGCGATGTGCAGAAGTGCTGTTTATTCATCGTAATACACTCCGATATCGTTTAGACAAAATTCAGCAAATTACCGGCACGAATTTGCAAGAATTTCACCATTTGCTCAATCTATACCTAGGTCAAATAATGCATCAAACCTGATGCTATCAAGCTACTTTCGTTGTAAGAACAATCAAACTCACTAAAGTTAAACCAAAACAATATTGTGCAATTGCACATATTTAAATCAATTTAACGCTAATTATTGATAACATTGCACAAAGACTATAGTAAGTAAGTTTTCAATAATACCTCTACAGAAACAACACCTTTTCATACTCTGCTCAGAGTTATTATTGTGAGCATAATTTTTATTGTTGTAACAACGGCAGGCTTTATCGTTTCACCATAACTGGTAGATATTAGACTGATAAGCGATGCAGGACTTGTAGTCACAGCTATTGCTTCTTGCGTCATGAGGGGATCTCATCAAAGGATAGCCTTTCCGGTTAATTCGTTGCCTAATAGAGTCCAATACAGTCGAATTCAGCCGCATGACTGTTCAACAAGCTTATCGAGCACAAACAATGGCAACACTAATCCGAGGTGCAACAGCCATGGCTTTTATTATATTCTGAATTTAGCTCTACTTTAGTTTTACCGTACCACCCTATACAAGGTGGCACTTTTACTCGTTTAACTTAGCCCAAGAGATCTGTTATGAAAATTGTCATTGCCCCTGATTCATTTAAAGAAAGCCTTAGTGCATTAGGTGTTGCTAATGCCATAGAGGAAGGTTTTAAGCGAGTTTTTCCTGACGCTGAATTTTGTAAAGTCCCCATGGCTGATGGCGGAGAAGGTACAGTACAAGCCATGGTTGATGCCACGGGTGGCAGACTGGAAACCTTGCAAGTGACAGGTCCTGATGGGCAACCTGTTAAAGCGCAATACGGCATATTAGGATCTCAAGGCAAGGATACACACGGTGTTACCGCTGTGATTGAAATGGCTGAAGCTTCTGGCTTACATCACATTGAACGAGATAGACGCAATCCGATGCTAACAACTAGCTATGGTACTGGAGAGCTTATCCGTGATGCGCTTGATAAGGGAATTAATCACATTATTTTGGGCTTAGGTGGCAGTGCAACCAATGATGGCGGCGCTGGTATGGCGCAAGCATTAGGCTTTAAATTGAATACGGCTCAAGGCACTTCAATCGGCTACGGCGCTGCTGGCTTAAGTCAATTAGCTTATATTGACAATTCGACAGCACATCCACTGATTGCTAACTGCAAAATCGAGGTGGCTTGCGATGTCGATAACCCTTTATGCGGCAACAATGGCGCTTCTGCTATTTTCGGCCCGCAAAAAGGCGCTACACCAGAAATGGTTACTGAGTTAGATAACACGCTTAATCACTTTGCAGATATCGTTAATAACACCCCAATATTAAAACTCACTAATGATATAGCACAATACCCAGGTGCTGGCGCCGCTGGCGGAATGGGTTTTGGAGTCATGACTTTACTGAACGCTGAGCTACAGCCTGGGGTCGATATTGTCATTAAAACAGTCAAGCTAGCAGAGTTAATGCAAGGGGCGAATATCGTCATCACTGGCGAAGGTAGAATGGATAGCCAAACCCTAAGCGGGAAAACACCTATGGGAGTGATGCAGCAAGCACTAAGCCAGCAGATCCCTGTAATTGGTATTGCAGGTTGTTTAGGTCAAGGTGCTGAACTGATACTAGAGAAAGGCATGACAGCCATTTTCCCTATCATTCCAGCACTCGCGCCTTTGGATAATATTTTAGCTGATGCCCATAATAATTTAGTTCATACCGCTCAAAATATCGCCGCGACCTTAAAACTTTCGTTATAAATCAGCTCGATTTTAGCAAAAACTTGCTGACCCATAATCCATGAAGTAAAGTTAGCCCTCATAATTGCCAAGAAGCACGTTAATGATTTAACGCTTCTTGGCTGAAAAATAAAAATGATGGCACGATTACATGACCGCAAAGAACTACCGACAAGCCCAAGCATCAGAAGCGAGCCTTCTACGTATTTTTACTATTCCTGAAGATGCGGAATCCACACTAAGTATTATTGAGCAAAAGCTTTCTGAAGACTTAGCGGGCTTTTTAGGTAACAGTATTGCAGCGCTTGAAAAACCTTTAACGCTTATCGAACAAGATTTTTGCGCCTATCAAATTCCTGAATCACCAAGATTTGTATCAGATTACACTGATGAAATAATGAAAAACTTAGTGGCGCACTCAGTACATACCTCTGCGCCTAGTTTCATCGGCCACATGACCTCAGCTCTACCCTACTTTGTTTTGCCACTGTCAAAAATGATGGTGGGCTTAAATCAAAACCTAGTCAAAATTGAAACATCGAAAGCATTTACCCCGCTTGAACGTCAAGTGCTCGGCATGATGCACCACTTGATTTTTGATCAATCTAATGACTTTTATGACCAGTGGATGCACAGCGCTAATTACTCCCTTGGCGCATTTTGCTCTGGTGGAACGGTTGCCAACATTACCGCTTTATGGATTGCACGAAATCAGTTACTCAAAGCTGACGGCAGTTTTAAAGGGATTAATCGAGAGGGCTTGCCACGCGCATTAAAGCATTATGGTTATGACGATTTAGCCATTTTAGTTTCTGAACGTGGTCATTACTCAATAGGTAAAACGGCAGATTTACTTGGCATTGGCCGTGACAATATCATTAGTATTCCGACTAACGCTGACAACAAAGTCAATGTAAATGAGATGCGTCAAACAGCCGCAAGGCTGGAAAAAGACAATATTAAAGTGATGGCAATTGTTGGCGTTGCAGGCACCACTGAAACTGGCAACATTGACCCATTATCTGAACTCGCTCAATTAGCCTCAGAATTACAATGTCACTTCCACGTTGATGCGGCTTGGGGCGGCGCAAGCTTATTATCTAATAAGTATCGTTATTTACTTAAAGGTATTGAACTTGCTGACTCTGTCACCATAGATGCACATAAACAAATGTATGTGCCAATGGGCGCTGGAATGGTGTTATTTAAAGATCCTGAATTGGCCCATGCGATTGCACACCATGCTGAGTATATTCTTCGTGTCGGCTCTAAAGATTTAGGCAGCCAAACCTTAGAAGGCTCAAGACCGGGCATGGCGATGTTAGTGCATGCTTGCTTACAAATCATTGGCAGTGAAGGTTATGAGATTTTAATCAATAATAGCCTCGAAAAAGCACGATACTTTGCAAAAAAGATTAACAATCACCAAGATTTTGAACTCATCACTGAGCCTGAGCTGTGCATCTTGACCTACCGATTTGTCCCTCAGCAAGTTCAAGTTTTAATAAATAATGCTATCACCCGAAATGACACAGTCACGCTTAATCAGTGTCATAAATTACTTGATGGGTTAACGCGGTTTATTCAGAAACATCAGCGTGAACAAGGTAAATCTTTTGTTTCTCGTACGCGTATAAAGCCAGCAAAATATCAACGACAGACAACAACGGTCTTCAGAGTGGTATTAGCAAACCCATTAACCACCCATGAAATACTCATTAATGTATTGCAGGAACAAATTGAGATAGCGAAATTAGACAATAAATATCTGCCGCAGTTAATGGCCATGTGCAGTTAGGCACTCAAATTGCTTATTAAAAAAACCAGCCACGCGGCTGGTTTTTTAATATTTGCTCAAAGGCTTACAGCTCAAGAGAAAGACTTTAATTAAACAAAGGATATTTTGTCAATTAGTTAGAATGGGGCGGACACCCTGTAAATATTTAACTATATTTACAACATCACAACAAATAGCATGACCATCGCCTTTCAAGGAGATATAGTAAAACCGCATTATCAACAAAACGGATGTATTTAAAATAGATTTAAAATCTATTTTAAATAGAGCAAAGGAGCAAAAATGACTGGTGTAAAGAATAGATACTTTCTTCGATTTAAACGAACGGTAATTTTCAGTGCGTTGACTTTAGCGAGTAACCTTGCTTGTGCGCAAGGAGCTCAAAGCAGCCCTGAATGGTTAGAAGCCTTAAATAAAGATGGTAAACCCATAACAGTATTTACAGCTAAGCAAATATACACAATGGATCCAGGCCGTCCTGAAGCCACAGCAGTTGCAGTATTAGATGGTAAAGTACTATCTACTGGCAGCATAGAGTCAATGCAACCTTGGTTATCACGTTATGACTACACCATTAATGACACGCTAAAAGACAAGGTCATTACTCCCGGGTTCATTGAGCCACATTCACATATGTGGATGTCTGCAGGATTCATGTCTGCCACCTATATTGGCCCTCTAGATTGGCCAGGTCGAGATGGAATGCAAAAAGCGTCTCCGACTCACGCAGATGTTATAGAAACCCTTAAACAAACTCATGCAAATGAAACTGATAAAACTAAGCCATTGATAGCATGGGGCTTTGACCCTGCTAATCATGGTGGTGGATTGAATCGTGAAGAGCTAGATGCTATTTCAACCGAGCGTCCCATTTATGTTATAGGCTTTGCACCACACTTTGTATATTTGAATTCACCCGCTATAAAAGCAACAGGGGTTACCTCTGATACTAAAATTCATGGGGTGTACAAAAATTCAGATGGCACTTTAAGTGGAGTATTTAATGAGAACTTAGCCGTACAGGCTGCTCTAGGGCCAGTATTTAAAGATATTATGGCAATGGGCGGGGTTGGTGGCCTGCAATTCATGGCTAATATTGCTAATAAAGCGGGTGTCACAACCGTTGCTGAAATGCTATATGGCGCTTTCGATTTTGATGCGGAGTGGAATGATACTCTCACCGCAACCAATAACCCTGATTTTCCTATTCGTATCCAACTTATTGCTGACGGTCAAACCATGTCACATAAGTTTAAAGATAAATCACTCGCTACTTACGCCGATTTTTTACCTAGAAATACTGACAAAGCCTATGTAAAAGGGATTAAATTCTTTACCGACGGTTCGCTGCCATTAATGTCCTCTAAAGTAAATTACCCTGGTTATTTAGATGGCAAAAATGGTTCAGAAAATGCTATTCCTTGGGCTGATTTAACCAAGACTATGGCACCTTACTGGAATAAAGGCATTCAGATCCACATTCATGCAAATGGTGATATGGCATTAGATCAAGCACTTGATAGCTTGGAAGAGTTACAGCATGCGAAGCCTCGATTCGATCACCGTTATACCATTGAGCACTTTAGTATCAGTAACTCTATGCAACCTCGTCGTATTAAAGCATTAGGCGCATTAGTTAGCGGTAATCCGTATTTCACTAGCTACCGAAGTCTATTACACTCTGAACACGCTTATGGGCCTGACCGCTCTGAAGCATTTGGTCGATATGGCTCTCTTGCTCGTGAAGGTGTGATTTTTGCGCTCCATTCTGACTACCCACAAGTTGTAGTGCCCATGCTGCCATTAACCGCAGTTTGGACTGTGGTTAACCGTATCGCAGAAGATGGCAAAACAGTCGTAGCCCCTGGTGAAGCAATTAGTGTCGAGCGAGCAATGCGAGCAATTACGATAGACGCGGCTTATACACTGGGTGTTGAAGACAAAATCGGTAGCCTTGAACCTGGTAAACATGCCGATTTTACGGTTCTTGAGTCGGACCCTTACAAAGTCTCTCCTAATAAAATAAAAGATGTTCCTGTTTGGGGAACTGTAATGGGAGGTAACATTTTTGAGGCGAAAAATTAGAACACCCCTTCAACCCACTTGTTTCTAAAGTTTAAAACACAGTCTTCGGACTGTGTTTTTTTATTGGTAAAATAAATAGACAAACCAGTCAATGATTTATATTAGCAATACATTGTTCATGAATACACATCATTAAAAGTAAATCCTAAAATCGTGTTCAATATAAATTGACCACAACAAATAAATGCCAATTAGCACACTAGATGAATGTATTAATAGCTGATTGCTAGCCTAGAAAGTCCGTAACTTTTATAGTTCCGGGCTTTCTAAATATGGCGCAAGGATAGTGAATTGAACTTGGCTTTAGCTCGCTACAAACCTGTTGGCAATATTCAATAATTTAGAAAGCAAAGAAACCGTTACTTTGCAGTAACGGTTTTATCTAAATATGCTGGAGAAATAGAGATTTAAACCCTACATTGATTGCGCTACAAACCATTTAACTCTCTGGCAGAACTAACTCAAATTTCAGAAAGCAAAAAGCCCACTATAAAATAGCGGGCTTTTCTAAATATGGCGGAGAGATAGAGATTTTAACCCTACATTGATTGCGCTACAAACCATTTAACTCTCTGGCTTAACTAATTCAAATTTCAGAAAGCAAAAAGCCCGCTATAAAATAGCAGGCTTTTCTAAATATGGCGGAGAGATAGGGATTTGAACCCTACATTGATTGCGCTACAAACCATTTAACTCTGTGGCCGAACTAACTCAAATTTCAGTAAGCAAAAAGCCCGCTATATAATAGCGGGCTTTTCTAAATATGGTGGAGAGATAGGGATTTTAACCCTACATTGATGAGCTACAAACCTTTTAACTCTCTGGCCGAACTAACTCTAATTTAATTAAGCAAAAAGCCCGCTATTTATAGCGGGCTTTTCTGAATATGGCGGAGAGATAGGGATTTGAACCCTAGATGGGCTACAAACCCATGCCGGTTTTCAAGACCGGTGCATTCGACCACTCTGCCATCTCTCCGAACGCCGAGAATAATATAAGTATCAGACTCACTTGTAAACATGATTTTTT
Source organism: Shewanella olleyana (assembly GCF_023283825.1). Taxonomy (GTDB): domain Bacteria; phylum Pseudomonadota; class Gammaproteobacteria; order Enterobacterales; family Shewanellaceae; genus Shewanella; species Shewanella olleyana. Next base: position 189,963 of record NZ_JAKILD010000001.1, on the reverse strand, counting down.
AAAAACTTATTCAAATGGTCATCAAATAGTCTTTTTAGTGTTTTTTTAACCAAACCAAGCCTAAATAAATTATTAAAGCAATCAAACCCAATTTAAACGACCCAATTCTAGCGCAATAATGGGTGAATCATTTCAATGATATGACGATATTGTGTGCTAAAATCGATTTAATTATTTCTAACATTTGTTGCTATGACCACAACTTTAATCCCAACCTCACAACTTGCGCCGCAGTTCACCTTGCCTCAATCTTTACCAAGTACCGCATACTTAAGCCACCTATTACTTGGTCAAGAGCGCTGTGTAGATGCATTTAATCTGATGACAAAAGTCAAAAATCAACATCTATATCTCGCCGATTTTGCCAGCATCGATCGTGAGCTTTTCATTAAGGCCTTGGTTGGGCAAGCTGATACTCCCTCTGATTCATATCTGGTCGCCACTAAAAGTCAAAATGAAAATCAAGACTTTAACTTTCGTTGGCAAACTGAGCTTCCATCAGCCAATGTCGGTACCATTGCAAATCAAAACCAGTTGTATAGCTATGTTAGCGGTCAAATTCGTCGTGCAGACCTGATTGGTAAAATGCAGAAGACCGATAAATCGAGTCAATACAAGCCGGGGATATTCGCTTCCAATCATTATGTGTTTATTGATGTAGAGTCATTATGGAAACGCGAAGGCTTGTGGGAATTTGTGATGCAAATTCTTGAACAAGGTCATTATCGCATTAATAGCGAACTTGCCCCTATTCCACTTAATTGCAAAATTATTTTTGTCGGTTCAGTTAATTTATTTACGCATTTACGCAGCGATGACAGAGTATTTTTTAAATATTTCCCATTACTTGCTGAAGTTAATTCAGAATTAGATTTGACTAAATACTCAGAAAACCAGTATCTACAATGGTTAGTGAGTTTAGCCAATGAATATAAAGTTGAATTAGATTTATCTTCAATCATGCCGTTATTTTGGTATAGCACTAAACTCACTGAGCACCAGCAACGCTTAAGTTTATCAATGCTCCAAATAGCGCAGGTCATTACGCAGGCTAATGCACTCAACGCGAATAAAGCACTGACCGCTTCATCTATATCAAAAGCCATTATAAACGCTAAAAAACGTCATGACAGTTCAGAGCTTTACGCAGCACAAAGCTTTAATGATAATTTCATTAATCTGCAAACAACAGGTGAGATGATTGGCCAAATAAATGGTCTAACTGTTGTTGATACTCAAGATGCTAGCTATGGTGAGCCTGCCAGAATTACCACCACAGTGCATTATGGTGATGGTGAGGTCATCGATATTGAACGTAAATCGGAGTTAGGTGGCAATATACATACGAAAGGCATGATGATTTTATCTGCTTCGTTATATCGTATATTTGGTCGTGACGCACCATTGCATCTTAATGCCAACATCGTTTTCGAACAGTCATATCAAGAAATTGATGGCGACAGCGCTTCCCTAGCTGAATATTGCTGCCTGATGTCATCAATTGCCGAGCAACCAATCAATCAGGCTTTTGCTGTGACAGGTGCACTCGACCAATTTGGAAATGTACAAGCGATTGGCGGCGTGAATGAAAAAATCGAAGGTTTCTTTAATTTATGTAAAGCACGTGGATTAAATGGTGAACACTGTGTCATTATTCCAAAATCGAATGTGCTGCAACTAAACCTAGAACCGGAAATTATAGATGCTATCGACAAAGGTTTGTTCCATGTTCACGCCATTGAACATATGGACGAAGCCATTGCTTTGCTGATGCAGCTCCCAGCAGGCGAGCGAAATGAAGACAATGATTTCCCTGAGAAATCTTTATATGGATTAGTACAACAGCGTCTAGAGAAAATGGCAGGTCAAGATGATGACGACATTGAGCCATCTTTTTTGCAAAAAATATTAATAAAATTACGGATTATTTAGTGATCGGAGTTGTTTAGCTTACACGTGTTCGCTATCTTGTCCCCCTACTCAATATTAAGTGGTAATATTTTAAATGGTAAAAGCTAACAGTTTCACTAAAGAAGAGTTAATAGCATGTGGTAATGGTAACCTTTTTGCGCCTAATTCACCTCGCTTACCTGTCGATAATATGTTGATGATCGACCGTATTACTAAGATTAATGAAGACGGTGGTGAGTTCGGTAAAGGTGAAATCGTAGCTGAACTAGATATTACTCCTGACTTATGGTTTTTCGATTGCCACTTTAATGGCGACCCTGTTATGCCTGGCTGTTTAGGCTTAGATGCGATGTGGCAACTCGTCGGTTTTTATCTTGGTTGGGAAGGCGCAGAAGGTAAAGGCCGTGCTTTAGGAGTTGGCGAAGTTAAGTTCACTGGCCAGGTTTTGCCTGAAGCTAAAAAAGTCACTTATAAGCTAACCCTGAAACGTAAGATCCATCGTAAACTCGTAATGGGAATTGCTGATGCAGTCATGGAAGTCGATGGCCGCGAGATATACTCAGCAACCGATCTAAAAGTGGGTATTTTTACTGATACTTCTTCATTCTAAAAAGCTCAATTTTATGGCTAAATTTTATAGCGAAGTTTTGTGACGATAATTCGATTAAAGAAATCTAAAAGTAAAACCTAATCTAACCCAAGATTCGAACGCCTTAAAACACTCACCGTTTTTCTTAAAAGCCCTCATATTTCCTATGAGGGCTTATTATATTTTCAAATCAATTAATATCTATTTGTTAAATAAACCGCTTAAACGGCCATCAACACCTTCACGCCACCCGCCTAGCCATTGTGATTTAGAATCTAAAGTTCCATATGGACAAAGTTCTTTTGAACGCCCTGCAATTCCCGCTTGGAAACCTTTAGAAAAAGCTCTATCTAGTCGATCTCTTTTTTGTCTTTTCATTAACACATCCTCATTTTGTTAATTAAGCCAAATTAACCTGTACCTCACTAATGGCTTCAACATAAGAAATAGGCGAAAATTCATACAAGATCAATGTCGATTTATGACAAAATTATGCATTTTTAATTAAGATATTGAGAAAAAAGGCAAAAAAAAATCGAGGAAAAAACCTCGACTTTTCGCTCAAAAAATGATCGCGCTATTTCATTTTACGACGACGTAACCAAAGCAATGGCAAGCTTAATAACCATGCAAATGAAGCTGCGCCTTGTCTTTCATAAGGCTCATCTTCAATCAAATCTGATTCAGTACACGCTTCTTGATTACCTGATACAGGTTTAAGTACCACCATTCTTGTTAAGAATGAAGTAACAGGCTCTCCAAAACCATTAATTTCAAAAAGAGGTAAACCACTTTCTTCATCTACAATCAAATTACCATCGCTATCATATTGATATATTGGTTTGCGAACGAATGCAGTACCGACAATGGTGCCATCTTCATTAATGCTGTTAGCTTCAACAACATAAAATTCAGCACCGTAAGTTAATATTGAGCCATCACCATCAATCACATCGACTTGATGACGAGTCCAATTACCATCTTCATCTTGCTCATAACCTTTCGATTCACAAGTTAAATTATTATTGATATTAATAAACTCGTTATCATGTAAGTTATACAAGAAGCCCGCTTTTGGACGAGGTTTATCTTTGTCAAAAGTAACCTCAATATTACCCACAACTTGCCCTGCATTATTGATTGATTTTGGTTTACTGGTTAAATCAGATAAACCATCTTGAAAATCATCAGGGACAACAATTTCAGCCGCTGGGTCATTGATGTCATAGTAAAAGAATTTTTCTCTTACATAGCCACTGATGTACTTCTCTAGGCTACCAATAACAATACCGTTATCATTAATATCATAGGCTATTGAACTGTATACAGTGTCACTGAAGATATCAGGATCAATCCAGTTATATTCGTATTCACCCGTTGTGGTATTTTTCTGCCAATATGCTGCATCTTGATATAAGTCGTCTTCTTTACCATTGCGGTAAGTATGTGAACGTCCTACGACTACACCATCATTATTAATCCCTAATCCCTGAGCAATATAATTTAACGTTGAATCTTCGTCCGGCGTCAAACCAAGAGGTAATTCAACGATATTGTCTTCAGGAATAGTATTATCAGCTTCTATTTGCCAAACATGCGCACGAGTTTGATAGGAAATATTGCGGCGTCCATTTGAAGGATACTGATCTGCTTGGACACAAATTTCCACTGGTGCTGGATACTCTCTGTCTTCTTCTAAGCTAGTATCAATACAGCTATCAATACGATCTGAACTAAACTCAATAATGTCAGTACTTGCATAACCTGCAACTAGATTATTGTTATTAACCGCTGCTGCTGCAGACCAGCCACCAAGCTCGACAACAAAATCATCTTCTTCACGAACATACGTTTGATAAGAAGGAATTAAATCAATCTCTGTTCCATCAGCGGTAACAGCCACTCCACGCAATTCAAAGTCACGGTAATACCAAAAGTCTATAAAGTCCTCTTCATCATCAGGTTGCTCACCTTCATATTCCATGGTTTTTTCTGGTGCTGTATAAGCGCCAACTTTTACGCCGCTATCATTTATACCATAGAAAAAGGTATCAACTGAATTGATAATCAAATCACCTTCATCATCAACATCGGTTGGTGCTGTCGTACCATTGACACTAAAGAAGTTAGGATTCCATGGAGATTCAGCATCATTCTCTTCAGCTGTAAAGGTGTAGTTGTTGGCAATAATGGGCAGAAATACCGAATAAACAATAGCTTCTTCAGGCGCGATACCATCTTCAACGTCGATAACACCATCGTCATCTTCGTCATCTACTGATAATTTTTTCTTACCTTTAGATACACCGACCATTTCATCGTTGGCATTAACGCCAAGAGCATAGCCGCGGCTCGTGCCATCGACATTACCTTTAAGATCAACATCTTCGATATTTACAATTTCATATACTGGTGCTGCCTGAACACTTCCGATAGCGCCAAGCACACTCAAAGCAACGACTGATAATGCCTTATCAAACTTCGACTTCATTTTAATTCCTATTTTTATTATGCGCTTACTTCAATGACTCGAGTTCTTCCCAACGTTCAAAGCAAGTGTCCAATTCTTGTTCTTTTGTCGCCAATGCTTGCAGCACTGAATTGACAGCATCTTGTGGTTGGCTATAAAAATCAGCCGAAGCCACTGTATTTTGTAATTCTTCAACTTCTAGTTCCAACTTCTCCATTTTACTCGGCAATTGGTCGAGTTCACGTTGAAGTTTGAACGATAATTTTTTTGGCGCATTAGTTGTTGCTTGCTTAGGCTTTTCAGTCTTAGTTTCAACAGGCGCTGATGCTATGACAACAGATGCGGCTTCAGGTTCCTCAGAATAAAATTTAGCGCCCTGAGATACTGCATCATTATAGCCACCAACATACTCATGCCAGCCACCATTACCAGCAAACCACCAGCTACTGGTGACGGTATTATCGATAAATTCACGGTCATGACTCACAATCAGTAAAGTCCCTTCGAAGTCAGTCAGTAAAGACTCTAACAATTCTAAGGTCTCAACATCAAGGTCATTGGTGGGTTCATCAAGAATAATCAAGTTTGCAGGTCTTAAAAGCAAACGTGCAAGTAACAGACGGTTTTTCTCTCCACCTGATAATGCTTTAACTGGGGTTCTTGCTCTAGCAGGCGAGAATAAAAAGTCTTGTAAGTAGCTCAATATATGGCGGTCTTGACCGTTAATCGTCACAGTACTTTTACCATCACCAACGTTCTCTTCAACCGTTTTTTCAGGGTCGAGTGCTTCACGATATTGGTCAAAGTAAGCCACTTCAAGCTTAGTACCGACTTTTACTTCACCAGATTGCGGCGTTAACTGCTCAATCAATAGCTTGATTAACGTTGACTTACCACAGCCATTCGGTCCGATTAACGCGATTCTATCGCCGCGCATCACGGTTGAACTAAAGTTTTTAACCAAGTCTTTTTCAGGCAGATTGTAATTGATATTTTTAATATCGAATACCAATTTACCTGAACGCTCAGTATCACTGACGTTCATCTTCGCATTGCCTTGACGATTCAGACGTTCGCTGCGTTCCGTTCTTAAGGCTTTTAAGGCTCGAACGCGGCCTTCGTTACGAGTACGGCGCGCTTTAACCCCTTGACGGATCCAAGCTTCTTCTTCGGCAAGCTTCTTATCGAAGTGCGCATTTTGCTCAGCTTCAACGCGAAGCCACTCTTGCTTACCTTCTAAGTACATTTTGTAGTTACCAGGCCATGACGTTACAACGCCGCGGTCTAGGTCAACAATACGAGTTGCCATACGATGAATAAAGCCACGGTCATGACTGACAAAGACTATCGCGCCTTTGAAGTTAAGCAAAAATTGCTCTAACCATTCAATCGTATCAATGTCGAGGTGGTTAGTCGGTTCATCAAGTAGTAATAAGTCTGGCTCGCTGACTAACGCACGCGCTAATGCCACTTTACGTTGCCAACCGCCCGATAACTCATTGAGTGGCTTATCAGGGTCGAGTCCTAATAGTTCACAGTTCTGAATGATCCGTGAATCAAGTTGCCAACCGTTATTATGGTCAAGTGACTCTTGCAAGCGAGTCATTTGATTGAGCATTTTCTCCATTGCATCAGGCTCTGCTGTTGCAACATCATGGGAAAGCTGATGGTATCGTTCTAACTGTTCACCAATTTCTTGAAGGCCAGCTGAAATATACTTATATACAGTTCCTGTTTCAGCTTTAGGGGGATCTTGTTGTAAGCGGCTTACTGTCACATCGGAGGCAATGTTAAATTCACCATCATCAAGTAACACATCACCTGATAACACTTTCATCAAACTTGATTTACCTGCGCCATTTCGGCCTACAATACAAACACGCTCACCAGGTAAAATAGTGAAATCAGAATTTTTCAATAATGGCGTATAACCATAGGCTAACGATCCATTATTAATACGAACTAGACTCAAACGACGCTCCTAATAAAATCAGTTAACTGCTCGCCATCAAATGGCCAAAACAGCTCTTTTTCACCCATAACTAACACTGGAATTGAAATACCATAACGCTCAGCTAAAACGTCGTCATCGCAAATATCAATATGCTCATAGCTCATGTCTAATTGTTCAACTAATGACTGAGCTAACTCACACAGATGGCAACCATCTGTGTGATATAAAATGAGGCTAGAATTTTTATTCATGGTGTTAGTTAACATATTACTACTTTTCATGGTTTAGCTGCTGTAAGGCGACTTAGCATGAGTGATTAACCATGTATTATGGATGTGTGGATTACGCTTAAAATCCAGTGGTAAGGTTTGGTTATCAATATTTTTAATATCCATTTTGTACTGAGTTAAAAGGTTGATATCCATTTTAAATTTACGTTTGTTATTAGAGAAAATTATTTCACCATTCGGGCTCAACAGTTTTATCAAATCAACTAATAATGCAGCGTGATCGCGCTCAACATCCCAACTATCCTCCATTCGTTTTGAGTTAGAGAAAGTTGGTGGGTCAACGAAAATCAAATCAAATTGTTCATTGCAATCTTTAATCCATTGAATACAGTTAGCTTGTTCAAACTGATACTGTCTGACATTGAGATTGTTTAATTCAAAGTTCTCTTTTGCCCAAGTAAGATAGGTATTTGACATATCGACAGTCGTTACAGACTTAGCACCGCCAAGTGCAGCATGAACTGACGCACTACCTGTATATGAGAATAAGTTTAATACACGTTTACCTGATGACTTTTCGCCAACCAATTTACGCGTTAAGCGATGATCTAAAAATAAGCCAGTATCTAAATACCCAGTAAGGTTTAGTTTAAAGCGGGCATTATATTCTTGAGTAATGATCTCAAGCTTTTGCTCATCAATTTTTTGATATTGATTAGTTCCCTTTTGACGCTCACGGGTTTTTAATGTAACCAGCTCAGGATCAATACCTAACGCATTTGGCAGTGATAACAACACATCAGTCAGGCGACGCTTTGTTACCGCTTCAGGGATTGTTGATGGCGCTGAATATTCTTGAATAACAACATGATCAACATATTTATCAACAGCAACGTTATATTCAGGCAAGTCAGCATCATAAATTCGGTAGCTATCAATACCCTCTTTTTTCGCCCACTTAGTCAGCTGCTTCATATTCTTTTTAATGCGGTTAGCAAAAGCTGGTGAAATGTCGGCTATATCGACACCTTCTGGCAATACTGGCGCTTCGCGGCGAGTACTTTTAGCGTGCAGTGTATAAAGGTTAAAACCACACTCAAGTGCGCCGTTAAACATCTTCATTTGTTTGTCAGCTTTAAGCTTTAATGCAGACAATAATTCAATGTCACTACATAGCATGGCAATTTTCCAGCCACCGAAGTCTTTCTTAAACTTGTCACCGAGTTGGTAATACAACTGCAGTAATTCGGTAATGCTGCCTAAACGCTCACCATATGGCGGGTTAGAAATAAGGAAACCGTCTGCAACAGGCGGAGTTACATTTAACGCATCAGAGACTGAGAACTCAATTAAATCCGCAACGCCAGCATTTTCAGCATTCTTTTTAGCTAAAGCGACTAAACGTGAATCAATATCTGATGCAAAGAATTTAATCGCGCAGCGAGTTTTACCTAATGATGCTCTTGCATGTGCTTCATCTAAAATTTGGTGCCAAATGGTTTCATCGTGCTCAAGCCAATGCTCAAAGCCAAATCTTGCACGTTGTAGGCCAGGAGCAATGTCCGCTGCCATTAATGCAGCTTCAATCACCACGGTACCACTACCACAGAACGGATCTAATAACGTAATAGGATTTGCTTGCCAGCCACTTCGAGCTAGCATGTTTGCTGCAAGATTTTCTTTTAGTGGCGCTTCACCCGTTGTAGAACGGTATCCGCGTTGGTGTAATGATGGACCAGAGAAGTTAATCGACATGGTCAGTTGATTATTTCGATAATGAGCATCGATTCTAAAATCTGAATTAATACGCTCTACGTCTGGTCGGTCTTTACCATCATCACGAAAACGGTCAACTACCGCATCTTTGATTTTCAAAGCACCAAACTGGGTATTATTAATAAAGCCGCCAGTACCATGAAAATCGATACCAAAAGTGCTGTTATTAGAAAACTGAGATGGCCAATCAACAGCGTAAGCTGCGTTATAAAGTTGCTCGGCAGATTCACAAGCACCTTTATAGATAACCACGACGATGCGGCTAGCGAGTCGAGACCACAATGTAATTCGATAGGCAAGTTCTATTGGTGCAGAAAAATACACACCAGCGACGCTTTCCTTAACATCAGTAGCACCAAACTCTTTAAGCTCATTAGATAAGCTATATTCAAAACCCTTAGGGGCAGCAGCAAAAAAATTTAACATGGAATCGCAGTCATCATCTCACAGGTATAATTAAGTCGGCATTATATACCTAAACCAAATCTCAAGTGTGAAAATGTCACTTAAAAGCACAAAATCTCGCTTTTTAGGCTCTTTTTATTTAAAGCTCACTTTGAGAAGTCGGCATTTAGCTCACTAGCCAAGCTATTTTTGATCTCAAAATTCCAATTTTGGAAATATAGGAATAGTGATAACGCTCAAAAGCCAGACAATAAATCCCCAAAATAGCGATTTATGCTCATTAACCCAACAAACGATCATAAAAATGTCATTTCGACTTGCCAAGCACGGTATAGGTCGTTATAGTTCGCCCCGCTTAAACGGACGCGGGATGGAGCAGTTTGGTAGCTCGTCGGGCTCATAACCCGAAGGTCGTTGGTTCAAATCCAGCTCCCGCAACCAATTTTGTAAAGTTAATCAATTATTTGACTAGTTTTATAAAACTGCAAATGCTTTTAAATTTATTTATTAGCAATCTGTTTAAGCAAGATAGTTTATATTCGGACGCGGGATGGAGCAGTTTGGTAGCTCGTCGGGCTCATAACCCGAAGGTCGTTGGTTCAAATCCAGCTCCCGCAACCAATATAACAACTATCACTATTAAGTTCGGACGCGGGATGGAGCAGTTTGGTAGCTCGTCGGGCTCATAACCCGAAGGTCGTTGGTTCAAATCCAGCTCCCGCAACCACTTACTTAATAATATTGAAAAAATCGGACGCGGGATGGAGCAGCTTGGTAGCTCGTCGGGCTCATAACCCGAAGGTCGTTGGTTCAAATCCAGCTCCCGCAACCAATTTCTTATAAAGGCCTCTTTATAAGTTGTACAGATACTGTTTTACTTCGGAATCAATACATTTCAATAAAGCTTTAAATAAATACGGACGCGGGATGGAGCAGTTTGGTAGCTCGTCGGGCTCATAACCCGAAGGTCGTTGGTTCAAATCCAGCTCCCGCAACCAATTTATCAAAACTTTCACCAAAATATCTTACCTCGTATTTCCCACTATTTAATTAATTATTCTATTTGAACAATTAAACGAAGACTTATAACTAGTTAGCATCTGCTGCCATAGTTCAAAACTTAGATATAAAAAAACCTGCTATAAAGCAGGCTTTTAAAACAAATTACAATTTTTAATTCAATTACTTAACCAGTCCAGCAAGAATTTTCTTAAAATCTGCACCAAGCTTTTTGTCATTTAAACCATATTCAACAAATGCTGCCATATAACTTAGTTTGTCACCACAATCATGTGATTTACCAGTCATATTGAACGCTTCAACTTTGTCCGATTCAATCAGCATATCAATAGCATCTGTCAATTGGATTTCATCACCTGCTCCTGCTGGTGTTTTGGCTAATAAATCCCAGATTTTTTCAGATAAAACATATCGGCCCACAACAGCTAAATTTGAAGGCGCTTCGTTCACCGCTGGTTTCTCTACCATCTTGACAATTGTGGTTGACTCACCAGGTTGGACATCTACGCCATTACAGTCAGCAATACCGTATTTCTGCACTTCTTCTTGGGCAACAGGAGCTACCATGATTTGGCTTGACGATGTTTCTTCGAAACGAGAAATCATTGCCGCTAAGTTCTCTGAACTTTGATTTGCAGTGTACTCATCTAAGATGACATCCGGAAGTACAACAGCAAAAGGGTTATTACCAATACAAGGCTTAGCACAAAGTACAGCATGACCAAGCCCCTTAGCTTCTCCCTGACGCACTTGCATAATGGTAACGTCTTTAGGGCAAATACCTTGGACTTCCTTGAGCAATTGACGCTTTACACGCTTCTCCAAAGTCGACTCGAGCTCATAGGATTTATCGAAATGGTTTTCGATTGCATTTTTACTGGCATGTGTTACTAAAACAATCTCTTTTACACCAGCCTTAACACATTCATCAACAATATATTGAATCAGCGGTTTATCAACCAAAGGCAGCATTTCTTTCGGAATGGCTTTTGTTGCTGGCAACATCCGGGTTCCTAAACCGGCAACAGGAATAACAACTTTCATAAGAGTCCTTTTTGAGTAAAGTTAAAATAAATTGTCACGTTCTTAATAATTGATGTCTGTATTTTTATTATCTAATCCCCACGGTGTCTGCGAGGCTTCTTTTTTAATTCTGAGGGTAGATTATAAGAAATCCAACATAGGCATAAAATGGTGATGAATAATAAGGTATTAGCCGGAGATTGAAGGTTAAAATCTACAAAGTTGTGAACGCACATATGAATAATAGCCATTGCCGACCCAAAAGCCACACCTTTATAAAATTTATTATTCCTATTTTTCATAGTTTTACATGCTAATAACAAAGCATATAACATCCATAGCGCCAACATTGCTGAAATAACAACACCGTATTCAATCGAAAATTGGATGTACTCATTATGAGCGTGATCATAAAACCCACTATAGGGTCTAGGTTGGAAGCCTGGGAAAACAGTATAGAAACTGCCTCCACCAGTACCCGTTAACCAATTCTGTTCAATAATGGGTAAGCTATCAATGACGACTAAATCTCTGCTTTCTGATGCGAAGCTTGTATCTTCAATGCGTTGCTTAACTTTTTCAACACCAAAAATTGAACCTACAATGATTAAATCTAAAATAAAAATGCTAATAACTAGTGGTTTAAGCAGTATGGGCGGTCGACGATAAATAAAAATCGCTATGACAGATACAATAATAAGTGCAGTAAAAAAGCCAGCATTTCCCATTCTTGAACGACTTAAAATGAGACCGATAATCATGAGCACTATGGCTAAACGTATTAATAATTTTCGGCTAAACAAAGTAGATAAGCTGGTTACCAAAAACTGCCTAAGCTCAAAATCAGTATTTTGCGTTTTCAACTCTGAAATCAGCCATCCAATAGCAATCGAAAGACACAGGGCAAGATAATTTGCATAATGATTTTGATAAGCAAAAGTACCTCTTGCTTTATCGCCATCTGCATAATGAAATACTGGCGAAACATCTAAATTCATAAGATGGATAGTGGAACCATAAAATGCTTGGAAACACCCAGATAAAAGTATCGAAAATACAATCCACTTAAGCATTCTGGTGTTAATACAGTACTCACTCAACAGCAAGGCAAAAATAAGATAACTTAAGGTTTTTAATAACTGTTGTGTAGTCTGATAACTATCTACTGTGCCAATGCCAGGTATCAAATTAATCACTTGAAGCAGTAAAAAGCCTAAGAATATTGCCAAAGGGATCAATAAGATTTTTTGCCATTCATGACTTAGAAAAGCTTTGTCATGCTTAGCGCAATAAGCAATATGAATACAACCTAAGCTTAATATCACAAACTCCAATATTGACCAGGCCCAAATCCTATTGCTTCCTAACGGTATAGGTGAAAAAACGATTAACGTACACAAAGAGAAAATAATATATTTAGCAAGCCGAGAAGAAGTGAGCATCTAAACGTTACATCCTATTTATAATTTTGATGACATAAGGATTGAATAATCCAATGCGCTGCTGATTCGGACAAATTATTATCGGAATATTTATAAAAAGTGCACAATATTTGGGTTCTGTCATATTGTTTTGCAAGTGATTGCAATGTCAGCTTTACATCCCATTTTGACTCTACAGCAATAGATGCTATATCTATTACTTGTTGTTTCTGCTCAATCGTTAATTCGCCCCAGAATGCAAAGCCAACGGCTAATATTTGACGAATAACTTCAGGGGTATAGGGCCCCTTATCACGCCCCTGCAGCAATAAAGTCCATGCTTTGTCCAATTCACCGTCATTGAAAGCTATCATTGCACCATAATCAGCATAAGCATTTGGCCACAAAGGCCTTTGATTTATCGCTGTTTCATATAGGTAGGTTAAGAACCCCATATTTATAGCTTCAAACTTAGCATAGCCGCCCCATTCCAACACTTTGGCTAACGTAAGTAAGTAATGTGGGTTTGCGCTATCCAATGAATAAGCGTGAGTTGCAGCTACTTTCGCCTGAAAATACTGTTCTTCGTCTGCTTTAGAGTTTCTCTCCCAAAGCTTCAAATAATAAAGCGACTTAAAATGGTAAGCGTTGGCTACACCTTTTTGTACAAGTAAAGGCAGAAAGGCTAACAGAATAATAATCAGCGCGGCATAAACTAACTTACGAGAGGTTGGCATTATTAACATGGCAGTTTAGGAAAATAGCCTTTTTGAAATCAAATATGGGTTATCAACAACAAGCTGAGTGGCGTAAGTATCGTCAGTTAGCTCTTTAGTAATGGAATAAGCTTGATGTAACTTTGGTGGGCGACGCTTTATCGAGTGGCAGTCAGAGCCAATAATGGTATAGAGCTTTTTCTTGATCCACAGCTGGCTTAAAGCTTTAGGCGAATCACCTAAATCGCCGATCAACGATGCTGCAGTTAATTGAAACAAACAGCCTCGTTGCTGAAAAGGCTTAATCCTATCAGGATAACGTTGCAGCTCTCGATTTCGCTCAGGGTGCGCAATCATAGGAAGAATATTCGAGTTGATTAACCAATCAATTAATTTCTCTACGCCTGCAGGTAAATGACTGCTTGGTAACTCTAACAGCAGCACTTTTTTTTCATCAAAATCCCCGACGAATGGCAGCTGATTTTGTTTAGCTAACATTATAATTTCAGGGCAAATTCTCACTTCCGCGGCAACCCTAAGCTCAATAGGCAGTCCTTGGGCTTTAATTTCTTGTTGAACACGAGAATAAGCCCCAAGGATGGTTTGTTGATTATTATCATAAATACCAACATGAATATGTGGTGTTGCCACAATCCGAGTAATACCCTGCTCTATTGCTTGATGGATAAGTGCCATTGACTCATCAAGAGACTTGGCTCCATCATCTATTTCAGGTAGAACATGACAGTGAATATCTATCATGATGCTTTAGCATGTGTCTCTGGTTCTTCGACACTGTTGCTTTCATAGGGTTGATAATACCCATACTGACCATGGTATTGTTGTGCATCTTTAATATTTAATTGATTCAATACTACCCCGAAGACTTTACCTCTAGCCTGATATAATTTCGCAAGCGTCAGTCTTACTGCCTCCGAACGCGTTGTAGCGGCTTTGACTACAGTTACGATGGCATCGCTGTGTGGCGCAATAACTAATGCATCGCTTACCGCTTGTACCGGCGGCGTATCAATAATAATTTTGGTATAGTGCTGTTTGAGCTCTTGTAACACCTTCGCTAAAATTGGCGTTGATAACAGCTCTTGCGGATTAAGAGGAATAGCGCCAGCTGCGAGCACATCGACATTGGGTTTAACATCATGGGCAATACAATCACTGACAGATTCCGAACCTGCTAACACATTTGATAAACCCGGTTGATAATTGGGTAGTCCAAAGCGACTACCGACATTGGGTTTTCGCATATCGGCATCAATAATCAACACTTTTTCCATACCAGAAAAAGCAAATGCCAAGTTCATCGCGACTGATGTTTTTCCTTCATTAGGGAACGAAGATGTGATTTCAATTGTCGTTAAATCCTGTCCGAGAGCCATTAACGATAAAGAAGTCCTTATTGTCCTAACTGATTCCGCATGCATCTTAGCGTTGCTATCATAAAAGGCAAAGTTCACTTCATCATAGGTCGCTTTCTTATCTGCTTTTGGAATATAACCAAGTGCACGTTGAGATAAAATTTTCTCAACATCATCTGTGGTTTTAATCGTATCGTTTAAAGCATCTAATACTAATACAATTACCATCGCAAAAATAAAGCTCGCTAAGAACGCAGCAACAACAATAAGCTTCTTGTTTGGTTTGATAGGGTTATATGGTGTGACAGCTCTATCGGTAAACCTCGCAACGGGAGAATCAAAGTCACCAGTGACTTCGGTTTCTTTCTGGCGAGATAAAAAGCTTTCGAATAGTTGTTGGTTGGTATTCACTTCTCGTAGCAAGCGCTTATACGTAGTATCGATGGTACTTAAATCTTGGAACTCGCCTTTAGAGCTGTTGAATTGAGCTTCTAAAGAACGTAAGTTTTGCGAAGCGGTTTGAGCTTCATCTTCAATACCTTGCACTAAACGACCGATTTGAACGCGTAGATTGTTTTGAACAGTTGCAAGTTCAGCTTTAGCAGAGATCAATTTAGGGTGCTTTGGTCCATAGACCTGTTGTAACTCTGAGACTTTACGCTCAACAATACTGACTTCACGTTTTACGTTTTGTATCGATAAATGTGATGTCACTTCTGGCAAACTTTCCAAACGACCAATATCACTTGCGCCATATTTTTTTACCACGGCCATAAAGCTGTCAGCTTGCGCTTTACGAGACCGAGCCAGTGTTATGTCATCACTTAATCTTTGCAGCTCTTTAGCATCTAGCGCCGTTACACCTTCAACATCAACTAAACCGTTATCAATTCTAAATTGCTCTAAACGATGTTCTGACGCATCTAAATTTACTCGTAAATCCTCTAACCGACCACCCAACCAAATATTCGCTTTTTGAGTCATTCCTGCTTTCGCTTCAAGCTGACTTAAAATATAAGCATCACCCACGGCATTTGATACCAGCGAAGCAAGCTCTGGGTATGGAGTTTCATAGCTGATATTAACAAGTTGAGTTTTTCTTATGGGCGAAATAATAATATTACTAGCAAAACCATTTATCATTTGTTGAAAAATCTTATTTTCATCAACTGGCACAACTTCTTCTTTAGGCAGAAAGTCGATACTGTTTTTTAACTGTTTGAATAACGAAGGCTGAGGTAAAAACTGAGGGTGATTGACTAAGTCTAGTTCATTGAAAACTCTTTCGGCAATTGAGCGAGATTTTAAAATTTCAAACTGAGTAAGATAATACTCTCTTTGACCAGAGTTAATCCCATATACTTCATCTATTTTAATTGCACTTGCCTGCTCAGACTCGATTAGTAACGTTGAAGTCGCGCTATAAATCGGTTTCATACTCATCACAACAAATACAGTTAACGCTGTCACTAAAATAGAGAATGCTAAAATACGCCACTTAAAAAATAGAATTGGCTTGAATAGTTTCTTAAAGTCAACCAACTGCTCAGGGATAATAGGCGTTGTTTTAACTTGAGGGTTATTGGACATCATTAAAAGAATCTCTGCTCTATTGTTATGGTATCACCTGCATGAATTTTGGTTTTTATCTCCGCACTTTCAGAAGTGGTTTTAGTGCCTTCACGAGAAATATAAATTTTATCTGTTGAAGCTCTTTCAGTTAATCCGCCTGCTAGCGCCACCGCCTGATTAATCGTCATACCGGGTTGATATGGATATCCACCAGGTTTCTTAACTTCACCATGGATATAAAACGGGCGGTAATGCACGATTCCAACATAAACACTTGGTTCAACGAAATAATCCCCTTTTAAACCATTATAAATCAGGGACTCAACTTCTTTTACCGTTAAACCTCTTAATGCCAACGTACCTAAAAAAGGATAATTAACAGTACTGCTATTCGTTAATCTCGTTTCAAGAGTTAAATCATCTTCTCCATAAACTTTAATCACAATCGTATCACCCGCTGCTAAACGATGATTTCCTTCGGATACAGCAATAGCATTGCCACTGAAAACAATAACTATAAAAATCAGTAAAACAAATTTCATAACCGTCCTTAGATTACAGAGTCATTTCAGCATTGATGTAATAAATGTTTCGATCAAACTTATAAATGTCATTAGTCGATGTACTTTCATTGATATCCACCCCTACTCTCATCAGTAACCAACGAGCAAAAGAATAGCTGACAGAAGCTTGGTAGCTTGACGTACGATCTTCTCGAATAATGCCGGTAAAGTCTTCTTCTACACGTTCATAACCAAGATTACTTGAAAATAGTTCGGTCCATTCATGCTTCCAAGCTACGCCATAATTGGTCTCTCTTACGTAATCGCCCAATAAGTTGGGATCTTTACTACTTTGCCCCGTTGTGAATGTAAATGCACTATAGGTTAATGGGCGCCAAGTCATGTCTACGTCCCAAGTTAAACCACTAAAATCTTCACGGTTACTATTATCAAAACTTTTTTGTTGATAACCGACTCGAACCTTACCTTCGGTTGAAGCTGTCGCTTCCCAATCCGCCCCTAATAAGTAGTTGGTTGTAATACTGTCTCGATTTTGAAGTTCTAATTGTTCTGGCTCTTTTTGGTACTCAGTATCAATGCGTTGAATATCAGCCACTAAACTTGCGGTAGGGCTCACATCAAAGAAAAACGTCCCGCCATAGGTTGTTTCTGAATAGTTTTTATATTGAGTTAATTCTTCAAACCGCTTGTACTCTTTTTCAAGATATTTACCATTGAGCCTTAATCTCGCAGCAGTACTTTTAGCCCCATATTCATAATAACCACCAATAGCATATACATCATAAGTATTAGGCTCATCTTGAAGGTTACCTACACCTTCAAATATTCCGGTACCTCTATCCTCATGGCCGGCTATATAGGTACCTATTATATTAAATCGATTTGATTGATTGACTTCTACATCAGCTTTTAATCTCAGTAAACCATCTAAGTAATTATCATCACTACTGCTAAAATAATCACCGTACTCGATTCCCGCCTCTGCAGAATAAACACTGTTACCACTTAATAATTCAGCTTTCAATGCAGGGTTAACCACTAAAATCATACTGTCTTCAGTATCAGTGTTTGCACTTGCGATATTGTCGTCATATTTCAAGCTAGTGTTTAAACCAGGTGTAAGATCAATGCCCGACTCAGTTTTAATGACTGCTGCATTTTCTTTATTTTGAGCCAGCGCAACGGGACCTATCATCGAGCTTACAACAACAGCAATAATGCTTCTTCTGCCTAATAACGTTTTCATTCTTTTCTCCCTGTTAGTAGGCATTATTGCCAGTAAAACCTTTGAAAATTGTCATGAAAATAATTTTAATATCCCACCATAAAGTCCAATGACGGATATATGCAAGATCATACTCCACTCGCTTTTCCATTTTATCGAGAGTGTCAGTTTCTCCACGCCAGCCATTAATTTGTGCCCACCCGGTTATGCCGGGTCTTACCTTATGACGGAGCATGTAATAAGCCACAATTTGGCGGTACTCCTCATTATGAGCAACGGCATGAGGCCTTGGACCAACAACAGACATAGTGCCCAATAGAACATTAAAAAACTGTGGTAATTCATCTAATGAGGTTCTGCGCAAAAAACCGCCAATGGAGGTCAAGCGACTGTCGTTTTTCTTAGCTTGAGTGACTTTATCGGCATTTTCTGTGACCGTCATGGAACGGAACTTCAACACTTTAATCCGTTCCCCTCCTAGACCATAGCGATCTTGTTTAAACAGCACTGCACCAGGTGAGGTTAGCTTAATCGCAACGGCTATAATAATAAGTACAGGTGAAATAGCGATAATGGCTAATGAACTAAATAAAATATCAAAAGTGCGTTTATAGAAGTTTTTCATTCCATGGACTGGTGACTCAAACACACTAATGGTATCTAAATCTCCAACGTTACCAACTCGTGCATGCATAAGATTTTTGAGTAGGAAATCAGGTAAAATGAGAACATCAACGGTCGAGTCACCAAGTTGCTGAATAATGCTAGAAATTCGTTTTTCAGCAAGCATGGGTAAACAAATATACAGTTTTTTAACTTCGCTCTTTTTAGCCATTTCAACCGCTTTATCAATGGATCCATTTAGCAAATGTAAATGATCACAGTCTACGCGGTCTGGCTCTCTATCGTCATAAAAACCAACACATTGTAGGCCTAGCTCGATATTGTCATTTAATTCTCGGTATAAATTATTACCTGATTCGGTCATGCCAATAATCGCGACCTTTTGCAAACTGTAGCCATTTCTTCTCATGGTACGCTTTACAACTCTAACTATTACTCGCCAGCTCACTAATGTGACTATAGAAAGACTAAACCAGCCAAAGATAACCACACGCGAGTAATATTCGCCTTGTTTAAACAGGAAAATAGCCGTAAGTAAAATGAAGAATGACACCACTAACACGGTTGCCATTAAACCTAAAACGTAAAGAAAACTACTCAGCCTCCATGAACGATATAGTGAAATGGACTCTGCTAAATAAAGGTAAAAGAATAACTCCGCCATCAATAGCAGAAAATATTCTCTATCGAATAAAACATCGTGAAAATTTAGCATGGTAAAAAAAGCAAAAATTAACACGCTCACATCGACAAGACGAAATACGAAAGCAAGTCCGTTTCGAGCGACATGAAAATTGGAAGGCTTATCCACGATATACTCCTTTAAAGTGAATATAGAACTGCAATAATAAAATTGATGACAAACTTTAAATATAAAGTCTGCTCGAATTCGAACTTTAGATTGACTAATTCGGAGGTGTTCTAGACATTAGAACTAGACAGAAATCACTATCAAAATTGAGTTATTTTTTCATTGCCACATTGGCAAAAAAAATGGGAATTCCGATAACGTATCGAGAGAACATTCTTTTGGGTTCTTTTAAAAGACGATAAACCCATTCCAAACCATTTTTTTGATAAAATTCTGGCGCTCTTGATACTCGCTGAGCTTGAAAATCCAGAATCGCACCACCACAAATCACTAGCACTCTTGCGCCAATTGTTTGAGTCAGCATTTTTGCAATACGCTCTTGCTTAGGCATCCCCATTGCAAGTACAACAATATTTAAAGCGGACTTATCTAAATGTGCTCTAAAATGTTCGAGATAGTCATCATCGTTTTGAAAACCATCTAAACAATTAAAGGGGGACTGCTTAAAAAGCTTCGATGCCCCCCTTGATAACCAAGGCTCGATTGTGCCGTAGCATAGATAATTAACAGGCTGGCTATAAGCTTGGCTTTGCTCAATAATCCGTGGAATTAAATCAGTACCGTTTAAGTTCGCCCCAGGATTTATTTTGCTTAATTTGCACGCTAATTTAATTCCAATGCCATCACGTAAAATATAATCTAAGCTTAAAAAATCTGCTTTAATTGATGGAGAATTTACTACTAAGTTGTATCCATGTTGATTTAAAAAACCGACAGAAATAGCATCCGAAGTAGACAATAGTTGATTAATAAAGTCGTCAACTTGAAAAGTCTCTAAATAACTGACTTTTTTTAATATAGTTTCATTATTCATACTTATCGTCGCGCTCCGTTCGAACCCATTCTTTTTGTCTCGCGGTGAAGAATTTTTTATAGATTGAAAATTTACTAAATATATAAGCAAGAATTCCAAACACATCACTTAACTTGATAATCTCTCGGCCATTACACAGCCAGGATAAGGCAAGTGAAAAAACCAGTAAGCCTAATAATGTGCAGCTAATGTAAAATGCGCTCGTTAACCCTAGCAAGGTCATTACCCCACTCAGTAATGTTGTGAAAAGCACTAACATCAGCCATAAAATTGTTGGAGGGATAGCTGCGTCTAAAGCAAGTAAAAAAACGCTAACCCTGCCCTTTAATAACGCGGTTAACATCATTTTTGGTAAAAGAGATATGGCACTTAGATGTCCGTGCTCCCATCGTGTTCTTTGAGACTCCGTTCCGGCGTTTGATTCAGGAAAATAGCTATTTACGATCGCAGAAGGGCCAAATTTCGCTTGTTCATCGATATTTGCAAGTTTCAAACCCAGCTCTAAATCTTCAACAATACTGCCGCTGGCAAATGAAATTTTATTAAATAAACGCCACGGAAATGCCATCCCAGAGCCTTGCAAATGACAACCTATTCCTAGGTTTGCTAATCCATTAGGTCGTATCTTGTTTTTAACTAACCAAGCAAATTCAGCCACTCGAGTTTTAATCGATGCGCCTATCGGAGACTTCATTAAATAAAGGGATTGAACCACAGAATCTTGAGTTTGGCTTTGATGAACAAGTACATCTAGACTATTGGCTTCAAACTCACAATCGGCATCTAACACTACGAGGGTTTGCGGCACTACGGATAATGATTTTAAATACTGAACGCCATAATCTAACGCATAACCTTTACCCGCTAATTCAGTATTGTGCCGTTCTAACACCTTGACGTTAAACTGCAGGCAAAGATTAACTGTTTCATCGCTACAATTATCTGCAATAACAATCACTTTATCTTCTGAACTTACAACTTCAGATAATTTCGATAGGGTATCTGTGATAACTAATGCTTCATTATGAGCAGGCATTAAAATGACACAAGGCTGACGAGGAGTTTTAGAGGCAAGTACAGCTTTCTTTCTTTGCCCAAGAAGCAATTCAATACTGATCATCATTGTAGGCACACCCACTATGATAAACAGTAAGGCAGCACTAATATAATCAAGATAAGCCATACGTTATCCTTGCCTGATATGTTCAGCTATTTTCGCAGCTTCGATATCAATATTGTGGCGGGTACTAACGCTCGTATAAGCGTTTTGAATTAATTGATTTAAAGAATCTGTACTTAACTCTGTAAAGTTTTTCATCGCAATACTGGTTGCCTCAACGTCTCCCGCAGGGAACAAAATGGCATTATCTTTATCTGAAAGCAGCTCAGGGATCCCGGCAATATACGTTGTCAGCACTGGAGTTCCAATTGCCATGGCTTCCATAATCGCTACAGGTAAGCCCTCAGCAAAGCTCGGTAACACCATCGCATCGGATTCGGTCAATAACCTTTTAACTTCATTTGAGCTAATCCATCCAGTGATTTCCACATGCTGCTCTAATTGGTGTTGTCTAATGAAGTGTTCAATTTCAGGACGCATATCACCATCACCCGCTAAAATTAACTTCACTGCATCATTCGCTTGTACAAGCTGAAGAAACGATTCCAATAATAATAGCTGACCTTTTTGCTCACATAGTCTTCCAATGCAAAGAAACTGATAAGATTCAGGTTTAGAAACTTGTGGTACACCACCTTGTAAAAAACTCTGGTCTAAACCGCAATGTACTATTTTAATTTTCGACCAATCTTCATGGTTTGCCCAACGATAAAGCTGAGAACGGCAATAACTTGTTATTGCAGAGACAAACTTTGCATCTGAAATTTTTTCGTTTAAATGCAAACTTAACGGTTTATCGAACTCTTCAGGGCCATGAACCGTAAAACTATATGGAATACCGGTTAAGTACTTAGCTAACATAACGACTTCTGTGGAATTGGTACCAAAATGAGCATGTACATGAAGACTCTTTTCCGACTCCATTAGGTTGGCTAATTGACAAGCTTCTAAAAGGTAAACCAAGTGATAAGGTAAACTTCTTTCTGACATTTTTGATAACTGAAAACCCATACCTAGCGCTTTGATTATCGCAGAAGGCTGCTTAATCAAACGTTTAAAAAATAAAGGTATTAATGACTTTAAACCTGTTTTTAAAATGTATTGTGTTTTCTGCATTTCAACTTGATCAGTATCATCGGCAATATCAGCATCCCACCCTCTCAAAGCCACTCGTTGAATATCAAATCCTTGAGATTCGAGTGCTAAAATTTCTCTTCTAATGAATGTATGGCTCACTTGAGGGTACTGGTTAATGAAGTAAGTAATTCTCACTTAAAAATTCCTTTCATTTTTCTCTGAGTATTTCTGTTCTTCATCTAAAGGCATATAAAAATACGCTCCCATAATTAACCAAAAATACCAGTTATAAGATAAGTAGAAACACATATTGTCTGAATAACAAACTAACAAATAAGATAGAACCAATCCCAAAATAACTGATGTTCCAGGGCTATCTATACGGTAAAAATGCGCCATTTTTACAAACATAAAAGCAAAAATAATTAAAAAACCTATAACTCCAATAAATCCCATATCGAATGCTATTTGTACATACGCATTATGAGCATCAAATTTTGTATTTCCCTCCAAAGGGAAAAACTCGAGAAAGTAATAGGAAAAAGTATCATAGCCATGTCCTAGTAAAGGCTTCTCGATAATATAATCCCATGCGGCAGCCCAGACTATTTTTCGCCAAACTAATGAATTTAAAGACTCTCCGTACTCTAGATCATCAACAGTAGATTGATTATTAAAAATATCTAGAACACGATCTTGAATGGAAGGAATAAGCATTGCTGCCATTCCTAGTATAATTAAATACAGTAAATATTTTCTGTCGGACAAGACACCAAAAACGACAAACACAAATATTAGAGCAGCCCATGCGCTTCTGGTTTTTGTAAAAAGTAAACACAAGATAGAAAAGCTCAAAATTAGTTTAGCGTGATAAATAAATCTATAATCAAACAAAACAACTTTAGATTTAAATGAATAAAAGCACATTGAAATGACTAAAACTAAATAAAAAGCAAAAATATTTGGATGAGAAAAGGAAGCAAACAATCTGAACCCATCTTTAGTGATACTAGCCTCTGGAAATATGAACTCTTTAAAAACAAAACAAAATGGTATTACTGATGAATACACAACCAACTTAACAATATTTGAAAAATCATTTTTTGTTTTAACAAAATAATAAGTAAGGCAAAATATTGCAAAGTAAGTTAAAACTGAAAAAAATGAACGAGCAGAAGTTAATTTATCTGGCGAAATTAAAATTGACACAAGTCCGACTACAACAAATACCCCCCAAACTTTAAAAAAACTTTTGGGTAGTTCGAATTTTTTAATAAAACAAACAACAATAAAAAAGCAAACAACCACTAAATTTAAAACAGCTCCCATGCCAATGCCAGCGATTTTCGTTAAATTAAGCACAGGATCAAGCGAGGCTCTTAAAAAAACCACATAAAAAAGTAAAGGAGAAAATATATAAAATGAATTAACCATTGGTTAATTTCCACTTAATAATTTGTGCTATTTTTCTAAATTTAAGTCCCAAAAATAAAGTAACCAGCTCTGACGATTTAACTTCTATTTGCTTATAACGATATAAGGCATCTGTTAAATTCACTTTTTCATCAAAACTAAGAGGTTGTAACTTTTGCTGTAACCGAGAAAATGCCACTCTAATTCTGGCACTTTTTTTCTCTGAAATTCTAACTTCACCATGAATTTGATCGATGATGTATGAGTACTGCCCTATATTTACTAAGGTGCCAAACTCCTTAGTTAATCGAATCCAAGTATCCCAATCTTGTAGTGCAGGCATTGCTTCATCGAAGCCAGAGACAGATTTTAAATACTCTACTCGCGTAAAAATTTGATTTCCAACAAGGTTGCTTTTTCTTAACTGAGTATATGAGGCTGAAGGCGTTTCATTGTATTTGTGTTTACCATCTTCTCTAAGTTCGATTACGCTATCAAATAAACCTGCAATATTTTTCTCATCGACTTTATGCTTCAACCAGTAATCAACGAAAGCAGCTAATCTCCATGGCTCAAAATAATCATCATCATCTAGGCCAGTAATGAATTCTCCTTTTGCTAATTCAATAGCCCGATTACGGCCATAGCATGCCCCTTTCGAGGCTTCAGTATTGAGTATTGCTGTTAATTTCCCTTGTGCTTGCATCGCCAATAAATATTCATGACTGCCATCAGTAGAACCATCATCAGCAACGATAATTTCGACTGAAGTATATGTTTGAGCTAAAACCGACTCTACCGCACGTTTTAATAGACTAAGTCTATCTTTAGTCGTGATATAAACACTAATCAACATGCTGAATTGTCCACCATTTTTAATGTATCAATATGATCAACAAAAACTTGCTGAGAGAGTAAAGATTCAATTTCAGCTTTTTTAGTTTTAAAAATACCGCCAACATCAAGGGTGTGATACAAAGCTTCAGTGCTGATTAAATGCTGCTCAATATCTTTATCATGCCTAATATCAAAAATGGCATCGCCTAAGCCGATATCTTCAAACACGCCAGTAACTTTTGTGTGTTTTTCACGATCAATATAAGGCACTGCTATGGCACCTCTAGACAAGGCAAAAATCAAAACATGAAGGCGATTTGAAACAACAAATTTAACCTTTGAATAAACGTCAAATATTGCTGTTTGATCATGCTCTAGAAACGTAACAGCTTCATTCTGGGGCTTAATTGATTCAGCGATTAATGACATATAATCATCATCAAGATTAACCTGCACTACTGGAGTTAACTCATAATGAGTTTTAAGGTTTAACATCGCATCAATAATTGGCTTAGTATTTTCAGCGGAATTAGCGTCAGCAGAAACCACTCCAGCTCTAAAAGAATAGCCAACTGAATTTGTTTTTAAAGATGTATTTGCCACGAATGGTAAACACAAGCCAAAATCTGGAAAGTAAGTAAATTTAGTTATATTGACACTACGTAAATACTGATGACTGTATGTCTCTCTAACACCAGTAAAAGCATAAACTTTGCTTTTCTTCTTTTCTAAAGTTAAAGCAGACTTTCCATATGGCCCTAATGACACTCCTAGACGGACATACCTGATACCAATTAGGCTAAAAACACGCATTTTTAAGTATCGAAACCAAGCACTTTTGTCTGCATCTTTATAGAAAACATGACCTGGCACATCTAAGAAATATGTTTTAGTTTTCCCAAATATTGACTGTAAAACTCGCTTATAAAAGCGCTTTTTCTCAGTAATAATTGACTCAATTTTTACGTCAGCAACTAAAGCCTTTACAAACCACTCAGGTACCCCTTTTGCTTCAATAATAATAGAGCAGTTTTCAGGTAGCAGTTTTAATAACTCTTGATTAATCACCAAATCACCAAGATTCTCGTATTGGGTAATTGGTCTAAAAAATACAATACTATCCATGTAAGCCTCTAACTTTAGTCCACTTCAAAGGGGTTAATAAGTAAGTCACTTTAGAAAAAACGGGTTTAATTTATTAATAAATAACACATCAACTTAGCCAGAAATCACCTGTGTAGTAACACAGTGCAAGCAACGCATTCTTTGTTATTTTAGTAATGATGTATCAGTTGGTGTTCTACCAATACTGTAATACTTGAACTGCTTTTGCTTCATACGTTTTACGTTGAAAAGATTACGACCATCAACAATTACCGCTTCAGATAATAAGCCTTTAATAGTTTCAAAATCGGGTGCTTTAAAGCTTTGCCATTCAGTACAAATTACCAATAAATCTGCACCGTTTAATGCTGCTTCCTTAGTGCCCATTAAAATTAAATCATCCCTATTGCCATATATGCGCTGTGCCTCTTCCATAGACTCAGGATCATAAGCTTGAACTTTAGCTCCAGCTAGCCATAAAGCATCCATTAAAACGCGACTAGGCGCTTCACGCATATCATCTGTATTAGGTTTAAAAGCGAGCCCCCAGATCGCGATAGTTTTCCCAGTTAACCCTTTATTCTCTATAACGGCAGAGAGGTTTAATTCAGGAAGGTAATGCTGGCAAATATACTCAAATAATTTATTTTTCTGAGAATAGTTAACTGACTCAACCGCTTTCAAAATTTGCGATTCATAACCTATACTGTCAGAGGTTTTTACCAAAGCTTGAACATCTTTAGGGAAACAAGAACCTCCATAGCCACAACCAGGGTAAATAAACTGAAAGCC
Organism: Shewanella olleyana; assembly: GCF_023283825.1. Lineage (GTDB taxonomy): Bacteria > Pseudomonadota > Gammaproteobacteria > Enterobacterales > Shewanellaceae > Shewanella > Shewanella olleyana. The sequence goes on along the minus strand of NZ_JAKILD010000001.1, from coordinate 163,099 downwards.
AATTCTTGAATCAGAACCAATTCCTTGTCTTACGTTTTCAATATCGGCACCAACTCGTTCAGCGATATTAGCCATTTCATTCATAAAACTAATTTTTGTTGCCAGCATACAATTTGCGGCATACTTGGTTAATTCTGCACTTTTTACATCCATCACAATGATTTTCTCGTGATTACGATTAAAAGGCTCATATAGCTCACGCATTAATTCTTCTGCGTAATCAGAATTTGTACCAATAACGATTCTATCTGGCCTTTTACAATCAGTAACAGCTGAGCCTTCTTTTAAAAATTCAGGATTCGAAACAACAGAGAACTCAGGTTTGTCATTGTCTTCACAGAAACGTGAATTCAATACTTGATCAATACAGGCTGTGACTTTATCTGCAGTGCCTACGGGGACTGTCGACTTATCAATAATCACTTTTGAAGATGACATATATGAAGCAATTGTTTCAGCTACAGCGAGAACATACTTTAAATCTGCAGAGCCATCCTCATCTGGTGGAGTGCCTACAGCAATAAACTGTAATTCACCGAAGTTTACCCCTTCTGAAGCATTGGTAGTAAATAAAAGGCGCCCTTCTGCATAATTCTTTTCAACTATTGAAGCCAAACCAGGCTCATAAATAGGAATAATCCCTTTCCTCAAATTATCAATTTTTTCTTGGTCTACATCGACACAACACACCTCATGACCTGCATCTGCAAGAATAGCCCCCTGCACAAGACCAACATAACCGATACCGAAGACTGTAACTTTCATTTATCAACCTCAAACTTTATAAACTATTTGAAAAAAATCACGCTACCGCCCCTGAATCTCAGCTTCCAGATTGCTGTAGAACTTTCCGATTTATACCTGTAAAGAGATAGCAAAGCTCAAGTATGTTGCTAAATAAACAGCACAAACAATGGCCGTAGTTAACAATTAACACCTAACTCACTCAACATGTCGCACCAACTTGAAGCATGAGCTTAACCAATATAGATGTACATTTGTTTACAGGCTGTATAAAAGTCGATTAAACAGCCTCAAACTCAACAATAAAAGCATTAAGCGCATGATTTAAAACAACTAAAAACCTCACCATCACTGTAACTTAATTACAAAATTATTTTTCATTGTTGTACAACTAAAAAAAGGCAATTTTCAAGCCAAACTAACTAGATAATAAAATAAAGACACGTCAATATTATGACGCCACAAAAAACACGAACAACCCCCTAAAAGTATATGAAAAACAACAAACATAAACTAAAGTGTCATACTTATGACTATCATCCTATAGTTGTATTCATAATATTGTTTAGTAAAACAAACATATACTCCTACAAATAAAAAACGACCTTAAGCTAGTGAATGAAATTTAATTACAAGAAAAACACCCCCTAATTTAACATTCTGTTAATCTTTAAATGAGTGGTAAGATTAATGTTCAGTTTCTTGGTAGAACTCAGCATTAATGACTCGACAATTAAAATGATGAAAAATTAATGAAAACCTTATCGGGTACTTTTCAGGTTAACGATTTTCAAAGCGTCAAAACTGCGCTTACAAGACCTTCCTATAAGCTATTACTTCTGCTTGTATTATTGAGCTGTTACAGCTTCTCTTTTTCGCCCGAAAATATGTTCAGTGAGACTTTTTTTAGCAAAATTTCAAATAAGTATGGTGAAGACAAAACACATGTATTTCATGAGTGGCAGAAATTGATCATCAATAACACTCAACGAGATGCTTATGAGCAATTAAATCGAGTTAATCAATTTACTAATCGAAACATACAATTTAAAACAGACATTGAGCATTGGGGAAAGGATGATTATTGGGCGACCCCTATTGAGTCCTTAGGAACTGGATACGGTGATTGCGAAGATTACGCAATATTTAAATATGTGAGTTTGATTGCGTCTGGAATTGAAGAATCTAAATTACGCTTAATGTATGTCAGAGCCTTAACGATAGATGAGCCCCATATGGTATTAATCTACTCAGAAGAACCTAACTCTATACCTTTAGTATTAGATAACTTGAAAAGTCGCATTTTCCCTGCCAATAAACGAGCTGATCTCAAGCCTATCTATTCTTTCAATGGCCAAGGATTATGGTTATCTAAAGCTCAAGGGTTGGGCAATAAAGTAAAAAGTGGTTCTGGCTCAAAAGATTGGACCCAATTAATGGAACGAATTGAGCAAGGACAATAACAGGAGTGGTATTGTGAAATTAACAAAAGGCTTTTCACTGAAAGCGCAATTATATTTACTAATTACGTGTTTAGTCACTTTCAGTTTTTTCGCCTCAACTATTATTAATATAAATAATATGCAAGTGTACCTTGATGAACAGTTGGCGTCTCACGCTCAAGATGCTGCTCACAATTTAGGTTTATCTATTTCCCCCTATATGGATGAAGAAAACCTTGTTATTGCTAAAACAATGACCAACGCCATATTTGATTCAGGCTATTATCAATACATCAAGTTCACCGATCTTAATGGTGAATTAAAATTTTCTCGGCAAAACCAAACCAGCACAATAAACGTACCAAACTGGTTTACTCAATTGTTCACCTTAACGCCACCAGAAATGATCAGTGAGGTATCTAATGGATGGGTTATTGCAGGTAAACTTGCAGTGCAGTCCAATGTCGGTGCAGCAAACTTTACACTGTGGCAACACAGCCAAAAAGTATTGTGGCTAAGTTTATTTCAACTTATTGGCGCGCTTCTCCTAGGCTATCTCATTCTCAAAGCGGTTTTAACTCCACTTCGAAAAATAGAAACACAAGCTAATGCTGTAGCTAGTAAGCAATATAACATCAACCCAGACGTTCCATTCACAACAGAGTTACGTGCTGTTGTGAATGCATTAAATAAGATGGTATCAAACATAAAACAAAGTTTTGATGAACAAACTAAGCATGCCGAATCACTATCTAAACAGGTGTATATCGACTCTCATACTGAATTACCTAACAGAAGAGCACTTTTACAAAAGTTTGATTCTTTAAAAGTAGAGGCGGCTGAAACTGGTACATATTTATATTTAAACTTGATATCAATGAGCTCCTTACAGGAAATAAACGATACTCAAGGTTATAGTGCTGGCGATAGCTACATACTCTGGGCTGCCAATTTGTTCAAAACTCAAGTTACTCCTTTTGATGAAAGTACCTTATATCGCATTTCAGGTTCTGAATTTGTGATTCTATCTTTATTATCTAGTGAGCAAGCAAGCAAGTTAGATAATCTTCTTAATGAAGCTATTAGTGTTGCAAGTAATGACCATTATCCCCAAGATTTTGCCAAGCAAATTATGACTATGGTCCAGCTGGACGAAACCTTTCCGGAAACTATTCAGCGCTGTGATACCAATATAGCAACCCAAGAATACTTCCTTAAGCCTAATAACCCAATTTGTGAATCATCACAGCAAAGTCACTCAAGACTTCAGTGGTTAGCCATACTGAAGCAATTTATTGAGCATAATGAAGGTGGTCTAGAGAAAAGTGCGACGAGTCACTTTAATGAATTAGATAATATTTTCGACCTAATGCTGCAGCCAATAATCGATAATGAACAACAATTGTTGTATGTCGAAACCTTTGTTCGATTTAAATTAGGTGACGAGTTGTTTTCAACCCCTGATGTTTTTGCCATGGCTGAAAGGTTAGGTCTTTCTGTCGAATTGGAAAAAGCCGTTGTCAGTTTTATATTCAACAAGTTATTAAAAGTGAAGCAAACCAAAGTTGCCATTAATATAAGCAACAATGTGATACATGATGAGAGCTTTACAGCATGGTTAATGGAAAATTACCAACAACAAAGATCTGAATTGCCAGAAATTATATTAGAAATAAATGAGTCTGCTGCTATCGCAGCCATTACGTCTACAAAACGATTTATTACCGCAGCCAAAGCTGCAGGTTTAGAAATTACCCTTGAAAGATTTGGGGCAAATTTAAGCACGTTTTCATATATCCGTAATTTAGATATTGATTACATTAAGCTTGATGGAAGTTATATCAGAGATCTTAATCAAGCTGATACTCGCTTTTTCGTGCAGACAATTACCCAAATTTGTCATGGTATAGGAATTAAGATAATAGCACCGCATGTAGAGAATTTATCGATTTCAACTCACTGTTTACAAATGAATATTGATGGTTTGCAAGGCAACGGGCTCTACCCTGTGGCTAACTTTAATACTATTATCTCTTCCAAAAATGATGCTTTACACACTATACTTTTAATTAATAAGTTTAATCCTTCGCCACAAATTAAGGAAAAATGATGCGTAACATTAAGGTTACTTTCCTACTGTTATCAGCCATGGTATCGAGTAATGGAATTGCAGCAATGAGTGAAACAGATTTCATTGACGGTCTTACACAAGCAAATAATGAAGGTATCTCTTTAGCAAATTTCGCCTTAAATCAGTTCAATGCGTCTCCTGAAGATGCTGCTGATATTTTAGCTTTAGCTATTCAGGCAACTGATGGTAATGAAGAAATGCAAAGGCAAGTACTGGCAGCCGCTGCTGCTTCAGGAATGGATGCAGATGACATTTTAGCGATTGCATTGGCTAACGGTGTTGACCCTTCGATCGTGGCACAAGCCGTTGAAGAAACTCAAACTGCAGGTGGTGGTGCATTCGGTTCAGCGCCAGCGCCTGGTGTAATTGGTTTTGGTGGTGGCTCTGGTGGTGGCGACGGCACTATCTCGGGTAATTAATTTTATTTGAAAATGTCATAGTCAACACGCATTAAGCCCACAATTGTGGGCTTTTTTAATGACTAAACGTTCCTATTTAACGCCTGTTCAATATCCGCAATTAAATCTTCAACACTTTCAAGTCCGACAGATATTCTTAACAAGTTATCAGTGATACCAGCTTCTGCTCTTGCCTCTGGTGTATATGGAGAATGTGTCATTGAGGCCGGATGTTGTACTAGCGATTCTGCATCCCCAAGGCTCACAGCGATTGTAAACAGCGTTAAACTGTTGACGAATTTTATAGCGGCTTGTTTATCAGCATTTAGCTCAAATGCCATCACCCCACCAGCGCGCTTCATTTGTTTACCTATGTAAGAATAACCCTGGTGAGATTCTAGACCTGGATAAAATACTTGTTTAATTTTTGGATGTTTTTCAAGATAACGGGCTATCAATTCTGCATTATCACAATGGCGAGTTAACCTAACATCTAATGTTTTTAAACCTCTAAGAATTAGCCATGCATCATGAGGAGAAATCACGCCACCAAAGTCTTTTAAAATCTCGAATTTAACTCTAGTAATATGTTCTTCACGGCCACATACGATCCCAGCGATAACATCCCCATGACCATTGAGGTACTTAGTCGCACTGTGGATCACCATATCAATACCCATTAACAATGGCTGTTGAAGAAGTGGAGTCATAAAGGTGTTATCGACAATACTAATCAAACCATTGCGCTTTGAAATATCGACAATAGCCGCTAAATCAAAAACCTGTAAATGTGGGTTAACTGGCGTTTCACAAAAAATCAATTTGGTATTTGGCTGAACTGCCGCTTCTATTGCTAACGTGTCGCTAAAATCGACAAATGTAGTGTCTATACCAAAGCGTTTTAGTTGCGTACCTAATAAAGCAAAAGTACAACCGTAAAGAGCGTTAGACGCAATGAGGTGATCGCCCGCTTCTAGGTGTGTCATTAATGCCGAAGACACTGCAGCCATTCCGGATGCACAAGCTGCTGCAGCTTCCGCGCCTTCAAGCATTGCCATTTTTCGCTCTAGCTCATCGGTCGTTGGATTACCGAGTCGGGTATACATATACCCCGGCTCGTCACCTGCAAACCTCCTGCCTCCCTGCTCTGCATTATCAAAGACAAAAGTGGCACTTTGATACAGTGGCGTTACTAACGCCCCAAATTCTTCCTTTTTATGTCCACCATGAATCGCTAGAGTGGCTAAATTCCATTGTTGTTGCATCTGCTCTCCCTGCTCACTATTCGTTAGAGTAATATTTAATTAGCGAGTACGAATTTAAGATACAGAGCTTAATCATTTAGCCAACACTTGGCGCTGTTTTTATATACAAACATAACGTAAATCAAGTGTTACAATTGAGCTGTAGGGTACGTCATTCCAACCTTTTCCAGATTTCTTTTTCTGCTAACTCTCCGCCTTCATTTCGCTTGGTGTGTAATTCATTACCTATGATTTGATATGAAAACTTAAAACTTCCACCCTATGCAAGAACATTAATTACGCAGTATTACAACAAAAACTCATCAACCAAGTTAATTAAAAAATGTAAATTCAAGCTTTAAATAACATCAATTTGAAGTAGGTCAAAATACTGAACCAAATGTTTGTGTGACCAAAAAAATAAATTAATATTAGTTTTATTATGGTTATCCGAGACTATCAAAGGGTTAACATGACTCACATTAAGACGTGCCCTCATTGTAAGAAAGCAACTGGCATCAATAAATTACATAGAACATTCCTTGAAAAACACTTCAAGTTTAAAGACTTCGATAAATATAGTTGTGATTGCTGTTCATCAACTTTTATGATCAATCAACTTTTCCCTAAAGAAGTTGTACTCATATCAGATGCTGCATAAATTCAAAGTTACATCCGCTTAGGGAACTGGGCGGGTTTAACTTTTATTAGTATCAGCGCAGCCTTTTCCAGATTTCTTTTTCTGCTAACTCTCCGCCTTCATATCGCTTGGTATGCCATTCATTACCTATGATTTGATATGAAAACGTAAAGCTTCCGCCCTCTTTTACATTAAATGAGTTCAATGTTGGAAACTCGATATAATGCTGTTCTGTTAATTGATAACTCCCTGTTCCAGCAGCCCAAAACTCTTTTACCCCTGAGTTATTCTTGATTGTCGTGAAGCTAAAGTGCTTGTTTGATATGACTTTAATGGCTTCAAGGTTTAACCCTTGATAATCGACCCACTGATTTTTATCATTCAAATATTCTCCAGAAATCAGCTCCCAACTACCTATCAATGGATTTTTCAATGAACTTTGCAATTGTCCGACTTGGCTTTCATCCTCAACTGCAGTGACAAAACTACTCACAGAAATTGTAAATATGATTAAGTAAAGTTTCATCGGTAATAGTAATGTCAGTCGCTTTGTCATTTGTGTTCCCTGTATTAAAAACAGCCAAATATTCAATATTGTTAGGCATCAAGTTATTGCTTATTTAGCTAGTGTATATTGGCAAGATATAGCCGACTTTGGTCTACTGGAAATAAGCTTTCTTTTATACACTTCATGAGCAGCTAAACTATAAAAGTACAAAGCTAATCTAGAAAGCAAATGTATAAAATGACCAAGAAAACTAATATAGAAAAATTAATGACCATCTCATAATGAAAAATTGGATCTGATATGACTGAAAAAGAAAAGATGTTAGCTGGCCTCGCTTATGATGCTTGGGAGCCAGAGTTGCTTGAGTTACGAGCCAAGGCTAAAAAGTTGTGTCATAAGTTTAATCAGCTTTGTCCATCAGAATCAGATAGACGCAACCAGATCTTAGAAAAACTAATATCACCTAAAGGCAAGTGTCATATCGAAGCTAATTTTTTCTGCGATTACGGTGTTAACACCGACATTGGTGATAACTTTTATGCAAATCATAACCTAGTGATACTCGATGTTTGCTAAGTAAAAATTGGTAACAATGTTATGTTTGGTCCCAATGTGATGATATCAACTGCAACTCATCCTATTGATGCAATTGAAAGGCGCTCTACTGAATTTGGTAAACCCATTACTATTGGCGATGATGTCTGGTTAGGTGGGAATGTTTCAATACTGCCAGGGATTTCAATCGGTGATAAAGCGGTAATTGGTGCTGGTAGTGTGGTGACAAAAGATATTGCCGGCAATGGAGTGTATGCCGGCAATCCTTGTAGATTTATTAAGTCTATCGATAAATAAAACCTGTTGTTTTACTTATTCACTTTAACGACTCACTAAAGTTTTAGAGAGATTGTTTTAATCGCTGCATCCCTTCATCTATGTTGATCAAGGCTTGATAGCCAAAATCTTGTTTTGCAGCGCTAATATCAAAATAATGACAGGTAGATAGCTGACGGGCGACAAAGCGCGTCATGATAGGTTCTTGTTGTTTTTTCAATAGTCCATAAACTGACTCTAAAATAACCCCTGCAGTATAAGCAACCCCAGCAGGTACTCGTTTAGTGACAGGCGCGATATCAACACAAGCGAGGATTTTATTTAGCATCGACGCCATGGTGATGGGTTCATCATTACTCAAAAAATACGCTTTACCGGCAGCATTGGCAGTCTTCGATAAATCTACTGCTGCTAATATGTGCGCATAAGCTGCGTTATCCACATAAATGGTATCGACTAATTTATCTTGCTTGCCGACTAACTTTAACTTACCTATTTTAGCTCGCTCAATCACGCGAGGGACTAGATGAGGATCTTCAGGGCCCCAAATTAAATGCGGTCTTAACGCCGTCGTTTTAAGCGCTTCACTATTGGCATCTAACACCATTTTTTCAGCAATTGCTTTTGAATGACCATAATAATTCAGAAACTTATCCGCATACGGCGCAGACTCATCAATCCCAGCTTCATCTTCACCTGCAAAAGTCACACTTGGGGTACTGGTGTAGACTAAACGTTCGATGTTCAGCTGTTTACAAGCTCTAATGATATTGGCTGTACCATTAACATTGGGTTCAAAGTAACTGTCTCTACTGCCCCAAACCCCCGCTTTAGAGGCAACATGAAAAACTAAATCACATTCTTGCATCGCATTGAATAAGCTATCGTAATCAGCAATATCCCCTTGAAACATGGTCACCCCCATGTCAGATAAATCAGGATAACTGCCACGTGCAAAGCCCACGACTTCGATATTCGCTGCGCGGAGTCTTTTGCATATCGTTTTACCTAAGAAGCCGCCTGCACCTGTAACAAAAACTTTATTCACCACAGGTTTAAGCGCGATTAGCGCTTGTTGTTCTTGTACTAATAAATCTTCAAACATTAATTGACTCTTCTAATTGGCATTTAGCAAATTGGTATTGTTTGTTGCAAACACAATTTATTCTTTCCACTGCTTTTGGGCCCATACACTGAGCTTTTCACGGAATATTTTAGCGTTATGGCGTACATCAACAGGAAAATCTGGATGGATTAAAAAACGATGTATTCCTTTGGTATGCTCGTGATTGTCAGCAATGTCCAGTAGCTCTTGATATAAAATTTTACTGGTTGAGCAAACAACTCCTTTTTTAAGCTCAACACATAATAACGGCACAGTTTTACCGTTCACTTCAATTGCAACAAGCGCTGAACGTTTTACCTGTGGATGAGTGTTAAATACCCGCTCACATGGGATAGAAAAGTAACGTTTATCACTATCTACTCGGTGTGCTTTACGGCCACACATCCATAGCTTACCTTCACTATCAAGATAGCCAACATCGCCCATTCTATGACGCACAGAATGTTTTCTTTCAGAAATTTTAGCAGCAGCTGTTGCGCTGTCACGATGGTAATAACTACGACTTACCATAGGACCTTTAACAACTATTTCGCCAATTTCACCATGGTTTAAGCTTAATGAATCATCCCACTGATTAATCACCTCTTCAGTGATATCAATGATTGCGATATCAACCCCTTCAATTGGGTGCCCAACACAAATGCCTTTGCCGTTATCTGTGGCTTGGGTGGTGTCAAATAAAGCTGAACTTGGCATCATGCTTATTGGTAAAGACTCAGTTGCACCGTATGAGTTTAACACTTCAACACCAGGAGAAAGCATTTGACTAAAAAGCTTAATTGACGAAATGGTGGCTGGCGCGCCTGCTGAGATAACACGTTTGACACTGGTTAATTTATGGCTTGTTTGCTCACCAGCTTGACCTAGTCGCTCAAGTAAAGCTGGGTTAACGAACATATTCGAGCATTGATACTTTTCTATCGCGGCAAATAAGTAATCAGGATTGGCCGTGATAGGTTTACTGGCATCCATAGCGGGCACAATAGAAGCCATCCCAAGTGCTGGGCCAAATAATGAAAACAACGGGAATGTGGCTAAGTCACGCTCGCCCGGTGTAATACCGTAATCATGCTTTAACGCCTGAATTTGCGCTTCAAACATTCCATGGCTATACACCACACCTTTTGGTGTACCTGTACTACCACTGGTAAACAAAATTGCCGCTATCTCATCCGTTTCAAGTAATTGCATTGGATACGAAGAGGCAACACTGTCCTTGGGTAGCTGATCAATGCTCTTTGCACCAGACAACCAGCGCTGTATGCGACTACCACCGACATTTAAGTAATGAGTAACAGATGACTTTCCCCAACCTAATACTCTGCGGGCAATATGCGCTTTGGGTATACCAATAAACACATCTGGTTTAGCTTCTTCAAAACACTGTTTGAGGTTGTTAACCCCCATACCTGGATCAACCAAAATGGGAATAACGCCAGCTTTAAACAAAGCAAATGTGAGCACAAAGAAATCTATGCTTGGGGTGACCATTAACACCGCTTTCATTCCCGCTTTAATGCCATAGTCATTTAAGCGGTAAGCTATGTCATCGGATTGAAAATGCAGATCCGCAAAATTAATTTCTTGATAAGAAAGTGAAGATGACTTTGCCGTTTGCACCGCTACGGCGATTTCATTTGGAGTATGCGTTGCAGCGTGTTGTAGATGACGACAAATGTTAGCTGATGGTTTAGTCATAATAGTAATGTCATCGCTTTTAATGAGCGTTAGTAGTAATTGAGCGCTAGTGTTAATGAAGCTTTGAATGCCTTTAAGCTTTACTTAAATTGAATCAATCTAATAAAAACTGAGAAAATAAAAAGGGCATTAAAATAATGCCCTTAATCTTGTTCTTCATTAACACAATTAGCTTTTAGGTTGTTCAGCCATAAAGTGTTGAATGAGACCAATCACATCTTCGCTGGCATCTTCAAGAATGTAATGACCACAGTCATCAAACTCACGCACTTGTGCGTGTGGCATATGTTGACGCCACTTTGCTAAAAAGTGTTTGTCGAACACAAAGTCCTGTAAGCCCCAACAAATCAATGTTGGTACATCTTGAAACTTAGCTAAACTATCGCCAATTTCTGATACTAAATCGTAATTACGATCTTCAGGCTTTAATGGAATGTCCTGCACAAAGCGTAACGTTGAAATGCGGTTTTTCCAGTTATTAAATGGAGCCACATACGCTTCACGCACTTCCTTATCCATAGGTTTACGTTTAACACCTACATACGATGCAATAGAAGAGAATGCATTAAAGCCTCTCACTAAAAACGTCCCTAAAATCGTTTCACGACAAACCCATAATGCCCACGGGAATGATTTAGTCTCAGGTAAATGGAATGCCGCAGTATTTAAAAAGACTAAACGTTTGATGCGCTCTGGGTAGCGAGCAGCATAACCCATGCCGATCATTCCACCCCAGTCGTGTACTACTAGGGTAATGTTTTCTTTAACATCAAGATGATCAAGCAAAGCCTCTAAATCATCAATACGATTTTTTAATGTGTAATCGTACTGAGGATCATCAGGTTTATCCGATAATCCACAACCAATGTGATCTGGTACGATACATTGATGAGTTGGGCTTAACGCACTCACCAGATTACGATAGTAATAACTCCAACTTGGGTTACCGTGAACCATCACTACTGGCTCGCCTTGACCTTCGTTGACGTAATGTAATTTATTGCCATTACGATCTAAGTAATGACTGTCAAAAGGCAACAGATTCTCTAACATGATGCTTCCTAATAATTTTTATAATACTGTTAAATAACCAGTTGGATGACTACCACTTAATGCCAAGCATCATACAGTTCAATCCACTGCCTATTCCTAGAAAGCTCACTTGATCGCCTAGCTTTAAAAAACCTTGGTCATGTGCAATCGCTGCCGTAACGGGAAGCGAGACTGTGCCCATGTTGCCAAGCGTTTCATAAGTTGGGAATTCTTTCTCATGAGGAATATCTAACGCGTTTAATACTTGCTTACGGTTTGATGCGCCAACTTGGTGACAAATCACTTTATCCACTTGCTCAACTAACCAATCACGTTGGGTTAAGAAGTGCTCCCAAGTGTGTTTAGCTAAATCAACACCTTCTTTTAACAAGGTAACAGCGTCAGTGCGCATAAACTCACGATAGAAGTTCGGGCTGGTTTCTTGCAGGCCCCATTGGCATAACTCATGGTGCTCAGGTGCCGATAAATGGCTCGCACCTAACAACTGGTGCTGTCTGTTATTTCTAAGTGGCAAACTGCCATCTGTTAAAATAACCGCAACTGCTCCAGAGCCTCCTGTAAGGGTCGCTAAAGACTGAGCAAAGTTTTGCATCGTCGGTTCTGACAACATGTTATCAATGGTTACTTCAACGATATCACGAGCAGATTCACAGGAAACCACCATGCCCGCTTTGATTTGGCCTAACTCAATGCGGTTAGCAATATCTAAAATACCCGACAACACACCTAAACAGGCATTACTGATATCGTAAATAGCAGTATCTTTAGACACACCTAACTCAGCAGCAACACGACATGCCGTAGCTGGCTCATGCTGATCGCGACAAACGCCGGTATAAACCACAGCGCCTAAATCACTGACACTAATGCCTGTTTCATCCACAGCTTTGCGCGCTGCACATAAAGCACCGTCAGATAAACGATAGCCTTTTGGCCACCAACGACGTTCTTTGATACCGGTTAATGCGGCTAATTGCCCCATCGGAATACGAAACTTTTGATAAAGCGGCGCAAGGCGAGATTCTAGGTCTAGGCTAGACACCACTTGGGGTGCTAACTCATAAGCCATACTATTAATAAAAACGCGGGAATATTTCATGAAACCGTATCAATCGCTCACTTTAAGGTCACTTTCAGCAACCGTATTTATTGGTATTTGTTATTAACCCGCCATTTGAGCAAGAAAAACCCAAATATTCAATATAAAACCACTTTTAGTCGCAGATAAATCTATCTAAGCCACACTTTGAATGACAAAAATTCTTTTATAGTCAATTAGGTTTAATCTGCCACACATAAATATAGGAATATATAACAGCGAGTTAGATAACAATTCGAACATAGATAATAGTCATTATCTTTTTTGTGCCTGAATTAAACTATTTCTTGGAGTAATACTGTTTGAACAAAATTCAAACACTTCAACTTGGTAATTATGCTGCTCTAAAAAACACACTCTATCTAATATTAACCAGTGCTCCAAAATCCGTCTAAACAAGTGAGCTACTAAATCAATCCGTCGTGTTAGGCGTTGTCTTTGGAGACCAATATGTAGATATTTTTCCATATCTTCAATAGCAGTAATATCCACTTGCTTTTGCCCAGCAGCCCAATGACAAAATTCAGTAAAACCTGCAGAAAGTTGACTTCGTTTAATGCTGGGAATGGGCAAGTAACCATTTGAACCAGTGGCATCACGCTGCAAACTATCAAAAGCTAACCGCCAGCAAATCTCTTGATGTCTTAGGCTTAACTGTTTTTCGTTGGCTATCACGCTTTGCTGTAATGGCAACTGCAAATCATGGCGTGATAACCTGAAACCGGCTTGCTTAGCAATATCGGATAATGGCTGGTATTGCTTAGCTTCAATTAAGTGATAACAACAAGGTGAAAACGAAATAGACTGTGTGTCTGATTGAGTGGCTAGGTCAATTAACTTAACGTGTAAATCACCGCATGCATGCAAAGCCACTGCATGTTGCTTAGCTTTTAGAGGATTATCAGTTAACTTAAACACATCTGTGCAGTGAAACTGCTGCTGAAGCTGCCAGCGATTAGCAAAGTCTTGACCTTGCTCGCACAAGCTTTGTTGCCACTCAAGGCTTGTGACATTGGTATCATGGGTTTTAGCTAAGTATCTCCCTAAATGCCCTTTTCCTGCGCACCACTCTAAAATAGGTAAGCCATCCATAGGGACATTATCTGCAAACTGAGTGATTTGTTGCCATTTTCGGCCTTTTATATGAGCACTAAAATGGCCTAACTCTGTTTCTGACAATGTAAGCTGACTATCAATACTGGTTTGATGGCGAGCATGCCCCCCATCCATTAGCATTGCTACTAAGTCATCTACTTTTATGCCGCTGTCAGCATTAGCAGCTAAATCTTCCAGTAAACTTGGCAACAAAAATGAGACTAACTTTTGCTGATCAATATCTAACGCATCAATATCAGCATCGTCTATTTGCCATACCTGCTTTGCCAAGGTTGGAAACTTCTGTTCCCAAGGTAAAGACTGACATTCAAATGCTTGCACTTGCCATAAAGGTTGTAGTGACATTAAACATGCACTTATTTGCGAAAGCTTTTGAGTGTTAGGTGTATTAATAGCCAATGCTGAAACCTTTTACGCTTGTTGTTTTATTGCCATTCGTTTGCCTAACCAGACACCGAACCCTAGTGGCGCAAAAAATACCGCAATTAAGAATAAAATGAAATACACAATCATGCTCTTAAGCATGTCGGTAACTTGTTTAAACACCAACTCTACGGTTCGTTGAGTCAAAGAGTCTAAGTCTTGCACTGCAGCCTCTCTTTCATCGGCAATCATCTGCACTAATGCTTCACGTTCATGAGTGATGATTAGTGCAAGTGAAGCACGCTCCTTAGATAACTGATGCAACTTATCATCTGTAACTTCACTTAACTGCTGAATGAGCGGACTTAGCTCCGTTCGCAGATCAGACGCAAGCAGCGTCATCATTTCTGGTGTTTGCTCCATCAATGCCTGAAACTTTACTGTGGTCTCACTGATGTTCTTCAAGGCTTGCTCAACGTCTGCTGCATTCACATCGGCGTGTAGTGCATATAACTCAGCTTTCCAACCTAGTATTTTCGGCATTTGTTGGGTTGTCATCGCCATTCTATCAGACATGTCACTCATCACTTCTGGCATTGAGCCAAATGTAGTGATTGCTTCAAATTCTGAGATTTCGCTATAGGCAAGCCAATCTTGAAAAGCAGAGGTTCGACTAAAACTAATATCTTGGATTGGGTTATCTGCCACATACTGGTTCACAAAATCTTGATGCTTTTTGTAACTGCTTGAGTCCACAAACCCTTTGACTGTTTTTGCAAATTGACTAGACAAAATCTCGCTTGCCTCAATAGCAATAGCTTGATGCTCGCCAAAAACCTCACTACCTGCACCATTTAAAAAGTACTGATTCATCTGCTCTGTAAACACCCATGTATCTATCATTGCTGCAACAGGTGACGCCTGAAAAATAGCACGCTGCAAATTTTGCTCAGAATAAATCTTCCACATCAAGGTATTTGAAATAATGCTGACATCATCGGTGCTGTTAGCGATAAGGTCGGCACTGGCTTCTACTTGTGTGTAAAAAGAGTAGCTAAACTCACGGCTAAACATCCGCATGTTCACTTGCTCTTTTGGTAATGGTTCTACACCGCTTTCAAGTTTTACTTCAAGTAACGAACAACCCGTCATTACCACTAAACTTAAGCCCATCATAGTCACAAATGACAAGCGCTTTACTGCTGAACATAGCCATGTTTTCATGGTATTCTCCACAAACCTGTAGCAATTTAGCCAAGCTCACCCAACATTAACCTGTCGCACAAGTTACAATAAACACAAGATCGCGACAGTTAACCAGTAAGATTAACTAGTTGATATATAATAATTTAATTTCATCAAAGACTAATTTTTATCACCTTTTGTGTCTAGTGTTATTAATAATATATAAAGCCAATTGCTCCCTTAACGTTTAATTATAGGATCTAAATATGCACTCACCTTGCGTTGCCAAATGCGGGCTCAACGATGATGATTTTTGTATGGGCTGTTTTAGGCATATCAATGAAATTGTAGGTTGGGGAAAAGCGAGTGAGGATAAAAAACAAGCAATATGGCAAAAGCTACCACTGCGAAAGGAACAAATGAAAGGCAACAATAATAGCCAGGTTATCAGTCGCGAGAAATGGTTAAAAGCCCAAGCGGAAATTGAACAAACTTAAAGGTGTGGATAAATAATAGGTTTATATGGCGAACAGTAAACTATAGTTTTAAGATTAATTAAAATTTTTGTCATGTTTATCTTTAATTAATAAACAAACTTTAGATATGTAAAAAGAGTATGAGTCAAAATTAATTGCTCATACTCTTTTAAATGCTATTTATTTTCCAACTGCTCTAAGTTATTAAATAACGTATAGAAAAATCCAATTGAACGACCGTACTCTTTAACTAGAATACGCTCATTAACGCCATGAAAACCTTTAAACTCTTCAGTATTTTCTAATTGAATCGCTGTCATGGTATATACGTCAGGGGCAAAACTTCTGGCTTGGAAATGTTTAGAGTCAGATCCACCGACTACAAAAAATGGTGACACGATTAAGTCATTACCCCATGTTTGGCGAATGGTTTTTTCCAGCATTTTGTAACCAGGACCACCTGCATTAGCCACATTGGTAGCAGGTGTTGACGCTGAAATATCTTTAATTTCAATGCGTTCGTCAGCTACTGCTTTTTTCACATGAGCAATAATAACTTCTGGAGTATCACCAGGCATTGGTCTGAAATTGACGACAGCTGCAGCTGTTGGTGGTAATACATTATCCTTAATACCTGCATTAAACATAGTAACTGCAATGGTGGTGTGAAGCATGGCTCTCGTTAATTCATTCTTTGACATTAGGTCAATGAACTCTTGCTCCAACGGGGTAACTTCGCCATCTTTACCAAATGCTACAGCCGAGTATAAAGGCTGATTGACTTTATCCAATTCAGGCCCCATGTAGCGATACTGAGCACGCACAGCTGGATGAATTCGGTAAGGGAATTGGGCTTTTTCTAATTTGGTGATAGCTTCAGCTACAATACCAATATTTGATTCCTCTGGTGGCATAGACGAATGTCCACCAACACCATTAATCGACAACTCTAGGCTGATAAATCCTTTCTGTGCAATGCCGATAAGTGCGGTATTTTCTTTAATTCCTGGGAAAATACCCGGTGTAATAGGCGCAGATTCATCCATTACGAATGCAAACCTTTCAATACCGCGTTTTTCTAAAACATCTGCTATGTACCTAGCACCTTCGGGCCCGCCTACTTCTTCATCTTGTCCAAATACAAAATATAACGTACGTGATGGCTGCCAACCTTCCGTTATCTTCATTTCGGCCGCTTCTAAAATGGCATGGATCTGGTTTTTATCATCTAACGAACCCCTTCCCCAAATGTAGCCATCTTTAACGGTGCCAGCAAAAGGGTCTGCTTTCCATTGGTCTCTCGAATCTTCAGGTACAGGAACTACATCTTGATGAGCATAAAAAAGTGCCGGTTGTAATGTTGGATCCGTGCCTTCCCATGTATAGAGCAAACTGTATGGTCGAGGATCACCTAACACTTCTTTTTTCAATGTTGAATGTACCTTGGGATAACTTTTCTCAAGGTATGTGTGATAGTCGGTAAATGCTTTGACATCAAAATCATTACGATCTTGATTAGAGATAGTTTTAAAAGTGACTGCCTTGGATAAACGTTTTACTGCGCCTTCAAGATCCACGTTAACTTCGACTTTTTCCACATTTTTCATCTGCATAGAGGAAAAATCTTGTTCACTAGCTTCGCACACTGAAACACCTGTGAAAAATGCCATTGCAGAAACAATTCCAATAAAACCTTTAGTGTAACTAAACATGCATATTTCCTTATAAGTTAAGTTGTTAAGCCCTTATTTTCTGATTGCTTGTATGGATGAGTAAATTGCTGCAAAAATTAACGAGATACCTGTTAAATCAAAATACTGCGCTATACATTATTAATATAGACAAATTTTTAACAACAGTCCTAAGTCTCCTGTGTCTACCTGACGTTATTTAAATCCGTCTCGAAAGATTCACGCATAAGTCATTGGATCATCCCTTTTGTTCAAGGGAGAATAGAGCCTTCAAAGCAAGTCTGTAACAATATTTGTAGTGTTCAGGTTAAAAACGTCATATTAGCAGTAAAAAATTACAACTATATAAAACGTTATAATATATCCACTTCAATCACAGCCCAGTTAATAGATAATCAAGTTGAGCTTTCAATAGAATGCAAAAAAGCCCATAAATATGGGCTTTTTTGTTTAATTATTAGTAAACGGCATTACTTTTTCATCATCGACTTCAAATCAGCAAACGGATTGTAAGTCGCCGCTTCTTGTTTTACTTCAGTGGTACTGCCATAACGGATCAATTCTTCAAAACGAGAATGTTCATTATCATGGCAATACAGACATAATAGCTCCCAGTTGGAGCCATCAGATGGGTTATTGTCATGATTATGGTCCATATGATGTACTGTCAGCTCAGATAAATTTTTATGAGTGAACTCACGAGTACAACGGCCACATACCCAAGGGTAAAGTTTTAACGCTTGTTCCCTGTAGCCTTTCTCACGGCTGGCTTTGTATTCTCTCGCTTCCGCTAATACTTTATCTAGTTTACTTTGAGTGCCTGACATCGACTTTCCAATTTTAGTTTATTGATTATTAGGGCCTGTTGATCTTTCAAGGTTGTTTTTGCAGCGAATTGTTGGCCATTTATACAAGGCAGAGACTTTGTGGTGTAGTTATTCTACATAAAAAGTCGATAACGCAGTAAAAATGGCCAACAAATGCTGCCCAAAGGGTTCGACTAAAAGCGTTTTACTCTTTGTTGGATGAATTTTGCTTAGATGACTAGGCATCAATCCATCCGCCTCAATTAAAACACTTTTATTTCGAACAAAAATTAACCTAAAAAGATCAACAGGCCCTAGCGACTAATTATGATTAGTCCAAAATATTACCCTAAGGATAATCTCAGTTGCCACCTGGAGCAATGTTTTCTACATCGGTATAAGTGCTACAACTCAATATCATCAATACATCACTAACTCAGAATTAGAAAGGTGTTGATAATGCAAGTAGCGCTCATACTGATTAACAATATCAGCAATAATTTGCTCTTGAGTATACCCCATCACATCATAATGCTGACCACCATGCTCTAAGAACACTTCAACTCTATAGTAATCTTGGTGACTATCAAACGTTTCAACTTCTGTACCATTCATCGTAAATGTGCGTATACGCAACCCATAAGCAAACGGTGAAGTGTCATTATCTGAATTTCCTATGAGCAACCAGACACGTTCGTTGACCTCTGTAATGACCGCTGGTACATTTTTATTTAGGAAGGTGTGTTTAACTTCTTCCAGAGCAGGTTTTGCAATAATATCTAAAAACCGTTGCGCATCACTTTGACTAGGCTGTGAGACTAAAATATCGATTCGATCTTTCCAGCTCATGTGTGCTTGTGCAAACTGAACACTGGTATTGTGTTGTTGAACACTTTCAAGCTTCAAACGATCATCTTTAAGGGCTTTATTTAAGCCAATACACATCAAAAACATGACCATCAAAAATGGCATTGCACTTGCTATCGCCGCCGTTTGAAGGGCATGTAAACCACCTGCAACCAGTAAAACAGAAGCAACGACGCCTTGTAAAACGGCCCAAAACAATCTCTGCCATACCGGTGAAGTCCTGTCACCACCAGATGTTAGGTTATCAATAACTAATGAACCAGAATCTGAAGAAGTGACAAAGAAAGTGACCACTAAAAATAACGCTATCATGGATAAAATAGTGGTGAATGGAAGATATTCAAAGAACTTGAATAATGCCACCGAAACATCATTGCTCACTGCTTCCGACAAATAAGTTGCACCATGATTCATAATCGCATCAATTGCAGTATTGCCAAAAACCGTCATCCATAGGAAGGTGATCCCTGTCGGCACAAATAGCATACCCATTAAGAATTCTCGAATGGTTCGCCCACGACTTACTCGGGCAATAAAGGTTCCTACAAATGGAGACCAAGAAATCCACCAGCCCCAATACAGTAATGTCCAACCACCAATCCAATCCTCTTTTTGCTCATAGGCATAAAGATTAAATGTTTTATTTACAATATCGCTAAGATAGCCACCCGTGTTTTGTACAAATGCTTGTAACAGCATCACCGTTGGGCCGAGAAACAGAACCGCTAATAATAAAATTAATGCTAAAAAGAGGTTCAACTCACTTAAGCGTCTAACCCCTTTATCTAAACCAGCAACAACCGATATTGTGGCTATGGCAGTGATCCCAAGGGTTAAAAAGACTTGAGTAGAAATATCGTTAGGGAATCCGTCGATTAAGTAGCTCAAACCTGAGTTTACTTGCAACACACCAAAACCCAATGACGTAGCAACGCCAAACATAGTACCGAGCACTGCAAATGTATCAACCGCATGACCAATAGGTCCATAAATCCGTTCACCGATTAATGGATATAAACCAGATCGTGGTAATAATGGTAATTTGTGCCGATAAGAAAAGTAGGAAAGACTCAGTGCAACCACAGCATAAATTGCCCAAATATGCAGACCATAGTGGTAAAAGGTGATTTTTAGCGCATCTTTAGCCGCTTGAATCGTTTCAGCTTCAGCCTCTGGTGGTGCTAAGAAGTGCATCACAGGCTCTGCGACACCAAAAAACATTAAGCCAATACCCATACCTGCTGAAAACAGCATTGATATCCAACTTTTGTTGCTGTAATCAGGCACAGAATGATCTGGACCAAGCTTAATATCACCGTAGCGGCTCAGCATCACATAGATAATAAATATCAAAAAGATGCCAACCCCAAGGATATAAAGCCAACCAGCTTTAACCTCTAACCAGGTTTGAATTGATTTAAAAAAATGGCTAACGCTTTCTGGCCATAAAGCACAGAATAAAACCATCATAAAAA
The DNA here is from genome assembly GCF_023283825.1 of Shewanella olleyana. GTDB lineage: Bacteria > Pseudomonadota > Gammaproteobacteria > Enterobacterales > Shewanellaceae > Shewanella > Shewanella olleyana. The sequence goes on along the minus strand of NZ_JAKILD010000001.1, from coordinate 142,206 downwards.
TTAGTATTACAGAAGAATAAAAGACAGGCGGGTTAATACTCGACTTCTTTGACATGATAGAGAACCAAGATAAGTAACGATAAGCTGCTAAAAATGTTCGTAAAAAGTTGCATGCTCATTCAGAACAAACTTAACAAATATTTTCGATTTCAAGCAACCGTAAAGGGTTGTTTTAACATATAAGACTATAAATATAGTCACGCTGCTGATAATAATCTACTTTACTGGGAGTGAACTATTAGCAATAGAAATGCCGGCAGTTAGGTTAAAACGCATAGCATCTTCAAAAGACCAATCTACCTCTATTAGATCCTCTCGTTTAACTAAACTTGTCACCCCCGCCATTTGATAGCTTAACTGGAATAACACCGGTACCCAATCACCTTCAGGCAGAGCTTCTGTTAACGGTTGCGGCGCAGTTTGATTCATTATAAAACCAACCACATAGCCACCATTAGCTTGTTTAATTAACACGGTTTTTTGATTCTTTGGCTTGCCATCTCGCTTCATTAAACCTGCAATATCACGAATACTGCCATAAACAGACTTGAACAACGGAAACTTCATTAGTTGTTGTTCTATCCAGCCATAAAGCCAAGCAAATGGACTAAATGAAAATAATATTCCAGAGATAAATACCAATATAGCAACTAAGATAAAACCAGCACCTACAAAGGTATTCTCAAGGTCAACAATATCCAGCAATAAGTGACCCAGACCATCTAAGGATATAAATAACGACCAAAATAACCACAGACTCAATACCATTGGCAATAAGTTAGTTAGTCCACGGGAAAGGGTATTTTTCATTTAGCTCACGAGAAAGAAGATTCAGGAGAAAATGTTAACACAGTTTGCTCATTAGTCACTTCGCATATACGGGATAGCTAATTGAGCAACTACAACATTGTGAACTTCATCACACGCAATTTAAAAGTAAAGACAATATCAGTGTAAATAAGTTAGTTTTTTGAAGCCGAAAAAGACAACCATTGATGGCGCCCTAATTCTAAAACCACCCCAACAGCCAGACCAACTGCAGTGTTAACGATAAGGCACGCTAACGCTGTGGTAAAAATAACAAAGATGCAAAACGGTTTTCCATCAATAAATCGCTTAGACCAGGCAAGCTGAGTTCCGGCAATAGCCAGTAAACTTCCTAATACCGCAAGAGGAATAAGTGATAGCACGGCTGCAATTCCCTGCCCCCAAAATGCCGCAATCAATAAACAGCTGAGACCAAAAATAGCCGGAGCTATCCAAGTGCGAGCACCAAAGTGATGTTGAACGGCAAGACCGCCTGCACCATGACACATAGCTCCGCCGCCAAATGGTGCCATCAGTAAATTCGCCCAGCCTGAACTTTTCGCAAAAGCTTGCGAGGTAAATTTATCGCTGTCTTCAGGAAATTTATCCTTTGCCATCGCCGATATCGCAATAACCGCATTCGTTAAGGTTAACGCTAATTGCGGCAGTACTAACAAAATAGCAGCCGAACTCCACTCATGGTTTTCAGGCCAACTTAAATGCCAAGGAGCAGCCTGAACGAAATCAAAACTGGGGGCACTTTGGCTGAAATATTGCCAAGTTATGCCCATTAAAATGACTAATGGCATCACAATATATTGCATTGGCATGAAGCGGCTTAAAAATAGTGCAGCAAAAGCAAGTAAACCAACCCCCCATGTCTCGCTCATCATAAAGCCACCCATCCAAATCAATTGAATACCAATGGCTAATTGGATCCCAATACTGATTGCAGGTGATAACTGTTTAGCCATCCACTGAATAATACCGCTGTAGGCTAAGATGAGTAAGATTAGCCCCATTAACATTGCCGATGCTTGAAGCATTCCTGGAGTTAATCCTTCTGCAATCACAAGAGCACTGATGACTTTCATAGGCTGTATAGGAATTGGCCTGCGATAATAAAAAGCAGTAAACAGTGCAAAGCATCCAAAGCCTAAGAATATGCCTTGGGGTGAGAATTGATTAAGAGCGATAAGCCCTAATACAAGCGGAAGGAAGGTTCCTAAGTCGGCAAAAGCGCCACTTAATTCACCAGATAGTTTATTGACATTATTTAGTTGAGGAGTCTTACATCTCATATATCTTGCCGTAAGGATTGGATATATAAAGATAGCAATTTAAGTGCCAGAAATTAATTGTGATCTAATTCATAAAAATATCGTTATTTTAATAACTTATATAAAATACCACGACAAAATGACTCAATTTAACATTCTTTTATTGGTCATTTTGTCCAAGTTAGTAGATATATTCAAACAACTGAAATTCATATTGTGGTTTCCAGCTTGAAATCAAAATACTGCGAGAATAAAACGAGAACTAAGTATCATCGCCTGCATTATAAAAACAGGTATAAAGAACAAGCATATAAAACAGGTATAAAAAACAGGCTAGAAAGCAGGCATAAAAAAGCCCCAACTAAGGGGCTCTTCTCGTAAACATTAAGTCCGTAAAACACTAACCCGTAAATGATTAATCCGTGAATGATTAAATCGTCAATGGATTATCACTGAAACGACAGCGAGTCATTTACATGTTTAAATCTTTTTCCATATCTTCATAAGAAGTATGACGAACATCTTTACCTTTCACAAAGAAGATAATGTATTCACAGATGTTTTTACAACGGTCGCCAACACGCTCAACAGCGCGAGCCGCCCATAGTACGTCTAATACCGCAGGAATTGAACGAGGGTCTTCCATCATATAAGTCATAAGCTGGCGGATAATACCTTCATACTCTTTGTCTAACTTGGCATCTTCTTTATGCAACTCAAGTGCGTTTTCTGCATCCATACGTGCAAATGCATCAAGGGTCGCATGAAGCGTACGAGTAGCATGACGGCCCATGTTTTCAATGCTGACCAGTAATGGCTGCTGGTTGTTTAAACGCTTATCTAATGCCGCTTTAGCAATACGCACACAAGCATCACCAATACGCTCTAAATCAGTAATAGTCTTGCCTATGGTAATGATTAAACGTAGATCGCTTGCTGCAGGCTGACGCTTAGCAATAATACGGGTACACTCTTCATCAATAGCCACTTCCATACCATTGACTCGATGATCGCCATCAATCACTTTCTGTGCAAGTTCAGCATCAAGTGATGCTAATGCATCAAGTGACTCTTCAAGCTGACGCTCGACTAAGCCACCCATCGCTAAAACGCGGTTACGAATATCTTCTAATTCAGCATTAAACTGACCAGAAATATGCTTATTTAAATTTTTGTTTTCCATTACTGTATCAACCTTTATTCTTTAAAATATTGACCGAAGCCATCGGCTATTCATGCCAGTTCAATTAGCCGTAACGACCTGTAATGTAATCTTCTGTCTTACGTTTTTGCGGCGTAGTAAAGATAGTATTAGTATCAGCGTACTCAATTAGCTCGCCCATGTACATAAAGGCGGTTTGGTCTGATACACGCGCAGCCTGTTGCATGTTATGGGTAACGATAACAACAGTATATTTTGATTTAAGCTCGGTAATTAGCTCTTCAATCGTTAAGGTTGAGATTGGATCCAATGCTGATGTTGGTTCATCAAGTAATAATACTTCTGGCTCAATGGCAATCGCACGAGCAATAACAAGACGTTGTTGCTGACCACCCGATAAACCAAAGGCGTTATCGTGTAAACGGTCTTTTACTTCATCCCAGATTGCCGCGCCGCGTAATGAACGCTCAGCCGCTTCATCTAGTTCACGACGATTACTCACCCCTTGAAGACGTAGACCGTAAACCACATTCTCATAAATTGATTTTGGGAATGGGTTAGGACGCTGGAACACCATTCCAACGTTACGGCGAAGTGCTGCTACATCAACTTGTTTGTCATAAATGTTCTGACCATGAAGTAAAATTTCGCCGTCAATATGACAAGTTTCAACTAAGTCATTCATGCGGTTAATACAACGTAACAGCGTTGATTTACCACAACCACTTGGGCCAATGAATGCTGTCACTTGGTTTTTCGGGATTTTCATGCTCACATCAAATAGAGCTTGCTTATCACCATAACGTAAATCTAGGTTACGAATTTCTAGCGCAGTATCCTGTGCAGGTAGGTTAGCTAAATCGACAACTTCAGATTTAATAGCGCTTTGATCAATAGAAATCATTTTTCTTTTTTCCTCAGGATATCGCTAATTAATGTTCTAGCGAACGGAATTTTTCACGTAAGTGATTACGTACACTAATAGCTGTTAAGTTAAGTGTCACAATCACAGATACTAATAAGAATGAAGTTGCATAAACTAATGGTCTAGCCGCTTCTACGTTAGGACTTTGGAAGCCAACGTCGTAAATATGGAAACCCAAATGCATAAACTTACGTTCTAAATGGACAAACGGGAAGTTCATATCAATGGGTAATGTCGGTGCGAGTTTAACAACACCCACTAACATCAATGGCGCGACTTCACCTGCCGCGCGAGCAACAGCCAAAATAAGACCTGTCATAATTGCAGGGCTCGCCATTGGAATAATAATGCGCCATAAGGTCTCAAACTTTGTCGCACCTAGCGCTAAACTACCTTGACGTACAGCACTTGGGATACGGCTTAAGCCTTCCTCAGTCGATACAATCACAACTGGCAATGTCAAAATAGCTAATGTTAGTGCTGACCAAATCACACCAGGCGATCCAAACGTTGGCGATGGTAATGCTTCAGGGTAAAACAGTTGGTCTAACGAGCCACCTAACATGTATACAAAGAAGCCTAAGCCAAATACACCGTAAACAATTGACGGCACACCCGCTAAGTTAATTACCGCAATACGGATCATCTTAGTAATTGGGCCTTTCTTAGCATATTCATGTAAGTAAATCGCAGCAACAACCCCAAACGGCGTCACAATTACGGCCATTAACATTACCATGAATACCGTACCGAAGATGGCTGGGAATACCCCGCCCTCAGTATTGGCTTCACGTGGGTCATGGCTAACAAATCGACCTAAACCAACAAACCAATGAACCACTTTATCAAAACTGTTCATGCGGTTCACGTAGCTAACATCTAAAACTGAATCAAGTCTAAGAATGACTTCTTCACCGCGCATATCACGAATGATGACTGAGTCACGCGCAGCTTCATCACGCAGTGCAAACAAGTCCTTTTCCATGACAAGGTAGTCTAGGTTTAATTGCTCAGCTTGTGCATCAAGGTCGGCTTTAAGCTCAGGAGTTAACTTACCGTCAAGCTCATAACCACGTTCTTTTAATCGAAGACGCTCAAGTGCGTAGTTAACTGACCCAATTTCAGACTTTTGCAATTGAAGCGCTTGCTCACCAATGCCCACAGCGCGGTCAATATGATCTTCTAACGCTGTTTCAATTTGCCCGCCTTTAAGCGGTAAACGCTCGCCATTTTCGATAACGGCAACTGGATAACCATAAAAATTACCATTTTTAGTACGCTCAAACATGGCGATATCAGCTGGCTTTTCACGGCTAACAATGTCTGTTGCCAATATCCAGCGGAAATCCAGCCCGACAAACTCACGGTTACCTGTTTTCACAAGGTAGCGAGTGACAAACTCACCAGGGTGTTCTTTAAAAGTATGACCTGCCGAAATCAAACGCTCAGTAGGCACATCTTCACGGTCATAAATTTCACCGATTAATGTCGACTTAACACCTTGGTTATCTTCCATTTCCCACTGATAAATATCAGCAGGCCAGAAGTAACTTAATCCGCGCCAAGCAATCAATAACAACAAACCAAGTACTGCAATCAAGCTGATACTTACTGCACCACCAGTCATCCATATCCATGGAGAACCTGATTTAACCCACTTACCCATTGCTCAAACCTCTCAAGGCGATTGGCGAAATATTAAATACTGTTTTCATCTTCATTCCTTAAAGTGAGCTGTAACGTTCGCGTAGACGCTGACGTACCACTTCTGCAATGGTGTTAAAAACAAAGGTAAATACAAACAAGACGAATGCTGCAAGGAACAATACACGGTAATGCGAACTACCAATGGCAGATTCTGGCATTTCAACTGCAATGTTAGCGGCCAAGGTACGCATACCTTCAAACACACTCCATTCAAGAATTGCCGTGTTACCCGTTGCCATCAATACAATCATGGTTTCACCTACAGCGCGGCCAAGGCCCATCATCACTGCAGAGAAAATACCTGGGCTTGCTGTAAGCAAAACCACACGGGTTAATGTCTGCCAGTTTGTTGCACCTAGTGCTAACGAACCGTTTGATAAATGACGAGGTACCGAGAAAATCGCATCTTCAGCAATCGAGAAGATAGTTGGAATAACCGCAAAGCCCATCGCGATACCAACAACAAACGCGTTACGTTGGTCGAAAGTAATGCCTAGCTCGTTAGTGATAAATTGACGCGTATTACCATCGAAGAATGCAATCTCAATCACTGGGCTAATTTCAAATGAGAACCAACCGACAAATAAAATCACTGGAATGAGCATGATTTCTTGATAGGTCTCAGGCAGACGCTGCTTCCATTTAGCTGGTAACTTGCTCCAAGAGTATGCGCTGACCAAAATACTGGTTGGTAGCAGTGTCAATAACACTAAAATACCCGGCAGATGCTCTTCGATTAACGGCGCTAACCATAAACCAGCTAAGAAACCCAAAATAACCGTTGGCAAGGCTTCCATAATCTCAATAGTCGGTTTAACCACACTACGCACTTTTGGCGCCATGAAGTAAGCGGTATAAATTGCACCGGCAATAGCAATTGGCACAGCAAATAACATCGCGTAAAACGCTGCTTTCATGGTACCGAAAGCCAGTGGCATTAAGCTTAATTTAGCTTCAAAGTCATCTGAGCCAGACGTTGACTGCCAAACATATTGCGGCTCAGGGTAACCTTCGTACCACACCTTCTGCCACAATGCGCTCCAAGAGACTTCTGGATGGTCATTATCAACCGCAAAAATGTTCAGGCTGTTATTAGCTTCAACAATCAATGCGTTTGAACGCGGGCTGAATGCCATTTCACCAGGCTGAGCAATATTAAACGTGTCAGTGAATAAGTTACGTTGACTCGTGGTATACAGCAGTGACAACTCACCTTCTGGGCTCACAACCGCAAAACTCTTACGGTAAAACTCAGTAGCGATAGTTTGCACTGGAGAATCTATTTCGAAATCACGAATTTTTTGATACAAACGACCATTGCGGCTACTCACCTGAAAATACTGGTCAATAGTGCCATCTTCGTAATTCACTAATACTGAACTTGCACCCGCTAATAGACTGACGTTTGATACTTTATTACTGCCGTCTTTTACATCTATCACTTGCAGTAACGTTGGCTGATCAGTATCACGGATATTGTAGATAAAAATCTTATCTGGCGTTGGTAGGATTAATTGACGATGATCTGGTGTCATCAGTGCTGTTAATGCATTCTTAGGTGCATCTTCAACAACCGTTAGGTCTGAATACCACTCGACTTCTTCAGTCATCATGTTTTCTTCGCCTTCAAGGCGATTCAGTTTCCATGCACCGTCATTATCTTGGTAAGCAAAACCGATGCGGCTATCGATATAGTCAAACACCAAGTTATTTAACGGCTGACCTTGGTCTACCATAATCGGCGTTTCACCGAGTGGGTAACGTAAACGTGGCGTAATGGTACGTACGTTATCTGGATACGTTACGCCAAAATCGATTCCAACAACTAATGCCTCACCAGAACTTAAGCCAAGCGCAAAGCGTTGCTCATTTGGCTTAGCTTTAGCGCTACTTACGACAGTAGCGCCTGCTGGAAGCGGCGGGTTAAAGCTTTTAATTAGCTGTCTGCTTGCTACTGAATAAAAATCAACTTGACCATCAATAGTAACCCGATAAGCGATTTCATTTTGCTCATCACTGCCAACCATTAATGTGGCGACATCAGTATTCTGATAGCTAATCGTTGAAACAGGTTCAACATCAGCACCATCAAAAATAGGTTTTATGACGTACAATAAGTAAAAGAAAATCAACAACAAAGCGACAAAAACCATGGTTCCACCCACAGTAACTCCGACTTCAGCTGCCTTATCCGTAAATGCTCTTCGATTCGTTCGTCTACTGACTAGCAAACTCTTCGTCTCAGAACCAGGCTGACTTACCTGACTTTCCATTCAGAACCTCTATAATTAATCGTCAGCGAAATTTCGCTATGATTGTTTAATCCGCTGTGTTACTAAATAAATAGCTGTTTTATTTACCTAAACTGACAGTTTCCACTTTCTAAGTTATTAGTTGGTGTAAAAAACAGTAGTTTAGCGAGCTTATATGACACTTTTTGGATGCCAATTTTAATTGGCTGAATTATATGACGTAAATATGACAGTAGTGTTACAGCAGATTTATTTGTTAAGAATTTGGGAGTTTCAATTATGTTGCGTTACTTGATTACCTTGCAAGCCCCTGATAGAAAAGGACTAGTTGAACAAATAGCAAATGTTATAAGTCGTCACAATGGTAACTGGCTAGATTCTGAGATGCGTCATATCGATGGTGTTTTTGCCGCTATATTACAGTTGGAAGTCTCTGCATTAAAATGGGATGCAATGTTAGATGCTTTAGAGTGCATTGACGGCCTAAATTGTACCTACTGCAAAACAGGTCATATTGCAGAGCCAATTAAACGACTAAGCTTTAATTTGGTTGCCTATGATCGTGAAGGCTTAGTGCTTGAAATATCAAACAAGATTAATGCACTTGGGATTAACATTGAGCAATTTAGTAGCCAACAAGAAACAGCCAGCCACAGTGGCATTGCACTCTTTAGAGCCACGATGGGTTTAGGTTTGTCCGATCCAAGCCAAGAAGAGCAATTAACAGATTCGCTTTACGAATTGGGCGACGATGTTGTATTAGACAAACTAAGTAAAAGTGCATAAAACTTGCGGTATGTAATACGCAAACACTTATATTCTGTGTAAATGGCGGTAGTAATATCCAGTTCAGGCATTCAGCATAAACTTATAACATCGGCGAACTCAGTAATCGATTCGCTGATGCGATAAGCATGATATCAACCCAAATACCCTTTAGTTGCTTCTAAACAACCTTCTAAAAAACTCCATCTATCAACAAATTTAAAGCTTCATATAATTGTCATAAACCTCAGCTGCACTTAACGGCTTATTCAATCTAAAAAACCGTTTAAATTTACCTTCAAGCATCTGTTAGACTAACCACAAATGATAAAAACAATGAGTAAATGATGTTAGGAACGCTGTCTAAAATGCGCACTCAGCTTGATGAGCAAAATGAAGTGCAATACAAATTACCTGTGGGCGATGAAACTATCGACCTCAATCCATTAATCGGTAAAACACTAACCCTAACTCACACGGGCAATATCTTCTGCAGTAGTTGTGGTAAAAAAACCAAAAAGAGTTACTCTCAGGGTCACTGCTATGTGTGTATGTCAAAGCTTGCAAGCTGCGATTTATGCATCATGAAGCCTGAAACCTGCCATTATGATAAAGGCACCTGTCGTGAGCCTGAGTGGGCCCAAAATCATTGCTTTGTACCGCATTATGTCTACCTATCAAATACTTCAGGTATCAAAGTCGGTATTACTCGTTACACTCAAATACCGACTCGTTGGATTGATCAAGGCGCGACACAAGGGCTACCTATTTTCAAAGTTTCTACTCGCCAACTATCAGGTTTAGTCGAAGTAGAATTAGCCAAGCTAATCAACGATAAGACAAACTGGCAGGCGATGCTTAAGGGCAATGCTGAAGATGTTGATTTGGTCGAAATGGCCAATAAACTGATCCCTGTGATTGAAGAACGTTTACAAGAAATCAAACAAGAAAATCCTGATTTTGTTATTGAGCGCTTAGATGATTCTATTCAAGGGATCAAGTTCCCTATCACTGAGTTCCCTAAAAAAGTAAAGTCCCATAACTTCGATAAAACCCCTGAAGTGACGGGTATTTTGCAAGGAATTAAAGGCCAGTACTTAATATTTGATACTGGCGTAATCAATATTCGTAAGTTTGGTTCGTACGAAGTGAATGTGGCAGTTTAATCGCTAAAGCGCATTAACTAACAATAAAAAAGGCCGCTGATGCATATCAGCGGCCTTTCATTTTTTCAAAATTTTATATGAGGAGTTTCAAAAAACTACATAAGGTGATTAGGCACCGAATTAAGCATCATGGTCGTCAGATGATCAAAACGCAGCTCACGATTTTCAATGGGCTCATCAATGTCAGTAAAACCTTGAGCAAGTACTTTCCAAACAGGCTGGATACGAATTGGAGTAAATAACGCCACCAGCACAGAGCCTTTTTCATAATCATCATCAACCCCTTTGGTTGATAACCCAGCGACTAAACCCGCTCGTTTCATGATTTCTTTATCGCTCATCTCTGACTCTAGTGCCATCCCGAACCCCACTAACATACTAGGTGATTCACTGGCCTCAACATAATGATAGCCCTTTGCTTTCATAATTTTAGTAATCGATAAACGCATATGCCTAACCAATTCAGCATCATCGAGCTTATTCGCGCTATGGATAGTAAACATTGTAGGGTGCCATCCAAAGCTCTTTGAGCTCGATGGAATTAAGCTTAAATCACCAGAGGTTACCATAGTAATTCGACTTGGTACTGGATCTGCACTGGGTTCATTAGTTGCGCAGCCGCTAACTAAAGCCAACACTAAACTCATCCATAAACACCACTGTTTTTTTATCATTTATTGGTTAATCCTATAATTAGAAACTGGCAAGCTCTGTGAAAGTAAAAGCTATAATTAAACACAATAATCAAGCACTATTGTAAAAAAGCACGAGCTGTAGCGTCGATAGTAATTTAACATATGAACCCTAACCTAACCTGACTCAAATTTAATAACAAGATTTGAGAATGTTTTAATGATATTTGAAACACTTGAGAACAAATAACAAAAACAGCTCCAACCACTTTGTCACAAACGTATCTTTGTAATATTAACTTATATCAAGTTTTTATTTGTTCACGCACCGATAACCGCTAAAATACCGTTCTTAAAGCAATTTCTACACTAAAATGACAAGGTCTATGGAACTCATTATTACCATCGCATTATTTGCCTTTTCTGCAGGTATTACGCCTGGCCCTAATAACATTATGTTGATGACATCTGGGGTTAATTTTGGTGTAAAGCGCAGTATTCCTCATTTATTGGGGATCATTGTTGGCTTCCCTAGTATGGTACTCGCCATTGGGTTAGGCCTCAGTGCGGTGTTTCAAGCCTACCCCGTCGCCCACCAAGTTATAAAAGTGGCGGGCATTATCTATCTGCTTTACCTTTCTTGGTTGATAGCAAATAGTTCAAGTAATTTGGAAGGCAAAAAAACTTCAAAACCGTTTAACTTTATACAAGCAGCGGCATTTCAATGGGTTAATCCAAAAGGTTGGATTATGGCCGTTGGTGCGATAGCGACTTTTACAAGTATTGACCAGTCCTTAACACCACAAGTTATTACCATAGCAGTTGTGTTTTTCTTTATCGCATTACCTTGCGCCTCAATATGGCTGAGCTTTGGTGTAGGCTTAAAAAAATTACTTAAAAATGAACGTCAGCAGAAAATATTTAATATCTCAATGGCGTTATTATTAGTGTTATCCATTATCCCCATGGTAGTACCTAACTAGTCGTGTCAAATAAGCAGTAGGAATACAGATGTCAGCGTTAAACGAATACCATTTAGAGACGGCAAACTGGGTCAATAAAGTGATCATGAAATATAACATTTGTCCTTTTGCCCGCCGAGAAGTTGAGCGTAACAGCATTCGTTATTATTGCAGTGAAAACACCAAAGTTAAGCAAGTGATGAAAGATTTCATCGCTGAGTGTGAGTTTTTAGACAATCACCCTGAAGTTGAAACCACCCTGTTCATTATGCCAAGAGGTTTTGAAGGGTTTTACAGTTATCTTGATATCGTCGATTTAGCCAATGACAAGTTATTTGATAATGATTATGAAGGGGTTTATCAACTAGCCAGCTTTCACCCCGACTATTGTTTTGAAGGCGAGCCTCAAGACAGCCCTGCCAATTATACTAACCGCTCACCTTATCCGACGATTCATATTATTCGAGAATCCAGTATGGAAGCCGCGCTTGCAGAATATGATGAACCTGAAACAATTCCAGAGCGAAATATTGCCTTTGCAGAGCGCAAAGGTGCTGATTTTTTTACAGCGTTATTAAAACAATGTCAGGTCAATAAATAACGTTAAACAAACAGCGCAATTAAACTTAAGAGTATCAAATTGAAAAATCCACAACCGATACTGGGCCAAACCGGTATGCTATTTTTTCTCGTTATCATTAGCGCTTTCCCGCCATTAACTATTGATTTGTATTTACCCGCTTTACCAACCATGGTTGAAATGCTCAATACCAATCAATCAATGGTGAACTTAACCCTCAGTAGCTACTTTGTCACTTATGCTTTCGGCCTACTTTTTTGGGGGCCTTTAAGTGAAAAGTTTGGCCGTAAACCTATTGTACTGATAGGTATTAGTGGCTATGTGCTAGCGAGTATTCTTTGCGCCATGTCAGCCAATATTGAGCAACTTATTTGCGCGCGAATTTTTCAAGCATTTTCTGCCAGTGCTGTCACTGTGGTCTCTACCGCAATAGTGAAAGACATTTATACTGGCCGAGAACGTGAAAAAATCATGGCGACAATTATGTCTCTTGTCATCATTGCCCCTATGGTAGCTCCAGTCATCGGTGCTTTTTTACTTCAAGTCGCATCTTGGCGCATGATGTTTGTGGCACTGGCTGTATTTGGCTGTTTCGCAGGAATATTAGCGATCTGTTATCAAGAAACTTTAGATAAAAAGTACCTTGGCTCGATCTTGCGTTCTTGGGGAAGATTAGTAGTGATTATTCAGAACCCAAGATTTGCCTTATTACTGGTTGTTTTTTCACTATCTCCGATGGCATTAATGGGATTTTTAGCGGCAGGCTCTTACATATATATCAACGATTTTGGACTCACCGAACAACAGTTTAGTTATGCATTTGCATTTAATGCCATGTGCGCAGCCTTTGGGCCAATGATTTATTTACGCTTGTCACGCTACATCACAGTAAAAAGAATTATCAGTTTATGTTTTGCCCTGTTGTTTGTAGCGGGTATTTTAACCCTGACAATAGGACATCTATCGCCAATTATCTTTGCCTTTATTGCAGCACCTGCCACTGTTGTCATTATTACCATGAAAGTACCTGGCACCAACTTAATGCTTGATCAACAAAACCATGACACAGGTTCTGCGGTGGCTTTAATTCAGTTTTGCAGCATGATTTGCGGTGCGCTGGGAATGTTACTCGTATCAATGAGTCCTGAGTCATTAATTAAAAACCTTGGAGTTATCCAGCTCTGCGTGGGGCTAATTGGGGTCATTTTATGGTTACTGATTAAAAACAAACCGTTTGTCACGGATAATCTAATCAAAAGTAACTAAACTCATTCGCTGAACGAATTAACTAAACCAACTAAACCAAAAGAACCCACTTGCTTTAACAGCAAGTGGAAACCTCAAGTTGACAAGTTTTTTGCCATCAACTCGGCGACAACTTCAAAATGCTCAAGATCTTGCTCATTTAACCCTTGCGTCATTTGCGCATAAATCTGCTTATCGATTTTCGAGATCTCACCCATTATCATCTGACTTTTCTCAGTTAAGCGTAAACATTGGCTACGCTTATCTTCAGGATTAGGTTCCTTCACGATTAGCTCTTGCGCGATTAAGGTATTCAACAGCCGAGTAACTTGAGCTTTATCGCGATTTAAAAAGTTAGCAATATCTATTGCTGTGCACGGTACTTTCTTGTTGATAATTTTTAATACGCGTACATGCATTGGCGCGATATCTAAATTAAGTTGCTCAATTCTATTATGTAATTGACGCTTCAGGGCGTGTACAAGCTGAAACAGACTGTCTAAAGATTTACGTTCTTGCATAAAAAACCTCACAAACTAGTTGATATTATCAACCAAAAGACTATAGTTGACATTATCAACTACATTAAAGTTAAATTCAACACTGGAGGTTCACATGAGTTCACAGGTAATTCAACCACAAATGATTAATTCAAAAAGTGACTCAGACTCAGCAGCGGTTACTTCAAAAACGCCAATACATATTAAAGTGCTCACTGTCCTAGGCATGGTGACGCTAATGGGCGGCACATTAACAGGTGTGATGACTTTTATAAATCTCGGTTATACCGATAGTTTTTTTAATGACTGGATAAGCTCTTTCCTGCTAGCAATCATTACTGTTATGCCTATCGGCTTTCTGATGATGACTTTACTGACCAAATTATCTGAAAAGCTAATGCCAAATTCAGCAGAGAAAACGAGAAACATACTTGTAGGCATCAGTATGGCATTGATCATGGAATCTGGAATGGCACTTTCAACCACTATTAATAACATTGGTCTTGCAAGCGACGGGATTATTCTAGCTTGGTTCAATACCTTAATTGCTGCATTACCTATCGCCTTAGTCATGATGATAACAGTGTCATTAACCATTAAGCCAAAAGTGGAAGCTTTGCTAAAGAGTTAGCAGCATATTAACCCCCTCGTATTTAAAACATTTTCATAAAACATCACTCAACCAATAAATTTAAGGTATTAATTATGAATACAATTATCCGTAAAGGTCATAGCTACCGCATAACAGTTGAAGAAATTAACTTACCAGAACAACAAACTGGCAAAACATTAGATTTTGAATTACAAGATAGAGAAGACCTATTTAACGTGGTCGACAATTTGCAAAAAGGAAGCGGGCTTGAACCATCATTAGCGACTAAAGTTGCTGTTGCGCTTAGGCTATTAGGGCCTGTAATGATGGAGAATCGTAAGCACCCATTATTTGTGGAGTTTATGCCTCATTTTAAATCATTTATGCAAAACCTTAAAAGCACGGTCAAAAGTACATTAAATAAGTAAAGTTAAATAGGTACTTATAAAACACCTTTTTGTAAGTCACCTTTTGTAATTCACCCTTTGAAAGTCAGATCTAAGTCAATATGTAGATCCTTAGGAGTCATTGAATGAATATCGCTATTACTGCAGCAAGTGGTCAACTTGGTACCGCCATTGTCAAAGCACTATTAAAAATAACGCCCAAAGAAAACATCATTGCCTTAGCGCGCACACCTGAAAATGCAAAGCACTTGAATGTTGAGGTTCGCCCTGGCGATTACAATGAGCCATCACACTTAGAGCAATCTCTACAAGCGATTGATGTTTTGTTACTAGTGTCGGGCATGGATGCACCAGATAAGCGAATAGGTCAACATCGCAATGTCATTGAAGCGGCAAAAAAAGCCGGTGTGAGAAAAATTGTTTACACCAGTGTTCAAGGCGCTGAGGAAAATACCGCCTTCTCCCCTGTTATTCAAAGTAACCGCCAAACAGAGCAAGATGTTAGAGATAGTGGCTTAGATTGGGTCATTGGCCGTAATGGAATCTATATAGAGCCGGATATTGAATACATCGACAGTTATAAAAAATTAGGCTTTATTACTAATTGTGCGAATGATGGTAAATGCGGCTATACCACTAGAAGTGAGCTGGGCTTCGCCTATGCGTGCATGCTCACCAATGATAAGCATAACGGCCAAACTTATAACCTCCATGGCGAAGCACTCACTCAATATCAATTGGCTGACTATATGAATCAAGCCTTTGATACCGAATTGACTTATAAACCCATGACGGTTGAAGAATATCAGCAAGATAGAACTGCTGAATTAGGTGATTTTATCGGTACTGTGATTGCGGGAATTTATCAAGGGATCCAAGAAGGTAAAGCAAATAACCCAAGTCACTTTGTACAAGCGGCAGGCAGAGCACATATTAGTTGGGACGAGTACTTTACTGATTTAAAAAACCATACTAAATAACATTCGACTTGTTCTAGATAGCACAAAGCCCAGTATTTACTGGGCTTTTATATATTTAAGTCACTTAAGAAAATTACTTCACAATCAATCTTTTTGCTCAGCTTTAGTCACTAGTGATGCATTGCTGGCACCTTCTGAACCTATAGTTAATTTACCTTGCTCAACAAGCCAGAACCCTAAACCGACAAACACCCCGCCGCCGACAATATTGCCTAATGTCACCGGAATGAGATTGTTAAATACAAAATTGACTAAGGTTAAGTCGGCATATTGCTGAGGGTTAATATTCAACGCAAGATAAAAGCTTTCTGGCGCAAAAGAATGTATCGCAACTCCCAAAGGCACCATAAACATATTCGCAATACTATGCTCAAAGCCACTACTCACAAACATCGCTACAGGTAATATCATTAAAAAAGATTTAGTTAATAAATCTTTAGTTGCAAACGTCATCCACACAGCAAGACAAACCAACATATTACATAAGATACCCAAGGTGAATGCCTGCCCCCAAGTATGGTGAATTTTGTGCTGGGCAATATTAAGTGCATTAAGCCCCCACTGCCCGCTGTTTAACTCGAACATACGTGACGACATAATCAGCAACACCATAATAAGTGCACCAAGTAAGTTACCACTATAAACCCTTGCCCAGCATTGTAGCTGCGTTGCAGTTTTTATCTGTTTTTGCGCCCAAGGAATTGAAGTTAGTACAGTGCTAGTAAATAACTCAGCGCCACAAACTACCACTAAAATCAGTCCTAAGCTGAATGCAATACCGCCAATAAAGCGCGTCATTCCCCAACCGCTGGTGCTGCCAGTGGTTACCGTGACATAAAATACAAATGCGATAGCAATAAAAGCACCGGCAAATATCGATAAGATGAAAGATTGCCAAGGGCTTTTGGCCACCTTAGCTAAACCAAACTTTTCTGCTTGTTCATAAGTCGTCGGCTCTGACGGCTTATTTGTTAACTCGGTCGTTGAATCTGCCGATTTTTGGCGTTCTTCACCGGTTAATTTCTGCATAAAAACCTCAAATCTTTTAAAACTAAATAGAACTAACAAAGCGAATAAACAGCGTGACTCGTTATAGCAAACTTAACCGCATTTAACGCCACCATTTAATCATACAAATAAATTGGTAATACCAAGAATACTTATGTGAGTTTGGTAATGAAGCTGCTTTTAAAAGTAAAGCTTTCACTAATAAATGATCGGCTTATCTAAAAGATGCTATAAAACAGTATAGCAAAGCTAGCTGGTGATAAGAAAGCGACACAAAGCTAGCCAACAACAAGCCGCAAGAGTAGTCACTAATGATTGAATAAAAAACTTTTTGCTCAAAAAGTGTTAGCCAGATAACATTTTTGTCCATATCTTATTCGATTTTGATTTAATTAAGTGAAGTTGGATAAAACCTATGCTAATATTCTTTGGGTAAATTGGTCTTACCAATTTAGATTTATAAGAATTTTAGTTAACTCAGTAAAAATATTAGTGGGTTAACGCACAGATTAGATGCCTTAGTCATTATCCATTATTAAGGGTCTCAATTTTTTGATATGCCAACTTGGTTGTAACAGTTATCAACTACCATTGTGTGGCACATCAACAGTCAATTAACGAGAAGGTAATTACCATGACCGATAAAACAGAATTATTTGCAAACGCTTGGCAAGGTTTTGAAGCTGGCGATTGGAAAACTGAAGTTAATGTTCGTGACTTTATTCAAAAGAACTACACACCTTATGAAGGTGATGAATCTTTTCTAGCTGGTGCAACTCAAGCGACTGAAACACTTTGGGAAAAAGTGATGGTCGGTATCAAGCAAGAGAACAGCACTCACGCTCCTGTTGATTTCGACACAAAAATAGTTTCTACCATTACTTCTCACGATGCTGGCTATATCAACAAAGATTTAGAAACCATCGTTGGTTTACAAACTGATGCGCCACTTAAACGTGCAATGCTACCTAATGGTGGTATTCGTATGGTTGAAGGTTCTTGTAAAGCATACGACCGCGTATTAGATGAAGACGTAAAATACACTTACTCTGAATTACGTAAAACCCATAACCAAGGCGTATTTGATATTTACACGCCTGAAATCATGGCTTGTCGTAAGTCTGGTATTTTAACCGGCTTACCTGATGCATACGGTCGTGGTCGTATTATTGGTGATTACCGTCGTATCGCACTTTACGGTGTCGATTACCTAATGAAAGACAAGTTCGCTCAGTTCTCTTCACTTCAAGCGGGTTTTGAAGCAGGTGAAGATTTATCAAGCACAATGCAGCTTCGTGAAGAAATTGCAGAGCAGCATCGCGCTTTAGGTCAAATGAAGAAAATGGCAGCTAAATACGGCTGTGATATTTCTCTACCAGCAACGAATGCAAAAGAAGCGATTCAATGGACATACTTTGGTTACCTTGCTGCAGTTAAAAGCCAAAACGGCGCAGCAATGTCATTAGGTCGTACTTCATCATTCCTTGATATCTTCATCGAACGTGATATCGCTAACGGTGTATTAACTGAAGAACAAGCACAAGAAATGGTTGACCATTTCGTGATGAAACTACGTATGGTTCGTTTCCTACGTACTCCAGAATACGATGAGTTATTCTCTGGCGACCCAATCTGGGCAACTGAATCTGTTGCTGGTATGGGTTTAGATGGCCGTACTTTAGTGACTAAGAACAGCTTCCGTTTCTTACACACTTTATACAACATGGGCCCTAGCCCTGAGCCAAACATCACTGTTTTATGGTCGAACGAATTACCACAAGGTTTCAAAAACTTCTGTGCCAAAGTATCTATCGATACTAGTTCTATCCAGTATGAAAACGATGATTTAATGCGTCCTGATTTCGAATCTGACGATTACGCCATTGCTTGTTGTGTAAGCCCAATGATTGTGGGTAAACACATGCAGTTCTTCGGTGCTCGCGCTAACTTAGCTAAAACCATGCTTTACGCTATCAATGGCGGTGTGGACGAGAAACTGAAAATCCAAGTAGGCCCTAAAGCCGACAAAATTACTGCTGACGTTTTAGATTTTGATGATGTAATGGGTCGTTTAGACGGCTTAATGGATTGGTTAGCAACACAATATGTGACTGCACTTAACTCTATCCATTACATGCACGATAAGTACTCTTATGAAGCTGCGTTAATGGCACTTCATGACCGTGATGTTCGTCGTACTATGGCATGTGGTATTGCGGGTCTTTCAATTGCTGCTGATTCATTATCAGCAATTAAATTCGGTACAGTTAAGCCTATCCGTGATGAAGACGGTATTGCAATCGACTTTGATATTTCAGGTGACTACCCGAAATTTGGTAACAATGACCCACGTGTAGATGATATTGCTTGTGACTTAGTTGAGCGTTTCATGGCTAAGATCCGTACTAAGAAAATGTACCGCAATGCAATTCCAACACAGTCAATCTTGACCATTACATCTAACGTTGTATACGGTAAGAAAACAGGTACAACTCCTGATGGTCGTCCAGCTGGCGCGCCATTTGCTCCAGGTGCTAACCCAATGCATGGTCGTGATGAAAACGGTGCAATTGCATCATTGACATCAGTAGCAAAACTGCCTTTTGCTCACGCACAAGACGGTATCTCTTACACTTTCTCTATCGTGCCAAACGCACTAGGTAAAGATGAGACAGGTCGCCGTGCTAACCTTGCATCGCTAATGGACGGTTACTTCATGAGTAACGCTAATAGCGAAGGTGGTCAGCACTTAAACGTGAACGTGATGAACCGTGAAATGCTTGAAGATGCAATTGTGAACCCTGAAAAGTACCCACAATTAACCATCCGAGTATCAGGTTACGCTGTACGTTTCAATGCACTAACAGCTGAACAGCAACAAGATGTAATTACACGTACTTTCACTAAAGGCTTGTAATAATTCTTAAAATTGGTTGTACTAATATTTAGTACAACCTTTTTTTTTTGCTTGTTTGGAGAGCCCATGACCACAGGTCGTATCCACTCTATTGAATCCTTTGGAACCGTTGACGGCCCTGGCATTCGCTATGTCGCGTTTATGCAGGGTTGTTTAATGAAATGCCAGTATTGCCATAACCGTGATACTTGGGATTTAGACGGCGGTAAAGAAGTAACAGTCGATGAGCTCATGAGCCAAATCATCGGTTACAAACCTTTCCTAAAGTCCGGTGGAGTGACAGCAACCGGTGGAGAAGCCATTCTTCAAGCTGAGTTTGTCTCAGAGCTTTTTAAAGCCTGCAAAGAAAATGATTTACATACTTGCCTAGACACTAATGGTTTTGTGCGTAAATACACGCCAGTCATTGACGAATTACTCGACAATACCGATTTAGTGTTACTCGACATTAAACAAATGGATGATGCTAAGCACATCGATTTAACCAAGGTCAGTAATCAACGTACGCTTCAATTTGCCGAGTACTTGGCAAAGCGAAACCAAAAGACTTGGGTAAGATATGTTGTCGTAGACGGTTTTACTGAAGATCTTGCATCAGCCAAAGCATTAGCAGACTTTATTGAACCAATGAAGAATGTTGAAAAGGTAGAGTTACTACCTTATCACCAGTTAGGCACTCACAAGTGGGAAGCGTTTGGCGAAACATACTCGTTAACCGACACTAAACCACCAAGCAAAGACACAATGGATGCCATTAAAGCGGTATTCACAGAACGTGGCATAAAAGCAGACTATTAAAAACAGCTTATTAAAGCTGTTCCCAGTAACTTTTATCCAAACGTTCAAACGCCATTTTTAATATAAGTGCCATATCTAAATAACACGCTTTAGCCCCTAGAGGTTGGCAGGTTATGCCCATGGAACTCATTTTAGTGGTGAGCTGATTAGTCCAATCAAATAGAGTTATTGGTAAAGGGTGTTTAGCGCGTATACCCAGCCATAGTAAACCCTGAATAGGCAAGCTGATAAAGAATAGTAGTATCGCAATAGCCTGAGGTAAAAACGCCCAGCCATTGACATACACTTGACTAATTGCTGCCAAGATTGCGAAAAACGGCATAAACAAAATGCCTAAATGGGTTGCCCTAACAACGCGGTATTCAGGGAAATAAAACCCAAGTTGTCGAACCATAGGCCAAGCTTTCATATAACGCCGACCATCACCTATGATTTTGAAGACTTTTACGCTCAACGTTACGCCCTATAAGATTTGAAGTATATATGCACCATAGCACACAGCGATAATTAGCCCCAAATTTACGGTAAATTTATCGGTTGTTTAGTAATTAATTAACTATGATTGATAGTTGAAATAACACATTTCACGTCAATTTAAATTTTGCTCGATCAGACTAAAAGGTCTCAACATGTCAGAAAAACTCGTACTAGTACTCAACTGCGGTAGCTCTTCTTTAAAATTCGCTGTAATTGATGCTGTTTCAGGTGATGATCACATATCAGGACTTGCTGAATGCTTCGGTTTAGAAGATTCACGCATCAAATGGAAAGTTAACGGCGCAAAAAATGAAGCCAAATTAGGCGCATTTACCGCTCACCGTGAAGCTGTTGAATACATAGTTAACAATATTCTTGCTGACCAGCCAGAATTAGCGGCGCAAATCCAAGCAATTGGTCATCGTATTGTTCATGGTGGTGAGAAATACTCTCGCTCAGTGATCATTAATGAAGACGTGATCAGTGGTATTGAAGATTGTGCTTCACTAGCGCCACTTCATAACCCAGCGCATTTAATTGGTATTCGTGCGGCCATAGCATCATTCCCTTCTCTGCCACAGGTTGCTGTTTTTGATACAGCATTCCACCAAACAATGCCTGAGCATGCTTACATATACGCCTTACCTTACAAGCTATACCGCGAGCACGGTATCCGTCGCTACGGAATGCACGGTACAAGTCACTTATTTGTAAGCCGTGAAGCAGCAAAAGTGTTGAACCAAGAAGTCGCTGATACAAACGTTATTGTGGCTCATTTAGGTAATGGCGCGTCTGTCACTGCGGTTAAAGGTGGTAAGAGTGTTGACACTTCAATGGGCTTAACACCACTTGAAGGTTTGGTTATGGGTACTCGCTGTGGCGACATGGACCCTTCAATCATCTACCACTTAGTTAATCAACTTGGTTACACCATTGATGAGGTAAATAACCTACTCAATAAGCAAAGCGGATTATTAGGTATTTCTGAATTAACCAATGACTGCCGTGGTATTGAAGACGGTTATAAAGATGGCCATAAAGGCGCGACATTAGCATTAGAAATCTTCTGCTACCGTTTGGCAAAATATATCGCCTCTTACACTGTACCGTTAGGGCGTTTAGACGCCGTGGTATTCACTGGCGGTATCGGCGAGAACTCTGACATCATCCGCGCAAAAGTACTCGAAATGCTAGCTATCTTTAACTTCAATGTTAATGAAGAGAAAAACCTAGCGGCACGTTTTGGTAAAGACGGCGTGATCACCGAAGAAGGCAGCACTGTGGCGATGGTTATCCCAACGAATGAAGAGTGGGTTATCGCTGAAGATGCAATTAAGTTAATCAAAGCTTAATCACCATTGCCCATATATAAAGCCTGCACAGCGGGCTTTATTTACGCTATTTATAGAGGTCTTTATGTCTCGTAATATTATGTTAATCCCAATTGGAACCGGTGTAGGTTTAACCTCATTGAGTCTTGGGATGGTACGCGCACTTGAACGCAAAGGCGTTAAAGTACAATTCTTTAAACCTATTGCACAAATTCGCAATGGCGATAACGGCCCTGAACGTTCAACGACAATTTTAAGTCATTCGCCGACGGTTAATCCGCTTGAACCATTTTCAATGGAACATGCTGAAAACTTGATTCGTTCTGAGCAAATTGACGTGCTAATGGAGCAAATTATTGCTCGTGCTAGCGAATGTGCAGCTAACACTGAAACCATCGTTATTGAAGGTTTAGTGCCTACTCGTAATCACCCTTTCTCTGACGACATCAACTTTGAAATAGCTAAAGCACTTGATGCTGATGTGATTTTCATTGCAACGCCAGGTAACGATACTCCTAACGGTTTAATGAACCGCTTAGAAATTGCTTACAACTCTTGGGGTGGTCATAAGAACAAACGTCTTATTGGTTCAATCATCAATAAGATTGGCGCACCTGTTGACGATGAAGGTCGTGCTCGCCCTGATTTATCAGAAGTATTTGATCATGCTGAAGCATCGACCAACGATACCTCTGCGATGTTCCAACTTCCAGGCAAAAGCCCGCTGCGTATTTTAGGTAGTGTGCCTTATAACCTAGATTTAGTATCACCTCGCGCATCTGATTTAGCTAAGCACTTAAACGCTAAAATCATTAATGCCGGTGAAATGCACACTCGTCGTTTACGTAAAGTGACTTTCTGTGCTCGCAGTATTCCCAATATGGTCACTCATATTCGCACTAACTCTCTGCTAGTGACTTCTGGCGATCGCTCAGACGTGATTGTTTCAGCCTGTCTTGCTGCAATGAACGGTGTAAAAATTGGTGCCTTGTTACTAACAGGTGGTTACGAGCCTGAGCCTGAAATCATGGCTTTATGTGAACGTGCTTTTGAAACAGGCTTACCTGTATTCTTAATCGACAGTAACACTTGGCAAACCTCGTTAAATATCCAACGTTTTGACCATGAAGTTCCTGTTGATGATTCAGTTCGTATTGATAGCGTTCAAGAGTATGTAGCGAGTCATATCGACCAAAGCTGGATTGAAAGCGTGACCCAAAACTCACCTCGTGAGCATCGTTTATCGCCACCAGCATTCAGATACAAACTGACTGAGCTTGCTCGCGCAGCGAAGAAAACCATTGTATTACCTGAAGGTGAAGAGCCAAGAACCATTAAAGCGGCTTCTATTTGTGCTGACCGTGGTATCGCTCGTTGTGTGCTACTGGGTAACGTTGAAGAAATCCAACGTATCGCAGCATCACAAGATGTTATCTTAGGTGAAGGCGTTCAAATTATTGACCCACTGCAAGCGCGTGGTCGATATGTTGAAGGCATGCTAGATTTACGTCGTCATAAAGGCTTAACTGAAGTCGTTGCAAAAGAGCAGCTCGAAGACAACATGGTATTAGGTACCATGATGCTTGCCCAAGACGAAGTCGACGGCATTGTATCTGGCGCTGTAAACACCACAGCAAATACGATTCGTCCTCCGCTACAGTTAATTAAAACGGCTCCGGGTTCAAGCTTAGTCTCTTCAATCTTCTTTATGTTGATGCCTGATCAAGTACTGGTATATGGAGATTGTGCAATTAACCCAGATCCTAACCCTGATCAACTTGCTGATATCGCGATTCAATCAGCTGAATCAGCTGCTGCATTTGGTATTGAGCCACGTGTTGCGATGATCAGTTACTCTACGGGTACTTCTGGTACAGGTTCTGATGTTGATAAAGTACGTGAAGCAACACGTATTGCTAAAGAGAAACGTCCTGACTTAGTTATTGATGGTCCTTTGCAGTATGATGCTGCGGTTATGGAAAACGTAGCTCGCTCTAAAGCACCAGACAGCCCTGTAGCGGGTAAAGCGACTGTATTTGTATTCCCTGATTTAAATACAGGTAATACTACATACAAAGCTGTTCAACGAAGTGCAGATCTCATCAGTATTGGTCCAATGCTGCAAGGTATGCGTAAGCCAGTAAATGATTTATCACGCGGCGCGTTAGTCGATGATATCGTTTACACGATTGCATTAACAGCAATTCAAGCAGCTCAAAATGAACAGTCTTAATTAAGCTTATTTTCCTGAAGTTTAGGAAATTAAAAAGCACTTTCACCTACAGGTGAAAGTGCTTTTTTTATGTTTATCGTTTGGCATAACTAAATAAATAGCTAAATAGATGACAAAATAAATAATCCAATCTAACACTCAATTTATACACGACATATCAAAGCTGGTTGAAGTCATTCGACAAAAAGTCATTCCCACAAACTAAGACTAAGATCACCTTATTAAACTGTGTTAATAATCGATTTTAAGAAAGTAGTTTTGAGTGAATTGCAAGGGATAAACACAAGAAAAAAGCAGAAACATTGAGATAAAAATAGAAATTTACACAAGACAAATGTGGGGTGTCACTTTTTAACCAGCACTATTAATCATTAAATATCATCAACTTATAAATAAGGCCAATAGTATTCAACAAAGTTGTCCACAGAATTTGTGGATAACCCAAAGTTATCCACCAAACTTTAGGAGCAAGCTCGGAATATTAAATAACACTACTAATAAACTAATTGTAGACTCTATATTAAGATATGCCACGAGTCCGATTTCTAGTCAAGATCTTTATACAAAAACTGCAAATAACACTACTAAACTTGTGTCTATGCAATGAAATAGAGATACTGCCCTATCACCATAAAAAATCTAACTATTATGCATAAAATTTTTGCCATCTTTAGTGTGTTACTTATGACTGCTTGTAGCCCAGCGGAAGAAAGTCAGCAAGGCCGACTAGAAAAAGCGTTAAGTCCTGAACAAGTTTCCATAGGCTTTTTTAAGGCCATCTATGTCGATCGTGATGTAGAGCAAGCCAAGGTATTCGTGAGCCCTGAATTGCAAGATATTATGTCCCATTACCATATTGCCTCTGCTGTGCAGCGTCATGTGTTGGGCTTATCGATGACCGACGTTAATATGAGTATTGATGATATCGATATTGATTTCTTTCGTAAGTTTACCGATGAGGTTGATGTAAAGGTCAAGGTTGAAGGATTACGAGGCGGTAGTCCTTGGGTTGACGATCGCACGATTAAACTGGTTAAAAATGGTAAACGTTGGACGATTGTTGAAGTGTTAACTGAGAAAGGCCGTATTGACCTATAAGATTATTCACCCTTCAACTGTAATTCAATTTAAGGCGCTTAAGGGTATTAGTCAGCTAAGCATATTGGTCACCTAGACAAACTGGTCTAGCTTTGCAGTTATCGAGGCTTCATCTCACTGTAAAAAGTACCTATACCATTATAGCCCCGAATTTCAAGCATAAAAAAAGCAGCTAAGGCTGCTTTTTTTATGCTTGAGAAAGAGCTAATAGTATTAGTTCAATCTACTTATTCTTCTTCAGTAGGTAGTGACTCTAGAACGTCATCTTTTACTTGATAATAAGCATTTTCGTATTCATGAACTTCCATAGTAACTCCTATCAACCTAAGGTCGTTTTGCAGGGGGTAAGGAATGTCTATTATATAGGGGGTGACATTTTCCTTTACAGAGAAGCAGTAGCCATCATTACTTCTTGGTTGAGATTATACCAAGCAAATAGTTTCAATC
The DNA here is from genome assembly GCF_023283825.1 of Shewanella olleyana. Taxonomy (GTDB): domain Bacteria; phylum Pseudomonadota; class Gammaproteobacteria; order Enterobacterales; family Shewanellaceae; genus Shewanella; species Shewanella olleyana. The sequence continues at coordinate 115,935 of NZ_JAKILD010000001.1, read as the reverse complement.
CCACCAATAATTACAAAAAACTTTCAGAAATGTATGTGATATTTGTAAATAACTCGTTTTATAGTGCTTTTTAGCAGGGTAAAACTGAAAGTCTTACAGGATAGATCACGAATGCAGCATATTTATGTCACATTCAAGCATCTCACCAAACAATCTACTTACAATAAGTCAATTTGTTTAAGATAATAAAAAGCGAGTGATATCGTCATAGATATCACTCGCTATAATTTTATTAGTCTATTTTATTTAGCCAATTCCTTAGTAAAAAGACCGAGATGAACAATTACACTTGATTTATATGCATCACAATCCGCTTTTCAGAGATGGGATATGCCGTACCTAACACTTGAGCAAAACAAGAAACGCGATACTCTTCTATCATCCAGCGCGCTTCAACTAATGACTCTGGAATAGGCTGCATCTTGGGAACCTTAGCGAGTTGAGAAGCAAGTAAGTCGCTCACTTTAGCAATGCTTTGCATATGCAATCTGTCGCGGGTTGGATCAACAGGTAATTTATCTAAACGGTTTTCAATCGCTTTCAAATAACGACCCACATCAGCTAATCGGTTCCAACCACAATGCTCAACAAAACCTTTAAACACCAATTTATCAAGTTGGTTATTGATATCACTCATTGCAAAGGCGATATCTAAACTGATTTTACCTTTTAAACGCTTTTTAATACGTTGATAAATCGTCAACACTTGCTCTACTTGCAAAGAGATTTGTTCAGCATAAGTATTAAGCTCTTGTCTTAGCCAATCTTTAGCTTGCTCAAATTGCGCTTCATTGCGGACATCTAACTTTTTCTCATCCAGCAATTGCTGAACAGAGGCCGAAATAATGTCATCAATTAACAGCTGTACTTGCCCAAATGGATTAAAGTACATCGCAAGCTTAGCTTTATTTGGCAGCGCTTTTTGTAAGTGCTTCACCGGAGATGGGATATTAATCAGTAATAATCGACGTAAACCAATACGATGTTGGCGCTCGGCTTCAAACTCATCATCAAACAACTTAATCGATACTTGGTCCTTTTCATCAATTAATGCTGGATACGCTTTAACTTCGTAATTGCCTTTACGCTTTTGGTATTGCTTAGGTAAATCGCCAAATGACCAAGTGGTGATTTCTTTTTTCTCAATACCATCTTCTGCCACGTTACGAATAGCTTTAGCCACCACGCCTTGTAACTTATCTTTAAGGGTATCTAAATCTCGCCCTTGATCCACAAGACGATGTTTATCATCTTCAATTTTAAAGTTAATCGCTAAGTGAGCGCTTAACTGAGTTAAATCGAAATCATCACCGCTGATACGAGTACCTGTCATACGAAGTAACTGCTTACACATTGCATCAAGCAGCGGCATTGAAAATGGCTCCATCGCTTGTACACAAGCGCGAGCATAATCAGGGGCTGGCACAAAATTACGGCGTAAGTTTTTTGGTAATGACTTAATTAACGCCACTACTTTTTCTTCTCTAAGCCCTGGCACTAACCAATCAAAATCTTCAGTATCTATTTGGTTAATCAAAGCCACTGGAATGTGTATAGATACACCGTCATCAACAGCTGCTGGCTCAAAGTGATAACTCACTTGCAGCCCTAAATTAGCCTTATGCCATACTTCAGGGAAATCTAGCGCTGAGATATGATCAGCACTGCGCTGCATTAACAGCTCTTGATTGAAGTCCAATAACTCAGGCTGTTGTTTACGCGCTTCTTTCCACCATTTGAAAAACAGTGGCGCGTTATAGATACCTTGCGGTACTAGCGGCTCGTAAAAATCAACTAAGACTTGTTCGTCCACTAAAATATCGCGGCGACGTGACTTATGCTCTAACGATTCAATGTCATTCAGCAGTTGCTGGTTTTTAATAAAGAAAGGTTCTTTAGTTTGTAACTGCCCTTCTGCCAATGCACTGCGAATAAAGATTTCACGTGATTCAACTGGATCTATTGGCCCGTATTGCACACGGCGGCGATTTACCACAGTCAATCCATACAGCACTTGGTTTTCAAATGCGATAACACTGGCAGGTTTAGCTTCAAAATGCGGCTCTAAATGATTCTTTTTAATCAAATGCGCCGCTAATGGCTCTAACCATTCAGGTTGTATTTTGGCGCAGCAACGTGCAAACAAACGCGAGGTTTCTGTCAGCTCCGCCGCCATAATCCATTTAGGGCCCTTCTTGGCCAATGGTGAGCCAGGAAACACAAAGAATTTACGGTTTCGTGCGCCTAAGTACTCGTTATTTGCATCTTTAAAACCAATATGGCTTAACAGACCAGCCAACAAGGCTTTGTGTAAATTGTCGTAGCTTGCTGGTGAATCATTTAAACGCCACTTTAAGTCGTGCACAGCTTGCTTAATTTGAGTATATAAATCCTGCCATTCTCGTACCCGTAAATAGGCTAAATATTCTTCACGGCATTGTTTTCTGAACTGGCTAGCTGATAGCTCGCTTTTCTGATCTTTTAAGTAATTCCAAAGATTAACCCAACTGACAAAGTCCGAATCTTTATCGGCATAACGGCGATGACATTCGTCAGCAGCTTGTTTCTTTTCAATTGGTCTTTCACGAGGATCTTGAATAGATAAGCCAGAGGCTATCACCATCACTTCGTGTAAACAGCTCATGTCTTTTGCTTCAAGCACCATACGGGCTAGGCGCGGATCTAACGGAATTTTGGCTAAGTTTCGGCCTAGGTTTGTTAGGACTAAGTCTTTGCGTTTTTGTTTAACCGCTTGTAGCTCTTCAAGCAACAAAAAACCATCACGGATATGTTTTTGCTCTGGCGGCTGAATAAACGGGAAACCAGCAATATCGCCTAAACCAATGGCCAACATCTGCAAAATAACAGAGGCTAAATTAGTACGTAGAATTTCAGGGTCGGTAAACTCTGGACGCTGAATAAAGTCAGTTTCGTCATATAAACGAATACAAATACCTGCAGCAACACGACCACAACGACCCTGACGCTGATTTGCACTGGCTTGTGAAATAGGCTCAATCGGTAAACGTTGTACTTTGGTACGATAACTATAACGACTGATACGCGCGGTACCAGGGTCAATAACATAACGAATACCAGGCACAGTTAGTGAGGTTTCAGCAACATTGGTTGCCAGCACGATTCTGCGGCCAATATGGCTTTTAAACACCTTTGACTGCTCGCCATATGATAGACGCGCATACAAAGGCAAAATTTCAGTATCACGATACTTCTGCTTTCGTAGCATTTCAGCGGTATCACGAATTTCACGCTCACCATTCATGAAAATCAATATGTCGCCAGGGCCTTCAGCCATTAGCTCGTCAACAGCGGAGAAAATCCCATCACTGACATCTAAGTCAGCATCGGTATCACGCACCAGCGGGCGGTAGCGAGTTTCAACAGGGAAAGTACGACCGGAAACTTCGATAACAGGCGCATTGTTAAAGTGTTTTGAAAAGCGCTCAACATCAATGGTTGCTGAGGTAATAATCACTTTTAAATCAGGGCGTTTTTTAAGAACTTGTTTAAGGTAACCTAAAATAAAGTCGATGTTTAAGCTACGTTCATGGGCTTCATCGATAATAATGGCATCGTACTGATTTAAGAATTTATCAGAAGTCAGCTCTGCCAGTAAAATACCGTCGGTCATTAGCTTAATGTAACTGTCTTGACTGATAGAATCTGCAAAACGGACTTTAAAGCCCACAACTTCGCCCAATGGAGTATTTAACTCATCAGCAACACGGCTTGCCACGCTTCGTGCAGCAAGTCGTCTAGGTTGGGTATGGCCGATTAAACCACGTGTGCCAAGACCTAGCTCTAAGCAAATTTTTGGTAATTGGGTGGTTTTACCTGAGCCTGTTTCACCCGCCACAATCACCACTTGATTAGTCGCAATCGCAGAGGCAATATCGTTGCGCTTTTGCGATACAGGCAATGAATCAGGATAGGTAACTTGAGGAATATTATTCAGTCTGTATTGCGCTTTATCGTAAGCTTGAGTCGCTTGCTCGGTTAACTTGGCTAAGACTTGATCTTTCTTTTCAGACTGAGGCTCTTTATTTAACTGATACAAACGTCGACGGATTCTAGCCGCATCGGTTTGGTAACAAGAGTTTAGGTATGCTTTAGAGAGCGGGTGTTGGTCCGAATTCAAATCTAATTCCTAGCAAGTATTTCAAAAACTGCGATCCTAGCAAGGAACTAGACTGAATGGTATTAGTTTGAAGTAAACAAAGGCGTAAACTTAAGCTTATGTTTAAACCCAAAAACTTAAGCTGGGGTTAAATAGCACTGCTGCATATAGATATTCATCGCTTTTAGCACATCGGTACGATTAATCGTGCCAATAACTTTAGTCCCTTGTACCACAGGATAAATTTTCGGTTTTGCCCCGAGCATTTGTTCAGCTAACTGTAAAATACTGCCATCGGGCGTTGCTGTCAGTACATCAGTCTTCATACAATCTTTAACGGTTTCAGTCATATCACAGTGATAACTACTTTTGAGCATCACTGACAAACAATCTTGTTGAGATAAAAAACCCACCAGCGAGCCGTCATTATCGACCACTGCTGCCCCAGCTTTGCTCTTAGTTAATAGATGCTCAACCGCTGTTGCCAGTGACATATTGGCTTTTAATAACACTGGTTGGCGATCCATATATTCAGATATTTTAATTGAATCCATAATTTACCCCTTAAGAACTTCATCTACGCTAGGGTCTGCTGAACTTTACTGGTTAAGTTTTGTTCGAAATAAAAGCGTTTTAATTGAGGCGGATGGATTGATGCCTAGTCATCTAAGCAAGATTCATCCAACAAAGAGTAAAACGCTTTTAGTCGACCCCTTTGGGCTGCGTTTGTTGGCCATTTTTACTGCGTTATCGACTTTTTATGTAGAATAACTACACCACAAAGTCTCTGCCTTGTATAAATGGCCAACAATTCACTGCAAAAATAGCCTTGAAAGATCAACAGACCCTAATAAGTATTATTTTTAGTCTTCTTATTCAGTGTAGTCAAAATCCTAATAAAGCGATGATTGAATTAATAGATTGTGATATTCGCTTTGTTGATTCTTAGCCAATAATTTGCCTCATTATCCCGACAGATATTTGATTCAATAAAAAAGCATCAGAAAACTGATGCTTTAACATATACTTAAGTGCTAGCTGATTAAGTTCTATCAGTTAGCTCAAACAAGCGTTACTTATCTCGCCAAATCATGACTTGTGCAGGTTCACCACTTTTACGTGTAGCGCGGTACATGCCTTCTGTATTAAATGGTGTGGCAATATTGCCTCTGTGATCTATCGCAATAACCCCACCAGTGCCACCAGCGGTAATTAGACGTTGGTTAATGACTTCATCAGCGGCTTGAATAATTGATTTCTGTTGATATTTCACTTTAGCGCAAATATCGCCAGCAACTTGATAACGAATAAAGTATTCACCATGACCTGTTGCAGATACTGCACACACGCCATTTTCAGCATAGGTTCCTGCGCCAATAACGGGAGCATCACCAATACGACCATAACGCTTATTAGTCATACCTCCTGTCGAGGTACCTGCGCTGATATTACCTTTTTTATCAAGCGCAACAGCCCCTACTGTGCCCACTTTATATTCTGTATCTAATTGTTGGTGCGCTGCTTGATAATCTGCACTATTTTTAGCGTCAGCCATTTTAGCTTTGGCGCGTTGCAGTCCTTCATAACGTTTTTGAGTGTTAAAGGTTTCATTGGCAACCAATGGCACACCTTGAGTCAACGCAAACTCTTCAGCGCCTTGTCCGTAAAGCATCACATGAACTGACTCATCCATAACAAGTCGTGCTAAATCAATCGGGTTTTTAATGTGCTTAACGCCTGCAACAGCACCAGCATTCATGGTATTACCATCCATGATTGATGCATCCATTTCATGCTCTTCATTGTGAGTGTAAACCGCGCCTTTACCGGCATTAAAGTAAGGTGAATTTTCAAGTACATTGATTGCAGTTGTCACTGCTTTTAAGCTAGAACCGCCTTTTTCAAGCACGACATAACCAGCATCTACCGCTTCTTTTAACTTAGCGCGATACGCTTTTTCTTGTTCAGGGGTAAAGCTGGACGGTTTGATTGTGCCAGCACCACCATGTATGGCGATAGCAAATGGTTTGTCGTTATTGGCAAAAGACAAACCTGAGAATAGAGTCATTGAAACAGCAAAAGCGAGCGATATTGTTTTCATTTTAAGCAAGTCCTTGATCGGTTTGTATCTTTGTAACCATTTCAGGCGGTAATTTCAATCATAACCTTGCCTGTTTACACGATTCTGGCGACAATAGGTTATAAGTAATTGGCCGTTGATAAGCATTCATTCATTGTTATCCAAATCGTTTAAATTTTGCCTTATATCTTGCGTTGCCTTCGTTTTGTTGGCATCAAATTTCGCTTGGGCAAAAAAAGATGATTGGCTAAATATCCAGCTTACAGGGGCTTCTGAAAGGCTCACCAAAAATATTCGTGCTCACCTTGGTGAAAGCCCTAACTCTGCAGTCCAGCGCCGCGCATTCTTATTTACCGTTGAAGAGAATATCATTGCGGCATTAGAATCCATGGGGCATTATCATGCCAAAGTGGATATTAAGGTCACCGAGGCAGAAAAAGGACCTTGGACGCTAAACGTCACCATAGATGAAGGTGAGCCGACCATAATTGAGTGGGTCGACATTAAATTCAGTGATGAAATGATAGACGACAACAGTTTTAATCGATGGTTGAATCAATTGACCATTAAGCCTGGTGACACCTTGAATCATGGCGTGTATTCAGACTTAAAATCTCAACTGGTGACCTTGGCATTAGCTAGGGGTTACTTTGATGCTACATTTGCTCGCTCGGAAATAGAAATTAACCGCGATCTTAATACGGCGAAAATTCATATCGATTTTGAGTCAGGTAACCGTTACTTAATCGGCGATGTTGTGTTTTCAGGGCAAACAGTGAATGACGACTTACTAGAAGAGCTTATCCCCTTCGAGCCAAATGCAAAATATTCCACTTCACGATTAAATCGCCTTAACCGCAACTTAATCGACACAGGGTATTTCAGCAGCATCAAAGTACTACCTCAAGTCGATGGGATGTCGGACACTGAAGTGCCAATTAAAGTTGATTTGGCCCCTCGTCCGACTCACTCTTTTGAAGTCGGTTTAGGTGCAGACATTGGTACTAATGCGGAAAATACCGTTGAGCCTCGAGTGAGACTCACTTGGCGTATGCCGCAAATTAATAGCTATGGTCACACGCAAGAAACCACCTTGGAGTGGTCTACTGACAGGCCTAAATTCTTAACCACTTACACCATTCCTTTGTCCCACCCTTTAGACGATCAACTTAAACTTCGTATCGGATTATTGCGTGATAAATACGGGGTGACACAAGACTATAACGAAGCGGACCGAAACTATGATTACACTGGACAGCTTGAGTCAGAAAAACGTTTATTAGGGGTGATTAGACAACAAAGATTAGACAGCGGCTGGCTGTTTGGCTACTCACTGGAGTTTAATCAAGAATTTTATAATCAATCTGATACCGATTACGATCCAACCTTTGTATTAGCAGGTTTCAGCATAGGTAAAACAACCCGTGGTGATAACAGCCTTGATCCTAAATCAGGGTTTAGGCAAATATACAGCGTTGAATATGGCGACCCGAATTTAGGTTCTGAGATCCGCTTGACCAAGTTTGAAGCCAAGTTTAAATGGATTGATACTTTCTTTGACCGTCATCGCTTTGTTAGCCGCTTAGACTTAGGCGCTAACATTGCCGATAGCGACCAAATTGATCAAATTTCACCTTCACTTCGTTACTTTACCGGTGGTGATCAATCGATTCGTGGTTACGGTTATCAAGAACTCGGCCCCTACATTGAGTATGTTAACTCCGAAGGTGGGATTTCTCGTCAGGTTGTCGGTGGACGATACTTGATAGTAGGCAGCTTTGAATATCAATATTACTTAAATGATACTTGGCGTGTCGCCACCTTTGTTGATGCAGGTAATGCATTTGATACCGAAAAGTTTGAACCGATAGTGTCTGTAGGTAGTGGTATCCATTGGATTTCCCCCATCGGCCCGATTAAACTTGATGTTGGTGTGGGCTTAAAAGAAACCGAAACCATTGATCGTTCTTGGCGTATTCACTTAACTATGGGGACAGAGTTGTAATGACTGAACAATCTTCCCCACAAGATAACAATACACATTCGACTAACGACCATATCCCTACAGCGAATCTGCCAAAGTCGATTTTAATGCAATGCTGGCGCGCTTTTAAGCTTACCACCAGAGTATTAATCTATATTCCTTTGCTCATCTTAATCTTAGTGGCTGTCCTAATCGGTACGCCTTTTGGTGCACAAATTAGCGTACTATTTGCCAACCAATTTGTACCTAATCTTGAGCTTGATTTACGCTCAGGCACGATTAATAAAAACTTAGAATTCAATTATGCCAGCTGGTCGATGAATGGCGTAGCTGTTGAATTAGAGAATTTATCAGTGTCTTGGGTTCCAACTTGTTTATTCAACAAACAAATTTGTGTCGACTCTCTTATTGCCAGCGATGTAAAAGTCCGCGTTGCAACAGATGAGTTTGATGATGACTCAATTAATGAATCATTAGATGAAACACTCATCGCTCACACTGATGTTCAATCCACTGTTCATGAAAATGAAGTTAAAAGTGAAGTTGGAAGTATGAGTGAGAGTGGAACAAAAGATGCCGCAGAGACTGAACTTGAAGCAATAGATGAAACACCATCACCACTCATTTTACCTGTAATAATAGCGCTAAATGAGCTGGATTTAATTAACGTTAAAGTTAGTGTCAATGAAATGCGTTACAACGCATCGCGTCTGCAAGGTAAGGCTTTGTGGAATAAAGGTGGATTACGCGTCAGTTATCTGCATAGTAAAGACTTACTTGTTGATATTCCGCTTGGCAATTCAGAGGATGAATCTGATACCCAAGATAATACAGACACAAAAGAACTCGATGAATGGGCAATGGCAAACTTGCCAGCGGTTTACATGACCTTTCCCATCTATGTCGATGAACTGATCACTACCGATAGTCTTATGCGATTAGGCGATCGTGAAGATAAGTTTGACCATATAGCGTTAAAAGGCAGTTACGTTGATTATTTTATTGATATTCAACAATTAGACGTCACTCATCAATATGGTGACGCACAGCTTATTGGTGACATCAGTTTACATGATGATTACCCTATGACGATTAATGCAGAGTTTGATCTGCATAATGTTGCTGAAATCCCCCAATTATCCAACCAAACATTGTCGATACAGGCAGAAAATGGCTTTAATGACTTAGCGGTTAAAGCTTCAGCTACGGGCGATATCAATATCGACTTTGAAGCGCTGGTAGCCCTCAGTAAGCCTGAAATGACTTATCATTTAGAAGTCACCAAGGCAGATCTTAAGTGGCCATTTAATAAACCAGAGTACTTAGCTAAAATCGATAAACTCACCAGTAAGGGGGACATTGATAATCAATCTGTAATTTTTACAGCCAAGCTATTAAGTCCATTTCATCCACAACTAGATGTTGACACCAGTGTCAATTTTGAACAGCAAAAACTGACTATTTCGCACATAGATATTCAATCTGAAGCGGGTAATATCAAGGGCAACGGCTTACTGAATTTTGCTGATGAATTTAGCTGGCAAGCTGAGCTAAAAACCGAAACACTTCAATTAGAAAAAATCAGCTACTTATATGAACTCACTGAACTTGCAAGTAACATCAGCGGCCAATTATCTACCCAAGGCATAATAGGGGATGATACTTGGGACATTCAAATCGCAGATGCTAACCTCATTGGCAGTTTAAACGAATTTCCTCTCACAATGAGCGGCAATATCGAGTTCAATGAACAACTTGCTGTGAATGCTGATAATTTACATGCTACCGCTTTAGGTGCTGAACTGATCGTCAATGGTCAAGCTAATAAGTTTTGGGATGTCGATGCTGAGCTTACCGTGCCAGATCTTAGCCAATGGCTTCCTGATTCAACAGGGGCAATTTATGCCAAAATTGATGTCACTGGTAATGAGCAACAGCCGATTGTCGATGTCACAGCCAAAGTCACTGATTTTGAATATGCAGATATGGAAGTCGAACGACTCGACCTAACCGCCAACTATTTACCATTAAGCAATCATCAATTTAAGCTTGATGTCAGTAATGATAAATTCACTTGGCAAGATCTCGACTTGTCACAATTATTTATTAATGCCTCAGGGGACTTAAACCAACAACAGCTCGAGTTTAATACCGCAGGCGAACTCGCGATTCATACGATAATTGACAATAAGTTTGATGACAAAGATCAAATCTTCGATGCAGAGATAAGCGCCCTAACCTTAACTAACAAACTGGGTACTTGGTCCACTGACAAAGTCGTTGAAGTCCAGTGGGATCAAAAAAATACCCTCGGCAGCATTAATCCTTTTTGTATTAACCACCCCAATAATCATTTGTGTATAGAAAAGCCTGCAAACTTTGGCAAAACTGGCGATATCAGTATTGCAGCGCAAGGCACACCAGGGATTTTATTTAAGCCACTATTACCGACTAAATTTTCGTGGGTAGGTGAATCCAATATCACCGCAACTGCAAACTGGTCTGAAACAGAAAAACTACAAGCAAACGCTGAAATCAATTTTGATAAAGGACAGTTTGAGTTAAGGCGTACCAGCAATGACGCTATTCAACTCAATTACGACTTGCTCAAGTTAAACATTCTACTGGATGAAAAAAAGCTCAATACCAACCTATTGGTTGATGCAAAAGAAATTGCCAATATTAGCAGTCAAATAAGTGTCAGCACCGATCCAAGTCGAGAAATATCAGGCAACATCAATGTAGATGAATTAAACCTTAGCCACTTCCTCGGTTTTTTCCCAAATATTGAGACCCTTGAAGGCTTATTTACTGCTGATTTAGATCTCGTTGGAAACCTTAGCAACCCAATCGCTAAAGGTAGTATTTCATTAGCTGATGCCGCAATTGCTACCACCAACAACCCGACCTTGATAAATGATATCAATGTCACCATGGCACTCAGCGGGCAAAAAGGATTGCTAGATGGCAATGTGACTATGGGTGACGGCCAAGCACAACTTAATGGCACTCTATTTTGGCCACAAGGTAATTTCAGTGGCGATATTGATATAAAGGGCGACAAGTTAGCCTTTATCCAACCACCGATTGCGATTTTAAATGTATCCCCAGATATCAATCTCACCTTTAATAAAAACCAACTTGCGGTTAAAGGAAATGTGGATATTCCATCGGGTGAAATCACCGTTGTGCAACTTGCTGAAGGTGGTGTTGCCGTCTCATCTGATGTGGTATTTAATGATTCCATTTCTGCGCAAGAGCAGCGTGTCAGTCCTTATGCACTCGTGTCGGACTTGAGCATAACAGTAGGACCAGACGTATCGGTTGATGGAATGGGTTTAAGCGGTAAGCTCAACGGGACATTATTACTGCAACAACAAGCATTTAAACCTCCTCTGCTGTTTGGTGATATCAAAGTGAGCCAAGGTACCTATAAGTTCATGGGACAAACACTTACCATCAGTACCGGTGAAGTGCAGTTCTCAGGCCCTGCAGAAGTACCAAACTTAAACATTGAGGCTGTAAAAGAAATCAAAGATGAAGATCTTACTGCTGGAGTCAGAGTTACAGGCACAGCTATGCGCCCCATTGTGACCCTATTTTCTAATCCAGCCAAAGAACAAGCAGAAATATTATCTTACATCGTCACAGGCGCAGGTTTTAATAACTCAGATAATGAACAAAACAGTGCTTTGATGATGGGAGCGGCTCTCAGCTTAGGCTCACAATTTGGTGGCGGAGCAATGAATAATATTGGATCGACTGCAACGGGATTAATCGAAAAGATTGGCTTTTCAAATGTACAACTGGATGCCAACGATGAAGGTCGTGTGGCAATTAGTGGCTACATTGGAGAAGATCTAATGGTGAAGTATGGTATTGGGGTGTTTAACCCTGGGTATGAAATGACAGTGCGCTATTACATCTTATCGCAACTCTATTTAGAAACCGTATCAGGAACATTAAATCAATCTTTAGATATCTATTACAGCTTTAACGTCGATTAAACCTACTTTTGATTACAGTATTTCCACTTGAACTAGAATCAATAAGTTGTTCAAATTTAAATTTGGCTATAGAACGAGGCTCCCACTTAAGCTTGCATTCAAATGGCTAAGCTTCAGACATAAAAAAAGCGCCGAAAGGCGCTTTTTTCATTCAAATTAACGATTAAGCAAATTTGAAGTCAATATGTTCAACTAACGTCTTGTAAGCGTGACGTTGGATAGCTTGAACACGTACTTTAACTTCTTTACCATCGATAACTAGAGTTAAATCTGTAGTGTAGAAATCGTCATTCAATTGAATGTTTACGATATCTTTTTGAGCGAATTTAACAGAAATTGGCTCTTTACCTGGACCGTAGATTACAGCAGGAACTAAATTCGCATGACGTAGGCGGCGGCTCGAACCTTTCCCGATTTCAGTACGGATTTCAGCTTGAATAGTGTAAGACATGTGTTTCTCACTTAATAAAAAAATAAATTGATGTTGTTATTTTCGACCAATAACAACTCGTGCTTATTTAATAGACAATTTAATTAAACGCTATAATTAAACGCTATAATTAAACGCTATAATTAAACGCTAATAGATAAGTCAATTAAACAAAGCGCGCGGATTCTAACACAGCTTATTAACCTCAACAAGCAATTGACAGTTATTTCATACCAATCACTCACTAAGCTCACCGTCACAAAGTCATTCAATCTTTATAATTCACTCAAACCAGTGAAACTCGTCGCTAAGCTTCCAGATCCACCAATGAAGATTTATGACAGAAATGAAATTTTACCAACTTCTTACTGGGCCGCAATCTACATGAATAAAGCCAGAACGAGGATAATAGCCTACGCCACCAAGTTCTAACGAACGAGCTGCATCACGTAAGGTTTTAAGCTCAACACCCGGTATAGCAAGATCCATCGCCATGCCTTTCATGTGATAGCTTTTTTTAGCAACACCATTACTTTTTGCTGCCAACATATCATTGGTATGTGGCGAACGATATCCAGAAATAACATGTACTTCATCGGTGTTGCTTAATGTTTGCTGTAAATTATAAACAAATTCATAAAGACGGTTATCCATAGGTGCAGCTTGATTCTGCCTATGATCACGTAAAACATGACTGAATAAAGATAATGTATCTTTATTGTACTCACCTTCAGCCCAGAACTGTCCTTGCTCGCGCTCGCCAGTGTGACGATTATAAAAACTCAACTCCCGAATACCTTGGGTTGAACGACTTGCTTGAGCGGGGTTTGAAAACACTGATGCGACTGCAACACCACCTAAACCTAACAATACTTGCCTACGGGCAGGACAAACTAAAGACATTAACTCACCACTTTCTAATTATATAAACCTGTGTGTTTTTTACACAACTGAAAGGGAACTTAAACGGAAAGAAAGGCAATAGCAAGCGATCAAGCCGACAAAACCAGCTTAATTTTTGTACATCTTAGCAAGTTGTAATCAGGTCAATCACTTATAGAAAAGCGTAACGTCACAAAGATGAAGAATTATTCGCCACTATTGTTTGATCAATGTTATTCAAATGATAAATATCATTGCGGTACTGCGCTAAATTTGTGTCATCTACCCAAGCATTCCAATAAACAAAATGAATTGGAACCTTTTCAGATAATGAAAACCACTGGGTATTGCTACCCTCTGTTTGCATCCGTTGCCAAGTACGTTTATCGATAACGACATTACTTGCAAACCACTCAGCAAGTTCTTGGATTTTTTCAATACGCACGCAGCCAGATGAAAGTGCACGGTTATCTTCAGCAAACAAGTCTTTATCTGGCGTGTCATGTAAGTAGATATTCAAATCATTTTTAAAATGAAACTTATAACGCCCTAATGCATTTATCTCCCCAGGTCGCTGAACTAAGCGGTAAGGAAAAGGGCCTGTGGTGACAACATCTTGCCACTCTTGCGGTGTTTTGCTGACTTTACTACCAGTCAAATCAAATACATCGAACTGACGCTCGCTAATATAACTGCCATCTTTAGCGACTTTAGGCAATATGTCTCGGCGCATTAACTTCTTTGGAACCGTCCAAGTCGGGTTAATCACAATATTTGATATCTGCCCTTTCATCACTGGGGTTCTTCGATATGAACGGCCGACAATCACTTTCGAGGTCAACGCGATTTGATCATCATTGACTAACACCATTTCAAAGGCAGGAATGTTCACTAATAAATATCGAGAACCTAAATCACTTTTATAACTGGTTTTATCGACAAAATTTGAAGCAAGCAGCTCAGCCCGTTCTTTGGGTGTTTGATTAAGCCAATGTAAGGTTTTAGGTCCAATAACCGAATCCGCTTTTAAGCCGTGACGAGTCTGAAAACGCGCAACAGCCGAAGCAATGGTGTCATCAAAAATATATTGGGTTTCTGAGCGAGAAGATAAGTCACCTAACAACCACAATCGTTGTGAAATAGCGCTGATCGTTTTATGGCTATCACCGGGGCGTAAAAAACCACCAGGTTGAATGCTTTCCCACTCGTGTCGAGTGTTTAGCCACATTAACCGCCTAATATGATTTAACACACTTAAATAGTCATCAACGCTTGGCTCAAGTGCAAAGGTTTTACGTTTTACTGAAGCATTTTCGGCCAAACCATCATAGGGTAATACTACTCGACGTTGATGCCAAAAATCGGCAACGTCAACTTGAATACTATCTATATATTCTAATTTTTCAGCTTCACTTTCCCCTTGTAAAATAGCGAGATAATCTTGCCATTTTACCGAAGGCTCAGCCAAAGAAATCAACAACACATGCTGGGCTAATGTTTTGTAGGTAGCATTATTTTCAGGAGAGGCTTTGACAGGCGAACTCAACACAACCGACAACAAAAAGGTAAAAGCGAAACAAATACGCACACGACACAATGTTTTCATTTGTCCCCTCCTTTTTCAGAATAGATAAATTCAGTATGGCAAAAATTTAGCAACCTTGTGTTACAGACAGTGACTTCTACTAACAAGTTACTACGAAAGATGGATAAATTTAGACCAATTAAACTCATTGATGACCACTAAGAGATTAATTGGCTTTAAGAAAACTAGGAATGGTGCAACAGAACTGATATAAACGTCCCCCGCAAAAAAATTTTAATTATTTATCGCAGTATTTTTATGAATAAGAAGCAACTTGTACAAACCATGGCATCTGACATTGGCATTACACAATCTCAAGCCAAGCCTCAATTAGAACAGATCCTCTTTCAGCTTCACAAAGCATTAGCAGAAGGCGAAAAGGTTTACTTACCTCAATTCGGCACCTTTGAACTTCGTTACCATCTGGCTAAAAATGGTCGTAATCCTCACACAGGTGAAAGCATCGAAATCCCTGGGTTCAATCAACCCAGCTTTAAGCCAGCGCCGGCATTTAAAAAGCAGATTAACGCTTAATTCAAATCAGTTTAACGGGGCTTTATGCCTCGTTTTATTATCTTGTTCGCTTACTTATCAATATTCACTTAATTAAGCTCTTCATATTTAGCCAGCCGTTTCATAGTTAATCACTTCACACTACCTACTAAACTCATAAGCAAACATTCGACTATATAGAAATTATAGAAATTGTTGATACTATTTCATTGTGTACGATGTTTATCTTAAGAAGTCTCTATATTAGATTTGCTTTAACAAAACAAGTAACACAAGGAATACAGATTATGAACCCTAGTCAATTACAGCGCGCTCGCGCCACAAACTTACCTTCTCGAGAAGCAATGTTACAACGCACATCTTCAGTACAACAGTTTTGGGACGTAAACAGGGCATTATTTAATGATGCGTGGAAAGAGTGGGAACAAGGAGAAGCCAAAAACCTTTCACCACTCAATGATTCATTACTGGACAACAAGCTACGTGAAGCAGTGAATAATGCATGGCAAGAGCCTGAAAAAGAATTAGTTATCCGAGATTTGCTTGAAGAAGTAGCGCCAGATGTGTTTAAGTTTAAGTTCTTTGATGCGGAAAAAATAGCACTGTTGCGTCACTATTTAGATCAAGTATCTAACGCTGAAATACCACTGCGTCCGCCTTATGGCATCGCACTTAACCACGGTGGAGCTATGTTAGATCCTCGCTCTGAAGGATATTTAGCCGCACCGAGTTTTCAGGTTTTTTATCGCGAAATGCTAGATAAATATATGCGCCCAATTGCACGCATGCTATTTCCTGAAATAACGGGTTACGATACCCAAACATTTGGGTTCTCAATCCGCTATGAAGCAAATAAAGATACTTCACTGCGTATGCATTCGGATGCATCGTCGGTAACGCTCAATATTAATCTTAACTTACCAGGTGAGGATTATTCAGGCTCAGGAGTTAACTTCTACGATCAAAGCTCGGGTAAATTGGTTGAGCAGCGTTTTGAGCCAGGCACTGCAATTATCCATCGGGGCCATGTTCCTCATGCAGCGCAACCGATCATCAGCGGAGAACGCTCTAACATCGTGCTTTGGCTATATGGCGACAATGGATATATACCAATGAGAAATGCACCGAGTAACAATCAAGATGCTCAAACGCGCTGGACAGTGCCTTCTGCAGCAGCTGATAGTTATGCGCCGTTTTAAAACCTCGCCCTAAGGTTTACATGTTTAAGTGCACTGAACCACCATGGCATTCTCATCATCAAGAGGAGGCAAACCATGATTTAATATCACAAAGTCATTTAATCCAGTATCAATCTCCACTCGGGTTACAGAATGAAAAGTGTATAGCTTATCTCTAGATATATACGAGTAGGAGGTTGACCATAGTTTTTAGTTAGTCGGGTTTTACGTAAATGTTTGGCTAATCAATGCTATTGTAATGAAAGACAACAGTGTTTTTAATATTGTTTTATAATGATGTTCACTTATGACTGTCTTAAGTTTTATACCTAATGGAACAAAAACGATGACAATGGCTAAAACAAGTGTTGAGCTGTAAATGGTGTAGGTAGTAAATTTAAGGCTGACCGCAAATAAAACTAATTGAACAATTTTTCCGAATAAGAAACAAAGATTTGTCGATTGTATAATATCTCTTTTGGATTGACCTGATTCAAGAGAATACATAATTAGTGTTGGAGCCATTACATTCGTTAAGCCTCCAATAAAACCTGATATTAGACCAAAAATAACTTTCGAAATCTCTGGGTATTTTCTAATGCTATGTAACCTTACCTTAAATGTATCTGTTATTAAGTAAATCATAATCGCTAAGGCAAGGATAACTTTGAATACTGGTGTCTCAAACTGAATTAAGGCAGCTGTACCAAATAAACTACCAAAAGCAGTATAAGCGACTAATTTGTAGTGTTTCTTTATGGCTTTTGAAATTTCACCTTCAGATTTTATGCTGACTAGATTTATGAAAATATTTGGAACAATAGTTAACATTATTGCTGTTTGCACATCAGTCAAAAGTGCAAGCAATGGGGTTGCCAACATTGGGAATCCAAAACCAACACTTCCGTGAACAAGAGCAGCAAAACCACAAATAGCGATGAAATAAAGAATTAACTGAAAATCCATAAATACCTATTATTATAATTATGCTGATTTTCAGCCTAACAGCTTATTATAAAGCTGTTAGATATTCTTCCAGCTGAAGACCAACTTATTAGCAACCACACCAAGCCACCCTACTGTTTTATTAATGTAACGAAAATTGAAAACCAATTTTTGGAATATCAAGCCTGAAAAAGAGCTCGCCTTGTTGCGCAAGCCTCGAAAATTGTCTTCCAACCAATGCAAATTCAATAAGTTAGCAAAAATATTGAAGTTTATCGAGTATAAATGACTTACTGGCACCAACTCTATAATTCATTTATCTTTTTTTAATTATTGAAGAGCATTACTTCAATCTAATCCATTGCATGCCGCTGGAATGTACAGGATGAATGGAATGTCGCGATCACATGGTCAATGATGTTCCATACATCAAACTGACATTTACCATACCCCTATGGAGCAGATGTGAAAGAGCGACCTTATGTGCAGATTCATTAAGCCACAATACTTTCTGCATTTTTCGTCAGGGGCACTGAGAGTTTCCAAAGGGGCGCAAGCGTTTTACCCCTTTGGTCTGATGTGGTCAAGTAAATCTGTACACAGTTAGGGATTCCAATATTTTGCATAGGCTTTATTATCAAGGTCGCCTGCTCGCATGCCTAAATACTTTTTTTGATTCATCACTGCTCTCACTAAGCTAAAATACATAAAGTTTGTATAATTCGAATGCGCTCATATTGGTGCGAACACATATGCCCATTTATCATAAAGCACACATCAAATTCACATCATTTTTAAAATATATTTACAATAACTTAGTTGTATTAGCCCAAACTAAAATCTCGAAAACTATTTTAATGTTTTTTGAATAACAGCATTCGATATTTTATTTGGCATTTTAATTGTAAGAAGTATCCTCATCAGTGGGAATACTCAATAAATCAAGCCCCCAAGAGACTAACGCTTACAAAGTACCTCTCAAAAGCTAATTTACGGGTTTTTATCGACTTCATTTGATAGAATCCATTTTTATGTTTTCAGTCGCAATTTAGCTGCTGAACCTTTAGCCAAGTGGATTTATTCCTGCCGCTTTGCTTGAAAGCTCAAGTTTACTTTCTGTTTTTCTATTTAAAGGCACGTTATGACCGTTCTTCTTATGACTCCACCTATGACTCAGCTAAATACGCCTTATCCGGCAACTGCGTATTTAACTGGTTTTTTGCGATCTAGAGGTTATGAGGCGGTGCAGCGAGATCCTGCAATTGAGCTTTTTTTAGAAATGATGACAGCGCCTGCACTTGAGATTATTCGCCAGCATGTAGAAGAAAACTATCAACACTTTGAAGATGACGAGCTACCTGATGTCATTTTTAATTTCCTCGCCGAATTTGACCGTTACCACTTAACCGTCGAAACTGCGATTCGGTTTTTACAAGGCAAAGATCCAAGCCTTGCTATGCGCATTAACTCGCGTCGTTTTTTACCTGAAGGCCCAGCATTTGACGCTATATCGCAAATGGAAGCGGTCTCGGGTGACGTATTGCAAGCCGCCTTTGGTAATCTGGGTGTGCAAGACAAAGCCAAATATTTAGCCACCCTGTTTATCAATGATTTATCGAGTGTGATCACCCAAGGCGTTGACCCTTATTTTGAAGTCAGCCGTTATGGCGAACAATTAGCAGCGGCGAATCCAAGCTTTGATAATCTCTACGATACCTTAATGGGCGAGCCTAGCTTCAGCTCTGATATTTTGGAGCAGTTAGTCGAGCATTATCTAGAAGAAACACAGCCTAGCGTAGTTGCGCTTACTGTGCCTTTTCCTGGCAATATGCTCGGCGCATTACGTATCGCGCAAACCTGTAAAAACATTAATCCAGAACTGCCTATCGTCATCGGTGGGGGGTTTATTAATACTGAGCTTCGGGCACTGAAAGATCCTCGGGTTTTTGAGTTCATTGATTTTATCTGCCTCGATGATGGAGAGCGCCCGTTAATTACCCTGCTTGAATACTTCCAAGGTGAACGTGAGATAGATGATTTAGTCCGTACTTACTTCCTTGCAGAGGATGAAGACGGTCAGCCATATGTTCACTTTAATGAAAACTCTGAGCTGCATGATATTCCGCAAGCCGATGTGGGTGCACCCATATACGACGGATTACCGTTAGGCGAATATTTGTCGTTATGCGAAATGCTTAACCCAATGCACCGTATTTGGAGTGATGGCCGCTGGAATAAGCTAACCATTGCCCATGGTTGTTACTGGCGCAAATGCAGCTTTTGCGATGTCAGCTTAGATTACATTGACCGCTACGACACCGCTGGCGCAGATCTGTTAGTGGATAGAATCGAGCAATTAATTGAAGAAACTGGTGAAACAGGGTTTCATTTTGTTGATGAAGCATTGCCGCCAAAGGTGCTATTTTCATTAGCAAAGCGCTTAATCGAGCGTAACGTAGTCATTAGTTGGTGGGGCAACATTCGTTTTGAAAGAACCTTTAGCCAAGCACGCTGCCAATTACTCGCTGATTCAGGCTGTATCGCGGTCAGTGGCGGCCTTGAGGTTGCATCAGACCGTTTACTTAAACTCATGAAAAAAGGCGTAAGTGTTGAACGTGTCGCCCATGTCACCAAAGCTTTCAGTGATGCAGGTATATTGGTTCATGCTTACTTGATGTATGGCTTCCCGACGCAAACAGAGCAAGAAACCATTGATTCTCTTGAAATGGTGCGCCAGATGATGGCACAAGGCTGTTTCCAATCAGCTTACTGGCATCGCTTTGTCGCTACAGTACATAGTCCAATTGGGATGAATCCAGATGAGTTCGGCATTACCCTTGCTGAGCGCCCTGATATCATGTTTGCAGAAAACGACGTGGACTTTACCGATCCAACGGGTACCGATCATCAGATGTTAGGTGAAGGCCTTAGAAAGGCTATTTATAACTATATGCACGGCATTGGTTTTGATCAGCCAATGAGCTTTTGGTTTAACCAAAAAGTCACTCCTACCGAGATGAAACCAGATTTGATTTTAACTGCGATTAATAACTTTATTGCCAGTAATGAAGAATAGTTAGCGCATCAAGATAACAAACAGAGCCAATATATGCGCTCTGTTTGTTTTACTTTTCACTTTTCACTTTTCACTTTTCACGGAAACGTTAGACACAATCAAGTAAGCTCACAAGCCACTTTTGCAACGGGTCTTCATTGTATCTCGGGTGCCAGGCTGCAATCACATCAAAACTATCTGGTGACTCTTCTAGGTCTATAGTGACAACGTCTAACCCTTTAATAGCTCTAGACGGTAAAAACGCGATTGAGTCTGTGGTTTCAAGATACATAGGCACAATGGAAAAGCACGGAGCAGACACCACAACATTGCGTTTTAAGCCAAAGGTTGAGAACCATTCATCGATTGAGCCTTTAAAGTTAGGTCTTGATGGAGATGCGATAATGGTTGGAAACTCAGCCACTTCAGCTAATGTCGGCGTTAATTGTGCTATCGATGAATGAGTCGATGTCACACAAACATGATGCTCTTCGAATAGCTTAACGATCTTATAGCTTTCTGGAATATAGTCAGGAAATGCCACCGCTAAGTTAACTTTGCCGCTTTCCATTAACTCGTGCAGTTTATCTAATTCGAAGTCTCGAATAATCAACTTTAAATTTGGCGCTTGTTGTCTTATTTTGGCAATCAGACTAGGTAAGATAATTTGTTGAGCATAATCAGTGGCAGCAATAACGAACGTGCCTTTGGCCTTCTTTGGTGAAAAGTCTTTAGCTGACAATAACGAGTTAAAATCTATAAGCAGTCTATCGACGCCTATAGCCAGCTCCTCCGCAAATGGGGTTGGCACAAAGCCATTGGTCTTTCTTACAAATAATCTGTCATCAAACACGTCTCGTAACTTTTTCAAATGCTCGCTAACGGCTTGCTGAGTTAACCCCAGCTGATTCGCAGCTTTAGAGGCGTTCTCTTCACGAATTAATGCCTGAAACACCCTTAGCTGCTTCATATCTAAACGATCTAATTTACTCACGCTAACCACTTTCTGAGTTTGATGATGGTAGCAGTCTAACACTACACAAGAAAAAATTGTAACACCTACAAATACTATTTGTTTCCGCTTGTTTTGATTCCTCCCTAAGATACATCCATCGAAACAAACTCAGGTTAAGGATCAAATATGAAAACAGTAATTTTAATTGGTGCACTAGGTAAAATGGGTCAGGCAGCACAAACAGGGCTTGGTAATCACAAGGTTATTACCGCAGGGCGTTCTGGCAATGTCGATCATCTTGTCGATATCACAGATGAAAAATCCATAGAATCACTTTTTGAAAAAGTCGGTCACTTTGATGCTGTAGTGAATACAGTCGGCTTTTGTGAATATGAAACTTTTGAATCAATGACTGAATCACAATGGTTAACCACCATAATGAGCAAAATGATGGGACAAATTAACTTAGTCCGAATCGGACAGAAATATATTGCTGATGGCGGCTCATTTACGCTTATCAGTGGCATATTAAATATGAAACCAATTCCTTTTGCGATTGCAGATGCTACCACCAGCGGCGCCATAGACACCTTCGTTAAATGTGTTGCCCATGAGATGCCAAGAAATACCCGCATTAATGTGGTAAATCCAACCGTGTTAACTGAGGCATGGGAAGTGTACGGTGAAATGATGCCAGGATTTGAACCCGTACCAGGAAGATTAGTCGGTAAAGCTTTTGAGCGCTCAGTAGATGGGTTTATTAACGGCGAAGTGATAGTGGTTGATGCCTAGAGTTCTCAACTACGGCCTTTGTTTTGGACTGCTGTATAAGGCACTGAATTAAGATCACGTTAATATTTCCAGCAATCCCCCAACATATAAAGCTCCTCATCACAGGAGCTTTTATCACTTTCTTGAGAACAGACTTGAACTGACACGCCCTATTTTAAAACGACGAGGGATTTTGCTTTTGTCTCAACAACTCAAATTACAGACACAAAAAAGCCCCAACTTTCGTTGAGGCTTTTTCGCACCATACTTACGTATGTAAGCTCTTCATGGAAGAATAATGGTACCCGAGGCCAGACTTGAACTGGCACGCCTATTAAGCGAGGGATTTTAAATCCCTTGTGTCTACCGATTCCACCACTCGGGCAAACTCTGGTAACTCGTCGTAACGCGTTACAAAATTTGATATTCAACGAAGTAATCGGTTGCCGCCGCTGATGTGGTGCATACTTTACTGATTTTTCAGATAGGATCAATAAAAAAATGAAACTTATTGTTCAAGTGGCCGTTTAACGAGCAAATAGCACGAAAACACGGCGTTAATGCATCAAATACAGCCAAACCGATGAAACTAATCTTTTAAAGCTTCGCTTACTCTCTGTTTCAATTCTGGTAATAGTTGCTCAGCAAACCAAGGATTCTTGGCTAACCAAATATTATTTCGAGGGCTTGGGTGAGGTAAAGGCATAATAGAACGAGCATACTCAGACCAATTTTTAACCGTTTGAGTCAAAGACTGTTTCGACGTCCCCAAATGATAGTCTTGCGCATACTTGCCAATAACAACGGTCAGCTTTAATTGTTTAAGCTCGGCGAGCAATAATGCACGCCAAGTCTCTGCGCAAATTGTTAATGGCGGTAAATCACCGCTCTTGCCTTTCCCTGGGTAACAAAAGCCCATGGGCAAAATAGCGACTTGCTTAGGATCGTAAAATACCGTTTTATCAATCCCCAGCCAATGACGTAATCGTTCGCCACTTGCGTCATCGAATGGCACACCTGATTGATGCACAGCTAAACCTGGTGCCTGACCTGCAATCAGTATTTTGGCACTTGAATGAAGTTGCACTACTGGATTCACGCCATGAGCCAACTTAGGCTTGCACAGTTGGCACTGTTTAACCTGTTCAATCAGAACATTTAATTCTGTTTGGCTCATTTCGCTCCCATGCTGTAAATCACTTATTCAAATCAACACCTAGAATAGACTAGAGTTTAAAATTGATTTGGGTTTAAATTGATTAGGATTCAAGCTCAATTAAACGCTGACAAATCTCATCAAAATTCGGTCTTAGACTGGTTTGCTCTTGCAAACAGTCACGTGATAATTCGCTTAGCACACTAAAAAGTGGACTGTCAGATTGTTTACCCAATGCTTTTTGCTGTGCTAATAAATCATCCAACATATTACCAAATGCTCTTACCTCAATGCTTTGCATTAGCGTAGCTTGCTGCTGCGATAGCTTACTTAAATCTGTCGCTGCACCAAAATCACCAAATAGCATGTTCGCTTCATCATCAATCATCGTATTATGGGCGTATATATCACCATGACTGACTTTGTGTTGATGTAAATGAGCTAAGGCGCCAGCCAAACTCAACATCACTTTAACGATATGCGAAATTGAAATATCCATATCATCGGCAAAAGTATCTCTAGTGCAGGTGACGAGTGAAGGTGGTAAACCCAAATTGTAAAAACGCGACGGGATCAACTCCATCACTAAACCTAAATGTTCTGGCTCTGAAATTTGAGCAAGCACTTTAATCAAATTCGGGTGATGGCCAGCACTTAAACAGCAATGCAGTTCATCTTTTGGGTAACCATCTGAAGTAACGGCCCCTCTGAACATCTTCAGCGCGACAATATCGTGCTTATTCGTTTCAGCGTCGTTAAGCTGCTTAGTATGAGGCAACTCTTGCTGCGCGGGTTTCCAGTGAGCTTGATAGATAACGCCTGAAGCCCCTTGGCCGAGTTGGTCGCCCAACTCAAACTCAGCCATTTCTGCATGTAAAAATGCGTCATGACTAACATGATTATCAGTCACCGGATTACCGCTGAATGCAAGCCATGCCAGCTTGGGCATAGATAACAACCAGTCAGGTACTTGAGTTAAATTATTGGCTGATACTCTTAATAGCTCGAGTTCTTTACAATTTCCCATGGTATCTGGAAGCGAATTAATCTTATTGCCAGCTAAAGCGCATTTCTTTAAACGATGTAACTGACCTATTGATTGAGGCAATTGGGTGATCTGGTTGTCCGTTAAAATTAACCAGCGAGTATCAACAGGTAAGCAGTTTTCAGCAACTGTAGATATTTGATTTGCTTTAAAGCCAATCATTTCAAGCTTAGGGCATTGAGCAATAATTTGAGGTACTTCAGTAAAGCAGTTAAACGACAAAAATAGGATTTTAAGTTCAGTTAAGCATGCAAATTCATCAGGTAATTGGCTTAAACGATTATTGGATAAATCCAGCACCTCTAAAGTGTCTGCAAACGCTAAAATTTCACGTGGGAATTCGACTAACTGCTCAGCAATTTGGATATGTTGTAGTTTCTGACCGTTTAATTCACCTGATGTTAATTGAGCTAACGTGTGCAAATGACCTTCCTAAATTTCAATCTGATTTAAATTGCGCACATAATAAGGGATTGGATCAGACAAGTTAAGGCCACTTACCACTTTAACGGACAAACTCACTTTGATGGCATTAATCAATTCCTTGTCTTTTAACCCCGAACTAACGCAAAATATTCCAATTATCATCACTTCATAAAAACAAGGCAGTCCGATGGATGAATTAACACCTATAAGCTTTTTCAGTCGTTTTGAAGAAGATATTTTATCTGGTGCAAAAACGATTACCTTACGGGATGAGTCAGAGTCTTATTTCAAAGTAGGTGAAACCTTATCTGTATCCACCTTCGAAGATGAGCGATGGTTCTGCAATATCAAGGTGTTGTCAGTCACTAAAGTCGCGTTCCATCACTTAACTGAAGACCATGCAGAACAAGAAAACATGTCATTGGAGTTTCTGAAATCATTGATTCAGGAAGTTTACCCTGGTGTCGAAGAGTTATTTGAAATCAAGTTCCAGCTGGTGAACTGATCTTAGCTTAAGTTAACTTAACAACGAGTTTAGTTTTATTTGCGGATGAAACTACTGCTCAATTAAGATATAACTATCAGTAATTAAGAGAAAGTAATTAAAAGAAAAGTAATTAAACGGAAAGGATTGCCGACATTGCATTATTTAAGCTTAATTTTTATATGGCCAATATACTTACTCCAAGCCATTTGGGTAAAAAAAACCACACTAAAACTGCCTGAGCCTAAAGGATTACGTGAAGGTATTGTCAGGCTAAATCATGCCGATGATTCACCATTAAGCATAGATACTGAAGTCGTTTCGAGTTCAGATTTCAATACATTGTCAATATTGGTTATTGGTGATTCTGCAGCCGCTGGGGTTGGGGTTGAAACACAGCAACAAGCCCTAACAGGCCAAACGGTTCAATCCCTTACCGCGTTAATGGACCAACAGGCCACTATTACGAGCCAAAAGGCCACGATTGAGAGTCAAAATGAAAGTCCGACAGCACAAGCTCGCTATCACAAACTCAAATGGCGACTTATTGCTAAAAGCGGATATAGCACTCAGAATTGCTTAAACAAACTCAACCACATATTAAGCCAAGCTCATCAAATTAGCGCCGATACTGTGATTATTTCTTTAGGTGTGAATGATGTTTTAAGCCCGATTTCAGCCAAAACTTGGATTAGTCAACAACAGCAATTATGTGAGTTGCTTTATACATCATTAGGCTGCAGCCAAATTATAATCACCAGTGTTCCGCCCATGTCAGCCTTCCCCGCTTTACCCCAGCCATTTAGGTGGTTTCTTGGTAGCAGAGCCAATGAGTTTAATCATGCTTTAACTCATTGGATTTCCAATAGCTCACTGCCTTGTGAGCAATTAGATATGCGGGAATCATTGTCTAACGCAACCATGGCGGAAGATGGATTTCACCCCAGTACAGAAATTTATCAACACTGGGGACAAATGGCTGCTAGATTAATTCAGTTAAATACAGATACTGATACTGATGCAAAAACTAAAGCTAATCACACCCCTGCGAATACCGTTCAGAAATAATCGTTCAGATTAAGCGGTCAACTTAATCTGAACGATTATTCCGGGTGACGGTTATATTTGCCAACAGTTATATTAGACGACTGTCAGTACAATCTTGCCGACATGGTGCTTTTCCTGAAACACTTGCTGCGCAGTGGCAATATCAGCTAAGGCGAATGTGTCTGCCACAATTGGTTTTATTTTCCCAGACTCAATGGTTGCAACTAAATTAGCAAACACTTCAGGTTCTAATACCGTACAGCCAAAGAAGCTTAAATCCTTTAAATAAAGGGTTCTGACATCAAGTTCAACTATAGCGCCGCCAATGGCACCTGAAACGGCGTAGCGGCCACCAGGCTTTAACACATCAATTAACTGTGGCCATTGCTTACCAGCTACTAAATCAATCACCACGTTAACGCTATTTGCCCCCAAGGTTTCAACTAAGTCTGCATCTCTTGGTAATACTTGATCTGCTCCTAATTCAAGTAAAAGCGCATTTTTACTTGGGCTGGTAATCGCAATGACTTTTGCGCCGCGGGCTTTTACAAGTTGAATTGCCGCAGAGCCAACGCCACCAGATGCACCAGTAATCAATACAGTATCAGTTGAGCAAACTTTAGCGCGAGTTAGCATATTCTCAGCAGTAGAGTATGAGCAAGGAAACGATGCTAATTCCACATCAGTGAGTGAGCTATTGATTGTACAAGCATGTCTAGATGCCACAACGGTAAACTCTGCAAAGCCGCCATCACACTCAGAGCCATAATACCAAGGAGACGCTAACTCTTTTCCTTTTGACTCACTGAGACATGGCTCAATTAACACCCTCTCACCAACACGATTTTGTGAAACATTAGCCCCTACAGCCACAATCACGCCACATACATCCGCGCCTTGAATACGGGGAAACACAAAGGCATTACCTGACCAACTGGCATCATCGCTTTCTGCATCTGACTTGGCATACCATGCCGTGCGGGTATTAATGTCTGTGTTATTTACACCTGCTGCCAGTACACGAATAAGCACTTCACCATCTGCAGGCTTAGGGACTTTAATCTGGTTATTGACTTGCAACATCTCTGGCCCACCATGGCCAATTAACTGAACCCCTGTCATTGTTTCTGGGATCGCTTGGTTTAGGCTTGATGCTTCTAAGGATTGCATGCTGGTGATTCCATAATGATAGATATAACTTGTTTTGCTGAAAGCACTGACTCTGGGCCCATTAAAGGCCAAGTGGTTGAAACACCCTCATGTAATAAAAATAATGCTGATGCGAGATCAGGTCGAAGACTGAAATCAGCTAATCGCTGTCGTACAGCTAACTTATGGCTCACCACCACATTGATCACCTCCTGATTATCAGGAAATGCACTAATGGCATTCATCGACATACACCCATTAGGCGCAAATTGCTGCATCCACTTTTCTAATTGAGAAAAAATAAATAACACTGACTCAGTGCCTGTATTAGCTGCCTCATCAGTTAAAAAAGACAGGTACCTTTGGTGGCGATATTCAAGCGCTGCGACAATCATCGCCTCTTTAGAAGGGTAATATTTGTAAAGGGTTCGCAAGCTCACATTACATGCCGTTTTTAGTTGCGCCACACTTGGCTCCGCAAAACCTAGCTGGCTAAATGCGATTTCTAAACTCGCAGCAATCTGTACCTTCAATGGCTGCGAATTATCAGCATTGAAAGTTGCATCTGAACTCTTTGCTGCTTCACTTTTAGTCTGAGCATCATTTATAAGCCCGTCGCTAATAAGCTCATCACTAATAGACTCATCATTAATAAGCGAACTTTTCATACACTCACCTTGGGTAGAATACTTACTCTACCTAAGATGGTAGAGCAAGTACTCTACCCAGTCAATGACCTATTACCATTAGGACTACCAAAGAGATTAAAAATACAAAGATTAAAAACAAAAAGCTTAAAACACTCAGATTAAAATATTGAATTGAATAATAGTCAGGTTGGAATCGTCATTTTTACACCTGAAAAAATGAACACTTGCGTGGTATTTGTTGGCTGGGTAAATAAGTTGTGATTTGAGTCAAAATTAATTTGTATTATTATACGTTAAATAGAGTATTTAACGTTATATTGTCCATAAGCAATAACGATAATCACAGGTATTATTCATATAAGTGCACAGACGCTCATGGTGAAAATACCGGCACCATTCACAGAAACTCTCGAAGATAATAAGAAGTAGGAATGTAGTTACCATGAAAAAATTATCAGTAATTCCTTTAACCATCCTTGTATCAGGCTTATTGACAGCTTGCGCCTCAACCACTGAACCATCCGTCAATGCATACCCTGCGGCAACAGGTGAGCGAACAGCACCTGCTATTCACCCTCAATTTGCTAATATTTTGGCGGCTTCAAAACTGCAAATTTCTACTCCTAATTCAAGACCTGGCAGCAAATATGAACTTGCCACAGATAGTGACTTTAGCGATATCGTGAACGAACACTTTTATGTTGACCAAGGTTCACAAGCTTTAGTGATGAATATGGAAGGCTATAAACTACGTAATGAGCTGCGCGTACTAGAAAATTTTAAGTCTGATCTACCAAATACCTTTTACCACTTATCTGCGGAGTTGATACCAATCAATCCAAGAGATTCGGTTAAAGACAGTCCCTCTAAGAATGATGCGATGACATTCTTGCAAGTCCACAATAAGGGCACCTTTGATGACGGAAAACATGGGGTTGGCTACATCCCTCACCCGCTGCTGCGCTTAGTGTATGAAGCAGACCGCAAGGGCGTTAAAGATCACTACTGGGCTATCATTAAAAATAACGCTGTAAATTGCAGCAAAGACAGCGGCAACCGTGACACATCTGATTGTAAAAATGCATATATCCGCTTCGACCTAGGTGCATACGATCCTAATGCTCCCACTAAATTCGATATTATTGTTGGCGATTCAAAATTAGTGATTAATAGAGATGGTGAGAATCAAGTCGACCATGACATCACTTATTGGAAAGAAATGCTCAATTACTTCAAAGCTGGGGTATACAACCAATTTGAGAACGGTAAAAGTGAGGCTCATTTCTATCAGCTAGATTATAAGATCGAGCAAAAATAACCCTGTCGGTGAATAGTTGATAGCAAACGTTATCAACTATTCACATCTACAAACTATTTTCTATCGCTCAATTCACTTTAGCTTGGTAAATTTCAGACACAAAAAAGCCCCAACTTTCGTTGAGGCTTTTTTGCACCATACTTACGTATGTAAATGATGGTACCCGAGGCCAGACTTGAACTGGCACGCCTATTAAGCGAGGGATTTTAAATCCCTTGTGTCTACCGATTCCACCACTCGGGCATAAGTGTTGTTTTAACCACTAACTCAAGTGTTAGCAACTAAACAAAAATTGTGGAGGCGCGACCCGGAGTCGAACCGAGGTCGACGGATTTGCAATCCGCAGCATAGCCATTCTGCCATCGCGCCGTATAGAGAATGATTGGAGCGACATATCGGGTTCGAACCGATGACCTATACCTTGGCAAGGTATCGCTCTACCAACTGAGCTAATGTCGCAATCATTTGCCTATCTTCGCAGATTAGGCCTCGATGTCATCAAGCTGCAACCTTTCGGTTATCCGCTGAAGCATCGCTGTCTACGGGGTTGCATTCTACCGATTTCAGTGTCGGTGTCAATTGCTGTTTTCAACAAAAATGACTGAATGCGCACTAAATAAACTTATTGAACTTTTATTGTGCTATTCAGCTGTTAAGTCTTTCCAAGCTGCTGAAATATAACTCATCATCGACCAGAAAGTCAGCACTGCAGCGACATAGAATAGTCCATAAGCCACATTGGTCAAAAATTCATTCGGTTGCCAAATCAAACCAACAATAGCCACCATTTGAGCTGCTGTTTTATATTTACCAATCCAAGAAACAGCAACGACTCCGCGCTTACCGATTTCAGCCATCCACTCGCGTAGTGCTGAAATTACAATTTCGCGGCCAATCATAAATAGTGCAGCTAACGTCAGGTAAATATTATCATTTTGCTGAACCAGCAATACCAACGCGGTAGTAACCATAATTTTATCCGCAACCGGATCTAAAAAGGCACCAAATCGGGTGGACTGCTTAAGCTTTCTTGCTGCATAACCATCTAACGCGTCTGTTACCGCCGCCAACCAGAAGATAAATGCGGACGCAAAAGGCGCCCAAGAATAAGGGAGATAAAAGACAACGACAAAAACCGGCAAAAGTACAAGCCGGAATAATGTTAGCGCTATAGGTAAATTAAAAGGCATTGAAGAAACCAAATAGTCAGAAACAGCGCCAATCTTGCCTTAATTTTATCCCCCTCGCAATGCATCATGGATTGTTTGTGCCATTTCTAGGCTAATTCCAGGCACTTTTGTTAATTCTGCCACACTCGCGCCCTTCACCTCCTGTATTCCACCTAGGTGTTGTAACAATAGTTTGCGCCTTTTAGGCCCCACTCCTTGGATAGATTCTAAGGTAGAAGTATTTCGGGTCTTCTGGCGTTTGTTACGGTGTCCTGTAATAGCAAATCGATGTGACTCGTCGCGAATATGTAATATCAGATGAAATGCTGGTGAATCACTGGCAAGCTCAAACGTCTGTTCAGTGCCGCCAAAAACAAAGGTTTCGAGCCCAGCTTTACGGCCTTCTCCTTTAGTCACCCCGATGAGCAATGGTGGTCTGTCTAAGTGAACACATTTTTCATCAACAATGGTTTGTGCAATGCGTAGCTGACCTAAGCCACCATCAATAAACACAATATCGGGTACTTTACCGTTATTGTCGATTTTATCGAATCGACGCTTAAGGGCTTGCTCCATCGCGGCATAATCATCGCCGCCGGTGATGCCATTAATGTTATAACGGCGATAATCCGCTTTATGAGGCCCTTCTCGGTTAAACACCACACAAGAAGCCACAGTGCTCTCTCCCATTGTATGGCTAATATCAAAACATTCCATACGGGTAATTTGATGGCCAAACTCCAGCGCTTCTTCTAATAACTGAAAACGTTGCTCAACAGTATTTTTGTGGGATAAACGTGTGTTGACTGCATTACTTGCATTGGTGACAGCTAATCGTAAAAAATTAGCTCGCTCACCACGAACATGGGTTTTGATTTCAAACTTACGCTCTAATGCTGAGGAGATAGTTTCTTCAAGCACTTTTTTCTCATCAAAGTTTTCACTGATGATCACTTCTTTTGGAATGGTTCTTTGAATATCCGCGTTTAAATAGAATTGACCAATAAATGACACCAAAACTTCTTCTAGTTCAGTTTCTGCCGGCACCGTTGGGTAGTAGCTTCGGCTGCCGAAGATTTTACCATCTCGGATAAACAATAAATGGAAACAGACAATGCCAGATGCGTAATGTACGCCAATAACGTCCATATCACCTTTGTGATTCGACACTTCTTGCTGCTCAGCAACACGTCTTAATGCTGTGATTTGATCTCGATATTGCGCTGCAGATTCGTATTCCATTTCATTCGCGGCGGTGTCCATTTTAGCCACCAGCTCACTGATCACTTGCTGGTCTTTGCCTCGTAAGAACAAACTCGCAAGCTTAACTTGGCCCGCATAGTCCTCATCAGAGATACGTCCAACACAAGGCGCACTGCAACGCTCTAATTGATACTGTAAACAAGGACGTGAGCGAGACTTATAGTACAAGTCATCACACTGACGAATAGGAAACAACTTTTGCATCAGGTTTAGACTTTCACGCACTGCTCCGCCATTAGGATAGGGACCAAAGTAATGGCCTTTCTCTCTTTTCGGGCCGCGATGATATGCCAGTCTAGGATGCTTATGACCACTTAATAGGATATACGGATAAGATTTATCGTCACGTAGCAACACATTGTATTTAGGCATGTATTGCTTGATGTAATCATTCTCAAGTAATAAAGCATCGGTTTCGCTATGTGTCAGAGTGACATCGACATTGGCAATGCGCGCGACTAAGGCTTGAGTTTTAACGTTGGGCAGGTTCGCCCTAAAATAGGATGAGAGACGTTTTTTGAGATCTTTTGCTTTGCCCACATAAATGACTTCACCTTTGTCATCGTACATACGATAAACACCGGGTGAAGAAGAGACGGTTTTTAAAAATAATTTTGAATTAAAGCTTGAAGGCATCAACTATCCTAAAATAGGCGTCGATACCTTTGTATGAACACCTAATGGCTAAAAAGAACTGGCATCGAGCATTTTGTAGCGAATAGCTAGGCGGGTCAACTCAACATCACCACCAATATCTAATTTGGCAAATAAACGATAGCGGTAACTGTTAACGGTTTTAGGGCTAAGGTTCAGTTTTGCTGAAATATCATTCACCTTTTCGCCATTGGTGATCATCAACATAATCTGCAATTCACGTTCAGATAAACTGCTAAATGGATTTTCATCTGAGTGACTAAATTGGCTTAACGCCATTTGCTGAGCGATTTCTGGAGAAAGGTAACGTTGTCCACGGGAAACTTGCTGAATCGCGCGTAACACTTCTGGTGAAGTTGAGCCTTTAGTTAAATAGCCCGACGCACCCGCTTGCATGACTTTGGTAGGAAACGGATCTTCAGTTTGTACCGTTAATACAATAATTTTAGCTTCTGGTTGATAGCGTAGTATTTTGCGGGTCGCTTCTAAGCCGCCCATACCAGGCATATTCATATCCATTAAAATCACATCGGCTTCACTTTGACGGGACCACTGCACTGCGGTTTCGCCATCTGGCGCCTCGCCAACGACTTTAATTCCGCGTTCATCTTCTAATAAACGACGGATGCCTGTTCTCACTAGCTCATGATCATCAACTAAATATACTGAAATCAACTTCGACCTACCCCTAAACGTATTCGTCCTGAATTTTTTTATTATTATCCTTACTTAGGTAATTTAGCTTATTGCGAGGCTAACGGAAAGCGATAATAGCGCTTAAGGATGTAAGAATTTACTTATCAACATGTTGTTTAGCC
This sequence comes from Shewanella olleyana, assembly GCF_023283825.1. GTDB lineage: Bacteria > Pseudomonadota > Gammaproteobacteria > Enterobacterales > Shewanellaceae > Shewanella > Shewanella olleyana. The sequence continues at coordinate 82,233 of NZ_JAKILD010000001.1, read as the reverse complement.
AACATCATTGACCTATGAACTATTTTGCAATTTAACCCTGGTTAATATTTAAACAATTTAGTTAAGCCATAGTTATCAATAAATAAAACACAATAAAAAACCACAATAACGTATGTCATTGCGGTTTAATGTTTGTTTGTTTGTTTGATAGCTCAGTTTATTCACTATCGAGTAAAACAAGCTAATCTTCTCACAATGTAAATTAACCGTCTAACAATGTAAATTAACCGTGATTATTCTTCATTTTCTACGAAGTCATCTGAGAAGTCAGTTTCCCAATACTTATAACCTTGAACCGTAGCCTGAGCTGCTGCGCCCATTAGGTTAACTTGATAAGTTTTTACACCACTGACATCAACAGATTGGTTAGCTGACGCTTGGTCACCACTGTCTTCGTATTTAGCACTCGCCTCAGCTTGCGCTTGACCTTCATAACCAGACTCTTTAAAGCGAGTCATCGCATCGTTATCCATAAAAGCTTGTACGAATGCCATTTGTTTCCAACCAATTCCAGCACCTACTCCGCCAGTCGCAAAGCGATAGTAAGAGTTTTGACCATTAGAAGTAAGAACACAGACTCCGCCACCTGTAGATAAAGCGAACAAATAGCTGTTACTACCAGTACAAACTACGTATCCCACTGAGTTAGCCACAGCAGTCTTTGCACCACTATGCTCTGCATAAATCTCTTGCAGTGCAGATTGTGTTTCTTTGCGAGCGTTAGCCTTTTTAGATTCAGGGTTATCACCCGTGGCACAACCTGTTAATAAAGTAGGCACCATAACAGCAGCTAGAAGTAATTTTTTACTGATAAAAGTCTTAGACATGTAATTTTCCTCTGTCGAATTAGGTATTAAGTTGCCTTTATTGGCAAGTTACACAGATATATAAATTCACTCATTTGTGTAGGTGTTGTTCTCAGAAATAATCCACGTAGACGACTACTGTGTTACTTAACCGCTTCTGAATAAGCTAAATCATTACCGCTTAAATATTTACCATTGATGAAAGCTAATATCGTTTCGTATTATCGCTATTTAATTTGTCTTGCATAATGATTGATGATTAATGCTTAACGTCTTATTTCTCAGTGCTAGCTCTATGTGTTAGCTCTATGTGTTAGCTCTAAGTGTTAGTAGCGCTGCTAACTCGATATGAAACTATTATAATTGACCTACGAAACATTTGTTACCATTTCACGCCATAACTGAGCTTAATCTCTCCTTTGCAACGATTGATAAGCTCACTTTGATTCAAAACTCGTCATATCAACACTCATTTCGATGCTCACTTCTTTAACGATTAAGTTAATCCTTGTCTTTAAATTTAGCCTTTATTTCTAAAATTTCATCCAATTTATCAATAAATAACGGCACTAATTTAGGATCAAAGTGGCTACCTGCTTCACGCTCTATTAGCGCTATCGCATCCTCAACGGTCCACGCTTTTTTATAGGGGCGTTCACTGGTTAACGCATCAAATACATCGGCTATTGCTACTATACGACCGTACAAAGGAATATTTTCACCGCTTAAACCATTTGGATAACCGCTACCATCCCACTTTTCATGATGTGTTAGTGCCACCTCTTGGGCAATGGTCATTAGCTCAGAGTCTTTGTCACCTAAAATTTCAGCGCCAATTTCGCAATGTTTTTTCATTTCTTCAAACTCTTCAAAATCGAGCTTGCCTGGTTTTTTCAAAATAGCATCAGAAATGCCAATTTTACCTACGTCATGCATCGGCGCAGCATTCATTAAAACTTCTGCATCAGCTTCATTAACGCCAGCTGCAAGCGCTAACACATGAGTGTAATAACTCATCCGAATAACATGCATACCGGTTTCGTTATCTTTATATTCTGCAGCGCGCCCTAAACGACGGATCACATTCAACTGGTTTTGTGCAATTTCAGCGGTTTTTTGCTGCACCTTAGTTGCAAGTAATTTATTTTGATTGGATAAAGCAAGTTGAGTTGTTACGCGTCGCTGAACAATGGGAGGATTGAATGGTTTGGTAATATAGTCAGCAGCACCTAGCTCTAGACCTTTTAGTTCGTCATCTGCAGAAATTTTAGCCGTCACAAATATTACCGGAATATGTCGGGTTCTTTCATCGTGCTTAAGTTGTCTGCATACCTCAAAGCCATCTATTCCAGGCATCATAATATCCAGCAAGATTAAATCTAAGCTGATGCTTTGGGCGATTTTCAGCGCTAACTCGCCATTTTTGGCAATCTTAATCTGATATTCAGATTTTAATACTCCAGTTAAAACATCAATGTTTTCTGGCGTATCGTCTACTACTAAAATAGTCTGCTTTTCCATCCAAATTCCTTAACCGATTTGCGCTTTATGGCCCATTTTTCTTACAGATAGCTTTTCAACTAGTTGTTTCAAATAGTTCTTGCGAATCGCTCTTGCAAATAGCTGTTTTAAATAGCTTGTATTAATCTCACCACTTCAATTAGACAAATGTTCAGTCTAGTAAGGTTAGTTGCTCAATCATTTGTTTGGCTATTTCCGCTGCTGTATCAAGTTCGTATTCGCTCAGCTGCTTTTCAAGTAATTTATAGTTATGCACGAGTGGCTCAACGTTTAAACATTCACCATGGCTTTCAAGGTATTCAGTTGCTTCCATGTCAAAGCTTTCTAACATCGTAATCAACTCCTCTAAAGTCTTGATTGCTAATGCCTTGTCTAATGATAGTTGAACTTTTTCACTTTGTTCTTCTGGTATTAAAGTTGAAATTTCTTGGCATACGTTAGACAGTTCAATATCTAAATCCTCAATCGCACTAACGTCACTTTCAGCTAGCTCCAGCTCCAATTGAGTTGCCAACTGCGCAAGCTTTTCAGCACCAATACTCCCTGCCACGCCTTTTAGAGTGTGAACTAAACGTGCTGCTAGTTGTTCATCCTTAACTGCAATCGCCTTTGAAAATGCCCCTACAAATCCTTTTTGTCCCATCAAAAACTTGGCTAATAACTTAAGGTATAAATTGACGTCGCCTTGTGTGCGCATTAACCCTTGAGTTGAATTAATGTATTTCAGGTTAACTAACGATGGCTCGATTTGTATCGAAGTCGCGTTTTCAGAAAGTGTTATATCCGCCGGCTGCGCAGGAGTTATCCATTTCGCCATAGTGATAAACATGGCTTCAACATCAATAGGTTTAGGGATATGATCGTTCATCCCTGCATCAAGGGCTTTTTCACGATCACCAGCCATTGCATTCGCTGTCATAGCCAACACCGGAAGTGATTTATGTTCTGGTATTCCTCGTAGCTTTTTAGTGGCTGTATAGCCATCCATTATCGGCATTTGACAATCCATCAATACGCCATCAAAACGCTGCTCAGCTAGGCACTCAAGTGCTTGCTGCCCGTTAGCCGCGATCGTGGTTTGAATATGTTTACTGTTGAGTAATTCCTCAATCAATTCTTGGTTCAAATCATTATCTTCAGCAATAAGAATATTCGCGCCTGCTAACTTGACTAACGCCTTGGTTAACTCACTATCAGTCCCCAACTGCCCTGAATGAAATTCTGCATCAGAAATAACATAAGACAGCGCCTTAACAAGACTTGATTGGGTTTGTGGCTTAGTAAGAATGCTATCAAAATGAACATCAACTGCATTCATCAGTAAATCTTCTTTACCATATGCGGTGATCATAATGAGTTTAGGCCTGGCCTTTATAGGTAAGTCACCAATAAAACGCGCTACATCGACTCCACTGACTTCAGGCATCTGCCAGTCAACAATGGCAACATCAGCTTGACCGCCTGAATTTAAATAAGCCATTGCTGCCTTACCGCTGTCTAACGCCTTAACTTTCATACCTATATTAATTAATAAATTAGATAATATCTCTCGAGCAACTTGGTTATCATCCACTAACAATACTGATTTACCATCAAGATATGACGTATCTAGTTCCCTTATCGATACTGAAGAAATAGGGCTTAAATCGAACGGGATATTCAAGTTAAAGGTGCTGCCAACATCAGGAGCACTATTTAATGTAATTTCTGCATTCATCAATTCAGCAAGGTTTTTACAAATCGCTAACCCCAGACCTGTACCGCCATATTTTCGGGTGGTTGACGCGTCTGCTTGTGAAAAGGCATTAAACAGTCTTGACTGTTGTTCAGGGGTCATACCAATGCCTGAATCAGTAACTGAAAACGTTATTTGGGCATGACTTGTTGTCAGCTCATTTAATTTCACAGAAATGATAATGTTGCCTTTTTCGGTAAACTTAACCGCATTATTGGCTAAATTTATCAGTACTTGTCCTACTCGCAGTGGATCTCCTAGCAAGTTTCTAGGAATATTGTCATCAATATCAAACAACAGCTCTAAGCCCTTCTCTGCGACTTTGATGCCAATTAAATTGCTGACATTATTGAGCAAGTCATCAATACTTAAATCAATGTTTTCTATATCTAGCTTACCCGCTTCGATTTTGGAAAAATCAAGAATATCGTTGATGATCCCTAATAATGACTGCGCGGACCCATTGGTTTTCTCGATGTAATTACGTTGCTGACGGCTTAAATCTGTTTCTAACGCTAAATGAGACATACCGATAATGGCATTCATTGGCGTGCGGATTTCATGGCTCATATTAGCCAAAAAATCCCCCTTTGCTTTGTTTGCGTTATCGGCTTCAGCAATAGCTTTCGCTAATTCACTTTGCAATTCTTTCGCTGCATTAACGTTTAGATGCACACCACTGATACGCATTGGGCTACCGTCATCATGAGATTGATAGGTTTGACCGATACTTAAGATCCAATCATAGCCTCCATCTTTACGCAACATTCTGAATTCTTGACGATTAATTTGGTTTTTATGATTATCAGCATCAGAGTCTAATCCTATAATTTCTGACTCGTCATCAGGATGAACCAATGACATAAAGGTATCAGACCCATTTATCAGCGGCGCCCACTTACTATCATGTGCACAAATATCCAGTCGTTCGTAACCTAGCATTTTGCTGTACATTCGGTTCACCACAACACGGTTCTCATCAGGATAAAAATCCCACATCCCCATTTGTGCGCTCGTGGCAGCAACTTCAAGTTTCTCTTCCGAATCCAACAATCGGTTTTCGGCTAACTTTTGTTCAGTAATGTCAAAAACAGTTCCATCGAAATAACCTTCCTCGAGATTTTCAGTTAATTCAAATTGCGCCATGATTTGTACATAACGCAGCTCACCTTTTTTGTTCAGGATCCGCATTTCAACGGTCACTTTATTGTTGACTAATGCAGCCTGTTTCACCTGCTCAAAAAACTGGTCACCATCATTACCTACAGCAAGGTGAATAAAACGCCTTAAAGGGTTAGGGCCTATAAAGTCCTCAACGGGGTAGCCAGTAATATGTTCAAAATTGGGGCTTATATAGACAAGCCTAAATTTATTATTCTTTAAATCTATAAATTTACAACGAAATACCGCCCCTTGTATGTTTTCAACTAAGGCTTGATACTGTTGCTGGTTTTGGAGCATCTCTGCCCTAACCTTCTCTTGCTCGTTGATATCTAACAAAGACAATCTAATTTCAGTACCATCATCTATTTCACTTCCAACAATACGCACAGTCAATGACACGGCAATTGACTCACCTGAGTGGGTATTTAAATGAACTCGTGCATCTGATGTATCTCGTCCATTTAATGCATCACTAAAAATCTGTTTGGCATCGCTATTGTCTGTTGCAATAACCTCCTCCCAGGAAAGTGAAGCAAAGGCTTGCCTGTCGTACCCTGTGAGGTGGGCAAACTGCTTATTGTGCTTAGTAAAATGGCCTTGAGTGTCGAGAGTGGCATAAGCTACTGCAGAGTTCTCGTATAAATCCCACAACCGATTCTCTCGCTCCTGCAAATCTTTAGTCCGAACAGAAATTGTCTTTTCAAGCTTTTCATTACTGACCTGTAAACGGCGATGAACGTGGCTGCTCAGCCATAAACTTCCAAGGGTGATGAGTAAACAAAAGAAGGCAATAATTCCAATCAGTATTAACACGATTGTTTTAAAATATTGATAGTTACTACTGGCTTCTTCTAGCGACATTTCAGTGATAATGCCAAACCCGTAACGCTCATCCCATTTCCAAGCGCCAATGACTTCTTTGCCTAAATAATTTCGATAACCTTGGTATGACTGGCCATTATTTTTGTCAACAACTTGCTGTGCAGCGAGGGTTAATTTAAATTCATTATGCTCAGGATCAGCGGGGGTATCTGATGTTAATAGACGATTAGGATCGGTAACCTTCAAGTTTAACACCGACATTTGACCTTCATTTAACAGGCCTAAACTGACTAAACTTTGCTCATGACGACTGTGTGATAACATTCTTCCTTTTTCATCCACAAAGTATGACTCTCCTGTATCTCCAACAGCACCACTTGTTGTCAGCTTGGCAAACTCCAAATAGGGATCAATACGAAGGGATAATACTGCGTTGATAGAGCCGTCATCTTGAACAATGGGGCTTAACACGAACATGGTAGGCGTATCGGAACGTTCAATACCTAAAGGGTTTTTTAAAGGAATATCTGAGCGCATAGGTGGAGTGATGACAACTTTACCTCTAACCGCTTCTCGAAATATATCGGGATGTATCCGCTTTACAATATTAGTCACTGCAAGGTTGCTGTCTCTACTGGAAGCAATATTTTTACCATCTAGACTAATAATAAAAAAACCTAAAGATCCAAATGATTCACTATAGCGATCATAGGCATCTCTTGACCACTGAAGGTGTTCACTTGCCAGTAAAGATTCTTTGTCTGCGCCAATTTTAGTTAATAACCTGGTTCTTCCTAAAAGCAAAGGGTTGGTAGCAACAGCTCCGACACGGTCTTCCCAACCTTTAACCCAAGACGAAAGCGCTGCGTCAGTTGTAAGAGCAACAGAGTCTAAGGCCGACCCACTTTGTTCTAGATCATGCTTATAAGCGATATTTAATCCGATTGCAGAAATGGTAGACATTAAGGCTAGAAAAAAGCATACAATTAGCGCTGAATAAAAACGGCTGTGCCGTTTCTCAAAGAAGCGGCCAATATCTATGTTAGCTTCAGTTCGAAGTTTGAAAAACAGCCAAAACAGTGCAACCACCAAACCTGCGGACACCAATAACAACATTGTGTTTATTTCCATTTCTCATCCTGTCTAAGCAGCAAAATATCACATCTTTGCGTCTATAAATTTAATCCAAAAACCTAACATTAAGCTTATTACAAAGGCCTGTGAAAAAGACCCGTTAAGTCAATCAGCTTAGGCTGATGGCAAAATAATATTGACTGTTGTGGTATTTGCATCGTCATCCACAGCTAATGCGACTTCACCATGTTGGGCTTGGACAAGTAACTTAGCTGAATAGGTGCCAATTCCAGTGCCACTTTCTTTGCCTGTTGAAACATATTTTTGCCAAAACGTTTCGCGAATTTCAGCCGGTACGACACCGATATTTTGTATCTTCACTTGTAAGTGTTGTTGGCTGTCATCTGCATCACTTCTTAAGAGTGAAATCGACACTCTTGTTTTGCTTGGCGCTGCTTCACAAGCATTTTTAAGGAGGTTGAATAACATTGAGTAGCTTAAGCTTTTATCACCTAACGCAAGATAATCTTCGTCGCCATCTTCTTCGTAATCTAAATAAATGAGTAATAACTTACTCTGGAAGGTTTTCTTTAACACTTCGATTATTTTTTGCAGTAAGTCTGCTAAAGAAAAGGGCTTAGCTTGTAATTGAAATCGACCCGTTTCGATTTTATAAAGCTCACTGGACATATTGATCATGTTCAATAATTGCAATGACATATCTTCAGCCATTTGGGTATTTTCAAGGTTACTTTTTGAAATGTGTGGGTCTTGGCTGATTTGTTCAAGCAAAGTCATCAACCCAGCGATAGGGCCTTTAAGATCATGTTGCAATACTTGTTGTACTTCTTGCTTAAGCTTTTCAGTGGTCACTATATTGTCAAAGTCAGACTGCAAACGCTTATGCATTTGAACATAAGCCATCAAGTTTCTTACTCGTAGTTTAAGTAACTCAGGTTGGATGGGTTTACTAATGTAATCAACCGCGCCGCTGCCCAGCCCTTGCAGCTGGTATTTATCTTCAGTTAATGCTGTGACAAATATCACTGGGATATGCGCTGATTGTGGATGTTCTCTTAATTGTTTAAGCACTTCAAAGCCATCCATTTCCGGCATCATAATATCCAATAAGATAAGATCTGGCGGAGAATCGGATTGTGCTATTTCAAGCGCTTGACTGCCTTGCAGTGCGAGCTTAACTTGGTAATCGTCTTTAAGAAGCTCGCCAATCAAAGTTAAATTAACGGTGGTATCATCCACCACCAGGACTGAAGGCCTATGAGGAATTTTGTCTTTTGGAGAGGATTCTGAATTAAACTCGCCATCAGGTGATAATTGATTTGCATCGTCTTGGCGGATATCTGACTGAAGAGTATGACTTCTATTACTCACATGACCACTTAAACACTGCACCACTCGTTGCTGTAATGTGATTGCGTTAAAAGGTTTTATGACGATGTCAGTGACACCTTCAGCAATCGCTGTGCTCACACGTTCTCTTGCGGCTTCTGCGGTGATCATAAGAAAAGGCAGATGCTGCCATTTAGACGATTGACGAACTTTAGATAGTAATTCTATGCCTGTCATCACAGGCATATTCCAATCAGAAATGATCAAGTCTACAGATGCATTTTTCAGAATGGTCAATGCTTTAGCGCCATTATCAGCTTGGTATACTTGTCCGATACCAAAACGGCGTAATTGGTCTGCACTAATTTTACGGATGGCATCCATATCATCCACAATTAGCACACTTTTCTTGGATAACTCCATGCGACCTCATCTATTAGAATCAATCACTCTACCTAACTGAAAAGTAAAGTTTAATTAGCCTTTTGGCTAATTATCATTTTGTGACATTTTTGCACCAACTAAACTGGCTACAATAATAGCCATATAAAATTGTCCACAAATAGCCTCTGAAAAAGCAAAAAATCGTGCAATCGGCATATTTGGAGATATTTCCCCATAACCGACTGTTGTGAGGGTGATGTAACTGTAGTAAATCACAGTTGAAAAATTATCAGTCCACTTTTGCGCTTCAATTCCGTTAAAAGCTGCACCAAATATTTCAATTAATAACAGATAGGTAAACGCCCAAATAAGCCCTAAAAGTAAAAAAATACAAATAGAGCCAACAATTTGATTAGATGATATTTTACCAGAAAAAAGCACTTGTTTTGAAGCTCGAGAGGTCGCCACAATAAGAAAAGAAATAATGGTTAATAAGGCGATAATATCGAGATTTAGTAGTTCAAAAACTGACCCAATGCTGGCCAATACAAGTGTGGTGAACATCAAACCAAAACTTGAACGGATCCAACGCTTATTTTGACCTAAGCCGATCACTGAAATAGATAAACTCATTACCGTGGTTGCTACAATCAGCATTTGACCAGATTCGAAAAACTGCTCAACCAACGCAGCACTTAACAATACCAAGACTAAAGACCCCAATAAATAACTAAAGTTGTCTTCTTTCGACATTCCCATTAAAACTTACCCTTCTGACTTCTTTGCTTCAATCATAACAGCTTCTGTATCAACTTCGGCGGTTTCAACCACCAACCAAGCAGAGAAGAGTTTAAAACTCAGCGCTAATACAACCGCACCAACAAATAAGCCTACAATACCAGATAAAATCATCCCGCCAATTGCGCCTAATAAGATAACCAACATTGGAATATCAACACCACGACCCATTAACATTGGTTTTAAGAATGCGTCACTGGCACTCACCAAGATGCTCCAAATCATAAAGATAATGGCTGTAGTCGATGATTCAACCGAAAACACATAAGCAATGATTGGCCCTAGGATTAAGATTGGTGGCAATTGAATAATGGCTAAGATAAGCACTAATAACATCCATATTCCAGTACCCGGTACCCCAACAAGCCCAAGTCCAATACCTGCAAGAATTGACTGAATGAACGCTACGCCGATGACACCTTGCACCACACTACGAACAGTAGCGACAGCAAGGTGAGAAAACTCTTCCCCATGTTTACCTGCAAGTCGAACCGAAACCTTATGGAACATTTGGTTTGAGCCTTCTGCTTTACCCATAAATACGCCAGCAATAATAATCGAGATTAAAAATTGCAGCACAGTCATACCAAAGCTACCAAACGCACCTGCAGCGGTCGTTGAAAATGCTTTAATTTCATCAGAGTAAGATCTGACTAATTGTTCTAAATCAGATGAAGCTCCAGACCAAAGTACATAAAGCTTATCACCGACTAACGGTAGGTCTGCTACAGACTCTTTAGGTGCTGGGATAACTAAAGTGCCGTCCTGGACTTCAGCAATAAAATCTTGTGTACCTGAAACGATGGCTTCTGAGAATAAAAATGTCGGCACCAATAACAAGGCTAATGAAAGCAGCGTGATGACTAGACTCGATTTAGTCATTGATAACTTTAATCGATTGCTAACGAGTTTCACTACAGGATAGAGGGCAATTGCAATAATACCGCCCCATAGAATTGGCATAATGAAGGGTTGAATAATCTTAAAGCACCAAATCACCATAATGAAAATCAGTGCAATTTTAATCGCAGCATCTACTGCAGCACTGGTAAATCCTGCAGGTGTTGAAATGTTCTTGTCACTCATAAATTGTCTATCCCTAGTTTAGTGGCATTCCATTAAATAAAGTTAGCATCATAAGATGTCACGAATGTGTCGCTAACTCGCTTAAATAAAGGTAATTTCAATATCAATTAGTTTAAAAATATAGCGTAAGTTCTGTCGCATTACACCTATAGCAAAGCAAAAACAACTTATTAACTCACATAAAATCAATAAAACGAGGTTTTCACTAAAATAGGTCAGTTTCTCGATATAAAACTGACATTTAGTTAATCATCACTTTTTCTATGTTAATGGTTTTCACTGAAAGCTTTAAAAAAGACTTTCATCAACTCATCTCAAAAAACCGCAGTAATATTTAAATATTCATTAGTGACAACTTAAGCGCATAAGTTTAATTCGAGACTAGGTTATTGCGAAACGCTCTAGGTGACATGCCTGACATGCGTTTAAAAGCACGGGAAAAGTGAGCGATATCGGCATAGCCTAAAGTGGCAGATACTTCGGTAACTGCGATTTGATTATCAGTCAGCATTGTTTTGGCTTGCTGAAAATAAATATCATCCACCATTTGCCTGTAACTCATACCTTCTTCGGACAACCGACGTTGCAATGTACGTACACTTAACCCTAATAAATCAGCAGCTGTCGTTATCGATAGTCGACCAAGAGACATGTAAGGTAATAGTGCAAATTGTAAACTCTCCACAAAACTTTTAGGGCTCTCTATCGCAGGCTTAATTGTGGGTTCCCAGCCTTCTTTTAGCTTCACCTTGCAATCTAACACTTCCTCAGAAATACTTAATGCTGTAACGCGGCGAGAATAGTAAACCTGAGATCTGTCTAACTTGAGTACATTTAAATATTCAGCTTCACGAGATGACTGCAGGCCAATATCGATTGGTTGCCAGTTTGTTTGAGTCACAGATCGAACTAACTCCACCATCATAGTCAGTGCAAACTGTTCTGAAAGGTCGATTTCAATGGGGTCTTCTTTTAGACGAAAACGGGCAAACCACACTTTCCCTAATCCTGCTTTCAATTGAATATGGGTTTGCTTAGATTCAAGATTAACCACTTGAGTAAAGTCGATTAACGCTTGCCTCACCGTTCCTTTCAAAGAAATTTTGGCTAAGTGCTGAGGAACAAATATAGATCGCGCCACCTGAAATAACCATTCAGAAAAACGCTCTTTTCCAAGTTTGTGAGCCATTAGCTTAAGTAAATTCAATACTGCTTGTTCAGATACGTAATCATATTTGTCGGTTAACAAGCTTTCAGGTAAGCCCGCTTGTTCAATGATGGGGTATATGTTGTTTTCAAAGTCTTTTAAGCGTGCTACAAATGGCGCTATATATTCAGCTCTGAGTAGAGGAATAAAGAGATTTTGATTGCCTATATCTTTTATGTGTCCATCATCACTTTCTCTCCCCACATGGTGTGAGTGGATAGTGTTACCTTTCTTAGGGACATCAGACTTTTGTGACGGCACATTTACCCTCAAATTTTCATCATACATACGTTATAAACTTAATTTAGCTTGCAGTTCTTTTTTGTAAAAAAGCCCAATTTCGAGTTTCTAAAAAGAAAGACGCTACCACCATATATACACCCACCATAAATAACTGCGCAATACGAATATAAAAGTTGGTAGCAACATCCGCATCTGTTGACGAGGCAGTAGACCCCACAACCACTAATAAAGCTGAAAATATCCCTGCAAAAATAGGCGCTTTAGCCGCATCAGCATAGATTTTTTGACTAAACAGCAATGCACAAATCATCGCAAGGCCAACGTAAAATACCAACTCTGGCACTATCACCAGTAGGTTGTAAAAACCAATGGCTAACACACCACCAATGCCGTTAGTGATCAATAAAAACAAGCTCACTTTAACGCTTTTACTGCCTGCTGATTGCAACGACAAAATCGCAATAAAAATCATCGTGAGCAGCGCACCTGTAATTTCAAACAAAAAGAAAAAAGTAATCACAGGAAAAGCGATAATTAACGCACGAACAGACTCATATAAACGCTCATCTGTAGTTAATCCAGCAGCGACATGGGTTTCGCGGTTAGGAGATAAATCAGGTAGTAAAATATGAAGCAAAGTGAAAATTAACACTGCTACTAAACCTGAAAAGCTTAGGCCAACACCGACAAAAATAGCCGCACCAGGGTGAAGAATACCTAAGTAAGGTAAGACTAGTGTTGCGACAATTAAAATGGTGGCAAAGAAGTTCCATTTAGGATCGGAGAACAGGTAGTAAGCCCACAGCATTAATAATGCAAGCAGAGGTAACAACACAATGGGATATTGCACAGGACCAAAACTCACTAACCAAGCAATAGCAATCGTTACTACCATCGATATTAATAGTTCATAAACAGTTTGAATCGTTGGCTCAGTTCTATCGACTAAAAACTTAGCCACAAACACAGGCACAATAAAAGCTAGCTGCCATGCAAACACTGCAGAAATGGCTACGGCTAAACCAATCCCAAGCGTGAAGCGCAATACCCTGCGGGTATAAATCGCTTCTTCTAGCTCAGGGTCAATAACTGCAGTTGGCTTATCTGACATAAGAGAACCAGCTAACTAAGCGGATCCAGAATTTACCGAACAGGTTCATTACAGAGCTTTCTTGGGTATACACCATCACATCAACTTGGCCACCAACACGTCTTAAGCCTTTAGCCTCTTCCTTTTCAAACACTATGGTGACTGGAAAGCGCTGTGATTGTCTTAACCAGCCAGTTTGACCTGTGGTTTGGGCAAGTTTACCGGTTTGTTCATTTTGGCCCCAATCCACACCGTAATCGATGTAAGCGACTTTGCCTGTAAAGACTTCACCTGGTGCATAATCCAACGCAAATTCAACTTTGTCGCCAGGGTTCATATTACCTATACTGTTTTCTCTGAAGTTAGCTTCAATCCACACATCTTCAGAAGAAATAAACGTCATAACAGGCTGACCTGCGCTGGCATAAAAACCTTCTTTTAAACGAAAGTTAGAAGCAACACCATCAGTGGGCGCTTTGATTTCGGTTCTCGCTAAATTTAGCTCCGCCTGTTCTAGCGCTAACAATGCAGATTTAACAGCGGTGTTATTCTCACCTTCTGAGCCTAAACGTTCTTCAGCCTTGGCTAAGTCGGCATTGGCTGCTGCAACACCAGCTTCAGCGCTGGCTAATTCAGCACGAGCATTATCTGCATCAGCTTGAGACATAACATTTTGCTCAACCATGGTAAAAATACGCTTTGATTGAACTTGAGCATTGGTGTAGTTAGCTTCTGCATTCGCCACTTTTGCTTGTGCCGCAGTGACATTGGCTGTTAACGCCCCCATGTTTTGACCTGCTTGGGTCACATTCTGCTGCGCAGTAAATAGTGCTATTTCGTAATCACGTGGGTTAATGCGCGCCAATACCTCACCTTGACGTATTAAGGTGTTAGGCGTGGCTATAATTTCAATCACCTCACCAGAAACCTGCGGCGTTATTGGCACCACAAAGCCTCGAATTCGGCCTAAATCTGTAGAAGGGATATATCGGTCGGCAAATAGATGAAAGACAAACAAAAAGCCCACCACAAGCAAAATGATATTAGTCACTTTACGAATCTTTTGATTTTTTGCTTTATCTGCAGGGGTATCAGCTGTGGGAGCTTGATCAACTTGAGCCTCTTCAGCTTGCATAGCTACCTCAGTTGAAGACACTTCATTATTCTTATCAGTCATAACCTTCCCTTGAATCGACAAATATTCAGCAGCTAAATAGCACTATTAACTTGAAAGGTTGTTAACAGTAAATTAGAGACTTGTTAGTATAAATGCAGTATAGAGTTAATTTGATATGGAACTCAAATATAACCATGAAATTAGCGAGTTATAATATGGTTCTTGGATGAAGCGGATATATCGTTAATTTAAAGGGAACAGGTTCTTATGCGGATAAACAACAAAGTGAATAGCTTAATCACCTAAAAGTATTCTTTAAGCATGTTTTGAAAGATTAAAACCTGAGTTCATACCGCTGAAAATTCCTTTAAAGATGACATCGCAATTGCCGCTTTATCTACAGGAACAAAAATATGGTCATGATAATAGGCAGCAATAACATTGGCACTGATGCCATTATCAGTCAGCTTTTGAGAAATAGCAGCGGTGAGCCCCACCGCTTCTAAACTGGAATGCACTGTTAACGTGATTTGTTTAAACCTCGCTTCAAAAGGCAAATAAGCTTGAATCGCAGATTCAACTGCAAGTACTAAAGTCAGCCCTTCTTGCTCATGAAAAAAACATAATGGATTTAAATGAGCATAATCAGCTATGCACCCTTTAACACTACAAAAGACAAACTCACCAGCTTGTAGTTCTGGCGACATATTTGATAGTAACTTTGATAAATCCGTTATTCCTGACATCTTAATTCCTTGGTTACTCTTAGTTTATTTAGCAAATTACTTAGCTCTTTATTTAGAATAGTGCCTAATCACTGACACCTTGCCATTGTCGATTTCAAGCACTTCAAATGAACCATTATCATGATGGGTAACTTGGCCATTATCTGGGTGTATCCCTTTGGCAACGGTATGAAACTCAATCATAATTACATTATGTCCATAAGCTTGATTAGTGAGTTTGGCAGAATACTCATCGTGTGAGGCTAAGTAGTAAGTCATTCCTTTACGCAGTGCAGCTTTGCCATCTGGCTGACGACTATCATCATCACTCCAAGGTAAATGTTGATAACCCACATCATCAGTTAAAAAAGATAAATAATGTTCTAAATCTTCTTTGGTGGCATCAGGTTTTTGTGAACCTTTCCATGCTTCAAAGTAGTCTTGAGTAAAGGCTTGATAGTCAAACTCAATTGCAGTCGGTTTATCTTCAGCCAGTGCTTTAAACGGTGCAATTGCAAGTAAATACACGGCTAACAACATCTGCAGCGATACACGTAATTGAGCCATATTAGTTAAAAAATTCCATTTCATCATATTTTCCTTAACGCTAATAATCCATTACATCTAATTTTACTAATTTAAGTCTGTAACTTACTGAATAAAAAACTGAACTGCAACGGCTGTTAGCTAAGCTCGTCACAGAGGTCATAATTAAGATCTTAAACCAAGGCTATAAACGAAGGGGATAGATCAAGGTGGATAAACAGAGCAATTAAACTGAGGAGTGAAGAATGATGAAAGGTGTGTAATCAAATCGTTTTTTGGTATTCAAACAGCCAAAAATTTTCATTGGGTTCAGGCTGAATTTCACCGACTTTTTTATAACCTAATTTTTGATAAAAATGGTGATTACGAAAGGCTTTATAAGGAGTCACTAACGACCAATTAAGCACATCAGGATAGCGTTTTTCCAGTAAAGAAATAGTATCTAAGCCTATGCATTTATTTTGAAATGCTGGCGCAATAAAGAAGTACTTCACTTCAATTTCTGTCAGGCTTTTTGGTACTAATAAAATGCCACCGGCAGTCTGACTATCATGCTTAATAATATAATAGTGACCAGACTCAATGCTTTGCTG
Organism: Shewanella olleyana; assembly: GCF_023283825.1. GTDB lineage: Bacteria > Pseudomonadota > Gammaproteobacteria > Enterobacterales > Shewanellaceae > Shewanella > Shewanella olleyana. The sequence goes on along the minus strand of NZ_JAKILD010000001.1, from coordinate 65,972 downwards.
ATGCCAAGGCGTGGATTCAATATGTGGCGGAAAACTACCGTATTGTTCAAAGTCAGCTTGAAACGCTTTAACTGCCAGTGCTTTTAATAGCGCAGCATCTTCAATTTGGGCTAAAACTAATTGGATTTGTGTCATAAATAGTTTTATTAACTCACTCAGTTAATTCATCAAAACGACTAGTGGTTAAAGATAATCGTAAAAAGAGTCAATGCCAAGAGGGTTAAGTTTAGAATTGAATTTCTAACTATTTCTTGGACAAAAGCTAGTTAGAGTTTCTAATCTAGAACACTGGATTTAGATTAGTAAAAGTATCTTGATACCTTAAGCGCTTGTATAGGTGGTTTAGATGGATTAATCAGCATTCGGTCTTATGAACTTAAAAATAAAGTTTGTTATAAACTGACGATTCATAAGAAAACTTAATGCTATAAAATAGCTAATAATCCAAATTCTAGGCATTAACATCAATAATTACCTTATGACTTTAATTAGCCAATAGTCGACCGACAAAATACTCTTATCTCTAAAAGAGAGCTTTCGGCTTAAGAAATTATTATAGAATTCTAACTATCACGAGCAAAACGACCTAGAGTCTATTGTGGATAAAATCAATACTAATTTCGACTTCACGTTGTCCTGCCCCGATAGTTGCAAATAGTAGTTAGTTATGAATTGTGAAACATTTTTCGTATCGGCTTACTTTAACCCATACTTTTCCCGTATTCGCTGTCGGTCAAGCTCAATCCGACTCATATACTCTACTACCACAGCATGGTCTTTCCACGGTGATAACACAAAATTGTTCAGGCCGGCTGAATCCCACCAATAAGAGTACTCGTCGTTGAATCCCTGCTGCAGAATTTGTTCGCTGTGCGCCATATTGTCACTGTAAAAACTGGCAATCAGGTACAAGCTATTAAGCCGCCAGAATTGGAATGACTCTGGATATTGTGTTTTATATTGAGCAAGCGCATTGAAGATTGTTTGCGCGCTATGTTGGCTTTGTTCTATCTGCCCTGTGTGGTATTGCAGCATGACTAACCCCAAAGCTTCCCATACATTTTGAACCGATAGCTCGAAGGACGGGGCTTGGTCTAAATAATCCATCAACAAAGCTGACTTTTCTTCCGTTTTAGTCTGCTTAATGAGTGCTGCCATAATCCAGATATCTACTGTATTTCTAAAGTCTCGTTGTAATAAGTAAAGTAAATCTATGGGGGATTTTTCTAATTGAATATCGTACATATAAGCTGAGATAGACGCATATAATGCCCAATACCCTGTTTTGTTGAAATCGAATTTTTGGGCCACGCGCTTTGCCAGCTGATAAGCGCCTATATCCAGTAAATTAAGATAAAAAAAGGAAGAATTTGCCAGATTGGGGTTCGCCTCAAATTTTTGTTGTGTAGATAAAAAATAATGATCAGGAACATGGCGCTCTGCCCAATAGTCTTCAATACCTTCGTCGGGGTGTTCCAACAATTGTTGCGCCGCTTGTTTAGGGGAAAGGCATTGGTTTAACCAATATTGGTATTGTTGTTGCTCTAATTTGTTAAAAATCCCGTTTGGTACTTTATCTAATTCTTCCTGAATTTCTTCACAGGGCAGCATTAAATTAGCAGCATGACCCAATAAAATTTTATAGTGTTCAGCAACTGCGGGATAATAACGGATGAGCTGGCGGTCTTTTTCCAATGAAATAGGTCGAGTATCGGCAAAGTCATCGTAATAATGTACCAGCGTATTTAACGCATCGATATTTTTATTATCTAGTGCCAAGGCTTTTTTCGCCATGCCTTCAGCATGTTCAATGCCGCTTGTGTCACCAATTGCTGACTTCTCCATATAGGTATAAGCAGCGAGGCCAATGATTTCTGGGGTGTTAGGGTATTTTTCATCTAAGGCTTCGAGGATTTTAATACCTTTTAGGTTGGACTCTTCGGTTCGGTCACTGAGTAGACTACGCGCGGTGACCAATTGTTCAACCGCAATATAATCCAGTTTTGTTAAGGCAGTGGTATAGCGGGTGTCTTTATCAATTAGCGACAGCTTTAACGCAGCTGCTACTTGATTACTAATGTTTTCTTGTAAAGTGAATACGTTAACTAGTTTGCGATCAAAGGTGTCAGATAATATATGACTGCCAGATGCAGCTTCGATTAACTGAACTGTGATGCGTATATCTTCTCCGCTTTTACGTACACTACCTTCCACGAGGTAATCGACACTAAGTTCTTCAGCGATATCGCGCATATCCATGCTTTTGTTTTTATAGGCAAAGCTAGATGTACGGGCGGTCACTTTAAGTCCATCAATTCGGGTTAAGCTGTTAAGTAATTCTTCGGTCAAACCATCAACAAAGTATTCTTGATCAGGGTCATTACTTAAATTAACAAAAGGTAAGACAGCCAAAGGTAAAACCGCTTTTTGTTCTAATTGGTTACTGATTTGTTTACTTTCAGAGGGTGTGCTGGTTGATTTTATTTGTACACGACCACCCGAGACGTTGTCGCTCGTTACCCAATGATTGTAGCTAATATAACCGAGTGCTATTACTAATAAAGTGGTTAATAGAATATTCAGTTTCTGCCCGGTTTGCGGGGCAATGGAGGCTTCTTCAGTCACTTCGCTAGTACGCTTAATACCTTCAGGGGTGAGCTCAAATGCCCAAGCAAAAAACAGCGCAAAAGGTAGGCCAATGATCACAAACAAAAACACTAATGAATTTACCCATGTAGGCAAATGTAAAGCAGGCACGGCAAGTGATACCACCTGAATTATTAGCCAACTCAAGACTAAGTAACTTATAGCGACTTTAAAAACATTACGTCTTTTTAATTCTTGAAAGAAGCGCATAATATCCATTTAATGGGCAAGAAAAAAACTATTGTATAATAAATGAACATCATAAAATAGTTCTTTGCCATCAATGAAAAGCCTTGCTTAACCATCAGCCCAAGGGCCGGTAAGTATGGGGTTATACAATTATATTTAGTACGAAGGAAGCGCCCATATTATCGCGACAGCACATTTAAAGTTATCAGCACTAAAACAGGCTTTTCATTTAACCTTATTTAGTATTAGATTCATTTATAGAATCTCCAAAAAGCGCTATATACTCAGACACTTCTTCATAGGTGACAATCGAATCGAAATTAGCTACTTCCTCTTGATTCCTTTCTATAAAGACCTTTGGCGAGACCAAAACCGTTGCAAAATCATCATAAGCCATGAATTCTGCTTTACCCTTCATAAACTCGGCTCGCTTTTTATAGTTTAAATATTGATTTGGCGTGAATTTTCCATGTGGAGGCTTATCCTCAATATGAAGTGCGATTCTTTGCTGACTTTCTTTATTCTCAAAAACTAAAAATATATCCGTTTCAGATTCACTACCATCTTCAATTTTGCACCACCAGTGCCGCCACCAATTTTCTTGTTTCTTTTTCGGCTTTAGGTTGGCCTGTTCCTTGTGTAGTAGACGCAGGTCATCTGATTGCTCTGAGAACTTTGTTTTTCCTAAAAACCATTGTTGAAAATTAATGGAGTTTTCAATTTGACCTGCAAAAGCTCTGTCTAGTTCAAGTTCTGAAATCACTATTATCTCCTCCCATCCAAAATGAATTACATCCGTCATTTTATCCTATAGCTCAAAGGCAACTAAATACACCGAGTAAAATACGAATTTCATTTCATCCTAAACTCGTTTTGGGGCATAAGTGAGTTACGAACAGCAACTCTGTAATTCATTTATACTTGCTCAATTATTGAAGACCATTACTTCAATCTAATCCATTGCCTGCCGCAGGAATGTTCAGGATGAACGGAATGTCGCGATCACATGGTCAATGATGTTCCAGACATCATACTGACATTTACCATATCCCTATGGTTCAGATGTGAAAGAGTGACCTTATGTACAGATGCATCCAAGACTCGCCGTAAACACATCCATGTGGGCTCTGCGAAAACATCCATGTTTTCGAAGGTCTTGAACGCATCTACACTGGGATGATTGTCTCTTCGATTTGACTATATTCGTCGCAATTAAAAAAGCTACAAAAACCAAGAATCTGATCAGCTAAAAGACTCAAGTTGAATTGAGAGCGTTGAAGAAAATAGCGTGAGCCTGACAGGGCGTCAGGCTAGCTTTCGCGGGGCCATGGAAGGCCCATCGGAAGCGTTAGCATTTTCGAATAAGTCTAATGCAGTCGACAAACGAAGTCAGAAGTTGGATATATCCCCATCGAAAATATGCGCTTTTCAGCATTTTTAGTCTGGGGCGGCAGGGTGATCCAAGAGGGTATTGCTGTTGATACCCTTTTGGCCTGTGCAGGATGGAATCCTGCGATGTTTCTTTTGCTTTTGGCGAAACGCCACGACTTTGATTTGTAAATAGTAAACAAATTTGGGAGCATAAACGGTTATATCCCCTACATTATGAGCTACAAACCATTTTCATTAAAGCTTCAAAATCCAGACACAAAAAAGCCCGCTATTGCTAGCGGGCTCTTTCGATAAATATGGCGGAGAGATAGGGATTTGAACCCTAGATGGGCTACAAACCCATGCCGGTTTTCAAGACCGGTGCATTCGACCACTCTGCCATCTCTCCGAACGAGCGAGATAATAGCTATCTCCCTCGCTGGTGTAAAGTAGAAATTGAAATAATTTGTTCATTTGGCTATTTGAGCAGCAATCTCGGCTTTAATGCCTAAAATTAACACTATTTATCCATTTTTACTGGGGTTAAACCTTTTGCTCTATCTTCAACTGCATCATCTAATTCAAAGCCTGCTTGTTTCCAGGTACCCGCTTCTTCTGGATTAAATTTCTCTTTTGACCAGGCTGAAGCTGAATCTACACTAAAGCTGGCTTTGCTCCATTGCTGAGACTGCTCGGCATTAAAACCACTTTTACTCCATGTTTGTGCTTTGGCTGCATCAAACCCAATGGCTTTCCAATCTGCTATCTCTCTTTCTGACATTCCTTTCCATGTCGGTGCTGATGCACAGCCATATAAAAGACAAGCAACCAATATGACGATTAACTTTTTCATTAAATACTCCCTTATCTGTAAGTACACGTTAATGATGAAAAAACCATCAAACTAAATATAGTTAGCGATATACACAGTTTCAAGGAAGTCGCTGAGGTTTTTAGCGTTAATTTCCTACGCGGGTTCAATTTCAGGTAATAAAAAAGGCCACCTTAGGTGACCTTAATTTTACGCGATACCGCATTCATCAAATGTACTGGTTTAAGTACGTTGACGAGTGGTTTTAGGACGCGCAGCAACCGTTTTGTGTTTACGCACAGCACGGCGAATTTTAGCGCCTTTAACTTGAGCACGAGCAACACTGTGTTTATCGGTGCCAAGTAATGTACGGGTTTCTGGCTCTAACCCAGCTAGTTGACGCAAGTAGTTAACTTGTTCCATATCAAGCTCAGTCCAACCACCACGAGGCAATGCTTTTGGAAGCTCTACCATACCGTAGCGAACACGGATTAGACGGCTAACTTGTACTTCTTGCGACTCCCATAAACGACGAACCTCACGGTTACGTCCTTCTTTAAGTGTCACATGCCACCACTTGTTTAAGCCTTCGCCACCAGCAGGTTTGATGCTATCAAAACTTGCAGGGCCATCTTCAAGGGTTACGCCTTTGCGTAAACGCTGTACTGCAGCTTCTGGCACTTCACCAAAAGTACGTACCGCATATTCACGATCAACTTCGTTTGATGGGTGCATTAAACGGTTAGCAAGCTCACCGTCTGATGTGAATAATAATAAACCTGAAGTATTAATATCCAAACGTCCAACGGCTACCCAACGTGAATCACGTATCTTAGGTAAACGTTCGAAAACCGTGGTTCTTCCTTCAGGATCTTTACGACTACAAATCTCGCCTTCTGGCTTATGGTAAGCCAATACACGACAAATAATGTCTTCTTCAGTTTTGATCACGATGGCACGACCATCGATGCGGATTTTAGCGTCTGCTTCAACGCGATCACCTAAACTGGCAATTTCTCCGTCTACACTAATACGGCCTGCAGCAATCCATGCCTCCATCTCACGACGGGAGCCATGGCCTGCACGGGCCAAGACTTTCTGCAATTTTTCGCTCATCTAGTTCGACTCTTCTGTTTGTTGTGGTGCCATTGAAACTTTCTCAAATAGCGCCTGCAATGACTCTTCATCCGTCAGCGAAGGTAAATCCGCTAACGCTTTCAAGCCAAAATAGGATAAAAACTCTGTGGTAGTGGCATAGAGTGCTGGTCGCCCAGGAACTTCTTTATGGCCTACGGTTTTTACCCAATGTCTATCAGCTAAACTCTTTATTATGTGGCTGCTGACGGCCACACCTCTTACATGTTCAATATCACCACGGGTTACTGGTTGCTGGTAAGCAATCACCGCTAAGGTTTCTAACGTCGCACGTGAATATTTAGGGGATTTTTCTTGCCACAAAGGTTGTAAGAATTCACTCAACAACTCTTGGGTTTGAAAGCGATAACCACTAGCCACTTCAACTAGTTGTACCCCACGCTCTTGATAATCTTGTTGTAATTCGTCCAAGCAAGTTTTAATCCTTGCTCGAGACACATCAAACTTTACCAGTACGGTATCTTTTATCATTTTGATACTGAGTGGTTTTCCCATTACAAATAAACTGGCTTCGATTAACTGTTTTAATTGAATGTCATTTATTTGCATGATGTCCTTTCTCGTATCGAGTGCCACGCACTTTAAAATGCTTTAACGTAAATTGGCGCTAACGGCTCATTTTGCACTAAGTCGACTAATAGTTCTTTGACGAGTTCCATCAAAGCTAAAAAGCTCACTACCACACCCGCTTTGCCTTCACTGACATCAAATAAGTCGGTAAAAGGAATAAAATTTTCGGTCGATAGTTTGGCTAAAATCTGACTCATCCGCTCGCGGGTTGAAAGCAACTCACGTTTTACATGATGATGTTCGTTTGCATCAATTCGTTTTAATACCTCAGAAAACGCCTGAGCGATATCAACTAATGATACTTCAGGAGGCATGATCACCGGCTTAATATTGGGTGCGGCTTTAGCTTGCGCTAAGTAAACATCCCGCTCCAATCGTGGCAAGCCATCTAAGTCAGCTGCGGCCTGTTTGATCACTTCATAGGCTTTTAACTGGCGAATTAACACCACACGAGGATCTTCTTCCTCTTCATCTGCGGTCACTATTTTAGGTAACAACAGACGAGATTTAATTTCCGCAAGCGTTGCTGCCATCACTAAATAGTCGGCAGCCAGCTCAATTCGCGCTTCAGTTAAAATATCAATATAGACTAAATACTGAGTGGTAATTTTTTCAATCGGCAAGTCAACTACATCCAGTTTTTGCTTGCGAATTAAATATAATAATAAATCTAATGGCCCTTCAAATGTCTCTAAAAACACTTCAAGCGCTTCAGGTGGAATAAACAAATCGGTCGGCATTGCATCGAGTGCTTCACCGCGAACAACTGCTAAAGGTAAACTTTTTTGTATACCCTGCATTTGTTCATTCCTTAATTTAATGACTTAATATCAGATGGTTAAAACAATTAATAACACCATTAAAGCGTCAAACTGAATTACCCTTAACTCTGGCTATTACGTCAAAATTATAGCTAGAAATTACCAAACGCGCGATTATACGCACTATTGCCTAGGGTTGAAACAACTATCCTGCAAACTTGTCGAGTAAAAAACAACCGCTTGTCGCTTAACGTCTTTTACACGCTGTTAGTGGCGGGAATATTCACTCCATCATCTTTTATTCAAACGGACTAATATCACCTGCACCTTCACGGACGATCAGCATATCGCCTTCAGACATATCAATCACTGTAGTTTGGTTTTCAGCTAAATAACCACCATGGATAATGGCATCGACACTGTGCTCTAAAATATCGCGAATATGTTCAGGATCAGACTCGGCAAACTCTTCGTCTGGCATCACTAAACTGGTCGACATAATCGGCGCTTCAAGGGCTTCAAGTAAAGCCAACGCAATCAAGTTATCAGGGACACGAATACCAATGGTTTTCTTTTTATCACACTGTAACCTGCGCGGAACTTCCTTACTGGCTTTAAAGATAAAAGTGTAAGGCCCAGGGGTGCAGCTTTTTAGTAAACGGTACGCTTGGTTATCAACACGGGCAAAGTTTGCCAGTTCAGATAAGTCGCGACACATCAACGAGAAGTTATTATCGTTGTCTATTTTACGAATTCGCGCCATGCGGGTCATGGCATCTTTCTCGCCAATCATACAGCCTAATGCATAGCCTGAATCAGTTGGGTAAACAATCACCCCACCTTGCTTTAGAATATTAACCGCTTGGTTAATCAATCTTGCTTGCGGGTTTTCGTCATGTATATAAAAGAATTGGCTCATGTTCGCTCCGTCCAAGATTCTGATTGCCAAACCCACTGTATGCCAGCAGGTTGGAATAAATTTTTGCCTAACTCGATCCAATTACTTGGGAAGTGAAAGTCACTGCCTATAGAACCCATTAAGTTATTCAAATGGCTTAAAGCGACCAAGTTAGCGCGATCATCAATGCTTTGTTGACCTAGTACGACTTCCATCGCATCGCCACCTGCCTCTTTATACTCACGTACTAAACGCTTAAGCCACTTAGCTGATAGTTTATAGCCGCTTGGATGTGCTAATACTGCCACGCCACCGGTTTGATGAATAATGTCGATAGCGGTTGCCATGTCACTCCAGTTATTAGGGACATAACCGGTTTTTCCGCGTGCTAAATAACGTTTAAACACACTAGGCATATCTTTAGCATAGCCGTTTTCTGCCAACCAACGGGCATAATGACCTCGGCTAATCGCAGCACCAGCGGCATAATGTTTGGCACCTTCGTATGCGCCTTCAATACCTGCTTTGGCTAAACGGTTACCAATTTCCAGAGCGCGTTCTTCACGTAATTCACGTTGACGACTCAAAAAATCGAGTAAAACAGGGGCTTGTTTATCCATGTTGAGACCAACAATGTGGATATCAAAATTGTTCCAACGGGTAGATATTTCAACACCATCAATTAATTTTAGCGGTGTTTCGTGTTGCTGATTAAATTGATGCGCTTCAGCAAGTCCTGCAACGGTATCGTGATCAGTTATTGCTAACATTTGAACGCCCTTTTCAATGGCACGTTCAACAAGTTCAGCAGGAGTAAGTACGCCGTCAGATGCGGTCGTATGGCTATGGAGATCGGCCAATAGAGTGTCTGTTATCATAACGTTATTGTACTTTAATCTTTGTTGAAAAGCTTAACCCTGTGGTGATTATTTGCTACATATTCAGCAAATTGATGACGCTTTAGCCGCCATGAACAAAAAAATGCCAAATTTGAGAAATATTCAATTGACTTTAAAGGCCAGCTAAGGTCTTCTATAAGGCATACGTTAGCCAAACGCATTTTGCTAACCTTTTAGATATACGACCTAAAATCAAGAGATTCGATTTAAATGACAAACTTTAACGCACTTAACATCAATTGGTGGTGGCACTTCCCAAATTAACGGGTGGTGTGAAGCGTTGTAGTTATTTAAATAACACAAGATTTTACTAGAAAGCCCGCAGAGATGTGGGCTTTCTTGCTATTTACGGCTTGCACTCTTCGATATAACAAATGCAAACCGAACAAGAAATAGAGTACTAAGTATGAAAAATCAACATTTTAAAGAGGCGCAATACGTATTATGAAACATCAGTTCGCCCATGTCATAACGCAAAAACAATCATTAGCGTACCACGCTGATCCATTGAGCCTTTATCAGCATGTCACCGCAAATGCGCCACATACAATGTTGCTTGAATCTGCTGAAATAGAAAGTAAAGACCATTTAAAAAGCATCGTACTGACCCACGCCGCAATGATGGTGAGATGTGATGGTTATAAGCTGACTTTCTCAGCCCTCACCGACAATGGTGCTAGCCTACTTTCGCCTATAAGCGACTTCTTCGAAACCAGTGAGCAGCAACAGCAAGATAATGTATTAGTCATTAACCTTGCCAAAGCCAAGCAGTTACAAGATGAAGATGCGCGTTTAAAATCCACATCACCGCTTGATGGTTTAAGAATGTTTGTCCAGCACATTCAAACTGACCAAAAAGATGCCTTCGAAGATTTGTTTTTAGGTGGTGTGCTAGCGTATGACTTAATTGATACTGTAGAGCCATTACCAGAAGTTCCTAATGCTGATAACGATTGCCCTGATTACTTATTCTACCTCGCTGAAACATTAATTCTTGTTGACCACCAACAGCAGCAAGCTGAAATTATCACCCACCAGTTTTCTAATGACGCACTATTTGCTGACACACTGGCTAAACGAGTCACTGATGTAAAACAGCAATGCCAAACATTAGCACCTGTTGAACCTTTAGTGACTGTCGATGCTGACACACAAGTTAACATCAGCGACGAAACCTTTAAGCAAACAGTGGTTGATTTAAAAGAGCACATTGTTGCAGGTGATATTTTCCAAGTTGTGCCTTCAAGAAGTTTTAGCCTGCCATGCCCAAATACCTTAGGGGCTTATCGAGCACTACGCCTAACGAATCCAAGCCCGTATATGTTTTACTTTCGCGGCCCTGACTTCACGTTATTTGGCGCCTCACCTGAAAGCGCACTCAAATATGATGCTGCAAGCAACCAAGTTGAAGTGTACCCAATTGCTGGCACACGTCAGCGCGGTAAAGCTGCCGATGGCAGCATTGATTTTGACTTAGACAGCCGTATTGAACTTGAACTACGCCTTGATAAAAAAGAATTATCTGAGCATTTAATGCTGGTTGATTTAGCCCGTAACGATATTGCCCGTATTAGCCAAAGCGGTAGCCGTAAAGTAGCAGAATTACTAAAAGTTGACCGCTACTCACACGTGATGCATTTAGTCAGTCGCGTAACCGGTCAATTACGTGAAGACTTAGATGCACTGCATGCTTATCAAGCCTGTATGAATATGGGCACCTTAGTGGGCGCACCTAAAGTGCGTGCATCACAATTGGTTCGAGAAGCCGAGCAAGCCCGCCGTGGCAGTTATGGCGGCGCAGTTGGTTACGTTAATGGTTTAGGTGATATGGATACTTGTATCGTTATCCGCTCAGCCTTCGTTAAAAACGATGTGGCCTTTATTCAAGCTGGCGCTGGGGTGGTGTTTGATTCTGACCCACAAGCTGAAGCCGACGAAACCCGTCAAAAAGCCCAAGCGGTGATTTCTGCCATCAAAATGGGAGGTGGATTATAATGACGACTTCTCAGAGCACCAATAACATGAAACTGTATTTATTAGATAACTTTGACTCATTCACCTACAACCTAGTGGATCAGTTCCGCAGCTTAGGTTTTGAAGTGCTGATTTACCGTAATGACGTAAGCGCTGACTACTTAGCTGAAAAGCTTATCGCCGAATCAGGTAATGCGGCATTAGTCCTGTCACCAGGTCCAGGTGCACCTCATGAAGCAGGTTGTATGATGGAGCTTATCGGTAAAGTGGCAGGCAAAGTACCTATGCTAGGTATTTGTTTAGGCCATCAAGCCATGATTGAGTACTACGGCGGTAAAGTCGAACGTGCTCCTTTTGTGGTGCACGGTAAAGCCAGCCCAACTATTCATAATGGTGAAGGCGTATTTGCTAACTTACCTTCTCCGCTTCCAGTAGCCCGTTATCACAGCTTAGTTGCCACCAAGGTGCCTGATTGTTTAAACGTAATTGCCACCACTGAAGATATGCCAATGGCGGTGATCCACCCGCAAGATAAAGCGGTAGGATTCCAGTTTCATCCAGAGTCGATTTTAACCACTTTAGGTAGCACGCTATTAACCCAAACGCTAACTTACCTGACCCATGCTAATGAAAGTAGCCAATCCAGTAGCCAAAAGGGAGCCTTATAATGTCTCAACTTCAACCTCTGTTAGACTCACTTTATCAAGGCAATGCGTTAACGCGCAGCCAAAGCGCAGAGTTATTCACCGCCATTGTTGAAGGTGAAATGGACCCAGTTACTATGGCCGGTATGTTAGTGGCGCTTAAAATGCGCGGCGAAACCATTGAAGAAATAACTGGCGCAGCTGATGCACTTCGTAAAGCGGCTAAACCTTTTCCGCGCAGCGCTCAATCATTAGCGACAGGCGTTGTGGATATTGTGGGTACTGGCGGTGATGGTCATAACACCATTAATATCTCCACCACAGCATCATTTGTTGCAGCAGCTGCTGGCGCTAAAGTGGCCAAACACGGCAACCGCGGCGTATCAAGTAAATCAGGCGCCTCTGATGTGTTATCTCATTGTGGTATCGGCCTAACGATGACGCCAGAAGCGGCCAGCCAATGCATTGAAGACTTTGGATTATGTTTCTTATTTGCACCTCATTATCACGCTGGTGTGCGTCACGCAGTTCCTGTAAGGCAAGCACTTAAAACCCGCACCATCTTTAATATCTTAGGCCCGCTGATTAACCCAGCAAAACCTGAAGCTATGCTACTGGGTGTATACTCTCCAAAGCTGATTGCACCTATCGTTAATGTGTTAAACGCATTAGGTGTTAAACGCGCCATGGTAGTTTATGGAAGTGGCCTTGATGAAGTCGCCCTTCACGGTGAAACCCAAGTGGCGGAGTTAAATGACGGTAACATTCGCTTTTATACGTTAACCCCGCAAGAATTAGGAGTTGAACCTGCTGAAATTTCAGCCCTTGAAGGCGGTGAGCCAAGTGATAATGCCCTTATAACTCAAGCAATTTTAAAAGGCGAAGGTAAACCTGCCCACCGTGACGCTGTTGCGATTAATGCAGGCTGTGCGCTTTATGTCAGCGGAGTGTGTGACACAGTGCAGCAAGGCACTAAACTTGCGCTTGAAACCATTAATAGCGGCAAAGCGATTAACGTCTTAAATCAACTGGCTGAAGCAAGTCAGCAAGAGGAAGCACACTAATGCCTACAGTTGCGAATAAAACGGATAAAGAATCTAACGTATTAACTAAAATCGTTGATACCAAAGTTGCTCATATTGCCTCGCTTAAACTGCGTTACCCAGAAGCCAACTTGCAACCTAAAATATCTGACCGCAGTTTATTTGATGCCCTTAAAGCGCCAAATGCGGGTTATATTTTTGAATGTAAAAAGGCCAGTCCGTCAAAAGGGCTTATTCGCCCAGTGTTTGATGTTGAAGCCATTGCTAATATTTACGGTAAATACGCTGCTGGCATTTCGGTGTTAACCGATGAGCAGTTCTTCCATGGCGATATTGATTACATTCCATTGGTGCGTGCACGTGTCAGTCAGCCAATCTTATGTAAAGACTTCTTTGTTGACCCATACCAAATCAAACTGGCCGCTCACCAAGGCGCAGATGCCGTATTGTTAATGCTGTCGGTTCTGGATGATGAGCAATATAAATTACTGGCCGAAGAAGCTGCGAAATACAATTTAGATGCGCTAACCGAAGTCAGTAACCAAGAAGAACTTGAACGCGCAATTGATCTTAACGCACGCATTGTGGGTATTAACAACCGCAACCTACGTGACTTAAGCACTGATTTAGCCACAACTGAAGCGTTAGCGCCACAAATTCCAACTGACAGAGTCATTATCAGTGAATCTGGCATCTATAATAACCAACAGGTTAAGCGCTTAAATCCGTTAGTAGACGGCTACCTTGTAGGCAGTTCTATCATGGCACAAGAGGACATTGACCTTGCTTGTCGTCAGCTGATTTTTGGCAATAACAAAGTGTGCGGCTTAACCCGCCTTGAAGATATCAAAGCAGTCACCCAAGCTGGCGCAGTGTTCGGTGGATTAATCTTTCACCCTAAATCACCTCGTAACGTGACTGTCGAGCAAGCAGCTTCACTGGTTGAGCAAAGCCGACAAGCACTAACTGAATCAGAAGCGAAAACGGGCTTGAACTTTGTTGGTGTATTCGTCAACAAGCCTAACCCAGAAATCGTAGCAACCGTTAAGGCTGTTGGTTTAGCTGTAGTGCAGCTTCATGGCAGCGAAAACAGTGAAGATATTAGCGAGCTAAAACAGTTATTGGCTGAAGCTGAACTTGATTGCCAAATTTGGAAAGCAGTCAGTGTTGATACTGCAGCCGATACTAATACTGTAAGCGACAATAATGTTGGCGATAAACCAGAGGGTTGCGATCGTTACTTATTCGATAGCAAAAACACCACAGGCTTTGGCGGCACGGGCGAGACATTTAACTGGCAAGCGTTATTCGATAATTCTGCCATTACCAATGCAGAGCGAGAAAACAGCATGCTTGCAGGTGGGCTAACACCTGAAAACGCACTCGATGCTAACCAACAAGGTTTTTACGGTTTAGATCTCAACTCAGGTGTTGAATCAGAGCCCGGAATTAAAGATGCGCAAAAGATTGCCCAAGCATTTGCAGCAATCAGAAAGAATTAGCACCAAATTTAATACAGCATTACGAAATAGCCAGCATGGGTATTTCACACAATATTGATAAGGAAGACCCAATGACGAAGCTTAAGCTTGACCCTTATTTTGGCGAATACGGCGGCATGTACGTACCGCAAATTCTTGTGCCAGCACTGAAGCAATTAGAAACCGCTTTTGTTGAAGCCCAGCAAGATGAAGACTTTCAAAAAGAGTTTACTGACTTACTGAAGAACTATGCAGGTCGACCAACGGCATTAACCTTAACCCGTAACTTAAGCCCTAACCCTATGGTTAAAATCTATCTGAAACGAGAAGATTTACTCCATGGCGGCGCGCACAAAACTAACCAAGTACTTGGTCAGGCGCTATTAGCAAAACGTATGGGTAAAAAAGAAATTATTGCTGAAACCGGTGCAGGCCAACATGGCGTTGCAACAGCCTTAGCTTGTGCGTTGTTAGACCTTAAATGTAAGGTTTACATGGGCGCGAAAGACGTTGAACGTCAATCACCAAACGTATTTAGAATGAAGCTTATGGGCGCAGAGGTTATTCCTGTGACTTCAGGTTCATCAACACTGAAAGATGCCTGTAACGAAGCCATGCGCGACTGGTCAGCAAGTTATGAAAAAGCGCATTACCTACTTGGTACTGCAGCGGGGCCGCATCCATTCCCAACTATCGTACGTGAATTCCAACGCATGATTGGTGAAGAAACCAAAAAGCAAATCCTTGAAAAAGAAGGTCGCTTACCAGATGCTGTTATCGCCTGTGTCGGCGGTGGTTCAAACGCAATTGGTATGTTTGCAGACTTTATCGATGAAAAAGACGTTGAACTTATCGGCGTTGAGCCTGCAGGTAAAGGCATTGATACGCCAATGCACGGCGCACCGCTTAAGCACGGTAAAACCGGTATTTTCTTTGGTATGAAAGCGCCGCTGATGCAAGACAGTGATGGCCAAATTGAAGAGTCATATTCAGTATCTGCAGGTCTTGATTTCCCATCTGTTGGACCACAGCATGCTTACCTTAACGCCACAGGTCGCGCCCGTTACGAGTCTGCAACCGATGATGAAGCGCTAGAGTGCTTCCAGTTGCTTGCTCGCACTGAAGGAATTATCCCAGCGCTTGAGTCAGCTCACGCGATTGCATACG
Organism: Shewanella olleyana; assembly: GCF_023283825.1. Classification (GTDB taxonomy): domain Bacteria; phylum Pseudomonadota; class Gammaproteobacteria; order Enterobacterales; family Shewanellaceae; genus Shewanella; species Shewanella olleyana. Next base: position 50,363 of record NZ_JAKILD010000001.1, on the reverse strand, counting down.
CAGTCCGTATGGCCAAAGAAGCCACCAAGGAAACCATTTTAGTGGTTAACTTATCAGGCCGCGGTGATAAAGATATCTTCACGGTATCTGACATCTTAGAACAAAAAGCGTCAGCTGAAGCTGCGAAATAAGGACTTATCATGACAAATCGTTATCAAGCAGCTTTTGACCAATTAGCGCAAAAACAACAAGGCGCATTTGTGCCGTTCGTGACCCTTGGCGACCCAACCGTTGGGATTTCGTTAAAGATCATTAAAACCTTAGTGGATAATGGCGCTGATGCGTTAGAGCTAGGTTTCCCGTTTTCTGATCCATTAGCTGACGGCCCAGTGATTCAAGGCGCTAACTTACGAGCGTTAGATTCAGGCACCACAGTTGCCGATTGTTTCTCACTACTCACACAAGTGCGCGAGTTATACCCTGAGATGCCAATTGGACTATTGCTATACGCTAACCTCGTATTCGCCAATGGCACTGATGAATTTTACGCTAAAGCTAAACAAGCGGGCGTGGATTCAGTATTGATTGCTGATGTGCCTGTTGAAGAGTCAGCCCCGTTCAGCGAAGCGGCTCATAAGCATGGCATTGCCCCTATTTTTATCGCACCGCCCAATGCCGATACAGACACCATTAAAATGGTCAGTGAACATGGCCAAGGTTATACCTACTTGTTATCGCGTGCGGGTGTGACTGGCACAGAGTCAAAAGCAGGTGCGCCAATTGGTGAAGTGCTTGCCAAACTTGCTGAATTTAATGCACCACCACCGCTATTAGGTTTTGGTATTGCTGAGCCTAAGCAAGTAAGTGAAGCCATTAAAGCGGGTGCAGCAGGCGCAATTTCAGGCTCTGCAGTGGTTAAAATCATCGAGCGTAACAAAGACGATGAAAAAGCCTTACTTAGCGCGCTAGCTGAGTTTACCCGCAACATGAAAGCAGCGACGCTTATATAACAGCTTTTAAGTAACAGCTTCTAAGTAACGATTTTTAAGCACCAGTTTATAAGTATCAGCTTTTAAGAGCAGTTAAAAATAAGCGAATAAAATAGTGGGTTATTCCGCTCATTATTAAGCTTGATTTAAGACTATTAATGCCACTCATTCGAGTGGCATTTTTTATCGCCTTTATGAATTTTTATTAACCGCTATTACGACTAAATTACGACTAAATCCAATAAACAAGCCTCCACTGCCCTTCATATTAACCTAGCTGCCATGCTAGACTCAGAGCCTACTATTTCCATCATGATTAATACCCAAGCCAAGCTCAATAAGGCAAGAATGAATATTAATCAGTAAATTGACTTATTTATTTAGGCTGTCGCATCATATGAAACAATTGCTCGATTTTCTTCCATTGGTCATCTTTTTTGCCATATACAAGTTTTACGATATTTACACCGCAACTGGAGCGTTAATTGCCGCCACTGCAGTGCAATTAATCGTCACTTATATCCTGTACAAGCAAGTTGAAAAAATGCACCTCATCACTTTTGCGATGGTGACATTTTTCGGTACCTTAACGCTTATCTTCCATGACGATGCCTTTATCAAATGGAAAGTCACCATTGTTTATGCCTTCTTTGCTATCGCGCTGCTTGTCAGCCAATTGATTGGCAAGCCAATCCTTAAAAGCATGCTGGGCAAAGAGATGAAATGTCCTGACAAAGTTTGGGCAAATGTCACTTGGTATTGGGTCGCCTTCTTTGTCGCTTGTGGTTTAGGCAACATCTATATCGCCTTTAGCATGCCGTTAGAAACCTGGGTAAACTTTAAAGTATTTGGTTTAACCGCCCTAACCCTAGTGAATACTGTTATTACCGTTATGTACCTGTATAAACATATGGAACATGATGAATCAGAACAGCTAAAATAATTAAGGAACCTATCTATGTGGTACATGATTTCGTCACAAGATGTTGAAAACAGTCTAGAAAAGCGCATGAATGCCCGCCCTGCTCACTTAGCAAGGTTAGAAGCCTTAGCCGCTGAAGGTCGCTTATTGGTTGCAGGCCCACACCCAGCCATTGATAACGAAAACCCAGCAGAAGCAGGGTTTACCGGTTCACTGGTAGTTGCCGAGTTTGAGTCATTAGTTGCCGCACAAGCATGGGCAGACCAAGACCCATATATCGATGCTGGCGTATACGCTAGTGTGATTGTTAAGCCATTTAAGCGAGTACTTGTCTAATGAAAATTGTCTCATTCAACATCAATGGTATTCGCGCGCGCTTACATCAACTGCAAGCACTTATCGACAGCCACCAGCCTGACGTTATCGGCCTACAAGAAACTAAGGTTCACGACGAAGCATTTCCAGTAGCAGACGTTGAAGCTATGGGTTATCACGTGCATTACCATGGCGGCAAAGCCCATTACGGCGTTGCTATGCTATCAAAAGCTGAGCCAATCGAAATCATCAAAGGGTTTAAAGATGATGCTGAAGATGCACAGCGCCGAATGATCATGGGTAAATTTACCCAAGCAAATGGCCGCGTCATTACCGTGATGAATGGTTATTTCCCCCAAGGTGAAAACATCAGCCATGAAACAAAATACCCAGCTAAGCGTAAGTTCTATCAAGACCTAATGCAGCACCTTGCTGACAACCACACCCCAGATGAAGACATCGCCATAATTGGTGACATCAACATCTCACCAATGGATTTAGACATTGGTATTGGTGATGTGAATGCCAAGCGCTGGTTAAAAACCGGTAAATGTAGCTTTCAGCCAGAAGAGCGTGAATGGCTACAGCGTCTAAAAGACTGGGGCTTAGTCGATAGCTTCCGTGAATTACACCCTGAGCGCACCGAGCGTTACTCGTGGTTTGATTATCGCAGTAAAGGCTTTGTCGATAACCGCGGCCTACGTATTGATGTAGTCATGGTTACTCAATCATTACTACCACGCCTGACTGAATCTGACGTAGATTACGATTTACGCGGCATTGAAAAGCCATCAGATCATGCGCCGATTTGGAGCACCTTCTCTGACTAGTTAAGAGTGACTAGTAAAGGGTAACTGCTCGATACGAACAGCAAACCCCAAAAGCCTAACGTTAATACGTTAGGCTTTTTGTTTTGAGGCGAGGCAAAATACCTCTCAGTGTATATTTCCATACTCTATACTTTCTTATAATGTAAATGTTCTAACACTACGCAAATATTATTTGTAATGTTTCGCCTTAAATTAGAGAATGCTTATGCAAGTGTTTTAGCTCTGAATTGAGTAACAACTTTAAAAGGACAACCTAATTTGAAGTATATTGAACATTCAAATAACAAGCCTACGGTTTTCAGCGTATTTGTCCTTTTTACGCTCATCTTATCAAGTGATATTGTTCTCGCGTCAGAAAAAAAATCCATTCATTTTACAACCAGTAATAGCATTGAGCCCTACTTTTTTGTGAATAAGAAAAGTGGTCTGCAATATGAATTATTAGATGCAGCATTATCTGCGAGCAACTTGCAATTGGGGGGCATTACTTTTGCTACCAACCTTAGGGCTTTGCGATTAGTCAAAACAAAAAAAATCGACTGTATCATCAACTCCCCCTCAAATAGCGACGGACTATTCTTAACTCAAAGCTTAATCGAGTATCAAAATAGCGTGTTTTTTCTGACCAAAAACAAACTGAAAATAGACACTATTCAAGATCTTAAAAACTACTCTTTAGTAGGATTTCAAAATGCGAACCACTACTTAGGAGCAGAGTTTTCGGAGCTATCAATAACACATAAAAGTTATCATGAAATTGCCAGTCAAAAAAACCAAATCTTGATGCTATTCAGTGAGCGGATTCAAGCTATCATTCTTGAACAACGGATTTTCGATTATTACCGCAACCAAATCGACAGCCGAATTAAATCACCTTTTGAAGTCACTAAGGTCAAATTATTCGATCCAGCGCCTCGCTATATTGCTTGCCATGATCCCCATACCGCCATGCTAGTCAATGAGGCTATTTCGCAATTAAAACAAACCAACTTATATCAAGATATATTGCTTAAGGCTGAGCGGAGCTATAGCGGTGTTTCTGAGCTAACCAAGTGATCAGCACATTTAGGGCTATTCTTAAAAGCTCTTGACCACATGCTACTCCTTCCTACAAAAGCCGATGTTTTGTAAAAAATCAGCCTATTGAAAAGTAACCGTATTAGATTCAAAACCTATTTGGGTATTTAATGATTTTAATTGATTGAGCCCGATAATCCCGATGACTTGATGATTGAAGCTATCGTTAACAATGACTGAATCAAGATCGGTAACAATAAAGCGGTTTTCAAATAGTGAAGCCTTACCATTAGACACCACGACAGAATCACTCATGCTAATTGGGATCTGTTTGCCATTAATATCTTGGCCATAGGCATTAGGAATAACTTCAGAAGCAATAGATAAGTCGACGGCATTCTTACGATTGATTATCGAATATTGTGAGCCAGTATCTAAAATCAGTCCCACTTCTTGTTCATTAATATTAACCACAACGTAAGGTATGCCAAAACCTGATGAAAACAAACTGAGGTTATTCTTGGTTTCATCAAGAGTATATTGCGCCAGCAACTGAGTTTGCAGCTCAGGAAATTGCAGCCCTTTAGCGATTAATTGCAGCAGGTCAAAGCCCAATAAGCCTAAATATTTTTGATTAATACCTGCCTATTTAAATTCAAAAAAATGCCCAAGCTATTGCTAACTTGGGCATTGTTATGACTCAAAGATTTATACTACATCTTCAGCACTTTACTCAGTGGTAAATCGCGATAGCGTTTACCTGAGGCTGCAAATATGGCATTGGTTAAACTTGGTGCTACTGGCGGTACGCCAGGTTCACCAACACCTGCAGGTTTTGCATCTGACTCGACAATAATGGTTTCGATTTCAGGTGACTGACCGATGCGTAGCAGCGGATAATTATGGAAATTAGATTGCTCGACTTTTCCGTCTTTGTAACTAATTTCGCCCATCATCGCGAGGCTTAACCCGAATATGATCGCGCCTTCAGTTTGCGAGTGCACTCTATCTGGGTTCACCACAGTGCCTGCATCAATGGCGGCAATGCTTTTTAATACGGTGAGCTTATCGCCATCCATTTCAACTAATGTGGCGACTGCAACATAGCTAACAAAGCTGCGATGTACTGCAAAACCCCAACCTTGATTGGCTTGGATTTTAGGGTGTGTTGCCATGGCCTTTTCAACTGCATCAATCACACCTAAATAGCGGCCAATATCAATAGGGAAGTCTGCTAAAGTCTCGCCATAGTTACCGTATTTCACCACTTGGTTTTCAAGCTTTTCATGTCGCGGTTTGCCCAACAACTCACGCCACATACTAATACAGGGTTTACCAGCATTGACGGCAAGTTCATCGACAAAACTTCCGACACCAAAGCCATGTTGAATATTACACACTGAGCGCATCCAACCGATACGAGAATGCGCAGTAGCTTTGACTGATTCCAGCTGAATTTGGCTTAAGTTAAACGGCATATCAGAAAAACCAAGGTCTAACTCCCCTGCTGATGGCATATCGACGCCTTCGGCAAAGGTTGAGCTAATCGATGGGAAGCCAGTGCGGGCAAGTAATGCCGTTGGGGCTTTATTGCCATCTAACTTTGCTTGGTAATGCTGCGCACTAATAGCATGGTAATAGCCGTTTTGAATTTCATCTTCACGGCTCCATAACAGCTTTACGGGTTTAGTGATTTTTTGAGATAACCACGCCGCCTCGGCGCTAAAGTCAGGTTTTGACTTACGCCCGAAACCGCCACCAAGCAAGGTGACATTCACTTTAACTTGCTCGTCTTTTAAACCTAAAACACCAGCGACATTTTTCTGAGTGCTTTGCGGTGTTTGAGTTGATGCCCAAATCTCACAGCTATCTTTAGTCACTGATGCCGCAGCCGCTGGCGGCTCCATCATGGCATGGGTCAAATAAGGCACGGTATAAACTGCTGATAAACTATTATCGTCACTCCAATCATTAACTGATTCGCCCAGCTGACGAATAACCGTACCAGACTCGCCAACGCGTTTCACAAGCTCAGCTAAATCGGCATCCGAGTTATATTGGCTGTTAGCAGAGTCTGTCCAAGTGACTTTTAACGCTTTACGCCCTTGCAGCGCACTCCAACTATTGGTTGCAATAACGGCAACTCCGCCAAGCGGCTGAAACAACGGCGCACCTTTTACGATAGGAATTTGAATCACATCCAATACGCCTGCGACTTTACGGGCGGCGCTATCATCTAAGGTAGCCACATCACTACCGAATACTGGCGGTCGAGTGATTGAGGCGTGCACCATTCCTGCTACTTTGACATCAAAGCCGTATTCAGCTTTGCCGCTAAGCATATCGTCCATATCGACTATGGTGGGCGATTTTCCGATATGGGTAAATTTTGACGCAGGCTTTAATGCCACGCTATCAAGTGCGGGTGTAGTAAGTGCTGAGGCTGCAATAGCAAGCTCGCCAAATGACAGGCTTTTACCATTGGTTTTATGATGAATTTTACCTGCTTTGGCATACACATCTGCCGTTGACACTTGCCACTGATTAGCGGCCGCTTGCTCTAGCATGCTTCTTGCTGTTGCGCCCATTTGACGCATTTTTTGATAATGCTTACGGATACTGCGGCTACCATCAGTGTTTTGACTACCATATTGCTCATCAGCCAAACCTTGAACCACGACTATTTGATCCCATTCAGCTTCTAGCTCATCAGCTAATACTTGCGGCACACCAGTTCTTATACCCTGTCCCATTTCAGAGCGGTGACAGGTTAGATACACTTTGTTGTCTTCGCCAATGGCGATAAAGATATTCAGCTGCGCTTGTTTGCCTTGAGCGCTACCCTCTTGAGCCATAGCCCCTTGAGCCATAGACATTGGGCTCCACGCTAAACCTGATGCGCCTAGTGCTAAGCCTCCGCCCACTGCGCCAAACAGTTTAAGCACGTTACGACGGCTAATATTTTCAACTCCGGTAAATGTGGTCATGGTTATGCCTCCGCTTTACTGTTGTCTGCAGCGGTATTGATTGCAGCTTTAATGCGAGGATAGGTGCCGCAGCGACAAATATTACCTGACATGGCATCATCGATTTGCGCTTCAGAAGGTTTGGCTGTGGTGTTAAGTAACGCTGCCGCTGACATAAGTTGCCCAGCTTGGCAGTAGCCACATTGCGGCACGTTATGTTTCTCCCATGCAGCTTTTAGCTTATCGGCTTCGAGTCCTTCAATGGTGGTGACTGACTTACCCGCAGCTTGTTTGATGCTGGTTAAGCAGCCGCGAACTGGCGCACCATCAATGTGTACGGTACACGCGCCGCAAAGGCCTGCACCGCAGCCATATTTGGTGCCCGTTAAGCCTAAAATATCTCGCAGCGCCCATAGAATTGGCATATTTGGATCTGCATCTAAGGTGAAGCTTTTACCGTTCACTTCAAGTGTTTGCTTTTGTTGCATCATCACTTACTCCTTGTTGGCCAACCACCAGCTAAGATCGGCTTGGGTATCAATATCAATGGCGGCTTGCTCTAACGGAAATACGGCCAAGGTTTGATTAGTTAAATGTTGTTTTAATAGTTTTTTAGCCCCAGCGTCACCTTCGAGTTGCTGAAGGGCATCAAAGTCTTCAGCAAGAAATATCGCAGGTACACCGGGATTTTGTTGATAATAAGCCGCTGTGGTTTGGCCAAAAAGGCAAAACACACGGTATAGACTTAAATAATGTAAATGGGAAATAGCCACTTGATCAGCAAGGCTTAACAGCAAGGCATCCGCTTTTTCTGCTTGGGCATATTTGGCGGCCATGGCCACCGAGCTGCCGATACCCGATTGCCAGTCTTGATTGATGAGTATCGGCGTATTAATTGGCACCAATGGCGATAGCTCATCAATATGACCGCCCAAGATTACGCAAGGTTTACCAATATCTATTTGCTCAGCTGCTTGAGTTAATTCCAATAGGCTGTGAGTCAGTAAACTGTGGTTTTCAGCTTGTGGATCTGGGTCATTCACTTCTGTGCCTGATACTGTGGCAGCAAGCTTTGCACCATCAAATCGTGCGCTTTGACCCGCAGCCAACATCACGCTAACCACCTTTGGGGATTTAGATAAAAACGTCACTAGGACATCACCTTATCTAAGCGGCTTAACTCATCTTGTTTATCTATTTGGTGATGTAAAACACCATGGCATTGGGACAAGATACTCAACGCAACCGAACTTGGCAGTTCGCCGCCAAGTGCAAGCCCAGCTGGCGCTGAAAAGAAACCACTGAAGTCTTGTTCTGATAGTTCGGCTAAGTCGAATACTTTATCCCTTCGATGGCCTGGGCCTAACAAGGCTATGTAATTAATATTGGTAGGCTGCAGTGCTTTAAGGGCGTCGCTATCAAGGTCTAAGTTGTGGTTCATCACCACTGCTGCATCTAGGTGAGTAAGCTCATCCGTTTTCAATTGAGTAAGCGGTGTTTTATTGATTTTTGCCGCTGGGAAATCATAGCTGCGCGCATAAGCCGAGCGACTATCGAATACGGTAACCTTCCAATCAAGCTGGGCTGCCATTGCGGCTAACGGCTGAGCATCTAACCCTCCACCAAAAATGCCTAATTGAAATGGCGCACGGACAGGAATCGATAAAAACGCTTTATCTGATATTGTTACCTGCTGAGTTTTCTTCGGTAGGTCACGACGTTGATCTGACTCAGTAGCATCAGATGCAATGAATTTGCCCGACATTTCGCCTGCATGGCTGCCATTGTCATTAAGCGATAGTTGAAAGCTGCCCTGATATCCACGAGTAAGCTGTTGGTGCAATTCTGGTAAACCAAGGTAATGATTGTCTGCCAGTAACGGCACCATCATGATATTAACCAAACCACCGCAACCTAGCTGATAACTAGTGTCGTTTTCGTCTGTGGCATCATAGGTTAAATGTAATACTTGCTGAGATTGGATAGCTTGCTGGGCGTGCCTACGTAAGTCAGCTTCTAGGCAGCCTCCACTGAGCATGCCTAATGTCTTCCCGAGTGGGTCAAACAGCATGATTGCGCCAGGTTTACGGTAGGATGAACCTTCAACGGAGGTGATTACCGCCAGCGCCCATTCCAGTTGTGGTTTTTCAGCCCAAATATCTAGTAACGATAATAAATGATGCGCCATATATCCTTGCCTACTCAATCAATCCTTAATTAACTCATAGCCTAGTTAAGATACGAGTCACCGCCAGCACAATCTTGTGTTGGAGCTTATAAGCTAACAAAGGATGTCAATAATGCAAAGATTAGTGATAACTAAAGGAACTAACAAACCCTGTAAAATCGAAGGAACTTGCCAGCGAGTCAGGCAACTCGCTGGTTTGCGTCACATCGTTGATTGAGTAAAAAATTGTAACGGATTATAGATTTAGCGGCTTACGCTAACAGTTGGTCGGCCACGAACGGATTATGCTGACGTTCTTCTTCAAAGGTCGACATTGGACCATGACCAGGAATAAAGCTGACTTTTTCGCCTAATGGCCAAAGCTTTTGGGTAATTGATTTAATCAGCTGATTATGATCTGATTGCGGAAAATCAGTACGGCCGATTGAGCTTCTAAACAACACGTCACCAACCCATGCAAGGTGCGACTCTGGCGAGTGAAACACAATATGTCCAGGAGTATGCCCAGGGCAATGCAGTACAGACAGAGTTTGCTCGCCAATGGTCACTTCATCGCCTTCATTGAGATACTGAGTCGGTTCAAACGAATCAATATGAGGAAAACCGAAGTTTTGGCTCTGTTTTGCTAAGCCATCTAACCAAAATTTATCTGCGATATGAGGCCCAATAATAGGCAACTCTAATTGGTTGGCCAACATTTTAGCGCCGCCAACATGGTCGATATGGCCGTGAGTTAATAAGATTTTATCTAAGGTTAACCCTAACTTGTTCACTTCAGTGACAATGCGATCAATGTCTCCACCGGGATCAACCACTGCTGCTAGTTTGGTTTTTTCACACCAAATCACACTACAATTTTGTTGGAACGGGGTGACGGGAATGATTTGGTATTTCATTGCTTATTTCCTCACAGTAGCAGGTGTTTGCTTTGAGCTTATTATGCTTTAAGTGGCGTAAAAAAGTTTGATCTATCTTTTAAATATTCATAAAAAATCTAGATTAACGCGAACGTATAACGCTGACTTGAGAATCAAGCAGTTTAAAAAATGAAAAAAATTAAGGAAAAACAATACTATTTGTTATTTATAGTGCCATGTCACTACCGCACAGAATTGTACTAGTACGCGTTTAATTAGAGCATTGTAAACTTTAGCGAACATTAATTAGCTTTCAATAGGGCCTGTTGTTCTTTGCTGGTTAAGTTTTGTTCGAAATAAAAGCATTTTAATTAAGGCGGATGGATTGATGCCTAGTCATCTAAGCACTTCTTTTTAAAAAGGTGCATTCAACAAAAAGTAAAACGCTTTTAGTCGAACCCTTTGGGCAGCGTTTATTGGCGATTTGTACTGCGTTATCGACTTTTTATGTAGAATACTACACTTCAAACTCTCTGCCTTGTATAAATCGCCAACAATTCGCTGCAAAAATAACCTTAAAAGATCAACAGGCCCTAACAAAACTTACCTAAACCAGCTTAAGTTTTGATTGTGATTGATAGTTAAGGTTTCTACAATACTACCTTTCTCTAGACTCTATTCACAGGTACGGCATGCAAATGGACAGCATTCTTTCAGGTATTGTTTCAAAGAAACATTTTTTCTCGGTTCCACTCGACTATCAGCAACCTGAAGGAGAAAAAATTACTGTTTTTGCCCGTGAAATAGCCAGTACAGAAAACCAAAATAAAGATCTGCCTTATTTAGTTTATTTTCAAGGTGGCCCGGGGTTCGGTGCCGTCAGACCTGTTGAAAGTAGTGGCTGGATAAAGCGTGCACTACAAGAGTACCGCGTTATTTTACTCGACCAGCGCGGCACCGGCCTTTCAAGTCTCATCAATCACTCAACCCTTGAGCATTTATCTGTCGACGAACAAGTGGACTATGTCAGCCAATTTCGCGCCGATAATATCATTCGTGATGCCGAATTTATTCGCCTTAAACTGACTAATAACACCCAGTGGAGTATTTTAGGCCAAAGCTTTGGTGGCTTCTGTGTACTGCGTTACCTGTCAGCGGCGCCAGATTCAATCAAAGAAGCATTTATTACTGGTGGAATCCCCTCGTTAACTCGTCGGGCTGACGATGTTTATAAAGCCACGTATCAACGAGTGATTAAAAAGAACAACGACTTCTATCGCCGTTTCAAAGATGCCGAACAATTAACAGCTGAGCTTGCTGAGTTCTTAGATACTAACCAAGTCATGCTAGCCACTGGCGAGCAATTAACGATTGAGATGTTGCAACTACTTGGGGTTAATATCGGCATGGAGCAAGGCCCTGAAGCCGTATATTACTTGTTAGAGCAAGCGCTCATTGAGACCGCTTCTGGTAAACAAATTAATCCGCTGTTTTTACACCAGTTCAGTCAGTTTTTGGACTACAACACCAATCCAATTTTTGCCTTAATGCATGAATCGATTTATTGCCAACAGTTTCATCAGCAAGGCGCTAATTGGGCAGCCCATCGCGTAAGAGATCAATACCCGCAGTTTAATTATCAACAAGGTAAACGCCTGTTATTTACTGGCGAAATGATTTATCCATGGATGTTTGAGCAATTTAATCAGCTTAAACCACTTAAAGCGTTAGCTGATGCAATTGCCAAAAAGTCTGATTGGAGCAACTTGTACGATGTAGACGTATTAATGCAAAACTCGGTACCGATTACCGCAGCGATTTACAGCGAAGATATGTATGTTGATATGAATTACAGCTTAGAAACAGCAGCTTTAGTCGGTAATATTAAGTATTGGGTGACTTCAGAGTATGAACATAATGGTATTCGAATTGATGGCGAGCATATTTTAGACAAATTAATCGCTTTAAGCCGTCAAAAAGAACTTAGATAACATAATAATTATTTAAATAACTGTTTTTGTTACAAAGGTTGCGTGAGATCACAATGTAAAAGGCTGTATTAATTTTCAGTTAAGCCTACTCGGTCATAATCTAGCCTGTTCCGCCCTTTATGTTGTGAACTAGTGAATTTTTATGAGTAACTCTTTGTTGGGTTACTCATTTTTTTTAAACAAAATTCTATGAAGTTCGAAAACCTATACTCGCAAACCTAAGCTCGACAATCTCACTTCTAAAACCCAAGCAGCCCAAGTTCTCTCATTACCTAATAAGCCCTTATAACCGCATTGTCATTCTCAGCAGTTAAGCTTGAGGGAGTAAAAATACCTAATACTCCCAAGGGGCAAGCTAAATAGTCTTATGTGGTTGCAGCAGGCTCTTCATCACTTTGATTATCATTTGGTTTATCACGCAGAGAAAAGTAAATCTTAGTGACGATAAATTCGGCGATTAATATTCCAAACACTAGCGCAAAGAATGCCACGATACCGTTAAATGGCCCAGTAAAGGTAATGCTGTCTCCAAAGGCTAAGTTAATCGCTTCGAGCATAATAATTTTGGAGAAGAACAAAATTGCCCAAGTACTTAGCGCTTGATAAATTTTAGGCGCCGTACCAGGCTTACTCTTAAAGTAATCAGCAAGCTTATGTTCGAACGCAATAGTTAACTTGAGTAATAGCTGCAGTAAAATCGCCACTAACAGGCTTATCGAGAAGGATGACACGGTAATGTGTTGCCAAAACTCAGCAAGTAAATTCAACACAGTTAAATCAACTAGAACAGCTAAGGTGTAACCGACAAAATAGCGTTATGGGCTATTAAAGCCATGCAATGGTCTAGCAAGAGTAGTTTGTTCTTCTGACATGGTAAGCCTCTAATTTATCTGTGTTTATAAGCGAGCTTTATACCAAACTACAGTAACGACTTATTAACAAGATTCAAACATAATAAGCCGCTATAGTGGAATTTAATTCAACAGCAAGTCCCCTTTTTTACTTAACCTGAACTCAGGACAAGAAGCCAGTTAAACTGTTGAATTATAACGCTTTACGTTAAATCTTATTCTAGAGAGATATTTTTGCTTAGAACAAGGCAAATTTGTGCGTCAATAGCTGGCCTATTGCAAACAAATTTAACGCCGTTATCAGTAAAAATAACCTCTTAAAAGCAAGTTGTTATTCCGAGCTCAGGTTACTTATTAAAAGCACCGAAGTAACTCTTCATTACTTTGAGTCTTAACCTTGCTGCGTCTAACATGTCAATTGCTCCTAATAACACAAATGGTTTCTCTGTCGATATCAACGCTTAATCAGGAACGCCAATTGGGATTTCAATGCCTTCTGGGTCAGTAAACTCAATCAACACGGTTCGGCTAATATATTTGAATATTGATAAGTTGCTGCGCCCCCTTGCTCCTGACTACCTTGCTCCTGACTACCTTGCTCCTGACTACCTTGCTCCTGACTACCTTGCAGCCTCTAGCTTCACCTGTGGCTAACAATACTGAATACACTCGTCCTCTAAAATGTGTCCTGGGTATCCGTCAACATAGAACTCAGCAATCCGATATTCACTTGGTGGTAGTTTTTCTTTTTGCTACCTTGCTACTTGAAGAGCGAGTACTATTTGGTGAGGGTTTACGCTTATAACCGCTGTTCTTTGAACCTGAACGCCGCTTTTTATAACCAGGGCCTGCTACGCCAGATAAGGCATTTGGTAACTGATTACTCGCTTGGGTTATCAACTCATTTAACTGTTCGATGAGTGGTGACATAAACGCGTCATAACGCATCTGTTTTTGGCTAATCGCATCCAAACTACTTTCCCATAAAGCTGTCATGTCTGGCGTCGTTGCCGATTCAGGCAGTGAATGCACTAATCCAGCCCCAACTTGAGTCGCAATAATGGATTTACCTTGGCGTGCTAAGTAGCCACGTTTAAATAGCAACTCAATAATGCCAGCACGGGTTGCTTCAGTGCCAAGCCCATCTGTATCTTTAAGGATTTTTTTAACTTCGCTATTGCTGACAAAGCGATTAATCCCGGTCATTGCTCCAAGCAATGTCGCATCGGTAAAGTGCTTAGGTGGCTGGGTGTTTTTCTCAAGTAACTGACCACGTTCACAGTGTAATTTCTGGCCTTTTTTCAGTGGCGGCAAGGTGACTAACTCATCTTCATTACTATTTGAGCTTGAGCCATTTGCTAAGTAAGTAGCTGAGCCATTAGCTAGGTAAGTAGCTGAGCTATTAGCTGAGTTAGAACTGGTATTAGCAGAAGCAAATAACTGCTTCCAACCTAATGATGTTTCCTGTTTCGCTTTAGTGGTAAATAATCCACCAGCAATCGTCACGTCAACTTGGGTTTCATCATAAAGGTAAGCCGAATAAAACTGCGCTAAATACTGTCTGGCAATATGAGAATACAGTTTGGCCTCTTTGGATGAGAGGTTCGTTAAATTAGTGACCTTTTCGGTAGGGATAATCGCATGGTGAGCATCGACCTTTTTATCATCCCAGGCTTTAGATTTAAGCTTGGTATTTGGCACATCAGCTTTTGCCGTTAATGAAGGGTCGTTTTTAGTGATGGCATTTATCACTTGCGGCGCTAAACCGTGTTGCTCAACTGGTAAATATCGGCTGTCTGAACGAGGGTAAGTAATTAACTTATGACGCTCATATAAACTCTGACAAATATCTAATACTTCTTTTGCGCTCATACCAAATCGTTTTGCTGCATCTATTTGTAATGACGATAAACTATATGGCAGCGGTGGATTTTGGCGTTTACTTTTAGATTCAAGTTTAGTGACCTCGGCAGCTTGATTGCTAATACGGCCCACAACATTTTCAGCTAGGCCTTTTGCCAGCACCCGCCCTTCTTCATCCATATATGGCTGACACGCTTCACTGGGTTTCCATTTGGCGGTAAATGCTTGTTGAGGTTGCGATGGCTCTTGCGTCAACAAATGCGCTAACACTTCATAAAAAGGTTTACTGACAAAGTTAGCTATTTCTTCATCTCTTCTGACCACTAATCCAAGTACCGGTGTTTGCACTCGACCAACTGACAATACTCCTTGATAACCGACTTTTTTACCTTGAATAGTATAGGCTCGGGTCATATTCATGCCGTAAAGCCAATCAGCGCGGCTGCGAGCTAATGCAGATGTAGAAAGTGGAACGAACTCTTTATTGCTGCGCATTTGCCCTAATGCTCGTTTTACAGCACTAGGGTTTAAGTCACTAATAAGCAAACGTTGGGTTCGGGCAAGTTTGTCGGCTTTAACACCCGCATGTGCAATCACTTCATCAACCAGTAGTTGTCCTTCCCGATCTGGATCGCCAGCATTCACCAGGCTTGAAGCTTGTTTGATGAGTTTTTTCAACGTGGATAACTGCGAGCGAGTTTTTGATTTAGGCTTAAGCTTCCAGCTGTCAGGCACAATCGGTAAATGTGCCAGTTGCCAAGATTTGTAAGCGGGATCGTATGCATCTGGTTCGGCTTGTTCAAGTAAATGACCCACACACCAGGAAACATAATTGCCATTAGCATCCATGATAAAACCATCACCTTTTTTATGAGGTTTTGGCAATACATCGGCAATAGCGCGACCTAAGCTGGGTTTCTCGGCAATATACAAGATCATTCAATTCAAACCGTCTAAATCAGTAAAGCCTTTAGTGCAGGCTTTTTAACATTATGCTGATACTGTATATAATTACAGTAAGCAATTACAGTAATTATTTAAAGTTTTTTAACTTTAGCCATAAATAATTTTTGTTTGGTAATCGATGGCAATAAATGACGCCTGCACGACAAAATATTACGTTCAAGCAAGTAAACTAGATAAAACCCGCAAATTTACTGCTATTTTTTGTAGTTAATTTTCATAACCGAAAAACAAACAATATAAAATCGCCCCTATTGCCATACAATTGACTTTTTATGGCACCAAAAACAAATGTTTCATCTAATAACGCATCATTAAAGCTGAAATAAACTTGATCTAGATCATCATTGCTAACGAATTCTTGGGATAGGTTTAGTTATCGCAAATTTTGAGCTCAGGAGCCCGTTATGGAATTGAAACAATGTGAGAAGTGTTACACAGACGTCTGCGTAAACGGGAAATGGTTTCATCATGATCATTTGACCACAAATGCTTACATGTTAAATGGTGGTTCACCAGAAATGGTTGAACTTGCCAAAATGCCAACCACTGAAACAGAGTTAGTCGATATGCTGACCAGCACTTTCTGATTTAATTTGCTTAGTTGAGTTTGTTGTTAAATAGCAAAAGTTTAGTTAAAAGCAAAAATAAGCCACCTATTAAAGGTGGCTTATTTAATTCAATATTAAACAACGATGATTTAGTCGACAGCTTTAACAAATGGCAATAATCGATAGCCTTCTTTGCTTACTTTGTCGCTTGGTTGATAGTGGCGGATACCTAGGTTAAATACGCCATAATCATTAGTGGTTTTGATGTTGTTAATCGCATCTTCACCACAGCCAAAGCTGATGGTAAAGGTGCCATCTTTATTTGGAGTCGCGGTGTTTGAACTTAAATTTGCGAGATCATTAAACATAAAACCCGCTTTGTTATAAACCGTGATAGACCAGAAGGCTTTATTCATCGGATCTTCAAAGCTTGCTTGATGACATTTATCCGCAGGATAATTACCCGACACTTCATAAATATTATCTATTTGTTGTGCCCCGCCCCAACCGATAGCAGCGCCAACTTCATATTTTTCTTGGGTGAACAGCTTGTTCGAGTCATCATTAGGGGCAGTAAACATCCCGACTAATGCATCCTTACCATCGCGCTTGGTAATCGCTGGCATTTTGGCTTTTAACGCATCCTCAACGGTTTTAAAAGATGTTTCAGATACAGGCTCTGCGCTAAACGGCACATTACTTTTTGCATTGATAACCATTTGATCTTGATATTTAGCGGCTTCAGCTTCAGGCAAACTTGCATCAAGACGTACAACAACATACACATAATTACCAACATGAGTTGTTAAATCGAAGGTCCCAGCACCGAAAACATCGGTTGAATACGATGATCTTCGGTTACAGGTTGAACAGAAACATATTTACCTTCAGGTAATCGAGGAATCGTGATTGATGCCCCTTTAGATACATCAACCACAGCCAATGAATAATAAGTATCACGATTCATACGAACTACAGGTTGTTGATCTGTCGGAGTAAGCTTGCGTTTATGCAATAATTTATTCACCCCCAACAATATCTTGATTTTTTAATAGCTGATGTGATGTTTCCTGGGTGGGGTAAGTTGCGCTGGTAACGGTCTCGCCATCGGTTGAGAAAAATGAATCTAAATGATCAACAGGCTCTGCTATTGAAGTATGGCTTAGGGCTGCAAAAATACTGACTGCCTATATATGACGCTTACTCATCTTTATCTCCATTAAAGAATGAAGCCTTATCATTAGGCTAATTGTGTAATGAGGCAAACCTTTGCCTCATTTAGGGAACGTGTTTTTACAAAAAATTTATACCAAACGAAATACCATCAGCTAAACGAGCTTTTCGTTGAAAAAATTCACCGTCCGCTCCCATGCAAGTTTAGCGTTAGCTTCATCATAGCGACCTGTCGAGTCATTATGAAAACCATGCTTGGCGCCCTTATACATGTGCATTTGGTAAGGTACTTTAAAACGTTTTAAATCTGCTTCATAATCAGGCCATGATTTATTAATCCGTTCATCTTCTTCACCAAGTTGTACCATCAATGACGCTTTAATATTTTCTCGCAGCTCTTTCTTAGCGGGGGTCCCGTAAAAAGGCACCCCTGCAGTAAGCAAGTCAGATTCGACTGCAGCAAGATAGTTGACGATATAGCCGCCAAAGCAAAAACCTACCGCACCTAGCTTTCCATTACTGTTTTCATGGGATTTTAAAAATTTGGCTGCGGCAATAAAGTCCTGCTGAATTTTATCGCGGTCCATTGAGCGTTGCATTGCGCGCCCTTCGTCATCGTTACCAGGATAGCCACCAAGTGGATACAAGGCATCAGGTGCGAATGCAATAAAGCCAGCTTTTGCAAGACGACGAGCGACATCTTTAACATAAGGATTTAAGCCACGATTTTCGTGAATAACCAGTACAACTGGCAGAGGAGATACTTTGCCTTCAGCTTGATTTGAAGGAACCACCAAGTAGCCTTGGCCCTTGCCATACCCTTGTGGTGAATCAAATGTCTCATAGGTGGCTTTGATATCTTCATCATTAAAGGATACTTGCTCTGCTAATGCATAATTAGGTAGTAGTGCAGAAGTCAGTACACTCATGGAGTAACCTACAGCGACTAAGGTACCGAGCTTCTTCATGAAGGTTCGACGGTCCATACCGCCGTGGGCATATTCGTCGTACCAATCAAATGCTTCTTGCGGAATATCATTTCTTTGTGGCTGAGACATTGTATTTCCTCCATTTTGAATCTTTAAGATTGAGTTCCTTTGACTAACCTAGGGGAGGAAAAGCACAATGTAAACAGTTTGTCGTACAAATAGTAAATGACTGATTTATTTGAAAAGCTATTTTATATCTTTCTCAATACCGTATATATCTTCGTCAATGGTTTCAATACGCGCTTCGAATATTGCTCGAGCATCATGTAAGCCACGGTTATAAAAATGCGCACCAATATTACTGGCAAAGAAATCCAATAAAAACTCGGCATCAAACTGACCTAAATCTTGGTCTAGTTCATCTTCAAAATAAGTTTGAATTTTTTGCACCATCATTTCACGCTGCTGTGCAGTAAATTCAATTTTAGACATTAAATAGCCTCCATTTATTGCAAACAGTTAAGCCTTATAGAACGGTTGATTCAATTTAAAAATTGATTAATTAAAATTCGGCTAAGTATGACTAAATTACCATTAATAAAACTAACTAATTTACGCTTTCATGGCATAAAAAAAGAGAAGCTAAGCTTCTCTTTTAGGGAGTAATGAATAACTCATTAGCGACTAAAGCGCCATTGGGAAATCCCTTTCAGTTGTTTCATTTTCAACAACCACAACACCCTGCTCTTCAGCATTTAAAAAGAATGGTAAAGAACCATCATCTGGCTCAGCAATGTTGGTATCTTCTGGATCATCATTTTGTGCTAAACAGGTATAACCTAAACTGTAGGTTTCTGCAGACACGAAACCAAACTCATATCCATAGCTTTCAACGTCACCGTTGGCATCAAGAGTTGGGTTTACTCTGGCTGAGGCTATTGGCGCAATTTCATCTTCGCCATAGTCAGCGTCTCTGAAGTCAGCCATTGACTCTAGTGCGGTGTCATTAGGGTAAAGGTACACAGCAGAATTAAATTCAGATCCACCAGCAGCAGTCTCACAATCAGCCATAGTTTGTTCGCTGATTTGACCTGATATTGCGCCCACTTCAGCGGTATTAACTAACTGAACAGAAGTCGGTTTTAACGTCCAGTAATCTTTATTACCTTTTGGCCCTTGTAGGCCTTTAGTCAGGTTAAATTCAGCCACAAAATTATTGGTTCCAGCTGCGATAGTGAATGATTTATTGAAGAAAAGTCTGCCAGTATCTTCCTCTTCTGCTCCGACACCACCGCATGAGCCATTGCTATTAGTAACAAGCCCTTCAACCACACCGCCGACCCATTCATTGGTGTCAGTATCTTGCTCTGCGCCAGACAGCACATATGAACTCTCATCAGTTGAGACTTCATTGTTTTGCATGTAAATACACATCTGGTATTCGCCAACAGGAATTGACTGCCCACTGACTAGTGTTTCTACTTCAGTGCCTTGTACACTTAATAAATCGACGTGTTGTAAGCCATCGTCTCCTGTGTTTACATCAAAAGAGGTTGAACCATCGCTGTTTTTTAACACGACTTGCTTAAATGCAATGTTAACTACATTGGCTGATGCGGGGTTATCTGAAACACCTAAATTAAACACACCTTGCTCTGGTGTTGGATTTGAGTCAGAGTCCGAACCACAACCGACTAATACACTACTAATTGCGACGGCCAATGCTAGGCGCGAATATTTTTTGATTGTCATCATAAATCCTTATTAGAACACCATTGATGAGTCTCAAATCCTTTTAGTTTCACTCATTCGCTGTTTATTCATTTATTGTTAATATCTACACAGTATAAACGCTGTTGAGCATATAAGACTGGAAGTGTATATAAGTTGATCATTTGATGGCTTAGTTTGACGACATTTTCAGCTTATCCACACTGCAGATTTACATCACTTCAAAATAACAAACATATGCATTATCTATAAACCTATTGAATAATCAGCTGTTGATTGGATTACTCTCACAAAAAAGCCAGCTTGCGCTGGCTTTTTTAAAACACTAACACATCACCTTATATTAAGGATGACAAACGTTGTGCATTTCTAAGTTAGTACCGATGTCTTTGCTATTCGCTTTCGCGTCATCATTACGTAACTGCGTTAAATGATCTAAGTAAGCTTGGTCAACATCGTTAGTGATGTATTGGCCATCGAATACTGATGTTTCAAAACGCTTAATTTCAGGGTTTTCCATACCGACTGCATCAACCAAATCTGTTAAGTCTTGGAAGATAATACCGTCAGCACCGATGATTTTTGCAATTTCATCTGCATCACGGCCATGAGCGATTAGCTCATTAGTCGTTGGCATATCAATACCGTAAACGTTAGGGAAACGAATTTCTGGTGCTGCTGATGCAAAGTAAACTTTCTTTGCGCCTGCTTCACGAGCCATTTCGATGATCTGCTCAGACGTGGTACCACGAACAATTGAATCATCAACTAACAATACGTTTTTACCTTTGAACTCAGTATTAATCGCGTTCAATTTACGACGTACTGACTTCTTACGCTCTTGCTGACCTGGCATGATGAAAGTACGGCCAATGTAACGGTTTTTCACGAAACCTTGGCGGTAAGGAAGATCCATACAGCGAGCAATTTCTAATGCGATATCACATGATGTTTCAGGAATTGGGATAACCACATCAATGTCATGATCTTCCCATTCTTTTTGAATTTTTGCGCCTAGTTTTGCGCCCATGTTCACGCGGCTGCCGTAAACCGAAATTTTGTCCATCGCTGAATCTGGACGCGCAAAATAAACAAATTCGAAAATACATGGTGCATAGCTTGGTTCAATCGCACATTGGCGAGTAAATAGCTGACCGTCTAATGAGATGTAAATCGCTTCACCTGGGGCTACATCACGCATCACTTCAAAACCTACGGCATCAAGTGCAACACTTTCTGATGCAACCATGTACTCAGTACCTGTTGGTGTTTCATGCTTACCAAGTACTAAAGGACGAATACCGAATGGGTCGCGAAATGCCACTAAACCTTGGCCGATGATCATAGCCGCTACTGCGTAAGCGCCACGGGTTTGGGCGTGTACTTTAGCAACTGCATCAAACACTTCATCAGCACTTAAGGTTAAGCTGCGAGTTTCTTGAAGCTCATCAGCTAACAAGTTAAGTAACACTTCAGAATCTGAGGTGGTATTAACATGACGGCGCTTTTTCACTAGGCTTTCAGCAAGCTCAACCGTGTTGGTTAAGTTGCCGTTGTGCGCTAATGAAATACCGAATGGTGAGTTAACATAAAATGGCTGTGCTTCAGAAGCACTTGAACTACCTGCTGTTGGGTAACGCACGTGTCCAATACCTGCTTTACCTTGCAGGCGCTGCATATGTTTAACTTCGAAAACGTCTTTAACTAGTCCATTTGCCTTACGTAAACGAAACGCGTTCTTGTCAACAGTCACAATACCTGCTGCATCTTGACCACGGTGCTGAAGCACGGTCAATGCGTCATAAATGGTTTGATTAACCGATGACTGACCAACTATTCCGACGATACCACACATGGGTAAGCTTCCTCATTGTAAGATGTTTTATATTTATATTTTGGGTACAAAGCTGGATGTGTTTTCCAAGTAGTCAAAAAACCACTGAATAACAATTCCAAATTGGGGTACAAGTTCTGACTCTTTCCACCAGTCTTGACTTGGCGAACCGGTAAAAGCATCCAGAAAAAATAAGATAGCGCTGACAATTAATGCCCCGCGCAACGCACCAAAACACAAGCCTAAGACTCGGTCAGTGCCTGACAAACCGGTTTTTGAAACCAGTTGGCCTAATAAATAGTTTACTAATGCGCCCAAGATAAGCGTGGCGATAAATAACACGGCGATGGCAACACCATTGCGGGTCATTTCGTCGTTCATTTGCGTTAAATGTACGGCTAAATCTTGATAAAATTGGCTGGCAATAAAGAAGGCGGCAAACCAAACCACTAAAGACATGGCTTCTTTGGCAAATCCGCGGATCAAACTGATGACAGTTGATAAGCCGATGACGATGAGAATAGCGTAATCAATCCAAACCATTGAGATGGGGATCCGGTATAGATGTTAAGACGGCGCGATTCTAACAGAGACAGAAAACTTTCTCATCAACTGCTATATAAATTGACTTTGCGCTGTACCAAACAATAGTGAATAGTTAGTTTTCTAGTGGATTGTATTGAACAATCTTACCTTGAAGACCATTAAGTTTTTTGATTTTTGCCTGGTATGTTTTGAGCTTGTCAGCCGAAAGCTCTGGACCGACAAACACCTTAGTTAATGAGCCATCAATAGGTTTTGCTGGCAAGGTATAAGCAGTGAATCCATTTTGTCTGAGCTTTTTAACTAACTCTTCTACATTTTTGGCATTGTTAAAGCCACCAAGCTGCAAAGTGTAACCCGCTTTAATAGGTTCAACTTTTTTAACTACAGGGGTCGTTTTAGCAACTTGTTTTGGAGCAGTTTCTTTAGCTTTAGTATCTTTAGCTTTAGTTGCATTGTTTTCATTTGCAGAGTCAGCTTCTTTATTAGAGGCCTCTTCTGAACCACCTAAATCTTGAGTTTTAGCGATTTCTTCTACTTCAAACGTTTCAGGTGTATAGCCTTCGCCAATAACATCGCTTGTTTGCTCATTGATAACAGGTCGCAGAGGGATTTCAGTAAACTCTTCGATTTCTCGTTGCTTTTTGCCATCCAGCAAATCAGGTAAAAAAATCACCCCAAGTGCCACGATAACCACTGTTCCTACTAATCTATTTTGAAATTGAGCAGACAATTGTTTATTCCCTTTCTAAAATTTTGCTAAAGCCAGCCACAGTGTAAAATGAGCCAAAAACAATTACCACATCATCTGGGTTTATATTTGCGTTAATGCCCTGCCAAGCTTGTTCGATTGAATCAAACTGTGATGACTTCGCTTTGTTGGTTCCACTGTTAGCAAGCTGACTTGCTAATGTTTGTGCATCTAAACCGCGCTCTACATCTAGACTAGTAAAATACCATTCATCAACAGTGTCAGTAAGCTGTGCTAGCACTGCTGAGGCATCTTTATCTTTTAACATGCCACACAACGCGATAATGCGAGTAGGCTTGTACTGGTGTAATTGCGATGCTAAATATTTTGCAGCGTGGGGATTATGAGCAACATCAACTAGCACAACAGGCTTATCAAGCACTTGCTCTAATCGGCCTGAGAGGCTCGCCGTAGCAATCCCTTTAGTAATCTGTTCAGCGCTAATTGATGGCCATGTTTGCTCTATCACTGCGATTGCTGTAACTGCATTGGCAAGGGGCAACTTAGGTAACACTAATTTGTTAAACGCAGTATCACGGCCACTAAATTGCCATGTATCGCCATTAAGATGGTAGCTAAAGTCTTGGTTAACTTGATAAACCTTAGCATTAATTTCAGCAGCATATTCAAGGACAGTGCTTGGCAAATCAGGCTCGCCAATGACTGCTAGGCGGTTAGATCTAAATATTCCAGCTTTCTCACGTCCAACAAGCTCTCGGGTATCGCCAAGGTATTCTTGATGGTCAATATCAATTGAGGTAATGACAGTAACATCTGCATCAATGATATTGGTGGCATCTAAACGGCCACCTAAGCCGACTTCAAGTAAAATAACATCTGGCTTTTGTTGCTTAAAAATATATAAACCAGCCAGGGTGGCATACTCAAAAAAGCTCAAGGATATTTCTGCGAGTCCACTTTGTGTTCTTGCATGTTCAATTGCTTGAAATGCACAGATGAGTTGCTGGTCAGAGACATCTTGATGATTTAAACGGACTCGCTCATTAAAGTGCTCTAAATGCGGAGAGCTGTATACTCCAACCGTTTTACCTGCTTGTAGTAATACAGATTCAATCATGGCGCAGGTGGTGCCTTTACCATTTGTGCCTGCAACGGTAACAACCGTTGAGTCTGGATTTAATACTTCTAAACGTTTTGCGACTTCTGTGACACGAGTTAAGCCCATTTCAATTTCAGTAGGATGAATAGAAAGTAGATAATCCAGCCACTGTAACAAGCTCGCATCGCTATCTGGATCCTTGATAGCCTGACTATCATTATTTGCACTGCCGCTTACTGAACTCATGTTTTTCCTTAACTCAACAAGTCATATTCTGCTTTAGCCTTAATCACTTGGCTAAATTAATCCAACATAAACAATGGGCCCATTGGCGGTTTGGGTAGCTCATAATGCTCTGGGTATGTCACATCGACTAAATAAAGGCCATTAGGCTTTGAAGTAGGCGCAGCATACTTACGGTCTTTTAACGCGAGCAGCTCGTTAACCCATTCAACTTTTTGGTTTGATTGACCAATTTCAATCAAGGTTCCAACAATGTTACGCACCATATGATGTAAAAAAGCATTGGCTTTAATATCAATCATAATGAATCGCCCTTGACGAGTAACATTCACAAACTCAATGGTTCTCACTGGACTATGGGCTTGGCATTGCAACGCCCTGAAACTGGTAAAGTCGTGTTCACCGACAAACAACTGGGCACCTTGATGCATTAATTGATGATCAAGTTGGTAGTGATAATGGCTTAAACCATTGCGCAGAATACCAGGTCTAAACTCACTGTTATCGATGATATAACGGTATCGGCGTGCTGTAGCAGAGAATCGAGCATGGAAAGTATCATCCACTTCTTTAGCCCAGCGTATTGCAATATCGTCAGGAAGTTTGGCGTTAACGCCTAAAGTCCATGCTGACATTTGGCGTGTAGATTGAGTATCAAAATGCACTACTTGCCCTGTGCCGTGAACGCCAGAGTCGGTTCTACCAGCACAAATTATCTCAATTGGTTCATTGGCTATTGATGATAAAGCGGCTTCGATTCTGGCTTGCACAGAAACAACTTCTTTCTGTCGTTGCCAACCAAAGTACTGACTACCATCATATTCGACACCTAACGCCACTCGCATTGAAATAACCCTCAAATTTAAAGAGCGCGCATTTTAGCACAAAAAAAACGGCGCATGCATGCTGCGCCGTTTGTTCATTTATCTTGCTTAGTTAACAAGCGATATTGGCGTTTTCTAGCTCATATCTTTGAGTAATTTTCCTGCTTCTGTTTGCTGGCGTTCATTACCGTCAATTTGAACTTCTTTTAAAATCGCTTTAGCTGCATCTTCATCCTCAATTTCGATGTAAGCACGGGCTAAGTCTAATTTGGCGTTAACTGAGTTCTCTTCATCATCAACGTCAATCATTTCAGCATTACCAATAAGCGCATTAACCTCGCCCATATCGACATCGACATCTTTATATTGATCGCTTATCTCAACATCTTCATCGGCATCATTAAGTAACTTGTCGATATCAATAAAGCCATTTTCTTGCTCAAAGGTATTAAGCATCGCTTCTGAAGGCTCAGCCGGTTGTGCTTTGTTTGCTGAGTCTGTAGTTTCTGCTTTAAGGTTTTCTTGTGCATCCAACGCGGCTAACGCTTCATCGACCGTTAAGTTATCGTCGACTAATTGATAACTATCATCGTCATCACTAACATCTTCTGGTTGCTCAGAGGCTGGATGATTTGATGCTTGTTGGAATAAATCAGCTTCCCAGTCTAAGCCTGGTGACTCTGTTTTCTTGGATTTTAAATCATCAAAGAAACCTGATTCTTTAGCAACTACTTCTGTGTCTGGTTGTTCTTCGACATTAAGCTCGTTTCCAGCTACACTAGCCTCAGGCTCACTGTCAGTCACTGAAAGTTCAGATAACATCGCATCAAAGTCTTGCTCTGAAACAGTTTCTAACTCTTGCTCTGAATTAGCATCATCATTTGAGAATAATGGTACTTCTTCGTCTGCAATCTTATCGACATCAAAATCAGCTAAAAGCGCATCTAACTCGTCAATATCCGAATCTTGCTCATTGTGACTTTGCTGCGATAACTCATCTTCTTGCTCAGCAGCCATAAGCTCAGCAACAAGTGGGTCTTCATTTGTGTCAGTTGCTGTCTGTAAATCATCTTGGATATTTAATGCAGACTCATCACCGGGAGCGAATTTAAGCTCAGTGCTGTTATCGTTAGCCTCAATTTCTTCTTGATTGGCTGATGAATCAATAGCAGTTTCTTGCTGATTGTTTACATCTAAGTCAGCTAATAATTCATCAAAATCCGGCTCTGCTTTTTCTAAAGCTGTCTCAGCTTCTACCTCTGTCTCTGCCGCAATGTTATTTTCTGCAGCGTGTTGAGGTTCAGTCGCTTCAATATCTGCAATAATGTCATTAATTTCTTGGCTAGGCTCTGATATAGGTTCTGATATAGGTTCTGATATAGGCTCTGATAAAGAGTCTAATTCAGGCTCTTGCTGCGCTTCAGATTCTAGCTCAGATAAAAGTGAATCAATATCGTCGTTGTCTGATTCTATTGAAAGTTCCGATTCGATTTCTTCAAGCTCGGCATTTAAAGCTTGTTCAACATCAAGTCCTTCATTTGAAAGAGGGGCAAACTCTTTTTCAGGGTCGACCTCAGCAATCAACTCATCAATATTCGCTGTTTCATCGAGGCTAAGTGATACGTCATTTTCTAATTCAGCTGCAATTTCTGCAGTAAAGTCATGCTCTTCTTCAGCTGGCGCATCAATAGAGGCTAATAGCGCATCTAAATCATCTTCAGCGGCAACTTCCGTTTGCTCTGAAGACTCTTGGTTTGACTCAGCTTCTGCTTCAGTTGCTGTCTCAGCGGGTAAATCAAAATCAGCTAACAAGCTGTCGATATCATCCTGAGGTTTAGGTTCAGGTGATTCAGAATTAGCATTCTCAGGAGCATCAAAATCGGATAATAAGCTGTCGATATCATCTTGTGCATCTGGAACAGTCTCGGTTGAATCATTGCTTGATTCTGGCTCATCAA
The DNA here is from genome assembly GCF_023283825.1 of Shewanella olleyana. Taxonomy (GTDB): domain Bacteria; phylum Pseudomonadota; class Gammaproteobacteria; order Enterobacterales; family Shewanellaceae; genus Shewanella; species Shewanella olleyana. The sequence continues at coordinate 23,074 of NZ_JAKILD010000001.1, read as the reverse complement.
AGCCCGCTAGCAAGTTATCGATATCATCTTGTGCATCTGGAACAGTCTCGGCTGAATCATTGCTTGATTCTGGCTCATCAAAGCCCGCTAATAGATTATCTAAATCATCTTCATCAGCGACACTATCATTACTAGTCACTTCCTCTGCGGCAAAATCTTCTACTGCAATGTCTTCGCTTGATTCTGGTTCAATTGGCGAATCTAAGCCTTCTAGCAGACTATCAAGATCATCTTCATCGGCTTCAAGAGGTTGAAGATCTTCTTCTTGCTCTTCCATCGCTTCAGCCCAAAGATCATCTAATGATGTTCCTTCAGCTTCTTCAGCCGTTTCAGCATCTTCGGTGATGTACATATCAGCGTCAGATGCATCATCTAGACTTAGCTCTTCTGTTGCAGCCGTTTCTAATTCCATCAAATCATCAATGCTTTCTGATGCTGCTTCGTCTTCATCTAAATGTATGGCTAAGTTTTCAACATCATCAACTTCTGCTTCTGGCTGAGTCAGTGGTTGCGCAATGTCTTCGGTGGCGGCTTCTGCCTCGCTAGCTTCGGAAGCTTTACTCTTACGACGCATTAGCCAAAATATAAGTAAGAAAATAATGATTAATGGCAGTGCTGCAACTAATGCTAACACCAGCATATTGTCGGAAATTGAACGCCAGAAATCGGTAGGTTCTTCCACTACTTCAGGCTGGTTATTTTGCTCAACTAACTGTTGATGTGCTGTTTCTAATTCTTGATATTTTTCTGTCAGTAACTGAAAGTCTTCTTGCATAGCAGATAGTTGCAAGGTGAGCTCTTGAATCTTAGCTTTTAATGCGGCGTTATCAGCATCTTTTACCATCAACATATCTTCTGAACGCGCGAGTTCATCTGTCAGCGATAATGCTTTGGATTGAGCTTCTTCTAACTTAACCGTTAATTCATCTATCTGAGGTTTGCTTTGCTCTGCAGCTTGTTTAGCAAGCTCTTCAATTGTGGGTTGCTTAGGATCAGCCACGATTTGCAATGGTTTCTGCGCTGAAGGCTTTTGAGCTGAAGGTTGAGAAGTCGTAGGCTGATTATTATCACTAGGAATGGCAGGAGTTGTTACAGTGTGCTTGTTAGCATTAGGAAGGCGTTTGTCGTTATTTTCTGCGCGAGTTTTTGCTTCACTACGACTAATTTGAGCCATAACATCTGCAGTGGGCACTAATAATGTCATACCACGTTCTAAGGAGTTGTAATTATCACTACTAAAGGCATGAGGGTTGGCATCAAATAGCGCTGCCATAACTTGATAAACTGAGATGTCTTGATTTGGTCTGACTTTCTGAGCAATGCTCCAAAAGGTATCAGCAGAAGTTGTAGGGCCGTATTGACGAGTTGCAGCAGTGCTCACTTCACCATTTGGGCCAGTAATTCTGAGCGTTTCTGCATGAGCAGGCTCGATAAAATGAGAAGCAGAAACAACGGCCATTGCACAGGCCATAATGCCAACAAAATAAGAAGTACGAAAAATCATCAATCTTTCCCTTTGAGCGCGATCGAGTTGTCTTCATGACAACTGGCTTTAGGTCATTTATTTTTATTAATTAAGACTATAAACCAGATTTAGTCACCCTGCTACTGCTGACAGCGGTAAAACGAAAAAAGCCTGCAGGCTGCAGGCTTTTTAGTCTAAATAGCTCTATTCATAGTAGATTAATAGTAATCTCTAACAAGAACTTCAGCTATTTGAACACTGTTTAAAGCAGCACCTTTACGGATGTTATCGGCCGTAACCCATAAATTTATACCGTAATCGTGAGAAATATCTTTTCTTACGCGGCCAACAAACACTGGGTCAGTACCCGCTGAGTCAGTCACCACTGTTGGATAATCTTCATCGCTTTCGAATAGCACAATACCTTCTGCGTCACGTAACACCGCTTTTACTTCTTCGGCTTCAACAGGCTGACGAGTTTCTAAATGTACTGCTTCTGAATGACCGTAGAATACTGGAACACGCACAGCTGTTGGGTTAACCACAATATCGTGATCGCCAAAAATCTTCTGTGTTTCCCACACCATTTTCATTTCTTCTTTGGTGTAGCCGTTTTCCATAAACACATCGATTTGCGGTAAAACGTTAAATGCGATTTGTTTTGGATAAACTTTGTTTTCAGCAGGTAAGCCTTGAAGTAATTTTGACGTTTGGCCAGCAAGTTCATCAATGGCTTGCTTACCAGAACCTGATACAGACTGGTAAGTAGCAACGTTAATACGTGAAATACCAAATGCATCGTAAATAGGTTTTAGCGCCACTAACATTTGAATCGTCGAACAGTTAGGGTTCGCAATAATATTACGGTTACGAAAATCTGCAATAGCTTGCGGATTAACTTCAGGTACAACAAGTGGAACATCAATGTCGTAGCGGAAGTGAGAGGTGTTATCAATCACAACACAACCATGTTCTGCAGCTATTGGAGCCCACTTAGCTGAAACATCGCCACCAGCAGAGAAGAAGCCAATTTGAGCTTGGCTCCAATCGAACGTGTCCACGTCAAGAATTTCTACTTGTTTTCCATTAAAGCTAACGGTTTCACCGGCACTGCGGCTACTTGCTAATGGGTATAAGTTCGCGACTGGGAATTTTCGCTCTTCGAGGATCTCAATCATAGTTTGACCCACTGCGCCCGACGCACCTAAAACAACAACATTAAATTCTTGTGACATAATTAACGCTCGACTCCTGAAAAACCTAATTTATATAGCCAATCTACCTCAGATTGCCCCGTGTTGACTAGCGACAATGCACTAAATTCACGTCTATGAGTGTGATTTTTTCTCATATGGTCAAACCCATGGTTATTAAGGAAGCTATTTCTAAACAAATAGTCATCATCACTGAGGTTGTAGACTAATCTAGCGATGTTGAGAAGCTGAACTTCTGAAAGTTCACTATTAATATTCAGCTGAGTAATATTGAAAGCCGGTAACAAGTTGGTGACACTTTTATCGACTTCAACCTCCAAAATATCGCACAGCTTTTGAAACAACATATGCGTTCCACGCGCTTTACCTTCGAGGCTGTAGCCAGCAATATGTGGCGTCGCGAATTCAACTAAAGGCACGAGTTCAGGCATTGGATTCGGTTCCCCTTCCCAAACATCTAGCACTAACTTTAAATCATCTCTTTGTTGCTTCACTTTTATCAACGCGCGATTATCGATCACTTCGCCGCGACAACAATTCAGCAACCAAGTATTGGGTTTAAGTTGGTTTAGTTTGGCTTCATCAAACATGTACCAAGTTTTATCTTCACCAGTACGGGTAATCGGCACATGTAAACTAATGATATCAGCTTGCTCAATGATGGTATCAAGGGAAACAAACTCACGAGATGCATTGGCTTTTCCGTCTTGTTTAGCCAATACAGGGTCGCACAGCAGTACCTTCATGCCGTAAGCTTTTAGGCAATGTTCAAGAGCTGAACCTGTATTGCCAGCACCAACAATACCAACCACTCTGTTTTGTAGTGGCTGCTTAAATCGTTTCGCTAACTCAAGCATTGCTATAAAGGCAAATTCACCCACTGCGGTTGCGTTACAACCTGGCGCATTAGTAAAAGGGATACTTTGCTGCTGTAAATAATCCAAGTCGATATGGTCAGTGCCTATGGTGGCACTGCCAACAAATTTAAGTTTGTTCGCTTGAGCTAATAACGCTTGGTTCACCTTGGTCACTGAACGCACTAATAAAACGTCAACATCAATTAACTGCTCAGGCGTTAACTGGCGGCCATTTACTCGGGTAATTTCACCTAACTCGCCGAATAAGGCTTCGACATACGGCATATTCTCGTCAGCAACAATCTTCATACTTGGGGTTACCATCATAAAACGACACAATTAGCTTATTCTATCAAGTAATGAGAAACAGTCGTTACCTACAAAAACGAAATAATGAATTCTTTTTTTACCTGACAGTTTGTTGAGTTGCGATTCAGTGCATTTAATAACAAAAAAGCCTTCAACGTTTCCGTTAAAGGCTTTAATCAAGTTGAGCTTTTAGCTTTAAGAAAAGCTGTCATTCAAAAATGATGACTATTTAAATTTGCGCATCACTAACGTTGCGTTAGTGCCACCAAATCCAAAGCTGTTACTCATTACTGTGGTCAATTCAGCATCACGGTATTCAGTCACTAGAGGAATACCAGCCGCTTTTTCATCCGGCGTATCGATATTGATACTTGGCGCAATAAAGCTGCTTTCCATCATGATCATGCTGTAAATCGCTTCATGAACACCGGCAGCGCCCAAAGCATGACCTGTCATTGACTTAGTAGAAGCCACTGGCGGGATATTGTCTTGGAATACTTCATGTAACGCTTCCAGTTCACGAACATCACCCACAGGTGTTGATGTACCGTGAGTGTTAACATAATCAATTGGTGTATCAACGTCAGCCAGCGCCATTTGCATACAACGCACAGCACCTTCTCCTGATGGAGCAACCATATCGTAACCGTCAGAAGATGCACCGTAACCGATAATTTCGGCGTAAATCTTTGCACCACGCGCTAATGCATGCTCTAACTCTTCAACTACAACGATTCCGCCGCCGCCAGAGATAACAAAGCCATCACGATCAGCATCATAAGTACGAGAAGCCTTTTCAGGTGTTTCATTGTACTTAGTTGATAGTGCGCCCATTGCATCAAAGCCCATGGTGAGGGTCCAATCTAATTCTTCAGCACCACCAGCAAATACCATATCTTGCTTACCCATTTGGATAAGTTCAGCCGCATGGCCAATACAGTGAGCAGAGGTTGCACAAGCTGAACTAATTGAATAGTTCATACCTTTAATTTTGAATGGCGTAGCTAAACATGCACTTGCCGTGCTGGCCATGATGCGAGGTACAATGTATGGACCTACACGTTTAACGCCTTTTTCACGTAGCTTATCAGCTGCTTCAACTTGGTTTTTAGAAGATGCACCACCTGTGCCTACAACTAAACCCACACGATGGTGAGAATATTGCTCTTCAGTTAAGTTTGCATCGCTGATAGCTTCTTGCATAGCAATGTATGCATAAGCGGCAGCATCGCCCATAAAACGTAGCGCTTTACGATCAATGTGATCTGCTGGATTTAATTTAATCTCGCCCCACACATGGCTGCGTAATTTCATTTCTTCGAATTGGTCAGAATGGGTAATACCACTACGTCCAGCTTTGAGTGAATCTGTCACTTCTTGCTTGTTATTACCGATGCTTGAAACAACACCTAAACCTGTTATTACGACTCTTTTCATTTTTTGCTATCCATTTTGTACGTGTCAGTACCTAATTTTGCTGCCGCAATGATATCCGCTTTAGACGAATAAAGTGGTCAGCTTTCAACAAACATAGGTAAAATAATCTCAATAGAACCAATTTTGAGTATGAGCTTTGACCAAATTAACCACTGACTTCCCTATAGTTACCCGAGATTGTGCAACAATATCGACTAATTTTCCAAGTAGTTACTGTCAAACCCCTGATTATGCAGCAAGCATAAGGCATTATTATGAAACTGTCTTGTTAGATACGCCAAACTCTCACAAAACCTTATGCATTGGTCAAATCGGTCTTGGGATTGGCATGGAAATCATGCTGCTGTGGCAATTATCTCAACGATTTAATCAATCGATTCATTTAAGTGTATTTGATGCCCATAGTCTAAATGCTGAAGAACTATTCCAATTAATTGAAAATGCTAATAGTGAAATAAATGCCCCAAAGCATCCTTGGTATACTTTTGCTCAGCAATTAAAAGCATCTTGTATTGCCAATATTGCAGGCTGCCAACGACTTAGTTTCAGCCAAGGTCAATTTATTATTGATCTTCACTTTGGTGATATGCTCAAAACTGTTCAAGGTATCCCTTTTAGCCAGCAATCTCTAATCAACTTTTGGCATTGCTTACCTCATACGACAAATCCTGAGTATTTAGATCAACACCTAACAGAAAAACTCTGTTGGCAGATGGGCAGAATTAGCCAAGATAATGCTGCGATTTATGCTTTTAGTGAACTTGAACACCCCACCAAGCTATCGAATTTTGCCAGGCTTACTGGTTTTAAACTTACATCAGCTCAAGGCGCTAAAGGAGTTAAAGGCGATTTAAGCACAAGCTTCATTGATTTAAATCAGGCCCCCGATGACATTGCCTTGTGTGAACGTAATGCGCTGCGCCAATCTTTATTAAGTGAATATGCCTACTGTTTACCTAATACTGAAATTAAAACTGATATGAGTGGCGATGCTAGTCATAGTGAGAGAGATAGTGCTAGTGCTAGTACTCATATCAATGATGCTCCCACCAGCTCAGTTGCAGTTATTGGCGGCGGTATTGCAGCTGCTCACCTTGCCTTGTCACTTGCTGAGAAAGGTAAAAGTGTCACTATTTATTGTAAAGATGAGCACATAGCAGATGGCGCTTCAGGTAATAAACAAGGGGCAATTTACCCTTTGCTGACTCCAGATAACAACTTGATGAGCCAATATTTTCAGCAAGCATTTTTATATAGTCGTCGCCGTTTACAAGAGCTCACCGACGCGGGGCACCATGTTGGCCATCAGTTTTGTGGAGTTTTGCAAACTGGCTTTGATGACCGCAGCGACGCAAGATTAAATAAAATCATTCATGGTCAACATTGGCCCAGCGAAGTCGCCTACCCAGTCAAACCTGATGAAGCGAATACATTAGCCAATATTCAGATTGATAAAGCCGCATTTTTCTATCCGTTAGCTGGCTGGATCTGCCCCCATGAATTCGCCAACGCCGCCATTAAACAAGCCCAAACAATTGCTACAAGCAAAGGCAACAAGGTTATCGTAAAGCTTAATCATCAAGTTTCTGCACTAACTCAGCTTGAGTTAAGCAAAGGTGAGGAGCCCACTAAAAAACAGCCAAGTTCTTTTTGGCAGTTAACCACTAGTGGGCAAGGTGAATTAACCAAGCAGCAATTTACTCATCAAACAGTGGTGGTCGCATCCGGTGCTCAATTAACTGAATTTACGCAAACTAGCTCACTGCAAGTGACTGGGTTTCGTGGTCAAGTAAGTCATATCCCATCAAAAGGAAAGTTGGCTGATTTGAATACTGTCATTTGCGCTCACGGTTACCTGACACCTGAGAATCAACAGCATCACTGTGTCGGCGCAAGTTATGTCAAATCCCCAGATAGTCTTGAGTATTGTCCAAATGAACAACTCGAGAACGCGCAAAAAATGCATCATAGCTTTCCCGATAGAGATTGGGTCAATGATGTTGATGTCTCTGATGCAAACGCTAGAGTTGGCGTTCGTATGGTAACTCGAGATCACTGTCCTATGATGGGATTAGCGCCAAATATCGATGCTATTTTTGAGCAGTACAATACAGAGCCGTTAGCCGAACACCAACTGACTGTGGCGAGCAGAAAATTTTGGCGCCATAGAACTGCCCCGTCATACCAGGGCTTATATGTGTTGGGCGGCCTAGGTTCTAGAGGGTTAAGTTCAGGGCCTTTGGCTGCTGAAGCTCTGGCCTCAATACTATGCGAGCAAACATCACCGATAAGTTACGACATGTTCGCGATGCTAAACCCTAACCGTATGTGGTTAAGGAAATTACTCAAAGGTAAATCCTTGATGGTTTAATTTTCCAGTTTTTTTAAGGAGTTTTGAGGGGTTTAGTCAGTAAACGATAAAGACTCCTTTAACCTCAATATTCTGAAGTTGCTATAGGAAGCGTTATGAACCAAAGGATCCACCAAGCTTATTTAGGCGAGTTGTACGGCATCGCCTTTTTTACTCTGCTAATGAATATTGAGGAGGATAAGCAGCGTCATTCATTGTGGCAAAAGCTAGTACAAGTAGAAACCTTAACAGGAGAACACTTATTATCGCACCTGTTAAAACAATCTGAACGCTTTAGTTATCCTGTAGAACAAATGACCCAGAAAGGCAATGGTGATGCGCAAAAGTGGATGAAACTTGAATGGCATGAATTACTACAAACATTAGTGAAATGGGTTGAACCTTATGAAATCGAATATCGTCAATGGGCAGATGACTGCACAGAAAACCAAGTAATATTTGATTTAATCGCTGACCACGAAACGGCAATATATCAATGCTTACAAGCTGAGTTAGCACAAAAAAATGGCCAAGTATTACTTGACCAATTTTTAACTAAATATGAGAAGTGAGTAATCGTTTACTTAAGCCAAGTTTTGACTTTGGTGCGATTATTATTGTCTCGACTTTCACGGATTAATTCATCATCAGCCGCTATTTGAGTACTTTTCGATAAACGGTCATATAACAAAACATTGACTGAAGCGGCTAAATTCATACATCCCACCGTTGGCACATAAACCACCTCGTCTGCAGCATCAATGATTTGCTGCGGAATGGTGCCATCTTCAGGACCAAAGATATAAAACGCATCTGCTGGGTGTTCAAATAACGGCAAGGGCGTAGCACCCACAACTAAGTCGACACAAACAATTTTAGCGCCTTCAGGTACTTGCTCAAGCAGTGATTCAACCCTTGTTAGCGGAATCGTTTTAGCGGCATTTTTAGTATCAACATCATATTGTGCTTCACCAGAACGTGCAGCTAACTCGTATCGATTGCCCGTATAAAATACAGATTGTGCTTGATAGCAACCTGCGGCGCGCATGATACCGCCTACATTCACCGGCGTTTTAGGGTTAACAAGCCCTATCGATGCACTGTTACTTGTTGCTTGCTGAGAAGAGTTATTACTTAATTCAGTCATTTTACATTTCTTTCTAACGCTATTTGAACACTTATTTAAACACTGGCAGCAGTTCAATGATTAACTTTGCTTATTGAATCTCACTGATAATTTTACGTAGCTGTTGCCAAGCGGATTGTACTAAAGCAAAGTCAGCAGACTCTAATTCATCATTAGCCAGCGCCAAACAATCAACCATTTTTTCATCTAAAGCGTCAATACCACTAAGTTGTTCTTGCTCAAGCTGAGAAAAAACCACTGCAATATGGCCTTGTAAGTAACCGCTAGCAAATAGCGCGTCATCATCCCCATTGGCAACAGTATGTTCAATCCAACCTTCTAACGCTGCATCATACTTCTCTAACATGGTTTAACTCTCCGATAAATCTGGGTTGGCAACTTGGTACATCACGTAATCGTGGTATCCAGTGGTAATTTTATAATAACCAGTAAGCGCACTATCTAATTCAGGGTCGCCACTATCCACAATTAATGGCCTGCCTTCAAGTGCTTTTAGCTTTGTTTTTGTCGCTAGGATAATAATATTATCTTTTCCGACTCTTTTAATCAGCTCTGGCGATAGCTGCTGATTTCCACGACCAAGAATATGTCCCTGCCCGCCTATTAAGGTAATCACTAATTTTGTTGGCTTATCTGCAGTCAATGTGAGCAATTGATTTGCTGTCACATCTGCTGCAATGACCTCTTGGTCTTTAATCACATCGACACCGAGTAAGGTATTATCAAGGTGTAATTCTTCCATCACAGCAGCAACCGTTGAACCACTGCCGATAATATATAACTCATCTTCCATTTGATTGATGACATCCGCAGCTATGTCGGTCAACACTAATTCATCAACCTCTTTACCGCCCATTTTAACTGCTTGAATATAACGCGGCTCAGCTGGCACTAACATTTCACCAAAGCGTTTTGCTCTGACTGTGCCTTGCCTGAACGCTTGCTCGTCAATGTCCATGACATCTGCTGTCATTAAGCTCACTAACTCTCGTTTGAGCAACATACTAACCACAACGCCGGCAGCATGAGGAGTTATTGCATAAACTCCCGAATGAATTTTGACTCCAGCTGGCACACCCAGCACTGGCAACTGTGCAGGTAATGAGTCATCGACCACTGCGTAAATATCACGGGCAGTACCATCTCCGCCTGCAAATAATAATAAATCTAAAGATTCATTCATGAGTGCTTTCACAGTCTGCTGTGTATCATGAGCTGTGGATGATTGCTCTGTAATCTTGGAATGAGTGGAATCAGTAGAGCCAGTAGAATGCTGAGTCGCGTCGTTCGCTTGATAAGAGTGAACACAGGTAACGCTGAATCCCATTTCAGTGGCGAGGTTTTGCCCCATATCACCAGATGCAGTAATGATATCTATTTGATCTTTAAACGGCTCAATTACAGCTAACGCTTGCTGCATTCTTAAGCCCGCTTTTGGCTCTGCGCCTTTTTCTATGGCCATTTGAGCCACATTGTCAGAGCCTTTGAGTCCTACACTGCCGCCTAGTCCAGCTAGTGGATTAATGATCAAACCTAATCGAAAACGCTTCACTGCTATCAATCCTCTATTTGTCTACTTTGATATTCAAATCTCAATCTAAAAATTAGCCAGCACGCTTACTAAGAGCTTTTGGCTCTTTTATCACCACTGCAGCTAATAATGATAATAAGGCACAAAAGGAGGCAAATAACCAAGTCTGACTAGAGCCTGAACCATCCCCCCAGATGTTTCCGCTTATCCATATACCAATTGCGCCACCCAAACCAAAGCTTAAGCTGGCATATAATGCTTGGCCTTTGCTGCGATGGGCAATATCAAAGTTACGATGAATAAACTGAATCGATGCAGCATGTGTGAGTCCGAACGTGAATGCATGCAACGCCTGACTGACAGATAATAGGAAGATATTATCGACCCCATAAGCTAATAACACCCACCTTAATACTGTGAACGCAATGCTGACTATCAGTAACAATTTTACGCCAAAGCGACCTAATAGTTTTGGCGCTAGCATAAACATTAAAATTTCAACAACCACACCAAAAGCCACAAATAAACCTGCGACCCCTTCCGAATAGCCAGCTTGCTTTAGGTATAAAACGAAGAAGCCATAAAAAGGGCCAACACTCATTTGCAATAATATCGCTGAGATTAAAAACCAAATAATAGGCGATGTTAAGGTTAAAGGTGGTCTAGTACTAGCATCACCGAGTGAGGCTCTATTATTAGGTAAAGCTAATGCGCATAAGAACATGCCAATAAACAGCACCATGCCAATAGAGGGAACAATTTCAGCGCCGTACTCGCTAATAGCAAAACCCGCTGCAATCACTAAACAGATATAACCAACACTGCCCCAACTTCTTATAGCACCGTAACGATGTGACTCATCACCTAAACTTTCTAATGTAATCACTTCGAGCTGAGCAAGAATCGCATTCCAGAAAAAGGTATAAACCATCAGACTTAACGCAAGGTAGGTTAAGTTGCCATCAAAGAAAAAGCTGATATAGGTTATCGCTGCAGCAGCTGAGCCAAATTTAACCAGCTCAGAACGCATGCCTGTTCTGTCAGCGACCATGGCCCAAACATTGGGAGCGATAATGCGGGTTCCCATGAGAATTGCCATGAGAAAACCAATTTCTTGTGCATTAAAGCCTCGGTTATCAAAAAAGACACCGAGATATGGAACCATTAAGCCAAGAATTGAAAAAAAGAAAAAGTAACAAGCGCTGAGCCAACGAACGTTGGGCTCAGCAGATGACGCATTAGGCATTTATTTCATACCGATAACAGGGGTTTGGGAAACCACATCCTGATTTTGAGCGCGATGACGAAGCAAGTGATCCATAAGAACAATCGCTAACATCGCTTCAGCAATAGGTACTGCTCGAATGCCGACACAAGGGTCATGACGACCTTTAGTCACCACATCAGCAGTCGTGCCTTGTGCCGTCATGCTTTGTCCTGGCACTGAAATACTTGATGTCGGTTTAAGCGCAATATGAGCAACAATAGGTTGACCAGAAGAAATACCACCTAAAACGCCGCCAGCATGATTTGACTCAAAGCCAGCTGGAGACATTAAATCGCGCCCTTCTGAGCCTTTTTGCGTTACAACGCCAAATCCATCGCCGATTTCAACACCTTTAACGGCATTGATACCCATTAAGGCATGAGCAATATCTGCATCAAGTCGGTCAAATACCGGTTCACCTAAGCCAACAGGAACCCCTGTTGCAGCAACAGTAATTTTAGCCCCGACAGAGTCGCCTGATTTTTTTAAATCACGCATGTACTCATCAAGTTGCTCTAATTTAGAGGCATCAGGAAAGAAGAAAGCATTTTGCTCTACTTCATTTAAGTCAACTGATTCGGCGCAGATAGGGCCAAGTTGAGACATGTAACCGTTTATGTCGATCCCATGAACTTGTTTTAGGTATTTTTTAGCAACCGCGCCAGCTGCTACGCGCATCGCGGTTTCACGGGCTGAAGAGCGGCCACCACCACGGTAATCACGTAGACCATATTTTTGCTGATAGGTGTAATCTGCATGACCTGGGCGGAATAAGTCTTTGATGTTTGAATAATCTTGACTGCGTTGATCGGTGTTTTCAATTAATAAACCAATGGATGTACCGGTTGTTTTATCTTCGAAAACACCCGATAAAATACGCACCTCATCAGGCTCACGACGCGCAGTAGTGTAACGAGAAGTGCCTGGACGGCGGCGGTCTAAATCGTGTTGCATGTCTTCAACCGTCAGCTCAAGACCTGGTGGGCAACCATCAATAATACAACCTAATGCAACACCGTGACTTTCACCGAAAGTCGTTACGACAAAATTCTGACCTATGCTATTTCCCGACATGCTATCTCATTACCTCAAGGTGATATATTTTCTAATCGTTATTATTCACTATCTTTATAGATGGCGAAAAGTGATTCATTTTCAACTAGCTGATCATAAGTAAGTACAAACACACCGTCACCGCCATGTTCAAACTCTACCCAAGTGAACGGAACATCTGGGAACTGCTCGTTTAAGTGCACCATAGAGTTGCCCACTTCCACGACTAACAAGCCGTCTGGAGTCAGGTAATCTGCAGCATTGGCAAGAATACGCTTGGTTAAATCTAAACCGTCGCGACCAGATGCTAAACCTATGGCTGGTTCATGATGATATTCATCTGGCATATCGCCAATGTCTTCTTCATCTACGTATGGCGGGTTCGATACGATCAAATCGTAATGTGGTCCTTTCTCAATAGCTGAGAAAATATCTGATTGAATTGGGAAAACACGGTCCAGTACATTCAAAGACTCGATGTTGATTTGCGCCACTTCTAAAGCATCTTCGCTAATATCTAAAGCATCAACTTCCGCATCTTCAAAGGCATAAGCACATGCAATAGCAATACAACCACTGCCTGTACATAAATCCATTACACGAGAGACTGGTTTGTTATACAACCACGGGCTGAAACCATTATTGATCATTTCAGCAATAGGTGAGCGTGGCACAAGTACACGTTCATCGACATAAAACTCTAAATCTGCAAATCGCGCTTTATTGGTCAAATAAGGAACCGGCAAACGCTCACGTACGCGGCGAATAATTAATTCAACAATTTTGTGTTTTTCACTGCTAGTCAGATTAGAGTTAACTACTTGCTGACCGATTTCTTCAGGAAGATGTAAAGCATGGAAAACCAAAGAAATAGCTTCATCCCAAGCGTTATCAGTGCCGTGCCCATAATAAATGTTAGCATCGTTAAAACGGCTCACAGCCCAACGCAACATATCGCCAACGGTTCTTAATTCGGTGACAGCTTCATCTACAAAGATTTTATCCAAAACATAACTCCTGAAAAATTGTTCCTGACCATTGTAACTGAAGTCTATTAAGATGACCTAGAATTCAATACAATAGCGCCATGAATAAAGAAAATAATCCTGACTTTGCGTTGTTTTCAGAGCAATTTGGCGGCGTTAAACCACTAAATCAAGATAAACACCACTTTAAGCAGTCGGTCAAATCCAAACAACAAGTCGAAGTAAAAGAACAGCAGGTTTATGCTGATAGCTATTTTTCGGATAACTATCAGCCAATTTTACCTGTTGAAGGGCCAATGCGCTGGTTAAACGAAGGCGTAGAAAAAATTGAATTGAAGCGATTACGTCGTGGAGATTATCAACCTGACTTATTGCTTGATTTACATGGTATGCGCCAAGCCGAAGCTAAACTTGAATTAGCCGCTTTGCTGCAGGCATGCGTTAAGCAACATATTCTTTGCTGTTGTGTAATGCATGGCTATGGTTCTGGGATATTAAAGCAACAACTACCCATGTGGCTGGCTCAACACCCAAAGGTTAAAGCGTTTCACCATGCTCCTAAAGAATGGGGCGCTGATGCTGCATTATTAATACTCATTGATATTGGCGAACACGCTCACCGCAGATAATTAAAGACAGCACTTTGACTAGATAACTTTAGCAAATCGCTACTAGCTACTAGTAAGAGATCTCATAGTAGGAAATCTCAGCAATTTACTTTAGTAGAGACTCACAAATGAGTGCTTAGTTGTTTCAACATCTAAGCACTTCGCTATCTAATAAACTCATCTACTAATAACGTTATCAACCAATAAAGCTCATGTTGTCATGAAAAGTGCTAAATCAGATTTAAGCACTCATTTGAGCTGGAGTTTGCATTAAATCAAAATGCCCACCATGTTCATTTCGCTCAATGGATGCAATTGCTGATGTCGCAAAAATAGGCGGCTCCATTCCTGCTACTAACTCACTGACCATATAACCAAGAATTGGCATGTGAGCAATCACTAGCACTTTACGTGCTTGATAATGTTCGGCATATGCCAAAATGGCATCAACTGCAATTTGCGGGCTTCCAGACGGAGTAATATCATCTAATACTAACCATTTACTTGGCTCTGGCAGGTGTTTAGCCACTTCTTGCCACGTTTGTTGTGCTCTTAAATAAGGGCTCACAATCACTAAGTCGACACTACTGACCTTTTCTGTCAGCCAGTTCGCCATTGCGTTAGACTGAGTGCGCCCTAATTGCGATAGCATTCTTTCTCTATCCGATGGTGCATCAAAGCCTGCTTCACCATGTCGCATCAAAAATAGCTGCATACTTCTATTGCTGCTCATTATCGCTACTCATTTATTATTGTGTTTGTTTTCCAATTGTAGCCTTAAATATCCCATCTACAAAGTAACAATCAACTAAAATTAATTAGTCTTTAGTCGATATTTTCATTAGATATTTGCTAAAAGTCGCCAACGAGAACAATATATAACAAGCCTTCTTATCTGGAGCATTATCTTGACCATAAAACCAGACACAGCACTAAACACACAAAATACTATTGTTACCAGCCCAAATGACCATCGCCAATACCGACATATTGTGCTTGATAACGCATTACGGGTCTTACTCGTTAAAGATAAAACAGCGACTCAGGCGGCTGCGTCAATGACAGTGTCTGTTGGCCATTTTGACGACCCAACATCTCGTCCAGGTATGGCACACTTTTTAGAACATATGCTGTTTTTAGGCACAGAAAAGTTTCCTGATTCAGGCGAATATCACCAATTCATCAATCAACATGGTGGTTCAAACAATGCATGGACAGGCACTGAACAAACAAACTTTTTTTACAGTATTGATGCAGAACATTTCGAAGAGTCTTTAGACAGGTTCAGCCAATTTTTTATCGCACCGAAGTTCGATTTAGAGCTGGTTGATAGAGAAAGGCACGCTATTGATTCAGAATATAGCCTAAAGCTAAAAGATGATATACGACGGGTATATCAAGTCCAAAAAGAGTCTGTGAACCCTGCGCACCCTTTCAGTAAATTTTCGGTAGGTAATTTACAAACGCTTGCAGGTGATGAGGCGGATATTAGGCAAGAGTTAGTTGAGTTTTATCAGTCAAAATATAGCGCAAATATTATGACTCTGTGTGTAGTGTCACCGCTTTCCTTGGATGAACAAGCTAAATTAGCCCAGCACTTTTTTAGTGGAGTACAAAATAGAAAGGCACAATCAAGTTACCCTGATACCCCCTACCTTAATGAAGACGCGAAACTTAAGCACATTAATATTTCGCCAGTAAAAGACCAAAAAAGATTAAATATTAGTTTTGCTCTTCCATCTATCGAGCCTTTTTATCAACGTAAACCGCTGACTTTTATTAGTCATTTATTAGGCAATGAAAGCCCTGGCAGTTTACTGTCCTACTTAAAAGAGCAAGGTTTTGCAAATAATCTGTCAGCTGGAGGCGGTGTTAACGGCTACAACTTTAAAGACTACAGTATTAGTATTCAGCTAACTGAAAAAGGCCTGCAGCAACTCGATACGATTATTGAATGTACATTTGAATATATTCAATTGATCCGCGAATCAGGCATTGAGTCTTGGCGTTATGATGAGCGTTCAAGCTTATTAACCACCGCATTTAAATTCCAAGAACAAATCAAGATCCTCGATTTAGCCAGTCACCTCAGTATTAATATGCAGCACTATAAAGTTGAAGACATAGTGTTTGGTGATTATCGAATGGACGGCTTAGATGCTAAAGAATCATTAAGCTTATTAGACTTGTTATCACCTACTAATATGCGTACTCAGCTCGTTTCAAGAGAAGTCAGTACTAACCAGCAAGCTAAATGGTATTTTACACCTTACTCAACCGAAGCTATCCCAGCGGATAAAATTGAGCATTGGTTACAAGCGAAACCGAGAAAGGAATTAGCGCTTCCCACTAAAAACCCTTTTATTGTCAATAATCCTAAGTCACGAATAGAGCCAAGTAAAAGCGACGTACCGATTGTGGTTGCAGAAGATGAAGGTTATCGCATTTGGCATCGTAAAGATGATGAGTTTAATGTCCCAAAGGGTCATTTATATCTGTCACTGGATTCTGAAAATGCCAGCCCAACGCCGAAGCATGCAGCGTTAACTCGTTTATATGTCGAAATGCTTTTAGATTACTTAACTGAATCGACTTATCAAGCGGAAGTGGCTGGACTTAATTACAATATATATCCCCATCAAGGTGGGATCACTCTGCATTTAACGGGATTTACCGGTAACCAAGAAACCTTACTTGCTTTAGTGATTGAAAAAGCGCGTGAAAGAAACTTTACCCAAGAACGCTTTAAACTGATTAAAAAGCAATTACTCAGAAGCTGGACAAACGTCGCTCAAGCAAAACCTATCGCACAATTATTTACCAGCTTAACAGTTACACTTCAAAAACGTTCTTATGAGCCAGCCAAAATGGCAGAAATGCTAGAGGATGTCACTTTAGATGAACTACATAATCACGTGAGCGCCTTTTACGAGAAAATATATGTAGAAGGATTAGTGTACGGTGATTGGCTTGTCAGTGAAACTCAGCAGCTTGCGAAGCGATTAAAATTGGTATTATCTCTTGTCACCAAACCGAGTGCAGAATCAAGCCGAGAGTTGATTAACCTCACCAGCAGAGGCACGCTAATGCGTGAACTATCAGTTGAACATCAAGACAGTGCAATCATCGTTTATTATCAATCAAATCAAACAACAGCTCATACTGTTGGCCTATTTAGCTTGCTAAACCACACAATGTCGTCTACTTTTTTCCATGAGCTAAGGACAGAAAAACAGCTTGGTTATATGGTCGGAACGGGATATCTGCCACTCAATCGCCACCCAGGGATGATTTTCTACATACAATCACCAACCACCGGACCTCGCAAGTTACTCGAAGCCATTGATGAGTTTATTGCTGACTTTAATTATGCCGTCATGCAAATCACTAAAGAACAATGGGAAGCGACCAAACTTGGCTTAATAAATCAAATTTTAGAAAAAGACGCCAACCTTAAGAGCCGAAGCCAGCGCTATTGGGTTTGTCTTGGCAACCGAGATTATGATTTCAAACAGCGTGAAAGAGTCGTTGAAGAAATCAAACAATTTACTCGTGCCGACCTTATTAAATTTATTGTCAGCAATATGCGCAGTAAACACAGTGACCGATTAGTGATGTTTAATGCTGGAGAGCAACATAACCAATTAGAGCCAATGCCTACCGCGCATGTCATTACTGACTTAAAAGGCTTTAAACAAAATGCGGATAAATTTGAATTCTAAGAAAAAATGATGACGTTAAAAAACATTTACAGATTTTATAAAACTATCATCGATAACGATTTTTACAGTGTAAAAAGCTACTAATTTCGACTATCAAAGATGATTAAGTTCGATTTTTAATCATTGCAAGCTATTGTTTGTTTAAAATTAATACAGAGAATTTAATTATATTATTTTTATTCTTACCAATTTTTGACAAAGTATTAACTTTCTGAAAAAGTGGAGTATTACCTTGAATAATTCTAGATTACAGAAGATAAAAGTATACTTTTTATGCAGATGATAAGTCGGTTCTTGATTTGTACATTTCTCCTAGCCCATGCTTTAACGGGTTTCGCTTTTGCTGATTCTGCTGAAAATTATGAATTACTGCTTAATACCGAAAATTACAATGTAGACGATGGACTTTCTCAGTCGACAATCACTAGCATTGTAGAAGATAGTGAAGGCTATGTATGGTTAGGAACTGTTAACGGCTTAAACCGTTTTGATGGAAAAAGTTTTAGACATTTTTATGCAGAAGATAGCACTTCAAATTTACCCAGTTCATTTATCAAAACATTATTTATTGACAGTCACGAACAACTAGTTGTTGGCACAGATAAAGGTTTAGCTATTTTCGACAAAAATTCTGAGGTTTTTGAGCCAATAATTATAGAAGGAAAACAAATAACTTCTCCTATCTGGCATATATCAAGAATATCACAAGGCGTTGTAGTTGGTTTTAATAATAAAATTTTAATTTTAAATGATGAATTAACAAGAGTTATTTGGGGATTTGAAAGTGAAGTTTTACAAGAGGTAAAAAGGGTTGTAGAAATAGAAAACACTATTTACATACGGAATTATGATGGGAATGTTTTTAAACTAATTAACAGCGAATTATCTGTTATAGAAGTCAACTCTAATGATATAACTGATTTGATGGATGAATTAGTGGTCTCAACTCCTACAGGTGTATACAGCTATAAAAATAATAAAAAGCAAATGTTTTCTAATTTACAGCTTACATATTTAGAAAAGTCTAAAAATGGAAATGAAATAACTTCTATTGTTGGTTCAAACATTGTAAAAATCACACATAATAAAAAAATTATAAATATAGGATTCATACCTATAGAAGGGTCAATAAAAAGGCCCTTAATAAAGGAGACAAAATCCACTACTTTTATTGCTGATGTTAACCTTGGCCTTATAAAAGTTGATAGAAACCGAAATCTAATAAAAAGTTCAAAGCTAGTAACTGATAATATTTGGTCAATAGTTGAAAATGATTCAAACTTTTTTATTGCCGTCGACTCCTCTGAAATAAAAGTATTAGACAAAAAGTTAAACCATATCAATTCTATAAACTTGTCCAATTCTTTAGGGCCAAAATCAATAACCATATTAAACAATGATTTATATATTGGAAGTATTAATGGATTATACAAAGTAAACCTGTTAAACAATGAAGAAGTAAAAGTTTCAGAAAACCAATATACTTTTATCACTAGTAGTATAGAGAATAATGAATTATTTGCTTCAACCATTGATGGGAAAATATACATCTATAATAAGGAAGGTATACAAACTAGAGTAGTTGAGACTGGTGAACGCTATCCCATTTTTGATATAGCGGAAAAGAATGGGACTTTTTGGATTGCCTCACAAGGTGGGTTATTCAAAGTTAGAAAACAAACCCCAATCAAAGTTTATGATAAGAGTATGGTTACAAGCCTTGACTTGGATGGTGATACTTTAATTTTTGGAACTCGAAATTCTCTCTTGAGTCTCTCTACTTCTGACTTATCTTTAACTGAGGTATTTAAAAACAATAAACTTATTTATTCTATTGAAAATCTCAATAATTTTATTGTTTCATCATCAGCGAATGAAGTAAATATTACCAATAAAGTCAGTGGAAAAAACATTACCATAACTACAAGACATGGAGCACAAAGTGATTACAACTCCCAAGGCTCCATTATTGTAGGTGAGAACACATTATTCAGTGGAGCTGACGGAATTAGCATCATAAATCCTTCTGAAATATATCAAGAAACAGTTAGCATAGCATCAAGCAATGTAGCACTAGTTGATTTTCAATTATTTAATGTATCAGCAGAAGTAGGAAATGGTATTTTACAAAAACCAATAAACATACAAGATAATATTACTTTGAAGTTTTCTGAATACCCTTTTACTTTTTCTTTTATCTCTCCAGGAAAGTCACTTGAAGACTTTACTTTCTACTACAAAATGGATGGTTTAGATGATAACTGGCTACCTTCAAAAGATATAAATTCTGCTACATACACTAATTTATCATCTGGAACTTACAACTTTCAAGTATATGCAGTAAATAATCTATCAAATAGACAGGGTGAAACTAAGTCAATTCAAATAACTATTACTCCTCCTTGGTATTATTCTTTTGAAGCTAAGCTTACATATACATTAATTTCCTTCATTTTGCTTTTCATTATTATAAAAATTCTACTGCGTCGTAGACTTACTCAAAAACAAATTGCCCTAAGTGAGGAGAGATTAAAGTTATCACTTTGGGGAAGTGGCGATGAAATGTGGGATTGGGATATTGAAACTGGAGAAATATACCGTTCAAATATTTGGGGGACCCTTGAATTTCCACAAGATGGTCAGCGTTCAGGAAAACCTGGTGAAGAAAGTAATATCCACCCTTTAGATCAAAATCGAGTCAAGACTGCACTTAATGACCACTTTAAGGGGTTAACAGATCATTTCGAAGTCGCCTACCGAGTTAAGAGTCGTGAAGACCTTTGGATGTGGATCCTGGATAGAGCCAAAATTGTAGAAAGGGATGACAAAGAAAACCCTGTGCGTATGACAGGTACTATTAAAAATATTAATAACCTCAAGCAAACTGAAGAACAGCTACGTTTATTTGAGCGCGCAATTGAAAACATATCAGAAGGTATGTTTATTCTTGATGAAAAGTACCGCTTTGTTGAAGTGAATGATGCTTGCTGTGAATTAACCAGCCAGTCACGAGAAGAATTTATTGGTCAATTATTTTCCTTTGGGCGATACCCTGAATCCTACTCAAATCAAATTCATGCTTCATTGTCCCAACAAGGGTGTTGGAGCAATGAACTTGAAGCCAACAAAGGTGATGGCAGTCACTTCTTAATGGAGCTAACAGTTGATGCGATATATAACCAACAAGGTGAAACCACCCATTACGTTGGAGTATTCTCCGATATCACACGTCGTAAGCAACAAGAAGAAGAGCTTAGAAAGCTCACCAACAGCGATATTTTAACCGGTTTACCCAACCGCTCAAGTTTGCAAGTAACACTTAATAATCTAGTCAAAAAAGATATTCATCATACTTTGATGGTTTTAGATTTAGATAATTTTAAACGTATCAATGACTCTCTAGGTCATCAAATAGGCGATGAGTTATTAGTCGATGTTGCCAAACGCATTCAAAACAATGTCCCTAAACATGTCAGCCTATATCGTTTAGGTGGTGATGAATTTGCTATTTTAGTTGATCAAAACCCTGATATCGGTTCATGTGCGGCAATTGCCTCACGAATAATCGATGCACTGAAAGAAGAATTTAAAATCGACAACGAATCTTTAGTTGTTGGCCTCAGTATCGGTATCGTACTTTATCCTGAAGATGAGCAAAACGAACAGGCCTTACTGCGTAAAGCTGACATTGCTATGTATCACGCTAAGGCTGGTGGCGGAAATCGCTATCAATTCTATTCAGAATCCTTAAATCAAAATGCACTACGCCAACTTGAGATTGAAAATTTAATCCGAGAAGGTTTAAAAGAAGATTTATTTGAAGTTTACTATCAACCTAAAGTGGATTTAAAAGAGGATAACCTCGTTGGCATGGAAGCTTTGGTAAGATTAGTCCATCCAGATCATGGTATTATCGGTCCAAATGAATTTATTCCTTTGGCAGAAGAAAATGGCCTTATTGTTGAAATCGGCGATTTAGTTTTACGAAAGGCTTGCTTTGCTGCGCAGAAATGGCGTGAACAAGGCATCTTTAACGGTCGTGTTGCGATTAACTTATCATCTAGACAGTTTGCCCTTCCAGATTTACAACAACGTATCTCCAGCGTCTTACAGCTTACAAAGTTACCTGCTTGTCATTTAGAGCTTGAAATAACTGAAAGCACCATTATTAAAAATCCAGAAAATGCTATCAAGGTAATGAACCAGCTTGCGAAGATGGGCGTAACCCTTGCGCTTGATGATTTTGGTACCGGTTACTCATCATTATCCTATTTAAAACGATTCCCTATCCACTGTTTAAAAATAGATAAATCATTTGTAGACGATATCAGCAAGTCAGATAGGGATCTTAAGATGGTTGATAGTATTATCACTATCGCTCATAACATGGGCTTGTCTGTGGTTGGAGAAGGCGTAGAGGATGATGCTCAACTCAATATATTAAAAGCATTAAAATGTGAAGAAATCCAAGGATACATTTTCAGTAAGCCAGTTCCAGAAAATGATTTTACTAAACTACTAAATATAAATTTCGACAAACAAGAGGAAAAACGCCTCAGCAGTTAACATTGGCACAACAAGTGCAGCTAGCAGTTCAGACGTCAAATAAAAAACTTTTTTATTAACCCTGAACTGAGAGATTAATACAATGATTAACGGAATTATCATAGCTGCACTTCTAACTTCAACTTCTGCTGCTAATATTACAACGGAAGTAAATGTTAATACATCATCAAACACAACTGCTGGTAACCCTTGGATTAAGTTCTCTGAAACACAATCTCAAGTTGCTGGTAACCCTTGGATTAAGTTCTCTGATACACAATCTCAAGTTGCCGGTAACCCTTGGATTAAGTTCTCTGATACACAGTCTCAAGTTGCTGGTAACCCTTGGATTAAGTTCTCTGAAACACAGTCTCAAGTTGCTGGTAACCCTTGGATTAAGTTCTCTGATACACAATCTCAAGTTGCCGGTAACCCTTGGATTAAGTTCTCTGAAACACAGTCTCAAGTTGCTGGTAACCCTTGGATTAAGTTCTCTGATACACAGTCTCAAGTTGCTGGTAACCCTTGGATTAAGTTCTCTGAAACACAGTCTCAAGTTGCTGGTAACCCTTGGATTAAGTTC